>NZ_LTAO01000013.1:0-54251 GCF_001590785.1 Alkalihalobacillus trypoxylicola
CTTTATCCTACCATGAAGTGAGGTTTTTTTAATACCACGCTAGAAGCTCTTTTGAACCCCCGGCATAGCCAGGGGTTTTCTAAACCACTAAAAAAGGTTTAAAAAGTGTCCACTTTTTAAACCTTACTTTGTCCATTAACTCACTTTATGTTCAATCCTAAGTTTATCTGCAACCATGGCAATAAACTCTGAATTGGTTGGCTTTGCTTTAGTATGACTAACGGTATATCCAAATAAACTAGAGATAGAATCAATATTTCCTCTACTCCAAGCTACCTCTATCGCATGTCGAATTGCTCTTTCTACTCGACTAGCTGTTGTATTGAATTTTTTGGCAATATCAGGATAAAGAACCTTGGTAATAGAGCCCAATAATTCGATATCATTATAGACCATTGTAATCGCTTCCCTTAAATACATATATCCTTTTATATGAGCTGGTACTCCAATCTCATGAATAATACTTGTTATACTGGCATCTAAATTAAAGCTATGTCTATTATCGTTTCTTTGTGAGGAATGAGAAGATGTCAATGTAGATGTAGAATTCGAATTAGACTTTTGAATAAATGACTGTTTGGTGCTTCCGATTTCTCTAATATTTGATACTAGAACCTCTATATCAAAAGGCTTTAAAACATAATAGGAAGCTCCTAAATCGACAGCCTTTTTGGTTACGTCCTCTTGTCCAAATGCGGTTAGCATAATTATATTAGGCTTTCGTACTAAATTCATTTGATGTAATCGTTCTAATACAGCAAGCCCATCAAGATGAGGCATGATAATATCTAATATTAAGACATCGGGTTGCTTACTTTCAATTAAATTTAAACAATCTTGTCCATTATAAGCCACCCCAATTACTTCCATATCCTCTTGAGCCGATATGTATTCATTGAGTAAATTTACTAACTCTCGATTATCATCTGAAATAGCTACTTTTATCTTTTGCACGAAATGTCCTCCTCATTAAACTGTTAATTTGTCTCTAAACGAATTCGACAAGTATTCTTCAATTCCTTTATATTTATTAGAAAATTATTAATTTTATCATTTTTTCTCACGAATACTCTCTAATCCTATGTTTTTCGAGCTATTTCGATTTCAATCGTGTTAAGATGCGTTTTTGTCGAATTATATTTTTGTTATCTACATTTTACCATATTGAATTAGGTTGAGATACGGTAACATTAAAAAAAGCCAAACGAGATTAACTCGCTTTGGCTCCTGAGTACGGAGTAAAAATTCCCGCCTCTTCTAACATCCAACTTATATGACACCCATATCCAGAAGTTGGGTCATTGACGAATACATGAGTTACTGCACCAATTAATTTACCGTCCTGAATGATAGGACTGCCGCTCATCCCCTGAACAATTCCACCTGTTGCCTCTAAAAGCCTCGGATCCGTCACGCGTATGACCATCCCTTTTGTGGCAGCATGCTTCTGCGGAACAGAACTTACGACTTCTATGTCAAATTCTTCAATATCTTCCCCATTAACAACTGTTAAAATTTTCGCTGGTCCTTCCTTTACTTCATGGGCCATCGTTATCGGCATTTTTTGATCATAATGATTATTCCTTAATTCTACTTTATTTAAAGTACCAAATATTCCGTATGCACTATTTTTTTCGATATTCCCTATAATATCTCTTGGCTTTTTAAAACTTGCGAGCTTTTCTCCTGGGTCTCCATTACTCCCTTTTTCAATGGAGGTTACAGAAGAACGAATGATTTGACCATCATGAACAATAATTGGCTTTTGGGTATCAACGTCAGATATGACATGACCTAGAGCTCCATATTTTTGACTAACTGGATCATGAAAGGTTAATGTTCCAACACCAGCAGCTGAATCCCGTATATAAAGACCTAATCGATAAGAATGTTCATTTTTGGCTTTTAAAGGTACTAATTGTTTATTATAAGTCTCATGATTTCGCTTAATTTCAACACTCAACGGCTGGTTTCCCTCACCAGCTTTTTGTACAATATTAGCTACTTCTGTAATATGTTGAATAGGTTCATTATTGATTTTAACGATCATATCGCCAACTTCAATTCCTGCTTTTTCACCAGGAGACTCATTGCCAATGGTTGTTGAGATTAAATGATGCCCAACAACTAATACACCCTCTGTATTTAATTTAACACCTATTGATTGACCACCAGGTATAACTTCCATTCTGGGAAGTACATTAACATTAACATGTTTTACAGGAAAACCATTCTTAGTTACAGTCATTTCCTGCTCACCCATTTCTTCGGCCGTAATAAAGGTTGTTTCTGCTTTTTTGTCTTGTAATGTAGAATAAGAAATACTATTATGGTTTACCTTTAAATCTTGATTTTGAGTTGTTTGAAATAGTTCCGTTTTTATCCCTTCAAAAACCGTTATTTCGTTTGGAATCGATAAGATATCCTTCACGGTTCCAGAAAAAGTTAGGCTAACTAGGAACATCAAAAGGACAACCCCCACCATTTTCCTCAATTTTTCGCCTCTCACACACTTCACTCTCCTAGCTCCTTAGCCCACACCTCCATGATGGCTGTATTACTAATGTTGCCTTGTCAGCGAACATTTATAACTAGAATCGACAGAAAAAAGCTAACCTAATTTGGTTAGCTTTTCAAATAAAATTTTTATGTTTTTTTGCAAGTTGCCTTAATTCTTGGGCATGCTTTTTCGTAAGCTCCGTTACTTCTACGCCAGAAATCATTCGGGCAATTTCATTTGTTTTCTCTTCATTTGATAATGTTTTAACCTGTGTTCTTACTCGTGATTCACTTTCATCCTTTGTAATATAAAGATGGGTGTCAGCCATAGCCGCAACTTGTGGTAAATGAGAAATACAAAGTACCTGAGAGCCTATAGAAACTTCATGTATTTTTTCCGCTATTGCTTGTGCAACTCGACCACTTACACCTGTATCCACTTCATCAAAAATGACAGACGTTAATCCTTGATGAGAAGAGAAAATTGTTTTAATCGCTAACATAATCCTTGAAATTTCCCCACCAGAAGCAACTTTAACGAGTTGCTTTAATGGTTCTCCCGTATTCGTAGAGATAAAAAATTCAATCGTATCTTTTCCATTTCTATGATAGCGCTGATGTTCCTGAAGTCCTACTCGGTCTTCAATTCGGATCTCAAATTGGGCTTTTTCCATATGGAGTAATTTTAATTGATCATGAATGAAAGAAATCAATTGCTTTGCTGCCTGCTTTCTTATATCAGTAATGGCTTTTGCTTCAACTTTTAAGTCCAACCACACAGCATCTAATTGATTTTTGAAGGTTTCTACTTGATCATCCTTGTGTAAAAATGTTTCAAGCTCCTCCTCGATTTTTGAAGCATATTCCAAAATTTCCTCTACCGTAGTTCCATATTTCCTTTTTAATTGCTGTATTTCATTTAGTCGCGATTCGATATGGCTTAATCGTTCCGGATCAAAATCGACTCGTTCTACACGGTCTCTTAATGAAAAGGTTGCTTCCTCTAATAAATAAAAGCTATTCGTAATTTGCTCATGGATATTTTTTAGGTCTTTATCAATGGTTGCAGCTTCCTCTAATTCAGAGACTGCATTTGAAAGGAAATCAAGTCCTTTCGCTTCACCATATAAATTTTGATAGCTATTTTGTAACAAGTTAAACAACTTTTCACTATTTGTTAAGAGATACCTTTCTTCTTCTAAAAGCTCGTCTTCTTTAGGCGTTAATTTAGCATTTTCAATTTCTTGTAATTGATATTGATACAAGTCTATTTTTTGAGCCATTTCTTGCTCATTCTCCGTCAGCTGCTTTATTCTTTTTCTTAAAACCGCTGCTTGCTCATATAACCCTTCATATTCACTTTTGGTTTTTGAAAGCTGCTTTTGTGCATATTGGTCCACCATTAATAAATGCTCTTCTGTTTGCATAAGGGCCTGATGTTCATGCTGACCAAAAATATCGACTAATGTTTGTCCTATTTCCCTTAAAATTCCTAAAGTAACAAGCTTTCCATTAATGCGGCATATACTTTTACCGTTTTGAGTTAAATCTCTTCTAAGTACCAGCATTTCCTCTTCCACTTCAATACCTAGCTCTAATGCCTTATGTAACACTTGATGATTTTTTTCTACAATAAACAAACCTTCAATTTCTGCTCTTTTCTCACCATAACGAACAAAATCAGCTGAACCTCTGCCACCTAATAATAATCCAATTGCATCGATTATGATCGATTTACCAGCTCCTGTTTCTCCAGTTAAGACCGTCAAGCCTTTTTCAAAAGATATCGTTAGTTCATCTATAATGGCAAAATTCTTTATCGTCAATTCTTCAAGCATGATTAATCACCTCAAAGCATATCTAAAAATCGTTTAGAAATTTCTGGACCATCTTCTTTATCTTTACAAATAATTAAAAGTGTATCATCCCCACAAATTGTACCCAATACTTCATTCCAATCTAAATTATCAATTAACGCACCCACTGCATTCGCATTACCGGGTAAAGTTTTCATAACAATTAAATTATCGGTTAAATCAACAGAAACAAAACTGTCCACTAATGCTCTTTTTAGTTTCTGAAGCGGATTAAATCGCTGGTCTGCCGGAAGGCTATATTTGTAGCGTCCATCGATCATAGGCACCTTTACTAAGTGCAATTCTTTTATATCACGAGAGACCGTAGCTTGCGTAACATTATAGCCCTCCGATTTTAGCCTTTCAACTAAATCATCCTGTGTCTCTATTTCATTATTTGTAATGAGATCTCTTATTTTTATATGACGTTGTCCCTTATTCAAAACAGTCACCTAATTTCTTTCTAAATAGTATTAATAGTATTATCTCTTTTTCAGAAGGAAATGACAACCTTTTCAGGTTTTTCGCTAACAAAACATGCATAATTATACATGTTTTATTTTTCATAAAAAAAAAGAGAAGGAATTCCTCTCTTTTATGAATTTCTAAAATTTTGATGAGCTGTTTTAACGACTTCTGAAATTTCTTCATTTGTTATAGAGCTATTTTTTTCATTTTGATCTGAAATCGATAAATAAAGTAAAAATTCGATGTTGCCTTCACCGCCCGTAATCGGTGAAAAACTTAAGCCTTTTATATCATATCCTTGTTGTGTAGCAAATTCGCACATATTAACAATCACTTGTTCGTGAACCTTACTATCTCTCACAATTCCTTTTTTACCAACCTGTTCACGCCCAGCTTCAAATTGGGGTTTGATTAAAGCAATCACTTCACCGTCGTCATCTAATATATTTTTTAAAACCGGTAGGATAAGCTTTAAAGAGATAAAAGAAACATCTATCGTTGAAAAATTCGGTGTTCCTTTTGTTAAATCTTCCTTTTTGACATAACGGAAGTTCGTCCTTTCCATTACAACCACTTGCTCATCCTGCCTTAATTTCCATGCCAGTTGATTATAACCAACATCCAATGCATAAACTAAACGAGCTCCGTTCTGAAGAGAGCAATCTGTAAATCCGCCCGTTGAAGCCCCTATGTCTAGAACGGTTTTATCCGTTAAGTTTAATTCAAATTGCTTAATCGCTTTTTCTAATTTAAGACCTCCGCGACTCACATAAGGTAACACATTCCCTTTGATGGTTAACAGGCTTTCTCGGTCAATTTTAATCCCTGGTTTATCCATTCTTTCTGTTTCCTTATAGACAATACCAGCCATAATTGCCCGTTTTGCTTTTTCTCGTGTATCAAAAAGCCCTTGCTCTACAAGCAAAATATCTACTCTTTCTTTTTTTGTCATTCTATTGTTACGCCCTTTGTTGTTGTTGTCTTGGTATCATCGTTAAAATACGTTCACTCACTTGATTTGCCGTTAGATCTATTTCTTCAAGTAATTGATTGACACTTCCATGCTCTACAAATTTATCAGGGATTCCCATACGTTTTATCGTTAAATCTTGATAGCCTTCTTCATTAAAAAACTCGAGAACCGCACTCCCAAAACCACCTTGTAAAGCAGCTTCTTCCAGTGTTAGCATTGGGATATTTGCTTTCGCAAGCTCGAGAAGAAGTTTTTCATCTAAAGGTTTGGCCGAATTAGCATTGATTAACCCAACATTGATTCCTAGCGTTTTCAAATGCTCAATAGCCTCCTCAGCTACTGGTAGCATCGTTCCAAAACTCAGAATACAGGCATCATTACCTTCAGTTATAACTTCCCATTTACCTATTTCCACTGCTTTTAATTGCTGGTCCATTTTTATCCCGTAACCATTCCCTCTTGGATATCTGACAGCAATGGGACCATCATCATATTGAATAGCTGTGTATATCATATGCTGTAATTCATTTTCATCTTTTGGCATTAAAATCTTCATATTAGGTAAATGTCTAAGGTAAGCTATATCGTATACACCTTGATGCGTTTCTCCATCTGCGCCGACTAGACCTGCTCGGTCAATAGCAAATAGAACATTTAAATTTTGACGACAAATATCATGAACGATTTGATCATAGCCTCTTTGTAAAAAAGTAGAATATACGGCAAAAACCGGCTTTAAACCTTGCGTTGCTAAGCCACCTGCCATCGTTGTAGCATGCTGTTCCGCAATACCAACATCGAACATTCGATTTGGAAATTCCTGCGCAAATACATCTAATTTTGTGCCTCCTGGCATTGCAGCTGTAATCGCAACAACACGCTCATCTTCTCGAGCTATTTTCTTTAACGTTTCCGCAAATACTCCACTATAACTAGGAGGCCCAGGCTTTTTGACCACTTCACCTGATTCCATTTTATAAGGTCCAAGACCATGCCAAGTACCAAGCTCATCTTTTTCTGCTGGCTCGTAACCCTTGCCTTTTTTCGTTAAAACATGAATTAAAACAGGACCAGACGTTTTTTTCGCATATTTCATATTTTCTTGTAAATCATTTAAATCATGTCCATCTACAGGCCCTAAATAAGTAAATCCCATTTCTTCAAAGAAAATTCCTGAAACTAATAAATACTTAAGACTGTCCTTTACTCGTTCCGCAGTTGAAGCTAATTTACCACCAAATGCAGGAATTTTTTTGATGAGCATTTCTAACTCTTCTTTTGCCTTTTTATACTTACCAGCCGTTCTTAAGCGTCCTAAAACATTATGAAGTGCCCCAACATTTGGAGCTATCGACATTTCATTATCATTTAAGATGACAATTAAGTCTTTTTGTTCATGCCCTATATGATTGAGCGCTTCCAGAGCCATTCCACCCGTTAAAGCACCATCACCAATAATAGCAATGACACTATTATCTTCCCCTTTAATATCTCGCGCAGTCGCCATCCCCATAGCTGCTGATAAAGACGTTGAGCTATGACCTGTTTCCCAAACATCATGCTCACTTTCATTTCTTTTCGGAAAACCACAAAGCCCTTTATATTGTCTTAACTTATCAAATTGGTCTGCTCTTCCTGTAAGGATTTTATGGACATAAGCTTGGTGACCAACATCCCATATAAATTTATCCTTTGGGCTGTCAAATAGTTGATGAAGAACTAATGTTAATTCTACAACGCCTAAATTTGGACCAAGGTGTCCTCCGGTGACAGAAAGCTTTTCAATGAGAAAATGTCTAATATCTTTTGCAAGTTCTTCTAATTCTTGTTTATTCAAATCTTTTATCATTTTAGGATCTTTCAGATCAATTAGATTCATGTAACAAACACTCACTTTCGAGTCAGTTTATCTTTCTTTATGTCAAGTCAAGCTGTAACGTCATAATTTCTTACATTGTATCAAAAATACAAGAAAGATCACTACTATTATTATTTTTAGATAATAACAGGAAATCTCAATATCCATTCTAGAAATTAGATTTCTATGTAGATTAGTACTTATAGAAAGTAAACGCTCTCCAAAAGTCTACAAAGATTTAATGTATTATACCATGGGGCTAATCTTACCTCAAACAATAACCACCTATCTCTAGTGATAAAAATGTAAGAAGACTAGATAAGTCTAACATCAAAGGTGATTGTTTTTAGTTATACGAAGTCAGATTAAAAGGGCTTCTTTAAAAAGAGCCCTTGTTAATGATTCCGATTTTTCACATAATCTGTAATAGCCTTTAATAATTGGCTATTCATGTCCACCTTATTTAAATGTGCTAAAGCCAATTCTGTATGCTCTTCTAATTTTTCTCTCGTGTTTTCAATTCCAAGTAAGCTTGGGTATGTACTTTTATTATTTTCTTCATCACTACCTACAGGTTTACCGATTAACTCAATATCACCTTCGATATCTAATAAGTCATCCTTTATTTGAAATACTAATCCTAGCTCCTGGGCAAATTCTTTTAAATGAAAAATCTCTTCCTCTGATGCTCCCGCTATAATCCCACCTGCAACTACTGCATAGGTTAATAAATCACCTGTTTTATGTTGATGAATATACGTTAATTCTTCTAAAGATAATTTCTTATTTTCACCTTCCATATCGGCAACTTGTCCACCAATCATTCCTTCGGGACCTGATGCAATAGCTAGTTCTTTAATTAATCGAACGATTTGCACAGGTGATAAAGTCGCGTTAGCTATTCTTTCAAAACTATGGGTAAGCAGAGCGTCACCAGCTAAAATTGCTGTCGCCTCGCCAAATACCTTATGATTGGTAGGCTTGCCTCTTCTTAGATCATCATCGTCCATGGCTGGTAAATCATCATGTATAAGTGAGTAAGTATGGATCATTTCAATGGCTGAGGCAATATCATACCCAAGCTCTAATGGTTGATTAAAACCACGTAATGTAGCTAATAATAGCATAGGTCGAATTCTTTTCCCCCCAGCTTCTAGAGAGTATATCATGCTATCCTTTAATGATGCTGGAAAGTTCAAATCATTTATCGATTGAACTAACTGCTCCTCCATTATCGGTTTAATCTCATCTAAAAATTGCTCCATCTCCTTGTTCACTCTGTTTCCTCCATCAATTGGACTTCTTCAATCTCCCCATCTGGATGGAGAATTTTATCCATTTTTTTCTCAACCTGTTCTAATTTCAAGTGGCAGTTTTTCGATAATTCCATTCCCTTTTGAAACATAGCAATAGCTTCATCAAGAGGAACATCGCCTTGCTCTAACCTCTCAACCACTTCCTCTAATTGACTCATCGCATCTTCAAACGATAATTCTTCCTTTAATTTTTCAACCATAGCAAACCCCTCCTATTTCTTTACAACTTCCACCACATCACATTTTAATTGTCCATCTGTAACGTGTATTTGTATAGAATCACCACTTTGGACCTGTGATGTTTTTTTAATCAACGACTTCTGCTCATCATAGACAAGACTATAACCCCGTTCCATCACCTTCAAAGGGCTTACCAAGTTTAACTGAGTGAGTAGTGATTGAAATTGGCTTCTTTTCCAAGTAAACGTCTCATTAATTTTTGATAATAAACGTTCTTCTTGTCTAATAAGGTCTTTTTTCAGTTCATCAATTTTATCTTTCGGGTGATTTCTGATTAATAATTGATAAAGCTGCGTTATTTTATTATTTTTATCGTTCAATTGTTGCGACATCGCACGATTTAAGCGTTCTAACAATGTATCTAGCTCTTGTTCTTTTTGTTGAATGAGTTGGGCTGGATATTTAAAAGCATACGAGCGTTCAATTCTTTCTAAAGCTCGTTTTTGACTAAATAGTTGTTCGTTGACTTTTCTCATCATACGATTTTGTAATTGCTCTATTCTATGTAGGAGCTCTTTTTTATCAGGCACAGCCAACTCTGCTGCTCCAGTAGGAGTAGGTGCTCTTAAATCAGCCACTAAATCACTAATTGTAAAATCAGTTTCATGCCCGACAGCTGATATAATTGGTGTATTTGATTCAAAAATAGCTCTTGCCACTACTTCTTCATTAAAAGCCCACAATTCTTCGATGGAGCCTCCGCCACGCCCAAGTAAAATCAAATCAAAATGGCCGAGAATATTTACTTGCTCGATAGCTCGAAGAATAGATGCTGGTGCATGCTCCCCTTGTACTAACACTGGGAATAACGCTAATTCTACAATAGGATATCGTCTTTTTAAGGTAGAAATCATATCCTTTACAGCAGCACCTGTTGGTGAAGTAATAATGGCAACCTTATTAGGAAAGGTTGGTAAAGCCTTCTTATACGCATGGTCAAAGAGACCTTCTTGCTGCAGTTTGGTTTTCAGTTGCTCATAAGCTAAATACAAACTTCCGATACCATCTGGCTGCATCTCTTTTACATACATTTGATAAGAGCCATATGGCTCATACACCGTTAACTCACCCCGAACGATGATGCTCATCCCATTTTCAGGTTTGAATGTGAGAAAACGATTATGTCCAGCAAACATAACTGCCTGTAGCCTTGAATTTTGATCTTTTATGGTAAAATACATATGGCCACGACTATGGCGTTTAAAATTTGAAATTTCACCTTTTATCCAAACACTTTGTAGAATATGATCATTCTCCATTATTTCTTTAATATAACGAGTAATTTCAGTAACTGTTTGAATGTTTGAATGAGACATTTTATTGTACCTCTTTTTTTATTGATTCATTTTCTCAATGGACTTAGACAATAATCCATTAATAAATTTCCCCGATTCATCACCGCCAAATGCCTTTGCTAACTCAATTGCCTCATTAAAAGTTACGTTTACAGGAATATCCTCTATATAAAGCATCTCATATAATGCCATTCTCGTAATCGCGCGATCAACATGACCCATTCGTTCGATTTTCCAGCCGGTTAAATTTTCTGTTATTAACTGATCAATTTGTTCTTTATTTTTTAATGTTCCATAAATAAGCTCGTTAAGAAAATCACTTGCTACCTCTCCATCATCTAATACACTTTCTAAAGCACTCTCAGGTTCTGTATGCGCCAGATCCATTTGATAGAGAGCCTGTGCAGCTCTTAGTCTTGCTACTCTTCGATTCATTATTATTACTCCTTTGAACTAATTCATTTTCTGATCATACCATACTATGTTTCACATTTAAAAGGTTAGGAAATGTACTACCCTATTATTTTATACAAGTCTTATGATACTTCATACTTTTTTTCACGATGTCCACATAGGAAAACAGCCAAGATCTATAAATCTTGACTGCTTATAATTAGACAAGCATTAGAAACTATGCTTCTTCTATTGATTCAGCTTGTTCAAATTGAATTCCAACTACATGTACATTAATTTCCTTTAATTCAATAGCTGTCATGGTTTGAAGTGCTTGTTGGATATTTGATTGAATAAGTTTGGCTACCTCTGGAACCGAAACACCATAAGTAATCACAACTGAAACATCTACCTTAATTCCGTCTTCATTTAATTGAACACGAACTCCCTTACCATGGTTTTTGCGACCAAGCTTTTCAGCTACACCTGACGCAAAATTTCCACGCATTGTAGCAACACCTTCCACTTCTGCTGCCGCAATACCTGCAATTACCTCAATTACCTCTGGAGAAATTTCAACCTTACCAAGTTCATTCTTTTGTTCATCTAATTCTAGCATGTGATTTTCCATTTAAAATACCTCCATTCTTATTTTAATGGTCGTTCATAATTTGATTTTCTTCTAAGAATTTCGTATTGAAATCACCTGAAATAAAGGTTTCATTATTTAATAAGCGAAGATGGAATGGGATCGTCGTATCTACACCCTCTATTTCGAATTCAGAAAGAGCACGCTTCATTTTCGCAATCGCTTCTTCTCTAGTTGCTCCATGTGTAATGACCTTAGCTACCATAGAATCATAAAACGGAGAAATGGTATAGCCTGAATAAACAGCTGAATCCACTCGAACTCCTAAACCACCTGACGAATAGTAATTTTGTACTTTTCCTGGTGATGGCATAAAGTTTTTCGCGGCATTTTCAGCATTAATTCGACACTCTATTGACCATCCATTAAATGTAACATCCTCTTGGCTAAATGATAATTTATGCCCATTTGCAACATTAATTTGTTCTTTAATTAAGTCAATACCCGTTACCATCTCTGTTACAGGATGCTCTACTTGAATACGAGTATTCATTTCCATGAAATAAAATTCACCTGTACGATGGTCATAAATAAACTCGATCGTTCCAGCACCTGTATAATCGACAGCTTCTGCTGCTTTTATCGCTGCCGCACCCATCTCTTGTCTTTTTTCTGGTGTAATAGCAGGTGATGGAGTTTCTTCGATTAACTTTTGCAAACGACGTTGTATACTACAATCTCGTTCACCTAAGTGAACCGTGTTACCGAAATCATCGGCGATAATTTGAATTTCTACATGGCGAAAATCCTCAATATATTTTTCCATGTAGACACCAGGATTACCAAAGTTTGCTTGAGCTTCTTTTTGCGTAATCGAAATACCTTTTTCTAACTCCTCAGGGGTACGAGCTACTCGAATTCCTTTCCCTCCGCCCCCAGCTGTTGCTTTTATAATAACAGGATAACCGATTTTATCTGCAACCTTCAATCCTTCTGCAATATCTGCAACAATTCCATCTGAGCCAGGTACAATCGGAACGCCTGCCTCTGCCATCGTTTCTCTTGCTACATCTTTAGCACCCATTCGGCTTATTGCCTGTGGACTTGGTCCTACAAATTTAATATTACATGCTCCACAGATCTCTGCGAAATCAGCATTCTCCGATAGGAATCCATATCCTGGATGAATCGCGTCTGATTCTGTTAATGTAGCTACACTCATTATATTAGTAAAGTTTAAATAGCTTTGAGTAGCAGGGGTTGGTCCAATACAATAAGCCTCATCCGCTAACTTTACATGTAGAGCTTCTTTATCAGCCTCTGAATAGACAGCTACCGTTTCAATATTAAGTTCTTGACAAGCACGAATAATTCGAACAGCAATTTCCCCTCTGTTGGCAACTAATAATTTTTTTATCATCTTAATACCCTCTCCTACTATTATCTTCGTTCTACAACGAATAGAGGTTGTCCATACTCAACAAGCTCTCCATTTTCAGCCAATATTTCTACAATTTTACCATTGACCTCTGCTTCAATTTCATTCATAAGCTTCATTGCTTCAACAATACAAACTACTGAATTCTCAGATACTTGCTGACCAATTTCAACATATTGAGAAGCATCAGGAGAAGGTGATGTATAGAAAGTTCCTACCATTGGTGATTCAATCGTGTGTAATTGAGTATTTTCTTCCTTTGCTTCAACTTTTGGCTGATTGTCATTCACTTGAACTTCAGGCTTTGCTTGGACTTGCTCTTGAGATACATTTCTTACCTGTTCAACTGGAATAGTCGGCACTTGAATAGTCGTTTCATTCGTTGTTTTTTTCAAATGAAGTTTCATATCTTCTTGTTCATAAGTAAACTCCGCTAAATTTGAATCATTTACTGTACTAATTAATTCTTTAATTTCTTTTACAGTTAACATTTATGTACGCTCCTTTAAATTCCGTATCTTCTTTATAATGAATGATTGATTTAAAATGACATAAAGATATTATACCATAAGACTAATATCGTCGTATTTTATTGCTCAATCATATAAAAAGAATGTTCTATTTGTATTCGTTTTTTTCAGCAAAAAAACCTCCATTTTTATAACAATGGAGAAGATTTTTTTACTTTTTGATTCTATCTTCCAATTATTCCTCAGTATCTTGTAAGGTAGAATCCGCTTCCGCTTTTAATAAAGCCTCTTTTTTGTATTGGCGAAAAACCGGAAACTCAGATAAATTATCAGGAATCTTTCCATCCTCTAATAATATAATTTTTACAATGTCTTTATTTCGTGCCATATGATAACGCTCTTCGTATGTATTTTCTTGTGTATAGCGCTTTAAGTTTTGATAGTCTTCTTCTTGGATTGACACAACATATGAATCACCATCGTTACTATCGAATGTTTGCTCAAACCCAATTTCAAATTCCACGATTTGAATATGGTCATTTTTTAAATTTCTTGTTTGCTCTAGAACCGCTTTTGCGCCTTCTGTTAAATCCGTCCATTCCATCATAATCGCTCCTTCTTACTACTTAAAGTACATTTTCGTATTATACCACGTCCTAATATTCAATGCACACTACTTTTTGATAAGTAAGTTAAAATGCTAGCTAGTAACTGATTTAAAGGGGTTTTTCTATTTTATTTAAAAGTTTTTTGCCTCTTCAGGGTTGTAAATATTTTATAGCATTTGTCTACTTTCATAATAGAGCTGGGATCATACCTATGAATAAAAAATTCAAGAGATTTAGATACTTTGCATATTACAAATTCGACAGGGCTGAGACATATTACATGCTAGGCTTTTCACTCACACAATACACTCTGTGTCCGGTGGGGTACTGCCGAACTAACTTTTTAGTGGATTTCGGCATGGCCACTTCCTTCAACTGAAGTCTTCGTGCCCTGTGTCCGCAAACTTTCTTAGAGAACCTACAAACTCAATAGGACCTCCTTCTTTGGATAAGAAGAAAGGTCCTATTTGTATTTGTGTATGCATCCATTACACAGCAGTCCATATTTCGCTACATGAACGATTTAACATTTTACTGTTTGTGATTTATTGGAACCCTACCGCCACTTGTTTTTCAGTTCCAAGCTTTTCAGTCGCTAATTGAATAATTTCTACGGTTTGCTCTCTAGAAAGCTCCTCAGCATTTACATAAATTCTCACTTCATTATCGACAGACATAACTAGAACATCCTCATATCCACCCTCTGCCATTATAAACTTTTCTAATTCTGTTTCTTGTTGAGCCATTTCTCTAATTTCTTTATTTTTATCTAATGCTTCTACAACCTGTGTTGGTGAAGATTCAGGAGAAGCTGCAACCGTATTGTTCTCCTCTTCTTGTCGATCGCGGTTTTCCTGTTCATTCATTCGAATCGATGCAAACACTTCACTCGTTGATTGTCCTATTTCTTCTACTTGCCCGACTTCTTCTAGTTCTTCTAATTCTTCTTTAATATTGACGACCATATCCTGTTGGTCATTACTTTCCTCACCATCTAAAGGTGCTTCTTCAGAACCTTCTTCTTCCTTACTTCCTTCTTCACTTCCCTCTTCAGGCTCTTCTTCAGCTCCTTCTTTACCCTCATCTTCCCCTTCTTCTACAGCCTGATTATTAGTTTCGTCATTGTCCAAAAAGGCTAATTGCTCTGTTCCATTTTGTGGTAGGAAAAAATAAGCGGATAACACGACGATCAGACTTAGCATTGTTAATAACCATACGGTTTGTTTTTTTAGAATCATTACTATTCCTCCTTAGATTTTTTAGGCATTACAGACACTCTATGTGATGGAACATCAAGTACTCGACTAACGGCTTCTACAACATAGCTTTTCACTAGTGCGTTCTCCACACCATTTGCTACGACAAGAACTCCTCGAATGCTCGGTTTCTCTGTTTTTATTAGAACAGGCTCTTCTACATCACCGTTTCGAATTAAGACTAGCTGTTCATCTTTTGATATATCCTCAACTTTCCTTGTTCCCCCTTCTCTATCTGTTTCATCTGTAAATTGTTGCTTTGTACTCACATTTTTTTCATATATGTTTTTTTCTGTTTCTGCTAAATTGATGACCACACTTGCATCATTGACTCCAACAATTTCATTTAAAGCTTCGGTCACCTGATTCTCATATCGAATTTCATAATCTTCCATGGAGTTTGGCTCTATTGTTTTACTACCAAACGTTTCCTCCGCCTCATCACCAGTCTTTTCCTCATACTCATTGTAGACGGATTGAGATGGAGGTGTCCCACTATCTTCTGCTGTAAACATATCTGATACAACCATTAGTAGCAGACCGCCACAACCTACAAGTAGCATGTAATGGATAGGTAAGATTTTTTTCTTCGTTTTATCCTTTGAAGCACTGCCTTGAAATAGCTTTTTTAACCATTGATTGTCCTTTTTTTCTTTATCCCCCACTCTACGTCTTCCCTCCCTTCTTCACGACTGAAAGTACATCCTCAGGAATTTGCCAAGCTTCGGATAAATACGCTTTTATTCTAGTAGTTTTAGAATCAGAAAAATCTTGTTCCTCATTAGGTAAAGGCTGTTCACTCGTATTAATCTCAATTTGACTCACGACTTCTATTTCACCTACTGATTGACTCTCTTCCAAGTTCGATTCTAATAGTTCAATTTCGATAAAAGCGATATCCTCCTTGGTCCATTCTTTTGTAAAAGGGTCCTCTTGAAGCTCCTCATGAAACTTGACATCTTTCACCTTTAACTCTACGGAATAGGTTTGCTGCATTGTTTCTTTCACTTGTTCTTCTAAAAGGACAGCCGTCTGTTCTGAAATATATGCAAGTTGTCCTAACTCTATTTCTTTTTTTTGCAAATTTATTGATTCTTTCATAGAAATTTCTTCTTCTATTGATTGATTTGATATTGTAAATAGCCATTTATCAAAATCATTTGTGAAAATAGATAGCAATGGCTGTAACAAAATAATAAGTAATAAAAGACCAATAACCATTTTGGCATATTTTTGTAAGGAATTATTAGGTAACAGCATGTCTAAAACAGTTGCAAACAAAATGAATATAATAATATTCGTTAACCAATCAGTTAAAAGACTCACGTCGAATCACCTTTCTTCCTAACGAACCATAAAGGATACATTACTTGCTGAAATCATAATGGTTACCGCCAAAAAAAACATTAAGCAAACGATTGCTAAAGCAGCAAAAACATAAATAATGGCTTTACCAATTATTGCTAAGCATTCAATAATCGGTCCACCACCTAATGGTTGTAAAATAGCTGAGGTAAAATTAAAAATAAAGGCTAGTCCTAACACTTTCAAAGCAGGGAATGCACATAGTATCAATAAAATTGCTAGACCGGCAACTCCGACTGTATTCTTTAAAAGTAAGGAAGCACTTAAAACGGTATCAGCAGCATCTGTAAACATTCTTCCTACCACTGGAACAAAATTACCGGCAATAAATTTTGCTGTTCTAACGGTAATACCATCTGTAATAGCTGAGGAAGCTCCTTGAACAGATATAACACCTAGAAATACCGTTAAAAAAACACCTAATACTCCAATGGCAATGGTTCTTAGAAATTGGGCTAGCTTCGTTACCTTATACTGCTCTGTCAGCGTACTTACGATATATAAAATGGTTGATAAAAATAAGAGCGGAAACACAACAAACTGAATCAATAATCCACTCGTATGGACTAAAAAAACGATTAAAGGATGAAAAAGAGCAGCTGAGGTGACGTTTCCTATCGATGCCATCAATGCAAGTAATAAAGGAAGCATCGCTACCATAAAACTAGTCATACTTTGTACAGCTTCTTCTGCATAAGTAATAGCTAACCGAAATCCATTTAAGGCAATAATCATCAAAACTAAATACGTAATAGAGTAAGCCACTTTACTAATCGTATGCTTTTCAAATGCGTTTTGGAGAGACTGTAAAATTAAGCAAAAAATAGTAAGTAATATTAAACTACCAAGTAGCTTTCCACTAACTAAAATTTCATGAAAAAAATAACGAACAAGACTTAAACCCCATTCTTTTAAAGAAAATTCCTTCTCTCCTTTTAAAAAATCCATTAAAGAACCTTTTTGACTCTCAGGTAAATAGCCTCCATATTCGTTCGATATCTGATTCCAAAATTCTTGTATTTCATCGATTTTTAGTCTTTCAAGTTGCTGATCTATGAATCCTTTTTCATCAAAGCTCTCCGTTTCTTGCTCTATTGATTCACCTTCTGCAAAAACAATAGGTGTCTCTATCATTTGTAGGACAAACAAGGTAAGTATGAGGAACAGACTACAACGCACCTTCAACTTCTCCCCTCCTTTCCATCGCTCATTTTAGGTTGGTAAAAACGAAAGCACCATTTCAATAACTGCTGTCAAAATCGGTATTGCCATGACCAAAATTAATATCTTTCCAGCAAGCTCAATTTTTGAAGCGATTGCAGCTTGTCCTGCATCATTAGCTATTTGAGCTCCAAATTCAGCGATATAGGCTACTCCAATAATTTTTAGAATGGTTTGTAAATAAATCATGTTCATATTAGCCTGCTCAGCAACATTTTGAAGCATATAAATAACCTTCACTATTTCATCGATTAAAAATAAAAAAATAAAAACGCCAACAAATACGGTTAGCAAAAAGGCAAATTGCGGCTTTTGCTCCTTCACTACAAGGGCTAGAAAAGTAGCGATTAATCCTAGCCCGACAATTTGAATAATATCAATCGCTCTCTCCCCCTAACCTTGAAAAAGAAATACTCCTCTAATTTTCTGAAATAAATCATCTACAATAGAAGCAACCATATATAGGACAACGACAAAGCCGATTAACGTGACCCAATGAGCCCAATCTTCCTTACCCATTTGTTTTAATACCGTATGAATCATCGCAACTACAATACCTATGCCAGCAATTTGGAATATGGTGTTTACGTCATACACCAGCAACCTCTCCTTTATAAAAAGCAGTCTCTCTCTTCTAAAATGACTAGATTAGGATGACAACCATTAATAATCCACTTAAAAAGCCTAAGCTTTTGAACATTTTTTCATATTTCCTTTGCTTATCTCTCGCTTCAAGCTCTTCTCTTTCTAGATGCATTAACGTTAATTTCATTTGTTTTGTTTGTTGTTCATGGTCTTGCTGACCTAATGTGCTACCAAACTGTCTCATTATTTCTTTTTCAGTTTCTAATAGAGCGGTTTCACCCCATGTTTCTTCTAAACTTCTCTCCCATGCCTTGTATGCCGTATCTTGTTTGTCATAAAGTTGAGAGGAAAAAGCTTCAAAAAAATGGGATAAAGGTTTAGGAATTTGCTTTGCGATTTTCTGACTTGCTTCAGCAAGTGGGGTTAATCCAAATAACATTTCTGCCTCAAAGGATTGCATTGCCGACATTAATAATCTTAATTGTTTAGGTCTTTCACTCAATTTCCTTGCATACTCAAAACCAATGAGTGTAGCCGTTATTAATATACAAATAGCCCCCAGAAGCTTCATTCATATCTCCCTCCCAAATGTAGGTTGATATCGGTATACTTTTTTTATGAGACCAGGCTGATTACTTTTTGATAGTTCAATAAAACGTTCAAAAACTCCTAATTCAATCAAGCCTTTTAAAGCAGGTCTTCTCTTTACATCCTCCAAAGAATGTCCATGTGCTGTTGTCATAACCTTCACACCAGAATGCATAGCCTCTTCAATAGCAATCCGGTCTTCCTCTTTCCCTATTTCATCTACAATTAAGACATCAGGGCTCATCGTCCTTATTAACATCATCATGCCTTCTACCTTAGGACAACCATCTAATACATCTACTCGATGACCAAGCTGGTGCTGTGGAACTCCCTTTACAGATGCAGCAATTTCAGAACGTTCATCCACAATACCGACTTTCAAAGGAGGAATTTTCTTTAAGGGAATTCCTTCACTGAGTACTCTTGCTAAATCTCGTAATAGAGTGGTTTTTCCTGTTTGGGGAGCTCCAATAATTAGCGTGTTTTTCCACTCCTTATCGTAAAGTTGTGAAACTAGCCTCTCCGCCACACCAATAGTCTGTCTAGCAATTCTAATGTTAAAAGAGCTGATCTCTTTTAAAGACTTAACTTGTCCGTTCTCTAAAATAACCTTCCCACTTAGCCCTACACGATGTCCTCCTCTTATGGTGATATAGCCTCTTTTTAATTCTTCTTCAAAAGCGTAAAAGGAGTAGTGACTTAACTGATTCAAGACGTACTGTCCATCTTCTGGGGTTACCATATAAAGTTGCTGATTTTTTTCTGGATAAAAAGGAGTTCCTCGTGCAATGACTTCAAGTGGTCTTGAAATTCTTATTCTAATTTCTTCAACTTGCAATCTTAGCTCTTCAGGAAGCTTCTCCAAAATTTCAGATATTGGTTTAGGTAAGACCGCATAAATTTCGTTATTCATTTAATCGCCTCCTATTTTCGAATTCCTACCAAAATAAATAGGACACCGATTCCGATAAAAATAAACTTAGAAGGAGAAAGCTTGTCAGAAATACTAACTAGTCCTATTAAAATGGAAGCAATAAATATGGTTGGACCAATAATAGCTAATATGGCATTAACGCCCATTGCCTTTTCTACACTGTTCAGCTTAAGCATGACCATTGCAGCACTAATTTCTATAAAGCCTGATAAAAGTCGAAGTAAAACCATTATGATTAATGCTAATTCAATTGAAAAAAACCATGATTTCATTACTGTCACCTTCGTATTTCCCAAGAATGTTATAAATAAGACAAACTTGCTTTATACCACGTTATGAAGAAGAGGACGAGTTCAGAACAAATTTTCATAGATTTCATGAGGAATTTAAAACCTGGTACTCCTAATGATAGTAGCTCTAATTCTGGGAGATTTCCCTAAAATCAATAATGAGAGAATTTTTCATTGAAAGGAGTAAAAAAGGGAGCGTATCTCAAGAAGGAAGGAAAGGAAAGGAAAGGGAAGGAAAAAAATAAAGTAGTTTCATCCGTACAGAGTCATTTCTTATCAGAAAAAAACTGACCCCTGAACGATCCTTTTCAAATCGTTTGGGGCCAGTTTTTTTATAGTTATTCATTATGCACGTGACACATAATTAGAGTTTCGTGTATCGATAATTAAAACATCACCTTGATTAATGAAAAATGGAACTTGAACAATTAATCCTGTTTGAAGTGTAGCAGGTTTCGTTCCACCAGATGCTGTATCACCCTTAATACCAGGCTCCGTTTCGATTACTTCTAATTCAACAGTATTGGGTACATCAACACCTAATGTTTCGCCTTGGTAGCTCATGATTTGTACTTCCATGTTTTCTTTTAAGAATTGGAGTTCATGCTCTATCTGAGCTGTTTGTAATTCTAATTGCTCATAAGATTCATTGTCCATAAACGTATGAGTATCAGCGCTTGCATATAGGTATTGCATTCTACGGTTATCAATATGTGCTTTTGAAACTTTCTCTCCGGCACGGAAAGTCTTTTCTTGTACTGAGCCGTTACGTAGGTTACGAAGCTTAGAGCGTACAAAAGCCGCTCCTTTTCCTGGCTTTACATGTTGGAATTCCATTACTTGCCAAATGCCATTATCTACTTCAATCGTCAATCCTGTTTTAAAATCATTTACTGAAATCATTTTATTATCCTCCATCTTTCCAACTGACATTGATAAAACAAAGTCATTTTTTACTATATCATAGCTTCTTTGAACTTTCCTCTATTTTCTAATGCAGATCAGACCTAGAAAATAAAATCCACTTTTTAAAAGCTCTGTACATTTTTCAAGATAAAAATTCTACAAGATAATAAGCTCTTTATTAGAGAAGTTAAAAGATTCATTTCCCTCTTCCGTAATAAGAATATCATCTTCTATTCTGGTTCCCCCAATCGATGGGATATAAATACCCGGCTCAACCGTTACAACCATACCTGGCTTCAATACAATATCAGATTTTACCGATAAACCTGGACCTTCATGGACTTCCATTCCTAATCCATGTCCAGTCGAGTGTCCAAAGTACTCACCAAATCCTTTTTCGGTGATGTAATCTCTTGTTATTGCGTCCGCTTCTTTTCCGGTTAACCCAGCAACAATATTTTTAACTCCTAATTGCTGAGCTTGATAGACCGTTTCATAAATTTCCTTTAATTGTTCACTTACTTCACCAACAGCTACTGTTCGAGTAATATCAGAGCAATACCCTTTATAGTAAGCACCAAAATCTAAGGTTACAAGCTCTCCTGTTTGAATTTCCTTATCCGATGCAACTCCATGAGGAAGAGCTGAACGATGGCCTGATGCTACAATAATATCAAACGAGGAACTGATTGCCCCTTGCTTTCTCATAAAGAATTCTAATTCATTGGAAACATCAATTTCTTTAACACCTGGTTTTATGTATGTAAGAATATGCTCAAATGCGGCATCCGCTATCTTTCCTGCTTGCTTCATCAATTCTACTTCAGCCGGCTCTTTATACATTCTAAGCGCTTCAATCATTCCAGTGACTGGAATTAAAGTGCTGTTTTCAATTTGCTTTTGAAAAGATTCAAACATTGTATAAACAACATGGTCTTTTTCAAAACCTACTTTTGCAAGTCCCAACTGTTTAATCTGAGTAGCTAATTCTTCTATAATTGGACCTTTATGTTGAATAATATCAAAATCTGCTGCTTGTTCTTTAGCTTGTTCTACGTATCTAAAATCAGTAATAAATAAAGCACTTTCTTGTGTAATCAAGACCATTCCTGCCGAACCTGTAAACCCCGAAATGTAGCGACGGTTAATCGAGCTTGAGATAATTAGGCCATCTAATTGTTTCTCAGCTAGTTTTTCTCTTAATTTGTTTATTCTATTCATTCATACCCTCTCCTTCAACTAGATTAAGTAAGGCGTAATGATAGCCTTTAAAACCTAATCCTACTATTTGTCCTTTTGTTAATGGTGCGGTTACCGATTTATGCCTAAAATCTTCCCTGGCATGGATGTTTGAAATATGAACTTCAATTACAGGGTAAGTAATAGATGCAATCGCATCTCTAACCGCATAGCTATAGTGCGTAAAAGCACCTGGATTAATGATTAGTCCATCAATCTGGTCTGCAAATTCATGAATCCAATCAATGATTTCACCTTCATGATTCGATTGTTTGAACATCACCTTACACGAAAGCTTGTCTGCAAGCTGAGATAATTGACTCTCTAAATCTGCTAAAGTTTGGTGACCATATACATTAGGTTCCCTAAGTCCTAAGCGGTTTAAATTTGGACCATTTAGAACAAGAATTGTTTTCAATTTCTCACCGCCTTTTTGCTATGTACAATCTTCTCTATTGTATCATAAAAAAAGGCTTAAATTATAGATTTCACCTTAATTACCGCTACTCTAATAGTTCTTCTATTGGATCGTCATTTGAATTCTCATGGTTTTTATGAAAATCTTGCTCAGCATATTCGTAAGAAATGGAATAACCTATAAACAATCCATATAGTGCAAATAGACATAATGAGGTTACAATCGTATTTGAATCTAAATGAGGGACCGTTTTGAGACCTGGAAAAAATGGATTCAAAATATAAAAAATAAGCACCCACAAAAACAAACCAAAGCCAACTCCTACCCACATAGATTTGACTTTTTGGAGGGTTAGCATATATACAAAAGCAATCGCGATTGATACAATAGAAATAACTAAAATTCCTACTAACTGTCCTATGTTAGTATCTTTCCAATCTCCTAAAATCCATGGCATTAAAACAAAAGCTGGTCCAATTCTAATAAAATGAAAGAAAAAAGTAAAATAACCAATAGAGGACCAAATCAGTCCTCCGAAAAAGCCAATTAAAAAGACTTTCATTTTATAAGTCATTTGCTGTTCACGTTCTTGTTGTTCTAATTTTTGTTGTTTCATATACTCTCACCTCGAGAATAGTATGTCCCGATTTGATTTTGTTCCATGCAAAAAAGATCGTTTTTTAAGAAGGATTAAAGGAATTGAACTTACCTTTCTAGAATATTGATTAGTATGAACTGAATTTTATTTTAAAAAACTTTACTATATCACCAGTTATTATAAAGAATATAATCGTTTATAATGTACATTTAATGGGTAATCTGAAGGTAGACATACATCTAATCAAAAACGGTCAATCATTTTAATGGAGGTGCATAAGTCATGAGCCAAGCTATGAAGTATTTAATTCCGGTTATTATCATACTTGCCATTATCGGCTTAAGTTATCAACTCATTTTTAATACTTGGTCCTTCATTCAATCTATTTTATTGATCGTTATTATTGCAGCGGTCATTTTCTTTCTTTATCGTTTGTATGTTTCAAAACAATACGGAGTACCTATTATTCCCAAGAGTCAAGGCCCAACAAGAAAGCAATTAAAAAAGGCAAAGCGTACTAGTACCGTTAAACCTTCTCAACCTCCACGCCGTTTTGTGAGTAAGGGAACAAATACGGTCAAAAAAGGACCCGTACCTTTAAGAAAAAGTACAACGCCTACTAAAAAAAGAGAACATAATTTTACTGTAATCGAAGGAAATAAAAATAAACATAAAAGAAAAAATCGAGCCTAGTAACAGGCTCGATTTTTTCAATGCCACGCTTTCAAAAAGTCCTCGGTTTTTTTTCTACCTAATAAAACTAACTCCCGCTTTTCCTCTTCCGTTATCGAAAAATTGGTTGCCTTCACATTTTCATTGATAGGTATAAAGACGATATCCTTCGCATCTTCATCTTCAATATACCTTGTATCATGTGCGGAAATCATCGTTTCAAACAATGCCTTAAATAAAGAGAAAGCATTGATTATTGGGTGCGGAGGTACATGATTAATATCTGGGGATAGTTGAAATCCAATAACTGGCCTCGTTCTTGTTTTTGTCCTTTTATCAACAAAAATCCACAGAGGAAAATTGCTAAGTACTCCTCCGTCTACAATGTATGAGGATTGGCCTCTTTTTCTACGATTAAATAGCTTAACAGGCTCAAAGAAAAAAGGTATACTGCAGCTCATCCTAACGGCCCTCGCAACTGAATAGCGCTCTGGAAGAATTCCAAATTGCTCTAAATCATCTGGTAATACTAATATTCTGCCTCTTGATAAGTCGGATGCAATAATTTTTAGAGAACCTTTGGGTAAATCAGCAAAAGTGGATATTCCCTTTTTGTTTAAAGCCTCCCTTAGCCACTTTTCTAGCTTATCTCCTTTGTAAAGTCCCATCTTAAAATAAAAATGAAACCATTTGGTAAGGTTGAATGGTAGCCAAGACAACCGTTCATCTTTAAAATCCTCAATATCTAAAGAATCTAAAAGCTCATATAATTCATTACTTGAATATCCAGCTTTAATTAGAGCAGCCACAATTGCACCTGCACTTGTCCCAGCTAATCTGGAATAGCTCATTCCTTTCTCTTCCATCACTTGCAAAGCTCCAACAAATGCAAAAGCCTTCACTCCACCTCCAGCAAATACAGCATCAATGTTCATGTAACGGAGACCTCCTTTTTATAATATATGAGGTAGAGGTCTCGTTTGATTAGTTAAAAAAGTAAGGAGAGATGATGAATGTTCTGCATACCTTTAAAGTAAATAAAAAAATTCTAAAAGCAACTTCTGCTCTTAGAATTTTATATGTTTAACAAAAACAATCTACGGATTATTCTTCTTCATTCTTTTTTTGTATTTCACGCAACTGTTTAACTCTTCCTTCATCCTCTTGGAAGA
Organism: Alkalihalobacillus trypoxylicola; assembly: GCF_001590785.1. Taxonomy (GTDB): domain Bacteria; phylum Bacillota; class Bacilli; order Bacillales; family Bacillaceae_D; genus Alkalihalobacillus; species Alkalihalobacillus trypoxylicola. The sequence continues at coordinate 25,248 of NZ_LTAO01000013.1, forward strand.
ATTGAACCAAATCACCAATACGGTCTATAGCATCCCAGCTAAGATGATGCTCGATACCTTCCACATCTTGGTAAATATACTCATTATTTACACCGATTAACTTCATAAAATCTTCTAAGAGGTCATGTCGATAAACCAAACGTTTTCCGATCTTTTTACCTTTAGCCGTTAGAACTAACCCACGGTACCGCTCATAAACTAAGTAATCACTTTTATCAAGCTTTTGAACCATTTTTGTAACAGATGAAGGATGAACCTCCAATGCCTCAGCGATATCGGATACTCGAGCATATCCTTTCTCCTCAATCAATAAATATATTCTTTCTAAATAATCTTCCATACTAGGTGTTGGCATAGAGTCCCCTCCAATAATTAAAAACAAACATCGTCTATTAACCATGTTTCATTATAATACATTAAAATGTGCATCTTCTTTATTTTACTACAAAATATGTAACGTGACCAATGTTTAACTGAATGATTTATGTTAATCATTTGCTTTTTAAATATTTGATTTTGATAGTTCATAATGAATTTTTATATGACTTTGTTTTATAATAGAGTAGACTCATATTGTACAGTCAAGAGTGATGTTATTATTATTTTAGATAAATAATGCTGGAGGTAGTTAATATGAAATATGTTTTACACAACGAACACATAATTTCAGCTGATGATGCCAAGGTTGAAATGAATGATCGCGGATATCACTTTGGTGATGGGATTTATGAAGTGATTCGTATTTACAACAGCAAACCCTTCACCATGGATGAGCATCTTAATCGTTTGATAGAGAGTGCGAATAAATTAGATTTGAACCTCCAAATAACGAAAGAAACATTAGAGAATCTTATTAATAAACTGGTTGAGAAAAATGAATTAACAGATGGAATGGTATATATTCAAATGACCAGAGGTGTAAGCCCACGGAATCATCTTTATCATCGGACAGAAAATCCTATTTTATCAGGCTTTACTCAAAAATTATCTACTCAAGAAAATCAAACCAAACAAAAACAAGGAATTTCTGCTTGGGTAACGGATGATATTAGATGGCTTCGCTGTGACATAAAATCGATTAATTTACTTGGAAACGTGATAGCCAAAAGAGAAGCAGCCGACCATCATTGTCAAGAAGCAATTTTACATCGTGATGGGATGATAACAGAAGGCTCTTCCTCTAATTTATTTTTAGTTAAAGACCAAACCTTATACACACATCCGGCAACAAACCTTATTTTAAACGGAATTACAAGGCAAATTGTCCTGAAATTAGCGAAATCTCTACAATTCGAAATGGTCGAAGAAGCCTTTCCTAAAGATGTTATTGAACATGCGGATGAAGCATTTATAACGAGCACAACCATGGAAGTGATGCCGATTATTGAATTTAAGGGCGGAGTAAAAACCTCGTTAAAAATTGGGCCTATTACAGAAAAGCTTCAAGATGCCTTTCAACATTATAAAAATGATGGACTATCTACTAAACCTAATCAGTCTTAAAATAATAAAACGAGTTCGCTTTAAACTGCGGACTCGTTTTCAACTATAAGCAACAAACTAGTATAGTAAAGATGTTTTCTTCATCAAATTAATTTTTTCTATCTCTGTTTTAACGCTACTAACAATCACAAGTACATAAAATTACTTTCTATAGTTCCAATCATCACTTTCATATTTTTGAGCCAAAATTAGTATTTGTTTTTCTTCCTCATCACTTAGCTGATATTCTTCAAGTTGTATATTTAATCCTTTTTCGAAACCGAGCCTAAAGGCATCCACCGCTTCATTTAATGATAAAGGACTTTCCCTTAAAGAGTTGATAGACACTGCTTTTGTTTTAAAATTTCGACGCATTCTTTCTTTTACTCGATTATTTGAATATCGGAACAAGTTAAATAACCTCTCTTCATCCATATCGAGAATAATAGAACCATGCTGCAAAATAACTCCTTTTTGCCTCGTCTGTGCACTTCCCGCAACTTTACGTCCTTCGACCACGAGCTCGTACCAAGAAGGAGCATCAAAGCATACTGCTGAACGTGGATTTTTAAGAGCATTTTTTTCTTCATCCGAGCGAGGAATAGCAAAATAAGCATCTAATCCTACTTGTCTAAAGCCTTCAAGTATGCCTTCAGAGATCACTCGATAAGCCTCTGTTACAGATGCTGGCATTTTTTCGTGATTTTCTGACACAATTACACTATAGGTTAGCTCTTGGTCATGAAGTACACCGCGTCCCCCAGTAGGTCTACGGACGAAACCTAAACCATATTCATTCACTTGTTCGATATCAATCTCTTTTTCTACCTTTTGAAAATAACCAATAGATAAAGTTGCAGGATTCCAACCATAAAAACGAACAGTCGGTGGAATCATTCCCTCACTATGCCAGTTGAGTAATGCCTCATCTAATGCCATATTATAAGAGGGTGAACATTTTCCTGAATTTATAAAACGCCATTTTTCTACCATAGAATCTCTTCTTTCTCTATCGAATTCATTACTAGTTTACCAAATATGTTTTCGAAGTAGCAAAGAAGTGCATCAAAAATTAATAACTTTTTCGATTACACTAATTGCTTAATTTCCAATTGAGATTTATAATTTATAAGAGATATTTTTTTGTTGCAACTAAAGGAGTGTACGTATTTTGGCAGATTATATTTTAATTGCTTTACTTATTGCTTTAATTATTTATTTCTTATTTAGACGTTTTTACACACCTAGATATTTAAAAACGTTATCACAAGAAGATTTTAAAAAAGGCTATCGAAAGGCCCAATTAATTGATGTTCGTGAGCAAAGAGAATATGAAGGTGGTCATATTCTTGGCTCGAGAAATATTCCTTTATCTCAAATGCGTCAGCGTTTAAATGAAATAAGAACTGACCAACCCGTTTATCTATATTGTCAATCAGGGGCAAGAAGCAGACAAGCTGCGCGTGTGATTAAGAAAAAACGTGGTGCAGAAAATCTACATCATTTAAAAGGCGGCTTTAAAAAATGGGAAGGTAAAATCAAAAAGAAATAAGCATGACTATTATGACTGAGCAACTAGCCTGAAAGAAAGGGTAGTTGCTCAGTTTTTTCCTTTTAGATTAACCTCATCAAGCCTTATTTGATCGATGCTCTCCACTTTTACCTTTCACTTATTCAATGATCTTCGAGCGAGTTTTCAATCCTTTAGTCAGTATAGCAGAAAAAGCTTAACAACCTCATATTGGTTGCTAAGCTCTCTCCATTATGCTTTTTGGTAACGTAAAATCGGCTTACGGGCAGCCGTTGTTTCATCTAGTCGACCAATCACCGTATGATGAGGAGCCTCTTGGACAATCTCAGGATTTTCCTCTGCTTCCTTTGCAATCTGAATCATTGCGTCAATAAATTCATCTAACGTTTCTTTTGATTCCGTTTCAGTTGGTTCGATCATCATACACTCCTCAACATTTAGAGGGAAATAAATGGTTGGTGGATGATAACCAAAATCAAGTAGTCTTTTTGCAATATCTAGAGTTCTCACGCCTAATTTCTTTTGACGGCGCCCTGATAATACAAATTCATGTTTACAATGTTGATCATATGGTAAATCAAAATACGGTTCAAGGCGACGCATCATATAATTGGCGTTTAGAACGGCATATTCAGATACTTGTTTCAGTCCCTCTGGTCCCATCGTACGAATATACGTATAAGCACGAACATTTATACCGTAATTTCCGTAATAAGGCTTTACTCGCCCAATCGTTTCAGGTCGATTATAATCTAAATCATACCCATTATCTGTTTTTACGATAATAGGTGTTGGTAGAAATGGAATTAAATCCTTCTTTACACCAACAGGGCCAGAGCCTGGTCCACCTCCACCGTGAGGACCTGTAAATGTTTTGTGTAAATTTAAATGAACGACATCAAAGCCCATATCACCAGGTCGAGAAATTCCTAAAATCGCATTAGAATTGGCACCGTCATAATAAAGCTTTCCGCCTGCTCCATGAACGATTTCAGCCATTTCAATAATATAAGATTCAAATAGACCAAGAGTATTAGGGTTCGTTAACATAAGTGCAGCCGTATCCTCGCCAACTACAGAACGTAGATGTTCTAAATCGACTAACCCGTTCTCGTCGGTCTGAACGGTAACGGATTCAAATCCAGCCACAGTCGCTGATGCAGGGTTTGTACCGTGAGCTGAGTCCGGTACAATTACCTTTGTACGTTTGAAATCACCGCTTTTCTCATGAAAAGCTCGAATTAGCATTAAACCAGTCCACTCTCCATGAGCTCCAGCTGCGGGCTGTAAAGTTACTTCATCCATCCCCGTAATTTCAGCCAATGACGTTTGAAGTTCAAATAATAACTCCAATGAGCCTTGAACCTGTTCAATTGGCTGATAAGGGTGAACATTTGCTAAGCCATCAATACGCGCAACATCTTCATTTATTTTAGGGTTATATTTCATCGTACAAGAGCCCAAAGGATAAAAACCACTATCTACTCCATGGTTTCTTTTAGATAATGCTGTATAATGCCTCATAATTTGAAGCTCAGATACTTCAGGAAGCTCTGCATCTTCTTGACGGATAAAATCAGCTGGTAGAAGCTCCTCTAAGGAAACCTCTTCTATATCTAAGTTAGGCAAGCTGTGTCCTACACGTTCCTCTTTACTAAGTTCAAAAATGAGCGCTTGATCCTTTACATAACTCATTGTAACGCCCCCACTTCTTCAACAAATTGGTCAATTTCTTCTTTTGAACGAATTTCTGTCACCGCAACTAGCATACAATTTTCTAATTCAGGGTAGTATTGACTTAAATCGTATCCACCGATAAAACCCTTTTTCAATAATTTTTGATTTGTTTCTGCTACTGAATCATTTAACCGGATGATAAATTCATTAAAAATCGGTTGTTCAGAGACAACATCTATCCCTTTTTGTTTAAATAAATTCTTAGCATAAGTCGCTTTTTGAATGTTTTGATAGGCCATCTCTTTTACGCCTTTTTTCCCAATTGCTGTCATTGCAACTGAAGCAGCAAGTGCATTTAGGGCTTGATTGGAACAAATATTCGATGTCGCTTTTTCACGACGAATATGCTGTTCACGTGCTTGAAGCGTTAAAACAAAACCTCTTTTACCTTGGTCATCTGTTGTTTGTCCAACTAAGCGACCTGGTACTTTGCGCATTAATTTTTTAGTTACTGCAAAATAACCGCAATGTGGCCCACCAAACTGTGTGGCAATTCCGAATGGCTGTGCATCCCCAACCACAATATCTGCTCCAAAATGACCTGGTGGCTTTAGTAAGCCTAAAGCCAAAGGATTACTCGAGACTACCATTAAAGATTTTTTCTCATGAGCCAATTCTTCAATTTCTGCTAAAGGCTCAATATGTCCAAAAAAGTTAGGATATTGAACAACTACACAAGCCGTATCATCTGAATACTGTTCTTTAAGTTGGTCTAAATCAGTCACGCCATCTTTTAAATCGATTTCAATGACGTTTAGATTTTGACCTTTTGCATTCGTTTGGATGACAGCTCTTGCCTCAGGATGAACGGCTTTTGATACTAAAATCGTTTTATTTTTTGTATGGCCCGCGCTCATCATAGCAGCTTCTGCTAAAGCAGTTGGTCCGTCATACATCGAGGAATTAGCAATGTCCATACCTGTTAGTTCGCAAATCATCGTTTGATATTCAAAGATTGCCTGTAATTCACCTTGAGAAATTTCTGGCTGATAAGGCGTATAAGCCGTATAGAATTCAGAACGAGAAATAACATGATCAACAATGGATGGGATATAATGCTGGTAAACCCCTGCACCTAAAAAAGAAGGCGTATCAGAAAGTGAAACATTTTTCGCAGCCAATCCTTGGAAATAATGGACTAGCTCAGTTTCTTTTAAAGCATCTTGAATATTTAATTGGCCTTTAAAACGAATCGACTCAGGTATATCAGAAAATAATTCCTCGATCGAATGAACTCCTATCGCTTCTAGCATTTCTTTCTGGTCCTGATTCGTCATTGGTAAATATCGATGGTTTCTCATGACTCACTTCTCCCTCTAAGAATTCTTTTTATAAAATGGCGTTTTAATCACTTTAGCTTTTAAACGCTTTTTACGAACTTGTACCTCTACCTCAGTTCCTAATGTGGTGAAGTCTATATCTAAAAGAGCAAGCCCGATATTTTTTTTCAGTGTTGGTGATTGAGTACCAGTTGTCACCTTTCCAATTTCTTTCTCACCTATAAAAACAGGATAGTCGGTTCTTGGAATTCCTTTTTCTAACATTTCTATCCCTACTAACTTTCTTTGCAAACCCTCTTCTTTTTGTTGCAATAATGCTGATTTCCCTATAAAATCAGCTTGCTTTTGTAGCTTAACAGCAAAACCAATTCCCGCTTCTAAAGGAGTAATGTCTTTCGTTAATTCTTGTCCGTATAGGGCTAACCTAGCCTCAAAGCGAAGGGTGTCTCGGGCACCAAGTCCACAAGGAACTAATCCCTCTGATTTACCGACTTCAAGTAAAGTATTCCAAATAGAAGAAGCCACTCTTTCATCGCAATATATTTCAAATCCATCTTCACCAGTATAGCCTGTTCTAGATACAAGAGCTTTTGCCGATTTTAGAGTAACCTCCTCGTAAAAATGAAAGGTTTTTAAATGGGTTAAATCTTGATCAGCGATTTTTTGTAAAATACCTTCTGCAAGTGGGCCTTGTATAGCTAATAAGGCGGTTTCATTAGATATATTAAAAATTTCCGCACCTTCAATTAGGTGTTCATTCATCCATTCAATATCTTTATGAATGTTTGATGCGTTTAAAACGAGCATATATTCGACATCATTTAATTTGTAAACGAGCAAATCATCAACTGTGCCACCATTTTCATAACACATAGCACTATATTGTGCTTGGCCCTCTTCTAAAGTCGATACATCATTTGTTACGATAGATTGAATAAAAGCCAAAGCTTGTGGACCCTTTACTAAAACTTCTCCCATGTGAGAAACATCAAATAAACCAGCCTTTGTTCGAACTGCCTCATGCTCATCTTTAATCGATGAAAATTGTACAGGTAATGCCCACCCTCCAAAATCAATCGTTTTTGCACCTAGCTTGCTATACTCGTCAAATAATGGAGTCTTTAATAAATCAGTCATTTTACTCCTCCTTTTCGTTTTTAAAATCCTCGTTATTACCCAATTACTAATCGTAGTTCTATTAATTGAATGACATAATGTACCTTCACGAGAGATAAAAAAAGACAGAGAAATACACATAAAAAAGTGTAAGTCCCTGTCCTTGAACCAGAAAGTTTCATTTTCTCAATAAACATTTAATATTGAAAAAATTGTCTTCGTGGGTGGTCGATTATATCGAACGCTCTCCAGAGTTGCGTCAAATAAAAGTCTCTTTGCCTGAGAGATTCACATTTCTGTTTGCTCCTTCGGCGCTGCATTTAAGCAGTCTCTCCCTTTACCTTCATCCGCTAAACTATTTAATTATCAAATAACACTATAAAACGAAAACGAATCATTTTTATATAATTTGTGATGAAAATTTGAAAAATGTACATACTAAATGAGTAACAGATCTAATTGTTCTTCCTGTACAATCATGTTCGAAAACGAATTTAATGTTCGTATTTAAACTGTTTTTTTATAAATTTTATACATATATCCTATCAATACCGCTTTATTTACGCAAGTTTTATTTTTAAAAGGAGTGAATCTTCATGAAAATTGAAGTACATTATGAAAATACGTGGCAAAATGAATTTTTAAATAAAATTGAGCAAGATGGTCCATGGTCAAATATTCAACAATTCCAGCTTGCCTATCAGGCACAAAAATATCAGATTATACCTGAGTTTCATGGACTATTAGCTCCTAAGTATTTACCTGACCTATCACCCTATCCCCATCAAATTGAAGTTGTAAACACGGTCATTGAAAAAATGAACGGAAAAGCGATTTTAGCTGATGAAGTGGGACTAGGGAAAACGATTGAAGCAGGTTTAATTTTAAAAGAATATATGATTCGTGGCTTAGTCAAAAAAGCGTTAATTCTTGTTCCAGCTTCTTTAGTCTCTCAATGGACGATCGAATTAAATAACAAATTTTATATACCTGCAGCTGCTCAACGTAAATCGTATGTTTGGGAGCAATATGATGTTGTCGTCGCTTCCATCGACACAGCAAAACGAGCTCCACATAGAGAGATTGTCATGAATCAAAACTATGATTTAGTTATTATTGATGAAGCCCATAAACTTAAAAATCCCCATACTAAAAATTATGAATTTATTAAACATCTAAAAAAGAAATTTTGCTTATTGCTAACAGCTACACCTGTTCAAAATAAGCTAGAGGAAATCTTCAATCTTGTTTCACTATTAAAGCCGGGCCATTTAGGAGATATAACAAGCTTTGAAAAAGAATATCGTTCCAATCATCGTTCTCCTAAAAATGAAGAGAAATTGAAAGAACTGGTTAACAAGGTTATGGTCAGAAACCGCCGAGAAGATACAGGAATAGAATGGACAAAAAGAATTGTCCAAACCATTCCTATTACCTTCAGCAACTCTGAGCGAAATTTTTACAATCGAATTTCAGAGTTAAAGGGTACAGCAAACCACTTCTCTTTATTAACTTTACAAAGAGAGCTTTGTTCAAGCAGAGAAGCCGTATACATGACGTTAAACAAAATGGTCAAAGAACGAGAGGAAGATGGAATACCCTCTCCCCTACTTCAAGAATTATTACATGAAGTTTCAAATATTGACTACCATGCGAAAGCTGAAAAGGCACTTGAACTTATTAAAGACATCGATGACAAGGTCATTATTTTTACTGAATATCGAGCTACTCAATTATATTTACAATGGTTTCTTCAGCAAAATGGCATTACTTCCGTTCCGTTCCGCGGCGGTTTCAAAAGAGGAAAAAAAGACTGGATGCGTCAGTTATTTCAGCAGAAAGCTCAGGTGTTAATTGCTACAGAAGCCGGAGGAGAAGGGATTAATCTACAATTTTGTAACCATATTATTAATTATGATTTACCTTGGAACCCAATGAGAATTGAACAAAGAATTGGCCGTATTCATCGATTAGGACAGCAAAGAGATGTTCATATTTATAATTTTGCAGTAGAAGATACTATAGAACAAAATATATTAAAGCTTCTTTATGAAAAAATACATTTATTTGAAAGTGTCGTTGGTGAATTAGATGATATTTTAACTAAAATAGAACTGCCAAAAATAGAAGATTATATCCAAGAAGTCATTAAAGAATCTGATTCTGAAAAAGAGATGCAAATTAAATTTGAACATTTAGCAGAAATTATGAATTCTGCTATCGAAGAAAAAAAAGGAGGAGAACCTTATAATGAAGCAGCCTCTTCTTCATAATTTTATTGTCAATTATTTTAATGCTAATGATTGTCAGGTGTTGGAGCAAAGCCATGCACACGTCACAATACAATTGACTCCTGAAATGGATAAGCTTATTATGAATCGGCCTTTTTACTGGCATTACCTTGAAAAAACAGGTGGTGTACCTAATCCAATGAGTATTACCTTTATTACTAATCACAATCAGATTTCCGAGGATTTTAAAGGAGAGATTATTCATTTCGGAGCTCCACGTTTGCACCAATTGTTTCGAACAACAAGAGAATTAGGAGGCTATATTCGTATTTATGAACAGCTACAAGTGACTAGCCAAAACCTTCATCCACTCCAGCCGTGGTTAGGATTAAATATAAAAGTAAGTTTTTGTAGTGATAGAAAAAAGGAAATCTTGTTATCTCTAGGGTTGAACCTTATTAATGGTCAAATTGTTCCTCAATTTATGGAAAAGCTTCATACTCTAACATTAACGCCTAAGCTACCTGATATGTGTTTTACGATGACACCTATTATCACACTATCTAGCGGGATAAAACGCCTTAACAAGATTGTAGAAACCTTTGTGGAGAACGAGGACACTAGCTGGGCAGAGGAAGCTCAAGCGCGTTGGCAGGAGGAGCTCGCTCTATTAGAAAGCTTTTACGAGGATTTAGAAGAAAAGCCAGAAAGCTACTTTGTTGAAAAGCAAGCGTTAAAAGAATTATATTCCCCTTCTATCCATATAGAAATTATTAATGGGGGAATGTTTTATTTAAAACAGAATCAATATCAATCGTAAATAAAAAAGGTGGCTCTCCTTATAGAAGGGACCACCTTTTTTCATTATGAACCTATTCCAGGCGCACCAGAATTAGTAATAATAATAGCTAAAATGGTACGAACAGAAAACCAGCCAAATACGGCACATGAAATTAAAGCAAAACCAACTGCGAAGAAATTTTTACGTCGAATTTCGCGGAAGACGGCAATTAAACAAATAATAGAAACTAATAATAACGTAATAGCCAAAAACACGTTTGTTTTCCTCCTTATGTATCAATTACATTCCTCAGTTTGGGAAATATATATATTTCCAAATAAAAGTGCTAAAAGATTTCCAGTAAGATTAACATTATATATAGAACATTTTACCACAGATTGTCTTGTTAGTTACAAGAAATTCTGTCAAATTAATGACTAATTATATTGACTAATCTCCCTTACTTATATAACATGCACAACTCTTTATTATTTTACTCTTTTTCAAATAGAATGTCGAGAGTGGAGTTTGCATAAAGTCCACACGAAAATCATCACTTTTTATTTTCTTATTAAAATAAGGTAAACTAATGATAGAATAACCGATTAAAGGAGAATGCCCTATGCCTTATTTACAATTACCTCTTGGTCCTCTACAAACAAATGCATATGTCTTATCTAATGAAAAAAGTGAGGCGATTATTTTCGACCCAGGTAGTGAATCCGATAAGCTTATTAGACGGCTAAAGGAAGAAAACCTTAAGCCGATTGCTATCCTATTAACACACGCCCATTTCGACCATATCGGAGCGGTTGATGACATAAGAAAAGAATATTCAATCCCTGTCTATGTATCTAAACACGAAGAAGATTGGTTAGCCAAACCATCTAAAAATGGCTCTGGACGATTTTTAGGAGATCCGGTAGTAATAGACGCTGCTGATCATCTTATTACAGAAGAAGGATCTTTTAAAGTAGGTTCCTTTGCTTTTCATATTTTTCACACTCCTGGTCATTCACCAGGTAGCTTAAGCTACTATTACAAAAAAGAAAATGTACTCTTTTCAGGAGATGTTTTATTTTCCCAATCCATCGGCCGAACCGACTTGCCAGGAGGAAATCACGAGTTACTCCTTAAGAGCATTCATACAAAGCTGCTAGATTTACCTGAACAAACATATGTTGCATGTGGTCATGGCCAAATGACAACAATCGGTATGGAAATGGACTCTAATCCATTTTTATCTGGCTTTTAACGAGCAAAACCGCTCCCTTTTATAGGAAGCGGTTTTAGCTTTTTTATGCCTATGTACCTTTTAATGTCCAAAGCTTGGAACAAGCAAGAAATGGGTATAAAAAGTAAACCCAACAAAGAAAATCGTACAGTAAGCACCAAAAATATAGATGTAGACACGTTCAGACAGTTTTAAATAGCTTAATGCCAATAATGCAGCTGTTTGTGCAAAGAATAAAAAGGCCATCTCAGCCATATTACCTGCAAAAAATAAGACTGCAAAAATCCCTGTCCAAAAAGCTAGGACTCGAAACATGCGATCCATAATGTCACTCCCTTACATTCAATAAACATTTCCATTTTATCAATAAATAAAAACGAATACTTTTTTATTATATACGAGTGTCTAATTACTTGTAAATGCTTTAACAGTCACTCTATAAAAAAGAATTGAACATTATTCACAGCATTTTCATTAATTAACGCTCTATTTATCGTTTTTTTTCTTTTGTACAAACATTGATATGCCGAAGGGAATCATTCCAAATGCCCTGTTCATAAATGGGGCTTTTTGTAATTCATCCTTCTTCTCTTCTTTATGCCTTGGCTGATCTAATTTTAAAACAACCTGTTCTGTGATGAATTTTACATAATCATTAAATGACATAAAGCTCACCCCTTTCCTTATTAGGGTGTCCTTTTCTTTAATTTTTAAGCAAATATTCTTTTAGTTCTTGAATAATTTTTCTAATTGATTTTCCTGATGTATCAAAAATGATATCAGCAGACTGTTCATAATGCTTTTTTCTTTCTAAATACATCGTCTCGATTTCCTTTTTATTTTTATTTTGAAGCAGAGGACGTGATTGATCCCCTGCTAGCCTTTGAAAAATCTCTTCAACTTCACATTTCAAGTTAATAACGATTCCTTTTTCTTTCATAATGCTTACATTATCTTCTCTAAGGATGATACCTCCACCCGTTGTAATGATTTGTGGAGTTTGCGAAATACTTTGAAGAGCTTCCGTTTCCAAATCTCGGAAAAAACCTTCTCCCTTTTCAGAAAAAAGCTCACGAATCGCCTTCCCTTCTTTCTCTTCAATCCATTTATCCGTATCGACAACTGTCACACCAAGAGCTTTCCCTAAGCCCTCTCCAATTGTCGTTTTTCCTGACCCCATAAACCCTGTTAAATAGATGATCTGAGCTTTCACTACTTTACCTCCCAATATTCCTCTAAATAATTCCATTCCTCATTATAGACAGCAAAAGCAAACCTTTTCTTTCCATTGATTAGCTCTGCTGTAAACGAAAGTCGATAGCTCACTTCGCTTAATATCTCACTTTTTAGTGTAACGCTACCTTGTTCATATTGAAAGACTGTGTTCTCAAGATTTTTTTCAGCTAAGAATAAATAATCATGAAGAGCTAATTGTAAAAGGGAATTCAAAACGATTAGATCTTCTTGTTCTTCTATAAAACGCTTTTCTTTTAAGTAATAATCCGCTTGAATAAATACCATAACAGACATGGCAGTAACAAATAACAAAACGATAGGTAAAACGATTCCACGCTCGTTTTTCATGTTGGGCTAGGAACTTCATTAAAGCGATATGGCTGTAGCATAAAATGTCTTTCCAACTCACGACCTTCATGATTAATGTGACAAATAATCAATGAATCATCCTCTTTACAAGTAAATGTATCAACATTACTCAACATCCTTACATTCCCACTGTAATTTTTCCTATAGATAATATGTCCTAGATTAGTCAGGGTAAATGACACAGTATCACCATCAGCTCTCCTTAATTCGAATCCTTGATTAATGTTTCTAAACATTATCGCCCCTTTCATCTCTTGAGATATTTGATTAAAAAATATCGTCTCCTCCATTTTCATACTATAAACATCATAAGTAAGTGTATTTTGAAAGACATTTAATATAAAAGGACTTAATAGGAGTAAAAGACTTGTTAACGTTAAAGCTAACAATAATTCAAGTAAAGTCATTCCCTTTTCATTATTTTGTTGGCAAGCATACTTCATCCTTTTGATTAGAAACCTCCCAGCTAACACAATAGGTTTGGTAGTAATGATTATTGATCCATCTTTCAGTAAATATTGAATCGCTAAAAACTGGTGTAAAAGGAAGGTCTAACGAGTGATGAAGGATTACTTTTTCTGCTTTATAAAGAGCTTCTTCTTTATGAAGGAGCATTAATCGCTCATGCTGTAAATGGATAATCATCGGAATTAGGAGGGCTCCCACCATAGTAAAAATAAAAAAGGAAAGAAGTACTTCTATTAATGTAAATCCTTTAGTACTTTTCATAGCTAACTCTTCCTTTACCTAGATGAACCGTAAAATAATAAACTTGGTTATCGATGAGCAATCGTAACGTTCCTGAATTTCTGGGATTTCCTGTTCTTGTAAATCCAATAGATTGATTTCCTAGCGAACCAAAACTAAAAGCCATGTCTTCTCTCGGAAAGGGAATTTCTAAATAAAGATCATAAAAAGAAAAACGAATCATAAACTTCTTTGTTCGATTATCAATAAAAAGATGATTGTGATGTCCATGTGTCATAGCCACATGTTGAGTTAGGAGAATAACCTCTTTAAAGTGAGAAGCGACTTCATCTGCAGAGGGTGTAGGGTTAAATGACTTAAATAAGATAGAAGGGATTAATAAGAGGATGGTCATTATAACGAGAACCATTAACGTCTCGACTAGTGTAAAACCTTTATTCATTTTACGGGTTAACTCGAACAATTCCATTAGAATCTAATTGTAGAGGAGAGCCATTTGAGCATTGCAGATCCGTTGATCCCTCTGGAAGATTGAGGTATTCACTTAAAGAATCAATGGACTCTGGCAATTCATTAAAATCAATTTGATAAGCATATACTTGCGATTGGACTATTTTCACCGTTGCCTCACAGCTTTTTGCGTGGGCAGAATCAGTATTTTTAGTCATATTAGGAACTAAAATGAGTAATAACGCTGAAATCACTAATAAAACAACTAACATTTCAATTAGTGTAAAACCTTCTTCACCTTTGATAGGCTTCATTTTTGATACCACCTCAAAAAATCGTTTATATTTTGGGATTTTTTTATGGCGTGATTAGAGGAATTGATCGTGTATGGGAGGTAAAGGTTGGGGTATTCTGGACTTCCTCCTTTCTTTGGATACTGATATAATTAGACAAAGAGTTTAAAATTCCTGCTTGATTTTGAAAGGAATTCAATCATGAAAAAGATATTCTTAGGCTTAATAAAATTTTATCAAAATTATATTTCTCCACTCACCCCTCCAACCTGTCGATTTTATCCATCCTGTTCTCATTATGGTTTACAAGCAATTGAACGTTTTGGGATTTTTAAAGGAGGCTGGCTAACGATTAAAAGAATTAGCAAATGTCATCCATTCCATAAAGGCGGCATTGATTTAGTTCCTGAAAAAAAACAAAAAAAGAATTCTCCATAACAGAAAAAAAGGGTGGAAAGATTTATCTTTCCACCCTTTTTAGGATGAGCCATGAAGGACTTGAACCTTCGACCCTCTGATTAAAAGTCAGATGCTCTACCGACTGAGCTAATGGCTCATATTGTTAAAAAGCGGGTGATGAGAATCGAACTCACGACATCAGCTTGGAAGGCTGAGGTTTTACCACTAAACTACACCCGCACATTAATATGATGACTATTCACTTATTTTTCATGTCTCTTCCTCTGCTAGCCTTGCTTTGCAGATATTTGTGTCGAGACAACTCGGTGCTTTTTCTTAGATGCTTCGCTCGTGGCTGAGGTTTTACCACTAAACTACACCGCACATTAAAAGTAAAACTTAAAGATAAATGGCGCGCCCTGAGAGATTCGAACTCCCGACTTTTTGATTCGAAGTCAAACACTCTATCCAGCTGAGCTAAGGGCGCAGAAGCATTAAAGCGGAAGACGGGATTCGAACCCGCGACCCCCACCTTGGCAAGGTGGTGTTCTACCACTGAACTACTTCCGCAATATGACTGGGCTAGCTGGATTCGAACCAACGCAATGACGGAATCAAAATCCGTTGCCTTACCACTTGGCGATAGCCCAATATTTATAATTTAATGGGGCGGCTGATGGGAATCGAACCCACGCAATGTCGGAATCACAATCCGATGTGTTAACCACTTCACCACAGCCGCCACAAAATGGTGGAGGGGGACGGATTCGAACCGCCGAACCCTGAGGGAGCGGATTTACAGTCCGCCGCGTTTAGCCACTTCGCTACCCCTCCAAAATAGGAGCTTCTTACTTATTAAATTACTGGCGGTCCGGACGGGACTCGAACCCGCGACCTCCTGCGTGACAGGCAGGCATTCTAACCAACTGAACTACCGGACCAGATTGCGGGGGGCGGATTTGAACCACCGACCTTCGGGTTATGAGCCCGACGAGCTACCAGACTGCTCCACCCCGCGACGTTATAAAGTAATAGATGTTGTTGCTACGAAGAGACATCTTTTTCTTCTGTTGCTTATGACTACAATGTTAAATATGGAAATAATGGCGGAGGAAGAGGGATTCGAACCCCCGCGCGGTTTAACCCGCCTGTCGGTTTTCAAGACCGATCCCTTCAGCCGGACTTGGGTATTCCTCCGAATATGTATATCTTCTGGTGGAGCCTAGCGGGATCGAACCGCTGACCTCCTGCGTGCAAAGCAGGCGCTCTCCCAGCTGAGCTAAGGCCCCAACACATTAACTTTTTGCGACGCTTATTACTATACCACGATCCAAAATTAAAATGCAACTATTAATTTTATTTTTTTTCACAAGCTCTATTTATAAAGATTTCTCTATGAAGTTAAGCATATAACTTTGCTTAAGAAGATTCAAGAATAAAGGAGTTCAGGAAGTAAATTAGATTTCTTTATCTTTTAAATTAAGAGTTCATTTCATCATTGCTTTATAAGGGAACGAAACCGAGCATTTATTATAAAAAAGTCCTGAATGCTTATGAATCAACTTGCGAAATCACTTATTGATTGAAACGGTAGGTAGTGACTCCCAAAGGAAGAGCGCCGTTTGAAGATCCACTCTGACGACGCTCTTCCTAGTCAGAGTTAGCTGAAGACAAGCCCTTGGGAAGTCCTCTACCTAAAGTGAAAAACAAAAACTGAAAACTAATTACTGTATAGTGCCTATTAAATTAAACATTGGTAATAAAACAGCTAAAAATAAAAATAAAACAAATAAACCAATCATAATAAAAAATATCGGTTGAACCATGGTAATAATGGCATTTAAACTGCTATCTACTTCATCAAATAACAATTGACCGTATGACTCTAAGTTTTCACCTAAATATCCGGTCCTTTCTCCATTTTCCATGACTAATGCTAGTTCTGATGTGAAATAAGATTTTTTCATAATGATTTCCGTAAAAGAATAGCCTTGAGTAAACTCACTTTTCATTACCTTAACCTCTTCCGAAAAAAATACGATATAATTTTGATTTTCAAAAACGTGTAAAGCCATAGAGACATTCATCCCTGCCTTAATCAGCCTCCCAAGCTGTAATGAAAAAAAATAAGTAATGACTTGCTTCACTTTCCTTTTCATACCTGGTACTGCTAAAAGACATGTTATCTTTTTTTTCGAAGACCAATTTCTTATTTTAAATACATAAAATAAGAATAATAAAATGAGACATGAAGCAAAAACCACAAAAATTAAAGGAATGTGTTCGATGAACATGAAAAAAAATGAAGTTATTAATGGAGGTGAATTTTGTATAGTATAGAAAAGCTGAGTGAGGTGTGGAACAATGAATTGCTGTATTAAAATTAAAACAATAATCGATAACCAAATTAATAACATAGGATATTTCATAACTTTACTTAACTCTTTTTTAACTTTTTCTTTTTTTTGATAGATGATACTAGCTTGTTCAAATCCTTTAGCTAAATTCCCCTGTTTATCATAAAAATAGAGAAATGCTAATACATCCTTTGGCAAATCAAATGTTTCAAATGCTTCATATACCGGAATTCCTTTCATAAGCTCTTTTTCAACCTTTTCATATAAAACTTGAAGTGATGGTTCTGCATAGAGTTTCATAAAGGACAGCGCAATTGATAACGGATAACCTTGTTCCATAAGCTGAGAAATCCTTGTTAATTGTAACGATAGCTTCATATGATTCACTTTCAATTTCTTAAGCTTTTTTTCAATCATTCTTCAATCAGCCTTTCTACTTCTATTTGGTCGACATATCCAAGTGCCCAGGCTAAAGCAACCTCTCTTTTTAAAGAACGATAGCAGACTTGATTTAATTGTAAAATTTGTGAACTTAACAACTCTCCTTCCACTTTTTCATAGATAGCTTTTCTAGTTCGGTTAGAAAAATGAGGACACTGAATGTTTTGAAATTGACAAATAGGACAAATAGTCATTACTAGCCTTTGTGCAATAAACATTCGAGCCGCTTCTGCTAGCTCTACCCTCGATAAGCCAAAATCAAGTAGTCTTAAAATGGCAGAGTAACAATTATGAGTGTGCAAGGTGCTAATCACTAAATGCCCTGTTAAGGCAGCTTCTAGCGCTACTTTAGCTGTTTTTCGGTCTCTAATTTCGCCTATTATAATAATATCAGGGTCATGTCTTAAAATAGACCTTAGCCCCTGCTCAAAGAATATTCCTGCCTTTTCATTCACTTGTACTTGGATCGCTTGGTCGATTGTTCTTTCGATCGGATCCTCCACTGTGATCACCATTTTATTTCTTTGTAAAATAAGCTCTTGAATTAGACTATACAAGGTTGTCGTTTTACCTGATCCCGTTGGACCAGCAATAATGACGAGTCCATGAGAATAAAGAAGAATTTTTTCTAGGAATAGACTTTTAGAAGGGATTAAAGGTAGATTTTTAGGGGAAGTATTAAATGAGGCTTTTGAAATACGGATAGCCAGACTCTCTTGAGACATAGCGGGAAGAGTTGATAATCTTAAGTCGAAATGTTGATTCTGGATTGTTATGGTCATCATGGTGCTTTGAGCTTTTCTTCTTTCACCAATATCCATACCGGATTGATATTTCAAATGACTAATTAATCTTTCGGCATATTTAGAGCTTAAATTCTTTTTCTTGAAAATTTTCCCATGGATACGATATTGAATATAATAATCATTTGGACTAGGAATAAGGTGAATATCAGATGCATTATTAACAATAGCATCTTTTAATAACGAAAAGCTTAATCGTTCAATTTCATACAAAACGTCACCTCCTTTAATAAGTATTTTGAATAATTCGACAGCGGCAATATGATTCCTTTTTTTCTTGCATAAAAAGATTATAGTAGGTTATAATAACTTTTATCGGTGGGCTATGGCCAAGCGGTAAGGCAACGGATTTTGATTCCGTCATGCGTTGGTTCGAATCCAGCTAGCCCAGTTATTAAGAGAAGCTTCGCTTATTAGTGAAGCTTCTCTTTATTTTTTATTGTTAACCCATTATATTTTGCTAGTTTGTAGGAGTGATTATAAATGCAAACAGCCTATTTCCATCAAAAGATTATACACCTTCCTTTTATTGACCGGTCTACTTGGCAATCTTTATATAAAGCAAGTCTTCATGGTCATATAACCTGTATACATTGTGGAATACCTTTAAGGCTAGAAATACCTATTTATAAGCTTCCTGAATTTATTCACCCAAATACTTTAGATCCATGCCAAAGTGAAGTAGAGGCTTATGAAAAAAACATGTTACAAAAACAAAAACAACCAAAAACATTAGAAGTGAAAAAAACAATTCAGGGCTTCCGACTCCCATCCAAAAAAGAAATCAAAACAAATCATTCCGAATCAAGTTTGTGGAAGGAACCAGAAATCCTTGATCAGCTTCATGCTTATCAAAAGATAGAAAAAGAGCAAAATCAATCTAATATGGGGTATCGCTTTGCTTTAGAACAAAAAGGAATTATGTTTGATGAAAATCAGTGGTCTGCAGTCAAAAATATCGAAGGACATCAACTTATTTTAGCAGGTGCTGGCAGTGGGAAAACGCGTGTTCTAACGGCAAGAACGGCCTATATGATTGCTGAAAAAGGAATTGACCCTAAGGAAATCATTCTTGTTACATTCACGGCAAAAGCAGCAAAAGAAATGAAAGAAAGAATGACGATTTATCCAGGGTTATCCCCTCATTCGTTACAGCAATTAATGGTTGGAACTTTCCACAGTATATTTTATAAGATTTTAGCTCATCACTCTCCTGAAAAGTGGCACTCAAGTAAGCTATTAAAAGCAAATTGGCAAAGAGAGCAGATGATTAAAGAAGCTAGTAGAGAAATGAATATAGATGAAAAGGATTTTGCCTTTGATCAGGCATTAACCCAAATAAGTTGGTGGAAAAATCACCTTTTGTCTCCTCATCAAATTAAACCGAAGGATCAATGGGAGGAACAAACTCAATTTTTATATGAACGCTATGAGGAAAAAAGAAAGTCATTAGACGCTTTTGACTTTGATGATATGCTCTTAGGCTGTTATGAGCTCTTTAAAAATAACGAGGCTCTACTGAAACGGTATCAACAAAGATTTCATTATGTTTCTATAGATGAATATCAGGATATTAATAAAGTTCAAGCAGATATAATGACAATGCTGACACAAAAATCTGGAAATTTATGTGTAGTTGGAGATGATGACCAATCTATCTACAGCTTTAGAGGAAGTAACCCAAACTACATCCTTGAATTTGAGCATACCTTTCCTACAGCAAATAAAGTCATTTTAAATCAAAATTATCGCTCTCATCATCCGATTGTTGCAACAGCCAACAAAGTGATCGCCAAAAATCGAAAAAGATTTTCTAAGGAACTTATCGCTCAAAGAAATTCAGATTCTTATCCCCTTCTCTTTTTTCCTTACGATGAAGAAGAGGAAGCAACGATGATTGTCCAGGATATCAAAAATAAAATTCAAAATGGTGGAAAACCATCTGATTTTTCCGTATTATATAGAACGAATACTCATGCAAGGGCATTATTTGAACGATTTTTGTACTCAAACATCCCTTTCTCATTAGACCAAAGTCATGAAAGTTTTTATCAAAAGAAAATGGTTCGTAAAATATTGGCCTTTTTAAGGCTAGCCATTAATGAGGATGATATGCTATCAGCTTCTGATTTAGCCTCTGCTCTTTTTATAAAGCAAGATTTGATTCAACAAATAAAAGCTTTGAGTATTACAGAAAATTGTACGATTATCGAGGCATTTTCACGGTTAGATAGCGTAATGCCTTTCCAAAAGAAAAGGTTACAATCTTTACCTGCCCAATTTAAAACATTAAAAACGTTAGCTCCGGTTCAAGCGATTCAGTTTATTGAAAAGGAAATGGGAATAAAAGATTACATAAAGAAGCAAGGAAATGAAGGAAATAAAATGGAACGCGGTTCAGACGATGTAAAAGACTTGAAGATTGCAGCTAAATCCTTTCAAAGTACTTCTGATTTTATTGAACACGTTGATCATATTATTGCTAAATATGAGGAACAAAGAAAGCAACCTATAATAAAAGAAGCTGTTCAATTATCAACGATTCACCGTGCGAAGGGTTTGGAGTTTTTACATGTTTATATTCTCGGCTCTGTAGAAGGCAATATTCCACACGATTATGCTTTAGATGCCTGGAGAGAAGGCGATGACGGACCTATTGAAGAGGAAAGACGATTAATGTATGTGGCGATGACTAGAGCGATTGAATCCCTCACTATTTCTGTTCCCATGAATAGAAGAGAAGCTTCTACACAAAAATCAAGATTTTTAAAAGATGCTCAGCGTAAGCTTTTCAATCCAAAAACTCGAGATAGACAAATCATTTTAGGAGAGAAGTAACAATGAACGCAGAAGAAATAATAAGAAAAACAGAAGCATGGGTTAAGAACCAGTTAATAGATGAAAGAAGTGGTCACGATTGGTATCATGTAAAAAGAGTGAGCAATCAAGCTAGTAAACTAGCGAAACTCGAGAATGCAGATTATTTCATCGTTACAATGGCAGCACTTCTTCATGATATAGCTGACGATAAACTCATTGAAAATGAACAAAAAGCCTTAGATTCTATTAAAGATTGGTTAGATTCTCTAGAGATTAATCAAGAGGAACAATCTCATATTTTTGATATTATTCAATCGATTTCTTTTAAAGGTGGAAATGGCTCACCGCTTCGAACACTTGAAGCTAAAATTGTCCAAGATGCAGATAGATTAGATGCTATGGGTGCAATAGGAATTGCCCGAACATTCACCTATTCAGGTCATAAAGGACAAGCGATGTATGACCCGAATCTTGAAATTAGAGAGAATATGACGCTAGAAGAATACAGAAATGGACAATCTTCTGCTGTCCATCATTTTTATGAGAAGCTTTTAAAGCTAAAAGATTTAATGAATACGGAACATGCAAAAAAAGAAGCAGAAATTAGACATCAATACATGGAAACATTTCTAGCTCAATTTTTTCAAGAATGGCAAGGCAAATAGCTCTGATCATTTTTTAACAATCATAAACCCCCACCTAGAGTCATTTTCTGAGGTGAGGGTTTATTTTATAGTTTATAAACATGGGGAAGAGTCGTATCTAAACAATTTCTTGTGTCAAAAACCTTCTTTGACTTTTGTTCAATTAGAGTAAAGTTAATTTGACTATGATCAGTAAGCAAAATGACACAATCATAATCTGCAAGAGATTCAGAAGATATATCCTGATGATAATAGACGACTTCATGATAAGTAAACTGAGCGATAAATGGATCGTGGTACTGGACTTCATAACCTTGATCAATTAAACCCTCCAATATTGGTAGAGATGAGGATTCTCTCAAATCATTAATGTCTTTTTTGTACGTTAACCCTATAACTAGCAATTTACCCCCTGTTTCTACTAAACGGTTTATCCGCTCTATAATATAAGCAGGCTGCTCATCATTAATCTTTTTGGCTAAATCTATAAAATCTGTTTTTAAGCCAAGCTCCTGAGCTTTCCACTTTAAGTATAAGGGATCAACAGGTATACAATGTCCGCCAATGCCTGGGCCTGGATAATAAGGCATAAACCCATAAGGCTTTGTACTCGCAGCCTCAATCACTTCCCATATATCAATGTCTAAATTCTCACTCAATTTACTTAGTTCATTCATAAAAGAAATATTAATAAAACGTTGTGTATTTTCAACGATTTTCGTCATTTCCGCGATTTTAGTTGACTTTACAGGCACTAATTCATTGAATATTTCCTTATAAACGTCTTGTAATACATGTAAACATTGAAGGCTAGACCCACTAATAATTTTAGGAATATTTGCTAGTGAGAATAATTGATTACCTGGGTCAATTCTTTCCGGTGAGTAGCCTAAATATAAATTTTGACCAATTTCCCATCCTTCAATTTCGAGCATTGGTTTAAGTACCTCTTCCGTTGTACCAGGATATGTTGAGCTTTCCACTACAATTAATTGGTGAGGCTTTAAATAAGGAAGCATGTTTTCAAAAGCTTTCTTTACAAAATCCAAGTTAGGCTCTGCCTTATTGTTTAATGGAGTAGGCACACAAATAACAATGGTATCAACCTCTTTAACTGTAGAAAAATTTGATGAATAAGCGAAATGCTTAGATTTAGATAACTGTTCAATTTCTGAATCCTCTAAATCGGTCAGATAAGATTTTCCTCTTTTTAATGAATCAATTTTACTTGGATCAATATCAATTCCAACCACGTCAAATTTTTTGCTATGACATAAGATAGCTAGTGGTAACCCAACATAGCCCAAGCCAACTACTGCTATTTTTCCTTTCATACGTACATAAGGCCCCTTTCCAAACACATAAACTCACGATATGTTTATATGTATGAAAAGTCTTGCATTTTCGCTATGCGAATCAAACGAATTGGGCTTATATCATTCTATGTTTCTTTGTTCATATTCTTTTAATGCATCAATAACCCTCATTTGTTCTTCTTCAGTAAGAAATGGGTGCATAGGAAGAGCGAATAAAGACTTAGATTTTTCTTCTGAAGTTGGAAAATCTCCAACAGAATAGCCTAAGTGCTGATAAACATTCTGTAAATGCAGTGGTTCAGGATAATAAATACCCGAGGCAATATTTTTATTCGATAAATATTGTACAATTTTGTCTCTATCATGGTGTTCTACACAATACAAATGATAAACATGCTCTTTATTTGATGGAGTGGGTGGAAGAATAAAAGCAGATAAATCACTTAAATGCTTTTTGTAAATAAGCGCTTTTTGGTACCTTTCCTCATTCCAGCGATCTATTTTAGTTAAACATACTCTTAGGATTGAAGCATGTAACTCATCTAATCGGCTATTGTAGCCTACCTCATCATGCATATATTTAACTCGACTTCCATGATGACGTAATTTCTTGATTCTTTCGGCTATATCATGGTGTTTAGTTACAACCAGTCCTCCATCTCCAATTGTAGATAAATTCTTAGTTGGAAAAAAGGAGAAGCACCCAATATCACCAATCGTTCCCAATTTAGCTCCTTTCCACTCACCACCAAAAGCCTGACAGGCATCTTCCACTATATAAAGGTTATGATTATCTGCTATTTTCTTTATTTGATCCATGTTGCATGCTTGACCAAAAAGATGTACAGGTATAATGGCTTTTGTACGATTGGTTACTTTCTTTTCAATTTCATTTTCATTGATATTAAACGTAATAGGATCAATGTCTACAAAAACAGGTGTAGCCCTTACCCTTGAAATCGCCTCGGCTGTCGCAAAAAAAGTAAATGGAGTCGTAATGATTTCATCTCCAACCCCAATATCAAGAGCTCTCAAAGCTAATACTAAAGCATCTGTTCCATTAGCCACGTTTACAGTGAACGAATTATTTAAATAGTCACTAGCTTCTTTTTCGAATAGCTCTCCTTGCTCACCTAAAATATATTGACCACTGTCCAGAACCTTCTCTACACATTCTAAAATCTCTTTTTTCATGCTTTGAAATTGTCTATCTACATGTACTAACGAAATCATTTCACTCACCTCTTATTTTTTTACGAAAAATTATTCTTATTTATATGCTACTTATGAACACCATGTAACAAGACTCTCAACAAACATAAACATTCTTTGACTTCCTAACATATAATGACACGAGAGTTTATATGAAGAATTGTTAGTGTAAAAATAGAAAGTGGGAAAAATATGAAAAACCATTCAATTACTCATACACAAAATTTGACACAGACAACTTCAAACAATCCTATTCAACTTTTACAAGGGACGATAGAAATTGCAAATCAAATGTACACCATTTCTAAAGGTTTTCAAGAAACACATGTTCAGCCTTCAACCGTCAACTACTATCCTACTTATCTTAATTATTCATCACAGTACGAATTAGTCGGAAAATGGAAAGACTTTTCAAATTTAGATGTATTAAAAACGTATATTCAGAATGAGTTAATTCCTCATTTTGATATTTTTCATTTTCACTTTTCTACAAGTTTATTACCGAACCATTCAGATTTAGAATTAATTAATCAGACTAATAAGCCTATATTTATGCATCATTGGGGAAGTGATGTACGCGATTTATCAAAAGCATTGGAAATAAACCCTCACGCGAAAGCAAAAGTAACGGATCCCTCTTACGTTGAAGAAACATTAAAAAATCTTTCAAAAAATATTCGTCATTGTATTGTCGCCGATCATGAATTACGAAGATACGTTAAAGATTATTATGAAAATGTCTATATGATTCCTACTAGTGTTGATTTAAACATGTATAAAGTATTAGAGCATGAAAATCATAAACCACTAATTGTGCATGCACCAACTAATTACGAAATTAAAGGATCACAAACCATCATTAATGCCATTTCTAAATTACAAAGTGAATTTGACTTTAATTTCAAGTTAATTACAGGAATGTCTCATGAAGAAGCTAAAAGCCTTTATCAACAGGCTGATATTATCGTTGATCAAATACATGTAGGATGTTATGGACTTTTCGCTGTTGAATGCATGGCTTTAGGAAAGCCTGTCGTTTGCCATATTAGTGATTATATGTTGGAGCACTATCCAGAGGATTTACCCATTATTTCAGCAAACCCTGATACGATTTACATGAAATTAAAGAAGCTCCTTCAAAATCAAGATGAATGGAAGGAAATATCAAAAAAATCAAGACAATATGCCATTAAGTATCATGACCATATTAAAAACGGTCTTAAATTATTAAACATTTATCAGAAAGTTTTATCTGAAAAATAATCTTTAGTAAAAAGGAAGGTAGCTAACATGTCAACCCCTTTAAAAAACGAAAAAATATTTATTACTGGTGGTGCGGGTTTTATCGGTTCCAAACTTGTAGGGCGATTCATTCAAGATAATAGCGTTACGGTTTTTGATAATATGTTTCGAAATTCATTAAAAGATAAGGATTATTATACTCATCCAAACTTAACCATTATTAATGGTGACATTCTTAACCTAAAAGAACTAAGAAAAGCAATAACAGATTCGACCTATATTGTTCACGCAGCTGGAATTGCCGGCATCGATACCGTTACACATAACCCTATCAAAACGATGGAAGTCAATATGCTTGGCACCGCAAATATTCTTAAAACAGCTAGTGAGCTTGAAAATTGTAAAAAAGTGATTTGTTTTAGTACTAGTGAAGTTTTTGGTCAAAGAGCCTTTCGTTCTTCTGAGGAAAGTGAAGCAATTTTAGGAGCAGTTGGTGAAGCAAGATGGACATATGCAGTAAGCAAACTAGCCAGTGAACACCTAGCTTATTCATATTATAAGCAATTGCAATTACCAACAGTTATTTTAAGACCTTTTAATATTTATGGACCTGGTCAAATTGGCGAAGGAGCCATTAAATTAATGATCGAAAAAGCTTTAAATGACCAGCCGATTACTATCTATGGTAATGGTACACAAATTAGAGCATGGTGCTATGTAGATGATATGGTAGAAGCGGTTGTTTGTAGTTTAACGAACGAAAAGGCGAACGGTGAATCTTTTAATATTGGCAATGAAAAAGCAATAACTACGATAAATGAATTAGCTCATACTATCATTCGCGTATTACATTCAAACTCAAACATTCAGCATAAGGCTCAAACAACAGCAGATATTCAATTAAGAATTCCTGATATCGAAAAAGCTAAAAGGCTTTTATCTTTTGAAGCCAAGTTTGGATTAGAGCAAGGGATACAATTAACCGCTGAAAACCTTAATTGTTAAGGAGGAACATCATGAAAAAATGGAAAAGTGAAGGCAGTGGTACAGTAGATAAAAGTTTATTAGGCTTCTGTGGAGATAATGTCATTATTGAAGATGGTGTTCGCATTTTCCACCCAGAGAACATTTATATAGGTGACAATGTATATATTGGACACGATACTATTTTAAAAGGATATTATAAAGATCAATTAATCATCGAATCGAATTGCTGGATTGGTCAAAAATGCTTTATTCATGGTGCCGGAGGAGTAACGATTCATGAATATGTTGGCATTGGCCCCTCAGTATCCATTTTAGCTTCTTCCCATCAAGAAAATGAAAATCCAAATGAGCTCATCTTATTTTCTCCACTTACATTCCCATCCATTACGATAGAAACGAATTGCAACATTGGTCTTTCGGCGTCCATTATAGGTGAAGTAACCATTGGAGCTAATTCTAAAATAGGAGCTCACGCTTTAGTGAATCGGTCGATTCCATCCAATAGTGTAGCAGTAGGTATTCCTTGCAAAGTCATTAAAAAACGGCTAAATAAGGCTAAAGATCATGATTAGAATTATTAAGCCATATATTAAATATGAAGATGTAGAAGCTGACATCAAGGAGATTTTCAAAACTAAACAGTTGACCAAAGGTCCATTTGTAACTAAATTTACCGAAGCACTTTCAGACTATACTCAAGCAAAATATGTACACTTAACGAGCTCTGCAACAACCGCTCTAAGCACATGCTTAGAACTAATAAACATCAAAAAAGGCGATGAAGTGATTATTTCAGATTTCTCCTTCCCAGCAACTGCCAATGTCGTAGAAAATATTGGGGCGAAACCCATTTTTG
Source organism: Alkalihalobacillus trypoxylicola (assembly GCF_001590785.1). Lineage (GTDB taxonomy): Bacteria > Bacillota > Bacilli > Bacillales > Bacillaceae_D > Alkalihalobacillus > Alkalihalobacillus trypoxylicola. The sequence goes on from NZ_LTAO01000013.1 coordinate 52,773, forward strand.
CAGATGTAGAAATAGACACCTATAATATGGATCCTACTCATCTAAAATCACTAATAAACCGTCAAACAAAAGCCGTTATTTTTGTCGATGCATTAGGAAACCCATCTAACCTTTTAGAGGTTAAAAAAATATGTGAAGAGCACAATATTATACTTATTGAGGATGCTGCATGTTCGATTGGAAGCTCCATTAACCATAAAAAAATTGGCAATATTGCTGATTTAACATGCTTTAGCTTTCACCCAAGAAAGTTGTTAACAACTGGTGAGGGGGGAGCTATTTTAACGAATTCAACTAAATGGAATGAAGCATTAAACATTTTATTGAATCACGGTGCTACAGTATGTAATCAGCAGGTAGAGTTCAACTCATCTGGCTTTAATTATCGATTACCGGATTTAGCTTGTGTATTAGGAATACACCAACTAAAAATACTCGATCAAATTATTGAAAGACGTCTTGAGCTGAAAAAAAAATATCAAAGCGCCTTAGAACCTTTAGGCTTCACATTGCAAACCGTTAAAGAGCCTGTTAAACATAATGTTCAATCTATTGTATTTACTACTCCAAATAACATTAATAGAAACACACTTATCCAATATCTATACGACCATCAAATTGAAACGACCATCGGAACGTATTCATTAAGCCAAACTTCATATTATCTAAAAAAATATCAATCCCCTCAGCCCAGCTCTCTCTTTTTACAAAATCACACCATTACCCTCCCCTGTCATGACGATGTACCTTTCGATTATGTGATTGAAGTCATTCAAAATTATCGAACAAATGAATGAAAAAAATGGCACCGTTCATAGAGCGGTGCCATTCTATTTAGGTTAGACGATGAACAGACCATACTGTTGCAGACGGATCTGCTCCACCTAAATTTAAATTAACATTCAATCCATTAGACACATAAAAAATACCGATAACATCTCCCGCATTTAATTGCACATCCGCTGTTAAAGTAACAGTCCCACTTCCTAATATTGTTCTTAAGGTGAGCAATAAAAGGATACTCACATTCAATACCGGAAATAAACCACTAACTATATTAGTAACCGTTGGCGAGGTTCTTTGTATTACAAATGATGGATTAATTCCAGCACCCAACTGAACAGAAATAGCTGCTGTAGTAGTATAACTAATGACCGCTTTTATAGAATACCTTCCTGTAATCGGAATCGTATAGCTACCCGTTGTAGCATCAAAACCTGTACCTGTATAAAATGGACTTGTAACCGTCCACCCACCTAATTGTGTGTTAGCAATTGTTGTCGTAACTCCTCTTTGTGCAGAAAATCCCGTTAATGCAACATTAGGACCAGTTGGACCCCTGGCTCCTGTCGGACCTCGTGCTCCTGTTATCCCTCGTATTCCYTGAATTCCCGTCGGGCCTCGTGCTCCTGTTATCCCTCTGATTCCCTGAATTCCCGTCGGACCTCGTGCTCCTGTTATCCCTCTGATTCCCTGAAT
>NZ_LTAO01000013.1:54295-57090 GCF_001590785.1 Alkalihalobacillus trypoxylicola
GTCGGGCCTCGTGCTCCTGTTATCCCTCTGATTCCCTGAATTCCCGTCGGACCTCGTGCTCCTGTTATCCCTCTGATTCCCTGAATTCCCGTCGGACCTCGYGCTCCYGTTATTCCTCTGATTCCTTGAATTCCTGTTGGACCTCGTGCTCCCGTTATTCCTCTGATTCCTTGAATCCCTGTTGGACCTCGTGCTCCGGTTACTCCTGTACTCCCTGTGGCTCCCGTTGGTCCTATTGCTCCTGTCGGACCTGTTACTCCTGTCACCCCTATGACTCCAGTAGGACCCGTTACTCCAGTTACCCCGGTAGCCCCAGTTGAACCCGTTGGTCCCGTGGTTCCTGTTATTCCAGTTGACCCTGTTACTCCAGTTACCCCGGTTGGGCCTGTTATCCCTGTCACTCCTGTAGGCCCAGTGACTCCTGTTAGACCTGTTGCTCCTGTAGCTCCTGTTGGGCCGGTTACTCCAGTAGCTCCTGTTACTCCGGTAGCTCCTGTTGGGCCTGTTATTCCAGTAATACCTGTTGACCCTGTGACTCCCGTTGGCCCTGTTACCCCAGTAGCACCAGTCGACCCTGTTGGTCCTGTCACTCCAGTGACACCGGTAGCACCAGTTGCTCCAGTCACCCCGGTGACTCCAGTAATACCAGTTGGTCCGGTAGGTCCTGTGACTCCAGTCGTCCCTGTTACACCTGTCGATCCAGTGACTCCAGTTACCCCAGCAATACCTGTTGAGCCCGTTACCCCCGTAGATCCAGTTACTCCGGTTGCTCCTGTTACACCAGTAGGACCCGTTTCTCCTGTGGCTCCAGTTACCCCTGTTATCCCTGTTAATCCCGTTGGACCAGTGGTTCCTGTCACTCCGCTTGGTCCAGTTAGACCTGTCACTCCTGTTGGACCCGTTGAGCCGGTAACGCCAGTTACGCCAGTGGCTCCTGTTATTCCAGTTAGACCTGTTGCTCCAGTTGGCCCTGTGACTCCTGTTATTCCTGTGGCCCCGGTAACACCCGTCACTCCAATTAGTCCGGTTACCCCTGTTGGTCCTGTCACTCCTGTTGGTCCTGTTGCTCCTGTTGGACCGGTAGGTCCCGTGGTTCCAGTCATCCCAGTGACTCCTGTTACTCCTGTCGGGCCTGTTACACCAGTAGGACCCGTTATCCCTGTTGCTCCTGTTGCTCCTGTTGGACCGGTAGGTCCCGTGGCTCCTGTGACACCTGTGGGTCCTGTTACTCCAATGACTCCAGTTGCACCGTTGGCTCCCGTCGGTCCCGTTGGACCAGTTGTACCTGTTGCTCCGATAGGCCCTGTNACACCTGTGGGTCCTGTTACTCCAATGACTCCAGTTGCACCGTTGGCTCCCGTCGGTCCCGTTGGACCAGTTGTACCTGTTGCTCCGATAGGCCCTGTGACACCAGTCGAACCAGTGGCTCCCGTTGGCCCTGTCGGACCCGTAGACCCAGTTACCCCAGTAGCTCCAGTTGACCCTGTTGGTCCTGTCACTCCAGTTACACCGATTGGTCCGGTGATCTCCCGTTGGCCCTGTCGGACCCGTAGACCCAGTTACCCCAGTAGCTCCAGTTGACCCTGTTGGTCCTGTCACTCCAGTTACACCGATTGGTCCGGTGATTCCTGTTGCACCCGTTAGTCCTATTGCTCCTGTCGGACCGGTAGGTCCGGTTATCCCGGTGACTCCGGTTATTCCCGTGACTCCAGTAGGCCCGGTTACTCCCGTATCTCCTGTTATCCCTGTCACTCCTGTAGGACCGGTTGGACCTGTGGGGCCGGTTACTCCAGTCGAACCCGTGGCTCCCGTTACACCAGTAACTCCTGTGATCCCAGTTGGGCCGGTCACACCAGTTACTCCGGTAGGCCCGGTTACTCCTGTAACTCCCGTTGAGCCGGTTGGGCCGGTCGGTCCAGTGACTCCTGTTAAACCTGTTGCTCCTGTTACTCCGGTTGGACCGGTAGGCCCAGTGACTCCGGTAGCACCGGTTACACCCGTTGTCCCTGTGACCCCAGTAATCCCTGTTGTACCTGTGGCTCCGATTGGACCCGTGGTTCCTGTTACTCCTGTCGGTCCAGTGACTCCGATTGGTCCGGTGATTCCAGTCGTGCCTGTAACACCAGTCGAACCGGTTGGACCGGTAGGTCCCGTGGTTCCAGTCATCCCAGTGACTCCCGTTACCCCTGTTGCTCCGGTAGCGCCTGTTACTCCTGTTGCTCCCGTGGTTCCTGTGACTCCAGTTGTCCCTGCAGGTCCTGTGGCCCCCGTTGAACCTATTATTCCTGTAGCACCTGTAGGTCCTGTTGACCCCGCTGCTCCTGTGATTCCTGTAGGTCCCGTTACTCCAGTTGCTCCTGTTATTCCAGTGACACCGGTGGCTCCAGTTGCTCCTGTCGGTCCGGTTATTCCGGTTATCCCGGTTATTCCAATCGACCCTGTGGCTCCTGTCGGACCGGTGACTCCCGTTGGGCCCGTTACTCCCGTTACCCCTGTAGCCCCTGTTGCTCCGGTAGGTCCTGTTACTCCAGTCGAACCAGTGGTTCCTGTTAATCCTGTCACCCCGGTTACTCCGGTAACCCCTGTAGATCCAGTCGAACCGGTTAATCCGGTTGAACCAGTGGCTCCCGTGATTCCTGTTGATCCTGTCACCCCGGTTGGCCCTGTTGCTCCAGTAATACCTGTTGATCCTGTTACTCCCGTTGGCCCTGTCGGACCCGTAGACCCAGTTACCCCAGTAGCTCCAGTTGACCCTGTTGGTCCTGTCACTCCAGTTACACCGATTGGTCCGGTGA
>NZ_LTAO01000014.1 GCF_001590785.1 Alkalihalobacillus trypoxylicola
CCCATAGAAAAAACACCTCCAAGTATTCTTTAGGTTAACAATAACCGATTTCTACTTAAAGGTGTTTTATATTTGTCTCACTTTTTGGGGTCAGCCCAGAAAAATCCGCCATGGCTTTTTTACTAGAATAAATATTCGTTCATTAACCCTTTATTTCTCGACAACTCGAGGATCTAATGCATCTCTTAACCCATCCCCAATAAAGTTAAAACTCAATACCGTAAATAGGATGAGCAAACCAGGAAATGTAGGATACCACCAGGCTGTTCTAAATATCGTTACACTTCTTGAATCGGTCAACATATTCCCCCAAGAGGCTTGAGGTGGCTGAACACCTAATCCAAAGAAGCTTAGTGCTGCCTCTGCTAAAATAAAGCTTCCTACCGCTAGTGTTGCTGCAACAATAATTGGCCCAGCTGCATTGGGTAAAATTTGTGAAAAAATCACTCGTAAGTTAGACATCCCAATTGTTCTCGCAGCGAGGACATATTCTCTGTTTTTCAAGGATAAAAATTCCCCTCTAACAATACGTGCCGTCGAAGTCCAACTCAGCAAGGCAAATACCATAATTAATGTATTAGCACTTGGACTTAAAATGGTAACTAACGTGATGAGTAAAAAGATATTTGGAAATGAAATAATAATATCTACAATTCTCATTAAAAAGGAATCAATAATTCCGCCAAAAAAACCAGCCAACGCTCCTACTGTTGCTCCAATTATGACTGCCCCGACCATAGAGGCAAAGCCTACATATAAAGAAACCTGACCTCCGTGAAGCATGCGGCTAAATAAATCCCTTCCTAAATTATCAGTTCCTAACCAGTAATCAGCACTCGGGGGGGCTAAACGATTATATAAATCCTGAAAGTCTGGGTCGTGTGGTGATAATAGAGGGGCAAAAATACACCCTAAAGTGATAATAGATAAAATAATAAGTCCAAATAAAGCTAATTTGTTTTGGAAAAATTTAGCGACCATAATAGAAAGCAAAGAACGGCGCTTTCCGATGATTTGCTTATCCACTACTGGTGGTTTTCCTGCTGGCGGCGATGGTTGGAATACTTGTGGTGTGTTCTGTTCCATAATCTACTCCCTCCCTTAATACTCGATACGCGGATCTAAAATAGCGTAAAGAATATCCGCAACAAGATTTCCAAAAACAGTTAATATTGCACCAAACATCGTAATCGCCATTACAACCGGATAGTCACGCTGAAAGGTAGCATCAATAAACATTTTTCCAATACCAGGCCAACCAAATACTGTTTCAACTACTGCAGCTCCTCCGATTAATGTTGGAAGCATCAACCCAAACATTGTAACGACTGGGATGAGCCCGTTTCGTAAGCCATGCTTATAAACTACTCGACCTTCTCTAAAGCCTTTGGCTCGAGCCGTTCGAATATAGTCTTGATTGATGACTTCTAGCATACTTGAGCGTGTATAACGAGTGAGTCCTGCCATATCTGCTGTTGCCAAAACGAGAGCGGGTAATATTAAATGATGTAATCGATCTAGGATACTAAACTCTGCTCCAATTGTGGCAACACCACCAACGGGGGTCCAGCCAAGCTGAACAGAAAATAACATAATAACCATAATACCAATCCAAAAGTTAGGGGCAGCTAGTCCAACAAATGAACCAAACGTCCCTGCATAATCGGTCATTGAATAAGGCTTTCTTGCCGAATAGATTCCTATTGGAATCGCAACAATGGCAGCTAAAAATAAGGAAGCGCCCATTAATAATAAAGTATTAGGTAAACGTTCAAATATCATATCGGTGACCGGAACCTTACGCATAAAGGAATGCCCTAAATCACCTTGAGCGACATTACCTAGCCATCTCATATATTGCACAGGTACAGGGTCATTTAATCCTAATCGTTCAATTTCAGCTTCACGATATTCTGGAGAAATACTCGGATCCAAATTAAGTACGGCTGGGTTACCAGGTGCTGAATACATAATCGCAAAAGATATGATAGATATTCCTATTAATATCGGGATGGTCATTAATAAACGCCTAAAAATGTAATTAATCATAATATGTCCCTCTATCCCTCATCTAATATTTTCATAGAATAAGTAGGGGGAAGGAAAAACCTCCCCCCTTATTTAAAGCTTAGTCTACTAAATACCACTCATTCACTTTATAACTATTAATACGAGGGTGATGAGTGACACCTTCTAATTTTTGATTAATTAACAAATGTTGCTCTGGATAGTACAAGAATGTATAAGGCTGCTCTTCAGCTACGATTGATAGTAATTCTCCAATTTTTTCCTTACGCTCATCACGATCAATGATTTTCTTTTGCTCATCGGCTAATTCATCAACACGATCATTGGCATACGTGATATTATTTAAACCTTCTTCACTTTCACGTGAATGCCATATTGCTGAAGGATCTGGATCTGTTCCAAGAGCCCATGCAGATATCGTTGCATCAAAATCTTTGTTTGGTGTGTTCGTTTGCTCTAGATAAGCTCCCCATTCCATTTGGCGAGGACTTACTTCAATGCCGATATCTCCTAGCATTTGCTGAACAATAACACCGATATCACGACGAACTACATTTCCATCATTGGATAATATTTCAAAAGAGAAGCGCTCTCCATCCTTCTCTAAAATTCCATCCGATCCTTCTTCCCAGCCCAATCCATTTAGAATTTCAAGAGCTCCTTCAGGATCAAATTGTAATTCTGTAACACTATCTGGATAAGCCCAGCTAATTGGTGATTGTGGTGCGTGAGCGACTTCTGCTTTTCCATCCATAATTGAATCTACAATCGCTTGACGGTTAATGGCCATTGTTAAAGCCTTACGAACCTCTGGATCTTCAAAAAGTGGACGCTCATTGTTCCAAGCAATGAAGTCGTAACGATATGCTTGCACAGATGAAATTCTTCCATGGTCATACGTTTCAGCAGTTTCATATTCAGTTGGAGGGAGAATCATCCAATCCACTTCACCAGTTTCAAATAATAGTAGCTCGGCATTCGAATCTGCTGAAATTCTAAAGGTTACTTTATCAAGATAAGGACCTTCACCAAAGAAATCTGGATGAGCTTCTAACGCAATATATTGACCAGATTCGTAATTAACAAATTTAAACGGACCGGCACCAATTGGAGCATCTAAGTTATATGCTGTATAATCCTCTAATTCAGCAACCGGTACTTCACCCAAAATATGCTCTGGTAGAATACCATAGGAAGTACGCGTTTCAAAGGTTGCATCAACTTCAGATAAATGGAAGCTTACTGTATAAGGATCCACCACCTCTACACTTTCTAAAAATTCAAAATCACCGGCACGAGGTCCTGTGTAGTCTGGATGAATAAATACATCGTAAGTAAATTTCACATCATCAGCTGTTAACTCTTCACCATCTTGGAAAGTAACGCCTTCATGAATCGTATACGTATATGTTAAACCATCTTCAGATATCTCTGGATGGTCAACCGCTAATTCTGGTATGACATTAATTTCTGTATCAGTTGTCATTAATTTCGCATGAATTAAATCGTACACATCGGAGCTAGCTGTATCTTGTGCATATAAAGGGTTAAAGGTTACAGGCTCTCCAGATTTACTAATAAATATTTCTCCACCTTGCTGAGGTTCACCTACAGCGGCTTCTTCTTCTCCTTCATCTTCGGTTTCATCGGTAGTTTCTTCTGGATTTTCCTCAGGTTCTCCCTCTGCTTCTCCTCCAGTTTCATCATTTCCACAAGCTGCTAAAACGACCATGACAGCTAAAAACATACTTAAGAGCAATAATAAGCTTTTTTTCGACATCTTTTTTCCCCCTTCATTTTGATTGATAAATCTTATTTACTTGTTACCTTTTCTTCTTCTTTACGTTTTGAGAAGAACACACCCCCTTCAATTAATGAACTTGCTAATAGAAATTATTCATAAAGATGACATGCGGCAAAGTGATTTGGTTTAATTTCTTTAAACTCTGGCACTATCTCTTTACAGGTATCCATAGCTGCAGGACACCTAGTATGGAACACACACCCCTTTGGCGGATTAGCTGGGCTTGGAATTTCTCCTTTTAATATAATTCTCTCTCTTTTAACCTCTGTAGGGTGAGAGCGTGGTACTGCTGATAAAAGCGCTTGTGTATATGGATGTAATGGTTCATTGTATAAATCCTTTTTGCTGGCAATTTCCATCATTTTCCCTAGATACATCACGCCAATTCGGTCAGAAACATGCTTCACAACCCCCAAATCATGGGCAATGAATAGATAGGTTAAATTGAATTCACCTTGAAGATCTTTGAATAAATTGAGAATTTGTGATTGAACTGATACATCTAATGCTGATACAGGCTCATCTCCAATAATCATTTTGGGATTTAAAGTAAGGGCTCTAGCTATTCCAATCCTTTGCCTCTGACCACCGGAAAATTCATGAGGATAACGATCGACATAATCTGGATTCAATCCAACTTTATCCATTAAATCTTCAATATATTCTTGTCTTTGTTTTCCTTTATATAGGTTATGTACTTGTAAAGGCTCACTTAAAATCGTTTTAATCGTTTTTCTAGGATTCAATGATGAATAAGGGTCTTGAAAAACCATTTGGATATCTTTTCTAATGGGTAGGATTTTTCTTTCCTTTAAATTTGAAATATCTTGACCATCGAAAATAATTTGTCCATTCGTCGGCTCATACAAACGCATCAGGGTTCTTCCTGTCGTTGACTTACCACAGCCTGATTCTCCTACCAAACCAAAGGTTTCTCCTTTTTTAACATAAAAGCTAATATCATCAACCGCTTTTACACTCCCTACGGTTCTTTGAAAAAAGCCTTTTTTTATCGGGAAGTGTTTTTCTAGCCCTTTTACCTCTAGTAGCTTCTCATCCGTCACTTCATTCGCAGAAATTAATGGGTCCTGGTTGACTTTAATCTTCATGATTGCACCCCTTCCTCATATAAGAAGCATCTGACTTTACGTCCATTTTCTACTTCTCGTATTTCAGGCTGTTCATTTGTACATCGTTCCATAGCATGAGGGCACCTTGTGACGAATCTACAGCCTGAAGGAAAATTATCAGGAGTTGGTACGTTTCCTGCAATCGATAATAATCGTTCCTTTTCATCATCTACGTTTGGAACAGATTCAATTAAACCAACCGTGTAAGGGTGAAGAGGTTTATCAAATAAAGGAATAATATCCGCTTCTTCAACAACTTGTCCGGCATACATCACAACGACACGATCTGCTAATTCTGCTACAACACCTAAATCATGCGTTATGAGAATAATAGCGGAATCTAATTTTTTACTTAGCTCTCTCATTAAATCTAATATTTGAGCTTGCACGGTTACATCTAAAGCTGTCGTAGGCTCATCTGCAATGAGTAGCTTTGGATCACAGCTTAATGCCATCGCAATCATGACTCTTTGTCTCATCCCACCTGATAATCGATGCGGATAATCTTTCATGATTTGGTCGACCCGTGAAAAACCAACAAGCTCTAACATTTCCTTCGCCACTTTATAAGCTTCTTTTTTGCTTATTTTTTTGTGATAGATTAATGTCTCGGTAATTTGGTCACCAATGGTGAAAACAGGATTTAACGAAGTCATCGGTTCCTGAAATATCATCCCGATTTCATTACCGCGCACTTTATACATCGCGTCATTTTTTTGTTTTAAAATATCAGTACCATTAAAAACAATTTCTCCACCAATCGTTTTTCCGTTTGGGCTCGGTACCAACCTCATAATGGATAAAGTAGTCATACTTTTCCCTGATCCTGATTCTCCAACGATAGCTACTGTTTCTCCCTTATTAACTTGAAAGGAAACATCATCTACTACAGGCAATGGTTTGCCCTTTTTATAAAAGTACGTTTTCAAATTCTTAACTTCTAATAATGGCTGCTTTGCTCCCACAACATCACCCCGATTTTATGACTTCTTTATGGTATATATGAAAAAGTGTCTTTATATTGCTTTAATTCAATGCTGACATCCACATGGTCGATTCCTTCTAACGAAGAAAGCTCGCTATTAACAAAATCAACTAGCGCCTCATTGTTTGTAAAATAGGCTTGAAGAATTAAATCATGCTTTCCTGAAAAAACACCTACAAATCGAACCTCTTTACATTCATTCAGTTTTTTTGCTACTACCTCCTGATATCCTAATTTTGTTGTTATGCCGATAATAGCTTGAACTTGTAAACCAATTTTATTTGGATCCATATGAATGATAAATTCAAAGACTTGCTCACTTAACATACGATTAATCCTTGAGCGAACGGTCCCTTCACTCACATCGAGAAGCTTAGCAATATCTGTATAAGAGCGCTTTCCATTCATTTGAAGAAGCTTAAGTATGGATGTATCCAATGTGTCTACTTTCATCATTCTGCTTCACTCCAGCTACAATAGAATAAATAAGGCTGAATTATTAAATCGAAAATTATATTAAATAAGAATAATCTGATAATTAAAACTCCGTAAATTTTCATCTTTCTGTAAACTATGTAAAAAATAATGTGTTTTTATCTCACTTTGGATAAAGATAGTGTAAAATAATTAAATTGATTTTTCAATATTAAAATAATAATTAATTTGTTAAATTTTCTGACTTAACTATTTATTTTGATATTTCGGACATGTAAAAACGTAGTTTTATAAGGGTTTTTTTACGATTTTAGTATTTTATGACTATTTTTTTTCGAATTCATAAATGAGAACCACTCCTACTACATTCCATTTAACCGCTTCAATACTTTATTGAAATAAAATTTATTGGATTTAAAAGCCGAAATATAAGTATACTTTTAAAATTTAAACTTATAACTGCCCAAATGTGTAAAAAAATCACATAATCATACATTCTTCTACTAATTTTTGGTTTTTTGTATGAATGCATTTTCCCTTTAAATATTCATTCCATACGTTACCTTCTCAAAAAACGGTTTGCGTTGTTAAATATTGGGGAACTCATAATATGAGCAAAAATCATTTCATTTTTTTTCAAAATTTACTCTTTTTAATAAATACTTCCCTTTTCATAAAGGAATTTCTTTACACTATCTTGCCTATTACCAATTTTTCCACTTTACGAAAGAATGATAATTCGATAAAATTGTAGAGATATCGCCTTTATGATACAAACAGTTATAGAAAATAAATAAAGTGAATATCTTTAAATAAATTAATATTAAGTATGAAACGAGGTATGATAGTGGAACGATCCAGAGTAAGAAAAAAGAAAAAGAGCGGAAAACGAAAAGTATTAAAGTTATTTTTAACTTTTTTTGTCATAGCATTACTAGCAGTCGGTGCAACAATAGCCTATTCAGTTCATCAATTATCTTCTGCTGTGACTAGTGCAACCGAACCAGAATTACAGCGTGGTATAAAGTCGGAAAAACGAACTGAAGCGGTAAACCCTAGTAAAGACAATTTCTCGGTTCTATTATTAGGAGATGATTCTCGTCCAGGGGAGACAAGAGCACGTACAGATGCCATGCTCGTTGCTACCTTTAATAAAGATGACCAATCTATTATTCTAACAAGTATTCCTAGAGATTCTTACGTAGATATTCCCGGTAAGGGCTTGGATAAGATTAATCATGCTCATGCTCGAGGTGGATTAGATTTAACGATTGATACAGTAGAAAACTTTTTAGATATCCCTATTGATTATTATGGATATGTTAAATTTGATGGGCTAGTACAAGTCGTTGATGCACTAGGTGGAGTCAATGTAGATGTTCCATTTGATTTTACTTTTAATGAATCAAGTACTGAAAGCTATAATCTACAATTTACTGAAGGACGTCAGCGCTTAAACGGAAAAGAAGCTTTAGCTTTTGCACGAATGAGAAAAGATGACCCATTAGGTGATATTGGTCGTGGTCAAAGACAGCAACAAGTGATCGAAGGTATTATAAAGGAAGCAGCTAGCTTTTCTACTATCTTTAATTTTGAAGACTTAGTAAACGCTGTTGATGATAATATTAGAACAAACTTCTCTTTCCCTAACTTAGTAGCTCTTCATTCTTATGCAGGCTCTTTAAATGAAATTGAAAAGCTTCAAGTTGAAGGTGAAAACTCAAGGATTAATGGAATTTATTATTTACAGATTAAAGAGGACTACCTGAATCATTTACAAACTCGTTTAAAACAGCATTTAGAATTAGATGGTCATAGCATGAATGACCCTAATCCTTTTGAAGAAGAAAATGATGTAGAAGCCGAAACGGTTAATTATTAAAAAGTATAAGAAAAGTCGTTGCAATCGCAACGGCTTTTTTTGGCCGAAAAAACCCAATCCTTTTTTCACACTATTTTATACCCAATTATAATTTAGGTATTTTTTTATATTTTTTTTACTTAAATAAAGGGTATAGGGATTTAGTGAGTAGTCTTTTACTGAATTTACATTGATAATAGTCCATTCTAACCTTTACAAACTCTTATTATTTATTTCAAATTCTTTTATGGTAAGATTTTATTGTAGAAAGTCGATATTACAAAAGTACTCTTATTGAATAGCTAAAAAGAACTAATTAGACAGGAGGGACCTTTTTCTATCATGTTAAGTCGAAAAAGCTTTAATATTTTTATTGCATTCATTCTTATCATAGTCCTTTTCACACCTTTTTCTTTTTCTGTAGAGGCACAATCTTTAAAAACCTACCAAACAAATATCTCTTATGAAAAAGCACTGGAAAAACAATTAAGTCTTAAAGGTCAAACCGATCAAAACTATGATGCTTTTATTCGTGCAGATGCTTTAACAAGAACAGGAAAAGTAGGAACGGTTAACACGGGAGCAAATGGCTCTGATACTCGTTGGAACGTTAGAGGAGGACCTAGTACAAACGAATGGATTATCGGACAAGCTCAATCAGGTGAACGATTAACCGTTATCGATTCACTAACAGGAAGTGATGGGTATACATGGTATAAAGTTCAATATAATAAAATGTGGGTCAATGCTAGTCCAACTGATATTGAATATTATTTAAATCCTAACAATTTTTCCACAGATTCAGCTCACTTTTATCAGTTTCTTAACCTATCTCAAAGCTCTCAAATCACTTCACAAGAACTTAACCAATCTGTATTGAATGGTAAAGGAGCATTTCAAGGTCATGGTCAGTCATTTGTTAATGCTAGCCAAAAGCATCAAATTAATGAAATCTATTTAATTTCTCATGCATTACTTGAGACCGGTAATGGTCATTCTGAGTTAGCAAATGGCATAATTTATAATGGTGTAAAAGTTTACAATATGTATGGAATTGGTGCCTTTGACGGCTGCGCGAAATTGTGTGGTGCCCAGTATGCCTATAATCAAGGCTGGACAACACCTGAACAAGCAATCGAAGATGGGGCGAAATTTGTGGCAGCAAATTATATTAAAAACGGTCAGGATACGTTATATAAAATGCGCTGGAATCCTGATAATCCCGGATATAACCAATATGCTACTGATGTTGCTTGGGCTGTAAAACAAACGAACAGAATGGCAAATTTATATTCTAATCTTATTAATCATTCGTTAAGCTACGAAATCCCTCATTATCCAAATCAACCAGGAGGAAAACCTCAATTTGCCCAAACTTCTAATGAGCAGTTTGAGCCTAAAAACGCACTTCCTTTTTCTGAGCAAACTGTCGGTGAAACGATCACAAGAGTTAACTTCCGAACAGAGCCTAATACTTCATTCGATTCTTTTGTAAGAACGATTGCGAGTGGAGTTGAAATCTCTATCACTGGAGAAAATAAAAATGGTTGGTATAAAGTAAAACTAGACCAAGAAGAAGGATGGATGGCTAGCGATTATATTCAATTAAAGAATGCATTTAAGGTCGACATTACTTCTGGTACACTGAATGTTCGAGAAACACCCGACGGCCCAATAAAAGACCACCTACAAAAGGGAGAATTGTTAACAGCGACCATCAAAAATAATCAAATTCATCAAAGTGGTGATTGGATTGAAGTACTCGTCAACAACGAAACAGGCTGGGTGCATACCAACTATATCCAGCAATTAAAGTAAAAAAGATATACTACTTACAAAAGACCTTTGTCAATTAAATAATGACAGAGGTCTTTTAAAGTTCTTCCTTTTTAATCAGGAATGACAGACACTGATTAATTTCAAAAGCTGAGGCTATCATTTCTGGCTAGATGACAGCTTCCTTCTGACCTTCTTCACTAGTTCAGCTGCTTTTCGGGTGAATAGAGTGCTCTCTTTTGACCAGTTTTTTGGTCCAGCGTTTTTTTCAGGTGAATAGCGCTTCTCCTTTTGACTGTTTTAATGCTGAGGCTATCATTTCTGACTAGATGACAGCTTCCTTCTGACCTTCTTCACTAGTTCCGTCGCTTTTTCAGGTGAATAGAGCGTCACCATTTGACCTCTTTTACTAATTCAGCTGCTTTTCCTTCCTATAGAACGCTACTATTGTATCTATTTCTATTTACCCCATTTTTGCACTTTTAGTTAATGAGCCTTCCACTCCACCATAAAAAGCCCTTCTACCAGAAGAGCTTCTCTATTATCCATTCATTTTTTAATTGTGGTTTACAATGTAGACTTCATGATCTATTCTGTTCTTTTATAAACTTGAGCTACAGTCGATAGTCTTTTAAATGCATTAATTAATGGCTTTCTCCGTTTCCCGATCAATCCAATGCATTCAGCAAAAACTTGTACAACTGCCATTAAAATAAATAGACTTAAAATGGACACCCATAATGTCGATCTTGAGAACATGATAGCAGCGCCACTAAAGGCGAGGCTCATTCCATAAATTATAAAAACTGTTTTACGATGATCAAAGCCCATATTTAATAAGCAATGATGTAAATGTCCTTTGTCTGCATCAGAAATCTTTTGCTTATTAAGAAATCTTCTTACTATTGCAAAGGAGGTATCTAATATTGGTACACCTAATATTAAAATAGGAATAATTAGGCTAAAAATTGTAACACTCTTAAAAAAGCCAAGCATTGAAATAATAGCAATTCCATAACCTAAAAATAAAGAACCTGTATCCCCCATAAAAATCTTAGCGGGGTGGAAATTAAAGATAAGAAATCCTAGCGTACTTCCGATTATAGCAATCGAGAAGGCGATAATCGTAAAATGTGCTCCTGGACTCATCAATGCCATTAATAAAATGGTTGAAGTGGCTATAGTCGAGACCCCACCTGCTAGTCCATCCAAACCATCTATTAAATTAATTGAATTAATCATAATTAAAATCCATCCAATTGATATAGGGTAACTCCAAATCCCGAATTGAACATCTCCAAAGAATGGAATATTCATGTAATCAATCGTTAATCCAGACGAAACGACTATAATAGCCGATAAAAGCTGACCGAATAATTTCACTCTTGCCGATAAAGGATATCGGTCGTCGATTAAGCCAATAGTAATTAAAATTGCTGCTCCGATAGCAATTTCTAATAAGTAAGGACTACTTGGTTTTAAGTAAAGGAGCGCAGAAATCGTTCCAAAAATAATAGCCAAACCTCCGATACGAGGCATTGCTTTGCTATGTACTTTTCGATGATTAGGCTCGTCGACAAAACCAAATTTAATGGCCACTTTAATTATAATTGGAATAGAAGCAACCGATACGAATAGAGCGATTATAAATCCCCAGAAAAAAGCCAACCCTTCACACCTCTTTCGCAAAATCATCCGTAATTTATCTATATAAGACTAACAAATATATAACCTTTATTTTTCATTTTTACTTCTTTTTAACAATTATTAATATACCTTTACTAAGTTAACTATTTCCAAATTATTCTATACTTTTCTTAAGCCATTCCAAGCATAGTTCATAAAGACATAACAGGCTTTAAGAAAAGGCAGCTTTTCAAATTGTCGATAGATTTCCCAATTTCTTTTGGCTGTTTTCCATTTGTTACTAGAAATTGAATGTTGAACCTTTCGATAACATGCAAGCTCTTCATTGATACCGTACGCATGATATCCTGATTTTAAAATTTGTAGCCATAGCACAAAGTCCTGTCTCGTGCGAATAGTAGGCATTTGTACCTTACCAACTTCTTCGATATTAATCATGACCGTTAAGCAGCCAATAATGGTATTTTTCAATAGATATTCGTAGGAAATGACAGCTGGTGC
Source organism: Alkalihalobacillus trypoxylicola (assembly GCF_001590785.1). GTDB lineage: Bacteria > Bacillota > Bacilli > Bacillales > Bacillaceae_D > Alkalihalobacillus > Alkalihalobacillus trypoxylicola. Next base: position 12,168 of record NZ_LTAO01000014.1, read on the forward strand.
TGGAATGACTTTATTACGTTTCTCTCCATCTTCCTTAATTAATCGATAAGCGGTAAAACTAAAGACATATTTATGCTTCTCCATAAATTGAACTTGTTTTTCCAACTTCTGTGGAAGCCATAAGTCATCACTATCCAAAAAAGCAAGGTACTTTCCTCTTGCCTCTTGAATGGCTGTATTTCTCGCAATAGCAGCCCCTTTGTTTTCTTTAAGAGAAATAAGCTTTATTCGTCCATCTTCCTGACTCTTTTTATTTATAATCTCTACACTTCTATCAGTGGAACGATCATCGACCATAATTAATTCCCAATGTGAATAGGTTTGCTGTTGAACCGATTCAATCATTTCACCAATAAACTTTTCAGAATTAAAGACAGGAGTGACAATCGAAACGAGTGGCCTATTTGTATTCATCGAAAACTCTCCTTTTAATGGGAATAGGATGAAAGCATAAAAATTATTCTTCTTTGGTACTTTGCTTATCGCCATATTCGAAAGCTACTTCTTCAATCTCATCAATTAACCAATTATGTTCATTAGGAATAAAGGTAATTTTGAAATTCCCACCTTGGTATTCTGGCCAAATGATTGATATGAATTTTGAATCTGGATCATCAGAAACAAGAGTAGGATACAAATCGTTCGTTTCTAAATCTTTGAATGAAGTCATGATTTCGTGAATATGTGCAAATTCTTCTTCTGTCACTTTTTCGGCTCCTACATAAATCATAGCCATTTCAAGTGCATTTCCAGAAAAGTGAGGAGTAAGATAATCAAGCCATTCCTTTTCCTCAAATAACTGAGTTTTATTTTGCTCTAGCCAAGATAATTTAAAGGTTGCCGCTTCTTGAAATAAAACAAACCGACTATAATCACCATTTAATGAAGTTGGAGCTGGTTGCCCACTTTCAGCAAAAAGGTGGTCCTCATCTAAGAAGAAAAAACCAACTAGAAAGAGCGTAAGCACCATTGATAACAATAGTTTGACTGATTTTTTCATATCAAACCCTCCACAATCTTAGTATTTGCAAGATTTTATAGTCTATCCCGAATTTCAGCCAATGCTTATAACCTTTTCACTATCCCTAGTCCTCATTCTCCTTTTAGCAAGCTCTGCAAACACAAATACACATATTACTAAAACCCAGAATCTAGGTGAAGCAAAATCGGAACGATACAGTGAAGTGATTCCTAATTGAAACCACAATAATAATCCACACAAATAATAAGGGTCCTGCTTTCTTTTTTTAAAGAAGTACCAAAATATATACAAGAAAACAGCTAAAAATACTCCTCCCCCAACGACACCATGCTCAAAGAACAGGTCAACAAATACATTATTTGAGGTAGCACTTAACGGTCCTTGATGATAAAGAAACTTCGTATTAGCTAAAAACTCATAACTACCTGGTCCGAATCCAAATAGTCCGTTCACTAGTGAATAATCAAAGAGCCAAACAAATGGCATCACTAGCATGAATAAACGACTATGCTTTTCAATATCAAACAAAGTATCAAAACGGCCAAGGATCGGCTGTAATAAGCCATTCCATAATGGCCAAGTTACAGTAAGTAAAATGATACCCGCGGCTAGCCCAATACTACTGAACAGAAGGATTCTTTTTTTATCTTTTCGATCCATGACCGTCAAAACAAATAGGAAAAGAACAAACAGTAAAAGTAACAATAAATTAGCATATCCACTAACCGAAAAAGAGAAAATTAATACAAAAAGAGCTGGAAGCACCATATATAAAATATATTTTCTTTTGTTTTGTATTAAAAAATAAGAAAGAATGATTCCATCTACTAAAAAAGGCACCAAAAAGCTCGGTTCATCTGTTAAAGAAGTTAATCTAAAATTAAAGAGCACATCTTGGTCCACACTATGCACGTAAGCCCTACTAGATAAAGGGATAAAAGGATATCCAATTAAAAAATGGAGAAATTGCCAGATTCCGACAAGACATAGTATGACTATGGCCACAATATAAAAATGTAGGATTTTTTTTAACTGTTGTTCAGAGAACAAGTGAAGCTGTTTCATAAAAAAAATGATAATACCTAAAAAAAGAAAAAGATTAAGAGTTCTTGTAGGCATGGAATTTAGAACATAGGAAAGATATTCGTTTGAAGTGACTATTGATACGTTGTAAGCTGCTGCTACTATTGATAAACCCATAGGGATGTAAAGACCATATAAAAAAAACTTTAGCTCCTTTGGAATAGATAAGGTGTCAATTACTTTATTTTCTTTTTCCATTGTTTGAATAAAGGTTATTCCTAGTATGATAAGGCAAGCACAAGTGATTAATACTGAGCTCGGCAATGGTGTAATTTTTTGATATAAGCTAGATACAGAAAATGGAGCCAATAGAAAAAAAATAGCCATAGCCCAATAAATTAAGCTGTTCGATAGCTGATTACTCCATATCGGGAAGGAGCTCTTTTTTTTAAAGACATCTACTTTATTCGGACTGAGCTGTTTCATTCAAGCACTCCTCATTGAATAAACTTTCACTATTCTAGCATGGTTACTGTAAATAACCGGTGTTCCCTTTGTTAATCATTGTTAACTTTTGAAGTAGTACTTTAAAATGCTTCATCAATCTCAAACTCAATCTAAATCCTAGCTTCTCCCGATTTATTGTTTTCAAAACGTTATTTTTGTAAATAATAGTTAAAGTGTTTGTCAATATTTCGCTAAAGTAATCCCAAATCCTTACTAATCATATACAATTTTAATCATCATCCTGTTTGGATTACATTTTGGATTTTCTTACGATATAAATGAGGAACATTTCAAGGTTTTTAGGAGGATACTTCATGAAAAAGGGGAATAGCTTATTAATAGCTTACATGTTAGTAGGGATTATTTTAAGTGGTTGTGGCGATACATTACTTGTCGTTCGAACACCTCTCGAGGCGGATCAATATTTACGAAATAATATTGAAGAATTAGTTTTTGATTCTTTTGAACAAATGGTTAGCAGTGATAGCGGTGTAACCGATAAAGAATTCATCGAGCTTCAGCGCGTGATTAGAGATCATGACGAAACTCGCTATATTATGATAGAGGAAGAGCTTTTTCGATTTAATATCGATGGAGAACTGCTATATTATACCGTTTGGACAAAGGATGAGCAGGATCAATCTTTACAACTTAATGCTTTGAAAATAGCACCTCAATGACGCAAAAATAACCATCCATCCTATATCATTTCAGATGAATGGTTATTTTATATTTAATGATCACTTCAATGCCTTGTCTCTTCCATCAATCTTTTTGATAGCTCATTAGTTGTTTTAGAGCTGCCTGGTATAAACGAAAGGGCTGCTGCAAATGGCGAAATTTTTTTATGAATAAGCCTGATAACAGGGCAATGCCAATCGGTGTATTATATATAGCTTTCAAGAGTGGCCCTTTGCTAACAAACATCGAATAGCTCAATTTAGCCGCTAATTCTGGTTTTAAATGATAAACGACGGTCTTCGGACAGTAGCTGATGTAATACCCTTTTCTATATAAGTGAAATAAAAATAAATTTTCTTCTCCGCTTGGATAAGCTGCTCCTAAACCAAATTGCTCGTCAAAAAAGATATCATCTCGATCGACCATATCTAGATGAATAAACATCTCAATAGAGGATTTTCTAAATAATTCTTTTTTAGATATTTGTAACTTAAGTTCTGACGGATACTCTTTATATAAACTTTTAGAGATGGGATCATAAATTTGAAACGTCACTACACTAGAATCTCGGTGAGTTTCAAACCATTTTTGAACATTTATAAATGCTTCTGGATGATACCAGCAATCGTCGTCTGAGAAGGTAACAATATCTCCTGTTACATGCTCCATTCCCTTATTCCTAGCTAATGATAAACCTCTTTGATTGATACAGATATGCTTAATTTTTAATGTGAATGGTCCTATTAATTCAGCTACTTTTTCATGATGGTCCTGTGAAACAATAATAACCTCAATAAACCGGACATCTTGATTTTGTATGCTCTCTAATAATCTCTTCAGCTCTGAAATCCTTGTACCTAATGTAGGAACAATCACACTAATCATTTCCCTTATCTCCTTTTCATTGCTCAAATAATAGCTTAATTTTCTTATTTGGATCGTTCTTTATCGATGAATTGCTTTCGTCTTTTTTTTTACCCAATTTCTTATATCTAAACCGTTTAATAAGTAGAGTATAAGCACATAAATCAATGCCCCTAGAACAGAAAGCACGATAAGAGATATGAGCCCGACAGTTGATGAAAGTGGCCATATAACGGCTATCATAGTAAGGGTAGCTAATGTTATCTTGTAAAAATCCCGCCAAGGAAAAGGCAAAGCACTAATATATATAGAAACGAGTACCCAGCTTGTTGCTACTGCAAGGATGTAAGCAATAATGGACGAATAAGCTGCTCCTAATAATCCAAATTGTGGGATCAACCAAAAATTAAACAAGATATTACTAACTGCTCCTACGGCTACTGGTATAATTTGAATTTTGGTTCTTTGTTTTACCTGAAGCACAATATCAACACAATAAATTTTAAAGCCTTTCAAAAAAGCACCAATCGCAATAAAAGGAATAAGCATTAAAGCTTCTTTTCGGAAATCTGCTCCTAATAAGAAAGTCACGATATGTTCTGATAATAAAATAAAACCTGCTACTGCTGGAAAAGCAACCATTAAAACTAAGCTCGTATTCCTTTTAATTTGATGAAAGGCTTGACTCTCCCCCTCCTGCTCCATCGTTTTAATCACGATAGGAAAGGCAGCCAAATTAATAATCATCATAATCGTATAAATCGTTTGTTCTGTTAAATCATAGGTCGCAGAATATACACCCGTAGCTGCTTCTCCCATAAAAAATTGGATCATAAGACGGTCTGAATTATGAATAATAATAGCCATTAAAAAAGTGATGGTTAACGGAAAGCCATAGGAAAAGATTTTTTTAAAATAGTCTGGATTAAATGAATTATCACTTGCTTTATTTCCTCTCCAATGCACCATTGTTGGATAAAGTGTCGTAATTATTAGAGCTATAATCCACCCTAACAATAATCCCGTTTCACCCAACCCAACAACGGTTATGAGAACAATGCTAATCCCTAACGTTAAAATAGCTCTAGAGAACGCTAAATAGCCATAAGATAAAGGCTGAAGCTTAGCTCTCATTAAGGTTAAATTCATTCCATTCCAAGACTGACTCCAAGCTAAAACGAGGCATAAAATAAGGTACAACAAATCTATATCTTCAATTAAAAAATAAACAACGCTTCCGACCGCTGCGGTTAAAAGAATGCAAGCTACAAATGAAAGCTTTAATGTGTGAATGAAGGAGGGCTGCTCACCAAGCTTTGGGTAAAAACGTAATAATCCTTGCTTTAACCACTCAAAAACAATTGAATTAAGCATTGCAGCAACAGCAAACACTAATACGTAAATACCGTATTGTTCTGGGGTTAACAGCCTAGTAAATACAGCAATACTGATAAAGCTTACTAAAGCAGGAACACCATGAGAAAACAAATAAGCAATTGCATGTTTTGATATCATAAAACGGACCCTTCCTGTTTCAATAAAAACGGTGTTGATAGGTTATTATAAATTGTATCAAATTACTTTTAATATCGGTAATTGGCGTATTCTTAAATTCAGTTTTAATGTAAATCGTTTGTGAAGTAATATGAATGAATGGAGCTCATTGTTAACAGTATGAACCTAGAAAAGTAAGATTAGACTTTCAACTGACCTTAATTATTTTGGAAACAAAAAAAGACTGCATTATCATTAAGATAATAGCAGTCTTTCTGTCCGTTTCTTTAAGAAATTATGGTTTTTCTGTAAAGCCCATTAGAGTACTTTTCTTTAAAGGATTATCGAATTTTCATAAAGCCAAATTTAGATTTATTAAGCTTTTCGTCGATTTTATCTTCAGTCGTACTTCCCTCTGCTTGAGTTTTATTCAGTACAACAATGACCGTTTTAACTAAGAGCATTATATCTAACCAGATTGAATAGTGGCGAATATAATATAAGTCGAACTTTAGCTTTCTTTCTGGTGTTGTTGTATAATTCCCAAGCACTTGAGCGTAGCCTGTGATTCCTGGCTTTACTGAGCTACGATAATGAAACCATTTATTTTGGTCAGTAAATTGCCTTGTAAAGAATTCACGCTCCGGTCTAGGACCGACTAAGGACATATCTCCCTTTAGAACATTAAGGAGCTGAGGTAATTCGTCAATTCTTGTCTTTCTCATAAAAGCTCCAACCTTTGTAATTCGATTATCCTTACTTGTCGCTAAAACAGGGCCTGTTTTAGCCTCAGCATCTACAATCATCGAACGGAACTTTAATACATGAAAAGACTTCTGATCTTTGCCAACTCGCTCTTGTTTAAAGAAAATAGGACCCCGATCCTCTAGCTTTATGAACAAAGCTGCCATCACCATAACAGGTAAAGTTGGGATAAGCATAATCACTGCAAATACAACATCTACTAATCTCTTAATCATTTCCTGCCCTTTTGTTAGATTAAAAGGCTTAACTTGAATAACCATTGAATCCCCTAGAGTCGTAACCGAGGTTTTCATGACAAATAAATCATTCATATTTGGAACAAGATAGCTAAGCTTATGATGCTTCATCGCATAATAAAGGATTTCATTTTTACGCTTTTCATCTACATTAGAACCAATAAAAATATAATTATAAGGCATTAAAAGCCTCTCTGTTTCTTTAATAGAAAAATGATTGTGCAAACGGGAAAGACCTTTTTTGCTTGTTGTTAAATTAGAGGCAACCAGGTTTTCAGTCATTAGATCATACTCATCCTCATCACCAATAAAAACGGCTCGGTCTTTAAACTTTTGACTCGTAATCTTTAAATACAACATTTTCCATCCGAACATTAAAACGAATGAAAAGAAATGACTCATTAAAATAACCGAACGAGGCAGAGCAAATTCTCTAAATAAAAAAGAAGCAGCTGTCGTAAAAATAAACATAAATAGCACGGTTACGATTAGCTTTCGTGCAATATCATAATGGTCACGCATCACAAGACGATCTAGCTCAAATGCATACAATAAAAAGACCCCGATTAAAAGCACCCAAGGAACTAAACTTATAAAAGCTTCAATATTCCTTTCCTGGATAACCCGATAATTAGAGGCAATGACAAAGGAAATCATATATGAAAATAAAATAATTAATATATCGACTAAAATAACAGAAAATCGCGATGTCTTTTCTGGAAATATATTTGACATAAAAAAACCCCTAGCATATATAGTCTAAGGGTATTTTAACATAAAATTTGTAAAGAACATATCGATCTTAAAAAAATAGACAGTTTTACAAGTTAACCATATTAAGACAATATATTTACAAAAAATATATTAATCGTTGATAGCTTGTAAGCCTTCTTTAATTTTGGTCGTTGAAATACCTGCTGTTCTAGGTAAATAAATAACCTCACAATGCTCTTTCAGAAAGTCAAATTTACCTTCCCAATCGTCACCCATAACAAAGACATCAATGTCATGCTTTTGAACATCTAGTACCTTCTGCTCCCAATTATCTTCCGCTATTACCTCATCTACATAACGGATTGCCTCTAAAATCATTTTTCGATTTTCGAAGCTATGAAAAGACTCTTTATTTTTTATTGCATTGAATTCATCGCTTGAAATGGCAACTACTAAATAGTCACCTAACTCTCTTGCACGTCTTAATAGGTTAATATGTCCCCAATGCAAAAGATCAAAAGTACCGTACGTTATAACCTTTTTCATAAAACACCCTCCAAAACCTAACAAATTTATAATTATATAAAAAGTTTATTTATTTTTTATTAAAATTTAGTGAATTCAGTATCTGATAAAAAATTATAGCATAAAATTTATAAGTTTGATAGGATTAGGAGATTTTTTACAAAGTCCCAAATTTATATAGATTTTAAAGTGATGAATAATCGAGCACACACTTTTAGGACTAAAATGATTAAGAATGAAAAGATATAGAAGAGCGTAAGAGGCAGCTCAATATATCTTTCAACGATGATTAGTAGTAGTAAAGTTACATAAAAGCCAGGTAATCCAAGTAAAAATCCCGCTATTGAAAACAAGAAGGATTTTGCTCTAATTTTATTAACTGGATCCTGTTCCATTTCTTTACTTAAGGTTATTTGATAAGAAAGAGGGATTAATAAGCTCATAATTGTAAAGGCAACCAGTCCATACAAAGCGAAGCTTTCCCAAATAGTTAAAACTAAATATCCATTTTGAATTAACAAAGTAAAAATAAATGAAATAAATACCGGGAGCGTAGCTGCCTGTATTAACATATCAATAAAAAAACCCTTTTTAGAAGTTCTTTTGGTTATTCTAGCTATTTCACCATCTACACAATCAAATAAATAACCTACATTATAAGAAATAAAAGCTAAAAAAAACGATAGAGGGGTTGATAATACCATAAAGAAACCAGATGATAAAATCCCCAAAAAGCTTAACCAACTAACCATATTAGGAGTTAATTTAAGCTTAATAAAAAGGATCGTCACATAGATGGAAATTCTTCTTAGTATAAACCAAGACCATAAATCCTCTTTTGCACTGTACACTTGAGCAATATTTCTATAATCAATAATTTTCTTACTATCAAATATGGTGGTTGGGAGCTTCCCAATCTGTGATTTCATTTGAAGCACCTCTAATATCTTTCTCCAATATTTACAAATATTTTCTAGGTACCTAAAGTCAAGAATTAAACCATATTTCTTTATTCAAAAATATGGCGTACGACCCTCTCACTTGCTCTTCCATCCTCTAATGAGCAGAATCTTTTTATAAAGTCATGGTAAGGGTCTTCTCCAAGCCCTTTTACTTGCCTGAACAAAAAGGTATCAATCCATTCTATAACCTCTGTCGTTGTAGTTACGATTGGACCAGGAACATCACTTTCTATATTTAGATAAAAACCTCTGAGCTTATGTTGATACAACTCTAAATCATACATATAAAAAATCATCGGTCTTTTCAAATTTGCGTAGTCAAAGAAAACAGATGAATAGTCAGTTATCAATAAATCTGAGATGAGATATAGCTCATTAATATCAGAGTGGTTGGAGTAGTCGATTACAAATCCTTCGAACTCATCGATATTGATTGAATTAGAAATAAAGTAATGAAGCCTTAGAATAACAATACAATCTTCTCCTAAATTTTTCTTTAAAAGATTTAAATCTAATTTTAACTGAAAAGTGTATTTACCTGCTTCTATATATTCATTATCCCGCCATGTAGGCGCATATAAGATTATTTTTTTTTCAAGGAGAATGCCCATTCTTTGTTTAATACGTTTAATATCCTCTTCATTATTCATCTTTACTAAAAAATCATTTCTTGGATAGCCTGTTTCAAGTACTTTTTTATTAAAGTTAAAGGCTCTCTTAAAGATTTCTGTTGAATAATGATTAGGAGAAATTAAATAATCCCAATGGCTCGATTCATTATGGAAGTTTTTAATATATTCTTCTTTTGAGGAACCAGCCATATGAACCTCATCCATATCCGCAACTAAACGTTTCAAAGGTGTTCCGTGCCAGGTCTGTACATACTTAGTATGCTTAGGTTTTGGAATCCATGACGGCATTCTACTGTTCGTTATCCAATACTGGGCACGCGGTGCAAACAAAAACCATTGTAAGGAAAATCGCTTTACATAAGGAATATTATTTTTTTCAAATTCCTTTGCGATATTTCCATTTGCACTCCAAATCATGTCGTTTGAATACCCCTGTTCCTTCATATATTCATATATCGCCTTTGGATTACAACTATATTGTTTACCTGAAAAGCTTTCAAATAAAATCGTCTTCTTTTTTACTGGCAATAAAGATATGGTCCAAAAAATGAGTGCAGTTAATTGACGAACTAAATTAGTTTTCTTAAGTTTACTTAAACATTTTCTCATTCTTTTTGCACCTATTCATTCTTTATTTGGATTTAAAAATTTGATTTATAATTTGCTGAGAGGAAGTTCCATTATCTAATGAACAATATCTATTATAAAATTTAGAGAACTTCTCACTATACTTATTCTTTATACAACTAATGTCCTCTATTGCATTAATTACTTGCTCTGATTCAGATAATAACGGTCCAGGAGCTTTTTGTTCAAAATCATAATAAAATCCTCTAAGCATGTCTCGATATTTTTCAATATCATACGTAAAAAAGATAATTGGCCTTTTAAGGTTACCATAATCAAAAAAAACAGATGAATAATCAGTTATTAAAACATCTGAGACCAAATATAATTCAGAAATATCATTATAAGAAGAAAGGTTATAAACAAAGTCCTCTACTCCTTCGACATTTATAGAATCAGCAATTAAATAATGCATTCTCAGAAGGAGAACATACTCACCTGATAAACGTGTTTGAAATTGTTGCAAATCTAACTTCAAATCAAATTTGTATTTCCCTTTTCCATAATATTCATCATCTCTCCATGTAGGAGCATAAAGAATAACCTTTTTATCTAGTGGTAACCCAATTTTTTCTTTGATTTTTAAAATATCTTGTTGATTATTTTTTTGATATAGAACATCATTTCTCGGATAACCAACCTCTAAAATATCCTTATCAAATTTAAAAGCACGCTGAAAAATCTCTGTAGAATATCTATTAGGAGATACTAAATAATCCCATTTTTGAGATTCCGTATAGAAGTTTCTTTTATATTTTTCTGTTGTGGTTCCAGGCATTCGCACTTCATTCATATCAAATGCTAACTTCTTTAAAGGAGTACCATGCCAAGTTTGAATGTATATAACCTCTTCTCTTTTTTTAATTCCATTTGGTAATCTAGTATTTAGTACCCAAAATTTAGATGTTGCTAAGTAATAATAATAGGCTAAGCTAAACCTTTTTACTTTTTTAGCGGGTGCAGGAATTTCTTTGTCTGTATCATTTATAATCCAGATATATTCAAATGGTAAATTTTGTTTAACCATTTCATTATAAATGGCTCTAGGATTATCAGAGTATGATTTCCCGCTAAAGCTTTCAAATAGTACTCTATTTTTATTTAGTTTACTTCTTATAAAAATCTTGTGATATAATTTAAGATAAATTTTACGACGATTCACTAAAAGGCGAAGCAAGTTTTTTACCTTTTTCTTATAATTTCTAACTTGTAGTATGATCTTAGGGGTATTTGCAAAAGTTAATTCTTCTTTTTTAATACTTTTATTTCCTAACATTTTGATTAAATCACCCTAACTATATACATTTCATTTTATAAAATAAATATATTCTTCGTTTATCATACTTTAAAACTTTTATTTAATTTTAACAAAAAAAACAGATATAAAGCTATATAATAAATAATCTAAATCTGTTAACTAAATTATAATTACCTTTTACGTATCTAATTTCCAAAATTCTTTTTTGAAAAAAGCAATAAAAGAACCTAGCCCACGAGAAAAGTGCAAACAAAAAAAAGTAAATATACACGGAACCAAAAAACGTAATCCCTTATTTTTAACTAATCGAAGACTACATATAAATGCCATTAAAAAGTAAAGACCTATACATCCTAAAAGAACATAAAAAATATTCGAATAAAAAAAGGATAGAATAATCATTAGATTTGCCATTAAAAATGCTATAAGAGGTATTAGTTTAAATAGGCTAAGAGAGCCTGGGGTAACACGGTTAGCAATCATTGACCATGTTCCATCTCCCATAGATTTTTTAATTAAACCTAAAATAGAATCTCTCACATAGTAAGTCGATTGAATAGAAGTTGTTAAGAAAAAAGAACCTCCCATCTTTTTAACGCGCTGATGGAATTCTATATCTTCATTTCTTTTCAAACTCTCATTAAATAAACCTACTTCTTCAAATACTTCTTTTTTATAAGCTGCATAAGGAACTGTCGTTGTATAACCTTCCCAAGCATTTTGTAGTATTCGAAACATAGAACGCCCAACACCAAAAGGATGGGAGAAAACATATTCATTTACTTCACCTTGGAATCCATTTCCTTTTGAAACAACAATCCCCCCTACACAGGTTGCATTCGGTTCCTTTTTAATGGCTTGGTAATAAGATTGAAGGAAATTTTCCTTAACCTCTGTATGCCCATCAATTCTAAGAATATATTGTCCCAATGCTTCCTTTATGCCTTTATTCCATCCAGGGGGTAATGTTTGCTTTGGATTATTTAAGATTTTTATTAAACTAGGATATTTTTCTAAATAATTATTTACTATATCTATGGTAGCGTCCGAAGAACAACCATCAACTATAATAATTTCATATAAATCCTTAGAGAAATCCTGATTGATTAGTGTTTCTAATAATCTTCCAATATAGGCTTCTTCGTTTTTGGTCACAACTAATATTGTAAAAAATAACTTCTCTTGTTTCATTAGCTCTGTACTTTTCAACATATTATTATCCTCTAATCTTTTAAATCATTCTCATGAATCCAAACCTTTTTATCATCAAGAAGTCCATAATACCAAAGTGTTTTTCCCACTCGATCTGTTTTTATTACATGAAACTCATTATTCTTATATTTATTAAGTGTGTTGTAAATGTAATTCTTCTCGCTTCCCCAAGGTCTATTGAACCCCTTACCTGTTCCTATAATTATAAAAGTTTTATTATCTTCATCGATCGTAGTATGCTGACGTGTTTTTACATCTTTAGCTTTCATCCATCCAATTACATCACTTTTAGCTGAGGGCTGATTACTTAATAAATAAAAAATTTCATCATTATACGTTATCTTTCTCTTTATATAATAAACAGATTTTTTATATGGATGAGCTGATTTAAATACATTTAAATCATTTGGAGTATTATAAATGAAGCATTCCTCTTGATTAATTATTCCCATTCTACTAATGGCTCTTTCTTCGATTGTTTCGATACTTTTCTCTTGCTCTTGTACTACTTCTGGTATGGGAATATCAAAGGTTTTCTCTTTATTATTTATAACATTCTGCTTATACTCTTCACGTTTAGCTTTAGATATTTTTTTCCAATAATCTAAGAATGCCTCATACTTAGGCATAACTTCTTGAACGGCACCATATTCTTTCACTTTACCAAATTCTAACCAGAGAATTTTATCGCAAAACCTTTTCATTTGGCCGATTGAATGACTAACAAATATCATCGTTTTACCATCTTGCTTAAATTCTTTCATTTTATCTAAACATTTTTCAGCGAAAGCCTTATCACCAACTGAAAGTGCCTCATCTATAACTAAAATATCAGGATCCACACTAACTGATATGGCAAAGCCTAAACGAGACTTCATTCCGCTTGAGTAGGATTTAACAGGTTGATCAATAAATTTTTCTAACTCAGCAAATTCAATAATTTCAGGCTCTAATTCTTTAATTTCATCTTTACTTAATCCTAGCATTAATAATTTTAATTCTATATTATCTCTACCAGTTAAATCATTTTTTAATCCTGCTGATACGGCAATTAATGCAACCTGACCATTCGTGCTAACAGTACCAGAAGATTCCGGAACAATTCCTGCAATAATGTTTGATAAAGTGGATTTTCCTGACCCATTTATTCCAACAAATCCAATTACTTCTCCCATATCAGCCTTAAAATCAATTCCAGAGAGGGCATAAAATTCTTCACCAAAACGTCCGGGAACAATAATATCTAAAATACGCTCTCTTGTTCCACTATATAATTTATACTTTTTCTTTACATTTTTAACAACAATGGCTTTATCCATATATATCACTATTCCCTTTATAGATAGTCAATAAAGTGTCTTCTAAATTTAATATGCATTGCTGAGCCAACAAGAAGGAGTACTAAAACAACTGCCCAAAAATAAAGCGTATATTGCCAATTCACTATAAAGTACCATTCAGTCCCAAAGAAAGCAGCTCGGTAACCTTCAATCAAATAATAAATAGGGTTTAGCATCATAAGCTGCATAAGGCGTGGAAAGTCACTTAAAATGGTAATTGGCCATAATACTCCCGATAAATAAAATAGCATTCTTAAAGTAGAATTTAAAAACATGTGAACATCTCGAATAATGGTAGATAGTGTAGAGGTAATTAATGAGATGGCAAATAGCAAACTTAAAGCAGCGATAATAAAATAAATAAATTGGAAATAATAGATATTTGCGTAAAATCCAAAAAAATGGAAAATTATTATTGAAATAAATAACATAAGTAAATGGATATAAAAATTAGAAAAAATCACGAAATTAGGAATGACACTCATTGGGAAATTCATTTTAGAAAGCATACGTAATCTTGAATAAATAGACTTAGAACCTTGCAGCATGGATTGATAACAAAATATCCATATAAAAAAACCTGCTAATAACCACGTGAAGAAAGGAACTTCTTCTCCACCAATCAAAATAGGATTTCTAGCTCTTATCGTATCAAATACAAACCAGTATATAAGTAATTGAATGGCTGGACTAATGATTTCCCATGCCATTCCTAAATAATTATTTTTATTTTTACTTTTTATTTCATAGGCAGATAATCTTCTAATCAAATAAAAATGTTGAATTTGTTCTTTTAGTACCGTTATTGTAGCTCTCATCTCGCTATCCTTTCGAACAAATTAATAATACTTTTTAAAATTATACATAATGGATTTTTAAAACACAATATTAAGGTCAAGATTCCAACTATTACACGTTAGCATGAATCCAGAACCCCAAACCTTAAAACGAAATTAATAATACAAAAACTAACCTAATTACACTAAGTCCTTTAGATTTTTAATACGTTTTCTAATCGAATAATTTTCACCAAATTTATGAATACATCTCTTTATTTCGTCATCTGCTTTTAAATACTCCCCAAGTTCAATAAAAATATCAACTAAATAAAGTCTTAAATCAAGGTTATTAGGAATTCGGTGAATTGCTTCTTTTGCAAATGAACATGCGTCTTTTATGCGGGTTTGTTTTTTTAATATTTTAATCTTTAATTTTGTTGCTTCCTTACTTTTTGATTCTAACTCTATCGATTTATTAACTAAATTTAAAGCCCAATTTAATTTATTTCTTTGATAGCAGGCATTACCTAAATTTGTGTAATACGTATTGGATTTAATCTTTTTTGCTCGATCATATACTGGAGTTTTATTCTGTAAAAAATCATATACAAAGGATTTTAATAGTCCCATTTTTAGTAATTGTGGAGCTAAACCATGCCCAACATATGGAATCTTAACCTCAGTTGCATTAGGAAATGAAGGCAAAATCCCTTCCTTTACATATCGTTTATCCAGCGAATTTTTTGGATCATAAACAATTATTGGCTTTATTTTTGGGTTTTTTGGTAATAATTCATTGTCTAACATTTTAAATTTTGGGATTATCTTTGTTCGCCCATATTCTGGATGAATCGATAATCTTGGTGACATCGCCATGATACGACAATCTAACATGGAAGCATAATACAAAGTATTATAAGCGCCTAAACTAAATCCGTACGCCATTTTATCGGTATACCCTTGCATAAGTGGACTCACAACTTCAATAAATTCTTCTTGAGACAAATCTTGTTGATAGGTGCTCTTTTCTTTTTTTCTAATTGCAATTATATCCATGTTTTGTTCACTTAACAGCTTAAAAGCAAATGATGGATTATCCCATGTCATAAAAATAGAATCAAAGGTAATGATGACTCTTTCAGTGTGTTGGAGTTTTTTATAAAATTCAATTCTACTTTGGCCATTGTCATATAGAACTAATTTTCGATAACCAAGTTTATC
This sequence comes from Alkalihalobacillus trypoxylicola, assembly GCF_001590785.1. GTDB lineage: Bacteria > Bacillota > Bacilli > Bacillales > Bacillaceae_D > Alkalihalobacillus > Alkalihalobacillus trypoxylicola. The sequence continues at coordinate 27,990 of NZ_LTAO01000014.1, forward strand.
ATCCTTCAAATATTCTTTTTCCTCCAAGAGAATATTTGAAAATAACTTACTAAATTCAGAATAATTTCCTGATACTCTATATAGAATAGATAACTTAATTTTAGCCTCTAAATTATCAAGTGAATGTTCAACATATTTTATTTGCTCATCAATAGCACTTTCCCATGTTTTTCGAGTAAGTTTACCTTCATTGCTCTGCACCACTTTATCTACACCTCAATTACATCTATCCAATAAATCTTCTTTCTAATTCTAATTTATCTATAAGCCCGTTATATACTTTATCAAAAAAATGAACTCATTTACGTGATATTCTTCATTTACCATATTTTTTAGTATTAAAAATACAATCTTATACTTGTTAGTTGAAGTTTTTGAAACTTTTATTAAGTATATTTTATAATATTGCTTATTTTTTACCTAAAAGTCTTTTTAAGAATCTCTTTATACTAATGCTTTTTATTTTTTTCACTTGTCCGTTATTGTTACTATTATTAATTGTTAATTTTTGTTTTTTCTTTGGTTCCTCTAATATTTCAAAGCCAACTTTTAAAGACGCTTCTGAAATTTCTTCTGATACCGTTTCAACCTTACTTGCTTTAGGGCCTTTTCTACATTTATCCTTAAATAGATTTATGTTATTTTCGGTTCCTGCTACTACAATTTCTACATTTCCATTTAATAAATTTTTTGCATACCCAATCAAATCTAGTTCAATAGCTTTTTTTCTAACCCATTTTCTATATCCAACCCTTTGTACTTCACCAACAACAATCATTTTTTTGGAAATGATTAAATTAGAAGGTGGAGGACTTACTGTTACTTCACTTGCTGTTTTATTTATTAATGGTTCTAGTACTGCACTCAAGTTAAAGTATATATTTGAATTTACATTCTTTTTTTCTTTAACTTCAGGAAAATAATAATCTATTATAGCAGAAGGAACATCACGACTAACTCCTTTCATCGGAAACACTAAAGAACCTATTTGAGGAGTTGGACTCAATTCTATTACAACAGCAGACTCTTCTCCTGTTTTATTTTTATTATAAATAATATCTACTCCACCATGTGGAAAGTTTGGTATTGATTTTAAAGCTGCCACAGCTATCTTCTTTACTTCCTCAGGAAAATAATCTGTAACTTCTATTGAATCTCCTCCAGTAGAAATATTAGAATTTTCTCTAAGGAAAAGTTGTTGTCCTTTGGCTAATTTACTTTCAAGAGTATGTCCACGTTTTTCTAAAGTATTTAGTACTTCAAAATCCTTTTTTATTAGACACGTAATTAATCTAGGATTCTTTTTTCTTTCTTTGTTTTTTAACTTGATTAATTCTCCAATTGTGTGTACACCATCACCAATTATATTTGCCGGTATACGATTCATAACAGCAATCACTTCATCTTCTATAACATATAATCGATATTCTTCTCCCTCAAAATGTTTCTCTATAATGACATCCGAACTATTTAATTGATTACGTACATACTTGAGGGATTTCTCTAAGTATTCAGTTGTATTAATGTTTGCAATTACTCCCTTACCTTGTGCACCTACTACAGGCTTTAATACCACAGGATAACCTAAACTATTAGCATAGTCGATTATTTCATAATCCGGTACATCCTTTCCAAATTTTTCTCCTTCAACAACAGGTATACCTTGCTTTTCTAACCATTTTTTGGTTGCGAATTTATTACTGCCTATACTAAATGCCTGTTCTTTAACTCTATCTCCTCTCGCTTTATAAAATCTATGAGTATTAGTATCCGAGCTTAGAGTATAAAGAAGTCCTGGCGCATGAATATTTTTTTTTGTTACTTTTTCAGAGTAATATTTTAAGGTTAATCCTCTTCTCCAACCTTCTAAAGCAATTAAATAGGAACAAAAAGCGCTACTTTGAGCATCTTTTAACATTTTATGATCCAGATGCTTTAACCAATTATTATTATCCAAAGTTAATACCTCCAAGAGATTTCAGTCAAAAGGCATTTAAATTTTATTTACATTTAAATTCTCTGCTTCTCGTTTTAACTTCTGTTCTTTTTTTGTAATACCAGGGGTCCTTCCGAAGATATCAATATAATCATCAATTTCCTTCCGCGCCCCTTCCATATCATTCATAAATACCAATGAATCAATTAAAAGAGAGCGAATTGTACGATCACTTTCAACTATTTTTTTGCAATTCCTGGCAAAGTTAACTGCTTCTTTATGCTTACCCAACCCATTAAGAATGTGTATTTTCAACCTCATATTTGAACTGTCATTAGGGTCTAAGTAGGTAGCATGTTCTACTAAGTCTAAAGCCCACCTTGGTTTATTTCTCTTAAAACATTCATCACCCAGTACTCTGTAATATGAAGAAGAACGAGTTCTTAAATTATTATCATAGTTAGGAATTTCATTTTGCAGAAATTTTAATACAAATTCTTTAAGTAGCCCCATTTTTAATAAATGTGGTGCAACACCATGACCACTGTATGGAGATTCAATAAAACAAGCATTTGGGAAAAAAGGCTTTATTCCTTCATTTATATACTTCCGGTCTTGTTTATTTTTAGGATCATAAACAATAATTGGTTCAATTCTCTCGTTTTTTTCAAAATGAGTATCATGCAAAAAACGTTTTCCTCTTAGATTTTTTTTGCCGAATTCTGAATGAATTGATAAACGAGGTGAAAGAGCTAGTATTTTACATTCTAATTTTGATGTATAGTAAATAGCAGCATATGCTCCTAAACTATAACCATACGAAAATTTCTCATCATAACCGCTTAACAATTTAGTGATTGTCTTATTAAAACTTTCAAAGGAGAAATCCTGAAAGTACCCCTTTTTACCTTTCCTTACTGCAATAATATCTACATCTTGTCTTAGCAATAAATCAAAGGCAAACGGTTTTCTATTCCAAGTCCAATTTAGAGAATCAAATACAATTATGACTCTTTTATTTTTCTCTAACTTCTTATAAAACTCTACCCTTGTTTTGCCATTATCAAAAATAGTTAATTTCTTATATGTTTCTTCTAGTTTACAACCATCATTTAACACTTTCTGCATTTTCAAATCTGCTTCTTTATGGTTACCTAATAATTGTTGAACCATAGAGAGTTCAATGTCTACCTGTTCTTTTAATTTATGATACTCTTCTAAATAATTTAAGCTTTCTTCCCATCTTTGTGATAGTAATGTTACATCTATTAATTTACTTAGGATATTTGAACTTCTTTTATTTTTTTTCAAACCTTCTATTAAAATATTACTTGCTTCTACATATTTTTGTAAGTTGCTGTAATTATCAGCTGACTCAATGAAATCCGCTTCTGAGGCATTAAAACTTTTATTACTAAATAAAAGTTCCCATAATGAAATTGCCTTTTGGTATTGTTCGGTTAATCGATAAGTTTTAGCAAGTATATATTGAACTTCTTGATTTTTAGGATTATTTTTTACTATTTGTGTTAAAACCTTAATAGCTCTACTATTGGAACCTTCTTCATTTAATGCCTTAGCCAAACCGATCGAATCACTAACGTTTGGTTTGCCACCTTGAATTTCAATAGTCTTTTCCCAATAATATACTGATTTATCCGCGATTTTACTTTCATAAAGAAACTTTGCCATTAGTCTATTCAAACCTTCATTATTTGGGTAAAGGGATAATCCTTCTTCTAAGAGCTTCAGCCCCTTATCACTTTTTTTTATATAATACGATTCTTTCCTTTTCACTTTACCTACTCCTATTTATATATATTTCCTTCGTCTATTTATTTGTATTTCCCATAAAGATTACCACTTTTTATAGTATGGGGAACTGTAGAATCCTTGTTACATCTTAACTTTACAAAGACTCTACTTGTTTCTTTAATAACTAGAGCAAAGCTGCCTTCTTTACTGCTTTATAGAGTGGTGTTTATTTTATTAGCTCACATAAATATAATTGATTTAAGGACCAAAAATATTAGCAGTATTTATTAGCAGATCTTAAGTTAAAAGATAAAATTAGCTAAAAAGTAACAGGAGCACGTTTCATCACTTATGCTAACTGATTTTAATTTAATTAATGTAAAAGATAATAATTATTTTCTCTATTGAGTTTGCTCTAGGATTTCACTTAAAAACCTTACTAACTATTCGTTCACTAGCATTCCCATCCTCTAAAGCACAGTATTTGCTTTGGAACGCATTATACTTATCTTCGTATAATTTATTTAATTGTTCTATTTGCTTAATGGCTTTTATTATTTCGTTTGTATTGTATAAAAGTGGCCCAGGTGCTTCCTCTTCAAATTCCATATAGAAACCTCTTATATTATCACGATATTCTGCTAAATCATATGTGAAAAATAGTATAGGCTTTCCTGTATTAGCAAAATCAAACATGACAGAACTGTAATCTGTAATTAAGATATCCGATATTAACTGCAGTTCCTGAATATCCGGATAACTTGATACATTATATACAAAACCTTTTAGTGATTCGTCCATATTTAATTTATTTTGAATGACTACATGCATTCGTAACAGGATGATATATTCATCTCCAAGTGCCTCTTTCATTTGGTGAAGGTCCATTTTTATATCAAATAAAAACTTATTTTTCTTTGATGTCTGATTATCACGAAAGGTGGGTGCATATAATATTACTTTCTTATCAGATGGTAAATGAAGTCTATTCAATACCGCATTACCTATCAGTGTTCTATCTTTTGAATAAAAAATATCATTTCTAGGATAACCTAATTCTAATATGCTCCCCTTAAACTTAAAGGCACTTTTAAAAGCATTAGTTGCATATCGACTTGGTGAAATTAAATAATCCCAGTATTGGATTACCTTCCCTATTCTCTCCACATAATCATCACTTCTACCTTGAACATTTTCAATATCAAACAACATTCTCTTTAATGGTGTGCCATGCCATGTTTGCAAATAGGTTGTCTCTTTCCTTTTATCTAAATAGGAAGGAAAGTTTTGATTATTAACCCAATAGCGTGCTCTTAATAAATAGTAATAGTATTGAGGGCTAAGCCTTTTGATAACCTTTGTATTGTTATCTTCAAAACGGTACTGTTTATTATATACCCACACTTTTTTATAGTCCAAGCCTTGTCTAATTATCTCATCATAGATATTTTTAGGACTATCTCCTAATTGTTTTCCAATACCACTTTCAAACAAAATTAATTTTTTATCAACAGGGATTAGGTTCTTACCAAGTTTATACATAAATTTCATTATAGGAAAATATAGACGGCTTTTTCTAAACCTATTGTAAATCCCTTTTTGCACTAACTGATAGTGAGGATTGTTTTTCAACCTTTTTCTTACAACATTATTTTGAATAACATTGTAAATTCTATCAGACGAATGTTGATCCCGATACTTAATAAATTTGTCCGCTCTTCTCCTATATTCATCTTTCATTTTGAAATTATTTTTAGCGTATTCTTCCACAGTAAGGAGTAATTTTTCAAGTTCAAACACAATTTCACCAGGCAAATCATTATCCAAATCCAAATGTGATGGCTTTTTTCCGATAAACTTTGCACGGTCAAATTGGTAATATACAATTGGTTTATATAGGAAACTAAAATCAAATCCTACACTTGAGTAATCAGTAATCATCATTGCACTTTCTTTTATTAAATACTGTACATCTACTTCGCCTTGATTAACGACCTTAATACCTGTATTACTAAAGAATTTACTAAAGTTTTGCATGTTAGGATGAAGACAAAAGACGATTTCAAAATTGAATTGGTCTGCAAGTTTTTTTAGAATTGTACTTTCTGTTAATACTCGATATCGTTCGTAATATTCGCTTTCTAAAAACTTCTGATCGTTGACTATCCAATCACGCCATGTAGGTATGATTAAGATTTGTCTTTTTACGGTTACATCTTTGGCAAAAAGTTGATCAAATCTAGATAATCCAGTTATAAATACATCTTTTGGATTATACCCAAAATCGTTCACTATCATTTTCTTTTCGAAATCGGAACTCACCATAAACAAATCCGTATCGAAATTATAAGCATTACGACCATAGTTCGCCACCATATTTTTGGTTCCCATTACTCCATGTTGTAAGAATACAGTAGTTGCTTTAATTTTCTTTTTAAATAATGGTGTTCTCAATGGATAAAGATAATCTGCATGATGTGATGAGATAATCTTTTTAGCAATAATAGTTTTTAAAATATGTTCTTTTGACTTGTATTTCAACACATTCCCTAGAGGTTCAACATTTGCTTTCTCAGGTGAGTTATTTTCAATTACATAATAGACATTTTTCTCTGGATGATTTTGTCGCATATATTTAAAGAATGCATAGCCTGTATCTTGGGCTTTGTAAGTTCTCTCTCCAACTAACCATACATTTTTATGACTATTAAATAGTTTTACTATCCATATATACTTTAAAATGGTTTTTAAATATTTAAAGGTATCAGCTTCATAATGATAAATTTCAAAAGATAAATTTTCCAATTTAAAAGTATAATATGGGTTTAAAATAATCGCATCATTCTTTTCTACAAGATACGTATCTTTCGTAAATAACTTAGCTTTTTTTGTCGGTTTTCCTATACGAACTTTCATACACTCATCATGATTTAAAAATTTAACATTAAAATATAAATCATAAATATCTTCTCTTAATGTCCCTAATTTATTAAGTTCCTCTATATCTATTACAGCTTTATAAGCATATTTGTTTAATCCAAATTTACGAATAGAGTATTCTTTTACATGTGTAATTTGAGTGTAATTACTTATCAACTCATTAGCACTTTGTCGCCCAATAGTTATTAATTCCATTTTTTCTAATAATGAGCTACCAGAGTAAATATGACCTTTTAATGTCACTTTACCATTTTTACTTTTCACTGTATCAATTTGTATTTTTGGAGCTTTTATTGCAGATCCATTTTTTATAAGAGATAAATTCCCTTTAGCGGTAATGTAATTTTCAACCTTATTTCCCTCTATTTGAATAGGATTTAAGTTGTAGGTAGATGTATTAAAGAACCTACCACAGCGAATAAAATATTCCGTGTACTCTAATCCTTCTTCTACATAATAAATTACATCCTGTGCAAGTTCTTTTGACTTTGGTAATGATTCTTTTAGACATTTTATTTTAAAGAACCAATCATATACCGCACTCTCGTCATTGTAAGAGATTTGATTCAAAACCTGCTTTAATGAAACAGTAAAATCGAATTGATTAGATGCATTTTGAGTTGCAACCCTAATTTTCCTATCCGATTCTTCACGATTTTGAATCCACAACTCTACAATCTGCAGTTCAGGTTTCTGTAACTCACCTTTTAATGTTAATAAATCTAATTCTTGCTTTATTGTAATTGATAATTTACCTTTGCCTTTTTGTTTTCTTTTCAATAAATTTGAGAAAATCATTATAAAATCCCTACTTACATTTATTTTTTCAGAGCTCAATTATAGGATAGAATCATTAAAATAATTTTGTCATTTTTATAACATTATACTAAGTACAAAGAAGCTTTATTTTGAAAGTATGTCATTAATTTCACTTTCAAACACTGCTCCAAAACTTTTTGAATAACTGTTTGTTAAATGCTTTGTATCTCGATAAATTCTAATATTCCCAATTACCGGTTTAAATTCGTCATCTACAATAAAAAATTCTGTTAAGTCAATCTTATATAATGATTGATTCTCTTTTTCAAACTGTCTCCAGAACACTTCATCTTTTTGATTATCTTCATCATTCATTTTTATAATAGTTTGTTCTTCACCGTATGTCTCAAGTGATTCAAGTATATTAAAACTATACCTAGGATTATCTCGAACAGCTAGGACGTCAATGTCGAATTCATCTTTAACATGCTGTAATTGATCAGTCATTCCACTTAAGATTCTTTCATTAGAAGTACTGGCAGCTGTTGCTTGAGCAATTACTAGGTCAATATCTTGATTTTCTTCCAAAAATTCAAGAACATTTAAATTCCAAATTCCTTTTAAATCATCATCATCATATCCGGTTGAGAACCTAGTTCCCGAACGTGTCACATTTAATACACGATAATTATAATCTTTAGTCGCTTCTAAAATAGCCCCTAACCAATGTTGGGAATGAGAACTTCCTATTAAAGCGATAGTAGCATCATAATCTTCTGTCTCTCCATACTCACCAATCTTTAAATCGCTATTTCTTAGATTTTGATTACTACCATCTATATGCGACTTTGGTAAATCACCAAAAACATTTGCAAAATCAGGTATAGCTTCTTTATCAGGCACCACAACTTCTGACATTACAGCTAATGCTCCAGGATAATCTGTATCTAGAACCCGATTTTCTAAATTTTTTGCATTCATATAGCCATTGTAAAATAACCCACTAATTAGAATTACATTTACACTAACCATTATTCCTAACCTTTTAAAAGAATATTTATTACTCTTATGACTACGAATTGGCTTTTCAATAAAATAAGTCATTGAAAAAGAAAGTACTATCGATAAAACAATAATTAGCATCCCTTCAATAAAGCTAGGAGTTTCTTGTACGTTAAACCGATAAAACTGTAATAATACCCAATGCCATAGGTAAATACCAAAAGAAATCCCACCCAACTTAACCATGAATGGTAAAGCTAATATTCGTTTAACACCATAGCTTGTTTCGCGTGTACCTGATATAACAATTAAAAAAGCACACGCCATTGGCCATAAAGCTATATAGCCAGGGAACATCTCTGAAACTTCAAATAAAATACCAGTTAAAATTAAACCTATCAATCCAATCCAACCTAATATCGTCGCAAGAAAGTTGTTTAATTTAATAAAAGACAAATTTATACAAATTAAGCCTCCAAGAGCAAACTCCCATACACGAGTAAATGTTATAAAATATGCCCATGGCTGATTTACATTTGTTAAATATATTGAATAAATCATAGATATAATAAACAAGGTTCCTAGAATACTATTAATTACTTTTTTTACACTAAGATGTTTGTACTTTTTTATGAACATTACTATGAAACTAAATATTAAAAACCATATAATATAAAATTGGCCTTGTATTGATAAAGCCCAAAAATGTTCAACTGGTGTTTTCATTTGAGAAGAATCTAAATAATCCGTACTAGAGATTGCTAGTTGCCAGTTTTGATAATAAAACATAGAAGCAACTACCTCACGGATAGTTTTTTCCATAATTGAAGAAGGCAAGAAAAAAATACTTAATAGTAGTACGATTCCTAACACAAAAAGTACTGATGGATACAGTCTCTTTATTAGTTTTATAATAAAAGGCCAAAAACGTATTTCGCCTGTTCGATTGATAGTTGAAATAATAGATGTTGTAATTAAAAACCCAGAAATAACAAAGAATACATCTACTCCACCAGAAATACGATTAAACCAAATATGATATACCGCTACAAGTAATGCAGCAACTACACGTAAACCCTCTATTTCAGGTCTAAACTTCCGATTAATATTAATTAAAGGTTCATTCAAAATGGGTTCAAACTCCTATTTATAAATTTACTCCACCCTAAACTATATCATAATATTTTTTTAGAGAACATTCCGTTCTTTCAAATTTCAACAAATTACTAAAATCTTTTTTAATTATCCTTTTTTAGTAATCTATCAATAAAAAATCTAGTTTTCTTTTAGGAAGAAAACTAGATTTAAAGATTAATTATATCTTGCTATATCATAATGATATCTTGGATTATTTAATTGATTATACATATTTTTCATATTGGTTGTTTGCTTAACAGCCCAACCAATATCAGTTGCGTATTGTCTCCAACCACCATTACTCATATTAGGGTTCCACTTCATCTTATAAAGTGTATTTTGTTTATCTGCATTATGAATATATCTTTCTCCAATCCATTTTGCTCCACCTTCAATTGCACTTGCAGGTGTAAACCAACCTTCTTCATATGCCCTAATAGCTCCTGCGTTCACTGCATCATTGTCAATAGCACCGATTCCATACATATTATAGGTTGTTTTAATTTCAGTTAAGTTACGTTCATTACTTGAAGTTACTCTCACTAACTGACCATTTCGATTTTTACCTACTCTTACACCATTTGCTAGAACGGAACTACCATTACCTGTTTCATGAAGGGCATGTGAAATCAAATAAATTTCATTAATACCATGTATTCTACCACCATTTATAAATGCTTGTCCTTGCCCTGATAAAATACCCTTTCCCTGTATAACTTTGTTTAGTTCAGATGAAGCTACACCAACACTAGAATCAAGCCTCAAATGCTGGAATTGGTCGTTCCTATTAGGATCCAAAAATTCTCTAACATCGCTTGATGTTGCATATCTGAATGTATCATATTTTATTGTGTACCAATTTCCTGATAATTCACCGATAACTTCAACGATAGTATCCCTACTAGAATTATAGGTTAAATATCCAAAAAGATGTGAGGTATTACTAGCAGCTTGAAAAACTCTTACTCTATTTCTATCTGCAGTCGTACTACCAATATTCTCTCCTTTAGATAATTTAGCTCTATAACCTGTAGAAGTACTTCCTAGTATTTGAATAAAATCTTTATGAACAAAAGCTGGAGCATCTCTATATTTGTCGGTCGTACTTCTTCCACCTTGCATTTGGTAATTTATTGCTTGATTAAGCGTCCAGCCGTAATTAGTATACTCCGTTATTACTACTGGATTTTTAATTAAATCAGCTATCTTTGCGAGTGTAATTTCATCGGCAATCCCATTTACCGCCAATTTATAATCTCTTTGGAATTGTCTAACTACCCTCTCCGTATCATTACCATATAAAGTTGTTCCATTTCCTGGTACAGGATAGCCTAAAATGGCTAAATCTTCTTTTAATTGCTTGGTTGCATTATTTCTTTTTCCATTTTGTAACGGACTGTTTAGTACACTGTTCATTTTATTTATAGTGCCTGGCCCTGCAATACCATCCACAGAAAGCTTATAATAAGCCTGAAATTCTCTTACTTTTCTTTCCGTGTCATTTCCATATAAATTCGTCCCACTACCTGATACTGTAAAACCCAACTTTGCCAAGTTTTCCTTTAGTGTTTTAACATCTTCTCGTCTCATACCATTGGATAATGGAGCTGATTTTAATTCCTCAATTTTTGCGAGCGTTCTTATCGCCAATCCCATTCTGAATCAGTTTATGGGCTCTTTGGAATTGTTTTACGACTCTTTCTGTATCATTTCCATAAAGAGTTGTTCCATTCCCTGGAACTGGAAATCCTAAAAAGGCTAAATCTTTTTTCAATTGTACAGTTGCATTATTTCTTTTCCCATTTTGCAAAGGACTATTTAGTACACTATTAATTTTATTAATGGTACTTGGACCTGCAACACCATCAACAGGAAGTCTATAATAGGACTGAAATTCTCTCACTTTTCTTTCCGTGGCATTCCCATATAAATTCGTCCCACTACCTGATACTGTAAAACCTAACTTTGCCAAGTTTTCCTTTAGTGTTTTAACATCTTCTCGTCTCATACCATTGGATAATGGAGCTGATTTTAATTCCTCAATTTTTGCGAGCGTTCTTCCAATCCCGTTCTGAATTAGTTTATGTGCTTTTTGAAACTGTTTTACGATTTTTTCAGTATCATCTCCGAATACATGGGTTCCATTCCCAGGAACAGGGTAGCCCAAAAGCGCTAAATCTTTCTTTAGTTGGATCGTATCATTATGCCTTTTCCCATTTTGCAAAGGACTATTTAGTACACTATTAATTTTATTTATCGTACTTGAACCAGCAACACCATCAACAGGAAGTTTATAATAAGCTTGAAATTCTCTTACTTTTCTCTCCGTGTCATTTCCATATAAATTCGTCCCACTACCTGGTACTGGAAAACCTAACTTTGCCAAGTTTTCCTTTAGTGTCTTAACATCTTCTCGTCTCATACCATTGGATAATGGAGCTGATTTTAATTCCTTAATTTTCGCTAATGTAACTTCATCAGCGATCCCATTCCAAACCAAATTGTGAGTTTTTTGAAATTGTTTAATGACTTTTTCCGTATCATCTCCAAATACATTGGTTCCGTTCCCAGGAACCGGGTAGCCCAAAAATTCTAAATCTTTCTTTAGTTGAATCGTATCATTATGCCTTTTCCCATTTTGCAAAGGGGTCTTTAAAATATCAGCTATTTTATTCTCAGTTTGCATATTTAAAGTCCCTGTTACTGGAATACCATAGTACTTTTGGAATTCTCTCACTTGCTTCTCTGTCTCAAAGCCAAACAAAGTAGTACCATTACCTGGTACTGGAAACCCAAGCTTAGCCAGATTTCTTTTTAGCGTAACTACTCTTTGATCACGGTCACCATTTTTCAATTCATTACTTGCCGTATGTAAAACTTGATTGAGACTTTTTGTTTCAGTAATTTCCTCAGTATCGTCTTCAATCTTAGAATCTTCTAAATTGATTTTTTCTTCGTCTTCTGTTGAAGTTTCTATAGCGTTTTCTTCTATAACATCTTCTTTATCTACGATTAATTCATCATCTTCTGAACTGAGTTGTTCATTATCGACTTCTAATTCAGAAGTACTAGATTCATCCTGAGTTTGCTCATTATTACTTTCAATGTCACCCTCCTGAGCAAATGTAATGCTTGAACTAAAGTGAACTCCTATCAAAATAACACTTAAAGAAATTGCCATAATTTTTTTCCTCACTTTAGTTTCACCTCCTATCATTTTATCTTCAACTCCTACTTTAGTATCTTATAGTTTCACACTTCATTCAAGTACCACATTCAATTCAAGACTATATAACTAGTATAAAAAACACCTAAAGTACCCTCTCTAAAAGAGATTCGCTTTAGATGTTTTGTTATTATTTCTTTTTTAAATTGTATGCTTGTGCAATTCCTTCAGCGGTTAATCTGGCAACTCTATCTCGGTAACTACTATTTTTGAGTTGGTTACTATTTTGTCTATTTGTAATAAATAAATATTCTAATAGAATAGAAGACATATTAGCTTCTCTTAAAACCTGAAAATTAGCTTCTTTCTTTCCACGATTAGTTTCTGAAATATTTCTAGCAATATGATCATGAATGATAGATTGTTTAGCTCTAGCATCAGCCGTGCCTCTAGCACCACTATGAATAAAGCTTTCAAATCCATTCGCCTGTTCTTGATTGTCAGCATTTGCATGTACACTCACAAAGTAGTCAGCGCCCCAATCGTTTGCCATTTTAGTTCTAGAGGAAAGTGAAACAAATGTATCATTAGTACGTGACATTCTCACCACAACATTTTGATATTGATTTAGATACTTTTCAATTCTTTGAGAAATATCTAAATTTATTGTTTTTTCTAGAAGGCCATTACCTGTTGCTCCAGGATCACTACCTCCGTGCCCAGGATCAATAAAAATTTTAGTCACTTTTCCACTTGAACGAATTGATGCAATTTTAGCTAAAGTTATTTCATCTGCAATACCATTAACAGCTAGTTTATAATCTCTTTGAAATTGTCTTACGACCCTTTCCGTATCTTTTCCATAAAGAGTCGTTCCATTTCCTGGTACTGGATAGCCGATCGCGGCTAAATCTTTTTTTAGCTTCTGTGTATTACTATGGCGCTTTCCATTTTGTAATGGACTATTTAAAATACTTTTAATTTTCGCCTGAGTAGCTGGTCCAACGACACCATCTACACCTAGCTTGTAATAAGATTGGAATTCTCTTACTTTTCTTTCTGTATCAGCACCGAAAAGGGTTGTTCCATTTCCCGGCACCTGAAAACCAAGCTTGCCTAAATTACTTTTTAACACCTTTACTTCTGCATGACGCATTCCATTACGAAGAATTGGTACAGAATCTTGAGCTTTCTTTATCTCAGCGATTTTTGCCAAAGTAATTTCATCGGCTATTCCATTCACTACAAGACCATTTTCATTTTGAAATTGCTTCACGACTTTTTCAGTATCATTCCCATAGACATTTGTTCCATTTCCTGGTACGGGATAACCAATTGCTCCTAAATCTGTTTTTAAGGTCACTGTACTACTATGACGTTCCATTTTGCAGTGGGCTATCTAAGATRCTCTTGATTTTCKCTTGTGTTGTRGCATTAGCCACTCCATCAATATTTAACTTATAATAGGCTTGAAATTCTCTTACTTTCCTTTCCGTATCTGCACCGAAAAAGGTCGTCCCACTACCTGGAATTGGAAATCCAAGGCTTGCTAAATTGCTTTTGAGCACCTTCACCTCTGCATGACGCATTCCATTTCGAAGAACCGGCATTGAACCAGAGGAACCTCTTAATTCAGCTATCTTCGCCAAAGTAATTTCATCGGCTATTCCATTCACTACAAGACCATTCTTTGAAATTGCCTCACGACTTTTTCAGTATCATTCCCATAGACATTTGTTCCATTTCCTGGTACGGGATAACCAATTGCTCCTAAATCTGTTTTTAAGGTCACTGTAGAACTATGACGTTTTCCATTTTGTAATGGACTATCTAAGATACTTTTAATTTTCGCTTGTGTAGCGGGTCCGACCACACCATCAGCACCTAGCTTGTAATAAGCTTGAAATTCTCTTACTTTTCTTTCGGTGTCAGCACCGAAAAGGGTTGTACCGTTACCTGGTACTGGGAATCCGAGCTTTGCTAAATTGTTCTTGAGCACCTTCACCTCTGCATGGCGCATCCCGTTTCTTAAAACCGGTACTGATGCAGAGAGATTAGAAACTCTCATTACAGGCTCGTCCTCAGTAAGTTTTCCACCTTCTTGTGGTTCAACAATCTCTTCAAGTTCCTCTAATTGGGCCTCATTCGAATCTTTAATAGAATCATCTTCCGCTTCTCGAGAGTCAGTATCGAGTATTTCCTCATTTTCATTACTATCACTCTCATTTTCTACTGAATTTTCAGTAGGGTTATTGTCTTCATCAGAATCTAGTGTTTCAGTAGTCTGTTCATCATTAGATTCTTTCTCTGAGTCCACATCGGCATAAACGACATTTGATGCGATGATTAATGAGAGTAGCACTACTAATAAAGAAAATCCGAATCTCTTCATAGTAGAATTTACAGCTGTCTTACTTTGACTAGTTTCAAAACTTTCATTCAAAATCAATTTTTCCCCTTTCTTTAAGAACAATCAGCAAAAAATAAAATTACTAGTTCATGAGACCTAATAACCCTTTTTATAACTACTTATTATAGTACCATGTCTTTTATTTTATTATCAACTCACATTGACACACTAAACAAAATAAGGACTTTAGATAGGGTCTCTTTTCCTATTTTTTAAAATTACCTATTTATAACTTTAATACATACATATGCATACACATGTATTATATAAATTGACAGAATAAGTCTGAAACTTACGAATCATGAGAGAAATTGACAAATTTCTCTTTTACTTTTATCTTCCATTCTCTATAATATAAAAAGAGCTTATTTTATTAAGCTGTTAGCGAATTGAAAGGAGCTTTTTCATTGAAAAATGCACTATACATAATTATGGTTATTGGCTGTTTAGCTATTTTGGTAGTCAGCCATATTTCATATCAATCAAAATTGGACAATATTGCCGCTGATGCTAAGAACGCTGTAATAGCTGTTGATGAGTCCGATCAAAAGAGCCCATCTACAAAAAATGAGTCAACTAACGATTCTACTACAAATAATAATAACACTGGCAGTGGGGATATAGCTGAACTAACTGGTTTATTAGGAGAAATTCCGACAAAAGAGGATGAGCTAACTATTGCATATTTTGGCTCAAGGTCAATTGAAAACGATGGATTTGCCGATGTTAGCTGGCCAAGAAAGCTAGATGATTTATTAATGCGGATTACAGATGTAAACTCTACGATTTTTAATGTTAATTCTCTTTCAAGTGCTGAAGTGATTCAGTCAGAGTACTTAGAAGAAGTGATTCAATGGAACCCTGATTTAATTTTATTTGAACCGTTTATATTAAATGATAATGGTGTAGTCTTAATAAGTGATAGTTTAATTTATATAGAACAGATGATGGATAGCTTTTCGGAAGAATTAGAAGAGACAACTGTGGTAGTAATGCCGCCTAATCCAATCTATTCTCCACAGCTTTATTATACACAAGTACAAGAACTTGAAAGCTATGCTGCCCAACAAAATTATTTATACGCCGATCACTGGCAAGCTTGGCCGGATATTCAATCTGAGGAAATACGTGATTATTTAGAAGAAGGTAGACCAAATGAAGCAGGACATCAAGTATGGGCTGAATTTATGTATGATTACTTAACTGAATAAATGAAAGGCTGTAGCCAAAGCTACAGCTTTTTTCTTTACTCTAGTTCAGTTTGTCGGGGAGATTGTTCATTTGAAGTGGGAGAAGAATCCTTCGACTCTTTTGCCACATGACTACTTTAAACGATTATAGCAACCACTTTATTACCCCTGCTATTACTCCCCAAATTGGTAGGCTAATAACAGCCCCCCATAGAACCCCTTTAAACAAATTACCTTCTTCATTCATCCGATTTAAGCCTCCTTACCCAACATTGTCGGCTAATCGTCATTTCTTTATAACATGTATATGTAAGGAAGTCTGAAAGAGTGGCAAAAAAGTCGATATGAGGCTGTTCCTTTTGACCGTTATGATGAGAATGAGCTCTTTTAGGATGAATGGGGCTCTTCCTTTTGACCTCTTTCCTGGGTGCGCTTGTGTTTCGGATGAATAGACTGTCCCTTTTTGACCACTTTCTTGGATGAGCTCTCTTTTCGGGTGAATAGAGCTCTTCTTTTGATTAAGTCCATATAATTGTGTAAAAAGAAAAGGCCATTATCATGTCCGTGTTACAATGAGTTCGACGAAAAACCATCACACACGGAGGATATGATAAT
>NZ_LTAO01000015.1 GCF_001590785.1 Alkalihalobacillus trypoxylicola
TTGCAGGTCAAATAGGCTTCCTTGTCGTATAATAGGCATAAGGGAGTCTTCCTCCAGTCGTTAGTTTTGTGTGGTAACTTACTAATTCGACTTTTGGGGCGGTACTCCTTTTTTCGTGTCTTGAAAGCCTTACGAAACTAAGGGTTCAAATTATGAAATTCATTCAGTTGGCTTCCATATAATTTTTTATACAATAATCACGTAAAATTTCCCAAAAATAAAGCATAAGTTTTCCAAACCTTGGTATAACAATCTTTCTATATTAAAAAATTTGAACTATTAATCAATAATTTAGTTTTTTACCACTCTCTAAAGCTCCAATATGACCTTTATTTGTACTTCTGGCATTGATATACTTTAAAAATGTACTATCGGCAACGATATGCTTTAGCGAAATACTTTTAACTTATGTTTATGAAAAACCTAATTATAGGCTTTTGAAACGAAACTTATTGGACTAGTAGTACGATTAGTTGGATATTTAAATATAAAAGGTATTATTGGAATAAAAAGTTATTGACCTACTGTATTTTTATTAAATTAGGAGGATAGTATAATGACTCAAGAGAGCAAAAAAACAAAGTTACTTTTCAAAACATTACCGTTTTTATTAAAAGATATGGAGGAAAAAAAGTGGATTATTGATTCATTTCCATTTCAATACAAAAAAGAACAGTACATTGTAATATTAACTCTATACAAAAACAATGAGAAGAAACCAAATAATTATGCTAAAGCTAAAGTAGAATTTATAAAGAGAGGCAATACAAATATATCAATTATTGGTTATATAGATTTCTTCAATGTTCATTTCCAAAGTGTAGCAAATTTTTGTGACTTTTTTGGGGTAGAAAGAGGAAATGCGAATAGAGATTTATTCAAAGATTTTTCGCAAATTTTTTCCGATTTTATTCCTAACGAAAAAGTGATATACAAAAGTGATATAGAAAGTAAGTTACTTGGTAGTCGTGCAGAGGGAAATAACCCCAACGCAATTTATTGCTATGATGTACGTCGCAACGGAAGGAACAAAGATGGCTCACCCAATAGACGTAGCATTGAGAATAGTAATAAAGCACAATCGCTTCGTCCTGAACTCTACCAACGATATTATAATGATACAAATTTGAGCTTTTTCTTTTCTGATATTAAAGAAGATGGTAAAAGCGATATAGAAATTATTAATTTATTTGCTAATCGTTCAACTAAATAAAGTCGTCTTTTAGTTCGAGTGAGTAGGTATAGAATAAAACAAAGGAATATAAATAACTCCTATAAATAAATTAAAATCTACAATCAAGCGTTATAGCTTTAATTAAGAGTCTTTGTTTTTATTTAAGCAACGAGAACTTTAACAAATTAAAGAATATAATTAAAAAGCCAAAACATGCAATTTTTTTGTGCACTACTTGCGTAATTTTGGCTTTCTTACATCTATTGTTGAATCATGTTTATTCACAGTGATTAACATTCGTTAATAACGAAATCAATCAACAACATATCATCATCTGATAAATTAAACAGTTCCCGAACTTCTTCCTCACTGTGTCCACTTTTTTATTAGTTCAATTGCTTTTCTTACATTTTCATCATCGTTACAGTAGTATTGTTGTACTTCTTTATTCATTTTTATTTCACTCCCATCCAACCCAATTATACAAAAATCAAAAATATAAGCTTCAAAATGTCCGTACCTAATTGTAACTTTGCATCCGCTAGTATTTGTAATTACTGGCTTCAGGGCTTGGAATGATACTCTCATGGGATTCCTGTCAAGTTTTCAACTAATTTCTCGATATAATATAAAACCGTACTCAAAATTAGCACGGCTTTTCTCTTGTTATGATTAACAAATACTCTTTCACACTATAAACCATTTAAATTAACTTTTTATGACTACATAAGGATAGTTATAATAAAAATGTTTTCTTGTCCCCCATGAAGTCTAATCAATCTTCTTTTTTAAAGGAAGCGTACTTTGAGAAGAAGGAGTCTCTCCAAGAATTTCTAGGGAACAAGCTCTATTGTAGTGACAAGGTAAGAGCAGTATTAAAATGCACTTTCATAAGTTTCCTTTATTCACTGAATTATTTTTATTTTGGACTAAAGCATTCAACAACTTCCCATCCTGCTCCTTTAGCCTTTTGAATCTTTTCTTCATAATTATCTTCAATACATTCTCTTTTAATTGCTATTGCAGAAAAATGAGTAGGTCTACTCAATGCTACATAAGCAATTTTAAGTGCTTTTTTTGTAGCTCTCACAAATTGTTCATCTAACATATTGTTATAATCAATATATGTGCCTATTAGATAGTCAAATAAAACCTTACCCGCATAGTATTTAACTTCATTTGGCGAAAATCTATCTTCTATAATAACCGACTCTGTTAATAATGTTGCTTTATGAGTTTCACCCTTAACAGAATGTACAGTCCCAAAATAAATTTGTTTATTCGTTGTAGGCTCTACTATTTCACTATATTTATAACCTAGTGTTGTGCTTATTATAGTATCTTTTATATATTTACTAACACTACTATATGGTATTTGTCCCTTTATTTTTGAGAGCTCTTTCTTCTTAAATAGACGAAGAGTATTTTCTATCGAAGACATAAAGTCATCTTCAATTAGTTTCTTTTCTTTAATTAACTTATGAATACACTTTGCTATATCCACTTTAATTTCTAGTTGTTCTTTAGCTATATGTTTCTTTATGTCTGACATCGAAAAGTTACTTTTTTGTTCAGTTATATTATGAGCATATTTAAGGATTTCATATAATCCTTTGATAAATATTTGATAAATCTTACTACTCATAAGTTCTGTATTAGTTCTAACATTTTTAATTTCTTTATAATTTTCATTGAATTTTTTGATATCTGGCTTTGTCATGCCAACTACTGCTACTTTCCTATGAGATACCTTAAATTGTTCATCGATATTTTCATATTTTCTAATTAAGTCTCTATAATTTTCTATTACACTCTCTTCACTATCATAAATAAGCATATGAGGTTTAAAAGATCTTATATTACTATTACCACTAAAGTTTGAGTATTGTTTAATACAAGTAGTTTTTAAGATTTTAGCAATTGAATTGCCAAATCTAGTACTATGTGTTAATTCATTATAAGAAATATTATTATGCTTTCGTTCATATTCAGGGTTCCATGCCTCTTCATTATTATCATAGAGAGTATATAATGCTTGATATGGGTCACCAAATTTTTGAAAATAAATATTATCATTAAACAGAGCACATAATAAATTATACTGAATATTATTTGTATCTTGTGCTTCATCTAATAAAATATGGTCAAACCTTTTTGACAGAGCTTTTTTTAGTTCCTCTCCATACTTGCTTATATACCAGTAAGCTAATGAAAGCGAGTCATTATGCCTTAAATTTCCTGATTTAAATATGTCTCTTAATGTATCGATTAATTCCGTATAATAGTAGGATGAGACATTTTCATATAGCTCAAATTCCTCAGAGCTTATCAACTTTAGGTGCCAATTGTCCACTTTCGATGTCGGGGGATTCATTCTACTATGATAACCCAGAAAAATATCACTAAATTTCTTTTTAAAGATTTCGTTATCCAAAATCACTGGTGTTATATTGGGAAATAATTCTCTGTAAGCTTTGAATGCAGTAAAGTGATTAAAAAATTCGTGTATTGTTCCCACAAAGTTTGGATACTCTATATTATTAATACCAACTTTTTTTAGTCCCTCTTTTATTTCATCTACTGCTACATTTGTATGTGTAATTATACATATTCCTTTATTGTTTGTAACCCTTTCCTTAAGAAATAGAGCTAATTTAGCAACTAGAACTGTTGTTTTACCACTACCAGGTCCTGCAATAATATTCGCATTTCCCTCTGCGTTTATTACCTCTATTTGTTCTTTATTAAATCTATATTTATTACCTAATATTTTCTTCTCTATTAATGAAAATCCCTCAGTACTGAACATTAATCCACCCCTTACTGATTATCCGTCACATGAATAATGGCATCTATTAAATAAGATAATGTACTGTCTGACATCACTTTCTCCTTTAATTCTTCCTTATTATTAATTAACTCATATGCAAGTGTCTGAGCTACCTCGGCTTTTGATACTAGTTTATTATCTAGTGGCTTAAACAATTCATAAGCTCCAGATTTTATGTCTCTAGATTTATCTTGTTCAAGTTGAGCAATTATACCTTGTAATTTCTTTTGATTAGGAACCGAATTTGGATGCTTGTATCTAACATTATGAACACATTCCGCTAATAATATATTTAAACAACTATTCGCCAACACATATTCCAAGGTCCATTTAGGAGATACATATACATTTAAATTATTAAAATCATCTCTAAAATCAGTTTGTATCTTAGAAATTTTCATATCCTCTAAATGTTCAATTAATTTATTACTTAATTCAATCACCGTCAATCTTACTAGGTCATCTTCTAAAGATTCATCCATTGGGCCAAATTCAACTAACTTTGATTCTAAATCTTTTATAGAAGTAAACACTTCCCCTATTATATTACTATCAGATACATCCTCAAATCCATATAGGGATTCGACTGCATCAAGTGTTCCTTTATCTTTAATTGAATAGAAACACATACTTTTTTCTGTATCATTCCTAATCACATGATATTCATAAGGTTTTATATCGACATCAGTAATTAATGAAACTGGCAATAACAAAGGGGCTCCTCCCTCGTTCTTCCAAAATTCTGAGCGCATAAATATTTTTGCGTATCTCTTAAAAGCTGTATTACCCAAATTCACAATAGATACTCCGTATTTATGTAACGGGCGATCAATAACTTCAGCTAATGCTGGTAACAGCAAATTTTCAGCATCTCCTTCAACAAGAATAACTCCCCTAGCAAAGAATAAATTCGCTTTTGTTGCATCCAAAAAACGTTCTAAAAATTTATAATCTTCTGTATCTAATTTTGTGTTTTCTGGATTCATAGGAAATGATGAATTTTTATGTAATAATATGATGTTTGACAGTGATGTTGAAGCTGCTAAGGTCGTACTATGGGTCGTTAATATAAATTGACTGCTACTATTATTTAAATTAGATTGTAAAAACTTTATTAACCTTAGTTGTGCTTGCGGATGTAAATGAGCTTCAACTTCTTCTATCAAGGTTAATGCTGGTCCAACCCTCTTACCATCATTTAATAATAATAATTCTACTGCAATAAAAAGTAGATTCAAACTACCTAACCCAGCCAATGTATCACTATCTAACTCTATACTTAACTTTCTCAATATATCGTCGAGTTTAGCAGGCGTTACCATGAATTGCGGATTATATTCAGTATTCTTGCTAAAAAATTCATTTAAATAGCTTGATATCTCTCCAATTATCGATTTATCTTTACCATTGACAGGTGTGTTAAAATATTCTTCAATCTTACTATTTGTTTCAGCAACAATATCAACTAGAGTGTGATCTTCACCATTCAGAGTACTAAACTCTGAATATCCTTTAAGTATTTGAGCTAATCTAGACCTATAACCTGGTCTCAGTTCTGTTCTGGCATCACGCAACGGTTTTAGATAAGTGGATTTTATTACTTCATTAGGAATTGCTTCTAGCCTTGAATCTGCATTTTCTGGTCCTGCTTTTACCGTCCGTATAATTTTATTGTGTAATAATTCATTAGACACTCTCTCCGCCTCAAGTCTAATAATTAGCTCATACTCCTTAGCTTTATTAAACGAAAGCCACTCTAAAAATATTCCAGCTTCCTCATCAGTTAAATCTGAAAATATACATTCTACTTTTAAGTGTGAACTAACCTCACCTTCTTTATCTATATAGAAATCTTTTTCTACAATCCTACTATTTTCTGTACTTACTGTTCCTAAGGTAAAATGAATTGCATCAATAATTGCACTTTTTCCTGCATCGTTTTCTCCTATTAATAAATTAAATCCTTTTTGAAATTGAACAGAAACACCAGGTTCACTAGAATTACCCATACCAAACTTCCTGAAATTCCAAATTTTAACTTCACTAAGGTACATTATTAATCCTCCTTACACTTCTATTACAAAATTTTAGAATACATTATAAACCAAAGGTTAATTTCTTATATAAAATGTAGCATATTACCGAATACTTAGTAATAATTTACTAAATTTTAATAATACTATTTCTTTTTTAACTTATCTGAAATATTAATTTAGTAAATAAATCATATAAGTGTGAAGATTTAACCATAAGTCTCTCTTTGCAATATTCATGACCGCTTATGCTCTTATGTATCCTTTTTTACTTTAAAACACCCTACAAAATTACTTTACCTTTTTGTGCAAAAATATTTATTTATTTTAGAACTGAAGGAAGCTTTTTAGATAAAACAAAAAGAGGTTGAATCCAATTAGAAACACCTCCCTACATATCTAGCTATTCTCATTTTATTTAAACACATCATTCTCTTTATTCAGTTTGCTCAAAGATAAAACATAACCTTGTCAAACCTTAATATAACAAGCCTTCTATATTGAAAATTAGAACTTCCAATCAATCATTTTTGTTTTTTTCCACTTTCAAAAACTCCAATATACTTCCAGTAACGATGCTTTAACGAAAATCTTGTAACTTGATGTTTATAAGAAACCTAATTGGAATTATTCTCGATAATCCAACTTTCTTAATTCTTCTTCCCAAACTTCGTGAAACTTAATTAAACAGTTGGAATTAGATAATATTTTGTTTAAAGCTTTACCAGAAGGATATGTACCTACCTTCGCTATGCAATTTATACATAGCTTCTGTTAATTCTTCTTTTATTCTCTCCTCTCTCAACTTTCTCAGGTTCTTAATATAGCTCTTATAATTAATCACTAAATTCCTTGACAATTCAGGGCAATAACTTGAGCAACTCCTGCTTTAATATCATACTCTTTAACAAACTGGTTTAGGCTGATAGGCGGTTCCTTTTCTAGTGTCCTCAAAAATTTGCTTTCTATAATTTTCTTTTTTTCTCATTCTCTTCTCTCTTATATTGTAGATTTCTCAGATCAATTATCTTGCATAAGTCAGGAAAATATTTTTTTATATATTCAAAACAGCTAAAAACAAGGCAATAAGCTCTTAAAACATATGAATGAGATTAAATATATTATTTTTAGCCTTAATATTTTTAGGTTTAAGTCATTTTGTACTGTTATATTACTAATTAAAAACCCTCTTATTTCTCATTCTAATATCTGAATAACAAGATAATGGTCATTTTCAAACCAATTCCCTTTGTCAATAGTTTTATATCCTTCATCTGTTACCAATTTATCTATCTCTGGCAGAGAGCCTTTAGGTACTATTAATAGCTCGTAATCATCATTACCATCAATGTCTTTAATCCATTCTCCTTTTACTTGAAAATGATTTTTAATCTTTTTGTTTAAGTCTTTAGTCGAAATTTGAAAAACCTCCTTTATTATCTAATATTTCATTAAACTAATTTATACATTAGTTTAAAATACAATTTTATCATAAAATTTTTATACAATAATTTTTCATAAAATATTTGTGACTGAATGCAAGGAATAAGAGAAAACTAGAAACAGTAAAAGAAACTATTTAAAAGTTACGTTACCCTATCAATCTAAAACAACTTACCCCATGTTTTAGGACTGAGAATTCCATCAACTGTAATCTATTTGTACGTTGATAGTCTTTAACAGCTCTGTCCGTTCCGTTTCCGAATACGCCATCAAATGGATCAGGATTAAACCCATTAATATACAGGAAAGCTTGAAGAACTCTTGTAATATTTCCTCTTAATCCTTGTCTTACATCTTCCACAATTTCTTAAAATTCACCCTCAACATTACAAAAAAAGAAGCCACAATTGCAGCTGCAGATATGGAAACAAAGTTAAACAAAGGCTACGACTTGAAGAAGTCAGATCACTTATTTACTGAATATTTTAGGAGTTGGTATGAAGTATTTAGAAAAGGGAAAAATAGTCAAGATAATGATAATGATATAAGACGTGCTGTGGAATTTGCAGAGAAATATTTTGAAGGAATTAAGTTAAAAGAACTATAAAAGAAGATTATCAGCGCGCACTTAATAATTATGGTGAATTATTAATTTAACGAATCAAAAATTACAACCTCGTTATGTATCAAGATTTATTATATTGTTTCTAATCTCTACAGGAGCAAGATTCTCTGAAGCTTTGGGCTTAACATGGGATTGTATAGATTTAGATAATTACACAGTTAAGATCCATAAAACTGGGATTACAAATATAAAAATGACTTTAAATATACTAAAAATATGCATCAAAGAGAATCAAGACAAGTTGACGGTCTGATGAACGACCTATACAATGCAAAATGAATGCAAAAAATAATCTAAAACCCTCGTTTTCTCTCGGATTCTAATAAAATAAAAAAACCTCAAAACCCTTATAAATCAAGGGCTTCAAGATTTAGTTTACAAACTCTCGATTTGTTGGAATGGAGACGGTGGGAGTCGAACCCACGTCCAAACATAACGACACTTACGCTTCTACGAGTGTAGTTGCTGTATTAGTGATTCGCCAGTACGTCGGCCCAACAACAGGCTTCCGTATGGCTAGTTTGATTATTCTCTTCCTTCGCCCTCAAACGGCGGGCAGCCAGCGTATCCCACTAAAGTGAGTCCCAGTCCCTACCACATGGGCGATGGAGGGTGGAACCGCGTAGTGCTATTAGGCAGCTACAGCGAAGTTATTGTTTGTTTTGCCAGTTATTGGCTTTGGCGTTTTAACGAGGCCGACCCCCTCGACTCGCCACGTAAGCACGACCTATGCCTGTCGAATCCGTAACGTCCCCTTGGCAATAAATAAGAAACCAGAGTATGACCCTCTGGATAATACATTATAACATGTATCATTTTGAAAGCAAATGGAAATTACATCCCCTTTTGTCTTTCACGTAAAGCACGATCCACTTCTCGTTTTGCGTCTTTTCGTTTTAACGTTTCACGCTTATCAAAGTTCTTTTTACCTTTTGCAAGACCAATTAATAATTTAGCATAACCATTCTTAATATAGACCTTTAATGGAACAATTGAATAGCCTTGCTGTTTCGTCGAGCCGATTAGCATATCAATCTGCTTTTTCTTTAATAACAGTTTTCTCGCTCGCACTGGATCATGGTTATAACGATTCCCCTGCTCATATTCAGATATATGAGCATTGTGTAAAAAGACTTCACCATTAGAAACTCGTGCAAAAGATTCCTTCAAGTTCATTCGACCTGTACGGATCGATTTAATCTCAGTTCCTTGTAAAACCATACCTGCTTCAAAGGTTTCTTCAATAAAATAATCATGATTCGCTTTTTTGTTTTGAGCTATAACTTTACTTTCATGCTTCGCCATATCGCGACACCTCGTGTTTCATTCGTGTTCTTATCATAGCAAATCCTTTTAAGTATCGTCAATTTTAACTAAGAAAATTACTCTTTATCTGTTGGCGAATGAAGATGATTTTCGTACGTATCAATAAATAAATGTCCGACTCCTGATAAAACGGCATAAAATACATCTTCTTTTTGAAGCCCGCGTTTATGTAATTCTTGCTTGAGCCATAAGGTAGTTAAATTATTTTCTTTTAAATTTCTCTCTAATATCGTTCCATCCATAATTAACTGTATCGGTAGAGTTCGCTCGGACTCGACTTTTATATGTAAATCACCTCTCGTTATAGGACGAGCTTCTGGTTTTTTTAATACCGTCAACTTTCCATTCGTTTCGACAATGGCGAATAAAACTTCTTGTATATCAAAAATGTCCTTATCTCGTAAAAGCTGGTTTAAATCATCTAAATTATAGCGTGCTTTTTTCATGTTTTTTTCTAAAAGATGTCCGTGTTCAATGATGACTGTTGGATTCCCTGTTACGAAGTTGCGAAAGGTACTCGATTTTAAAGACACATACGATGTCAAAATACTAATGATCACAAAAAATGAAAAAGCTAATATTAAATGATGGATATGAATTTCTAAATTAAAGGCAATATTTGCGGTAATCGAGCCAATGGATATGGCAATGATAAAGTCTAATACGTTCATCTGTGATATCGTTTGTTTCCCTAAAATTCTGGCACCAATTAACAGTATGGCAAAAGCGAGGAATGAACGCATCATAATTTCAAAATGTCCAGCCACTTTTTATCCACCCTTTTTCGTCTCAATACCATCAGTTTTTCCCAATATGGTTATATTCATGCTGTGCAAGTCTTAATTACCTAGCATACGACGATTTTGCGCTCTTTTTTCTTATGTTTATAGCTTTATTGAAGTATGATATTATGGGTTTTATTATAGAGAAACTTGAAAATTCAAGGAGGATTTCATGGAAAAGAAAGCAATATTAGACCGGATAGAGGATGGACAGGTAGCCGTTTTACTTGTTGATTATTATGAGGAGGAATGGAATGTGTCAGCTACTCTTCTCCCAAAAGATAGTCAAGAAGGAGCTTCCCTATTAGTGACGATTGAAAATCAAAAAATCATACATATCCAATTAGATGAAGCAGCCCAATACATCTCGAAAGAGCGGATAACGAAAAAAATGAGCCAGCTCAAAAAGCAGACCAAAAGCAAGTTTAAGAAAAAGTAATTCTAAACCTAAAGAGATGACCCTAAAAAAAGAGAAAAATCTCCGTCACTTTAGTGACGAAGATTTCAATACACCGGTTTTTAATTATTTTTTCTTTTTACGTCCTTTTTTCCTTTTGACAGATGGAGCATTCTCATAAAAAGCTTTCTTCTTTTTCTTTTTTCGATTAGGTTTATCTCCTAAAGAAAGTCCTTTTTTATTCCCTTCCTCTTGAGCTCCTTTACCACGCTTTTTACGTTTTCCACCTTCAATGACTTTAGGACGACTTCTGTTTTCACGCTTTTTCCTTGGTTTCATACCAACGACTTCAAAGTCGATCGAAGCTTCGTCTACATTTACATTGACCACACGAACTTCAATTTCATCACCGATACGGAAAACTTGTCCAGAGCGTTCGCCTATCATGGCATATTGCTTTTCATCATAGTGGTAATAGTCATCCGTTAAATAACTAACATGAACTAAACCTTCAATGGTATTCTCAAGCTCTACAAATAATCCAAAATTGGTGACACCTGAAATGAGTCCAGGAAATACTTCTCCAATTTTATCTTCCATGAATTGAGCTTTTTTCACATTATCGGTATCGCGCTCTGCATCTACCGCTCTTCTTTCCATTTCAGAAGAATGCCTTGTAAGCTCAGGAAGCTTTTCTGACCAATGACTTTGTGTTTCTTGGTCTACATTGCCACGAATTAAGTACGTTCTAATAAGACGATGAACTAATAAATCTGGATAACGTCTAATTGGTGATGTAAAATGAGTATAAAAATCCGTCGATAATCCAAAATGCCCTAAGCTATTCGTATCGTATTTTGCTTGCTGCATGGAACGAAGCATAACCGTGCTTATAACCGTTTCCTCGGGCTCTCCTTTTACTTCTTCCAGAAGCTTTTGGAGCGCTCTTGGATGGACCGTATTGGCATTTCCTCTTACTACATACCCAAAGTTCGTAATAAACTCTAAAAATTTATTTAGCTTTTCTGCATCTGGATCTTCATGAATTCGGTACACAAATGGCACCTTTAACCAATGGAAGTGTTCAGCAACTGTTTCATTCGCTGCCAGCATGAATTCTTCAATTAATTTTTCAGCAACAGAACGCTCACGAATCACAACCTCGTTCGCCTTACCTTCTTCATCAACTAATACCTTTGCTTCTTTAAAGTCAAAGTCAATGGCCCCACGATCAAATCTCTTTGCTCGTAAAATTGCAGCTAGCTTTTCCATATCTTTGAAAAATGGAATGAGTGATTCATACCGAGCTTTTACTTCACTATCATCATCGACTAAGATTTTATTTACATCTGAATAGGTCATTCTTTCTGTTGTATTGATTACGCTTTGGAAAATTTCATGCTGTACCACTTGCCCTGCCGAATTGATTTCCATCTCACAAGAAAGAGTTAAACGATCGACCTGCGGATTCAAACTACAAATTCCGTTTGAAAGACGATGTGGAATCATCGGGATTACACGGTCAACCAAATAAACACTTGTAGCTCTATCTGCCGCTTCTTTATCTATCGGAGAACCCTCAGTCACATAATGAGAAACATCCGCGATATGAACTCCCAAAATATAGTTCCCGTTTTCTAATTTCTTTACATGGACAGCATCATCTAAATCCTTAGCATCCGCACCGTCAATTGTAACGATGACTTCATCTCTTAAATCACGACGATTAGCATAATCAGCTTCATCAATCACTTCTGGAACTGAATGTGCTTGCTCCATGACCTCATCTGGGAATTCTAATGGAATTCCATGTTTATAAATAATCGATAAAATATCCATCCCCGGATCATTTTTATGCCCGAGAATTTGGGTAACTTCTCCTTCAGCACTCATACGCCCCTCAGGATACTTAACGATTTTGACAATCACTTTGTGACCATCAACCGCACCGTTTATCGCTTCTTTTGGAATAAAAATATCATTGGCAATCCGCTTGTCATCAGCAACGACAAATCCGTAAGCCTTCTGGTCACTATAGGTTCCAATCACTTCTGAAACGCCACGCTCTAAAATACGAATGACTTTTCCTTCTGGCCTAGCACCAGTGGACTGCTGATGAAGTCGAACCAAAACGATATCTCCATTCATCGCGCTTCCTAAATCTGGCTGAGAGACATATACATCCTTCTCTCCTTCTATTTCAGGAATAATAAAGGCAAATCCTTTAGCATGTCCTTGAACCTTTCCTCGTACAAGATTCATTTTTTCTGGGACGCCATATCGATCGCTTCTTGTTCGAACAATCTGTCCACTTGATTCTAATTCATTTAAATGTTTTATAAATTCTTTAAAATTTTCACTACCTTCAATCTGAAAATGCTCTTCTAATTCAGATACGGAAAGAGGCTTATCCGCTTCTTCACGAAAGTAATTCAATAATTGCTTTTTCTGATCTTGATTCATAACTTTCTCCTTTCGTATTAGCAGCATTCAGTCTCTTCAACATTATTTTTTCCAATCTAATGTATTTAAAAATTCAAGTATATCTTCATGAAGCTGCTCTTTTTCTGGTCCAATTGTAATAGAATGACCAGAGTTTTCATACCATTTTAATTTTTTGTGCTCAGACTCTACTTCTTTGTGGATGGTCTCTGCACTTTGAGGATCAATCATGTCATCCTTTCTTGCTTGAACGACAAAAGTCGGTGCATAAATATGATCTAAATGCTCGGAAACATCCTTCATTAAGTATCTTAATTCTAATAGAGATTCTGTTGAAAGCATTTCAAAATGCTCCATTTCCTCTTCGATTTGTTTTTCTGACTTTTTTTCGAGTTGTTTATATTGTTTTGCATAAGATAAAACGCCTTTGTAAATTGATTCCTCTGTTCTTGGCTTTACTGGAGCGCACATCGGTATTATTCCCTTTACAGGTAAAGTGTAACCGAATTTTAAGGAGAATACCCCTCCTAAAGATAATCCGCAGACAGCTATTTCATCATACCCTTGTTCTTTTAAGAAATCGTATCCTTTTTTAGCAGATTCCCACCATTCATCTGGGCCCGTTTTTAATAATTGCTCAGGTGGAACACCATGACCCTCAAATAAAGGAGCATGGCAGGTGTAGCCTTCTTTTTGAAGATGTCTAGCAATCATTCTTACATCTGCGGTAGTTCCGGTAAAACCGTGTAACAACAAAACGGCGCGCTCTCCACCTTCAAACATAAAATCCTTAGGTTTAACTAACTTCATTGTGATCTTCCTTCCTCATACTCACGGCTGCATTTTTTTCTATTTTTTCTACTTCTAAAAATTCTTCTATATGATGAATGAGCTCAATCTGATCAAATCCATGACATATCATATGATGAGAATCCTTTAAAAAAATTAATAACTTCTTTTCTGATTGAATTCTTTCAAATAAATATTGAGCACTTTTTTTCGGGACGATTTCATCGAGCTCTCCTTGGATAATTAATGTTGGAGCTTTTATCTCTCTCAATTTAGGCTTAATCAGTTTTACGGCGCCCATAAATTGCCACACAGCTGACATGGGCGTTTCTAATATCTTTTGCCGATAGAGCTGATAATGCTCATCGTTTTGTAGTTGTCCTCGAATTCGTAGCTTAATCGCTTCCTTCAATTCATGTAGCAGTTGAGTTGGATTAACATAATAGGCTGCCGCACTTAATAAGACGACCTTATCAACCGGATACTTCGCAGCAATATGGCAGGCTAACATACCTCCCATCGAAAAACCTATAACGTAGACCTTATCGCACCTTTTTAAAAGCTCTTCTGTTGCCACCTCTGCTGCATAAAGCCATTGTTCGTGTGTAATATCTTTTAATTGGCCATTAGGACCATGCCCAGGTAAAGTAGGGGTGTAAACGAGCCAACGTTTTTTCTCGAATAGATAATTTGCGATTGGCTCAACTTCCCAAGGTTCACCAGTAAATCCGTGTAAACAAAGACATCCAATCATAGTATCACCTGATTTCTGTTGTTCTTCTCACCTTTATCTTCTACCTTTTTAATGAGTAATTAACATCCTATTTTTTTGATACCCGAATTGAAGAGCTGGCAATCTTCTTTCCTACTTCACTATATCAACATTTTATATCAGTAACTAAAATGATATTCACATAAAAAAGCAGTAGGTGTATACCTACTGCTTGGCCTATCTTATAAGAAATATGCGACGGCAATCGTAAGAACGAAAAACAGAACAGCAAGCACAATCGTTGCTTTATTTAAAACTGCATCGATCCCACGTGCTTTTTGTTTTCCTAATAGCTGCTCGGCACCACCTGAAATAGAACCAGCTAATCCAGCACTTTTCCCTGATTGTAGTAATACGACAGCAATTAAAGCGATTGAAACAAGAATTAATAAAACAAAAGCGACAGCTTGCATTTCTACACCTCCACAACAATATACACTCCTCTTAATTTATCATAGCGAGGCTTGTTTCGCAATGGTTAACTATAAACACACATATAATTATTTTTCACTAATATTCCTTGATTGTATAAAGCCTGTTTCTTCAAAGGAGCGAGCGACTTTTGCCACTCTGCTTCCTAGTCTGGCTGCCATAACTAACTCCTCTTCAGTTGGTTTTCTACTGCCATCAGGTCCTGCTAAAGTAGAAGCTCCATAAGAAGAACCACCAATAGCTTTATCGGTTAAGTATTCTGGATTTTCGGTATAAGGTAAGCCGATAAAAATCATCCCTAAATGAAGTAATGGTACGAGTGAGCTTAAAAGCGTTGCTTCATGGCCTCCGTGAATCGAGCCCGCACTTGTGAATAGAGCAGTAGGCTTTCCTTCAAGCTCACCCGTCGTACAAAATTGTCCAGCTCGGTCAAGAAAGGATTTAACCTGACCTGGCATCGATCCAAGGTAGGTCGGAAACCCCCAAATGACACCATCTGCATTACGCAAATCATCCATACTTACAAGTGGAATACTTTCTTGTTCCTGTTCATTGCGTTCATAATCCTCCTTGCTTTTTGTTAACTTAAAATGATTAATCTTTGTCGAAGATACCTGAGTTCTTTGATAAGCAACCCGTAAGCTTTCATCCTCAAAATCAGGAATTCTTACTACTTTCGCTTTACAGCCTTCTGTATCGTTCACTCCTTGGGCTACAGCTTCACTCATTTTTGCAATATGACCGTAGGCACTAAAATACACAACGACAATCTCAGCCATTAGTTCCCCACCTTATAAAAGGCTTCGGGATTTTTTAATACAGCTTGATGAATATTGACTTTCACGACAGAACTCCATGTTCCAGCTTGGAAAACCGCTCTTGATTCTGTTAATTCAGCAAATAAGGAAGGTAGGCTGTAACTATCAAACACAACAAAGCTTGCTCTTTCTCCTTCTCTCATTCCCCACTCTGTCTTTCCGATGATTTTTCTTGGCGTAATCGTCGCCATCTTCAACAATTCAATTAAATCCTCTTTTCCACCCATATGGGCTGTATACCCTGTGAGCTGTGCAATTTGCAGCATATCTGCACGACCAAAGGGGTGGAAAGGATCACAGACATTATCAGAAGCTGCTGCGAGAGGAACTTGCTTTTTTATTAAATCCTGCACTCGCGTGATTCCTCTTCTCACAAGTCCCTTATCTCCTCTTCCTTGAAGATACATATTGGCAGCTGGCAGAGTCACAGCCATTAATTCAGCTTCCTTCATTTTATTGATTACTAGTTCCGCCTTTGACTCATTCATTGCCGATAGAGAGCATAAATGATCGACCACGACTTTCCCTTGCCAGCCATATTCTATCGTTTTTTCAGCTATTCTTAAAACTGTATCAACAGTAGGATCATCGCTTTCATCTGTATGAAGATCTAAAGGTAATCCAGCCTCGACCGCAAAAGCAAAAATTTCATCGACACATTCTAGAGGCTTTTCACTTATATGGGGAGCGCCCCCGACTCCATCGATATTTAATTCCAAGACCTGTCGTATTCTCTTTCTATCTTCTTCGTCATAAGGGTGATAAGGAAGCATAGGATAAACTTGAATTTCGATTATTTCCTTTAGCTCGTCTTTAACCTCTAACGCCATTTTTACTCCTCGAAAGGTTGTATCTATATCACTCTTCGTATGAAAATCAATATGAGTTCTAATAATCGTTGTGCCATATTTCAAAGCAGAGAAAGCCGTTTTTCGAATCCGGTTTTTAATCATTTCATCGGAGAATTGCGGAGCTGCTGATTTATAGTTGGCAATCGCCTCTTCTAACGTTCCTGAATCATTTCCTACAAAAGGTAAAGAATGAGATTTATCTAGATGCATATGGATATCTGCAAAAGTAGGAAGCACGATTCTTCCTTCTAAATCCCATCCATTTTCTTGCTCTGAATTTTCACCAGTTAGTTGATAGAACGATAATTCATCTCTTGCTTCTATTTGATTATGTTTATTTAGACGTTGAATGATTCCATTTTTTATTTCTATCTCAAAATAGGATGTTTCATCTAATAGTGGCATTTTGGCATTGTAAATCTTTTGCATCATACTAATCTTCCTTTCTGATTTTTCTTTTACAGAGTTAGGGTCGTCTGCTCTGGTATCGTTTGAGCTACTATCCGACCGTTATGGATGACATAGGAAGGCTTTGGCTGTCTTCTTAATAAATCATGAGCATCTTTTGCAGGGAAAATTAATAAATTTGCCGGATGTCCAATATCGATTCCATAGTTAGACAAGCCCAACAATCTTGCAGCATTAGTCGTTAGCATTTTTAGTACTTTATCAAAATCGTCTTTTCCAGTCATGTGAGCAAGATGAATGAACATATACCCTGCCTGTAAAGGTGAACCAGTCCCTAATGGATAAAAGGGACTTAGAAAATCATCATGGGCACATGCTACATTTACACCTGCCTCTACTAAATCCTTCACCCGTGTAATTCCTCTGCTCTTAGGCCATTCCCCTAGCCTTCCTTGCACAACACTGCTTATTAAAGGAGCTGTTACGACGTGTAAATGAGCCCGTTTTACCAAAGAGATAACCTTCTGAGCATAGCTTTCGTTATAATAAGCTAGCGCATTAATATGGCTAACCGTGACTTGCTCAGATAAACGATGTTCGATCGCTAAAGAAGCGACCACTTCTAGAAATTTAGAATCAGCATCATCTGTTTCATCACAAAAAATATGAAGAGCTTTTCCTTCACTTTTAGCGATTTGAAAGCACATTTGAATCGATTTTATTCCTTCTTCTCTTGTATTTTCTAAATGAGGAACACAGCTTATTCCATCAACTCCTAAAGAAATTGCTTCTTTTAGCCGCTCTACTCCATTACCGTGTATTAAGCCTAATTGTGGAAAGGCGATGAGCTGTAAATCAAAATAATCTTTAACCTCTTCTTTCACTTTTAACAAAGCGTGAAGCCCAACTTGGCTATAAGCCGTTATATCGACCATACTTCTCATATAGAGAACTCCATACTCAATCATGCTCTCAATTACACTTTTGGCTCGTAGCTCCACATCTTCTTCATTTAAATAGTCTCTTTGATATTGTCCCCAAATCGAAATGCCCTCACTTAAACCTCCACTGTGATTTACGAAGGGCTTTCCGTAGGTCAAAGCTGTATCTAGATGAATATGTGACTCAACAAAAGGAGGAAGTAAAAATTGATTGGTCGCATCAATAATCTTCACTTCCTCCTTACACATTCGAGAGAATTGCCCAATCTCTATAATTTTCCCATGGCGAATTCTTATATCATAAAGCTGTTCATCACCGATAAAACGCGCATTACAAATTAATAACTCAGACATCACCCACACCTCTTATCCGATTCCGATCTTCATTTTTCCTGGGTTCAATAATTGATACGGATCGTTTTCTTTTTTCGCTAAAGAAATCAGCTCCACCCAATCATCCTTCCCACCTTCTTCTATTAAATAAGTATGAGGATTACTTACCTTTACCCCAATTTCTTTAAAATAAGTTATGATTTCATTTAATCTTTCTTCCGTTGTATATGAGATGATAGGTTGAGAGCTTGGCACAATGCTTCCTCCCACTGAAATCCATTCAAAATGAATAAGAACTTCATTAGGATATTTTTCTTTTAGTAGCTCTACCTGTTTTAGATAATTCTTTGTGTCAAATCGACCTTGTAAATAAGTAGCTTCTGGATGATGTTTCATCCACCATAAAGTAACATGATTCCAACTAAAGTCTGTTGTTCTTACTTTGTTCTTTTTTACATGCTCAGAAAATGTTGGTAAAAAGCTTCCATTGAATGAATGAGCGAGTTCTTCTACCTGGTCACAATCTCCTTTTTCTACCTGTAAAAGGACAATCGAATCATGTTCACTTACAAAGGCTTCAAATGGCTTAAAGGCTGTCGCAAGTGGCGATTCTGACACAGATACGAGCCTTTTTCGAATCGATTCACTTTTAGCAATGCTTTCTGAAAATGATAGTGCATCATTTATATTGGAAAATGTAACAAGGTGATCCTCCCATTCTCGATAGGGTGCTAAAGCAATTTCAGCTTCTATTATGACTCCAGATAATCCATAGTGATGGATATACTTTTTTAGTTCTTCTCCTTCAATCGTGAACAAGCGTGGTTTTTCTTCCAACGTTAGAATCGTTAAACGGACAACATTGCCTTCATCCCATAACGTTCCATATTCAATGGAACCAATTCCTCCTGTCCCACCAGCAATAAATCCACCAAGAGTTGACTTTAAATACGTACTAGGAAAAAAGCGTAGCGAATACCCATCGTTTGCTAAATCTGCTTCAAGCTTCCCTAATTTTATACCCGCACCAAATCGTCCTATTCCGTTTTTTATTTCAATGATTTTATTAAGAGCACTCGTATCAAGGATTATTCCCTTTTCCATCGGAATGATTTGACCGTAATTACCGGTTCCACCACCACGTGGTACGAGCGGTATTCTATTTTGAGCGGAGAACGCCAAAACTTCTATAACTTCCTCCACAGAGCTCGGCTTCACAATACAATCTGCATAAAAGTCCGATAGCTGTTTTTTCAAAATAGGAGAATACCAGTAAAAATCTTGGGACATTCTTTTGACATAGCTATCCTTCGTTTCCACTTTGTTTTCGCCTATTACTTGTTTCAATTCATCAATCCATCCCTGATTCATTTTACCCACCTCAATGCTCGAGTTCTTTTGAAACCTTTCCAATTAACTGACTAAATTCTGGAGTACTACGAAATTGCTCATTTCTTTCATATTCAGGTACATCAAAGGTATGACTAATACGTCCAGGTCTTGCAGACATGACCGCTATTTTGGTTGAAAGAAATACGGATTCAAAGACATTATGAGTAATAAATAAAACCGTCATATTGGTTTTCTCCCAAATTTTCAGCAATTCATAGTGCAAATTTTGTCTTGTTATTTCATCTAATGCACCGAATGGCTCATCCATTAGTAATAGCTTAGGTTTTGCTACTAAAGCTCTAGCAATGGAAACTCTCATCTGCATACCTCCAGAAAGCTGACGTGGCAATGCCTTTTCGTAACCTTTTAATCCGACCATTTCTAGTACTTCCCGTCCTTGGATATACCTTTTTTTCTTCGATACTCCCTTTAATTCTAACGGCAAGGTAATATTATCTAAAACGGATTTCCATGGTAAAAGAGTAGCGTGTTGAAAAACAAATCCAATTTCGGTACGGTCTAGCTCCTCCTGCTTTGATGTTTGATTGGTTAACTCTACCGAACCTGTAGTCGGTTCGCTTAAGCCGGCAATGATTTTAAATATTGTTGATTTCCCACAACCAGAAGGACCTACGAATGAAATAAATTCACCTTCTTTTACATCTAAATTCATATCCGTTAAAGCAACAATATCGCCATTATAGATTTTACTCACATTTTTGATTTGTAAAAGAACATTCTCTTTTGTATGTTCCTTTGGGTTTGCTAATTGGGCCGTTTCCATTCGATCGAGCTCCTTTCCTCTTATATATGAATACGATGTTCACCTTTTAAGTAATTCATTTCAAAAGTGCTAATCTTTATAAAAGCTTGAGCTGTTTTTTTACTTAATCTGTTAATGGTTTCAAGTCCTTTATCCTTATTACCTAAAGAAGCATCGCCCGATGTTCCACAGCTAGAAATATCATCACTTATCCAAGCAACAGAGGGACCGCCTTTTATATCTATTGTGATCGAATCTTCTTCAAATCTCTGATAAGCGTAAGATGGGGCCCTATTCATATCGACCCAGTCCTCTTCTAAGGCTAGAACAACAGACGTTTCAACATCACCACCATGAATACCAAAAGTCAATTCATGCTCACTATATAAATCTGTTAATGTCTCCTTATAATCCATTCCTGACATTTTAAACACCATTAATCCAGTTTCTATTCTTACTTCTCTAGCAATCATTGAAATTAAATCCCAATTTCCACCGTGAGTATTATAAAGAAGAAGCCTTTTAAACCCACTTAACTGAACACTTTTGGCAAGGTCGATAATGACTTGCTGAAGAGTCGTTGCTGATAAAGAGAATGTCCCTGGATGCCCTAAGTGCTCTGTGCTTTTTCCGTACGGTAAAGGCGGTAATAACCAAATTGAATCCTCTTTTTTTAGATGAGAAAAGGTAGCTTCTAATAATCCTTCTGCAATCAATGTATCCGTATATACAGGGAGATGTGGTCCATGCTGCTCAATAGCGCCTATTGGTAGAATGACCACTCCGTTTTCTTTATCAATTGATTCAATCTCTTTTGTAGAAAAACGTGGCAAGAAACATTCTTGCCACGCCTTTTGTCCTTTCCCTCTCAAAGTCCTTCACTCCTTTTATTTACTGCAAAAATTCAGTCGTATAGACATCACTTGGCTGAAGACCTTCATCTATCAGCTCCAAGTCCGTTAATTGGTCAATCAACGTTTGCCAGCGTTCCTCTGTCATCGTACCAACACCACCATCTGTTGCATCACCACCAAATACAAGCTCTTGCATTTGCTCCGTCGCATAGGTCATTTGCTCAACTGTTTTTTCTGGTTCTAGCTCAATAATATATGGGTAAAGAGGCTCTGGATTTTCCTGAAATAGCTCCCACCCTTTTGTAATCGCATCAACATAAGACTGTATAACATCAGGATTTTCCTCTAAATAATCCTTTGTTGTGAAAAGTACATCTCCGTATGGTGAGTATCCTGATTCAGCTATTAAAAGATAGCCTGTTTCAATTCCTTCTTGTTCTAAGTAAAAAGGTTCTGAGGTGACATACATTTGCGATGCAGCTAATGGATTGGACGCAAAAGTCGTGTTATCTCCGCTATAAACTCGATTTTGGTTATCTGTAATATCAGTCGTACTCACTAAATAATCCCAATACCCTGCTCCTGCAGCCGTATATATCTCAAAGTCACCTGCTAAATCGTTAAAGTCATTGACTGTATGCTCTGCATGGTACATGATTCCTTGCGGTGTTCTTTGGAAATTAGCAAAAAAGACGACCAAAGGGATTCCTTCATTGATGGCATTTAAGACTTGATCTGCCTGTGCCATACCAATTTCTGCATTTCCAGATGCAACAATCTGCGTAGAAGAAACCGTAGGACCTCCAGGCTCAGTCGTAACCGAAAGCCCTTCTTCTTCATAAAAACCTTCTAAAGCTGCATAATATTGACCTGCGTTTTCCACTTGAGGGAACCAGCTAGTTACCTGTGTGATTTCCGTTAATTCATCGTTTCCTTCAGCTGCGGTTGCTTCTGCTTCATTTTCTGTCTGATTTGCTTCGATGCTTTCCTCTACTGTATCCTCAGATCCACACCCTATTAATAGAATTCCAGCGAATACTGCCTGTAATGGAATAAGCCATGGTTTTGACATTTTCATTATAGTGCCTCCTATCTCATTCTCTCTTTTATTCAGATTCTAATTCAGATTCATGCCACGAGCTTAATAATTTTCTAGATAGAAAGCTCACAACTAAGAAAAATACGATTCCAAGCAGAGCTGCCGATAATCCTAGAGCAAATAAGTAAGGGGTTTGTAATCTTGAAGCTGCTACAGTAATTGCATAACCAATGCCTCCAGCTCCTCCTCCAACACCCGCTATATATTCACCAACGATTGCACCAACTACAGCTAATGTACAAGAAATTTTCATTCCTGCAATAATAAAAGGTAGTGCCGCCGGAAACCGGAGCTTCCACATAATTTGCCATTTTGAAGCGTTATATAGCTGAAATAAATCCTTTAGCTTATGATCCGTAGCATTTAAACCAATTAAAGTGTTTGATAGCATTGGGAAAAAACCAATGGTAAAGGCAATAATAATAATGGCATTCATTCCTGATCCAAACCAAATGACAATGATTGGAGCAATCGCGACGACAGGAATGGTTTGTAAAATAATCGCATAAGGATAAAAGCTCCTTTCAATCCATTTCGAGCTTGCCATGAATACGGCCACACCAATACCGATTATGACGCTAAAAATGAAGCCTATGACCGATTCAATAACTGTTGTTCGAAGAGCCATAAATAAATTACTCCAATTATCTATCGTTGCTCCGTATATATCCGTTGGCTTTGGTAAAATGTAGTGAGCAATTCCTAAAGCGCGAACTAAAACCTCCCACACGATAACAAATACAACTAATGCTAAAACTGGAGGTAGTACCTTTTTTACGATATCCTTTTGTGCTACTTTCCATTTCGTCATAATCGGAATGGTTTTTTCCTTTGACACAGCCATTCGTCCTGTGCCGACAATTTGCCTTGCCATTATCTATCACCTGCTTTCAAAAAGTAAACTTACATAACCGAAATAGCCTTTGTGCTTGGCATTTTTCCTTGATTTAATAAGTCGTAAGGGTCATTAACTTTTTTCAATTTCGCCATAGCTTCAAGCTGTAGATTCCAGCCTCCTGCACCTAAAAGATACGTATGAGGATCATTGACCGAAGCTCCTAATTGATTAAAGAATTCAATGATTTGATATAATCGTTCCTTGCTAGAATACTTCACTAACGGTAGCCCAGCAGGAATGAGTTTTCCTTTATCCTTTAACCATTCAATATGAATAAGCACTTCCTCGCCAAATTCTTTTTTTATAGTAGATATTTGATTTTGATAGTTTTCTAGATTAAAGAAGTTTTGTAGATAGGTCCAATTATCATCGTTTTTTAAAGCCCATAAGGTCGTATGATTCCATGTGAAATCTGAAATTCCGATACCCTTTCGATAATGACTCGGCTCTACTGTATATTCCTCTTCACCATCTAGACTTTCTGCTAGATATTTAATTTCTAGGTATGAGTCTTCTTCGATTTCTAAAAATGCGTAATGTCCTGTTTGGGATAGCTTCTTTTTTAATGGTAAAAAGTAAGTGGATATCGGTGCTTCTAACACGGTTACAAGTCTTTTATTCCACTTCTGTGAACTTGCTACATCCTCTGTAAAAGTGAGTACGTTAGTTAAGCTCGAAAATTGGAAAGCAATCTGTCTCCAATTTCTTTTTGGTTTTAGAGGAATCGTTACATCAATGATGACACCAGTTGTTCCGTAGCTATGAATATAGTTCAATAAATCATCCCCACTTATTGTAAGTAGCTGAACTGGCTCATTCATCGTTAAAACGGTTGCCTCTAGCACATTCCCATCCCAAAGATTTCCCCACGTTACTGAGCCAATTCCACCAGAGCCACCTGCTACAAAACCACCAATCGTCGCTTTGGCAAAAGTAGATGGATAAATCGTTAACTCAAGTCCATGTTCATTCGCCTGCTTTTCCAAATCTCTCAGCCTCATACCTGCCTGTACTTTAACAGAATGATTATGCCACTCTATTACTTCATTTAAATGACTCAAATCTATTACGATCCCACCTGTTAATGGCATCGCTTGTCCATAATTTCCTGTCCCTGCTCCGCGGATAGTCACGGGAATTTTACTATCACGGGCAAGATTTAAAATCGATTTAAGCTCAATCGTTGTTTCAGGAATGAGGATGATGTCTGCTTTCTTTTTTTCTAATTCTTCTTTTAACACAGGTGAGTACCAATAATAATCCCTAGATAGCTTTAAGACATTCTTTTCTTCTGTTAAGATGCTTGCACTTCCCACTACCTTCATAAAACGCTCTATGATGAATGATTCCATACTCCTCACTCCTCGTTATTGATTTTCATTAATTAAGAAAGCTAAAATATACATTCTTTATCCTTCATCTATTTTTATTACTATTACCTTACTTGATTTCTTTTTGAAATTGTTCGAAA
Source organism: Alkalihalobacillus trypoxylicola (assembly GCF_001590785.1). Lineage (GTDB taxonomy): Bacteria > Bacillota > Bacilli > Bacillales > Bacillaceae_D > Alkalihalobacillus > Alkalihalobacillus trypoxylicola. The sequence continues at coordinate 24,874 of NZ_LTAO01000015.1, forward strand.
AGGTGAAGTTTTCTGACACATAAAATTGTTTCTAAAATTCTCCTTTACTAATCTAAATGTTGTTAATAAACAAGTAAAACATTCATAATGTTATCATATATATTTATTTGTTTTCTTTTTGTATAAATAGGTAATTTAACATATGGGTGTTTGTTGCATTTTGTAACAACGGTCTATTTGTTGTATCCGTTTTCTTTTTTAAGTAAATCAATTTCATCATTCACATCTTTTTAATGAATACCGAGCGGTTAGGTTTTGATTTTCACTTTAGGTAGATGCTTTCCCAAGGGCTTGTTCTCAGCAGCTCACATGTTTGTTAAAGGTGAAGAGAATGACGGAGAAGAGTTTGTAACTTAGCACTCTGTTAACGTGCGTGAATTTTCAAAAAGAGAAATTCGAAAAAATTAGCATCTATCCAACCACAAGGCAAGGGAATAAACAAGGAAATCTCTGCGACTCCATACAAAAAAAACCCCTTATTCATATGGATATTCCACATGAATAAGGGGTTACATAATGAATTTCTACTATTACTTTTTCAAGTTATAGAAAGATTGAATTCCTTGGTAAGTTGCTACTTCTGCTAATTCGTCTTCGATACGAAGTAGTTGGTTGTACTTCGCTACACGGTCTGTACGAGATGGAGCACCTGTTTTAATTTGGCCAGCATTTGTTGCAACAGCGATGTCAGCAATCGTTGCATCCTCAGTTTCACCCGAACGGTGAGAGATAACAGCTGTGTAACCAGCACGCTTCGCCATTTCAATTGCTTCAAATGTCTCTGAAAGAGTACCGATTTGATTGACCTTAATAAGGATTGAGTTTCCAATTCCTTTTTCGATACCTTCAGCTAATTTTTTCGTATTCGTTACAAATAAATCATCACCAACAAGCTGAACTTTGCTTCCAAGACGGTCGGTTAATAATTTATGACCATCCCAATCGTTTTCATCTAATCCATCTTCAATAGAGATGATTGGATATTTTGAAACTAAGTCTTCATAGAAAGAGACCATTTCTTCAGAAGAAAGAACTTTACCTTCGCCCGATAAGTGGTATTTACCATCTTCTTTGTTATAAAGCTCTGAAGAAGCAACATCCATAGCAAGCTGAATTTGCTCACCTGGTTTGTAGCCAGCTTTTTCAATCGCTTCGATAATCGTTGATAGAGCTTCTTCATTAGAAGAAAGGTTCGGTGCGAAACCACCCTCGTCACCTACAGCTGTGTTATAGCCCTTCGCTTTTAGTACTGATTTTAGATTGTGGAAAATTTCTGCACCCATACGAAGTGCTTCTTTGAAGTTTTCAGCTCCTACAGGCATAACCATAAATTCTTGAATATCTACGTTATTGTCTGCATGCTCACCACCATTGATAATGTTCATCATTGGTACTGGAAGTTGCTTTGCACTGAAGCCACCAAGGTAAACGTATAATGGAATTCCTAATGCATCAGCAGCAGCGTGAGCCACAGCCATAGATACACCTAGGATAGCATTAGCGCCTAATTTTCCTTTGTTTTCTGTTCCATCTAAGTCGATCATAAGCTTATCAATACCTAGTTGGTCAAGAGCATCTAATCCAATAATTTCTGGAGCGATTACTTCATTAACATTTTCAACGGCTTTAAGAACACCTTTACCTAAGAAGCGTTCTCCACCATCACGTAATTCTACTGCTTCATATTCACCTGTAGAAGCTCCACTAGGTACTAACGCTCTACCCATTGCACCTGATTCTAAATAAATTTCTACTTCAACAGTTGGATTTCCACGTGAATCTAGTACTTCGCGCGCGTAAACATCTGTAATCATTGTCATTTTTAAGTCGACTCCTTTTTATAAAATCTTTTTTTATACCTTTATTGTACGTAAAGGTTGTCCTACTTCCAAGCAAAAACCTTAATTATTTTTAAACAAGCTTTTCCCTGTCATTTCAGCTGGCTGCTCTGCTCCTAATAATGTTAAAACGGTAGGAGCTAAATCTGCCAAAATGCCATCTTCTCGAAGCTCAACATTGTTCTCCGTTACAATAACAGGAACACGATTCGTTGTATGAGCGGTCATTGGTGTATCTTCCATCGTAATCACTTCGTCGGCATTACCATGGTCAGCCGTAATGACAGCTGCTCCACCTTTAGCCAATATTGCATCAACGACTTTCCCTAAGCATTCATCAACTGCTTCTATGGCTTTAATGGTTGGTTCTAGCATTCCTGAATGACCTACCATATCAGGGTTAGCAAAATTTAAAATAATCGCATCATGCTTGTCCTCTGCTATTTCAGCAAGTAATGCATCGGTTACCTCATATGCACTCATCTCAGGCTTCAAATCATAGGTTGCCACCTTAGGAGAATCGATTAAAATTCGTTCTTCTCCAGGAAACGGCTGCTCTCGACCACCACTGAAAAAGAATGTTACATGAGGGTATTTTTCCGTTTCTGCGATTCTTAGCTGCTTGTAATTTTGCTGTGATAATACTTCCCCAAGTGTGTTATCGAGATTGGTTGGCTTAAAGGCTACAAACCCTTTAACTGTCTCACTAAAATGAGTTAAGCACACATAGTGTAAGCCTTTAGGGTACTTGTCTCCGCGTTCAAACCCTCGAAAATCTTCATTTGTAAAGACTTGAGACATTTGAATGGCACGGTCTGGTCTGAAATTGAAAAATATAACCGCATCGTCATTTTGAATCGTAGCAACGGGTTGACCATTTGCTTTTGTAATGACTGAAGGGATAAGGAACTCATCATGAATTGAGTTGTTGTAACTATCTGCAATCGCTTCTTCCGCTGATAAGTATGAAGGTCCTTCTCCATAAACCATAGCACGATATGATTTATCTACACGGTCCCAACGCTTATCACGGTCCATTGCATAATAGCGTCCATGAATCGTCGCCATTTCACCAATTCCGATTTCAGCTATTTTTTCCTCTAAGGCTTTGATGTAGTTTTGAGAAGAGGTTGGACCAACATCACGACCATCTAAAAAGGCATGTATATATACTTTTTCGACGTTTTTGCGCTTAGCCAGCTCCAAGATAGCATATAGGTGTTCAATATGACTATGAATTCCTCCATCTGATAATAAACCATAAAGATGTAAGGCACTATTCTTTTCATTTACATGATTCATGGCTTGGTGAAGCGTTTCGTTTTCGAAAAAGTCTCCTTCACGAATAGAAAGATTCACTCTTGTAAGACTTTGATAAACGGTACGACCAGCACCAATATTTAAGTGTCCAACTTCTGAATTACCCATCTGACCTTCTGGCAATCCAACTGCTTCTCCTTGTGCTTCTAGAGTCGCATGAGGAAATTGATTCCAATAACGGTCAAAGTTAGGCTTGTTTGCTTGAGCAACCGCATTTCCCTTTTTCTCATCTCTTAGGGCAAAGCCATCAAGAATGATTAGAGCGACTGGTTTTTTACTCATTTTCCCGCCTCCGCAAGTGCAAGAAATGATGCAGTTTCTAAGCTTGCTCCACCAACTAAGGCGCCATCAATATCAGATTGAGCCATGTATTCTTTAATATTAGCAGGCTTTACACTACCGCCATATTGAATTCTTACTGCTTGAGCAGCTTCTTCCGTAAATGCGTTAGCCACTACTTGACGGATATAAGCACATACTTCATTCGCATCTGCAGCTGAAGATGATTTTCCTGTACCGATTGCCCAAATTGGCTCATAAGCAATAACTGTATTTTTAACCTGCTCTTCTGTTAGACCAGCAAGTCCTGCTTCAACTTGTGTTTTTACTACATCATTCGTTTGTCCTGCTTCTCGCTCATCGTCTGTTTCTCCACAGCACATAATCGGAATAATTCCGTGTGTGAAGGCAGAGTGTACTTTCTTATTAACGGTTTCATCCGTTTCAGCAAACATTTCACGACGCTCTGAATGACCAATAATAACGTAATCAACATTTAGGTCAGCTAGAGCCACAGGACTAATTTCACCTGTAAATGCACCATTTTCTTCAAAATGAACATTTTGTGCTCCAATTTTCAAGTCTGTACCTTCTGCTTCTTTTACTAAGCTATCTAAAAATAAAGCTGGTGAACAAACAACTGAATCAACCTCACTGTTTGCTGGTACGCTTGCTTTTACTTCTTGAACAAACGCTTTTGCCTCAGCTAACGTTTTATTCATTTTCCAGTTTCCTGCAATGATTGGTTTACGCATATTTTCACCTCATAAAATAGTATACAGTTTAGAGAAACCAACTATCTCTCTATGTAAAGAGCTATAAGCTTCAGAAAAGCCTACGCCCCTCCTATTACAAATCTTTATTTATCATTTAAAGCGACAACACCTGGAAGTTCTTTTCCTTCCATAAACTCAAGAGAAGCGCCGCCACCTGTTGAGATATGACTCATTTGATCGGCAAGTCCAAATTGCTCTGCTGCTGCTGCTGAGTCTCCACCACCAATAACAGAATAAGCTTCACTATCAGCAAGAGCTTGTGCTACACCTTTTGTTCCTTTTGAGAAAGCTTCTAATTCAAATACACCCATTGGGCCATTCCAAATAACGAGCTTTGATTCATTTACTACTTTTTGATAAGTAGCTAATGTTTTCGATCCAATATCAAGAGCTTCCCAATCTGATGGAATTTCTTCAATTGGGACGATTTTAATGTTAGCATCGTTTGAGAAATCATCAGCAATGGTCACATCCACTGGAAGGTAGAAATTCACATTATTTTCTTTTGCCTTATCCATAAATGTTTTGGCAAGCTCGATTTTATCTTCCTCAAGAAGCGATTTTCCGATTTCGTGTCCTAAAGCTTTCACAAAAGTATAAGCTAGTCCACCACCAATAATTAAGTTATCTACTTTTTCAAGTAAATTCTCAATAACACCGATTTTATCTTTTACCTTCGCTCCACCAATAATAGCTGTGAACGGTCTTTCAGGAGATAGTAGTGCATTTCCTAATACATCTAATTCTTTCTCCATTAGCAATCCTGCTACAGCTGGAAGATGATGAGCAATTCCCTCCGTTGAAGCATGCGCACGATGTGCTGTACCAAAGGCATCATTAACAAAGATATCTGCTAATGAAGCAAAAGCTTTTGCTAATTCAGAGTCATTTTTCTCTTCACCAGGATAGAAACGTACATTTTCTAAAAGTAAGATTTCACCATTTGTTAATCCGTTCGCCGCATCTTCAGCAACAGGACCAAAAGCTTCATCCACTTTTTTAACTTCTTTACCTAGTAATTGACTTAGCTTTTGTGCAACAGGTGTTAATCTTAATTCTTCGTTCACTTCGCCTTTAGGTCTTCCTAAATGGCTAGCTAAGATTACTTTTGCACCTTCGTTTACTAAGTACTCGATCGTAGGAATAGCAGCACGCAAACGAGTATCATCAGTAATCGCTCCATCTTTCATTGGAACATTAAAATCTACCCGACAAAAAACCTTTTTTCCTGCTAAATCTAAATCACGTATGCTTTTCTTATTCATTGAGATCCATGCCTCCTCTTATTAACCAACCACAGTCTATTATACCTTTTTAATCAATGGAAAGGGGAGTAAGAAAATTGTTCTCCTCCCCACCCTTTTTTATTTTATTAAGAAATTATAGTCCTTTGCTAGCGATATACTCAACAAGGTCTACTACACGATTTGAGTAACCAGACTCGTTGTCATACCAAGAAATGACTTTTACCATGTTTCCTTCCATAACCATTGTTGATAAACCATCAACTGTTGAAGATGCTGGGTTACCATTATAGTCACCAGAAACTAATGGCTCATCACTGAATTCTAAGATTCCTTTTAATGGACCTTCTGCTGCTTCTTTAAGAGCTGCGTTTACTTCTTCTGCTGTTACATCTTTATCAAGCTCTGCTACTAAGTCAACTAGTGATACGTTTGGAGTTGGAACACGCATTGCACCACCGTTTAATTTTCCTTTTAACTCTGGTAATACTAGAGCAACAGCTTTCGCAGCACCAGTAGTTGTTGGGATAATGTTCTCAGCAGCCGCACGAGCACGACGATAGTCTTTATGTGGTAAATCTAGAATTTGTTGATCATTTGTATATGAGTGAACAGTTGTCATCATACCACGACGGATACCAAATTGATCGTTTAAAACTTTAGCAAATGGAGCTAAACAGTTTGTTGTACAAGAAGCGTTAGAGATAACATCATGGCTACCAGCTTCATATTTATCTTCATTAACTCCCATAACGATTGTAATATCTTCGTCAGATGCAGGAGCTGAAATGATAACTTTTTTAGCGCCAGCTTCAATGTGTTTTGCAGCGTCAGAACGCTTTGTGAAGAATCCAGTTGATTCAATTACTACTTCTACTCCACGGTCTGCCCAAGCAAGCTTAGCAGGATCACGTTCTGCAGAAACATTAATTTCAGAACCATTTACAACTAATGCATTTTCTTTTACTTCAACTTTAGCGTCTAACTTACCGTGTACTGTATCGTACTTTAATAAGTGAGCAAGCATATTAGCATCCGTTAAGTCATTGATTGCTACAACCTCTACATTTGGGTTGTTTAAAGCTGCACGGAATACATTACGTCCAATTCTTCCAAAACCATTAATACCGATTTTTGTTGCCATTTAAATCTCCTCCTATTAATTCCATACTATTTTATATCAAAAAGGGATAACCCTTTTATCTAACTAAGTGATATCTCATTTTCAAGTAAACTTCTCGCTGCCCCTTCGTCTGTAATTAACACATCACTAGGGCAATTTTTCATATAAGCAAGTATTGCCTTGGCCTTTGAATGTCCACCTGCTACTGAAATTACATACTTATTTTGGTCTAATTCATCTAGTTGTAAACCAATCGTACGTTGTTTATAGATAATTTCTCCATTTTTATTAAAATAATAACCAAAAGCTTCACCAACTGCTTCATCGTCAGATAAATGATTTTTGATTTTAGCTGCTGAATTACGGCGTAAAGCCATCGTTTCAGCGACTCCAATTCCATGAATGACAACTGCAGCTGATTTGATAAGAGCTAAAATTTCTTGTACAGACGGTTCTAATCTTAAAGAAGAATAAGCTTCCTCACTTAATTGGTCGGGTACATGAAGCAATCGGTACTCTGCGCCAGCCCTGCTAGCAAACTCTGCACTAATCGTATTTGCTTGATTTTCCACACGCTCGCCTAGCCCGCCTCTTGCTGGAACAAAAACAACTTCCTTCATTTTCGTATCGGCTGTCATCATAGAAGCAACAGCAGCCAATGTCGTTCCGCCCATAACCGCAATAACGTCCTTAGCTTTTACCTTTGAATTGAGTTCTAATACTGCCGCACGACCCATTTCATGCTTAACCCAGTCATTATCATCGCTATCTCCGGAGACTACTATTACTTTAGTAACTCCTAGCTTACTTTGAAGCCTTTGCTCTAAGGTGCTTAGACCTAACAATTCTTTCATCATTTCTTCTAATTCTATAAACAACAATTCACCTTGCTCTGTTAAACTCATTCCTGAGGTAGCAAAATGCACAAGTCTTTGCTCTTTTAAAAAAGTGACTTCACTTCTCAAGACTCGTTCAGATATTTGAAGATTTGAAGATAAGTTTCTTCTTCCAATTGGTTGCATTAAGCGAATATTTTGTAAGATTGCATATCGCTTTACCATGACTTCTAATACATCTGGTAAAAGTTGTTTTTGTAAAGAAATTAAAGATTTCATCAATAAATGCTTCCTTTCAAAAACAGGTTTAAATCATTCAGTGAACAGTAGTACTATACAACCTTTTAAAATAGTGAGAGTAATATAATGACGGTTTAGAAAATGGGACTAAACAAAACCTTTTTCATTATTCCCTACATTCTCTAAAAATACTACGGGAACAAAAAGGTCCCGCTGTGACATTTTACGTCCCGACTAGATTAAAAAAATATCCTTCTTATCTTCCACTTCATTTTAACAATGTTTATGAAAGTAAACAAGTTAAATTTTCTCACAAAGCAAATTCACAAACATTTTCTTAGCCTACCTATAATAAAGCTATTCGGGTCGACTACAGCTTGTTAGAATGAGTGTCTATGGCAGAAATTACCTGCTGGTCTTCGATATGCCCATAGCCGATTTCTACATCTTCCACCAACACGACCGGAATCATTAATTGATATTTTTCTAATAATTGATCATCTTGGTAAATATCAATCACTTCTAATTCAAAGTTATAATCTCTTTGTAAGTTACGTAATTGAGCGATAGCCTCTGTGCACAATGGACAATTATTTCTTGACATGACCTGGACAGTAATCATATTCCCTTTTCACCTAGCTTTAAACAATTTTTATGGTAACAATGATATGTTAACAGATTATAAGGAAATAATTCAAATGGTCAGCTTCTTAATAGAAAGACTGTCCTTCTTAAAGTTGAAATATTTCACTGCAAAACCTTGATTTAGTTTAATCATCAAAATTCTGTTTCAATTTTTATAAATTCGGCTATCCTGTAAGAAGGGATTTTTATATGTAATCATGAATATATGTTAAAGAAGAAGCAAATCATTTGACCTTCTTTGACCTTTTAGGTATGATGTACATAAATTACCACTACATTAAAAGATTGATTACAAATATAAGGAGGCTTTACTATTATGAATTTAATTCCTACAGTTATTGAACAAACAAATCGTGGTGAAAGAGCCTATGACATTTATTCACGATTATTAAAAGACCGAATTGTTATGTTAGGATCTGCGATCGATGATAATGTGGCTAACTCTATTGTGGCACAGCTTCTATTTTTAAACGCTGAGGACCCTGAAAAAGACATTTCACTTTATATTAACAGTCCAGGTGGTTCCATTACAGCAGGTATGGCTATTTATGATACGATGCAATTCATCAAACCTAAAGTATCAACGATCTGCATCGGTATGGCTGCATCTATGGGAGCATTTTTACTTGCTGCTGGGGAGCCTGGTAAGCGTTATGCCCTCCCAAACAGTGAAGTCATGATTCATCAGCCACTTGGTGGTACGCAAGGTCAAGCATCTGACATTGAAATTCATGCTCGTCGTATTATTGAAATGCGTGAAACATTAAACAAAATTTTAGCTGAACGTACAGGTCAATCATTAGATGTTATTTCTCGTGATACAGACCGTGATAACTTCATGTCAGCAGATAAGGCTAAAGAATACGGTCTTATCGATGATATTATTAAACCAAACTAAGTAAACACAAAAAGAGTCCGTTTTAACTATCGGACTCTTTTTTTTGCCCTAAAAATCTCACCTTTCAACAAATAGATAAAACCATTCACCGTTCACCTTTGGCAAGCTCAATAATATTTTTAATAAAAGGTTCTTTTTTTTGAGTGTAGGTTTGTCTGTCATACTTATATTTAGTAGCTAATTCACTTTTTAGCAACGTATAATTTTCAGCCATTTTGGGATGTTTTCTAAGGTAATTACGAAACCCTATTTTTTCAGACCATTCTGTACTATGTATTTCACAAATATGTAAATGACAAGTACCCTTCCCCCATTCTCCCTTTCTAAAAAACCTCCTATCTGTTAATTCTGGCTTTGGAATATATTCAAAATCAATCTCACTTAAAGGGGAAATAAGATTTTCTGTAATGCTTAAATCCTTTACTCCTACCATGATGTCAATAATCGGTTTAGCCTTTAATCCCTCTATTGAAGTACTACCAATGTGTTCAATAGCAGCTATTTTATCCCCTATTACATTCAAAATATTATCCCTCTCAAGCTTGAATTGCTCTTTCCATCGTGACTGATAATCCATTAAATAGACAGTTGGTTTTATCATTCCTTCACCCCAATAAATATTTATTAGCTAACCACCATTAACGTTTAGCAACGGTTCCTTGATGAAAAAATAGCTGCCACCTGCCATCAATCCATTTCCAAATGGAGCTTCTCAAAGTATCTTGATTCTTCGTTTCATCTCTCACTCGGTAAGTCGTTAGCACCGACTCAGTTGACAAAGGATGAATGTCAAATTCAAAAAGAGAAAGATCGCCTACTTCTATTCCACCTTCAACTATACAATCTTTTTTGTATATAACTGTCCCTGAACTTCCGTACTCAAAGAAGTCATCTGCCAATATTTTATCTAATTCTATACTTGATGAACGAATTTCTGGTTTTAAATGACTTTCCTCGAGTTCCTGTAAATGAACCTTTAGGTTATGTCTATTTTCAGTCATGACACAATCCTCCTTTTCAGCTTTTTAATTTCTTATAAATGCGCGTTTAACGTTTCGGCTCCTTTGTTCGTTCTCATAACTAAGTACCTCCATTATATAGGAGGATTGAACGGAGAATATTGATTAAAACTCCATCTAAGTGGAAAACCACCCTTTACACTTCTTATTTGTTTAATCCTAAAAGTAATAGACTTTTCGTTATCAATCCAATCTATAGTTGATTCTCCATTCATTTGAAGAAAATTTCCATCCTCAAAATCAACGAACAACAATCCCGATTGATGATTCTCTACTAAGTTTCCTAAGGTATTGAACATATTATTTCCTGGATAATCTTTAATTTTTAAAGTATTGGAATCAATGATACGAACAAACCCTGGCTGACCTCCTCGATGGGAGGCATCTGCTCCATTCTCTGAATGATGGGTGGCTATAAAAAATGTATCAGATTGTAATACCTTTTCGAGTTGCTCTTGATTCAGCTTTGTAAAAAATTTCCCTTCCAAGTCTTTGATTTTTCTAAAACCTAAAAATGTACGTGATTGTATGAATTTAGGGCAGTTAGAATACACCTCCGTTGTTTTAATTTGAAATCCCTTATTATTAACTTGTGTGATAACCCCGTTTACTCTCATTCTTTTTCTAGCCGAAAATTCTATGGCTAAAATTCCTATAGTATTGCCTATAGTAAGACCATTAAATACTGGATCCGTTGAATCTGGTAAAGAAAAGATTGATAATGTCTGCTCATCATTTACTTTGACAAAGCCAGGGTTACCGTAAACAATAGAGGACCATACAAAGCCTTCTTTATTCTTCAACCCAATAATTAGCATTACTTGTTGTTCAATAAACTTTGCCGCTACTTCCACAATGTGATTACGAATGATTTTACTAACTTTTTTAGCCTCTTCTCTTACAGAAGATTTTTCTTGGACTTCTATTTCCCCTCTGTGATATCTCATCATTAAAAGAACCCACAAGCAGGACCTTCTGAATTTGAAGAATGATCAGAGTGTTCAACAGACGCAGTATATATTTCTAGTCGGATCCCATCCGGATCTAAGAAGAAAATCCCTCCTGATCCTGCCCCTTCTTCATGAAGTGTTACCCCCCGATAAATCATTTTCGTGCCCATTTCAATTAGCTTACTTTCCAATTGTTTTACTGAATCAAGGGAATCCGTTTCAAAGGCTAAATGATGAAGACCCGACTGATTTTTTGAGAATTCATTTTGGCTTTGTTCCCATAATGTTATAGTAATGTCTCCGTTGTGCCCTAGGAAGGCAAATTTTTTCCCATCCTCCAATGATTTTGATATCACCTCTAGCCCAAATACATCTGTATAAAATGAAATGGACGTTTCTAGATTTTTAACGTTTAATCCTACATGACCCGTTTTCATATCTAATTCTCCCTTCTAGTTCCTTATTTTTATCGAAAGTTATTGAGCAAAATACTTATAATCAATCTAAATATGAACACCCTTTCCACTTTAAATATTTTTAAATTTTTTGATATTCAAACTCAATACTTTTTCCCTGAGGATACATATATCATTTTAGTAGCCCACCCCTAAACTAACCACTAAAATAAATTCATATGGTTAGTTTAAACGTTTTTAATTAACCTGTAAATAGGGTATAATATAGTTAGTTTTAAAAACTACTAGCGGAGCAGGAGGAAAAAAGTTGTCGGAGAATACCATTTTCCCAGTCATTTCAAAGCATTTATCTCTAAATTTAGTGAATACAGAAATAGTTAAAAGAGGAATCAGACATGATTTACTAAAAGGAAGCTTTGGAGATTGGATTAAGAACATGAACCATTCAGAAAATATTGTGAATGAGCAATTTAATTTTGAAGATGTAGTAGCTGGAGAACTAGATACTCTATTTCATTTAAGGGAATTTTTACGTGATGGATTTGAAACAATGATAGAACGAGGAAATCTTAATGAGCAGTGGAGCTCTTATTTGGAACAATTAATTGAAAAAGCACCTTTATCATACAAACTAATTTCAGGCTCTCTTGTCCCGATCCCTGTTGGTTCTTCATCAGATGCCATTGTTTCGTTAATAGCATTCGATGCGTTACAATTATATACAAGTGGTGAACTACATACACTTCGACGCTGCGCTAATCCAGATTGTGTCTTACTGTTTTTAGATACTAGTGGTCGGCGAAAATGGTGCTCGATGAAAATATGCGGTAATCGAATGAAGGTATCGCGACACAATAAACAAAAATAAAAAACGCAGCTAGTAAAGCTTCTCTTTACTTAACTGCGTTTTTTTATAAAAGTATGTTATAAATTCAAAGTAAATTTCGCTTATTCTGACTCTACAAATTCGATAAGTGCAGATAAGGCTTCGTCTTCATCATGTCCTTCTACAGATAAAACGATTTCCGTTTTATGTCCAATAGCTAAGCTCATTAGACCCATAATACTTTTAGCATTGACCTTTCTATTCTCTCTTTCAATAAAAACATCTGATGCAAAGCGATTCGCCTCTTGTACAAATTTAGCCGCCGTGCGAGCCTGTAATCCTGACTTTAATTGCACGACTACCTGTTTTTGAACCATATAACGACTCCTCCTTTTTTATTCAGCTTCTGTATGATTTCAATCAATCATTTGCCCGGAACGAATCTTATCAGCCATTTCATCTATTTTTTTAAGGCGATGATTCACACCAGACTTACTGACAACTCCACCCTCTACCATTTCACCCAATTCTTTTAAGGTAACATCTTGGTGATTCATTCTTAAAATAGCTATTTCTCGAAGTTTTGGAGCTAATTTCTCTAGTCCATACTCTCGTTCAACAAGTTTAATGTTTTCAACCTGTCTTAATGCAGCTCCAACTGTTTTATTTAAATTAGCGGTTTCACAATTCACTAAGCGATTCACGGAGTTTCTCATATCCTTCATAATTCTTACATCTTCAAAATATAACAATGCCTGATGAGCGCCAATAATATTAAGGAACTCGGTAATTTTCTCGCTTTCCTTCATATAGGTTATAAACCCTTTTTTTCTCTCTAACGTTTTAGCATTTAATCCATATTCATTCATTAAATGACAAAGAGAGTCATTGTGCTCTTGATAGAAGGAAAAAATCTCCAAATGGTAAGAAGAAGTCTCCGGGTGATTAATTGAACCACCAGCGAGAAATGCGCCTCTTAAATACGCTCTTTTACAGCATGATTTGTTTGTCAGTTGTGGAGAAATTTCTCTCTTTATAAGCATTCCTTCCCCCACTATATCTAACTGCTCTAAAAGTGTTCTAGCTTGCTTAGAGATCCTTACTAGATAAACATTGTTCTTTTTTAATCTCATTTTTTTTCGAACAAGTAGTTCTAAAAAAATATCGGGATATTGTCTTTTTATTAATGTATAGATACGACGAGCAATTGCAGCATTTTCTGTCGTAACATCTAAGCTTAATTGTTGATTACCGAAGGAAAGAGAACCATTCATTCTGATAAGTGCGGCTAGCTCTGCCGTCGCACAGCAATCTTCACTTTCTAATTGAGTTAGTTCCTTTTTCGTTGTAGCTGCGAAGGACATTGTGCTCACTCCTTTCAGCCGTGTAGTCATTTCAGTATTGATCCAAGAGTAAACATTACTCCAATCAGAAAGTATCATAAACTCACACGGAATGATTTAAAAAAGCTAGAAGACCCCTTACATAACTTGTCTATTTATTAAAAGAATACGCTGTTTCCTTCTTAATAAACAATGATATAAAACGCTCCTACATTCTTTATGTCAATATTTCTATCATATCACTTTTTCAAGGTATATGGCTAAAGTCTTAATTACTTTTCATCGATAATTTTAAGAAGTGCCTTTGATACTTTTATAGCATCGTGTCTTAAACTAGTACCTCTTTCAATAACGAAGTGGTCTCTGATCACCTTCACACCGATTTGATCTAGCTTATCTAAGTCCATAATAACCGGTTCTGCACCCTCACTTGCATATCTCTTCTGTACCTCGTAGGAAATTGGCGTTTCATGAACTAAAATATGACTTACGCAATCAGCACCACAATGATTGATAATACTTTGTAAATGGTCACTTGCCGTATGCTGATCGGTTTCCCCTTTTTGTGTCATCACATTAGAGATATACACTTTCGCTGCCTTTGCAGAACAGATAGCCTCTACCATTCCTGGAACTAATAAATTAGGCAGTACACTTGTATATAAACTGCCAGGACCTAAAATAATTAAGTCTGCTTGTTGGATTTCTTTCAAGCTTTCTGTCAATGGATGAATATGTTCAGGCGTTAAGAAAACCCTTTTAATAGCCTTATTGGCTTGAGGAATTTTCGATTCTCCTGAAATAATTTCACCATCTTCCATTTCAGCATGTAGTACAACACTCCTATTGGTCGCCGGTAATACTTTTCCTCTAACATTTAATACTTTACTAATCTCGGATATCCCTTTGGCAAAGTCACCAGTTATTGATGTCATACCCGCTAATAGAAGGTTGCCTAAAGAATGACCTGAAAGTCCATTTCCATTTTTGAATCGATGCTGAAACAACTCTTCTACTAAAGGTTCTACCTCTGCTAAAGCAATCAAAACATTACGAATATCTCCAGGTGGTGGAACATCTAATTCTTCTCTTAAACGCCCTGAGCTTCCACCATCATCAGCCACCGTTACGATTGCGGTAATGTCGACAGGAAATGTTTTAAGTCCTCTTAGCAGAACGGATAATCCGGTTCCTCCTCCTAGAACGACTACTTTTTTATTCAATGAATTCGACCCTTTCCTTTATCAATATCACGGTGACTTGTGCGCACATCATATTCTTTCGAGAATTCCTTGCTAAAATATTCTGCTAGCGTAACAGAGCGATGCTTACCTCCCGTACAACCAATCGCTATCACTACTTGGCTTTTTCCTTCTCTCTTATACTGAGGTAGCATGAAATCCAATAAGTCCTTTAACTTGGTGATGAGTTGCTGTGTTTCTCCCCATTTGAGAACGTAAGAAGAAACCTCTTCTTCTAATCCTGTTTTTGGTCTCATATGCTCAATATAATGGGGGTTAGGTAAAAATCGAACATCAAAGGCAAGATCCGCATCAATCGGAATTCCGTATTTAAAACCAAAAGAAACGACATTAACAACAAAAGAAGAGGTCGTATTTGTTTTATAGCTCTCTATAATTTTTTCACGAAGCTGAACCGGCTTTAAATCGGTCGTATCAATAATTTGCTGCGCTCTTCCCTTCATCTCTTCAAGGAGCTCTCGTTCCTCTAAAATACCATCTAAAGGTAAGCCTCCTTTTGAAAGTGGATGAGAACGCCTCGTTTCTTTATACCTTTGGACGAGTTTATTATCCTTCGCATCCAGAAAGAGAATTTTAACATGCAAATGATAATGTGCTGGCACACTTATGGTATCGATTGTCTTAAATAAATCCTCAAAAAAGGATTGACTTCTAAGATCAATCACTAACGCAACCTTACTCATACTTCCATTGGAGCCTTCAATTAAATCAACGAATTTAGGAATTAATGCTGGTGGCAGATTATCGACACAGAAATATCCTAAATCTTCAAAGCTTTGAACTGCTACTGTTTTACCTGCTCCTGACATTCCTGTAATAATCACAATTTCTATTTCTTTTTTCAAATCCGACATTGCTTCCACCTCTTCTACCTATTTCTATGTTTCTTTAGCGATCATATTTCTATCATTTTAAATAAAAACTCGTGTTGGACGAGTTTTTATTATACATTCTTCTATTGTGGACTAGGATCTAGCCGATAAGATAACAGCTTAAAGTCAGGTGTATAATGGAAGGTTGCATAAAGAATCCCTTCTCCCTGTAGGATGTGATTCATAATATATAAATCGCCCTCTGCCATTGGTAAATCCTTTATAATAGATTTCTCCTTCCAGCCTAACTTTCCTTCTGGAGAATTTTCTAATTGATAACCTGTAAATGAATCTGCTGCAAAAGTAAACATCATCCACTCGGAAATAATCGTATTTTCTTCGATAATGACCATTGAACAAACTGCTTTTAATTCTGCATCTTGAAGGTGTAAGCCAGTTTCTTCTCGGAATTCACGAACAGCAGACTCTTTAATCGTTTCACCTGGTTCCATTTTGCCGCCTGGTGCTACCCACCAGCCTCTACTCGGTTTTTGTAAGAGTAGAACTTCTTCATTGTTGACTAAAATACAATTCGTAACCCTTTGCAATCCATTCACCTCACGTTTTCATACTACTATATTATACATCTATTTTTTTAACGTCACAATTATTTGGACAAGACTTTCATGGAGAATTCTGAAAACAGATGATTACTCTTTTCTCAGTAAAGTTAATATAAGAATTGAAGCTTACAAATACAAAAGCTTAAACTGGAAAGGCAATCTTATGGATTGAGAACCTAACAAAACCGGTTTTATAACCTTTAAAAATGAACATTTAGACAAAAAAAGGCACGGACTCAAAGTCCGTGCAAAAAACTATATAAAAAAGGGGGTCAATTACTTATTTATATAGTACCCCTTTTTTGTTTCATGACTGTTACAGAAGCATTAAGACCGAATTACGTTTATCCATATATATTAATATACTTATTAAATATATGAGGTCGCTTATTTTTTCCATCTCTTTTTTAGACTTACTGGTTCTGAACCTTTTTCTCCTCAAGCTCTTCTAAATAATGCTGAACTTGCTGAGCAGCAATACTGCCATCACCAGTAGCTGTTACAATTTGACGTAAATTCTTTTCTCTTACATCACCAGCTGCAAAAATCCCAGGTACACTTGTTTCCATTAATTCATTTGTAACAATATAACCTTCGTCATTTAATATTCCTAGATTTTGAACGCTTTGGTTTAAAGGAAGCATTCCAATGTAGATAAATACTCCATCAGCAGAAAAATCTTTTACTTCTCCAGTTTTCGTGCTTTCAATGCTCACACTGGACACCTTACCATTTTCTCCGTTAATTTCATTCACAACGTGGTCCCAAATAAATTCAACCTTATCATTATTAAACGCTCGATCTTGAAGAATTTTTTGAGCTCTTAATTGGTCTCGCCGATGAATAACCGTAACCTTTGAAGCAAACTTTGTTAAATAAACAGCTTCCTCAACTGCTGAATCTCCACCACCTATTACAACAAGCTCTCGATTTTTGAAGAAGGCTCCGTCACAGACCGCACAATAAGAAACTCCTCTACCACTGTATTCTTTCTCACCAGGAACACCTATTTTTTTATACTCCGCACCCGTCGTGACAATTACAGCTCTCGTTTTATATTCTTTGGAACCTGCATGAACAACTTTTAGTTCACCTTCATCTTTAATTTCTTTTATATCACCATATGCATATTCAGCACCGAATTTTTTTGCATGTTCAAACATTTTATTAGATAACTCTGGTCCAAGAATATGCTCAAAACCCGGGTAATTTTCTACCTCTTCTGTATTAGCCATCTGTCCACCAGGGATTCCTCTTTCTATCATTAAAGTAGATAAATTAGCTCTAGACGTATAAACCGCCGCCGTCATGCCTGCTGGGCCAGCTCCTGCAATGATTACGTCATATATTTTTTCATCTGTCATTTCACTCACTCCCTAATTCTAAACAATTCTGCTGATAATTAGATCGTATACAATACGGTCAAAAAAGTCTATATTTATGCTTAATCTAACTATTTTCTCATTTAATAAACATTTTATATGCTATGCATCCCAAGGATGATAGGTCCACTGCTTCAAAGAAGTATCATTTCCGCTCTTTATCAGCTCTTTACTTTTTGCACAGCCTAGAGAAGCGGATTTTTTTACGAAATTTAATGCCCTTTCCTTTTCACCTGTGTGCATTAGGGAAACGGCATAACAATATAACAATCGTTCATTTTCATGATAGAATGAATCAGCCATTCTTTCAAACCGCTCTTTAACCTCTTCATAATCTCCTGCTGCACAAAGGACCTCTGCTAAAAATAAATAATTTTCATAATCAATTGGGTAAACAATACGTATTGAACGTATGTAAGGCTCAGCCTTATTGTTATTACCTTGTTTCAGATAATATAGAGCTAAATTTGCTCGAACAAACAGATTACTTTCATCTTCACTTAATACTTGCGAGGAAATCTCGAAGCCACGCTCATCCTCTAAGCGAAATAAAGCTTCTGCAAGATGATTATAAGCTGACCAATGGGTGGGCCTTTTACTAATAATCTCTTCTAATATCGGAATAGCAGATAAACAATCACCGTTTTTTAAATAAACACGCGCTCTCTCATGCTTCATTAAAAATTCATCATCATGATTATCATTCCATAATGCTCCATCCTCATACTCAAATTCTAATAACTCGAGCAAGTCTTTGGCATCATTGGCAAAATTGCCTTCTGGTTGCATGGTTATATATTTTTCTGCTGATACTTGGGCTCTATCAAATAACCCTAGATAGGCATAGTTATTTGCCATAAAGAAATAACAATCTACCTGTTCTTCTTCATTATGCTCTTCTAGCACCTTTCGAAGAATATCATTAGATTGCTCATAATGACCTATTTCGGATAAAACAGCTGCTAACTGTATATGAAATACTGGTTCTTGATTTGTCAGCTTCACTGCACGCTGAAAAAGCTTAACCGCTCTTTGTAAATGTTTTTTTCTATAAGCAATAATACCTCTATGGAAAAAGTAATCACCATTTTGAATAAAAGGTATCACTTTTTTACTTTCCTGCTTCGGATGGGTAAATTCCATTAACTGTAAAACCTCCACTGTTCTTTCATGCCACAATTATACTATATCATGCAAACTTTTCGACCCTTTATAAATTAGAATGATAAATGCTGTTACAATCAGAACCTTTATTAAAATCGAACCCTATTAAATACTGATGATTCCATTGATTTAATTTCCCTCGATATACTATTTATTTTAACCATAGCATGACTTAGCAACCAAAAGGTAGATCTAATTTTAAACATTATTACTATAAAAATTAAACAAATTCAAAAAATCGATATCGAGAAAGCATAAAAAAAGCACCCGCAATATTTTTGAGGTGCTTTTTCTATGTAAAAGTATATAGCATTCAGTTCTGCCAAAATCGAACTTGACCCAGTCTAACTGCGGGTTTGCCTTTTTCCGTTCATTAAAGGGCGTTCTTTTAACCCTTTTTAGCGGTTGAAGTTTTTTAATAGTCAATAGAACCTTTCCTTTTGACTATTTTCGTTGTGCGGCTCCAGTTTCGGGCGAATAGAGCTTTTCCTTTTGACTCTTTCCTTGTGTGCAAGCAGTCAAGTCTATATTTATGTGTAAAAGAATTCACAATGAGTTGATGACTTTGTTAGGCTGTTTTTAAGTCGAATCTGTCTTGGGCGTAGTCATACAAAC
>NZ_LTAO01000016.1:0-676 GCF_001590785.1 Alkalihalobacillus trypoxylicola
GACGGTTTAAGAGATTGGGCGCTTTCTTTCCGACAGTTCCTTTGTACGATTTATATTTCTTTATTCGAACGATAGATTGGAGACCCAGTTCCCTCATGATACGATAGACTTTTTTATGGTTCACATGAAATCCTTGTTGAACAAGCGCTTCCTTGATACGACGATAACCATAACGACCCTTGTGTGCATGATAAATAGCTTTGATTTGATTTTTCAAACCCTTATCAGGGTCAGGTTTATGGATCTTTTGAACAAGATGGTAAAAAGAACTGCGCGCCAATCCAGCCATCTTAACTAATTGATTGACTGAATACTTATGCCTTAGCTCCATGATCACTTCTACTTGGTCCTCTTTTGAGACTTTTCCTTTTTTTGAACTAAGGCATTCAACTTTTTTAGATACTCATTTTCCATTCGTAGGTATTCTAATTCCTTCTCCATACTCTCAAATGAGCCGTTAGAGGTTTTGTCTTTTTTATGAGATGTCATCGTGAATGGCCCCTTCTCCTTTGGTTTAAGGGCAGCCGCACCGCCTCGTTCCCACTTGATTTTCCACCTTCGCACCGTAGAACATTCAGGAATGTGGAACAAAGCAGACGCCTCTCGAATGGAGTACCCTTTTTCCTCTATAAACTGTATGACTTTTAGTTTAAAGGCAACCGAATACTTTGTATAG
>NZ_LTAO01000016.1:789-42752 GCF_001590785.1 Alkalihalobacillus trypoxylicola
GTTTAACCGCTTCATGTTTTTCTACACTTGTAAACTTTTTTCTCACAATCAAACACCCCTATTGTTTAGATGACTGTCCAACAATAGGGGTGCAGTTCAGGACGCGAAGTGTCTTGGGGGAGCGAACAGCTGGGCACCTATCAGGTGTGGAATCATTCATTCGTGAGTATTGTCACAGTCTCTCTGTTGAATGGATATATTCTTTATGAAAGATGAAGTCTAGCGGACACAAAGCACCTCCGAACGCAGTGGGATGAAGAGTCGCTGCCCAAATCCACTTTTAAAGAAAGGTAGTCTGACGCTAACCCACCGGACGCTGAGTGTCTTAGAGGAGCGAAAAGCCGGGTCTCTAGCATGTGGAGTTCTTCATTCATGTGTATTGTCCCAGCCCTACATGTTCATATTTTTATTCATTCATTACAATGTGATTTTTCCACATAAGCTGAATTATTTAATGATTGGTTAAACATTATTCAATTTGTTAAATAAAACATGCACCAAAACAAAAAAATACATTGTGAAAAATTGAAACATTTTTTAAACTATAACGTATAGATGATTGTTCACACTTTTTAAAAAGGAGGGTAGCGCTCATACATAGCTAATCTCATAAAAAGAGAATAAGCTTAGATTGACAAAGCCATATGTAAGGAGGAGTGACCTATGGAAGATATCCAACAACTTTATTTTTACGGTCTGATTATTGGAGCTGTACTTACAGTTATCTATATATTACTCAGTGATATTCTAGATGGACTATTTGGATTTCTTGATGGGATCTTCAATCCAACGCTAATTTTATCTTTTGTTACTTTCTTTTGCGCGTCTGGCTACTTGTTAGAACGATTCTTTCCTATCGACTCTTTTGTCATTATTTTCTTATCAGCAGGGGCTTCATTATTACTAGTAACCATGCTGAATGTCTTTATTTTAATTCCTTTATCAAATGCAGATTCAACATTAGGGTATAGCGAAGAGGATTTGAAAGGTCGAATAGGAACGGTCATTACCTCCATACCAGAAGATGGCTTTGGAGAGGTTTTAATTGAGAATCATAGTGGCCATATTTCAAAGTCGGCTAAAAGCTTCGATGGTGATTTGATTAGCCAAGGACTCGAAATCATTGTCATAGACGTCAAGTTAGGTGTTCTGTACGTGTCAGAAAGAAAAAGCTTAGAAAATAGGGAGGTTTAATGAATGGGAATTGATACAATTTTTATCGTGATAGGTCTTGCTGTAGCTATTGTCATTGCTTTAATTGCTGTCTTTATTACTAAATACCGCACAGCTGGACCAGATGAAGCTTTAATTGTAACAGGGAGTTATTTAGGCACTAAAAATGTGAATACAGATGCAGTGGGTAATCGTATTAAAATCGTACGAGGTGGTGGTACGTTTGTATTACCTGTTTTCCAACAAGCAGAGCCTTTATCTTTATTATCTAGTAAATTAGATGTGCAAACTCCTGAAGTTTATACCGAGCAAGGTGTACCGGTTATTGCTGATGGAACTGCTATTATAAAAATAGGAAGCTCTATAGGTGAAATTGCAACAGCAGCGGAGCAATTTTTAGGAAAGCCTAAATCAGAACGTGAGCAGGAAGCGAAAGAAGTACTAGAAGGTCATTTACGCTCCATTTTAGGTTCTATGACTGTAGAGGAAATATATAAAAATCGAGAACGTTTTTCTCAGGAAGTACAAAAAGTTGCTTCTCAGGATTTAGCAAAAATGGGTTTAATCATTGTTTCCTTTACGATAAAAGACCTTAGAGATAATAATGGCTATTTAGAATCACTAGGGAAACCAAGAATAGCACAAATCAAAAGAGACGCAGATATTGCAACAGCTGAAGCTGATAAAGAAACTAGAATTAAGCAGGCTGAAGCTAACAAAGAAGCACAGCGTTCTGAATTAGAGCGTGCAACAGAAATTGCAGAAGCAGAGAAGACCAATCAATTAAAAGTAGCAGAATTTAGAACGGAGCAAGAACGTGCGAAAGCAAAAGCCGATCAATCGTATCACTTAGAAGAAGCACGTTCGAGACAAGAAGTTACGGAGCAACAAATGCAAATTCAAATTATTGAACGTCAAAAGCAAATTGAATTAGAAGAAAAAGAGATTCAAAGAAGAGAGCGTCAATACGACTCTGAAGTTAAGAAAAAAGCAGATGCAGATCGTTATGCTGTTGAGCAAGCAGCTGCAGCAGCAAAAAGCAAACAAATTGCCGAAGCAGATGCCGAAAAGTATCGTATTGAAGCAATGGCAAAAGCAGATGCCGAAAAAGTTCGATACGATGGTTTAGCGGAAGCAGAAGCTCAAAAAGCTAGAGGTGAAAGTGAGGCAGAGGTTATCCGTCTGAAAGGTTTAGCAGAAGCCGAGGCAAAAGAAAAAGTAGCAGAGGCATTTGAGAAGTATGGTCAAGCTGCTATGTTAGACATGATTTTAAACATGCTTCCTTCCTATGCAAAAGAAGTTGCTAGCCCACTTTCTAATATTGAAAAAATTACGGTTGTCGATACAGGTGGTAAGGGAGAAGGTAGTGGAGCAAATCGAGTTACTTCATATGCAACGGATTTAATGTCGACTCTACAAACTACTCTAAAAGAGTCTTCGGGAATTGATGTAAAAGAATTGATTGAAAACTTCTCTGGAAAAGCCAATGTTAGAAATTCAATTGATGGTCTTACAGAAGAAATTAAAAATCAAAAGTCAGAAGAGCCAAGTACTCCAGCTACTACAAATGAGGATGCCTCTTAATTGATGCTCTAAATAGGTTTTAGTAAATAGCCATTTTCTTATGGACCGTTTTGGTGCATGAAGAGATGGCTTTTTTGCTTGAATTTCTAATAGAAAAAAGGGATATTGCTAATTTTGTAACAAAATAAACAGGATGTGTCTTGCAGATAGCTTCTATTATTTCATATAATTGGGTAGGACGACGAACAAGAAGGGTAGTTGATTCATCATGCAGAGAAGGTTAACGTTAATCATTATGATCATTGCTCTGCTTAGTATTGTCTTAACGTTTGTTTTGACAGATACTGCTGAGGTTGGTCACTCCATTGGTGATATTGCCTATGATTTTACCTTACCTAGTAATCAGGATGGAATTGAGAGATTGAGTGATTATAGTGATAAAGTGGTTATTCTAAATTTATGGGCATCTTGGTGCGAGCCTTGTGTCGATGAGATGCCTGAATTAATGGATTTTGCTGAGGATTACCAAGAATCCAATATTGAAGTAATAACGGTTAATATGCAAACGTTTGAAAGAACGTTAAATGATGCTCCTAATTTTATTGAAGAAATTGGTTTAACATTACCTGTTTTTTTTGATTCCGAAGGCGTCGTTTATGAGAAATATCAACCAATGAATTTCCCGATGACTTATATTATTAATGATGAAGGAATCATTGATGATATTTTTAAGGGAGAAGTTAATTATGAGATGTTGGAAAATAGTATACAGCACTATGTAAATGAAAGTAGCTAAAGCTACTTTCAGACCGTAGACAAAACGCATTTTGAGGATCGTTCTCAAAGGCGTTTTTTTGTTCAAAGCACTTTTGCCGAAAGAGTGCTATGACAGCGAAGAGCCATATCGTGACAAACAAAAAAGCAGCTAAATTTTGATGCAACATATTTTACCCTTACAAAATACACGCTTAGTTTATCAAAAAAAGAGTCTGAAAGAAGAAATCGTCAATATAATGAATAAAGAAATCTTATGGAGGAGAGTGAGGGTTTGTATAATGTAGATGAAGTACAAGTGTTATCAATATTGTTCGAAGATGAGCAGATTCAATGGCTAGAGACAGACGGTTTCAGCCGAAAAGCGATTCTTTATAAAACCTTTTTTCACTCTGTAAAACCAAATGACATCATTACGATTAATGTTACTGCAACTAACCTACGATTAGGAACAGGTGGCTTTGATATAGTAACAGCTCCTCATTCTATTTCAAACTCCTCTTCATTAAAAGGGCATATTATGAAGTTGAGGTATACACCGTTGCAACATAGTATATCTGCCATTGATTCTCCTGAGAGTCAATATTATTCTTTCTTTAAAAATTTAAATAAAGAACAAAGCCATTTAGAAAAACAGTTTATTTTACTTGCAGAGCTGCATAGTATGCTACCAGTTATATGGGGTGTAGTGAAAGAAGTGAGTTCATCTAGTAATATGATTTTTATCATAGACGACCAAGCCGCTTTACCTTTAGCAGTTAGTCACCATATGCAAAAGCTGCATCAAGATAACCAAGTATCTTCGATAACAATTGGTCAAGCATTTGGTGGTACATATGAGGCAACGACTTTACAAAACGCGCTACTATTTGCCAAGCATTATTTACAAGCTGATTTGATTATCATTGGGGTCGGACCAGGGGGGGTAGGTACAGGAACAAAATTTGGATTCACAGGCCTACAACAGGCAAATTGGGCAAATACGGTAGGGGCAATGAATGGAGTTCCTGTTTGGATCCCAAGAATATCTTTTGCTGAGAAGCGTTCTAGACATTACGGCATCAGCCATCATACTTTAACGAGTCTCTTTCATTTTACCTATGCTCCTTCCTTACTTCCTTTTCCGCCATTGAAAGATAAACAGGAGAAAAAGATAAAAAAACAAATTTCAGAAATGGAAGACTCACACCGTACTATTGTATCTCATCAATTTAAATGGTCGAAAGAAAATAAAACAGAAAATTTATTAGAAGCTGCTTTAACTCATTATGATGATCACATCTTATCCATGGGGAAAAGTGCTCAAGAGGACCCAAGCTTTTTTTTAGCAGCTGTACAATCTACATTAACAAGTTTAGGGCGAACGGAGTGAACACTATCACGCCATTCCTTTACTGTTTCAAAATGTTTATTGGCTTCTTTTAATTTAGCTAAAACCTCCCAAGCCTTTCCAGTGATTTGAACACCCTGTTCGTGAACATAAATTTTCATTTATATCATACCTTTCAGCATTTTTTCCTTCTCCATTCAATAGTGATGGCCTTTTTACAAAAAGCTTGTCACGAATTTCTATTTAAGAAGCCAGAGCCTGTGTTAAACTCATATGTAGATAGATAGAAATTTAGAACAAAGGATGGGGCTTATGGATCATTTAATAGAAAAAACCATTTCAAAAAAAGAAATTTATAAGGGTAAAATAATCAATTTGCAGGTTGAAGAAGTTCAATTACCGAACGGAAATACTAGTAGTCGAGAAATTGTAAAACATCCAGGAGCGGTAGGGGTAATAGCTCTTACGAAAGATCACAAGATTATTATGGTTCGTCAATATCGAAAGGCTTTAGAGAAGATTTTAATAGAGATACCTGCAGGTAAGCTAGATGCTGGTGAGAAACCTATAGATTGTGCGAACAGAGAGTTAGAAGAAGAAACGGGCTACCATGCGACTAGTTTGGAATATATCGTGTCTTTTTATACTTCACCAGGTTTTGCTGATGAGAAAATCTATCTATATTTTGCTGAACATTTAACAACAGGAGTAAGAAAACCAGATGAAGATGAATTTTTAGATCTATTAGAAGTTAGTTTAGAAGAAGCTGAACAAATGATAGACAATGAAGAGATACATGATGCAAAAACGATTTATGCGGTATCCTACGTAAAAGGGTTACTAGAAGCAAAAAAATCAAATTAATAGATGGCCGTCATAGTTTTCCTTTTCTTTTCATAGAATAGATTTATGAAGTAGAGTAGAGAGGGAGGATGAAGATGAGAACAACCAATCTGAAGGATTTAATTTCTGCACATTTGGAAGAAAATAAGTCCATCTATGTTTTTACAATCGTTCTTTTTATTATGGGGATTATTTTTGGTGCGATTATTGTTAATAGCATGAGTCTTACACAAAAGCATGATTTATATATGTATTTAACACAATTTTTTGGACAAGTATCTAATGGCCACGTTGCTGAATCTTCGGATATATTTAGTAAAAGCTTTATTCACTATGCTAAATATATTGGACTAATGTGGTTATTAGGCTTATCTATCATAGGCTTACCTATTATATTTGTCATTTTATTTCTAAAGGGTGTCGTAGTTGGATTTACAGTCGGATTTCTTGTTAATCAATTAGGGTTTCATGGTTTTTTGCTTTCATTTGCTAGTATCATGCCTCAAAATTTCATTTTAATCCCAGCTTTTATTATTGTGGGAGCAACGAGTGCTGCTTTTTGTATTCGCTTAATAAGACAGCAATTTTTAAAACAATACGCCGTTCCAATCTTTCCTATGTTTATGCGTTATTCTTTGTTAATTTTATGTGTTGGAGCAGCGGTTGCTTTTGCTGCCGTTATTGAAGGATATCTTTCTCCTTCTTTAATGAGAATGGTTATTACTTATTCTCTATAATTATTATTATTAAATAACCATTTTATTTTTCTACTTAATAATGATTATCGATTGACACATTTTTTTTAGCTGATTATAATGAAAGAAGGTTATTAGCTAGAGGGGAGGCAATTGTGATGGAGAAGCGTTTAGAACGAATTAAGAAGCACTTACATTCGCAGGGCTATAAATTAACACCACAAAGAGAGGCAACTGTTCGGGTGTTATTGGAGCATGAGGAAGATCATTTAAGTGCTGAAGATGTCTACCTCCTCGTTAAGGAAAAGTCACCA
This sequence comes from Alkalihalobacillus trypoxylicola, assembly GCF_001590785.1. Classification (GTDB taxonomy): domain Bacteria; phylum Bacillota; class Bacilli; order Bacillales; family Bacillaceae_D; genus Alkalihalobacillus; species Alkalihalobacillus trypoxylicola. The sequence continues at coordinate 7,443 of NZ_LTAO01000016.1, forward strand.
GAGATTGGTCTAGCTACTGTTTATCGAACATTAGAGCTTCTTGCAGACTTGAAAATTGTTGACAAAATCAATTTTGGTGATGGGGTTTCAAGGTTTGATCTTCGACAAGAAGGAGCGGCCCATTTCCACCATCATTTAGTATGTATTGAGTGTGGGTCAGTGGATGAAATACAGGAAGATCTTTTAGGAGATGTAGAAGCGATTGTAGAACGCGATTTTAATTTTCGTATAAAGGATCATCGCTTAACATTTCATGGAATATGCTATCGTTGTAACAGTAAAGGAAACAAAGAAAATAAAAATGAATCTCAAAACGCAGAAACTGTATAACCAAAAAGTCTTCTAATTAGATGGAAGACTTTTTTCATTGCTTGAACTTTTTTTGAACATTCGGTATAAATAGAGGGGTTTTTGGCATAGCTTGTAACAATAGGAAGAGCACTTAGTTACAGTGGTCCAATTTTGTTCAAAAGGAGTGGTTATCATTGAAGGCGACATTACATCTTTTTTTACATACTATAAAGGTTTTTCTACTATTTACGGGATGCACAGCCCTATTTTATTATGGTATTCTATGGATAAGCGAAGAATATGATAGTTTACATCGCTACGATGAACCTGCTGGCAAAGCAGTAAAAGTATTTCAAATGAATGGAGATACGCCTGAATCGATGGCCGAAAGGTTAATGTGGTTTTATCGACTTGGTGAATAAATAATTAGGAGCGAATGCACTTTGTTGAAGCTAGTCGAGCAATTTATTGATTTTATTCGAATTGAACGTGGTTTAGCCGATAATACGATTCAATCCTATAAGCGTGATTTAGAAAGCTATGTTCACTTTCTTAGAAAGGTAGAAGATGTTCATTCGTTTCAAAATGTTGAGCGAGAATCGGTACGCCAATTTTTATACTTCTTGAGAGACGAAGGAAAAGCAGATAGTTCAATAGCTCGTATGCTCTCTTCAATAAGAGCCTTTCATCAATATCATCTTCGATTGCAGCGTTTAAATCAAGATCCTAGTGCATTAATTGAAATTCCTAAGCCTGTCAAACGTTTACCGAAAGTGCTGAACTTAGAAGAAGTAGAAGCTTTACTTACCGTCGCAAAGGGCTCAAAACCTTTACAGCTGAGAAACCAAGCAATGCTAGAGCTTCTTTATGCAACGGGGATAAGAGTAACTGAGATGGTACAATTAACATTAAGCGATCTTCACTTATCAATGGGGTTTATTCGTTGTATTGGAAAAGGAGAAAAGGAACGAATTATTCCATTGGGGAAAATGGCTACAGAATCTATTCAACATTATTTAGAGCACTCTAGAGGAGTCTTAAAAAAAAATCAGCAGCACGACTATGTGTTTGTGAACCACTTTGGTCGCCCTTTAACTAGACAAGGGTTCTGGAAGATACTAAAACAGCTGACAAATGATGCAAAAATTACAAAAGAGCTTTCACCTCACACATTAAGACATTCATTTGCTACGCATTTATTAGAAAATGGTGCGGATTTGAGAGCTGTACAAGAAATGCTTGGACATGCAGACATTTCAACGACACAAATTTATACGCATGTGACAAAAACAAGATTAAAAGATGTTTATTCAAAGTATCATCCACGGGCATAAAAAACGAAGCAAGGCGTTTTTTATGATTAAGAGGTCAGACTTCTGACGAATAATGGATGATGAAAATGGTAGGTGGGTGGGTATAGTATTATAGAAGTCACATTTGATGGAACAATTAACACTACAAAACATTTCATCAAATGGGGTTAATAAGGAGGAAAAAGATGAATCAGCACTTTAAAAGAATTTTCTTAATTGTATTAGATTCAGTAGGAATAGGTGAAGCCCCAGATGCAGCACAATTTGGGGATGTTGGAGCTCATACATTAGGACATATCGCAAAAGAAATGAAGGGCTTACATATGCCTAATATCGAAAAATTAGGCTTGAGTCATATTGAACCAATTGAAGGAATATCAAAAGGTCAGGAACCGATTGCTCATTTTGGTAAAATGCAAGAGGCTTCTAACGGTAAGGATACAATGACTGGACATTGGGAAATAATGGGTCTAAATATTAAGGAGCCATTTCAAGTATTTCCAGAAGGATTTCCTGACGACTTAGTTAAACAGCTTGAAGAAGCAACAGGTCGAAAAATAATTGGAAATAAAGTAGCTTCTGGAACAGAAATATTAGTAGAACTTGGGCAAGAGCATGTTGATACAGGAGCGCTTATTGTATATACATCTGCTGATTCAGTGCTTCAAATTGCAGCTCATGAATCCGTCATTCCACTTGAAGAATTGTATGACATTTGCGAGAAAGCAAGAAAGCTGACCTTAAAGCCTCCATACCGTTTAGGAAGAATTATTGCAAGACCTTTTGTAGGAACGGAAGGAGAATGGGAGAGAACAGCTAATCGACATGATTATGCTTTAAAGCCCTTCTCGAGAACCGTGATGAATGAGTTAAAAGATGGAGGATACGATTCTCTCTCCTTAGGGAAAATATCTGATATATATGACGGAGAAGGTATTACGAAATCGATACGTACGATATCTAATGATGATGGAATGGAAAAATTAATTGAAGTTATGAAAACAGATTTTAATGGATTGGCTTTCTTAAATTTAGTTGATTTTGATGCGAAATATGGACATAGAAGAGACCCGATAGGCTACGGGGAGGCATTGGAGCAGTTTGATGTTCAACTTGGTCAGGTTTTAAATCTATTAAATGAAAGCGATTTGCTCATCATCACAGCTGATCATGGTAATGATCCAACATTTAAAGGGACCGACCATACTAGAGAATTTGTTCCATTACTCGTATATAAAAAGGATTTAGAATCTGGAAGTTACTTAGGTATTAGAGATACCTTTGCCGATATAGGAGCAACTATTGCAGATAATTTTAATGTGAAAGCACCTGAATATGGGAAAAGCTTTTTACAGGATATTGAGTAAGAAAAGGCATGCTAGGAAGGTTAAGAAAATATATTAGGGGGAATACGTGTGGTAATGAAGCAGCATATTGAAGAAACGTTAGAATTATTAAGTAAAAGAGGAATTAAGAAGCCGAAAATTGGCTTAATCTTAGGTTCTGGATTAGGTGTACTTGCAGATGAAATTCAACATTCGATTAAAGTTCCGTATCAAGACATTCCGCATTTTCCAATATCAACTGTAGCTGGACATGCTGGTCAACTCGTTTTTGGAGAATTAGAGGGTCAAAGTGTTATCGCGATGTCTGGTCGCTTTCATTATTATGAAGGGTATTCCTTAGAAGCTGTTACTTACCCAGTTCGAGTATTTAAAGCTTTAGGAGTCGAGCAATTAATCGTAACGAATGCAGCTGGTGGTGTAAATACGGATTTTAATGCAGGAGACTTAATGATTATTTCTGATCATATTAACAATATGTATCAAAATCCTTTAATGGGAGCGAATGACCCTGAATTAGGTGAGCGTTTTCCTGATATGTCTAGCGCTTATTCAGAGAAGCTTAGGAGCTTAGCGAAAAACGAAGCTGCAAAGCTACAATTAAATGTGCAAGAAGGGGTTTATGTTGCCAATACAGGTCCTTGTTATGAAACACCTGCAGAAGTTCGGATGATTCGAACAATAGGTGGAGACGCAGTAGGTATGTCAACAGTTCCGGAAGTCATTGTTGCCCGCCATAGTAATATGGAGGTTTTAGGTATATCATGTATTTCTAATATGGCAGCAGGTATTTTACCTCAGCCTTTGACTCATTCTGAAGTAATCGAGACAACGGAAGCTGTGAAAGCAGACTTTATGGAGCTTGTAAAAAGTATTATTAGAGAAATGATTTAAAAAGGAGAGTTGTTAAACATGCGGATGGTCGATCTTATTGAGAAGAAAAGAGATGGACAGGCATTAACAGACGAAGAAATTAACTTTATCATTCAAGGGTATACAAAAGATGAAATACCTGATTACCAAATATCTGCTTTAGCGATGGCCATTTATTTTCAAGATATGAATGCCAAAGAGCGTGCACGCTTAACGATGGCGATGGTCGAATCAGGAGATCAGCTTGATTTATCCTCTATTGAAGGAATAAAAGTAGATAAACACTCCACAGGTGGAGTCGGCGATAAAACAACGATCGCTTTAGCCCCTCTAGTTGCAGCTTTAGGTGTACCAGTGGCGAAAATGTCTGGTCGTGGTTTAGGTCATACGGGTGGTACGATTGACAAGCTAGAATCTGTACCAGGATTTAGTGTGGAATTAACAACCAATGACTTTATTCAGCAAGTGAATCAACATAAATTAGCGGTAGTAGGTCAAACGGCCAATTTAACGCCTGCAGACAAGAAATTATATGGCTTAAGAGATGTGACGGGTACGGTTAATTCCATTCCCTTAATAGCTAGCTCGGTTATGAGTAAAAAAATTGCTTCGGGAGCTGATGCTATTGTTTTAGATGTAAAAGTTGGTTCTGGAGCTTTTATGAAAGAAGTGGACCAAGCAAATGAACTTGCAACAGCAATGGTCGAAATTGGTAAAAAATTAGGTAGACAAACGGTAGCGATTATATCGGACATGAATCAACCTTTAGGACGAACAGTAGGAAATGCTTTAGAAATTCGTGAAGCCATTGAGTTACTCAAAGGAGAGGGGCCGAAGGATTTACATGAGCTTTGTTTGGAGTTAGGAAGTCAAATGGTTTATTTAGCGGGCAAAGCTAAAGATTTAGCGGATGCTAAAAAACAAATCCAATCTGTAATAGAAAATGGAAAAGCGATTGAGTCATTAAAAAATTTCCTAGAAGCTCAGGGTGGTGACCCTTCTGTTGTAGATGATACGAACAAATTGCCGCAAGCGAAACATTTAGTTGAGGTGTTAGCGGAAAAATCAGGTTATGTGGAAAAGATAACGGCAGATAAAATTGGAACGGCTGCGATGAAATTAGGAGCAGGCCGCGCAACAAAAGATTCTTCCATTGATTTGGCTGTTGGAATTGAGCTCCACAAAAAAATCGGAGATTACGTAGAGGCAGGACAAGCTTTAGCTACTTTACACAGCAATAACGAACAGGTCGAAGAGGTAAAAAGTATTGTAAAAGAAGCCTATACAATGATTAATGACAAGGTTGAACAAAATCCTCTTATTTATGACACGATTCATTAAAGCTTTCAAATGATGTTACTAACTTTCTATTATATTTCTTTAATGTTTGGAATCGATGTTTAAATGATAACCAAAAGGTGAATAGATAAAAGGAAATATAATATGGAAGGGGTAATAAAAATGGCAGATGTAATTTTAAAAACACAAGCTAAAGCACATGGTGGTAGAGATGGGCATGTAAAATCAGATAACGGCGTAATTGATTTTAAATTAGCGATGCCTAAAAAAGGACAAGAAGTAAACGATGCTACAAATCCAGAACAGCTTTTTGCAGCTGGGTATTCTGCTTGTTTTGATGGTGCCCTAAACTTAATGGCTCAAAAAGCCAAAAAAGAAATAGAGTCAGAAATCGAAGCTGAAGTATCATTGGTTAAGGATGAAAGTGATGGAGGCTTCAAAATAGCTGTAACTCTAAATGCTCTAGTCCAAGGAGTTTCCGACGATGAAGCAAAAGAGCTTGTTCATAAGGCACATCAATTCTGCCCATATTCCAAAGCAACTGCTGGGAATGTAGATGTGACACTAAATGTCAAAACAAAATAATAGGGTTGGATTTTATAAACCGATTAAGAAAAAGAGTCGAGAAGCTTTAGCTTCCGACTCTTTTTTGTATATGTTCATCCAAAAAGATTTAATGTTCTCAAGGTCCATTTTCCTACTAAATTAAGAGGTTTTTAACAAGTATTCATGTGTTTTTTGTATTAATAGCTGTTCCCAATTCGTATTCGTGAAGGTGTGATCAGCAAAAGGAATCCAGCTTCCACAAAATCTTTCGGGTTCGTTATTGGCTAAAAAGGCTAGCTTATATTTCTCGAGATTTAATGATGAAATATCTTGATCACGATCGCCATGTAAGGCTATTAATTTCCCTTTGAATTCCTCCATTTTTTTAAGCGGATTATGATGTTTTAAATCTTGGAAAAACTGCTTACTTAATATGAATCCATTAAAATCATATTCACCATTTAAGTAAGCTATTTCTTGAGCGTCTTTTCCTGTTATGGATAGTAGCTCTTCATAAGGGTCACTAACAGCTGACCATAGAATGACCTCCTGTATGAATGGAAAATCGGCGGCTACTAAAGCACTTATCGCACCTCCCAAACTATGTCCTAATAAGATGATTCGTTTCTGGTCGATTTCTTCTAATGTTTGAGCATATTGAATAATCTCTTTTAATTCTATTAGTTGTTTCGATAGTGTCACCTCACCATAATCTCCAGAGCTTTCACCACAACCACTAAAATCAAATCTCAAGGTGGCAAAGCCTTGAGAAGCAAAAAAGCGTGAAGCCTTAATAAATAGGCGATGCTCACCGATTTTGTTACCTGCAAAACCGTGGGTGAAAATAATCAGTGGAAATGGCTGGACAGTTGATTTAGGTGATGTAAAGGAAATAGATAGTTGTTGGTCATTAACAGGTAATTCAAAACAAGTATTTTGCATATCATTCACACCTTCAATGTATTGTATTCCTATTAATTTACTTGGTATTAACACTCATTATAAAGAATCCTTTCAATTTGTGCAACTAATACTTTCTCCTTTATTCGTATAAAGAGTTGGAAATATGGAAAAAATAAAATGAAATTATATGGTGACGTGAGCTACGATCAACGTCCTAATTATTGAAAGAATTAGATGGAGGTTATATAAGTGAAACAAATAACAGTGTCGGTATTACTATGTTTAATGATGACAAGCTTTTTTGGAACGAATACGTATGCAAACGAACAAACAGGAGAAATTCAATTAGCAGAGCAATCAGCATCAGCTATCGTCATTGAAAGAGATACAGGACAGGTTTTATTTGAAAAGAATAGTCATGAACAGCTACCACCTGCGAGCATGACTAAAATTATGACTATGCTCCTTATTATGGAGCGAATTGATAATGGGACTTTATCCTATGATGAAAAAGTAAGAACAAGTGAGAATGCAGCTTCTATGGGAGGGTCACAGGTTTTTTTAGAACCGGGTGAAGAAATGACTGTTACCGAAATGTTAAAAGCGATAGCGGTTGCCTCAGGTAATGACGCATCTGTCGCGATGGCAGAGCATATTGCGGGTACAGAAGAAGAATTTGTTTCATTAATGAATGATAAAGCAAAAGAATTAGGGTTAAAAAATACAAATTTTATCAACTCAAATGGATTACCAGCCGAAAATCATTATACGACTGCTCATGATTTAGCTGTCATTTCTAAAGAGCTATTAAAGTATGAAGATATTACAAAATTCACGAGTATTTATGAAGATTATTTAAGAAAGGGTACGGATAAAGAATTTTGGTTAGTAAATACGAATAAGCTGGTCAAATTTTATGATGGAGTAGATGGGTTGAAAACCGGTTTCACAAAAGAGGCTATGTACTGTCTAACTGCTACTGCTGAAAAAAATGGAATGAGGGTCATCTCGATTGTGATGGGTGCGCCAACACCAAAAGAACGAAATTCTCAGATTACAGAGATGCTTGATTATTCGTTTAGTCAATATATGACTCATCCTATGTATGAAAAAGATCAATTAATGGGTGAAATTGAAATCATAAAAGGGGATAAAAAGGTAGTTTCTGTTTTAACAAGTGAATCTATTTCTCTTTTGACCAAAAAAGGTGAATCGGTGGATGAAGTCGTTGAAAGAATAAAATGGAATGATGAGTTAAGAGCGCCTATTCAAAAAGGAGAGCAAGTAGCGACGCTGATTTTAGAACAAGATGGCAAGATTTTAAGTGAATCCCCTCTAGTTGCAGCGGATGATGTCGAATCTGCTTCGTGGTGGCAATTATTCAAAAGAGTTTTCTCGAAATTTGGAGGAAATTAAAATTTTCCACTACTTTTTTCGAAATTGATCTAGTTTTGTCAGGTGGCAGGTGTTATGAATGAACGAAGCGAACTACTCTCTAAAGGTTTTTATAGTAAAGCAAAAGGGAGTTGAAAATAGTGAGCTTATTCATTGATTTAGAACGTAAGGGATCTGTTTTACTTGTACGTCTAGAAGGAGAGCTTGATCATCACACAGCAGAAACACTGCGTACCCAAGTTGAAGAGAAGATAAAGCAAACTCAAATTAAGCATATTGTGTTAAGCTTAGAACAGCTTACATTTATGGATAGTTCAGGTCTTGGCGTTATTTTAGGACGCTACAAGTATGTGAAAAGTTTGGGCGGAGAGATGGTCGTTTGTTCGATTTCACCTGCGGTTAAAAGACTTTTTGAACTTTCAGGATTGTTTAAGATTATTCGTTTAGAAGATAATGAGCAGTTTGCACTTCAAACCTTGGGGGTGGCTTAAATGAACAAAAATGAAATGGAGATTCGCTTTTCTGCTAAAAGCGAAAACGAATCTTTTGCAAGGGTAACAGTAGGAGCTTTTATTGCCCAATTAGATCCGACAATGGATGAAATGACTGAAATGAAAACGGTCGTATCAGAAGCTGTCACGAATTCAATTATTCACGGCTATCATAATAATCCTGATGGAATGGTCTATATTCATGCTGTTATAGATGAGCAGACAATTGAATTAACTATTCGTGATGAGGGAATGGGAATTACAGATATTGAAGAAGCTAGACAGCCTTTATTTACATCAAAGCCTGAGTTAGAACGATCAGGAATGGGCTTTACAATTATGGAAAACTTCATGGACGAAATAAATATCAATTCGGAACCGATGATTGGAACCACTATTTTTCTGAAAAAACACCTAACTAAAAGCAAAGCAGTTTGTAATTAAGGGGTTTTGCCAATGGATGTAGAGGTTAAACAATCTAAACAGAAAGAAGCGCCATTGTCCGATAAAGAAGTGAAAAAGTTAATTGAAGAAAGTCAATTAGGAAATCAAGAAGCTAGAGACAAAATTGTTAATCGAAATACCCGTTTAGTATGGTCCGTGGTTCAGCGCTTCATGAATCGTGGGTACGATCCAGAGGATTTATTTCAAATTGGATGTATTGGTTTAATTAAATCAGTTGATAAGTTTGACTTATCTTATGATGTTAAGTTCTCTACCTATGCAGTTCCTATGATTATCGGTGAAATACAAAGGTTTCTACGAGATGATGGGACTGTGAAAGTTAGTCGTTCTATAAAAGAGCTTGGCAATAAGGTGAGAAAAGTAAAGGATGATTTAACGAAAACGTTAGGGAGAGTACCGACTGTACAAGAAATTGCCTCTTATTTAGAGATTCCTGCTGAAGAAGTGGTTTTTGCAGCGGAGGCTAATAAGTCGCTATCTTCCATTCATGAAACTGTATATGAAAATGACGGAGATCCTATTACGTTACTCGACCAAATTGCCGACCAATCAGAAAGCAAATGGTTCGATAAAATTGCTTTAAAGGAAGCAATAAGAGATTTGGAAGAAAGGGAAAGACTTATTGTTTATTTGCGATATTATAAAGACCAAACACAGTCGGAAGTCGCTGAGCGATTGGGTATATCTCAAGTCCAAGTTTCAAGACTAGAAAAGAAAATCCTCGATCAAATGAAATTAGTGATGACAGAAGAAGTAGAGAAATAAAAAAGCGGAAAAAGAGCCCTGGACACACCATATGAGAGAAAATTGAAATGATGTGTAATGGATGCAAACATCAAGAACGATCCATGAACCCTCCTTACTGTGAAAAGGAGGGTTTTTTTTTGAAAGGGTAGATTCCCTGTGAAAGGCGTAAGCTAGTGGACACAAGGCACGGAGACTTCAGTGGGAATAAGTGACCCTGCCAAAATTCACTTTTAAAAAAGTTCATTCTGCAGCTCCCAATCAAAAGAGAAGTGTATTGGGGGAGCGAACAGCCTGGCACTAACTTGTGAGGAAACATTCGTTCATGAGTATGCTCTCATCCTCCTTTTTCTATTACATCATAACGAAAAAATGAAACTTTATTTATTTTCCACCGTATAAGAATATATACAAATAAATAAGGACGGTGAAATGAATGCAACCACTATTGAAAATTGACTCACTTGGGAAATTTTTCAAGGATAAGAAAGTCATTTCTGATATATCTTTAGAGGTTCAAAAAGGTGAGATCATGGCGATACTTGGTCCGAATGGGGCAGGTAAGTCTACGACCATTCGAAGTACTTTAGGTATTATGTATCCAGACGAAGGAGAAATACAATTTAATGGAACGCCTGTGAAAGAAATTCCCCGAGAAAAAGTAGGCTATCTTCCAGAAGAAAGAGGCTTATATAAGAATGTAAAAGTAATGGACATTCTTCTCTATTTTGCAGATTTAAAAAATTATCCACTAGTAAAGGCAAAAGAACGCGCCCTTCAACTTTTAGAGAGACTTGGTCTTGAAGGAAAAGATAAAAGCTCGATAGAGGAGCTGTCTAAAGGGATGGCTCAAAAAGTACAATTTATTGCGTCTATCATACATGAGCCAGAACTACTCATATTAGATGAACCTTTCTCTGGTCTCGATCCTGTTAGCCAAGACTTGTTTAAAAAGGAAATAAAATCATTAGCGAATCAAGGAACAGCTATTCTACTGTCTTCACATCAAATGAATATTGTCGAAGAATTATGTGATCGCTTGTTTATGATACATAAAGGGCAAAAAGTGATTTATGGAACATTAGATGAAGTCAAACGTAAATTTGCTAATTTTAAGTGTACGATTTTAGGAAGTAACTCAGAATCAGTGCTTCAAACGATTCCTGAAGTTGAAAGAGTAGAGCAGGTTGGAGAGAAATCAGTTTTATTTTTGCACCAAGATGTTAAAATTAATCAGTGGATTCGAGGGCTTCCTGCTGAGTTACATATTGAGGAATTAACGATTGATCGAATTTCACTTCATGAAATCTTTATAGATATTGCTTCAGACCGAATAGAAGGGGGAGAGTGGCCAAATGAAAAATAGTTGGAAAGTAGCCAAATGGGAAATTAAACGAAATGTAAAAAATAAATCATTTATTATTTCAATACTATCGACTCCACTTCTCTTTATATTATTTTTCTCGATCCCAATGCTTTTTTCTGGAGACAGCTCTGATGAAAATAATCCACTGACTATTTATATCCATGATGAACTTGAAATATGGGAAGAAATTGAAAATAGTATTGATGACCTTGAGAGTTTAAACTGGGAAGTCGATCATCAAATTGTCCATGAGGATGTAATGCTCTCAGATTTAGAGAATATGGAATCATCGATATATTTTAGCTTAACAGAAGAGACTTTAATGAATGGTCAAATACAAATTTATTTAAGCAACGACTTAGATGAAAATGATGTAATCAGTTTATATGCTATTGAGCCTATTTTGAAAAGTATTCAATTAGAATATTTAGGGTTTGATGAACAAGAAGCGATGCTCGCAACTAATCCTATTACATTTCAACATGAATCTCCATCTGATGCTTCCGAAACAAGTGAATCAAGTGATGAGGGGATGGCGTTTTTAGAAAGGCTAGTTCCGGGTCTTTTTGCAGCTGTGATTCTTTTTTCCGTTGTTATTTCTGGAATGATGATTTTTACAAGTGCCTCACAGGAAAAGAAAGAGAAGGTTTCTGAGATGATTCTTTCTTCGATTAGTCCAACGGAATTAATGCAAGGAAAAATTATTGGTTACTTCTTTATTGGAATTATTCAAGTTATAGGCTGGATAGCAATCATTTTACCATTCCTAGTTTGGTATGTGACCTTCCCTATTTTACAGTATCTTTTCGTTCCTGAATTATTAGTGCTTATTTTGATAGCGGTTTTAGGATACTTACTATTTGCTTCGATTTTTGTAGGAATAGGTGCTACAGTGGATGAAATGAGCTCTACAAGTAACTTTCAAGGTATGGTTATGATGCTTCCTTGGATACCATTCATTTTAATTGGCCCAGTCATTGCCGATCCATCAGGCATTATTGCTCAAGTAGGAAGTTTTGTCCCTATTACAGCTCCTGGAGTATGGTTAATTCGCCTATCTATACTAGAAAATTGGCCGTGGGTCGAAATAATCATTTCTTTGCTTATTTTGGCTATATCTATATGGATCACAATGAAAATGGCAGGGAAAGTATTCAAAACGGGCATTCTATTGTATGGGAAAAATGCAACACCAGCAGAGATTATCAAGTGGTTAAAGCAATAAATATAGAAAGTTAAGGGTAAAAGAGGAGGGGTCTACCCACTCTTTTACCTTTTTTTATATATAAAAAAGTCCTATTGACGCTATTTTTTGAAAACGTTTACAATGTGATTGACAACGTTGTTATAAAAAATAAAATGATTACTGGGGAGGGTGTACATGAATAATAGAAAAAAAGTACTGCATTTATTTTTCTGTTTTCTTATCGTTTTTTCTACATTTCCAGGAAGTGTTTTAGCCAATGACACGACAACAACTGGAGAAGGAGATATGATTTCAATTTCTTCTGATTGGAAGGGGAGTGTTTTTGGTGATGTCGGAGGACAAGCAAATATCACAGCAGAAAATTTTTTAATCCAAGAAAATGACTCATCTGTTGTCATGAAGGCACTAAATAATCGCGGGAAGATGGCTAGTAGTACTGAAGGAATTGCTTATTATTATCAAGAATTACCTGAGAGTAGAGATTTCTCAATAAGTGCTACAGTAACCGTCAATCAATGGACTGCTAATAATCAAGTTTCTTTTGGGATTATGCTAAGAGAGAATATTTTGGAAAATCAAAGTGAAGGTAGCTTTACGGGCGATTATTTAGCTGTAGGTGCATTAGATCAACAATTAAAGGGATTTAAAAAGCAAGATGGTGTTCAGGAAAAAAACGGCTATGAATTTACAGCGAGTGCTCCAAATGAAGGAGAAATATATGAATTAACATTGGAAAAAGAAGGTTCACTTTACCGTTTGTCTGTGAATGATGAAGTAAAGTGGGTGGATCAATATACAGGTGAGCTTCATTATGGTGGTTTTTTTGCTGCAAGAAATACCGAGATAGAAATTCAGAATATTCAGTATATAATAAGCGATCCTCCAGAGATTTCTGTACAAGAATTATTAATCGATCCAACATCTATGAAAAGGGATTACTTAGTAGGTGAGGAGCTAGATTTATCAGAACTTAAAGTAACGGCAGTTTATGAGGATGGAAGCACTGAAGATTTGGAAAATGGCCAATATAGAGTAACCGGTTTTTCTAATGACATGATAGGTGACCAGACTTTAACTGTCCATTATTCAGGAGTAACGGCAACTTTTACGGTTTCGGTAAATGAACCTGAGGTAACAGAGCTCTCGATTCGCTATTTACCTGCTATTACACAATATATTATAGGAGACCGTTTTGATGCTTCTGGATTAAGAGTATCTGCTTCTTTCAATAATGGGGACCAGAGAATGTTAGAAAATGAAGAATTTACGATTTGGCATGATGAACAGCTAGTTGACCAGAATTATCGTTTTAGTGACGTAGGGGAGGTAACATTTACGATAAAAGCGGAGAGCGAAATCATCACTGCTTTCTCGGTTCAGGTTGAAGATTTAGAAATAAAAGAACTTGAAGTTAGAAGATTACCAGAAAAACAAACGTATTTTATTGGTGATGAATTAGATTTATCTGGGCTGATCCTATATGCCGTCTATGAAAATGGCCAAACGGTAAGGCTTACTGCACAGGATTATGAAGTAACTAGTCTTGATACAAGTGAAGCTGGAGAAAAAAATATTGAAATTGATTTTAAAGGAGAAAAACAATTCATTCCGATTATCGTTAAAGAGAAAGAAAGAATCGGGTTGGAGATTACAAAGTATCCACAAACCACTTATCAAATCGGAGAAAATTTTGAAAGAGAAAATCTAGAGGTTTCCTATCTATATGATAATGGAGATCGAGAAGTAATCCCGAGCGATGATTGGAGCATTGATTTATCAAACTACGATTTTGAAAAACCAGGAGTTTATCCAATATTTATTCGTGATCATCAAGAAGTATTCCCTGCTGTCGAGTTAAATGTAACAGTAAGGGAAGAAGTGGAGCTCGATTGGAAAAGCATTCGTTTTGGACAGTCTATATCAGCATCTCGAAATTTCCATGAAGTCGTAACAGATGATGTAATTAAACTGACGGCTTTAGAAGGTGGAGGTAAAGTAACAGGTGATCACGATGGTATTACCTTTTATTATGTTGAATTAGATGCACTAAATGACAACTTTGAATTATCGGCCAATATTAAAGTGGAAGAATATGCAAAAACTCCACATGACGGTCAAGAGTCTTTTGGAATTATGGCAAGAGATATCATAGGTACGGAATTAGATTCAAGTGTATTAGCCTCTAATATTGCGGCCATAGGTGGTTTTAGTGGAGGTAGTAGAAACGAAAATGGTACGCAATTATTTGCTAGAACTGGAGTTCTTTCTCCTGATGGTGAGGGTAGTGCAGGCATTCAATCTAAGATGGTAAAGAATGAGAAACCAAGCATAGAAAATACACATCCAAACGAGAATTATCGTTTAACGTTGAGTAAGAATAACTCAGGCTTTGTAGGAGCATTGAATGGTGATAATGAGCAAATTCTATATACGCCAGAAATTTTGACCTCTCAAAATGAAGAGAAAATGTATATAGGGTTTTATACAGCAAGGTTAGCCACCATTGAAGTAAGTGACATAGAGCTGAATATTACTGATGCTCAAACAGATCCCCCTAAAGTAGAGCCACCTCGTGAGCCAGTCACACCTGAGATTGAAGTGGTATCTCTAAATCAAACCTCTGACGAGGAGTATGTCCTAAGAGTTCAATCAAATGTAAATGGAGTATTAACAGTCAAACAAAATGAACAATTTTTAGATGAAGAATTTGAATTAACAGAAAATGAAGTACTTAATATTACTACAACCATTGCAGCGAATGACTTCACAGATTTTAGCCTTAATTTTTTACCTGATGATACGGAATTATTAACCTCTTATAATCGAATCGTTGAAAATTTCACCGTCGAAATGAGGATGTATCAGGAAAGTTCAGATATATTCGTTGCTCCAGATGGTACATCAGCAGGAGTAGGAACTAGAGAGCAACCACTTGATTTAGATACTGCCATTTCATTCGTAAAAGCGGGTCAAAAAATCATCGTAACAGAAGGGGACTATATTAGAAACCAGCCTTTGAATATAAAAAAATATAACGATGGAAATGAAGAAGCGTTAAAATATTTAGTGGCAGATGAAGGAACTCGTCCTGTAATAGATTTTAATCAACAAACAGAAGGTGTCATTCTAAGCGG
The DNA here is from genome assembly GCF_001590785.1 of Alkalihalobacillus trypoxylicola. Taxonomy (GTDB): domain Bacteria; phylum Bacillota; class Bacilli; order Bacillales; family Bacillaceae_D; genus Alkalihalobacillus; species Alkalihalobacillus trypoxylicola. The sequence continues at coordinate 22,813 of NZ_LTAO01000016.1, forward strand.
AAATTATTGGCATGTGAAAGGCTTAGATTTCGCTCGCTCAGCTCCAAATACAAAAGGTTTTACGGTCGGAGGGAGCTATAACATTGTTGAAAGAAGTCGTTTTTATGAACATGGCGATACCGGATTACAAATTAGTCGAACCGATGGATCTCCAAACTTTGAAGATTGGCCATCTCATAATTTAATTCTTAATAGTGATTCGTTTTTTAATCGAGATCCATCCGAAAATAATGCAGATGGTTTTGCAGCAAAATTAACATCGGGAGAAGGCAATATTTTTAGAGGATGTATTGCTCATAATAATATTGACGATGGCTGGGATTTATACACGAAATTAGGAACGGGTGCTATTGGAGCGGTCATCATTGAAGATAGTATCGCCTATCATAATGGTTATCTTAAAGACGGTTCGGCAGGTGCTGGAGATAAAAATGGATTCAAACTTGGAGGAGAAGGGATTCATGTAGAGCACATCATTCGTAATAGTATGGCATTTGGGAATGGAGCCTATGGCTTTACAAGTAATAGTAATCCTGGAGTAAGAGCAGAGAATAATATTGCTTTTGACAATGCTGGAGGTAATTTTGCTTTTACTACTTATAGACATATAGAAACAGATTTTAAGTTACATGATATGGTTTCTTATCAAATACAACATGATGTAAGGGATCAATATCCTGAATCAAATGAAGCTACCAATAATTATTTCTTTAATGGTCAAGATTCGCAAAATATTAACGGTATTACGTTAAATGATAGCAACTTTAAAAGCTTAGAAGAGGTTGTCCCTTATGAAAGAGACGAAAATGGAGATATAATTTGGGGAGAATTTTTAGCCTTTATTTCACCAGATTTAGAGGATGATGATACTGGAAGCGGAGACGGAGATAGCGGAAGCGGAGACGGAGATAGTGGAAGTGGAGAYGGAGAYAGCGGAAGCGGAGATGGAGACAGCGGAAGCGGAGATGGAGACAGCGGAAGCGGAGACGGAGATAGCGGAAGCGGAGAYGGAGATAGTGGAAGCGATGAGAAAGTAGAAGATAGCAAAAAGGAGCAGTCAAAGAAAGACCATGACTATTTACCACAAACAAATGCAGGTTATTATCAATGGTTATTAAATGGCGCTATTCTTATACTTTTAGCTAGCTTTATTTTCATTCTTTTAAGAAGAAGAACACAAAAGAATCAATCATAATTTTTTACGATGAGCTAAGGTGAAGGATCTTCACCTTAGCTCTTTTTTGAATGAAAATTTATCAATGTTACATACTAATTATTGTATATGTTGCAAAGGAATCAACCCTTTTACATAATTAAAAGGTTTTATTTAAATGGTTGTTCATTGCTGATAGTCGATAGATGGAGGTTAGTTCGTTGGATGAAAAAAACAATAAAGTGAATCAATACCATAAAAATATTGAACTATTTCAGCCTAAACGCTCTTTCACAAAAAATGGACTGATTGCTTTTTTTATTGGTGGAATCATTTGTACATTAGGACAAGCTTTAAGTAATTTATACCTTACTATTTTTTTGATCAATGAAACAGAAGCTTTTAGTTTAATGTTATCAACGATTATCTTAATAACAGCTTTGCTTACAGGAATGGGAATATTTGATCGATTTGGTCAATTTGCTGGAGCTGGTTCATTAGTTCCGGTAACAGGTTTTACAAATGCTATGTCTAGTGCTGCTTTAGAATATCGAAGTGAGGGGCTTGTTTTTGGTGTTGGAGCCCATATGTTTAAGCTAACAGGTGCTGTTATCGCCATTGGAGTATTTGCTTCATATATAGTCAGCCTTATCCGATTATTAATCGCTTTTATCATTCATTAATTAATTTGGGGAGTGAGGAACATGAAAAGAGTCGGAAAGCAAACATGGGTTTTCCAAACTCCTATTTACATAACTAGCACAGGAACGGTGGTTGGCCCTATTGAAGGAACCGGACCATTAAATGAGAGTTTTGATAAATATTTTGATCATCTTTATTGTGGTGAGGAAACTTGGGAATTAGCTGAAAGGAAATTAATGACAGAAGCGATTGATATTTGCTTGGAAAAGGCTAATCGAAAGAAAGAAGAGATCGATTTTTTCCTTGCGGGGGATTTATTAAATCAAATGGTAACTTCAAATTATGTAGCTAGAGAGTTACGTATCCCTTATTTAGGAATGTTTTCAGCTTGTGCAACTTCCATGGAGATGATTGCGATGGGCTCAGTATTAGTAGATGGGGGGTATGCTGATTCTGTTTTATGTGCGACAAGTAGCCATCATTCAACGGCAGAGAGGCAATTTCGATATCCTAATGAATTTGGTATTCAACGAGCACCGACCTCCTCCTATACGGTAACAGGGGCAGGAGCTGCTATTGTTGGTAGAAACAAATCCAACATTAAAATTACGGCTGCTACCATTGGTAGAGTTGTTGACTATCAAATTAAAAACCCTTTTCAATTTGGAGCAGCAATGGCACCTGCCGCAGCTGAAACCATTCATTCTCATTTGCAGGAAACAGGTATGAATATTTCAGATTATGATTTTATAGCTAGTGGAGATTTAGCATGTGTAGGAAGCGGGATTTTGCGCAAACTATTAGAAGAAGAAGGAGTTATTTTACCAGAAAGATATGATGATTGTGGTGTGATGATTTTTAACCCATCTAAAGAGCTTTTTTCAGGTGGAAGTGGTGCTGCTTGTTGCGCAGTTGTTACCTTTGGCCACCTTTTCAATGAAATGAAAAATGGTCACATAAAAAAGTTATTGGTGGTGGCAACGGGGGCATTATTAAATCCTTTTATGATTTATCAAAAAGAGTCTATACCAAGTATTGCGCATGTCGTGTCGTTTCAAGCGGAGGAATAATTGATGGAATATATAGTAGCTTTTATTGTAGGAGGTTGTATTTGTTTATTCGGACAAGCTTTGCTTGATATAGGAAAACTATCTCCTATCCATACATTATGTTCTCTCGTCACCCTTGGGGCTTTATTGGATGGTTTTCATTTATACGATCGTTTAATAGACTTTGCGGGAGCGGGAGCAGTTGTTCCGATTACAAGCTTAGGTCACTCATTTGTTCACGGTGCCATGCTTGAAGGAGGTAGAGAGGGGTTTGTTGGAATTGGAATGGGAATATTTGAAGTGACCTCTGGAGGCCTCTCTTCAGCAATCCTTTTTAGTTTTTTAGCTGCCTTATTTTTTAAGCCCAGGGGGTGAATGTAGATGAAGCAAGTGATTCTCGTAACTGACGGTGATGAATCGGCAAAAAAAGCGATTGAATTATCCGCCAAGTATTTAGGTGCCACCTGTATAACCGAATCAGCCGGAAATCCGACTACTTTAACCGGAAGTGAAATCATAGAGCTGATTCTTTTAGCTCCCTGTAATCCTGTCCTCGTTATGTTTGATGATAGTGGCTGGCGCTATGAAGGACCAGGGGAGCATGCCATGAGGTTAGTTCATGATCATCCTAACATTGAAGTGATAGGAGCCATTGCAGTTGCTTCCTCAACACATTCAAAGGAATGGGCGAAGGTGGATGTTAGTATCGACCGATATGGTGAATTAACGGAATATGGAGTTGATAAGGATGGTTTTCCAGATTTGCAAATTGGGAGAATAAATGGAGATTCTGTCTATATTCTGGATGAATGGAACCTTCCTATTGTTGTTGGGATTGGAGATATCGGTAAAATGGGTGGTTATGATTCACCAGATAAAGGAGCACTCATTACAAGAGAAGCCATTCAACTCATTTTAGAAAGGAGTGGAAAATTTGACTCATAAATTAGAGGAGAAATATTTTGTTCGAAACATTGATGAAAACCAAGCTTATTTAAAGGAACGTTTAAAGCTCGATCGTTCTTTTGATGTAGGTGTTAGAGAGTTGAAAATTTTAGAGCGGAAGGTTTGTATCTATTATGTGACAGGCTTAACCGATAATTTATATATAATCGAAATTTTAAAAGAACTCATGAACCTCGAGTCTCGAAATCGAAAAACATCCGACCCTTTTAAGGCGATTAAAAATCATTTAACTCATGTTCAAGTTGAGGAAACAAAATCAGTTAATCAAGCTATTACCCATATGTTATCTGGGCTTATCTTTATTATTGTAGAGGGTTATAATGAGGCTTTTGTTGTCGATGTGAGACAGTATCCATCTAGAGGGCCAGAAGAGCCTGATACTGAACGAGTTGTTCGCGGAGCAAGGGACGGTTATACAGAAAATATCATCATAAACACCGCTTTAACGAGAAGAAGAATTCGTGATGAACGGCTCATACATGAAATCCTTCAGGTAGGCATTCGCTCTAAAACAGATATATGTATTTCCTATATTGAAGGTGTGGCCGATCCAGATTTGGTACATATAATCAGAAAGGAACTTGAAGCAATAGAAATAGATGGATTAACGATGTCAGATAAAGTCATCGAAGAATATATTGTGAAGCAAGGAGTCAATCCGTTTCCATTAGTTCGATATACGGAAAGACCAGATGTAGCGGCCACTCATTTGCTAGAAGGACATGTCGTAATTATGGTTGATACTTCTCCTAGTGTCATTATTACACCGACAACCTTTTTTCATCACATCCAACATGCTGAAGAATATCGACAGGCGCCAGCAGTTGGAACCTTTTTAAGATGGGTTCGGACGTTTGGAATTTTAACGTCCCTTTTTATTATTCCTTTTTGGTTACTTTTAGTTATACAACCGAACCTTCTGCCCCCAGCTCTAGAATTTATAGGCCCAGAGGAAACGAATAATATACCGATATTGTTGCAAATATTGTTTGCCGAATTCGGTATTGAACTTTTGAGGATGGCAGCCATACATACACCATCTCCTTTAGCAACTGCTTTAGGTTTAGTCGCTGCATTACTCATTGGTGATATGGCGATTGAGGTAGGCTATTTTACGACAGAAGTAATATTATATGTGTCATTAGGTGCGATTGGAATGTTTGCTACTCCAAGTCATGAATTAGGTATTGCATTAAGGATCGCGAGGATTACGTTAATTTTGGCTATTGGATTTTTCAAAGTTCCCGGCTTTGTAATAGGGACTTTGATTTTAATCTTATTTTTAACGGCAACCAAGCCTTTTAATAAACCATACTTATGGCCATTTATTCCTTTCGATCCACCAGCACTTTGGCAAATCATTATTCGAGCAACGGTTCCATCAATGAAATGGCGACCAAGTATTGTCAATCCACAAGATCCAATTAAGCAGGATTTAAAAAAAGAATAAGGTTTTAATAGAAAGGATTCTGTTGAAAGCAAGGAAGGAATATGATAAAGTTAGTAACAACAATTTATGAACCTCATCAAAAATGGGGTAGAGGTGCAGGAAGAAAAAGTATGCAAAAGGAGCTAGTGGGTAGCCATGAATTTTGCAGAAAGGTCAACTTGCCGAAGGATATGAGTGTACCACTGCTCCTATTTCTGGGTCGTTATTGAATAAATAACGGACTGTCACTGATAAAATTCAGTGGAGAGCTATTCAAAAATGAGGTTACGCCTGTAAAAGCAGTTAGTGTAACGACACTGGCTGTTTTTTGTTTATAAGTTCTCCATAGAAAATGGTAGGTCGTTAAAGGGGAGAGAAAAGATGTATTTACACGGAAGTAGTCAAATAAATGAACTAGGTCATTTGGAAATTGGTGGAGTAGACACCGTTACATTAGCGCGCGATTACGGTACTCCTTTATTTGTTTATGACATGGCATTAATCAAAAAAAGAGCGTATGAATTCCAAACAGCTTTTCAAGAAGAAGGAGTTTCCTTCCAAGTTGCTTATGCTAGTAAAGCATTTAGCTGTCTAGCGATGTTTCAATTAACTAATGAGCTAGGATTAAGCTTGGATGTCGTTTCGGGCGGCGAGCTTTATACGGCCATACAAGCCAATGTTCCAATGGAAAAAGTTCATTTTCATGGTAATAACAAGAGTCGTGAAGAGTTAGAAATGGCCGTTACTGCTGAAATAGGCTGTATTGTTGTTGATAATTTTTACGAGCTCGATTTATTACAACAAATCTGTCGTGAACAACAAAAAACGATTAATATATTATTAAGAATTACACCAGGTGTTGAAGCGCATACGCATGATTACATCTCTACTGGCCAAGAGGATTCTAAATTTGGCTTTGATTTAGAAAGTGGTCAAGTAGAACAAGCGATTGAACAGTCACTTAAATCGGATGAGCTTAGTTTGTTAGGTATTCATAGTCATATTGGCTCACAAATTTTTGAAACGACAGGCTTTGTGATGGCTGTAGAAAAAATATATCAATATATAAATACATGGAGAAATAACCTACAGTTTATTCCAAAAGTTTTAAATCTAGGCGGAGGATTTGGAATACGTTATACAGAAGAGGATGCTCCATTACCTGCTGGTCATTATATTAAATCGATGGTAGAAGTCGTTAAAGAAAAATCTTTAGAGCATAATATGGCGGTTCCGGAAATATGGATTGAGCCAGGTCGATCCTTAGTTGGAGATGCGGGAACAACACTTTATTCGATTGGTTCAGCAAAGGATATTCCATCAGTACGTCATTATTTATCAGTGGATGGTGGGATGAGTGACAATATGCGCCCGGCATTGTATCAAGCTAAATACGAAGCTGTGCTAGCTAATCGTGCAAACGAAAAAACAGAAAATGTATACTCGATCGCAGGGAAATGCTGTGAAAGCGGAGATATGTTAATTTGGGATTTACCTTTACCAAAAGCTAATCATGAAGATATCTTAGCTGTTTTTTGTACCGGTGCTTATGGATATTCAATGGCTAATAATTATAATCGAATTCCTCGCCCTGCCGTTGTTTTTGTGGAAGACGGAGAAGCGTACTTAGTGATTGAACGAGAATCCTATGCAGATTTAGTAAAGCTCGACCGTCCTTTAGCTTTAGCTGTAAAATAATATACGTAAAAAATCTGAAATGATAGATGGTTTCAGATTTTTTTGTGTCGTAAAGAGTAACTAAGAGAATTTAATCTCCTAACATCATATTCGCATCATTTCCCTTTGCACTAAAAATCATGTACAATAAAGTGAATCTAAAAAGATGGAGGCATACATATATGAAAAAAGGAAGCATTCAATTTGAAAATGGTGAAAAAATCGTCATTGATTTTTACGATGAGGCTGCACCGAATACTGTTAAAAACTTTGAGGATTTAGCAAATAAAGGATATTACAATGGACTTACGTTTCATCGTGTTATTCCTGGTTTTGTAGCACAAGGTGGTTGTCCTACTGGTAATGGAACAGGTGGCCCAGGATATACAATTAAATGTGAAACAGAAGGAAATCCACATAAGCATGTAGCAGGTGCATTATCAATGGCGCATGCAGGTAAAGATACAGGTGGCAGCCAATTTTTTATTGTTCATGAGCCACAGCCTCATTTAGATGGCGTTCATACGGTCTTTGGTCAAGTCGTAGAAGGGTTAGACTCTATTTACCGCATTCATCAAGGTGATGTGATGCAAGAAGTAAAGGTTTGGGAAGAATAATTTTATAAATCAAGCTCTGGAAAGAAAATAATCCAGAGCTTTTTTTTTCAGGATTTTTATTCTTTCAACATGTCTAACACAGCATCTATGGCGTTAGATGGTATTTCAAAATCCAATTCAATAAAGGTGGAAACAAAAGTGATGATAGAACTATTTTCGTAAATAATAATAGATGCATTTGACAGGTTTTCCTGGCTGCTACCAACATTTAATAATGTTTTCGTGTTCGGTGTATACAGTTTGAATTCCTTAAATCTTTCTGACAGTTGCGGTTGCTCGCTTAAGCTCCAATCGTCCATTTGAAAAGCATCAATAAATTCTTCTATTTTTTTATCTGAAGTAATCGTATTTTCTACAACTCCTTCATTTGAAAGGACTTCAATTTTTTGTTCGTTCTCGGGTCGTTCTTGTTCTTTCGATTCTGTTTGCTGACAAGCGACTAAGCAAGCAATGAAAGTGAAACTGAGGACAACGGAAAACATTTTATTAACATTCATTCTCTAATCACTCCTTTTTTTGTAATCCTAAGAGTTATATAAGTCTTTCATCCATTCAACAATATTCTTTTGATGAATTTCTCTTAAATCTTCTACCTGTTCATGGCCAATGATCGCTCCATTTTTTATCGCTATGACTTCATCTAAAATAGACTCTAATTCTAGAATCTCATGTGATGTAATGATGACAAGCTGCTTTTCTAGGTCAACAAAGGTTAAAAGGCTTTTCACAATTGAATCTCTTACAAGGGGATCAAGACCAGACAAAGGCTCATCCATGAGGATAATAGGAACCTCTCTAGCTAAAGATAATACGATTTTAACGCGTCCACGATTTCCTTTAGAAAGATGCTTCCATTTTTTACTTTTGTCAATATTTAAGAATTCGCACATTTGAAAGGCTTTTTCCGTATTAAAGTCTTGAAATTGAGAAGCGTAAAAAGCAATGGTTTGTTCAATTGTATAAAAAGAGTAGTACGTATCTAATTCTGACAAATAACTAACAGAAGAAGCGATTTGTCTTGTGACCTTTTGACCCAATACTTCAATATGACCTTTAGTAGGGTAGGCAAGTCCGGCGATTAACTTTAATGTGGTAGATTTTCCGCTTCCATTTTCTCCTACGAGACCGATAATTTTTCCTTTTGTTAAGGTCAAATTAACATCAGCTAAAGCAATTTTATTAAAATATTTTTTTTCAACTTTTGTTAGAGTAATCAATTTTTGGTCCCTCCATCTAGACGATTTAAAAACTTGTTTAACCCTTCTAATACTTCTTTTTCGTTGTAGCCCATTTCGAACATGTTTTGCACAAAAAGAGAAATCTCAGAATGCTTTTGTTGCTCTCTCATTGCTGACAATATCGTTTCATCTTCCGAAATAAACGTGCCTTGACCTCTTTTCGATTCCACAATGTTCTCTCCTTCTAATTCGCGATAAGTTCTTTGTACTGTATTTGGATTTACGCCCATTTTCACTCCAAATTCTCTTACAGAAGGAAGCTTTTCTCCAGGTAATAATTCCTTCCGAATAATTTGTTTTTTGATTCTATCGGCTAATTGAATGTAAATAGGTTTATTAGATTGAAACGATTCAGTCATACTATTACACCTCAATTTTTTTATCGAGAATCCAACTCGTTATAAAAAATAAACAAAATATTAGGAGTAAATCAAATAAGAAATCACCTAAAAATAACGAAGGTTGAACGGTTCTAATATCGATATCTGAACCAACTTGAGTGAAATCAAATTCCATCCCGACCATGATAGGAGCCAAAGTAATCTCTCCCCATCCAGTTAACCAATCAAAAAAGGCGGTATCAGTGAACAGACTATATAAATTTAACAATAAAAAGATTCCTACTATCATAATCAACAAACTGAAAAAGGACGGAAGAAATTGCTTTAAATAGCGATAAATAATCCAACAAAACATAATAAAGACAGTAATCATAATCATAACCAGTAAGACAGCACCTAGAGTAAGCCAAATAACTTGCCATATAGACTCTTTTGCAATAAAGCTATCTAATGAAATAGGAGATAGGTTTGTTGTTAGGATGACGATGCTTAGGGCAGCTGGAATGCTTATTGAAATCAATAAAGATAAAAGACCAGAAGTTATTTTTGCTAATAGCAATACGTAGCTTGGAAAAGGACTGTGCAGCCATAAATGTAAGGTCGAATTTTCTCTTTGTAAGCTATTTAATACGTAAAATACTAAGAAAAAAATATGACATACCATTAAAAAGATCAAAATCACAAGTGTGGGTAGAGATAGAGTGTTTTCCAGTTTGAAGCCTAAATAAACGGCCGAAATCGTGCAGATAATCGAAATAATCGATATGGTTAGTAAAAAGGGAAAACCTAATCGAAATTCCTTTTTGACAAGATGTAACCATGCATTCATAAAAAATTCCTCCTAAAGTAAAATTGTATTAATTGAATAGTACACTAATACATTAATACTTGCAAGCCCATTTTTTTAAAAGATAAACCGATATTATGAATGGTTTTAATAATGAGAAATAATGTTGCTTTTAACGAGTAGGAGTTTTTCTTTCCGAATTTTCGACCTTTTTTTTAAAACCTATTGATTAAACGAATAAAGATCATTATACTGATAATGATTATCATCGGGTGCAATCTCATTTCTTTATATTTCGTTATACTAACGAAAATTCAATGAAACAAATTCTTTAATGAATCGGAGAGTGAAATTCAGAAAACATAGTAAGGCTTTGAAGAGAAAAAAGAAATATTAAGGGTGTGTCATTTTGAAAAGATTTTTTTCCTACTATAAACCATATAAATGGTTGTTTATACTAGATTTTTCATGCGCAATTTTAGTAGGGTTATTAGAATTAGCCTTTCCTTTAGCTGTCAATCGCGTAATTGATCAATTATTACCTCAAGGGAATTGGTCGATTATTGTTTGGGCTTGTCTAGGATTACTTTTAATTTATGTACTAAATACTTTTCTGCATTTCGTTGTAACATATTGGGGACATAAGCTAGGAATTAATATTGAAACAGATATGAGGCAGAAGCTATTTAATCATATGCAAAAGCTGTCTTTTGGCTATTACGATAATAATAAAACAGGTCACTCAATCTCAAGATTAACCAAGGACTTAGAAGAAATTGGCGAAGTGGCCCATCATGGTCCAGAGGATGTTTTTGTTGCGATTATGACCTTGTTAGGTGCCTTTTTATTGATGTTGGGAATCAATTGGAAATTAGCAATCATCTCTTTTATTGTCATTCCTTTATTAATGATTTTTGCTATTCATTTTAATAAAAAAATGACCGTGACCTTTAGAAAAATGTTCGGAGATGTAGCGGAAATCAATTCAAGAGTAGAAGACAGTATAGGGGGAATTCGAGTTGTACAAGCATTTGCTAATGAAAAACACGAGCAAAAGCAGTTTTCAACTAATAATGAAGCCTATCGTCAAACGAAATTGCAATCCTATAAAATAATGGCCCAAAATATTATGTCCAATTATATGCTAATGAGAATTGTGACGTTATTTACTTTATTATTTGGTACGTTTTTTGTTATTAATAATCAATTAACTGCAGGTGAATTTGTTGCATTTATTCTCTTATCTAATATTCTTTTAGGTCCGATCCAAAAAATAAATGCGGTTATAGAAAGCTATCCTAAAGGAATAGCTGGATTTAAACGTTATACAGAAATTTTAGATACGGAGCCGGATATTGCCGACTCTCCAAATGCTTATGAAATAAACGTAACAGGTAAAATTGATTACAAAGGTGTAAGTTTTGGTTATGAAAAACAAGACAAAATATTAAATGAAATTAGCTTAACGATTCAACCAGGTGAAACGGTTGCTTTTGTTGGTCCTTCAGGGGCTGGCAAAACAACATTATGTAGCTTATTGCCTCGCTTTTATGAAGTAGAGGCTGGAGAAATTATGATAGATGGCCATAATATTCAAGATGTTAAGCTGAATTCCTTACGTTCTCAAATCGGAATCGTTCAACAAGATGTCTTTTTATTCTCAGGAACCATTCGTGAAAATATAGCTTATGGTAAATTAGACGCTAGTGATGAAGAGATTATGTCCGCAGCTGAAAAGGCTCAGCTTACTGATTTCTTAAAATCACAGCCAAATGGGCTAGAAACAGTTATTGGAGAAAGAGGAGTTAAATTATCAGGAGGGCAAAAACAAAGGCTAGCTATCGCTAGGATGTTCCTCAAAAACCCTCCGATTTTAATATTGGATGAAGCGACTTCTGCTTTGGATACTGAGACAGAAGTGGCTATCCAAAAGTCATTAATGGAGCTTTCTAAAGGGAGAACGACCCTAGTTATTGCGCATCGACTTGCCACGATTAAAAATGCGGACCGAATTATGGTTGTGACAAAAGAAGGTATTGCTGAAGAAGGAAGTCATCATGAACTTCTGGAATCAGAAGGGATTTATTCTCGACTACATTATGCTCAATTTGGTTAAAAGTAAAGCTAGTAAAGTTTTAAAGATGGCAGATTATTCTTGCCATCTTTTTTTATTTAGGGTACTGGACTTTTAGTTCTGATTAGTTGATTAGTAGAATAAAATCGATTGAAAAAGAAGGAGGTAAAAATGATGAATGAATTAACCGTCTTTGGAATGGGGAGAGTTTCTGCAACACCTAATTTAGCAAAAATCATTTTAGGGGTTCAAAATGTAGGGGATTCTGTAGAAGCCATACAAGCTGAAAATGCGAATTTACTGTTAAATGTCATGAATGCCCTTAAGAGCTTCCAAATAAAGGATGAAGATATCCGAACAAGTGAATATCAGATTATTCCTGTCTATGATTTTATCGACGGAAATCAGCAGTTTAAGCATTATCAGATTACCCATTTACTTGATGTTAATATCAGAGATTTAGATGAAACTGGAGAGATTATCGATGCGGCTGTTCGAAGTGGTGCCAATCAGGTTTTGTCAATTGAATTTACATTAGAAGATGTCTCAGAAATCGAAGAACAGGCATTAGTAAAAGCGTTAAATGATGCCAAAAGAAAAGCACAGGTAATAGTGAATACGCTAGATGTTGAGTTGGATGTACCTCCTATCTATGTAAAAGAGATAAAAGAAGGGAGTCAACCGTTTTTTCAAAGAACGATGCTCTTTGAAAACAGTTCTGCAACTTCTATACAACCTGGAAAGCTTATTATTACAAGTCAAGTTGAAGTGATGTACCATTATCTTTAAAAAGGAAAATAACGAAAGTAAAAGTCGTGGTAAAATAAAGGAAATCACTATAAAATGAGGCAATCGTTATGATATGGACTTTTATTTTGGCAATTGGAATCATCGTACTAGGTTTAGGATTAGGTAAATGGATTCGATATTTGTTTGAGCACCAAATTATTTCAAATAAAATCCCGTTAGATCGTGTCTTAAAAGGTCTTCTTAGCTTTGTGTTGTTAGGGATTAATCCAATTATTTTAATGGGGGCCTTTTGGCACGTTGAATTAAATGATCAGCGCCTTTTTCTCTTACCTTTACTTGGTATCCTTACCTTGAGTCTTGGAGGAGTTTTAGCTCTTGGTCTTTCAAAAATATACAAGTTAAAAAATGCACAAACTGGGTCAATGTTTGTAAGTGGAGCATTTATTAATATTGGTAGCTTTGGTACTTTGTTCTGCTATTTATTTTTAGGTGAAGCGGGTATTGCTTATGCAGCCATGTTTCGCTTATTTGAAGAGCTTTTTTATTATAGTGTTTGCTTTCCGATTGCCAAGGCATTTGGAGAAAAAGGTAATAAAAGGGACATGTCAGGGCAAAAAGCTTGGAAAAGATTTATTTTTGACCCTTTTATCATGATTACATTTCTAGCCATTTTAATAGGTGGAGGACTGAATATATCAGATTTTAGTAGACCGGATTTCTTTGAACCATTAAATCAATGGTTAGTTCCTTTATCATCTTTTTTGTTAGTTATTCCATTAGGTTTTTCCATGAGGCTAACAGCCGTTCGAAGGTATTTAAAAGAAAGTCTGTCACTCTCTGCAGTAAAGTTTGTTGTTGTGCCTATTACGATCGTTTCACTAGCTTTATTAGTAGGAATGGGAGAAATTTATAATGGTCTGTTAGTAAAGGTAATATTAATACTCTCATGTATGCCACCGGCTGTTTCTTCTTTAGTACCGCCTCAGTTGTATAAATTGGATGTGGATTTAGCGAATGCGAATTGGATTGTAAATACAGCATTATTAATAATCGTCTTACCTATATTATATTTTTTAATACAGATATTTTAAGTTACATTTAATTATCAGAAACGAGTAGAATTTTTAAAATAAAAGTAATTGAGTGAATTTCATCATTGATTTATAAACGGATAAAACCGAACGTTTCTTATAAAATATGTTTTAAACGTTTTTAATTTACTTCTTGATTGAAACGGTAGGTAGTGACTCCCAAAGGATGAGCGCAGTCTGAAGATCCACTATGACGAAGCTCTGCGTAGTCATAGTTAGCTGAAGACAAGCCCTTGGGAAAGCATCTACCTAAAGTGAAAATCAAAAACCAAATCGTTCGGTTTTCATTATAAGATATGTATGATGAAATGGATTCAATTAGGTACTATTTACTTAAAAAAAGTAAAATAAATGTAATTTTTAATGATAAACAAGACCTTAATACCGTACTATATGAATTATTTATGGTAGTATAGTTCTGTGGGGGTGGAAAGGTAATGGTTAATCATGACCAATGTATGAATTTAGATCCTGTATTTGAATTGATTGGGAAAAAATGGACTGGACTCATTATTCATGCTTTATTAAAAGAATCAAAAAGATTTAGTGAATTACATACGACTATTCCGTCATTGAATGCAAGAATGCTATCTGAGAGATTAAAAGAACTAGAAGAAAAAGGCATCGCAAGGAGAACGGTTTATCCAACGACACCTGTAAGAATCGAGTATGGTCTTACTGAGAAAGGAAAGGCATTAGAGCCGGCTTTACTTGAATTATCGAAATGGGCGGACGATTGGATTCATGAATAATAGGTGACTTTTTCTCCTAATAAAGAAGCTTTTGTACCTACAACGTAAGGATATTATTTAAAAGCAATAACAAGTAATCTTACATAATCGATGTTCCAAACATTTTGAACCGTATCATATAAAGAGTTTTTTAATTTCTTTTCTATATACGAAAAAACGAACTCTTGCTGCTCTAAATCGAGCGAATCAAATACAGCAGGAGTAAACATTTTGTACCAATTGCGTAAGCCATCTTCACCAATAAGTGGAGTCACTCTATGGTATAGTTTTGCAAAAGTAACGGTTAATTGGTGTGCTTCTAGTACTGTTGTATATTCTGACACACTCGGAAAATACCAATCTGGAAGCTTATTTTTTTGTTCCAAAAGTTCAAAGTGTTCTAAAGCTTCACTTAAAGCTTCTCTTAATTTTTCGACATTTCCCTTTCCTCCAAATTCAACGACTAACCTTCCATTTGTTTTCATTGCTTTTGCAATAGAACTTGTTAGTGAATCTTGTTCTTGAATCCAATGAAAAACCGCATTTGAAAAAATAGCATCATATGTAGAGACGTCCTCTAACTGACAGGCATGTCCCACTTCAAAAGTAAGGTTTGGATACTTAGAAGCCGCTTTTTGGATCATCGAGGGGGAATGGTCTACTCCTTTTACAATTGCACCTGTTTCAGCTATTTTTTGAGTTAAGTCACCAGTACCACAGCCCAAATCTAGAATATGTTCTCCTTTTTGGCTTTGCAATAAGGTCACTAAACTCTGACCATAGTCAGAAACGAAATGATGATGCTCGTCATATAAGGTAGAATTCCAATTTGTATTCAAACTTAACACCTACTCTATACTTATTTTTGAATATTCGAACATCATTATACCATAGTCGTTCTTATAGCTTGCTTTTTATGAATTCGAATGATAAACTTTTTTAAACAACTAAATCATTTCTTTCGGGGCAGGGTGAAATTCCCGACCGACGGTAAATAGAGCGATCTATAAGTCCGTGACCCAATTTATTTAAATTGGTTGATCTAGTGTGAGTCTAGAACCGACAGTTAAAGTCTGGATGGGAGAAAGAGTAGAGCTAGGCATTTCTATTTTTAGTAATAAAAAAGAATTGTTTTATTTGAAGTGCCTACAAAATGACTTTTGGATGATCAAATTTTTGAAATCCTCAAGTTTATTTGAATTGCTTAATTAATCTAAAAACCCACTGCCTTGAGGAAATATTTCTTCAAGGTATTTTTTTATTTCATAAATTTTAGTAATTGAGTGAATTTCATCATTGCTCTATAAGTGAATGGAACCGACCATTCATTATAAAAATGTACTGAATGTTTTCTAATTCACTCTTTGATTGTAACGGTAGGTAGTGACTCCCAAAGGATCAGCGCAGTGTGAAGATCCACTCTGGCGAAGCTCTGCGTAGTCAGAGTTAGCTGAAGACAAGCCCTTGGGAAAGCATCTACCTAAAGTGAAAATCAAGAATCTAATCGAGTGGTTTTCATTATAGGTATGAATGATGAAAAGGGTTTAAAGTAAATTAAAAAATTAAATGAATGGTTTGTTAATTAACTTGTTGATTGTAACGGTAGGTAGTGACTCCCAAAGGATCAGCGCAGTCTGAAGATCCACTCTGACGGAGCTCTGCGTAGTCTGAGTTAGCTAAAGACAAGCCCTTGGGAAAGCATCTACCTAAAGTGAAAATCAAAAACCTAATCGTTCGGTTTTCATTATAAGATAGAAATGTTGAAAGTGGGTTCAATTATATAGGGATTTGTGGAATTAGACATGTGAGAGGTGATTGTAGTGAGAGACCATGAGTTTATGCAGTTAGCACTTCAATTAGCAAAACAAACAGAAGGTCAAACTACTCCGAATCCTATGGTCGGTGCAGTAGTAGTTAATAATGGTAGAATTGTCGGAATGGGAGCTCATTTGAAACAAGGAGAGGGCCATGCAGAGGTGATCGCCCTTAAAATGGCAGGCGATCAGGCGAAAAATTCTACGATTTATGTAACCCTAGAACCTTGTAGTCATTTCGGGAAAACACCACCATGTGCTGACTTAATCATTAAAAGTGGAATAAAAAGAGTGGTAGTAGCTACCTTGGATCCAAATCCAAAAGTTTCAGGAAAGGGTATCGAAAAATTAAAGTTGGCAGGGCTAACCGTTGATGTAGGAATAGCTGAAAAAGAAGCGATTGAACTTAATGCCGTTTTCTTCCATTATATTTTAACCGGCATGCCATTTGTGACATTAAAAGCAGCAACGACACTAGATGGAAAGCTAGCTACTGTTACAGGAGAAAGTCAGTGGATTACTGGAGAAGAAGCTAGAGAGGACGCTCATTACTATCGCCATTCTCATGATAGTATTTTAGTAGGAATTGGAACGGTTTTAGCTGATAATCCTTCTTTAACGACAAGGTTGAAGGGTGGAGGTATCAACCCTATACGGATTATTTTAGATCGGAATCTTCGAACGCCCCTAAGTTCTAAATTAATCAATGATAAGCAGAGTCAAACATGGATTTTTACAAATAAGGCAGTCAAGGAATCTGACATTCAGAAATTTGAAATGAGAGGTGTTGAAGTATTCAATATAGGAACGGATTTAAAAACAGTGTTAAAAGCATTAGCTGAAAAAGGAGTTACTTCAATACTCGTTGAAGGTGGTGCTGAGGTTCATGGTGAATTTATTAAGCATCATTTAGTTCAGCAGGTGGTTTCCTATATTTCCCCAAAACTATTCGGCGGTGCAAATGCGCCAACCTTTAGTGGAGGGGCTGGAATTGAAAGTTTGTCTAATACCGTGCTACTTCAAATAAAAACGGTAGAGAAGCTAGGGCCAGATATTAAATTGGTTTCAGAGGTTTTGGAGGGATAAATGTGTTTACTGGAATTATTGAAGAAAAGGGAAAAATAGAAGCTCTTCAAAGAAACGGCAATGCGATGGTTATGACCATTAAGGCAAGTAAAGTGATTGTTGATGTCCACTTAGGAGATAGTATAAGTATTAATGGTGTTTGCTTAACCGTTGTCTCCTTCAATCATCATCATTTTAGTGTAGATATTATGCCAGAAACGATTTATTCAACTAGTTTAGAAGGCCTTAAAAAAGGTGATGAAGTTAATTTAGAAAGAGCGATGAGTGCCAATTCTCGCTTTGGTGGTCATATTGTGTCGGGACATGTTGATGGGGTCGGTACAATCCTGAGTAAAAAACGAGAGCATAATGCTGTCTATTTTCAAATTTCTGTAAAGGATAGGCTCTCTCGTTATATCATTCCAAAAGGTTCTGTTGCGGTTGATGGAATTAGTTTGACAGTCTTTGATGTAACAGATCATATTTTTACGATTTCAATTATTCCACACACCCTGCAAGAGACGATCCTTGGTAGCAAACAAATTGGAGATATTGTAAATATCGAGTGCGATATTATAGGCAAGTATGTAGAGAGAATGCTTGGTATCAAACAAGAAGAAACACCTTCAACATCAAAATTAAATCAAACATTTTTAGAAGAAAACGGCTTTAGTTAAAAGGGGTGTCTTGAAATGGAAAAAGAAAGTTTTCATACAATAGAAGAAGCGATTCAATCCTTACAAAAGGGAGAAGTGGTTATTGTATGTGATGATGAAGATCGTGAAAATGAAGGAGACTTCATCGCGCTTGCCGAATTTGCAACCGCAGAAGTGATTAATTTTATGGCTACATATGGACGTGGGTTAATTTGCACACCCATTACGGAAGAAAGAGCCTCTGAATTACAATTAGTTCCAATGGTGGATGTCAATACCGATCCTCATGGCACGGCTTTTACAGTGAGTGTTGACTTTGAAACAACCACAACAGGTATTTCCGCATTTGAACGCTCAGAAACGGTACTCGCCTTAGTAAATGAAAAGGTCCATAAGCATCAATTTAAAAAGCCTGGTCATATTTTTCCGTTAATAGGGAAGAAAGGTGGAGTTCTTCAAAGAGCAGGTCACACAGAAGCTGCGATAGATTTAGCGAGATTAGCTGGTTCAAAGCCAGCCGGTGTCATTTGTGAGGTAATGAATGAGGATGGCTCAATGGCAAGAGTTCAACAGCTGAGAGAACTTGCGAATAAATTCCAATTAAAAATGATTACGATAAAGGATTTAATCCGATATCGTCATCAAAAGGAAACACTGGTTAAAAAAGAAGTTGAAATTCAACTTCCTACAGCACTTGGGCAATTTAGAGCGGTAGGTTACACCAATAAAATTGACCAAACAGAAAGTGTAGCACTTGTAAAAGGTGTTATTAGCCCAGATACTCCTACTTTAGTTCGCGTGCACTCTGAGTGTTTAACGGGTGATGTATTTGGTTCTCACCGTTGCGATTGTGGACCTCAGCTTCATGCAGCCTTAACTCAAATTGAAGAAGAAGGCAATGGTATATTGTTATATATGAGACAAGAAGGAAGAGGAATAGGGCTAATGAATAAATTAAAAGCCTATAAACTTCAGGAGGAAGGCTATGATACAGTTGAAGCTAATGAAAAACTAGGCTTCCCAGCTGATTTAAGAGAATACGGTATTGGAGCGCAAATTTTGCGTGATCTGGGCGTGAAGCAAATGAGGCTTTTAACGAATAACCCAAGAAAAATTACGGGATTAAGTGGTTATGGATTAACGGTTACGGAAAGAGTGCCCATTCAATTGCCTCATAATAAAGACAATGAAAAATATTTACGAACTAAAACGGAAAAGCTTGGGCACTTTTTAAAATTTAATCAATAAATATCCATTAGGAGGATGAACATGGGACAAGTATTCGAAGGACATTTAGTAGCAAGTGATTTAAAAGTGGGGATTGTTGTTGCGAGATTTAACGAATTTATTACAAGCAAATTATTAGGTGGAGCAAAGGATGCTTTAGTACGTCATGGAATAAAGGAAGAGGATATTGATGTAGCGTGGGTTCCCGGTGCATTCGAGATCCCTTTTGCTGCTAATCAGCTATTAAACACTAATAATTATGATGTTGTCATTACGTTAGGGACGGTTATAAGAGGCGCAACTCCGCATTTCGATTACGTATGTAATGAAGTAGCAAAAGGCGTTTCACAGTTATCTTTAAGTTCAGGTAAACCGGTTATATTTGGGGTATTAACAACTGATACGATTGAACAAGCAGTTGAAAGAGCAGGAACGAAGGCTGGAAATAAAGGCTGGGATGCTGCAACAACAGCGATAGAAATGGCTAATTTAGCAAAAAGTATTCATTAAAAAAGAAGCTGAGTAGGAGAGAGTTGGGAGTGACCCCCGTTTTTGAGACAGGGTAAAACACCTTTTTAAATAATCAGTTGTCGATAATCTATTGGCGACTGGTTATTTAGTTTCGTTTGGATA
>NZ_LTAO01000017.1 GCF_001590785.1 Alkalihalobacillus trypoxylicola
TTTGTATGACTACGCCCAATACAGGTTCGACTTAAAAACAGCCTAACAAAGTCAGCAACTCATTGTGAATTCTTTTACACATAAATATAGACTTGACTCTTCTTTTCGACAGATTTCCCGGCTGATATCACTTTTCGGGTGGATAGCACCCTTCCTTTTAACACTTTTGCTTACACTCAACCTTTTTCCTTCAAATAGAATCCTTCCCTCTTTGAGGCTTCCAGCTCTTTTACTTCTACTGCAGTTAATCAGTTCTTTCCTTTTCGACCCTTTTCCCTGTTGCGGTCACTTTTTGAGTGATTATTTTTTCTCTCTTTTAACCCTTCTATTGGATTCGCACACTTTTTGGGTGAATAGACTTTCCCTATTCGACCGTTTTCTTTGGTGAGAGCTCTTTTCAGGTAAATAGGCAGCTCCCTTTTGACCATTTTTTTGATACGTCTCCCTTTTCCGGTGAATAGAGCTTCCCCTTTCGACCGTTTTCACTAATTCAGTTGCTTTTCCTTCCAATAAAGTTCTCCCTTTTGTCCGTACTATTGCTCCTGATTCGAGTGAATAGACGGCTTCCTCTTCTGACTATTTCTCTAATCCTGAGCTTTCCCGACCTATAGCTCGCTCCTTTTTATGCTCTCCTCCATCACTCCCTTCTCGTTTTCACAAAAAAATAACCACTCGAAATATCGAGTCGTTATTTTTATTATGAGGCATCCATATGCTCTTCACATTTTTCCATCATTTCTTGTAAGTAATCAGCTGTCATTAATTTAGTCCAAGGAACTTCTATTCCTTTACCTGGAGCGCTTGCTCTGCCTATATACTCATTATTATCAGTAGCTGTAATATAAATATCCCAGCTCCATCTTTCTGTTGAGTTGCTATATGCTGTTTGTGTTTTGTAATCAATTTCCGCTAAGTAATAGTTTTTATTTGAGACTTCTTTTCTCATCCTATCCACATCCTTTTTGTTTATTATTGAAGATAATCATTCACTTTATATATTATGGTCCTTTATTTAAATCATGACTAATACTTAATTATTATAATAGTCTGAAAATATATTTTCGGGTAGTTTTTCGGTAGATTACCTTACAATTATTTTAATTAGTCTACACTTGAATCCATTTCATCATGCATATCTTATAATGAAAACCAAGTGGTTATGTGTTTGATTTTCACTTTAAGGTAGATGCTTTCCTAAGGGCTTGTCTTCAGCTAACTCCGACTACACAGAGCTTCGTCAGAGTGGATCTTCAGACTGCGCTCATCCTTTGGGAGTCACTACCTACCGTTACAATTAAAGAGTTAATTCACAAAGGTTCTTCTTTTAATGAAAACCGAACAATTTGTTTTTTTGATTTCCACTTTAGGTAGATGCTTTCCCAAGGGCTTGTCTTCAGCTAACTCTGACTATGCAAAGCATCGTCAGAGTGGATTTTCAAACGGCGCTGATCCTTTAGGAGTCACAACAACCGTTACAATCAACAATTAAATTTAATAAACGTTTGGGTTCATTCAATTATAGAGCCATTAGGAAATTCACTCATTTCCTTAATATATCTTGTAAATAATGGCTTAATTTTGTTTACCCCTTCAATAAAAATATAAACATCTTCCAATACACTACAAACCAATATAAAATACTATAGGTGTTTATTAGTAATCCAGCAGTGATTCGTCTATACTTATGGATGAAACTATTTTTAGGAGGAATGACCATGAGCGTACATATTGGAGCTAAGCAAGGTGAAATAGCTGAAACTATTTTGTTACCTGGAGATCCTTTACGAGCAAAATATATTGCTGAAAACTATTTAGAAAATCCTGTTTGTTATAATGAAGTAAGAGGAATGCTAGGATTTACTGGTACCTATAAAGGTCAAAGAATATCTGTGCAAGGTACAGGTATGGGTGTCCCGTCTATTTCAATTTATGTGACAGAGCTAATGAGAGAATACAATGTTCAAAACTTAATTCGTGTTGGAACATGCGGAGCGATACAAGAGGATGTTAAAGTCCGTGACGTTATACTAGCTATGAGCGCATCGACTGATTCTCAAATGAACCGAAACACATTTGGAGTCGTCGATTATGCACCAACTGCTAATTTTGATTTGCTAAAGAATGCGTTTGAAGAAGGAGTAGCAAAGGGACTTAGCTTAAAGGTTGGGAATGTATTTACAGCAGATATTTTCTATAATGATAATGCGGAGCATAAAAAATGGGCCGAGCACGGAATCTTAGCAGTTGAAATGGAATCCTCTGCTCTTTATACTCTAGCTGCGAAATATAAGCGCAAGGCTTTATCAATTTTAACGGTAAGTGACCATATTCTTACAGGTGAGGAAACGAGTTCAGAGGAAAGACAAAATACCTTCAACGATATGATGGAGGTTGCATTGGATTCTGTAACCAAATAATCATCATTAAGCTTTAAGAAGATGTCGATGAAGATATTTTTCTTAGAGCTTTTCTTTTGTAAAATCACCAATAATATAAATTTATGCTAATATTCCTATTATAAAAGTAAATGAATAAATTTCATCATTCATTTCTTATAATGAAAACCTAGCGATTAGGTTTTTGATTTCCACTTTAGGTAGATGCTTTCCCAAGGGCTTGTTCTCAGCTAACTCTGACTATTCAGAGCTTCGTCAGAGTGGATCTTCAAACTGCGCTGATCCTTCGGGAGTCACTACCTATTCGTTACAATCAACGAGTTAATGAACAAACATTCAAGACATATTTTTTAATAAAAGTTCGATTCATTCACTTAAACCCACTTCGTCATTTCTATCTTTTAAAGAAAACCGATCGATTAGGTTTTTGATTTCCACTTTAGGTAGATGCTTTCCCAAGGGCTTGTCTTCAGCTAACTCTGACTACGCAGAGCTTCGTCAGAGTGGATCTTCAAACGGAGTCACTACCTACCGTTACAATCATCGAGTGAATCCACAAACATTCAAAACATATTTTATAATTAATGTTCAGTTTCGTTCACTTAAAGAGCCATTATGAAACTCACTCAAATAATCAAAAAGTACTAAAAAATAAAAATATTTAAATAATATATTGACAAACATTTATCTTGATAGTAAATTAGTTATAGTTAATTATTACCTTTTTTTAAAGAAGAAAGGAGATGTTCTATGATTATCCATTAAAAAGACCTACACTTCAACTTGGTTACTTTGAGTCGTTACATTTAATATTTTTAGAGGAGTGATTACAATGGGAATTTTAGAAACTTATATCATTTCACCTAAGACATTATATTTAGTCAATCATTTTACTGATGGATATGGAACCATTGTTTACGAATTTGACAACGTTTACAAAGTGAAGCAAACACCACTACAAATTATCGAATTTAATATGATTAGACTTGGTGGCTCTAACCTTTTAGGTAGAAATTTAGCGATTCGAAAATCCGTTGATTACCATCAAAAAGTACCGATTATCGTCGATCAAAGAGGTTTATATTTTATTCCTACCCGCTCCGTTCAATCACCAGAATGCATGATGGTAAACTTTAACCAAATCTTAACTTTTCATCAAAATCAAGAAAATCTTTCTCAAACGATTATTACCTTTAAAAATGGAGAAAAACTGACCATTAATCTTTCCAAAAGAGCTTTTTCACAGCAATACTTAAGAACATTACACCTTATTTCATTATACGGAAGAGATTGCATTTAATTTACAGTAAAAAGACCGTATTCAGGGCTTATTACATATTTTAATTAAACGCTTGATTACCTTTAATTCAGGCGTGGAAGTTTTAGAATATACTCTTATGTTTACCCTTTACCCCTTCAAACCTCTACGCCTCTTTCTACAGCTTAACCGTTTAATCTTAGCGCTTTATAAAATATTTAACTACTTTCAATGCAAGCATATAACTGATTATTCCACACAAAGCACCAAGACTATCAATCATCACATCTGTTACGGCGGCGACTCTACCAGGAATAAAATATTGGTGGAACTCATCGGTTATTGCATAAATGGTCGCCATTAAGAATGCAACTAATCCATTGTATGATAATTTTTTCATCTTATTTAAAGCAAAGAAATACAAAATGGCTAAAACAAAATAACTAAAAAAATGGGCTCCTTTTCTAATGATAAAATGCAAGGTCTCTAAAGGTACTTCTACTTTCGGTACTATATACTGAATAGCGTCAATGATTGTTTTCGTAATGCCCCCACTCAATGCTCCCGAATCATTTCCAGGCTGATGAGATAAGAAGAATATAAGTCCCATCCAAAGTAGAGCAGGTATCCATACAAACCATTTTTTCATGTTTTTCTCCTAAAATTTCATTCAAGAATTGTTTCAGTAGCAAGTATAAAAGAAAGCTCAAACTGACTCATATCATCAATTTGAGCTTTGAAAATAATCAGTTTTGTTCAAAACGCCAGGAATCTCGACACATTTCAATGATTCCTTTTTGCGCTTTCCAATTTAATTTTTTTTCTGCTTTCGTAACATCTGCATAACACTCTGCAATATCTCCTGCTCTTCTATCTACTATCTCGTAAGGAATCGTTAAATCATTGGCTACTTCAAAAGCCTTTACGAGCTCTAATACACTCGTGCCTGCTCCTGTGCCTAAATTAAACGTATGAACTCCTTCTTTTAAGTGATTAAGAGCGGCCACATGACCTTCTGCTAAATCGACGACATGAATGTAATCTCTAACACCAGTACCATCAGCTGTCTGATAGTCATTACCGAATACATACAACTTTTCTCTTATACCTTTGGCTACCTGTGTAATATAAGGCATTAAATTATTCGGTATACCATTTGGTAGTTCACCAATTAATCCACTTTTATGAGCGCCTACAGGATTAAAGTACCTTAAAATAGATACAGCAAATTGTGGATTCGCAGCTGCAATATCTGTTAGGATTCGCTCAATCATCGCCTTTGTTTCACCGTACGGGTTCGTTGTTGGTAATAATTCCATGCTTTCTTCAAAAGGAACCGCATTATCGCCATACACCGTTGCTGAAGAGCTGAATACAAAGCGATTCACTTGATATTTTAAGCAAAGATTCGTCACATTCATCGTACTCACTAAATTGGTAAAATAATAATTTAAAGGCTTTTTTACCGATTCTCCTACCGCTTTCAATCCAGCAAAATGAATGACTCCATCAAAGCTATGAGCATTAAATAATTTTTCTAAATCCTCTTCTATCGTTATATCTACTTTATAAAAGGTAATCTTTTTTCCAGAAATTCTCTCTATTTTTTCAATGACATCCTCTTTACTATTAGATAGATTGTCAGCCACAACCACTGAATGTCCGTCCTCTAATAGAGAAATGACCGTATGAGAACCTATATAACCAGTACCACCTGTAACTAGAATATTCATATAGACTAACCCTTCTCTCTGAAATATTAATATAATTCTTATTTTACCTTATTAAGAGAATAGATTTAAAGCTCTTTGTATGAGTTACTATACTTTTACATGATATCAATGAAACAACAAAAGGAACGAAGCAACCTGCTCGTCCCTTTTGTTCTATTGTAATTAATAAGCTCTTCTTCTTTGTTTCATAGCAAGAACGATAAGTCCCGCTATTAACAACAATCCACCAATTAATAAAGCTTGATAGCTATTCGTAGCTGTATTAGGTAATGAGTTTGTTTGATCTTTCTGATCAGCTGAAGTATTCACAGGAGCTACAGTTGATTCTTCAACATCTGAATCACTTTCTTTTTCGTCGTCTGAGCCTTGGCCCTCACTCGGAGCTGTACCTGTGTTTCCACCCGGAGTTGTTCCCGTATTCCCATTACTTCCAGCATTTCCACCAGGTGTATTTCCTGTTCCTCCACCCGGTGTTCCTGAACCTCCACCTGGTGTATTTCCTGAACCTCCACCTGGTGTATTTCCTGAACCTCCACCTGGTGTATTTCCTGTTCCTCCGCCTGGTGTTCCTGAACCTTCACCTGGAGTTGGTAATTGCTCATCAACATCTACAATTTCATCAGAGATTCCATCTTCATCTGCTGCTTCCATAACGGTAAAGATACTAAAATGATAAGTAACAGCGGTTACTCGACCATTTTGGTAAGTTCCACCTATATTTTCCCACTTTTTCGTTTCTTCATTAAAATAAAACACTTTTAAATTTTTAGGATTCTTAGCTAAACCTGCATTTACGTTAAACGTTAATGTGACACCCTCATCAAATGCACTAATATTTCTAGAACCTTGCTTAACTGTAAAGTCATAAGTACTACTCAAACTATTTGGCGTGCGTTCTAATTCCTTTACTTCAATCGTTACAGGCTCATCATAGTTATCGAAGCTTGATGCTGGAATAGACGTTGTTACACCACCGTTATCAAGCACTAAAGATTGTTTCGTTTCAATTAACATTCTGGTTTGTTCAGTTGTTAATTCCATTTTTTCTTTATTACTTTGCTTTGTTAAATCTAAAGTAATATCGCCTTTATCACTAACGACAAAGCCTTTATCTGCTGGGAATGTTTTTTTCAATTCTTCTACTACTTCAGGATCCAATTCTTCATCTTCAAAGTCATCATCTGGATCCCAATCATTCCAGTCATCATCATCATTATAATAACGAACTTCTACTCCTCGATTGCGTAAAAATTGTACCGTTTCCTGGTCGATATCTTCAACTCCGTAAAGAGAAACTTCTTGTAAGTTCGGAAGCTCTTTAAGGACAGAAATATCAGTAATTGGGTTATCACTTAAGTATAGATATTGAAGATTTGTTAATGATTTTAAAGCAGAAATATCGGTAATCTGATTATCATCTAAATCAAGATATTCTAAATTAGTCAAGCTTGCTAAGCTAGAGATGTCCGTTATATTGTTTGAATAAATAACTAAATCATTTAATAGATTTAAGTTCTTCAATCCTGATATATCTTTAATTTGGTTGTTTCCTAATTGAAGATTCTTTAATCCTGTTAGATTTGCTAGAGCGTCAACAGTAGTAATTTGATTATCTCTTAAATGTAATGATTCTAATTGATTCAACTCTTTTAGTGGCTCAATATCAGAAATTTCATTATGATTTAAGTGAAGATTTCTTAATTGTGTCAATTCAGATAAAGCATTTAAGCTAGAAACTTGATTTCTCGTTAAATCGAGCCATACAAGCTGTTTCAAATCCTTTAATGCTGAAATATTTTCGATTTGATTATAGCTTAACGATAATTCTACCAAATTGGTTAGTCCTTTTAGTGGGTCTACATTTGATATCTGATTTTCTCGAAGATTAATATATTCTAGCAGTTCCAGTTCTGCTAGAACTGAGATATCTTCAATTTTATTATAGTCTAAGTCTAAATTCGTAAGATTTTTTAAACCTTTTAATAGACTAATATCATCAAATTCATTATCATAGGCATACAAATATTCTAGATTTGGAGCATATTGAAGACCTTCTAACGTTTTTAGCTCAGAGCGTTCAATGCTAATATATTCTAAGCTCTTCATATCAGCTTCTGTGACATTTCTATTGAAAACACCAAGCTGTTTAGCCGCTGCATCATGAAATTTTTCATTTTCAAAGTTTACTTTAGGTGCTTTCGCATCTTCTCCTGAGGTTTTTAATTTAAAGTAATATTCTTTATTTAAATCATGAACATACTCTGTATAGAAATCAACCCAATAGGTCATATTTGCTTGAAGACCATTTAACGTAAACTCATTTTTATCATTCTTGAACATACCAGAATCTACTTGATGATAATCTTCATTATCATTTGAATAGGCATATAACTTAAACCCTGTAATTTTAGAAACAGAATTCCATATTAAAGTAAAGGAAGTTTCGGTCACCTTGGAAACCTCATATTCAAATGGCTCTGCTGCCTCGTTCATTTCTTTTAATCTGAACTGGATTTGAATTGGATTATTCAAATAATCCTTTCCTTCTTCTATAGTAATTGTAGTAACAGCTGCAATACTAGGATCATTATGGTTGTATAAGGTTACCTCAAATTTACCTAAAGGCAACTTTAGCTCTCCACTAGCATCTATCCATTCATCACTATTGAAACCTTTATTACTTTGATCTAAGCCGCGAATTCGAATTTTTTCATCATACGATAATTCATCATTTAATACAGTTATAATCGAAACAGGAATTAACTCTTCATCCGACCAACTAGGACTGGCCGAAATATGGTCCGATACATATTCATAAAAATCATATTCCGCGTTATAATATTTCGTTTCAATGGTAATTGAATATCTTTCATTTGGAATTAAATCAGTAAATGTGTAGCTTGTTGAGTTACTAGGAACAGTAAAATGCTCTCCGTCTAAATATAACTCGATATCTTCTGTAGGTTCATGACTCACCGTCCAAGAAACGGTAATAGAGTCACTTGTAGTAGTTACTTCATCAAACCCTACAGAATATGGAGAATAATCACTACTACTAATTTCTTTATCCGTATTTTCTTCTTCTGATTCTATGTTACTCTCTAGATTTTCTTCTACTGTTTCTTCTTGTTGAGCACTACTTTCCACTTGCTCTTCAGAAAAAACTTCTTCAACCTCTTTATCTAATTCTTCAAGATTAGAAATCTCTTGTTCTTCTTCAGCTGTCTCTGCTGAAATGCTTTCATTCTCTAACTCTAGCTCTTCAAGCTCAGTTGCACTAGCTACTGATTGAAACGGTGCTGCAATTAATGAAAAAATAAGTACGAAAATAAGCAATTGATGACTGACTGGCTTCTTTTTTGACACTTTCATTAAACCCCCTAAAAAAATATAAAAATAAATAAATCTATCATTTCATATAATACTTTTATACTATACATTATGTACCTATTTATGTAAATATCTTCTGATTAGTTAGTTAAATAGAACTAAATAAAAACAGCCTCAAACTTTAGTATTCAACTAAAATTTGAGGCTGTTAACATTCGTATTGATTAATCCCGACTGAACAAATCTCGTGTATAAACTTTTTCAGAGACATCTATTAACTCTTCAGATTGACGATTAGCTACGATAACATCACATAGGTTTTTAAATTGCTCAAAGTCATTCAGTACTTTAGAGCCAAAAAATTCATCGTCCTCTAACGCTGGCTCGTAAACAACGACCTCTACCCCTTTTGCCTTTATACGCTTCATAACTCCTTGAATAGAGGATTGTCTAAAGTTATCCGAATCCATCTTCATCGTTAATCTAAAAATCCCAACTGTTTTTGGATTTTTAGCTAAAATACTATCAGCCACATGATCCTTTCTCGTACGATTCGAATCAACAATCGCTGCCATAATATTATTAGGAACATCACTATAATTGGCTAGAAGTTGCTTAGTATCCTTCGGCAAACAATAACCACCATAACCAAAGGAAGGATTGTTATAATGACTACCAATTCTCGGGTCTAAACTAACCCCTTCAATAATATGCTTCGTATCTAAGTCTCGCAGCTCCGCATATGTATCGAGTTCATTAAAGAAAGCTACTCTCATGGCTAAATAGGTATTAGCGAATAATTTAATCGCTTCTGCTTCTGTAGAATTGGTAAATAAAATATCGATGTTCTCTTTAAGTGCACCCTTAGCTAACAAATCAGCAAAAATTTTCGCCCTTTCAGATTGTTCTCCAACCACAATCCTTGATGGATATAAATTATCATGGAGGGCTTTTCCTTCACGGAGAAACTCTGGCGAAAAGATAATATTTTGTGTGTCAAACTTCTCACGCATCTGTTCAGTGTATCCAACAGGTACAGTGGACTTAATAACCATAACTGCCTCAGAATTTATGGATAAAACTGATTCTATAACAGCTTCAACCGTTTCCGTATTAAAATAGTTTTTGACTGGATCATAGTTTGTCGGAGTTGAAATAATCACATAATCTGCATTTTTAAATGCCTTATAATGATCCGTTGTTGCAGTAAGCTTTAAATTCTTAGTTGCTAAAAATTCTTCAATTTCGGGATCAATGATAGGAGATTTTTTGTCGTTAATCATGTCTACCTTTTCTTGGATAATATCAAGAGCTATGACATCATTGTGTTGGGCTAATAAGACAGCGTTTGATAGACCGACATAGCCAGTTCCAGCAATGGTAATTTTCATCATTATATTCTCCTTAAATAAAATAAGTTAAGGTAATCGTTGTAGCTAATCATATTCATACCCACAATATTTATTCCATATTAAGCTATTGAAGAAAATTTAGTATTTTATTTATTCTTTTTATTTAATTTGATAATACTCGACATACCACTTGGCAAATTTATATAAACCGTCTTCTATTGAAGTTTGTGGTTTAAAGCCAATAGCATTATGTAGCTTATCTGTTGATGCATAAGTAGCCGGTACATCGCCTGGTTTTATTGGTTCAAATTGCTTATCAAACTCAATTTTTTTACCAAGGGATTTACTGAATGAACTCTCAAGTGTTGTAATAAAATGCATCAGTTTTTCCGGATTATTATTACCAATATTAAAGACCGAATGAGGTACTTTACTAGTCGGTGGTACGGTAATAAGCCTTTCAATGCCTTCCACAATATCATCAATATACGTAAAATCACGGTATAAATCGTTGTCGAAGTCTCCATTGTTATAGATTTGAATCGGTTCATTTTTAAAATATTTATTAGCAAAACCAAAGTATGCCATATCAGGTCTACCCATCGGACCATAAACCGTAAAGAACCGTAGCCCAGTTGCTGGAATACCATATAGATGGCTATAAGTATGAGCCATTAATTCATTTGACTTTTTTGTCGAAGCATATAAAGAAACTGGATGGTCTACAAAATCCGTTTCTTCAAATGGAACTTTTTTGTTTGTCCCATAAACAGAGCTTGATGATGCATATACTAAATGATCAACAGGATAATGACGACAAGCCTCAAGAACGTTTGCAAATCCTACGATATTACTTTGAATATACGCATCAGGATTTTCAAGAGAATAACGTACCCCTGCCTGTGCCGCTAAATTAACCACAACATTAGGTTTATACTGTTCAAAAAGAGAAAAGAGTGCCTCTTTATTTGAAAGGTCTTCTTTTATGAATGTAAATTTTTCAAATGGCTTTAGATTCTCTAGTCTAGCATCTTTCAATTTGACATCATAATAGTCGTTGAAATTGTCTAAGCCAATAACGGTACAGCCATTATCAAGAAGCTTTTTTGATAAATAGAAACCGACAAAACCAGCAGCACCAGTTATTAAATATGTTTTATCTTTATCGAGAGGTTTGTAAGTCATTTTTTAAACTCTCCTTTTTTACTCGTTGAGTTGCTTTC
Source organism: Alkalihalobacillus trypoxylicola (assembly GCF_001590785.1). Taxonomy (GTDB): domain Bacteria; phylum Bacillota; class Bacilli; order Bacillales; family Bacillaceae_D; genus Alkalihalobacillus; species Alkalihalobacillus trypoxylicola. The sequence continues at coordinate 11,293 of NZ_LTAO01000017.1, forward strand.
CTACCAATAGAGTGATATTCGACTGCCGCTTCCTCCATATTCAGGACAGAATAAATGTTTCGCCCATCAAAAACAAGTGGTGTTCTCATTAAATTCTTATAATCACTTGGACTTAAAGCTTTCACTTCTCCCCACTCAGTAAAGATAAAACAGACGTTGGCATTATCAAGTGCTTTTTGTGGTGAGTCAACATATGTAATAGAGCCAGTACCATGCTGTCCCTCAGGATAAACTTTTTCAAAATTATCTCTACCTACAGGATCAAATGCGTAAATATTAGCCCCTTGTTCTAGCAATAGTGGCACGTTCTCTAAAGAAGCCGCTTCTCTTAAATCATCAGTACCAGGCTTAAAGGTTAAGCCTAAAACCGCTACTTTTAAACCACTCAGTGTAATTAGACGATTTCTAGCTTTTTTAAATAAAACAGTTTTCTGATCCGTATTGACATCAATCGCTGCTTTGACTGTTTTTAAATCATATCCTTGTTGTTTTGCAATGTAATCTAAGGCTTTAGTATCCTTAGGGAAACATGAGCCTCCATAGCCTATACCAGCATTTAAAAATTTATTTCCAATACGATCATCAAAGCTCATGCCTTTAGCAACATCTTGTATATCAGCACCTACCAACTCACATAAATTTGCAATATCATTCATATAAGAGATCTTCAGTGCTAAAAAGTCATTAGAAGCATATTTAATCATCTCCGCAGAGCGACGATTAACCGGAACAATTGGTAGATTAAAAGGCTTATAAATTTCCATTAAAATATTCTCTGCCCATTTACTCTCAGTCCCAATAATAATTCTATCAGCGTATAACGTATCATGAACAGCAGAACCTTGTGCCAAAAATTCTGGGTTAGAAGCCACTTCCACTCGCACATCTTTTAATAGAAAATCCTGAATAAATTGTTCTACCTTATCATTGGTGCCAACCGGGACAGTGGATTTAACAACCACTAAACAATCCTTTTCAACAGATTCAGCTATTTGTCTTGCAACGGTTGCAATATAGGATAGGTTTGCAGAGCCATCCGCTAATTCAGGAGTTCCAACTCCAATAAAAATAGCATCAGCATCTTGATAAGCAGCTACATAATCAGTGGTATACTCCAAACGATCTGCAGCATAATTCTTCCGCATTAACTCTTCTAGACCTTCTTCATAAATAGGAGATTTCCCTGATTTCATCAATTCTACTTTTCTCTCATCAATATCGACACAGGTCACTTGATGACCTTTTTCAGCAAAACAAACGCCGGCTACTAAGCCAACGTAGCCTGTGCCTGCTACAGCTATTTTATTCATGTTATCTCCTACCTTTATCTATATTATTTAAATTTTATTCCTAATTTAATACCAGTTATTTACCTTCTAATATCTATAACCAAACACTACTATGAACTTCTGCTATAAAGTTCTAAGTGGTCTTCTTTATTCTCCTTTTTAAAAATATAGATAATAATTCTTTTACATTATTTTTATCAATTATATATTGCAAACCTACATATACTAGTATTCCAATAATTATAGAAAGCACTAATTGTATAAACTCATTAATTTCAGAAAATAAAATTTGTGATATTACTACTACAAATGCCATAGTTACGGTAGAGAATATGACCTTTTTAAACTGAAACACATATTTTAAAAATTTAAAATTTAGACCTTTACTAACAAAGAATTGCAAAGTAACGGTTTTTAAGATTATTTGTAAAGAGTACAATGTTAATATTATCTGTAAGCCTTTATTTCCAAACACATACAAAGTGAATATATATACGAAGGCAGATACTATATCAATATACAATACTAACATAGGTTTATTTAATGAATATAACAAGGAAGTGGCTATATTAGCTGTAAGGACTAAGAATATCATTACAATTGACAATACTTGAATAACCTCGATACTACCAATCCATTGATCCCCAAAAAATGTAGGAATTATCAAATGCGCAGTGAGTGAAATACCAACAAATACAGGAAATGATACCATTGCTATTAAATATGAAACTTTATTATAAACTCTTTTCAGTTTTACCAAATCACTTTTCATTTTAGAAAAGACAGGCAATAAGATTTGTCCAAATGCATTAGTAATAAGGGCACGTAAATGTAAAATTAAATTCTTCCCGAAGAAGTAGACTCCCAATATTTCAGGTGCAAGCATTCCTCCTATAATAACTTCATCTATCCGATGGGTTATTTCAGTTAATATTTTTTTTAAAGAAATAGAAAACCCAAAATTTAAAAAGGGTATAATATCTTTCATGTTAAAATGAATCAAAATCTTCATTTCTGTTTTTCTCAGTGCGACGGTTATAAGTAAGATTGCATAAATGAGTGTAGCTCCAATAGTACCATATACATATCCAAATATACCAAATCCTGAAATTATTAAGGTAAGAGTTAATACCATATCTAACAATATTTTAATCATTAGGATAATAGAATACTCTTTAAATAATAAGTTTTTCTGTAAAATCACTCTGAAAATGCTTGTCGAACCATTAATTATAATCGTAATTATGATTAACTTAACTATGATTTCTAAATTCTGAAGTTCATAATAATTTGATATATAGGGTGCAGTTACAAATAAAATGCTTGAAATTATAATTGAAATTAATGCACTAAAGAAAAATAATGATGATAATTGTTGTGTATTTACTTTATCTTTTTGTATAACCGCTTCTCCAATTCCTAAATTATTTATCATTACAGATAATGAAATAAACAAACTGATTATCGCAATATAAGCAAAATCTTGAGGAAGCAATAAAGTAGCTAATATAATCTGATATATAGGATAACTAACCGAATTAAATATAGTATTTAAACTTGTCCACTTTACTCCCTTGATTGTTTTGTTTTTTATATTACTCTCCATAAAATTTTCATCACTTCTTATCTTTTATAAATTGTTTAAAACTTTAGTAATTTAAAATTTACAAAACAAAAGGCAATTGAATTTTTACTTCAATTACCTTTAAACGAATGTTCTCATTTTATAATAATTGTTTGTCTCAATTACTATTGCTTCACTCGTTAAATATTTTAACATAACAATAATAATTGAGTTACACTTCTACTATATGTAAATAGTAGTATAATTGAGTTATTTATTGAATTATTGATTTAATACATCAAAAACATTATGATTTTGCACCTTACTTAATTGCTCACTAATATTCTTTGATTCTTTTTGATATTGGTATAACATTGTTTCAACTGCTGATTCTACTTTTTTAGTATCTAAGTTATTTCTTACGTCAAATATATAGTTTTCTTGGTTAAATATCTCTAACAATTCATGATATTTTGTTGCCCAGCCTAACGCAATACATGGTATTGAATTCTTATAAGCATGGACAATTGAATGAAATCTAGATCCTATAATAAAGTCAAATTTCTTTACAAGTTCATCGAATTCAAAACTACTCATATCGTCAGTTATCATTATTACATTTTCATTTTCATAGAATTTTTCCTTTATCATTTCACATGCCTTAATATCTTCAAATGAGTGGCGAATCAGATATACTTTTTTTCCTGACTTTAATAAACTCTTAATCACCGAACTATATAATGATATTATTTGTTTAACATTACCATGTTTAAGATTTTTCATATTCGGAACAATCGCAACCCCACCAATATTTTGAAAATCTGGTATTTCAGGCATTTCCTTAAATACATTTGATAAGTTAATTCCTTTATTCATTAGAACTAAATCATATGATTTTTTAACATTTTTAAGTTTATAGTCAATAGCAAGAAAATTATAACCTTCATTTTCCCTTGCATAGATTACTTTAGGATATTTTATAGCATCTTTCATAAGAAATTTAATTATAGGTTTCCCTAATCCTTTATAAGAAAAAGGACCAAAGGATTGTGGCATCAAATAAACATCTATTCCGTATTTCTTTGCAAGCTTAATTCTTAAAAGGTAACCTAAGGAACTACCCGTACCAAACTGAGATGATAAAGCATAACCGCTCACATCAATAATTGCTTCCGTATTTAGCAATACTTTTTTTATTTTCGGTAACACTGATGAATATTTTTTGTCGACTTTCTTTGCCTTTGCTTCCCATAAAATCCTTAATGGTCCTCCCAAAATTTCGAGCACTATACTTGTATTAATTGGTAATATGTCAAATTTATAATTTTCTTTTTCCTTTTTTTCCCTATCGTAATCTCTACTAGAGAGAAGTATAATTTTTCTCCCTGGGAACCTTTCTTTAATTTCATCTACAGCAACAAATGTCATAGATTCTGCGCCTTTATTAAACAATTCTCCACCTGTAATTAAAATATATTTATCCAATTTATATTCCTTTCATTATTAAATAATAATAAGTTTGATTATTATATTATATACTTTTTTTGTTATTATAATAAAAAATTTTCGCAAAATGGATTAAACTTTCTCTGTGGAATGGGTAAATCTTTACAGCATAGAACCACTTTTTTAAAGCTTGTTTATAACCACTCTTCATAGCATAATAAGGAATTAATTTTAACTTTCTTATAGAATTAACTCTAGGTTTTAATTTTAAGTATTCTAAATTAAGCTCATTTATTTTTTCTAACCCCTGAATCTTATTATCAACATTGGCCGAAATTCTTTCTCCCTCATGGATATAGTAATTAACTAAGGGAATGTCAACATAGTCTACTTTATAGTATTTAGATATTCGCAGCCACAATTCGAAATCTTGTGAAGCCTTTAGTTCATTATTAAAACCTCCACAAAATTCCAAAGATTCCTTTTTCAACATTACAAAAGAAGTTGATCCGATAAAATTCCATAATATTAATTTATCGTAAACCATACCAGACACTCTGTTAGCCCTTAAAACTTTTCTTTCTTTCTCATTTCCCCTTAAAATTATAGTAAATGAGTCACAGTAAACTAGACCGACTTGCTTATCTACAAACTTCTCCAACTGTAACTCGATTTTATTAAATATCCATTCATCATCATCATCTAAGAAAGCAACATATTCACCTTTAGAAGCCTCAATTCCAGTATTTCTAGCTTTACATGCTCCTTGATTAGACTTATGTTGTATATACTTGACTCGACTATCATTCAGATTTCTTATATTCATTTCTACTTCTTTTCTATTAGGGTCATCGTTAGGAGAATCATCTATAATAATTATTTCCAAATTCTCATAGCTTTGATTTAATACACTTTGTACCGCCCTTAGTAATACTCCATATGGTCTTTTATATGTTGTAATTATTACGCTCACTAAATTACTCACAAAGCACCTCTCTATATAATTCCATTATTTTAAATTCACTTTTTTAATCCCTAATGTATTTTTAACCAACTTCCTAATACTAGATCATAAGAGTTAGGAGTAAACTCTTCATAACCAGATCCTGGATAAAAAGTAATCTCACCAAAATACAATTCACCTTTGAATTCATAAAAATCAACTCTAACAAATGGAATATACTCTGAAATTTTATGGGCTAAGTCTTTCATTTCATGATATTTTTGTGGTACTGTTGTTAAGCTTCCACTGTTTGTTCTATGTTTCCTCCCAAATGGCATAAGGTTCCAGTTCTGGTCGTATATATCAATATTAACACCCTTTTTAGTCTCTCTATTTAAGCAAACAAAAGTGCACTTCACCTTCCCATTAAAGCACATAAGTTTAAAATCATTTAAACCTAATCCTGTTTCATCTACCATATATTTTTCACAAATAATTCTTGGTTTAATGTTTTTATATGGCCACTCACGATGCACCCAAAAATACTCACGTTTTAACCATTTATTGATATCACGTCTTAATTTAGAATGATTTATTTTAGATTTATCCTTACAAATATATACATCACCTGATGTATGATTTGGTTTTAAAACAAATTGGTCTGGCAATTCATCAAAATTAATTTCATCATAACAATTATAAACTCCTAATAAAGGGATTAAGTATTTCTCTCCAATTGTTTCAGCTATATAATTCCTCACCTCAAATTTATCAACTAGTAATGAATATTCTCTTTTTCTATTGTACAATTTTAACCATTGTAACTTTTCGTTAAATGATTGAGGGTTTGATAAGTTAAGTTTTTGTCTTAAACGCAGTTTATAATTTATCTTTATATAAGTCTCATCCGACAATAACCTAAATATTTTTGCTTTTTTTATAAGTAAATGTAATAAGAGTTGTGGTTGTTTTAGAACTTTCTTAAGTTTACTAGTCATTAACCTGTCCTTTCTTTTTATAGATAATATCTTTAAATACAATTTATCTATCTAATAAGTAGAGGTATGGAATCACAGTTATCTTTACATTAAATCAATTATTAAATATCCATTGATATGGGAATGACCCATGACTACCTATATAAATATATATATAGTACCAATGTAATATTACATAACATAGAAGTAACCAACTTAAAAATGTCTCACCTCTATTATTTAACACTCTAATGTAATATGGTATTAATACAATGAGTACTACTTCAAAATTCCAAGATAATCTGTTTATATAGTCTGCACCTACAAATGCTGTGAACTTAAACAGTAAACTTATTATAAAGATTGAAGAATAAAAAATTAAGAATCTATCTCTTATTTTTAAAAATTTAAATAAGTAAAATCCTATTATAAGAAAAGGTAGACTCCTTATCAAAAAACCTAACCCTGTATCTAAAGTTTTATCATTTTCAAGGTATTTAACATAATAATCAAGTTCGGGATTCAAACTTAAAACTGGTAATAGAATTTTATCCATACTAAATATTGCTGCTAAAATTAAAAAGTATAGAAAGAATTTATAAACACCTCTATTTTTTTTGCCTATTAATTCATAAATAAAATAAACAGGAAAAAATAGCAATGCAGAATTATGAAATCCTGATGCAAAAATAATGAGTATAGTAAATTTAATTAATTGTCTTTCTTTTATAAATTTCATACTATATAAAACAATTGACATTGTCACTACTTGTCGAACCGTATTAAATGACATTTGATAATATAATAGCATAAACATAAACATCCCTATTCCTGGACTTAATATATTTCTATAATTCTTAAGTGCCAAGAATATAAAAGAAAACATTATAATACCCGTTATAAAAAAAACAAGCTCAACTTCGCCACCAAGAAAAGCTACTATTTTATTTAACCCCTCATATCCCCATTCTAATCTTATGCTATTTCCATTCCGTACTTGCTCAAAACTATTTAAATAACTATAATAATCAGTTCCGATTCCATATCTAACCGCAAAAAGAAATGATGGGAGTGTAATCATAATGATGAAACACAAAACCTTCATTATCTTCGATTTTACTTTCAAAGATAATTCGGCAAATACTGCAACTATTATTGCTAAAAACAAATAAAAGAACATCATTCCACTTCCAAAATTATTTATTTTAACTAAATATTAATTTAATAAAATTTTTAACATTTATACAAGTCTCATCAACTATATTATATTTAATTCGAATTGATATGATTTAGAAATTCATTCCAAAAGTTATTTCGCTTCTTATCTAAAATATTTTTTTGATATCTTCTTGATTCTATATGATTTTTTACAGCTATTTCTTTTGCGAAATTTCGATTTGTTATAATATTCAATAAACTATCAGCTAATCCTTCAAAGTCACCAACTCTGTGGATACAACTATTATCAATGAGTTCAGGTATACCTCCTGCAGCTGAGCCAACCACAGGACACCCCCTACTCATTGCTTCAATTACTGCTCTTGGTAATCCTTCTTGAAAACTTGGCTGTATATATACATCAATTTTATCAAGCCAATTAAAAACCGGTTCCCCGCTTGGTAAGACACCTGTAAAAGTCAACTTGTCGTCAACCCCTAAGCTTCTAGCCATATCATTCCATTTCTCCTTATTACCATCACCCAGAATATGAAACTGAAAGTCTATACCCTTCTTATTTAATATTCCAATTGCTTTTAAAGCAATATCCCAGCCTTTTATTCGATTATTTAAGTTCCCTATCATACCTATATTATACTTTTCTTTTGGTAAATTTAAACTTTCGAGCCTTTTTTCCAGACTAGCTTCCATCACATCTTTTATTTCTACATTAGATACATTTTCTATCTTACCAGAGCATGGATATCTTTCTTGAAGAAAGTCGTTTGTGACATAAATTGCATAAGGGGCATTATAAATTGCTCGTTTCATTTTATTAAAAGCTATTGGAGCATAAATTTTAGCCTGCAATTTACCATAATTCCATAATGCATCCCATACACAAGCAACCACTTCCACAGCAAAAGGTTTCCCCATTTCTTGTGCAATACCAATGGATAAATTTCCAATTTCGCTTGGTAGTCTTGCTATTAAGGCATCTGATTCAATTAAAGCTTTTTTAATTTTTTCAATCGCTTCAGATTTATTTTTAAACTGTGCAATAGGACCACTTAAAGATGGGATTGGTAAAAAAGATGTTTGATGTAGATCAAAATTATTGTACTTGTTTATAGCCTCCACCTTTTTACTGTCTAATCTTGCTGCCACGATTATTTCATCAAAATGATTTAGATATCTTTTCCATACTTCATTATTAAAACTACCTGCAGTATATAAGTTCCCGTCTAAACTCTCTTTAAAGACATGGTCATGCGCAAATACAACTTTCATTTTATTCTCCCCAGACTAAATAACTACTATTATTATAATCTTCTAATTCAATTTTATATTAACCCTAATTATTATAATGATTGTAAAGTTTCAAATGTTTTTCTATATTATTAATTAGTGAATATTTTTCTTTAACTCTCAGTAAATTCTCTTCTTTTTCATAATCCATAATATGCGGATGTGCTAATAAATTTAATATCCTTTCAGAAAAACCTTCTACTGTGTTATAGACATTTTTTTTATTCCCAACAACCTCCACAGCTCCCCCCGCATTTGTAGTTAAAACAATTGTCTTTCTACTCATTGCTTCTACTAGAGTTCTACCAAAAGATTCAGTATTGTAATCGGAAGTCAATATAAACACATCTAGTTCATAATAATATTTATTCATAGCTTCAATATCAATATTAACCAAACCTTGAAATCGTTCTCCCAATATACTTTTTAAGTTATCGAACATATTTTGTGTATCATGTTTCGCCTTATCGTCTAAACAACCTACTGCCATTTTAACATGCAATTTATTTCCTAATTCATCATTTAATTTTTTACATATCTCTACCGCTAGTGGCCAGTTTTTCCAATCACAATAACGCCCTGCAAAACCAATTACAATTGATTTATCAGGCTTTAAGTTTTCTAGTTGATTATCATATGATTCAAAGATTTCCCCTGCAGTATTTTCTATAACTTTATACTCCACAAATTGATTTCTTTGTTCCATTGCCTCTTTCCAATAATTCATATTAAATTTAGTTGTTGTCACTAAAACATCAAGTTCTTTCATAAAGAAGTGGAAAACTCGCTTAAAGAAGCTATTATATTTCGTATATAATCCTCTTTCTGTGTGTATTAACTTTATGTTTTTTGGTATTAATTTAAATTTACTCAATAAAGCAACAATAAAAAAGCTCACCTGTGCTTGAGTATGTATCATTTTAGGACTTTTATAAATTATTAACCTTCTTACTCTAATAATATAGCTTAAGAATACAAAAGGATTTCTAACTAGATGTTTAATTCTCTTTTTAGAATTAACATGATAATATTCAACACCTTTTACAGGATTCGATACATCACCTGGTTGAATTACCCCGACTTTATAGTAATCTTTTATTCCTTTGATAATTATTTTAGTAGATTCTTGTTCTCCCCCTACTGTTTCCAAACTATTATCGCTCATTAATAATATATCAATGGTTTCTTTATCTTCTTTATTTTTTTCCGACGCTATTATTGACTCTCTTAAGTCTCGAATTTGATATTTCTCTTCACTTTCACTTAGATTTTTTTCATAAACTAAATTTCCGAAAACTTTATTAATAAATTCTATTTTTAGACTTAATAATCTTAGTACAGGATTAAAAAAACTTGTTAGCCGTAATTTTTTATTATTCACTTCTGCAATCATACTCACTAGTTCACTTGTCCTAACATATTCTCTATTTTGTGGAAAGAAAGTACCTCGCTCTTTATTATCTAAGATTAGACGTAAAAACTCACACAAATTATCAATATATAGCATACTTCTCTGATTATCTATGCTGGGGAAAATCGGAGTTACCCTAGCTAATTTTGCCAATTTAGCATAATTCCCTTTTGAACCTTTTCCATAAATCATTGGAGGTCTAATAATTACGATACGAAACCTTTCATCGTTTAAACCTTCTATCCCTTCTTCAGCCTGCAATTTACTGTTACCATAAAAGTTAGTAGGCTTCGGAATTGTATCTTTAGTAATTGGATTTTTGACTCTTGAAGCATTTCCATAAACAATTATACTACTCATAAAAATAAATTGTGTAACACCATCAGCTTTTGCTTTTTTAGCCAACTCTATAGTTAAATCACGATTCACTCGATAATACTCTTCTTCCATTTTAGGGTTTGTAGATACATGAGCAATTCCAGCTAGATGCAAGACTACATCATAATTAGCGAAATCTACTTCTTTCCAAGATTCATCTCTGACACTTATTGTATCTACCCTATATTCATTTGGGCTCTTATCTAACCATCTTATAACATTTTGACCAATGTAACTGCTCTTACCTGTAATTAGTATCCTTTTCATTTCGCTTGCTTCTCCTTAGTCAGTTCTGGTGCTCTTCCCGTTCCGCCTTCTACTACACCATCGCTTTTAACAACACTTAATAGAGTACCTAAGAAACATTTCACGTCCATTTTAAAACCGATTTGTTTAATATACTCTCCATCAAGCTTAGCTTTAATATCTATCGGCAGCTCATCACGACCATTAATTTGAGCCCATCCTGTTAAGCCCGGTAAAATGTCATTTGCTTGATACTTGTCTCTTTCTTTCATTAAATCATATTGATTCCATAAAGCTGGGCGAGGCCCAATAATACTCATATCACCTTTAAAAATATTCCAAATTTGAGGAAGCTCATCTAAGGATGTTTTTCTTAAAAATTTTCCGACTCTCGTAATAAATTGGTCTGGGTCCTTCAATAAATGTGTCGGTGTATCTTTTGGTGTATCCATTTTCATCGTTCTGAATTTGTATATGTAAAAATGTGATTTGTAAATACCTATCCTTTTTTGTTTGAAAAAAATCGGTCCCTTTGAATCTAGCTTAATTGATACAAATAACAAAAGGAAAATCGGTGATAGAATAACTAGCCCTAAAAACGATAAAATAATATCGCCCATTCTTTTAATCTTTATATACATGAGATACCACTCCAATTCTATCTTTATTTTCAATAAGTGAATAAGAGATAATCACAATTTATTACCACTTATTCACTTATCAAATAAAAAATCCACTCAATTCTCGAATGGATTTTTTATTAATGGTTTATTTTGCTTTACTTAATAAATTTAACTCTTTAACTCTGAAGTTTGAAATATCAAGTAGTCGCTCCCGCAAAACATCTCTATCTTGTTCTAAAAATTCATCAAGTAAATCATATGTGACATTGATATTTACTGGCGGTGTTTTTCCTCGATATATCATCGGATACACCTGTTCATTATGAACTTCGTCTTTGCTAAGCAATTCCTCAAACAACTTCTCACCAGGACGCATCCCTGTAAATATAATAGGTATCTCCTCTTCTGTGTAACCAGATAGTTTAATTAAATTCTTTGCTAAATCAACAATTTTAACAGGTTCTCCCATATCTAAAACAAACACTTCTCCACCTTGCGCAAGTGATCCAGCCTGTAATACAAGCCGTGACGCTTCAGGAATCGTCATAAAATAACGAACCATCTCAGGATCAGTTACGGTAACAGGTCCCCCATTTTTAATTTGCTGTTTAAATAAGGGAATAACACTACCTCGACTTCCTAGCACATTACCGAATCGTACTGCAACAAAACGAGTATCACTAATCATGTCCATATGTTGGACTATCATTTCCGCCATTCGTTTCGTTGAACCCATTACACTTGTAGGATTGACCGCTTTATCAGTTGAAATCATTACAAAAGTATTTACTCTAGCAAAATCAGCTGCTTCCGCAACATTTTTAGTTCCAATCACGTTATTTTTTACAGCTTCCTCAGGATTTCGTTCCATTAATGGCACGTGCTTATGTGCCGCTGCATGAAAGACAACATGTGGTTTTCTTTGTTCCATAATAGCAATGATTTTTTCTCGGTCCTGCACGTCAGCAATTTCTGTATCAATATTTAAATCAGGAATACTTCTTCTCATTTCCATTTCAATTGAATAAATACTATTCTCACCATGTCCTAACAGAACGAGTTGTTTAGGAGAGAAACGTGCAAGCTGACGACAAATCTCTGAACCAATTGAACCACCGGCACCGGTTACTAATATCGTTTTATCAGTAATATAATCAGCAATTCCATCAATATCTAATTTTACGGGATCTCTACCAAGTAAATCCTCTACTTCGACATCTTTAAATTGATTCACTGATACTGTACCTAACATTAAATCTTCGATTCTTGGGAGGATTTGTGTTTTAACGTCAGTCTTTGAACACTCCTGAAATATATGCTGTAAATCATGACGATTTAACGAAGGAATTGCAATGACAATATGTTCAATTCTATACTCTTGGACTAACCTTGTAATATCTTGTACATTTCCTAAAACAGGCACATCTAATATCTCTAAATGCATCTTATTATTATCATCATCAATAAACCCTACCGGATTAAGCTCTGGCTTATCACTTTGCTTTAGCTGTCTAACAATCATCGTACCCGCATTACCGGCTCCGATAATTAATGTACGTTTCCCCTTATATTTCGGTCGCATATATGTATCTCGATAAAGCCTCCAAGCAAATCGCGAGCCACCAATTAGGATAATATGCATCATCCATGTAATGACTAAGGTTCGTAAAGATACACTTCCAAATAAGATTGCTTGAGATAAAGCCGTTACAGCAATAGAGCAGCTGACTGCATAAAAAATATTGGTTAACTCATTGACACTGGCATATTGCCAAGCTTTTTTATAAAGCTTAAAAACACCAGCAAAAACATGATGACTCAATAATAAAATAATTGAACTTAATATTAATATCATTGATAAAAGATTTCCAGAAGGACTTAACAAAAAGAAGCTAATAAAAATTGAGGTCATCACAATTAATGAATCGACACCTATTAATAGCCATAATCGCTTCTTATAAGACATAACACTCGTCCCCCTTTCTTCAAACAATTCTCATTTTAAACTTTTAAGTCTTCTGATTGACTTATATAAGACTTCATGACATTCATTAAGTCTTCTCTTAATTCAGGTCGTTGTAACGCAAAATCTAAGGTGGTTAAGACAAAGCCTAGCTTTTCACCGACATCATAACGCTTTCCATCAAAATCATAAGCATATACACCTTGTTGCTCATTTAAGCGCTGTATCGCATCTGTTAATTGTATTTCACCACCAGCTCCACTTTCTTGATTTTCTAATAAATCAAAGATTTCTGGGGTTAATACGTATCTTCCCATGATCGCTAAATTAGAAGGAGCGGTTCCCTGTTTTGGTTTCTCAACAAAACTTTCTACTTCATAGGTTTTCCCAAATTTTTCAGAAGGAGCGACAATCCCATAACGGTGCGTCTCTTCATCTGGTACGGTTTGAACGCCAATGACTGAGGCACCCTTTTCTTCATAAACATTGATTAACTGTTTTGTGCAGGGAACCTCAGACTGAACAATATCATCACCCAGTAGAACAGCAAAAGGTTCATCACCAATAAATTTCCTTGCGCACCAAACCGCATGCCCTAACCCTTTAGGTTCCTTTTGACGTATATAATGAATATCTACCTTAGATGTAGCCACTACTTTATCTAATAGTTCAAGCTTTTGTTTTTCTAATAGATTTTGTTCCAATTCAAATGCGTGGTCAAAATGATCCTCAATTGCCCTTTTTCCTTTTCCTGTTACGATAATTATATCCTCAATCCCTGCCTCTACTGCTTCTTCTATAATATATTGTATCGTTGGTTTATCTACAATTGGTAACATTTCCTTTGGCATCGCCTTTGTAGCAGGTAAAAATCTTGTCCCTAATCCCGCTGCAGGTATGATTGCTTTTTTGACTGGTTTTGTCATCTCAAAACCTCCTAAATTTTCAAAATTTATATTCCTTAAAAAAAGAAATTCAAACCTGAATTTCCTTTTTCAAAAAATATATGTAGGGCATTCAACCCATCCTCACACTATACCAACGATAACATTGTATCTAAGGTGATAAACCCACAGCATAGTCGAGTGCCTCCATTGATAAAGGTAAGGAGACATCCCCTTATGATACTTTAAAATATACCTAGCAATTTCTTTCTTTTAAAAGGTATCGCTTCTTCTATTATAACGGCTTCGTTATTGATTACTTGTTCGGAATTTCCCTTTAAGATATTAGTTTGTTCATAGCCAAATTCTTCTTCTATAATAGAATAGGCAGATTTCATTCTAAATGAACGCGAGTTGACATTATGTGCATCAGAGGAAACAAAATGTGTTAATTGATGCTCTATTAACTGTTTAGAGAATTTCTGAATCTTTTTACCAAAATGACCGGTAATGCTTGATGATGTTACCTGAGTTAAAATACCACTCTTCACAAATTCATATAAAATATTAGGTGATTCTATTAGTTTACTATTCCTTTCAGGATGAACAATGACAGGCTGATATCCCTCTACCTGAAGCTGATAAAATAATGTTGTAGCATAGCTAGGTACATGGTTAGATGGAAATTCTATAAATAGATAGGTTCCTAGATTAGCTAGGCTTAAAGCCGTTCCATCCTGTAGCTCTTCTATTAAATCTCCATGAATTCGAAGTTCATGACCTGGTAAAATTTCCAAAGGGATGTTATGTCTTATTAATTCCTCATTTAAATCTGTTACTTTCTGATGAACAAGTGGCGCCTCATTTTTTTGAAAAGAAGGGTGACTATAATGAGGAGTCGCTACAATCGTGTTAATTCCTTCTGACACAGCAACTCTAGCCATTTCAATACTATCCTTTATAGAAGAAGGACCGTCATCTACACCCGACAAAATATGACAATGCAAATCAATCATACTTATTATTTCTTCCTTTCCTAATAGTATTTTTTATGAAATTCCACTTACAATACATTAGTAAAAAAGTCCCGATAAAAATAAACGCACTTTTTATATTACCATATTTTAACTAGATTATAAATCATAAATTGTAAGTTTACATATCATTTGTTGGTGTTTTTCTGAAATAATCAATCGCATTCAAAAAAGTCCTATATATTTCTATGTAATAACCGAATTCTTTATTTTTAAGATTTGATTTCTACATTACTACATATTTCTGATAATTCCTACAGAATATGATCAATTTCATGCTTTTTACTAAAAATTACATCTAAGGTCTTAACTAGAATTCTTTATAAGAAAATTTAATACTTTAAAAAGAAATAAGGGTGACTTTGGAATCAGGACAAATAGAACTCAAACAAAAGAACGAAAAATCATACATTTTTCGTCCTTTTTATCATAATTATTGAGAGGATGCTGTAGTAGAATGTTCAAGCTCTAAGTGTTCACGAAGCTCTTGACTAACTCGAACTACCTCTTCATCCGGAACCTGCAAATAGTATATTCCATTAATTGTAGCGTTATTACCCTTAATTTCCATCTGTTCAACCGTGTGACGTGCTTCTTTATAATTAGATTGAATACTCCAAATCGAATTCAAATCTAAATCAGTTCTTACTGAGCCACCTACTGCTTCCAAAATGCTGCCTACCTTTGTTATTGAGCTAAACTGAGCACCTTCCTGGATTACGGCATCGACGACCTGACGCTGACGATCATTTCGGCCGAAATCTCCTCGAGGATCTTCATATCTCATTCTTGCAAAAGCTAATGCTTCTTCACCGTTCATAAAGTTTTCACCTTCCGGAAAAGTAAACCCACCTTGCTCAAAAGTGAATGCGTTATCTACCGTCACTCCCCCTAATGCATCTACTAAACCTTTAAACCCTTCCATATTAATACTCGCATAGTGGTCAATCGGAATATTCAAGAAATTTTCAACCGTATCAATCGTCATTTGAATACCACCAAATGCGTAGGCATGGTTGATTTTATCCTGTTCTCCTCTTCCAATCAGCTCAGTTCTTGTATCACGCGGAATACTAAGCATTTTCACAGATTCTTCCTTTGGATTTACAGTCAAAACAATAATCGTATCGGATCTTCCACTATGAGTATCACCAGTTGAATCGACACCCGTTAACAAAATTGATAATGGCTCTTGGTCATCCATATTGACCTCTTTATCACGTTTATCAGAAATTGGTCGTTCTAATGGCTCATGTATCTGTTCCACTGTTTTCGTGACCGAGTTATATAAGTAAAAACCATAACCAACGACACCGATAAAGAGAACTCCTAGTATTGAGCCGAAAATGATGATAAATTTTCTCATATTATTGCTCCTTTAGTTTCTTCAAATTACATATTTTTCGCTTATTTAATTTCCTTTTACTATTATATAGGAAAAATACTCTAAACAGCAATCTGATTTTTTTCTTTTCTAGTTTACAAATTATGATATAATTCTAGGAGATTACTCATGCTTTATGGTCTGGAAGGAGATTCAATATAAAAATGGAAGAAACGATTAGCTTACAGGATATTTTTAACACATTAAAACGTAGACTAAAATTACTTTTCATTATCCCACTAATTGCCCTTGTTTTAAGCGGTGTCATCAGTTATTTTTTACTCACACCTACTTATGAAAGCACCGCTCAAATATTAATTTCACAAGAAAATAGTGAACAAGTTATTTCACAGCAGGATGTTCGGACCAACCTAGAATTAATTAATACATATAATGAAGTAATGAGAAGCGCAGCTATTCTCGACCTTGTAATTGACGAATTAAATTTAGACACTACCGTCAATTCTTTAAAAAATTCGCTTTCCATTTCTAGTGAAAATAATTCACAGGTTATGAACTTAACGGTTGAGCATGTTGACCCAGCTATAGCTGTTAATATTGCCAATACAACAGCGACGATATTCGAAGAGCAAATTGTCAACCTAATGAATATTGACAATGTGAATATCCTCGCTCCTGCAACATTAGGGGAAAATCCTTCTCCTGTTAGTCCAAACCCAACCTTAAATATGGCGATTGCTTTAGTTATCGGTTTAATGCTAGCAGTTGGCCTTGCCTTTTTGTTAGAATATTTAGACCCGACCATTAAATCAGAGGAAGAGCTTGAAAAGCTATTAGAATTACCATTATTAGGTGTAGTTCCGAATATGGATGAAGAAATGAAACTAGATAACAGGAAACCCTCTTAATAGATAAGGAGTGTATAAGTTGGCACGTCGAGAATTGAAATCACCTACCAAAAAGAGAGCGTTAATTGCAAATGAACGACCAAAATCTCCAATTACGGAGCAATATCGTACGATTCGTACAAATATTGAATTTTCTTCTGTTGATCAGGAATTAAAAACCTTACTCGTTACATCATCTGGTCCGGGAGAAGGTAAATCTACTACTGCCGCTAATTTAGCGATTGTCCTTGCTCAAAACGGAAATGATGTACTATTGGTCGATACTGATTTACGTAAGCCTACTGTTCATCATACGTTTGGTATTCTTAACACAAGGGGATTAACTAATCTCCTAATGAAAACAGAGGTAATAGAGGACGTTATTCAAACTAGTAAAGTCGAAAGATTATCCATTTTACCAAGTGGACCGATTCCTCCTAATCCCGCTGAATTATTAAATTCAAAGACAATGGAGCTAACCTTAGAAAGCTTTAAAAGCAAATATGATATTATTGTGCTAGACACCCCCCCTGTTATGGCCGTTACGGACGCGCAGGTGCTTGGAAACAAGGTAGACGGTTCTATCCTAGTTGTATCAAACGGGAAAACCGATCGTAATCAAGCTGTCAAAACAAAAGAATTATTATCACAAACAAGCTCTAAGCTACTCGGTGTTGTATTTAACAACAAAGAAGTAAAAAAAGGAAATTATTATTATTATTACGGGGAGTAAGGAAAAAAGAAGCATTTGCTTTTAAGAGCATCTGCTTTTTTTGTTCTTCTTATTTAATAACCTAAAGTTTATACAGCCATTAGGTTGGAACTAAGATAAACAATCCTCCTGCCCGCAAATAAGATTGAATCCATCATTAAATAAACGTTTAATTAATAGGTATAGCACCAGCTTTTCTAATAGCTGTTCTTTCAGTAGCCTAAAGACTTAATGATTTTAATAAGTTAAACATTATCCCATGCTAGTAATGATATTAACTTTCAAATTTCACTATAATGAAAAAAACGACCTAAAAAAAGGTCGTTTTGCTTTTAATGGAGACGCTTTGCTCCTAAGTATCTTGGTTTCCAATAGCTATTATCCATGCTAGTAATCGTTACTCCTGTAGATGAACCACTATGAATGAATTGATTATTACCGATATAAATACCGTTATGAGACGGTCCATCTGATATGGTTTGGAAGAACACTATATCCCCAACACTAGGCTTAGAAACGCTTGTGCCAGCATTCCATTGAGTTGCTACTGTTCTTGGTAAATTAATTCCTTGTTGCTTGAATACATATTGTATAAACCCACTGCAATCAAATCCAGCTGTGCTAGTTCCTCCCCATACATACGGAACTCCTATGTACAATGATGCTTCTGCAATTAAATTGGTTACGAGTGCTCCCGCTGAATTATTGGAGCCTGCTGAAGAGTTGCCACCACTAGTTTGTTCTTTATCGCCTTGATTCGTTGAAACTTCATTCAGCTTTGCAAAGGTTTTAGGTCCTGCAATTCCGTCTGCCGTTAATCCGTGTGTTCTTTGGAAGGATCGGACAGCGCTTTCTGTATCTTTTCCATAGTAGCCTGTTGGTTCTTGATTAAAGACGCCTACGGAACGTAGCTGTGATTGTAGGTTCGTAACAGCTTGTCCACTTACACCCACTCGTAAAATAGAAGAGTTGCTAGATGATGAGTTTGAATTTGAAGAAGAACCTGAATTTGAATTTGATGAACCACTATTGGAATTGGAAGAACCTGAGTTTGAAGAGTTCCCGCCTACTTTATTTGCTAAAGCATTCATGGTTTGTGGGCCAGCAATCCCATCTACCGTCAAATTATGATCCTTTTGAAAATTACGGACGGCTTGAGCTGTTCCATTTCCATATATTCCATCGATCGAGATCTTATAATAGCCTTGAGATGAAAGTTGATTTTGTAAAGTAGTAACGGCACCTCCTCTGCTTCCATTTCGCAAAATCGAATTAGAAGCAACATTACTAGAAACATTTTGACTACTGTTATTTGAAGAATTGGAGCTAGAACTAGAATTATTAGAATTGCTATTACTAGATTTTGCTCCGAGTGCAGAAAAGGTTTTTGGTCCTACAATTCCATCAGCAGTTAGATTGTTCTTTCTCTGAAAATCCTTAACAGCATCCACCGTTATTACTCCAAAATAACCAGTTGATTCTTTATAGGTAAAGAAACCTTTCTCTGTTAACACATCCTGTAATTCAACAACGTCACTATGACTCATCCCTTGTCTTAGTGTTTGGTCTCCTAAAGCAGCTTCTGTTATTAGAGGCGTTGATAAAACAATCCCAGTCGCAACTGTAGATGAAACAAACACCCTTTTCATAGATGACTGTTTTTTTACTACCATTGTCCTAAGTCCTCCTTCTTTCTGTTTCCTGTCAGTTTATAAGACTTATTGCTTAGTTCCTTTTAATTCCACATAATGTAGTATATATTTTGCTGTATATATGACGTATTTCCTAGTTTCATAACGTATATTTTACTTGATAAAACGACATTTTTCTATCTTTGTAACATAAATGTAATAATATAAGATCAAAGTGCCTATTCCTATATAACTATACCCACATAAAATTGAGATTTTTTATAGACAAAACCACAATTTCACTTATTGTTTATTATTACTTAGTTACTTTTAATAATCCTTTTGATCCATTTATCTATTACAAACATTAGGATCATTAGACCTAGTAATTAAATGTAATTTCAATATAACTAAATTAACTAGGTTTATGAGACTACTAGAGAGAGTTTCTTTGTTGAATTTATATTCAGAAATATTTAAATATTCTATATTATTCAGAAGTTTAAAAAAGGAATGTTTTATTTTAGGACGAATATATATTAGAAGAAGTTAATCGTTTTTATGTTTCTATTTATAGAATTTGTGGAAATAAATAATGAGGAAACTAAAAGATTAGAGAAAAGATGGGGTGTATTTAATGCCAATGCATCATATGAAAGAAATCTGGACTCCTTTTAAACTTTTTAGAGTGAAGTTTTTCAAATCAGATGAAGGCTCTATCTATGTAAAGGTAGGAAAACAAAAAAGAAAAAAGATTAAATCATAATTTAACGACAAGCTGAAATACACGACCCGTTATTTAAAACAAAAAAGTTCATCTACTCAATCGATAGATGAACCGTATATTTTAAGCTGTCTTTTTAGAGTGATACTATAAAAAATAGTATGACTCTTTTTTATTAGTTCGAAGTATTAATTCAGCTTCCATCTTTCAGCACGTTTATTGGCAAGAAACTCTTTAAATTTCTCCTTGCTCACATTAGATTGACTTGCCTCTGTGACAAGCTCCATCCATTTTGAATCAAGCGGCTCTGCCTTAAGGCCTTCTACTGCATACATACTATTCATCGATAGATTGGTTGATTGTAAAACTGCATATATTCGTTCCATAAGCTCTTTTTGTGGTTCATAAGGAAGCTTTCTTTCTTCAATAAACTCCAAATCGCTAGGTTGAATTCCTACTGTTTCGGCAAGCATTTTCTTTGATATCCCTTTTTCTAACCTTAATTTCTTTATATTATTAATCAATGTCCTCACCTCAGTATCTAGAATCAAACAAATGGTCATACAGTTAAACTTGAAAAGTATTTGTCGATTTTTCATACTTTTTATCAATATACATAATATTATACTACCTTTTAGTCAATTTATCCTATTAAATTTCAATTTATTGAACAAATTATCCGAGTTTATGAATCTCATGAAACCTTTTTGGCTTTCAATTCGTCTTTTATATTAGAAAATTAATCAATTGATTCGTTCGGGAACTAATCTAGTAATTGAATCAATTTCATAATTCTTATAATAAAAACCGAACAATTTGGTGTTTGATTTCCACTTTAGGTAGATGCTTTCCCAAGGGCTTGTCTTCAGCTAACTCTGACTACGCAGAGCTTCGCCAGAGTGGATCTTCAGACTGCGCTGAGCCTTTGGGAGTCACTACCTATCGTTTCAATCATCGAGTGGATTCACAAAATTTCAAAACATATTTTATAAGAAACGTTCGATTTTATTCGTTTATAGAGCAATTATGAAATTCACTCAATTATAAGTTTTTTTAAGAATTTGGCAAAAAAGCGATTACTCTTTGTTATAATGTGGGTATATTATTACATAAAAGTGATAATCCTTTTTAGTCTAAGGATACGATATAAAGGAGGATTCATATGAGTACCCAACAGTCACAAAAACAAGTGGAATCATTAGAAAATCCTTCTCTTTTTTCAAAAATCAAATCAAAAAAAGTTCTATTCCTAACACTAATCGCCGTTTTCATTACAGTCGCTATCATTGGTATTACGACTTATCAAACCAATGCTAATCAGTGGACTAAAGAAGCTATCGATCACTCCACTGCCGAAATTGATATCTCTAATAAACCAGTCGATCAACCTGCTTTTGTATACGAAGAAGAAGAGTATACTGAAAATAATGAAGAAGAGAAAGATGCTGAAGAAAGAGAAAAAGATACGGAAGAACCTAGTAATAACGATTCCGAAGAGAATCAAGAAAACGAAATGATTGAACTTGATTCAACTATAGAAAATCCAAATTCCGAATCAACCGAAGATAACGATGAGAATGAGCAGCAAAATTCTCAGGATGAAGAGAATACAGAGGAAGTAATAGAAGAAGAAACCGAAGATAACGATGAGAGTGAAGAAAATTCAGAAATTGATGAAGAATCAGCTAATCAATTAGTCAATCAATTAAAAGAAAAGGTCTATACGATCTACTCTACTAATCATCAAGGTTCTGGGTTTTTATATAATAGTAATGGGATTGTCATTACAAATGCCCATGTTGTCACAGGCGATTTATTTGTAACGGTCCAAACACAAAGTGGTTCTGAGCATGTTGCTGAAGTGATTGGCTATTCTAATGAAACAGATATTGCCGTTTTACTTGTGAATGATTTTGATGGACAAAGCCCAGCACCGATTGATAAAGGGAGTCAAGCTGCTATAGGAGACCAAGTATTAACTCTAGGAACTCCACAAGGTGCTTCTTTCACTTCTACAACAGGTAATATTACTGAAACTGGATTGTCCTTTTCTATTAATAACTTTTTATACTTAAATCTTTACGAGTCTTCTGCTCCAACGCAGCCAGGTAACAGTGGAGGTCCCTTAGTTTCTATCTCATCTGGGAAAATCATTGGAATTAATTCGGCTATGGATAAAAACAGAGAAAGTATCAGCTATAGTATACCTGTATTTGCCGTAGAATCGTTAATTCAGGATTGGGTTCAAAGCCCACTCTCTCAGGATGACTTACTAGCTATTTATGGTGATCAAGCCGTTGCCGTTGAAGATGGAAATGAAGAATCATTAGTATCTGAAGAGGAAGAAAAAGAGTCAGAGTCACTAGGTACAGGAAATAACCAGAATAAAACTATCGAGAAAAAAGAAAATCCACCGATTGAAATCAAAAAGGCTGAAAAACAGGAAGTCTTTATTGAAATGGAAGATACTATAGATGAAGTGAATGTCGAAAGTGATGAAAAAGAAAAAGAGAATCAGAAAGAGGACGTTTCTAGTATAAATAAAATCAACGATGAAGTGGACCAAGTAGATGACACAGAAATCGAAGAGAATATCGATGAAGAAGATGACTTAGCGGTTGCTTCTTAGCTTAAAGGGCATGGTTCTTAACATAAGAGCTCATGCTTTTTTATTTGTTTGTAATTTGGCAAATACCTTTTGACTTTATCTACTTCTTAATTCTATGCCCCACCTTAATATTCCTTTAAATTTCAAAATTATGCCGTAAACATTTTTCATTAGAACTCTGGCTTTTAGAATTAGTAAATAGCAAGGCTGCTACGTCAAATATATAAGCTACTGAGCTCTTCATATCCTTCTTAAAATAAGATGATGTTTCTATTGAATGGCGATAAAGTAAAGTCACCGCGGAATTTATAAGAAGAGATCTCTTCTCACTAAGGGTGACTGCATTGCTAGATCATAGCTTTGAGCAAGTATTAAAAGATTATCAACCTTTGATTAAAAATCAAATGAAGCAGCTCAATATCTACACAAATTTTGAGGAATTTTATCAAGTTGGTCAAATTGCATTATGGAAGGCTTATTGTCATTATGAGCAAGAAAAAGGTCATTTTGCCTTTTATGCGAAGCAACGAGTTCGAGGAGATTTGATTGATTTTCTTCGTAAAGAGGCAAAGTATAAAGAGCATAATGTTATAAGTGACGCAGTAAAACTCCATCAGTACAGCATCGTTACAGAACATGAGGAATCTTCTTATGAAAGGTTCGTTCCTTATCTTCATTTATTATCATGTCGAGAAAAAGCGTGGTTCACTGAAACCATTATTCATCAACTGAAATTAAGCGAAATTGCGCAGAAATATTCGGTTTCTACCCATACTGTTGCTTCATGGCGAAAATCTGTCATCAAAAAACTCTCTTATATGATGAAGCCAGAGGAAAACTGATAAGATTGTTTTTATTTTTCAAATGAATTCGGGCACTTCTTGTCTCTTATTGATTTTATTTCCCGAAAAATAATATCTAATGTTTTGACAAATTAAAAAGAGGTTCGTACAATACTATCTTCACACTTGTTAGGTGCTTTGGCTGTTCGCTCTCTCAAGGCACTCTTCAGCCAGAGGGCGACAATGCCAAACTAACTTTACAAAAACAGATTTCGGAAAGCCCACTTTATCAACCGTTAAAGCTAAATTAAGTATTTTATAGAGAAAATGCAAATTCAACAGGGCCCTCCTTCTTTTGAAAAGATAGAGAGCCCTGTTCGTAACTTATTTGTGTATACATCTCATTACATGATAGGGTGACTTAGCGCAAAATACTTTATCTGTCAAAGAAATTTCAAAAAATCCTTAATCAAAGTTCGTTACCGCTCTTTTTGATGAATAGACGGCTTCCTTTTGACCACTTTCCTAGTTCCGGCGCTTTTTCCGGTGAATAGAGCTATCCCTTTTTACCGTTTTCGTGATGCGGCTCCCTTTTCGGGTGAATAGAACGCTCCCTTTTGACTACTTTTCGAGTTCAGCGCTCTTTTTGGGTGAATAGGTGGCTCCCTTTTGACCTCTTTCCTAGGTTCGGCGCTTTTTCCGGTGAATAGGCGGCTCCCTTTTGACCGTTTTTCGTGTTCAGCGCTGTTTTCTGGTGAATAGACTGCTTCCTTTTTAACGTTTTCGTGATGCGGCTCCCTTTTCGGGTGAATAGAACGCTTCCTTCCGACCACATTTCTGGTTCTAGCGAATGTTTCAAAACAGACGAAATAACGCCTTTGAGAGTCATTTCTCAAAGACGTTACGTCTACGATATGAGTAAGGTAGTTACCTTACTTTTTTACATAATTATTATTCAGTATCTTCTTCCATATCGTCATCCATCATTGGGTCTTCAGTTTCTGCTTCATCCATTGCTGGATCATCCATTGCTGGCTCTTCGTCCATCGCTGGGTCTTCCATTGCTGGATCATCAACCGCTGGCTCATCTAATGCTGGATCTTCAATAGCTGGGTCTCCTGCTGGATCTCCCATACCAGGATCATCTGTCGTGTCATCTCCGCATGCTGCTAAAACTCCTAAAGATAAAAGTGCTGCTGCTGTTGTCATTAAATATTTTTTCATTTCAATTACCTCCAAATAATATAGATTGTCATTTAAGTATGACTAACTTTTTTAACTTATCTGTTAGTCTGTCTGTATCTTAACAACTATATACATCACCGTCTATAGAATGCGTAGTTTTTAGGCATTCTATTACTGGATGTACAATTTGTCACATAAAGTAACATAAGAAAGTGAGAGAACTTTTAAAATTGAGAGGTTTAAAATTATTAATGATTGAAATCAGTACTGTTTCAGAAGCCCTCTCGAGTAATATGTCCAAATGTCTCGATTATATACTTTTTTTGTAATTATTTTTGGAGTAACAAAAAAACACTTTCTTGATTGAAAGTGTTTTTGCTTCATTTATTGGATAGCGAATGTCATATCTGCTTCCGCAGCCACTTCACCATCAACGGTTGCAATTCCACGTGCTTTTGCAACTGGTCCCTTCATACGAGTCATTTCTACTTCTAAACGAAGCTGGTCTCCTGGTTTTACTTGCTTTTTAAAACGGCATTTATCAATTCCAGCAAAGAAACCAATTTTCCCTTTATATTCTTCTTTTTGTAGCATTGCTACCGCAGCTGTTTGCGCTAAAGCCTCTACAATCAACACTCCTGGCATAACTGGATAGTCTGGGAAATGACCGTTAAAAAACTCTTCATTGGCTGATACATTTTTTATTCCTACTGCACTTTGACCAATTTCACATTCAATAATTCGGTCTACAAGTAGAAACGGATAACGATGTGGGATAATAGCTTTAATTTCTTCAATATTATACAAGTGACACCCATCCTTTATTTATGATTGTCTACATTATATCATAATTATTGGAGCTGCCTAAGTAGTGGATATTAGAGAATGTAAAAGCTTTTTTCAAATAAAAAAAGCACTTCATCATGGTCATTTCTCATGGAAAGTGCTTTCGCTTTTAATAGGTAAGAAATGAAGGGCTTACTCCACTTCACCCCTCATTAAATCAAGAATATGGTACCAGGTTTCAGGACGGATTGCATCTAACGGTTCATGTCCACCGACTACACCAAACCCAACCATCAAACCAATGATCAGACTACCACCTAATAGCAGAATAACTAATAATAAACGAACCCAAATCGGAAACATACGAATTCTTCCTTTTCTCTCTCGCTTCCTCTCAGCTCTGCTTTCTTCTTCATCAGAATGCTTTTGCTTTTCTTTTTTTAGCTCGCTACGTTTTTTGCCCTTTGACTGATTCTCTACTTTCTCCTTCTTAGATATCTCAGTTTCTTTGGATACTTTCGGAGAATGAGTATTCTTATCAGAATGATTAGACAAGTCTTTATCAGCCTTTTTTTTCATAGCATTTTCTTTTTTGACATTCTCTGAAGTTTTATTATTAGGGATTTGGTTTTCTTTTTCGCTCATTGGTTTCTCCTCAATTACTTATCAGAATCGTTTAATTATGTTTAACCACGTATTCCATTTACTAAACCTGACATTTGGTCTGCCATGGAAATAGCCGTAGAATTAAACTGATAATGTCGTTGTGCAATGATTAAATTATTCATTTCTTTTGACATATCGACGTTTGATTGTTCTAAAGCATTTTGCATAAGGTTTGCTTCATTTCCTACTACATCAACAAACACATCTGCTTCAGCATAACCTAACGCCTCAATATCTTGCAATTCAAAAGCATTTTCACCCACTGAATTTAAAAGCTGCGGATTTAATATCTGCCTTAATCCAAGCTGTGCCACTTCTTCTACTGTACCATCATTTAATGTAGCTAATAGCTGGCCATTGCTATGTAACTGAAATGAATCAAAGTTTGCTGGAATGGTAAGACGGTTGCCTTCATTATCCAATAAAAAGTCACCATTTGCGGTTACGAGCGTAAGTGTATCTAAATTATCAGGGTTGGCGGTTAAATAGAAATTTCCCGCTCTTGTTAATCTTTCAACCGTTTCAAGACCATTCTCAGCCTCAATTCTGAAGAAATGGTGTTTTTCAAGAATCGCAAAATCCAATTCACGGTCTGTATTTTGAAGAGCACCTTGTTCCATTCTTAAGGTCGTTTGTGCGACTTTCGCTCCTGCCCCCACACTTAAGCCCATTGGAGTCAATCTTCCAATCTCATCCTGAGGTCTTGATTGGTTCTGAAGCTGCTGTGATAACAAATCATGAAAATTCGCTTCTCTTCGCTTAAACCCTGTCGTTTGACTATTAGCTAGATTATGTGAAATCGTATCTAGCTGCTTTTGAATTTGATTCATGGTGACACTTGCAGAAATCATGGAACGATTCATCTCTGACCCTCACAATACAAAATATTTTTTAAAATGAAATCCATTTTTTATCCGAGACGACCGATTTCATTAACGGCTTTTTGCAAGCTTTGGTCATAGGCTTGAAGCACTCTTTGATTCGATTCAAAGCTTCGATAGGCATTCATCATTTCTGTCATCGTTTGAGTTGGGTCTACATTAGACTTCTCCACAAAGCCTTGATGTATTTGATAAGTGACTCCATCTAACCCAACAGCTTGTGGTAGTGCATCTGCTCCTTGATAGCTAAGAAGGCCGCTACCTTCTCTGATTAAATCAAGTGAATTCTCTATATAAACGACACCTAATTGTCCAGCGATGTCACCTTGAGCATTAACAATTACTCCGTTACCATTCACAGTAAATTCTGGTCCACCTACGTTAATAGCTTGTCCATCTGTATCTAAGACTAAATGACCACCCGCAGTAGTTAGCATTCCTTCTCCATCCACGGTGAATTGTCCATTTCGAGTATAACGCGCTTCCCCATCTTCTGCTTGTACAGAATAAAACAGAGCACCTGGCTGTCCATTTTCTGTTTCTGGCATCACGCCCTGCAGTAGTGCTACATCTGTAAACAACCCGGTTTCTTCAAGATCGCCCTGACGGAAATTAGGAACTTGCTCTTGAAGATAAACACCTGTAGAGAGCTCTCCTAAAATTTGATGTTGATTAATTGGTCCTGAATTAACATTCATGGCGGCCATTAGCATATTTGGGAAAGAACGCATTGTAGAACGATCGGCTTTAAAACCAGGTGTTTGTACATTTGCTAAATTATTGGTTAGCATTTCTTGGCGTTGCTGCTGAGCGACCATTCCTGCTGCCGCACCGTATAATCCTCTTAGCATTTTATACCTCCTTTTCATCTTCAGCCTAATTAATAAACACTAGAAAACATAAAAATTAGTAGCAATTAAGAGCTTTTACCGACACAATCATGTAAAGGCTTCATTTGCAAATTCATCATTTTACAAGTATCTTTTGAATTTCTTACCCTTTATTAAATTAGACTTCTTTTTTATATCGGTATATATACTTTTTATATTTGAACTTTTTTACTAGACATTTTATCTAAATTCTCTAAAATCATACCTGTGCCTTTAGCCACGCAATGCATTGGCTCTTCAGCAACTAATACAGGTACTTTAAGTTGATCGGCTAATAATAAATCTATTCCGTGAAGTAATGCTCCCCCACCGGTTAAAATAACGCCACGATCAATAATATCTGCAGATAATTCAGGAGGTGTTTGTTCAAGTACCTGCTTTGAGGCTTGTACAATATAAGAAACAGACTCTGTTAAGGCTTCCTGTATTTCTTCAGAGTTAACCGTAATGGTTCTTGGAAGTCCGCTTACCATATCTCGTCCACGAATATCAATCTCTTCATTGCGTGCACCCGGAAATACTGTTGCCACTTCTTTTTTAATATTTTCAGCTGTTCGTTCACCAATTAATAATTTATATTTCTTTTTAATATACGTTAAAATATCTAAATCAAATCGATCTCCTGCTACTTTTATAGAGGAGGCGGTGACGATATCCCCCATGGATAATACAGCAACATCTGTTGTTCCACCGCCTATATCTACGACCATGTTACCGCTTGGCTGAAATATATCCATTCCAGCTCCAATCGCTGCAACTTTTGGCTCTTCTTCTAAGTAGACATTTTTACCGCCACTTTTTTCCGCAGCTTCTCTGATAGCTTTTTGCTCAACTGACGTAATATTCGTTGGGCAACAAATTAAGATTCTCGGTTTCGAAAAAAGATTTTTCATATTAATTTTCGTTAAAAAATGCTTTAACATGGATTCTGTTAATTCAAAGTTAGCAATGACTCCATCTCTCATGGGACGAACAGCAACAATATTTCCTGGTGTACGGCCGACCATACGGAATGCTTCATCTCCCACAGCTAGCACTCGTTTTGAAGTTGTCTCAACGGCAACAACAGACGGTTCATCTAATACAATTCCTTTACCTTTAACATAAATTAAGACATTTGCTGTTCCTAAATCAATTCCAATATCTCGACCAAACATGATTTCATTTCCTCCCTGTTTTCCGAACATCGTACATTATAGTAATACGATTTACCTAATTTAAAATTTTATCATAAAAAAGGTCGGACAGGGATACCTTTTTCGAAATTTATTGCCTTGATTTGACAATATTTTCATCATTTTCGACTTGAGACTTTTTGTACTTGACCTTTGTCGCTTCACCACCTCGTAAATGGCGAATAGACTTGTGGTACTCAAGGATCTCCTTAACCTCATTTGCTAGGTCTGGATTTATCTCCGGCAAACGCTCCGTTAAATCCTTGTGTACGGTACTTTTCGAGACCCCGAATTCTTTGGCTATCGTTCTAACCGTTTTTCGTGACTCGACTATATACCTGCCAATCTTGATGGTACGCTCTTTGATGTAATCGTGCACACGACTCGCCTCCCTAATTCTGTGTTAGTGATTGGTACAGTTTATTAGAAAGGTTGGTCAGATATACCACAATCTTCATAGGACGAGCGCTGTTTTTGTGAAATCATGTGAAAACTTTATTATCGTGCACTGAGAGAAGAGGGTTTTGTAGAATTAGGACTTTCTTTGATTAGGGCTTTTTAGGGTGAATAGGAGGCTTTCTTTTTCGGTGAATAGCTCTTTCCCTTTTGACCAGTTTTTTGGCTCAGCGCTCTTTTTAGACGGATAGCGTTTTTCCTTTTGACCAGTTTTTTGATTGTGAGCTCTTTTCGAGTGGATAGCGCTTCTCCTTTTGACCGTTTTTCTGATTCTGAGCTCTTTTTGGGTGAATAGGAAGTCTCCCTTTTGACCAGTGTCCTGGAGTCGCTCGTATTTCGGGTGAATAGCGAGTCAAGTCTATATTTATGTGTAAAAGAATTCACAATGAGTTGCTGACTTTGTTAGGCTGTTTTTAAGTCGAACCTGTATTGGGCGTAGTCATACAAACTAAA
>NZ_LTAO01000018.1:0-40984 GCF_001590785.1 Alkalihalobacillus trypoxylicola
AAAAACGATTAAACGGCCTTAGCCCTATGGAATATAGAGCTAAAGCCGCTTAAACATTTTTTATTATTTCCACTGTCTACTTGACAGGGGGCACTTCACAGTAAGGAGGGTTCTTGGTTCGTTCTTGATGTTTGTATCCATTACACATCATAAAAACGATTAAACGGCCTTAGCCCTATGGAATATAGAGCTAAAGCCGCTTAAACATTTTTTATTATTTCCACTGTCTACTTGACAGGGGGCACTTCACAGTAAGGAGGGTTCTTGGTTCGTTCTTGATGTTTGTATCCATTACACATCATTTCAATTTCCGCATTAGGATTTTCTTTAAAAGTAACTTCTGTCCCAGCCCCTAATAAGGATCAGATACTTCACTTTCTTCAATGGCCTGTTGAATAGCCGCTTCTGAACTATCTGCTCCCATTGCATTGCGGTGAGAAGGATGCTCTGTTGTTTTTTCTGATTTTAAACCTTCACTAACTCGTTCTCCGTATTCCTGATCGCATTCGAAGAAAAAGTTGACCATTGTTTCTTGAATCTTTTGGTCGCAAGGCATTAATGCCTTAACTAAGTTACTAATTAACTCATCCTGTTCCCATTTGGCGAGTCGTCTATAAGTTTCACCGGCCTGCGCATAATCATTTGTTCGATCAATTGATTTTCTTGAAAGTTCTCCTGACACTAACGGAGTATATTCCTTACCCTCTTGTTTACTCTCTTTTAATCCCCCTAAAATGCTCGGCTCATAATTCACATGAGGATTTTGCTTTGTTCCTTGATCGACATAATACTGCATTTGTCCATCTCTTTGGTTTGTTGCAACATGCTTTTTCGGAGCATTTATAGGTAACTGTAAATAGTTTGTCCCTACACGATAGCGCTGTGTATCAGAGTATGAAAAGGTTCTTCCCTGTAGCAATTTATCATCTGAAAAATCTAGCCCATCAACAAGCACTCCTGTTCCAAAAGCGACTTGCTCGACTTCTGCAAAATAGTTTTGTGGATTTTTATTGAGAACCATTTTTCCGACCGGTACCCAAGGAAATTCCTCTTTTCTCCATAATTTTGTCGGATCAAGAGGGTCAAAATCTAATTCAGGATGTTCATCATCAGTCATCACTTGAACAAACAATTCCCATTCAGGATAGTTCCCCTCTTCAATCGCTTCATATAAATCCTGTGTAGCGTGATTAAAATTCTTCCCTTGTACTTGCTCTGCTTGTTTTTGAGTTAGATTTTTGATTGGTTGTTTTGGCTCCCAGTGGTATTTGACTAAGTGAGCGACTCCTTCCTCATTAACCCATTTATATGTATTTACTCCCGATCCTTGCATCATCCGATAATTCGCAGGAATTCCCCAAGGAGAAAACAGAAAGGTAATCATATGAAGAGCTTCTGGTGATTGAGAAACAAAATCGAAAATACGCTCTCCATCCTGGATATTTGTAACAGGGTCAGGTTTGAAGGCATGAACTAAATCAGGAAATTTAAGCGCATCTCGAATAAAGAAAATCTTTAAATTATTACCGACTAAGTCCCAATTTCCATCCTCTGTATAAAATTTGACGGCAAAACCCCGAGGATCTCTTAATGTTTCAGGTGAATGTCCACCATGTATGACACTAGAAAATCGAACAAACACCGGGGTTTGCTTTCCTTTTTTCTGAAATAATTTGGCTCTAGTATATTTGGCAATAGGTTCATTCCCAAAAGAGCCGTAAGTCTCAAAATATCCATGAGCACCTGCTCCTCTCGCATGAACCACTCTTTCTGGGATTCTCTCTCTATCAAAATGACTGATTTTCTCAAGAAAATCATAATTTTCTAACGTAGTCGGCCCACGGCTACCTACTGTTCTCATATTTTGATTATTTGTAACTGGATGGCCTTGGCGATTCGTAAGGGTTTCTTCATTCTCATTTGTACCGAAACGAGCATCTACTGAATCCCCTTCTCCTGAAACATTTATACCAATGGAGTCTTTCTTTTCTTTACCCAAATAAACACTTCCTTTCAAATCTTTTCCTTCACGATTAAGAATGTCCTACTCACAAGATTAATATGTACAACGATAATAAAAATCGTGATTACCTGAGGAAAGAAATAGAGTGTTTACTCAGATTTTTTAAGAGGCTTGGACAGGAATAGAAAGAAACTTCAAAACGAAGGAGTGATGACAACGTGTATGAGTATAAGAAGCATTAAAGGTATCAGCTAACCCTGAAAATCCTAGGTTTCTCCTGAAGTGGTTAAACTTAACATTTTTATATGATTCATCTTTCTAAGCATAGCTTTTAATCATATTTCTGCTTCTTGATTAGTAGAATTTTATATTTTACAAGCATTTTTATTTACAAAGTACCTTCATTTCTGTTACAATTCAAAAGTTACTATAAAAAGTATAGTTAAATATTACGTTTTTTGGAGGTTTTTTTTAAATGAATGTATTAGTTATAAAAGCAAACAATCGTCCTGCTTCTGAAGGAGTTTCAAGTAAAATGTATGAAACATTTATGGAAGCTATTCAAAACAATAGTGAGCTTAAAGTGACAACTTATGATGTATTTGCAGAAGAAATGCCATATTTTGGTCAAGAGCTTTTTGATGCATTTGGTAAATTACAGACAGGTGCTGAATTAAATAAAACAGAGCAAACGCTTCTAAACGCCAAACAAAAAGCAATGGATTTACTAACAGCTGCTGATCTTGTCGTTTTTGCTTTCCCGCTATGGAATTTAACAATTCCAGCACGTTTACAAACATTTATTGATTACACATATGCAGCTGGATATTCATTTAAGTATGATGAAAATGGAAATATGATCAATCTTATGACTGATAAGAAAGCTATCTTCTTAAATGCCCGTGGTGGTGTTTATTCCATTCCTGAAATGAACGCGATGGATATGTCAATTAACTATTTGAGA
Organism: Alkalihalobacillus trypoxylicola; assembly: GCF_001590785.1. Classification (GTDB taxonomy): domain Bacteria; phylum Bacillota; class Bacilli; order Bacillales; family Bacillaceae_D; genus Alkalihalobacillus; species Alkalihalobacillus trypoxylicola. The sequence continues at coordinate 2,928 of NZ_LTAO01000018.1, forward strand.
AATGTTATAGGTGGCATTTATGGTATGGAAATCATCGATGAGGTGATTATTGAAGGCCATAACGCATCACCTGATAAAGCGGAAGAAATTATTCAAAATGGCTTAGAAAGAGTGAAAGAAGCTGCATCAAAGCTTTCTTTACAAAATGTATAATTCATAAATGACTAGCGGGTGGGACATAACCCTCTTTAAAAACAAAAAACGAGTCGCTTGAACAGAATGTTGTTCACTCGACTCGTTTTTTTGTTTCATTCTTTTGTTTTCTCTCCACAAGATGACGAAACTCTTTCCGATACTGCTTTTGTACCTTTCGCTCCGTTCGTCATACTTTTCTGTCACTGACAACCTCACTCGCTTCAATCTGACGATCAAAAGCTTCTACTTTTTCATCTAAATGCCGGAGTTCCTCATACATCTTCAACGACTTTTCCACTTCCTTTTGAATGGGCACGGAAACGATTGATTGACCGATAACTTGGTTCTTCTCCTTGGGCAAGCCACATCATATGAGGATGATAAGCCGGACACCCCGTTTCGCGGTAGAATTCATGGAAAGCTTCCTCTGGAATACTTTCGACTAAGCGATGAACGGAATAGGCAATGTCGTACTCTGATCGTTTTCTCTCTAAAATCTAAAGGGAATATCACGTGATTCAAAAATAAACGTTCTTATTTAGTGGACGAAAACATGCGGAGACTCCCGTGGGATTTAGTGGCAGGTCGAAATCCACTTTTTTGATAAAAAAGTTAGTTCGGCGCCACCCCACAGGACGCGGAGCATGATTTCGGGAACGGAGAGCGGAGAACTGGTTATCATCATCCACTATCACTTCTATAAACAGTTTGTTTTTATATTTGACACATAATAGTATGAAAATTTCCTTAAATATGATTGACAATTTTATCGAAAGGGTTTATCGTTGATAACGATTATCAATTTCATAACAAAACAGCATAAAAGGGGTCTATTTATATGAAAAAAATATCTTTGTACATATTAATGCTTTTATTATTATCAGTTGTTTTAATTGGTTGTTCTACATCTGATTCAGAGGAAGAAAATACAACGGATAACAATAGTGATGAAACGACATCAGAAGAAACAACAGAAAATGAAACGGATGCAGAGTATCCTATCACAATTGAACACGCTTTAGGTGAAGCCGTTATTGAATCAAAGCCAGAAAGAATTGCTACGATTCAATGGGCAAACCATGATATTGTACTAGCACTTGGAGTTGAGCCAGTTGGTTTTTCAGCAGCTAACTTCGGAGTAGAAGATGATAGTGGATTACTTCCTTGGACAACAGAGAAGCTTGAAGAATTAGGTATTGAAAATCCAAACATTTATCAAGATACAGACGGATTAGATTTTGAAGCCATTGCTGATAGTAATCCAGATGTTATTCTTGCGGCATATTCTGGTATTACAGAAGAAGATTACGAGATTTTAACTCAAATTGCTCCAGTGGTTGCTTATCCAACTTCTCCTTGGACGACAACTTGGCGTGAACAAGTATTATTAAATGCAGAAGGTATGGGAATGAAGGAAGATGGTGAGCAATTAATTGCTGATACCGAGCAATTAATTGAAGATAAAGTAGCTGAATATCCTGAAATTGTTGGTAAAAAGATTGTATGGGTTAACTTCTCAGCAACTGATATGTCTGGACTACACCTTTACACACCAACTGACACAAGAGTTTCATTTTTACAAGAGCTTGGAATGGAATACCCTGAAAATATTATTGAAATGATTGAAGATGAAACAGCTTATTCTTTAAATTTAAGTTCTGAAAATGCTGATGTATTAAATGAAGCAGATGTTATTATCGGATATGGTGATGAAAGCTTATACGAAGCAGTTAAAGCCGACTCACGATTAGGACAAATCACTGCAATTGAAAGAGGTTCTGTTGCATTTATTGGTGGAAATTCTACTCTAGCTGCTTCTGGAACGCCTAACCCGCTTTCTATTGCTTACACGATTGACGACTATCTTGATATAATCGCTGATGCTGTCAGCAAGATTGATGAGTAATATTGTTTTAAAAGTAAAAGAACCAAAAAGCTATAAACCAAAATTTTTATCCATTGTAATCATTCTCTCTATTATTCTGCTATGCATTTCTATCGTTGCATCATTAGCATTAGGCTCTAGAGTTGTCCAATTAGAAGAGTTAATCGCAGGTTTATTTCAATTAGATATGAGTTCTTACGGTGTCAGTGTAGTACAAGAACGGATACCGAGAACAATATTTAGTTTATTCTGCGGTGCAGCTTTAGGTGTCTCTGGAGCTCTTATGCAAGCAGTGACTAGAAATCCGATTGCCGATCCGAGTATATTAGGTGTCAATACTGGAGCTGCTCTGTTTGTTGTAGGAGGAATTGCTTTCTTCAACATATCTACAGCTTCTCAGTTCATTACATTAGCGATAATTGGAGCAATGATTACAGCCATTTTTGTATATGGAATTGGCTCTATGGGGCGAGCAGGTGCTACGCCCCTAAAGCTTGTTTTAGCTGGAGCAGCCACTAGTGCCGCACTTTCTTCTTTAATTACCGCAATTATGCTTCCACGTTCTTATGTTATGGATCAATTCAGATTTTGGCAGGTTGGAAGTGTTGGAGCAGGTACTTGGAGCTCTGTTACTACTTTTCTACCTATTTTAATCATTGGTATTATTTTAGCTATCGTATCTGCATCCGCTTTAAATGCTTTAGCACTTGGTGATGAAGTAGCAACAGGACAAGGAGTTCGTACAGGTTATTTAAGAATGATCGCTGCCTTTTCGGGAGTTATTCTCTGTGGAGCAGCAACAGCTTTAGCAGGTCCTATAGCTTTTGTGGGGCTTTTATCTACCCATCTTATACGGTTAATTTTAGGTCCCGACTTACGTTATCTTATACCCTTATCAGCCATTTCTGGTGCGATTATTTTAACAATAGCCGATGTAACTGGTAGACTTATCGGTGGTACTGGTGAAGTGGAAGCTGGCGTTGTTACAGCCTTTATAGGAGCTCCCATACTCATCCTATTAGCTACGAGAATGAAAGTGCGGTCATTATGAAAAATTCAACGATCTCGATTATTAAACAGGGACAAAAGAAAAGAAAACAACGCTGGCTCATTGTTAATATTCTGTTAATCATCCTTGCATGTTGCCTTTGTTGTTTGATGTTATTATTAGGTAATACCATTTACCCGATCCAAGATGTGTTTCGCTCGCTTATGGGAGAAACGTTAAGCGGGGTTAATTTTGCCGTTAATACAATACGACTACCAAGAATGTTAGCAGGCTTTTTTGCAGGAATTGCATTTGGTATTGCCGGAAATACCTTTCAAACGATGCTACGGAACCCCCTTGCAAATCCTGATATTCTAGGAATTACAGCTGGCTCAAGTGTAGCGGCTTTATTTTGCATTCTAATTTTTCAAACGAACAATACAGTTGTTTCCTTAGCAGCTGTAACAGCTGGATTGCTTACAGCCATTATCATTTATTTTTTATCAAGAGGAAAATCCTTTGCGATTGGACGTCTTATACTTGTCGGGATAGGAATTCAAGCGATGCTTAGCGCCCTTATCTCTTATCTCCTAATGATTGGTGCCCAAGAAGATATTCCGAGTGCATTAAGATGGTTAAGTGGAAGTCTTAACGGTGTTCAATTATCTAGTCTTCCTCCACTTATGATTACCGTTTTAATTTGTGCTCCTATTGTCTTGTTTCTAAGCAAGCATTTAAGTGTATTAGAGCTAGGTGAACAATCAGCCACCTCATTAGGATTGAATACAAATATGGTAAGGTTATTGCTCATTTTATGCTCGGTTTCTATGGTTGCGATCGCTACAGCTACTACAGGACCTATTGCTTTTGTCGCCTTTCTTTCAGGTCCTATTGCTAAGAGATTAGTAGGAGCTGGACAATCCAATGTTATTCCATCAGGTCTAGTTGGTATTAATTTAGTTTTAGCAGCGGACTTGATTGGTCAATTTGCTTTTGAGGTGCGGTATCCTGTTGGAGTAATAACAGGCCTTCTTGGAGCTCCATTTTTGCTCTATTTACTCATCCGAATGAACCGAAAGGGTAGTTTATAATGAAACCAATTCATACATTTCAAACAAATTCTGTTACAACTGGATATGACCAAACGACTATACTACATGAAATAAATGTAGCTATTCCTAGTAACAAAATCAACGTTATAATCGGCGCTAATGCTTGCGGAAAGTCGACTTTGTTAAAAACGATGGCTCGCTTACTCAAACCTCAATCAGGGCAAATCGTTTTAGACGGTAAATCAATTGATAAAATTCCTTCAAAGCAATTAGCACGAACGTTAGGAATTTTACCTCAATCCCCTATTGTACCTGAGGGCATTTCTGTTTCTGATTTAGTCGGAAGAGGTCGTTTTCCTCATCAGTCTATTTTTAAAAGCTGGCAAAAAGAGGATTATGAGGCTGTCGCAAGAGCGATGGAAATTATGAATATTACGGAATTAGCAGATCGGAACATTGATGAGTTATCAGGAGGTCAAAGGCAACGAGTATGGATTGCAATGGCTCTTGCTCAAGAAACCGATATATTATTTTTAGATGAACCAACTACTTTTTTAGATATTGCCTACCAAGTCGAAATTTTAGATATGCTTACCGATCTTAATAAGAAATATGGGACAACCATTGTTATGGTCCTACACGATATTAACTTATCAGCTCGTTATGCAGATCATATTTTCGCTTTAGAAAAAGGAAAACTTATAGCAGAGGGTAACCCGACAGATGTCATTACAAGTGAATTGGTACAACAAGTTTTTGGTCTGCATAGCACAGTAATAAAAGACCCGATTTCCCAGTCTCCTTTAGTCATTCCAATAGGCCGTTATCATAACAAAGAAACTAACATTTAAAAACACCAAAGAAGCATTCCTTAAGTAAAGGAATGCTTCTTTATTTATCATCTATTCTATACTATACATTAGAGCTTGATAGGTTTCTGCCCCTACTACTCCATCAACCTCTAATGATAGCTCCTCTTGAAACTCCATTACATGCTTTTCTGTTTCAGGCCCAAAAATGCCATCTACTGCCGTTCCATAGCCTAATCGATTTAATTGCTCTTGAGCACTTTCGACAATTTCTCCTCGGTCTCCCATTCTAACCGGTTCTTCAAAAGCAGGATATTTTGGCTCTTCAATACTATACATTAAGGCTTGATACGTTTCTGCATTTACAATTCCATCAACCTCTAATGATAGCTCCTCTTGAAACTCCATTACATGCTTTTCTGTTTCTGGTCCAAAAATGCCATCTACTGCTGTTCCATAGCCTAATCGATTTAATTGCTCTTGAGCCATTTCAACAATTTCTCCTCGGTCTCCCATTCCAACTGGTTCCTCAAAAGCTGGATATTCTGGCTCTTCAATACTATACGTTAAGGCTTGAGAGGTTTCTACATCTACAATTCCAGTAACCTCTAATGATAAATCCTCTTGAAACTTCATTATTTGTTTTTCTGTATCAGGTCCAAAAATACCATCTACATCCGTTTCATAGCCTAAACGATTTAAATCTTCTTGAGTCCTCTCTACGATTGCTCCTTGCTCTCCTAATCCAAAAGGTCCCTCAAAAGGAGTAACTTCAGTTGAAGCTTCTACAACTCCAGAGTTATTGTTAATGGTTACAGGCGCAAATATTAGAGCTGTAGTAAGAAGACCTGTTGTAGCTAGTACGGGTAATCTTTTCACAAGAAATCTCTCCTTCATTTTATTTTTTGTTGCTTAACGGTCTATAACCTTGTTGCATTCATTTTAAACGACATTTTCTATTTTAATCGTTTATCATACTTTCGCATCAGGCTCTCAGTTATATAAGTTTTCATAAAAAAACAATGAAATGGGCTCATTTCCAAGGCAGAAATGCAAATCATTCCATTGTTGATAGACAATAATAACCTTTCAAACTCAACAATCTAGGCTTTTACCGCTCAACTGAAGTATTTTTTATTAAGTGAATCCATTTCATCATTCATATTTTATAAGAAAATCGAACGATTTGGTTTTTGATTTCCACTTAAGGTAGATGCTTTCCCAAGGGCTTGTCTTCAGCTAACTCTGACTACGCAGGCTTCGTCAGAGTGGATCTTCAGACTGCGCTGATCCTTTGGGAGTCACTACCTACCGTTTCAATCAACGAGTGAATTCAAAAACTCTTAAAACATATTTTATAAGATGACTTTATTCGTTTATAAAGCAATGATGAAGTTCACTCAAGTAAGAAAAGCAAAGCAGCTTACTCCTTATTGAAAAGTGCTCTAGACTTTATCATAAATAGGATGCTCATTGCAGCCAATACAGCGATGATTAGATTAACTAAATAAATATTGGTCAATGCACCCACTTGATAAAGAGCTGCCGGGGTTATCGTAATAGCATGTGCGAGAATACTATATCCTAAGTATTTTATTTTCCCTGATTTAACCGCATATAAAACTAAAATCGATAAAGCCATATGTATAATAAGCAAAAGGATTCTTTCGATAAAACCTAATACTGCATAAGAAGCTGTAAAGGATTGCAATTGGTCTACAATTACTTGATCCATGAATTCACCTTCATTGATAAGTGTAGCAGCACTTACCATACTCAAGCTTGTAAACCCCATAACCAAAGTAGATTCAAAGCCACCATAACCAATACCAAACCCTAAACCATCCTTCCAATCTCTATATTTCTTTAGTAGATAAGTAAAAATAGCATATCTTCCTAATTCCGTAACAAGACCAGTCGTAATCGTCATATAAGGAATATAGATAAATGGTTGTCTCATTACTTCAGAAAGCTGTTCATTTCCTAAGAAAATAGAATGAATTAAGCCTAATATAATTTGTGAAACGAAAAAGAATGATAGCATTCCGATTAATATCACTTTTAGAGAAGATTTAAAAACAAATTTTGCTACTAGTATAAAAACAGCTGGAATAATAACCGATAAATATACACTTAAGGTTAATACCTGAATCGTACTTTCTTCAATCATTTTATAAGCCTACTCTCTTTTTCTTTTATCATAACAAATTTTTCACCTAACTGAATCAATTCATCATGTATATATTATAATAAAAACCGAACAATCTGGTGTTTAATTTTCACTATAGGTAGTTGCTTTCCCAAGGGCTTGTTTTCAGCTAACTCCGACTACGCAGAGCTTCGTCAGAGTGGATCTTCAAACGGCGCTTATCCTTCGGGAGTCACTACCTACCGTTACAATCAACTAGTGAATTCGAAACATTCAAGAATTTTTTTAATAAACGTTCGGTTTCATTCACTTATAGAGCAATGATGAAATTCACTTAACTTAGTAAAAGTTTCTTCCTTCATAAAGTAAATGTACAACCTATTTTTATTTATATGAGATTAGTAGCAAACCATCCAGTTGTAGCAACTCTTGAACTGGTGTGTAATGATAACTACACAAATAACGAACAGAACCTTCCTTCTTTTAACAAGAAGGAAGGTTCTTGTAAATTATAAGTAATTTCGCGTACACATCTGATGGAATAAAGTGACCATGCCGATTAGTTACACAGCCACTCACTGGATGAGGAGTGTCTTGGAGAAGCGAACAGCCGAAGAACCTAATTCTGTTCAATTTACTACTCAAGAGGGTTTTCCCACCCAGTTGGTTCCTGAAATGGATTGAGCTTAAAAAATGCGGACAGAGACCACCCCAGAGCTTGCTTCAGCTTTAACAAGAGTACCTAACGGGTGCTCTAAAAGCTGACAATTTTCATTCTCTACCTTTACGTCATTTGAATGGATGTTGCGCAAAATAAAGGTCATATCACTTAAAGATTGAACCGTATCCCATGAGAAGGTATACCTATTATTTTCTCTCTTAGCTGTTACTTCTATAGCTTTTTTTCCATTTTGGTCATGTAATACGGCAGATGCTTCTCTATTATTAGATAAAGAAAATACATGCCATTCGTGTTCCTGTTCATATTGATAATCAGGTACATATTTATCCTTACCAAGTGCAATGATTGACTGTTCCCTTACAAACAAAGGCAATGAAAAGTAATGATATTCTTCCTCATACCATTTTCCCCCTTCTAAAACCTCATTCGTTAATAAATGAGTCCAGCTTCCTTCTGGTAAGTAAAAATGCCCTTTATGATTTTCGTTAAATATCGGTGCTACTAAAAGATGGCTTCCTAACATATATTGCTGATCTAGATAGTGACAGGTCATATCCTTTTGAAATTCTAAAATCATCGCTCTCATCATAGGTAATCCGTGTGTATGAGAGGCAACCGCTTCTGTAAACAAATAGGGCATAAGCTGATTTTTTAATTTGGAAAAAAATTTAGTTACTTCCGCAGCCTCTTCATCATACATCCATGGCACTCGGTATGATTGGTTCCCATGTAATCGGCTATGACTAGATAATAAACCAAAAGCGACCCATCTCTTAAATAAATCTGGAGTAGCATTTTGTTCAAAGCCACCAATATCATGACTCCAAAAACCAAAGCCTGATAATCCTAGTGATAATCCACCTCTTAAGCTTTCGGCCATTGATTCATAGCTTGCATAGCAATCCCCACCCCAATGAACAGGGAATTTTTGACCACCGACTGTCGCAGAGCGAGCAAATAGCACGGCTTCATTTTCTCCCTTTTCCTCTTGTAGCACTTCAAAAACACTTTGATTATATAGATAAGTATAATAATTGTGCATTTTAAAAGGATTTTCTTGATTATGGTAGATGACATCTGTAGGAATTCTTTCCCCGAAGTCTGTTTTAAAGCTATCTACACCCATGCTAATGAGTGCACGAAGTTTATTTTTAAACCAATGACAAGCATCCGGATTAGTAAAATCAACAAGTGCCATCCCCGGCTGCCATCGATCCCATTGCCAAACATCTCCGTTTGCTGTTTTAACAAAATAGCCCTTCTCTACACCTTCATCAAAAAGACTCGATTGCTGAGCAATATAAGGATTAATCCATACACAAATTTGCAAATTGTTTTTATCCTTTAAACGTTCGAGCATCCCTTTAGGATCTGGAAAAACCCTTTGGTCCCATTCAAAGTCACTCCAATGCAAGCCTTTCATCCAAAAACAATCGAAATGGAAAACTCTTAAAGGGATTTCTCTTTCCTTCATGCCCTCGACAAATTGAGTAACCGTTTTTTCATCATAATTGGTTGTAAAGGACGTCGAAAGCCATAATCCAAATGACCATGCTGGAGGAAGTGAGGGTTTACCTGTCAATGTTGTGTAATTTTCAAGAACCTTTTTTAAGGATTTTCCTCCAATGATAAAATATTCGAGTGATTCTCCTTCAACACTAAATTGTACTTTTGATACTCGTTCAGATCCAACTTCTAATGATACCTTTTCTGGTTGATTAATAAAGACTCCGTAGCCCTTATTAGAAAGATAAAATGGAATATTCTTATAGGACTGTTCAGTACTTGTCCCCCCATCCTCATTCCATATATCAACTACTTGCCCATTTTTTATAAATGGAGTAAATCGCTCACCTAGCCCGTAAATTTTCTCTGAAACACTTAAGCTTAATTCCTCTCTCATGTAATGATTTCCTTCTTGATCGGTCACATATGCCATTGACTTCATTTCAGTTGATGTTATGGGTTGATTACCATTAAAAAATTGAATTCCCCAATGCTCACCGGTTTGTACATGAGCCTTTAGCTGTCCATTAGAGAAAAGAACAGATTTCTCTTCCCTTTCAATCGTACCTTGATTTTTTTCACTATTCAGCTCAAAATTTGGACCAGCATTCTTTATTCCTTTATGATGATAAACTTTTACCTTTATAATATCTTCCAGAGGACTCGTTAATTCAACGGTTAAAAGTGAAACATCTAATTGACTATAACGATTTGTCACATCGCGTGGAGCAACATAAAACGTAACCTTGTGTTTGTCTATAATCGTTTCATAATGCTGAACCGCTGGAATTAATTGAATTCCAGGCTGTAACATCCAATTCCCATCAATAATTTTCATAGTCTTTCAACCCTCTCATTTTCTGTTTAATCTGGCAGAGCTCAAGATTGCTCCCATAATTTCATTCGTTCTTTAATTAACCGACTGTACTCCTCTTCAGCCTTTTCAATACCAATATCTAGAAGTTCATTCATAAATGTCTCCCATACAGAATCAAATTCACTTGGTTCTACTAATATGACCTCAGGAATTCTTTCCTTTACTATTTCTAATGCCTTTTGATTAATCACGGCTAACTGTGAATTAGGATCGATTGAAAGGTTAAAGGCTGAACCCCAGGCCTTTACAGGAAATGCCTCTTTGGGAGGGTATAACTCCTTCCACATACTCACTCCAAAAGAACGTAACACCTCCTTTTCAATGGATGTATATGAATCTATAATTTGATCTGGACTAGCAATGGTATATGTTTGTCCGGTAGAGTCTTTAACACCATCTCCATAAGAAGGTGCAATACTATCCAAAACACCAATACCGGTTTTCTTCACATAATTAGAGTCATGATTTCGTTGAAACATTTCCTCCTCTGAAATCACCCTTTTTCCATCGATTATTTGATAATGTTTATTTTCTATGCCCCAATTTTGTAGTATCTGCCCTTCTTCAGAAGCTAAAAAATCAAGAAATTGAATGGCTAAAATCGGATCCTCACAATCAACCGTTATTCCTACTCCCCAGCCACCTAAATAGCCTGTATCCTGGAAATTTGGGTGATTATATTCTTCCGATAGTGTCACTGGATACATCCCATACATTCTGTTTTCCTTCCCTTGCTCTCTTAACATCCTTTGTGCATCACTAACAGACCACTCAGAATCTATCAAACCAAGAACTCGTCCGGATGAAATTTTTTCGAGATATTGCTCATATTTCTGGACGAAGCTTTCAGGATCTAACAGACCACTATCATTCATATGGTTAAGCCATCGAAAATACTCTTTCTCTTCTGGACGACGATAATGTAGCGTTGCTTTATATGTCTCTGGATCCACATAATATTCTCCATCATCTGAAGCACCCGTTGCATAAAAAGCTGGGTTAGTGGTAGAAATGAGGATACGCCAATCGTCTGCTAATAATGATAAGCCAATTGTAGGCTCGCCATCTATAGTTGGATAACGCTTCTTATACCTTCTAATCGCTTCTTCAAAATCCTTAACCGTTCGAATCTCAGGATAACCTAACTCCTTAACGACATCATGCTGCAGCAAAAATCCATTGTCCGGAGCCCAGTACGTATGATCTATACTTACCGTACTCAGTATATAGATGGAGGGATCTTCACTACTCCATCTAAGACGATCTAAATAATCTCCATAAAGCTCTTTAATATTGGGCGCATACTGATCTATTAAAGGGGCCAAATCAATTAATGCCTCTGTATCCACTAGAGTACTAGCTGAGCCCTTTGGTAAGATTAAATCCGGATACTCACCATTTGCAGCCATTAAAGCAATTTTTTGTTCACCTCCATTCACATCAAATTCAGCCTCTATTTTGACACCCGTTTTTCCCTGGACCACTTGGCTAACAGGACTTTCCATATAGTCCCATTGAGAATGAAAGTCTGCACTAAAAAGCGTAAACGAAACATATTCTTCCTCTCTTGTTTCATTCACCTCCAAAGCTTCTTCCGATTGACAGCCCACTAGGATGAATATGAATAGAAATATGAATAAGATTTGGTCTTGGTTTCGAATCATTTTCCTCTCTCCTTATTAAAACCTCTATTTAACCTAACACCCCACTAGCCTGATTTAGTTTCCGTAACCTTACTTCTTTTAAATGTAGTTGGTGAAATCCCTACATATTTTTTGAATTTACGATGAAAATAATCAACATTTCCATAACCTATCTCTTCTGCTACTTCGTATACCTTTTTTCCATCTAAAAGCAACTGCTTTCCTTTCTCAATTCTTGTCCGGTCTAAGTAGGTATTAAAATATTCACCTGTATATTTTTTAAAAAGCTTTCCCAAATAAGCGCTGTTATAATTTAATAAATCTGCTAAGGATTCCAGCTTTATATTTTGATGAAAATGATTATGAATAATCACAATCATTTTTTTTATATGAATGTCTAAGTCTTGTTGTTGAATGTTTTCTAAAATAGGCATTAGCAAATCCATTACTTTATTTAAAAAACGTTTTTGGTTCATTTCTTCTAAACAATGATGGAGCTTCGTTGCTTGAGCTTGACTCAAATCTTTCAAATCAAGATTTGGAGCTTTAAATTCTAATAAGACCTTCGATAAAATCAATAAAAAGGTCTCCTTTATTTCATTCTCTGATACTTCTCGCACAATAAATGACTCCATTAATTGCTGAAGATAATTCTGTACAAATTTTTCATCTCCCAACTCTAAGGAAAAAGTTAATTTTCCTGTTAATTCCTTGAGGGTCGCCTGATCATCACAATTCGTTTGTTGATTATAAGAAGTTGCTGAAAAAGGTCGAATTAATGTATTTTCTGGGAAATAAAATCGGTATTCCAACAAATTTAATGATTTCCAATATTGCTCTCTCATCTCTTCATATGAAGTAAAAACTTCACTTTTAACCATGTAAAAATAATCTTCTGAACTTAACGGCTTCCACCTTTTCATCATGTCTTTTATTGGATTCTCTCCATCAAAAGGAGTAGTGAGGAATATCGTTAGTCGATGACCATTCCAAAATAGATAACCGAATTCTTTATTCTCAATTTCTTTTTTGAAGAATTCCTTTTCATAAATTAATTGCACTGGCTTTTTATTCTGATAATAAAATTCAATAAACAACATTTGACAAGCTGGACTCCTTTGGAAAACTTCAACAATCATTTCAGATGGCTCTGAGCAATCTCCAATCCTTAATAATTCGTTCTCTAATTCTCCAAAATTGAATTGCTTTTTTTTCTTACTAAACAAACTATTTTGAATTTTTTTGATACAATCCGTTAAGTCATCCTCATCAATCGGCTTTAACAAATACCCATCTACTTGGTAAACCATTGCTTTTTGAGCATATTCAAAGTCTGCAAAGCCACTTAAAATTAAGACATGTACGTCACTGTTTTCTGCTCTTATTTGTTCAAGTAATTGAAGTCCATTCATTTTAGGCATTTTGATATCAATGATCATTAAATCAGGTCGAACTTTTCGGAAAAGCTCTAATCCCTCCATTCCATTTTTAGCAGAACCACTAATTTCAAAATTAAAGCTTTTCCAGTCAATTACGGTCTGAATTCCCTTACGAATCATCGGTTCATCATCAACTATGATAACTTTATACATTTTCAGTCCCCCTTTGGAATTAAAAAATGAATAAGCGTTCCTTTTCCTTCTAAGCTTTCAATCTTCAAACGACTTTCCTGTCCATATGTAATTCTTAAGCGTTGGTCTACATTACGTAAACCAATACGAGCTGATTCATCCTCCTCTTTATTTAGAGTTTGTTTGATCTCGTTTATTTTTTCATTCGAGATACCTATCCCATCATCTTGAACAGCAATGAGAACATTGTTTCCAGTCGTTGTGATTTTTATCAAAACAAAGCCCCCTTCCTCTTTATCTTCAAGACCGTGAATAACCGCATTTTCAACTAAAGGTTGGATCAACAAGGGCTGGATACTCCAATTCTTTAAAGACTCGTCAACTTCTATAGAATAGTGCAGCCTTTGCTCATATCGAAATGTTTGGATTTCTAAATAACATGTAATCATTTCTAATTCATCTTTTAGAGATATCTTACTTCCACTTACTTCAATGCTCTTCCTCATTAATTTCCCTAACATTTTAACAATCGAAGCAATTTCCTTTTGACCCTGCATATGTGCTTTCATTCGAATGGATTCTAATGTATTAAATAAAAAATGAGGATTTATTTGGCTTGCTAATAACCTTAACTTCATTTCATTTTGCTTTTGTTCTAAAGTATTCTTTTGTTCGGTTGTTTCCTGTACTTGTTCAATTAATCCATTTATATTGCGAACCATCTGATTAAATTGAGCAGATAACTGCCCTATCTCATCCTTCCCATCTACAAAAACACTAGAATCTAAATTACCTTCTGAAACTCTTTTAATCTGAAAGCTTAATCTGCCTAACCTTTTGGTTAACAGCCAAGAAACGACAATAATTAGTAGCAATGCAAATATGATACCAATGACTGTAATAACCATTCCTAGGCTTCGAAGATAATTAGCATCTTTTTCAATATGCTTAGTGGAAATAACAGATACAACCGTTAAATCATTATAACTAGACTCAATGACCAATGGCTTGAACATAATTTGGGAAGCTTCTCCATTTACTATCCCTGTATAAATAGATTCTTCTTTTTCTTTTATTTCTTCGAGTGACATAACACTATCAATATTTTTACCAATCAAAGTTTGATCGTTAGATGAAATCACTTGCTGACTTTCATCAATCAATAATGTTAAATAAGATTCTTGGTTTAAAATCCAATGTAGTTGCTCCGGGTTAATATTAATTACTAACATTCCTGATGTCTGATTATCAATAAAATAAATTTTCCTTGTTAAACTTAAATAGGATTGATGATGATTCGTTTCATCAGATATAAAGTGCCAGCCTATTAAACCTTTTTCTTGAGTAGATTGGGCATACCAGTTCGTATCCGCAATTTCATTAGTTAGTGGAATGAAAGACCAATTATTCAGTAAAGTAGGATTATCCATATAAAAGCGAATATTTGATATTTCTGAATAAAATTGTAAATAATTTTCAAAGGTTAAGTAGTTTTGATAGGATTGTACGACTTCGTACGTATGCTGATATTCGGTATTCACTAGCTGATTTAAGTTTCGGTCAAATTGTAGATGATTCGAAATATGAATCGGAATTCTCAATATTTGGTTCACCCTTTGGTTCACACGCTCAATATTAATCTCAGATTGAAGTTTAGCATCCTCTGTTGCTAAACTTCTTAATTCCTCTGTTAAAATTAGACCAACGATCGCAATCGGAAACGCCACAACCAAAAGAAAAGCTACTATTAATTTTCCTCTGAGCTTTAAGTCATTGAACTTTTGTAGCAGGGCACGGAACATCGATATTCTCCTTTCCAAAGAGGAAAGTAATCGCTTTCATTTTATTTATTCTATTATACTAAAACGAAGTCCTTTTTTATCAATTGATTTCAGCGCTATTTTTATACAATAATCATGTCATTATTAGTGATTCACATAAAAAAACCATAGTGGCTCGATTCACACTATGGTTTTCGTTTGCTATGAACTTTTTCTTAAGTAGGTTTGATCGGTTTGATTTTTTCTCATAAGCGACCAATTCGTCACACATCTTAATACATATTCAAAGGGTCCGTACTTCCATTTCTTCAAATAATAATGACTAAGAACGATTTGAACAGAAAAAACTAAAATCCCAAGTATGATTCCATAAACGACACCTAATTGACCATATAATCCTAATCCGTAGCCGTAAAAAATAAATGTACAAATCACACTTTGCATCAAATAATTGGTTAAAGAAAGCTTCCCTACATTCGCTGCCCCTTTAAATAGTGGAAAGTACTTCATTTTTTGATAAATAAAAGCTATAAACAAAATATAACCCATAGCTAGTAGATTCGCCCCAAGAGCAGACAACATTCCTAGCCAATGAATATCAGGGAGTATAAAGTAAATGGATTTAAAGCAAATGGCTACAGGAATCATAATCAGAGATGCTCGATACAGTTTCATTTGTTCATCTGGTTTCTTAAACCATTCTTTTTTAGCTGCATACATACCAAACAAAAATAGGGGAGCTGTCACAAATGGCATCAAAATTAGGGCTACCAGCAATGCCTCGGGTGGAATCCCCATTATTTTAAACGGATCAGCTTCTTGTCGATGCTCCAAAATATCAGTATAACTCCCAAGTGTTTTTACTTCTGTTGTTAATGAAATATATTGTTCTATTCCTTGCTTGTCAACGCTCTCTGTATCCTGAGTTCCATAACCTGTAGCTGTCGCTATCATTAATAGAATAATCGTCCAAACAAGAATCGTTTTTGATTTTCTAGCCACAAAGACTAATAGAATAATACCAAGCATACCGTAAGTTAATAAAATATCTCCATCCCAAATATATGTAGCATGCAAAAACCCTAATATCATTAAAAAAAGAAACCTTCTGAGAAGTTTTCTTTTTGGCTTTTGGTTATTTTCCAAGCTTCTCTGACGCATCATGACCATTCCATACCCAAATAAAAAGGCAAAGATAGGCATAAAACTACCTTCTACAAAAATTTTCAAAAAGTAATATCCTATCCAATCAAGGGTCCCTACTGAAAACAAGTCTAATTCATCTTTTCCAAACATTCCATATTGAAAGATTAGTAAGTTGCTTAATAATATTCCAAATAAACATAACCCTCTTATAACATCTATTAACTGTATTCTTTGCTGCAACTATATTCCCTCCTTGCTTTGTTACCTTAAGCATAAATAACATTCTTTAATAAAAAAGAAACACGAGCTTACGAGAAGATAAAATAAATAAAAAGATGTTAAGGCAGTCGTAAGGTTCATATGATAAAATCCCTTTGTACAGAAACTCTGTTTTGAGGTGAAATATGGAAACAACTATTCTAATAGTCGATGATGAATCATCGATTGTTCAACTACTAGATACCGTGTTAAAAAAAGAAGGGTTCAGCTCTATATATAGGGCGTTTAACGCTAAGGAAGCTTTAGAGCTTGTCAAAAAACACTCCTTCGACTTTATTATTCTAGATGTCATGCTCCCAGATCAAAGTGGATTTGAATTATGCCCAATTATTAGACAGCATTCTAATGCTTATCTATTATTTTTAACGGCTAAAGTTTCAGATTTTGATAAATTAACAGGATTCGCGATTGGTGCTGATGACTATGTGACCAAGCCCTTTAATCCTTTAGAAATCATTGCTAGAATTAAAGCTTATCTTCGGAGAGAGTCTATTTCAGAGGCGCCTTCTGCTTCTGTTCAAATAAAAGGTTCGAAAAAAACGATTCATAATTACAGAAGATTTTCATTAAATGAATTAACAGGTGAATTGATGGTTGATGGAAAAAATGTGCCCTGCCCTGCTCAGGTATTTTTACTGCTCCGTTTTTTCTGCCAACATCCTAATCAAATTTTTTCGAAACATCAATTATTTGAAGCTGTTTGGGGAACGAATCATTATGTGGATGATAATACAGTCATGGTTCATATTAGAAGAATTAGAGAAAAAATAGAAAGTAATCCAAGTGAACCTAAGCATCTCATTACGGTAAGAGGTCTAGGGTATAAATTTTTAGAGGCTCCTGCAGATGAAATCTATTAAACGAAGATTGGCCACTCAATTTACTATTCAATTTTTAATTTTTTGTTTTTTAGGGATTTTAACGTTTTTAGTGCTTTTTTTCTTATTCGCTAACTATTTAATGAGGGAAGAAGTCAAGCATAACTTCGCAGCGGGTGCTTTAGAAATAATCGCTGCAGAAACAATAATTTATGATGATCATGATATTAACTTTAGAGAAAGGTGGGCGCAGGAGTTAATAGATAAAGATTTATGGCTACAAATTGTTAATTTCGATGGAGAAGTCATATACTCTGTTAATACACCTCCAGATATTCCTACCTTTTATAGCTTTCATGATATGTTAAATATTGAAGCTACACAGAGACATAGTCAATATTATATTCAACATTATCTAGAGTCTGTATACGACGAACCCTTTTTATTTTATCTTGGGTTTCCTTTAGAAGAGCGAGAATTGCTCGATCAGTTCTATGAGCAATACAATGAGAACGGTCTTATTTCTGTTCAAGGTCAAAAGGAATTACCGTCTCTATTAAATAACCAAACTCTATTAGTTATTGACCAAGATGGAAAACTTCTACAAAGTTTTGGAGCAGACCTTCTCCATGAGGACGAAATCGGAGCCCTTTCTTTATTTTCGAAAAAGAAGCAACCTGGAAGTCACTATTTAAGTTACCATTTTGATGAAACATCACAGCATTACTGGCTTTTAACATCAGAGCAAGAGCACCATCAAAACTTTACGAATCAATCCTTTTTTTATTTTGCCTTTTGGGCACTTCTTCTTTCATTGCTGTTTGTACTAATATTAGGTATCTTTTTTACAACATGGCATGTGATTCGCTATGGAAAGCCATTAATGTTTTTTGTTGGCTGGTTAGAGCACTTGAAGAATGGTCAGTATGATTTAATTTCTGTTGATCAATCACAAAAAAAGATTCTCAACAAAAAAGGAAAGGTACGATATAAATATCGCTTATTTGAGCCTATCATGATCTCTTTCTATGCCGTTGCATCCAAGCTGAAGAAATCAGAGGAAGAAAAAATGAGACAAGACTCACTCAGAGAAGAATGGTTAGCCGGCATTTCTCATGACTTACGAACCCCACTTTCCTCCATACAAGGTTATGGTCAGCTACTAGAAAGCAATCAATATCAATGGTCACAAGAGGAGCTTTTAGAAATGGGGCAGGTCATTACGAAGCAAAGTTTATTTATGCTAGACCTATTAAAGGATTTTTCATTAACCTTCGAATTAAAAAACAATGACCACTCAAAAACATTTTCAAAGGTCAATTTTAGCAAGCTAGCTCACCATCATTTATTGAAATTTATAAACGACCCTAACTATAACGAAAATAGCTTTTCATTCGATGCACCAAATGAAAACCAGTTTATTCTTGGAAATGAAAATTTATTAGAAAGACTTTTAGATAATCTTGTATCAAATGCCATCGTTCATAATCCGAAAGAAACTAGTATTCATATCTCGCTGAGAAAAAAATCATCACACATCGAATATATTATTTCGGATACGGGAATTGGCATGGATGATGATACCCAGAATCATTTATTTGAACGATATTATCGTGGTACTAATACCGAGCAGAAAACAGATGGCAGTGGGTTAGGTATGAGCATTTCAAAAGCAATTGTTGAAATTCATCAAGGAAGCATTACTGTGGAATCTAATCTTAATCAAGGAACAACCATTATCATCTCCTTCTGCCAAAAACTAAACGATTAAGCAAACCATTACCGATGAAATCAAGAAATTGAGCTTTTTGACGTTTTAAAAAGCGAGCAACGATTAGCTGTTGCTCGCTTTTCCTTCCGATTGAAGTCTCCCTTTTGACCGGTACTCTATTCGGCGGCGTTTCCACTTTCGGTTGAAGACTCCCTTTTGACCGTAATCGGCTCGGTGTCAGCTGCCTCTTCTCATGATGCCCGCTCCTATTAAACGGCGGCCTCGCTTTTTTCTATCTGTTTGATTCACAGTATCTCTCAGCTTATTTGCGAAGCTCTACTTCATAAGAATAAGTGACTCTGAAAGCTAACTTTGCTAAAAGCACTTATTTTCTATTCCTCTTCAAGGAAATCGTTAACATGCCTTTTGTTCATTTGTTTTTTTAATTTACGGTACTTTTTCGATTGAAATAAAATATCAAAATCATATCCTTCAGGGTATAGCTCTTCCGCTCTTTGCTGGAGCCTTAATCGCCGGTGATTAATCCATATTTTTTCACCCTTTATTACAATGAAATAGTCACCTTTTTCATTTGGCCCCTGATAAACAACGGCCGTTTCACCGGTCTTTAAAATTTCTACTGTATCTCCTTGATTCCACTTTTCTAATTCCTTTGTTTCTTTATTCTCTTTTCTTATGGAAATAGATGACTTTTTGTTAATCTTGATTTGGTCACTGTAAAAAGCATTAGACAATGTTTCCTGAGTAAGTGGAGTCAAAAACTTAGGTTTAGTACCATAGGTTAGTTGATGCGCTTCCTCAATTAAACATGGATGAAGACCTAGCTTGTGAGCAATTTGAAAAGCTTGGCTTTTCCCAGCTTCTCCTATTAATAATCTGTAAGTAGGAAGTAAGCTTTCAAGGTCAAATTCCATAGAAGCATTCAGAAACCCTTCTGTTTGGTCAGCAAATTCTTTCATTTCACTATAATGAGTTGTTGCAAATAATGTCGCTCCCTTTTCAAATAATTGCTTTAATAATACGACTGCTAAATTCATTCCTTCACTTGGATCAGTCCCCGATCCTAATTCATCTGCTAAAACAAGAGAGTCACTGCTTACTTTTTGTAGAATGTCTATCATATTTACAAGCCTCGAGCTAAAAGTACTTAAATTACTTTCAATACTTTGTCCGTCTCCGATATCGACAAATATACTCGTAAATATAGGTAGGCTCGTTCCGTTCTTAGCAGGCACATGAATTCCAGACTGAGCGAATAGTATCATTAGACCAACGGTTTTTAATGTGACCGTCTTTCCTCCCGTATTTGGACCAGTTATAACCAAAGCCCTTTCATTGGCTCCAAAGGATATAGTCAAGGGTACCGCCTTTTCCTTTAATAAAGGATGTCTTACCTCGTTTAAATCAATTATTTTTTTATTATTTAAAATAGGACTGGTTCCATTTATTTCTATGCTGTACTTTGCTTTTGCAAAGATAAAGTCATATTGATACATTACATCTGTAGCCACCTTAATTTCGATCTCATAGGTTAAAAATAAAGCCGTTAATTGATATAATATCTTTTCAACTTCATGTTCTTCAGCTAGCTTCATATAGTGTAGTTGCTCTCTTATTTCCGCTAACTCAGCTGGCTCTATATAAATGGTGGAACCTGATGAAGATGTATCAACAATCGTTCCATTTACTTTTTTTCGATGCTCCTTTTTTATGGACAACACCAATTGTCCCTCTCTTTCTATCAAGTAGTTTTCTTGCAATAAAGGAGCATATTTTTTTGATTTTAAAAGTGCTGACGCTTTCTCTTTTTGCTTCGTTTTTATTTGATACATTTGTCGCCGAATGGTTAACAATTCATTCGTTGCATGATCATCTACTTTACCATTACGAATAGATTGATTTATTTTTTCCATTAGAGAAGTCATGTCTCCAAAGGAATATACGAAGTTCGTTATATTTGGAGCGACCGCGTCTTTATTTTTCATAAACCTTTTTAGCTTTTGACAATGATCAAGGAAAGATAAAATAAGCATAAATTGTTCAGGATTCAAGAACAGTCCTTTATTTGCTTGCTCCATATAATTTTGTATTACATCAGTTGAATGAATAGGAACACTTGAACTAATCTGCAAAATTTTCTTTGCTTCTTCGACCTCTAAAAGCTCTTTTTCTATTATATGACGATGATATTTCGGTTTTATTTGTAAAATATTATCTTTTGCCCACGCTGTTCTTGTATAGTTCGCAATCTGTTCTAATACTTTATTAAATTCTAACGTAAGAAAGGTATGTTGATTCATGTTCTTGTCTGGCCTCCTAATTTTTTGGAACCAAAAAAACCACCATGAACAAAGCTCATCGTGGTTCAGAGATTTCTAAAATAAAAACACTACGACCTATTGTCATAGTGATAAAAATAGAGCTGTATCCGCTCTTTATTTTTTATCTTTTCATCCTGACTATGATTATTGTTCTTAACAAATTAAAAGGCAACACAAATAAACGAATAGGAAAGAAATTTTTTTCCATTCAAAAAGCCTTTTAAATCCGTATTTAATTAACGGTTAGTTAAGAACACTCACACTCATCAACATTCTCCTCTGTTAGAAATCCATTTTGGTTCTCTTTTGTAAAATTATCACATGCGACAAAAGCTGTCAATCTATCTAATAAAAATAAGAACCGCGATGGAATAGTTAAACATTCATCACGGCTCTTACTATTATCAACCTGTATTGACTAAACCTGCAGCCACTCCACTTATTGTAAGTAAAACCTCTGTCATTAATTCTTCTCCTGGATTTTCTTCCTGTCGTAGTTTTTGAATTAAATCCACCTGTAAGAAATTAAGAGGATCTACATACGGATTTCTTCTTCGAACAGATTCTCTAATATTAGGCATATGATCAAGCAATTCCTGATTCCCTGAGATTTTCAACAATAACTCTTTCGTCGTTTCGTACTCATTGCTAATATCAGAGAAAATTCGTTTCGCTATTTCTTGATCTTTCACTAAATGTAAATACTCCTTAGCTGTTGGTAAATCAGCCTTCATTAAGGCCATCTGTAAATTATTAATAGTCGAATGGAAAAACGGCCATTTTTGGTACATTTGTTGAAGTAATTCTAAATTCTTAGCATCTTTTTCAACAAATGCCTTAAAACCAGACCCTGCAGCATACCAAGCTGGAATCATTTGTCTGGACTGCGTCCATGCAAATACCCAAGGTATCGCTCTTAAATCTTCAAATTTTTGACTGTTTTTTCGACTAGTTGGCCTAGAACCAATATTTAATTTACCTAGTTCCTTTAATGGGGTAGCTTGATTAAAATAAGTTAGGAAATCTTCGTCTTCAAATACTAAAGATTGGTACTTACGTAAAGAAACTTTTGAGATTTCCTCCATTGCTTCTTCCCATTCGGTCTCACGAAAATGCCCATGCTCGGTTTTTTTAGATACGGTCGCTGTTGCTTCTAATAGTGCAGAAGCAGCCTGCTCTAAATTTCGGAAGGCAATATCTTCGAATAAGTAACGAGACGATAGCACTTCACCCTGCTCTGTAATTTTAACCCCATCACCTAAAGTTTCCATTGGCTGAGAAAGGATACTTCGATTTAAAGGACCACCACCTCTTCCTAACGAGCCACCTCTTCCGTGGAAGAATTTTAAGCGAATGTTGTAGTCACGAGCCATTTCATGGATTTCCTGCTGAGCTTTAAACAGCTTCCAGTTAGCCGTTAATGTTCCGCCATCCTTACTTCCATCAGAGTAACCAAGCATGATTTCTTGATGATCTCCTTTTTCTTGAAGGTGATGACGATATAAATCCAATTCAAATAAAGTTTTCATAATATGTGGTCCTGCAACCAAATCATCGATCGTTTCTAAAAGCGGCGCGACATGCAATCCACTTTCCACAGTACCATCTGCATGTAATCGATAAATTCCAGCCTCTTTAGCTAAAACAAGAACCTCTAACAAATCACTAGCTGATTGAGTCATACTTACTAAGTAAACCTCAATCGAGCGAGAGCCAAATTCTAAATGAGCTTGACGAATAAGCTTAAAAACCTTAAGGACTTTTTGCGTTTGTTCAGAGTAATCCCCTTCAAATAACGAAAGTGGTCTTGGTTCAGACAACACACTTTTTAGAACTTCCATTTTTTCAGATTCATCTAAAGAAGCATAGTTGTCACACACTTTCACTACCTTTAATAGTTCAGCAACTGCATGTTCATGCTCACTACTATGATTTCGAATATCTAAGGTTGCTAAATGGAACCCAAATAACTCAACCTGACGTATTAATTTACGAATTGATTTTAAGCGATTATTAGAAGGCTGATGCTCTTCAGCATATTTTTTTATCATGACTAAATCTTCTAATAAATCCTCTGACTTTTGATATCCTAAAGAGGATTGACCAACTTCACGAATTCTTTTTAAAATGACAGCAAACTTTCGACGGTATATTTCGCCTTTTACTGCCCATGCCTCTTGCTCATTTAAGTAAGTTCCTTCTTGTTCCTCAACATGATGGTGGAAGGAATCATTAATGGCCACTCTAGAGCTTGATTGACTAAATCGCTTCATTAAGTCAATAATGGCTTCTTCATATTTTTTCAATACTAAATCTCTTTGAAGCTTTAATGTTTCCCAGGTCACTTCTGGTGTAACAAAAGGATTTCCATCTCGGTCTCCACCGATCCATGAACCAAAATGTAAAAAGTTAGGAACGTCTAATTGATGCTCTGGGAAGTACTCCTTTAATTCCTGCTCAAGATTTTGGTGTACGTCAGGAATAATATTAAAAAGGGTTTCATCAAAATAATAAAGTCCATTTCTAACTTCATCTAATACATTAGGCTTTCGATAACGCAACTCATCCGTTTGCCAAAGTGTAGTCACTTCATTAAATAAATCTTCCTCTAACAATTCTCGTTCTTTTTTTGATACCAATGGAGAATCTAATTGATATAGTATTTTCGATATTCTCTTTTGTATTTCTAATACGGTTCTTTTCGTTGCTTCTGTAGGATGAGCCGTAATAATAAGTTCAATTGATAAATTGGATAGCACATCTTTAATTTCTTCCTTATTCATCTCCAAATCCTTTAAGGAAGAGACTGCTTTCTCTAAAGAAAAAGCCTGTAGTTTCGCACCATCTTGAAGCTGATATTGTTTTCTTCGTCGGATACGATGATTTTGCTCAGCGATATTTACTAGGTGAAAATAAATTGAGAAGGCACGAATAACCTGTTGCCTTGTTGGTGATTCTAAACTATTAATCTCTTCTTTTAATTTGCTATAAACACTATGGTCATAGTTTTGCCTTAAGCTTTTGGTCATTTCACGTATGGATTCAACTTTATTAAAAAGCTCAATGCCCCCCTGATGAACAAGAATTTCACCAAGCATATTTCCTAATTTTTTTACGTCGTTTCTCAATGAAGCATTATTATCAGTAAGATCAATCATTTCATTACCTCCATTACCTTCACTCCACACCCCTGTAAATATCATTGAAAAAGTCCTAAAATTTAAAAAATAAATACTAGCCGTTTAACTGACTAAAATAAAAGGATGTTTTTGCCCTTTTCTTTGACTTTTGTGGAATTTTCAAATAATTCTTTCTCTCTATTAGACCATTATAATAGAAAAAGGGCAATAACTCAAAGCACAGATACTAATCCAATTTTAACCTTCATTATTTTTTATTTATATAACCCGTGTAAAATAATATCCATAAATGATTCCACGATTTCGTTTGTATCATCTGAGAAAGGCTCTATTTTTAATACATATGTACTAATAGTAAACCCTAACAAGCAATACATAAATATACTAGAGGCAGCTTTTACATTAATATCTCTGAAATAATCCTTTTCTATTTTGTCTTCTAAAAAATGAGCTATGCTATTTTTCAAAGGATCTGATATGTGTTCTAAAATCGCTTCTCTTACCTCTTCGTGATTAATAAATTCCTTTAATAAAATATTCATCTCAATCTTGTTATCTTGAACTAAATTAATCCGGTCTGTCATCTGCACTTTTATAATCTCTTCTGGTAATAAATACTTTTCGTTATTAATGTTACTCTTTTTCGAAAGTTCAGCTATTGTTGGTGCGAGTAACTGATACAATAAGTTATTTTTCGATTTAAAATTTCTAAATAAAGTAATCTCTGCAACACCTGCTGCTTTAGCAATATCAATAGTTGAGCTTTTTTCAAACCCATGTGTAGAGAAGAGTTCTGTAGCAGCATTGATAATTTTCTTTTGACTTTTCGTAAATTGTTTTTCAAAATCGATACCATTTTTAAATTTTGATACTTGATTCATTAATACTTTTTTATCATCTAATTCCTCTTTCATATCTTCACCTACTTAAATAATAAAATATTCACACTTATAAAAGGGACTTATGTACTAATAATTATATACAAATAATCTGTATATAGGTATATTAAAGCATATTTTATGAAAATATTGTACTAAATATTAAGTTTAATCTATTAAATCCCTATTCATTTACTCTTTATTATTCCTTTTTTTGTTAAAAATTATGTCTAATCACATCTATTTAATCATTTTCTCTTTAAATTAATTTTTAATCGATTGAACCCATTTCATCATTCACATCTTTTAATGAAAACGGAGGGATTAGGTTTTGATTTTCACTTTAGGTAGATGCTTTCCTAAGGGCTTGTCTTCAGCTAACTCTGACTATGCAGAGCTTCGCCAGAGTGGATTTTCAGACTGCGCTGTTCCTTTGGGAGTCACTACCTACCGTTTCAATCAACGAGTAAATTCGCAAACATTTCACTACATCTTTATAATAAAATCGAGCGGTTAGGTTTTGATTTCCACTTGAGGTAGATGCTTTCCCAAGGGCTTGTCTTCAGCTAACTCTGACTACGCAGAGCTACGTCAGAGTGGATCTTCAAACGGCGCTCATCCTTTGGGAGTCACTACCTACCGTTATAATCAACAAGTTAATTTACAAACATTTTTCTTTTAATAAAAAAACCGAACGATTAGGTGTTTGATTTTCTCTTTAGGTAGATGCTTTCCCAAGGGCTTGTCTTCAGCTAACTCTGACTATGCAGAGCTTCGTCAGAGTGGATCTTCAAACGGCGCTTATCCTTCGGGAGTCTCACTACCTACCGTTATAATCTACGAGTGATTTCGCAAACATTCAAGACATATTTCAAAACAAATCCATTTCTATAACCGTCTATTATTTATCGGCTCATTTATAAAATAAAAAAGCCTGTCGAATGCCTTAAATAAGACATAAACGACAAGCTAAATACGGTATATGACAACTCTACTATAAACTTACAGATTCAACCCTAACTTTATTAATTAATACTGGAAAGTTGTTAATTTGACAGCTCACTTCATCTCCATCATTAATTTCAACAGATCCTGGTGTACCCGTTAATAAAATATCTCCAGCCTTTAAAGTAAGAGACTGTGATAGAAAAGAAACAATGAAATAAGGAGAATACCGCATATTTGTAACATTATTTTTCGCAATCTCTTCGCCATTTTTAACTGTTTTTACTTCAAGCTGTTCTAGATTATTGATTTCAGAAGCCGACAAAAAAGTGGGTCCTATACTTAAAAAGGTATCAAAACCTTTTGCTCGTGTTAAATATCTAGGATTCTCTCTATGAATAGCAGCCTCCGTCATATCAAGAGAAGTCGTGTAACCAGCGATTTTATTAGGCGCTTCAGCAACTGAGACATTTTTACAATCCTCTTTAATAATAATCGCTAACTCAGCTTCCGCGGTTGTTTCCTTTGAAAATGAAGGAATGATAATATATGCGCCTTGTCCGACAATACTTGTAGAGGGCTTCATAAAACTTACTGGTTCGATATAATCTTGATGCTTACCTAAGTTATTTTCATAGTTCATTCCAATACCAATTATTTTCCCTGGACTTCGAAAGAGGGGGGCTGAAATAGCTTGGTCAAATCCTACCTTTTCCATTACCTTCAACTCATTCTCATGTTGTTGATACCACTCCAGTACACTTTCATACAATCCTTCTTTCAAAATACTTTCAAAGGAAAGGGGCCATTGAACATGAAAATGTTGGTTAATAATTGAAAGTGGTATATATCCTGAATCGAAGTAAAAAGCCGACTCTTCTTTTCCATTTAACTTAATGGTTGATAATTTCATAGAATCACTCTTTCAAAATTTTAGATTTAGAATAAACAGATATCCAATTATTCGGATATAGACTTTAAGAAAAACTAGCTATTATTTATAACTGGTGAAAGTTTTTTTGCAAAGGATAATAATGATTGATCTTGGCCGTTTTTGGCCAAAAAGGATACTCCTTGTGCTAAACCATCTGGATAGCTATTAGGAATAGAAACTTGTGGTAGCTGAGCAATTCCACTTAAGCTCGTTAACATAATCGATTTGACTCGAATATCCTCTTCACTTCCTTTCAAACGTGGCGCTACTGACGGGGTCGTAGCCATCATTAACAACTGATCTTCATGAAGCAATTCTTCTATTTGCTGCTTTAATAGAGCAAGCTCATCCTCTGCCTTTTCCTTTTCACTAAGGGTTATGGTAGAGCTCCATTTAAACCGTGCCTCCACTTCTTTTCCAAACTTTGGTTGATAAGTTTCGATCCATTTACCGTGATTATTCCAAATTTGATAACCTTGTATCATTCTGAATGTTGAAAGAGCTGATTTTAGAGAAAATGGAAGATTAATTTTCCTCACTTCATAGCCTTTCCCTGTTAATTCAGAAATCCATTGCTGATAGATTGGTTGAAATTTTGCATCATAAACCTCTTCAAGCTCTGAAGCGATTAAAACCGTTTTAAATGACTTTTCATGTATTTGAGGCGTTTTTGGTAATAATACCTCCCCAACTTCATACAAAAGATGTGGATTTTTCGAGAACCAGCCAACCGTATCAAATCTGTCAGCTAAAGGAATCACTCCATCAAGTGGAATCACTCCATGAGTTGGTCTAAAACCGTAAATACCACAGTAACTAGCAGGCACTCGAACCGACCCTGCCGTATCGGTACCGATAGCAAAATCAACCAAATCCGCCGATACCGCCACCGCTGATCCACTTGATGAGCCACCTGGAATATGAAGGTGATGAAGAGGATTTACGGGTGTTCCATAATGTTCATTCTCTCCATTTAAACCAAACATAAGCTCATCAGTATGAGTAAAGCCCTTTAATTCAGCTCCATTTAATAATAGCTTTTCTATTATTTGTGACGTGTTTTCCGCAACAATCCCTCGCTTTTCCCAATCAGGATTACCAGCTGAGCTAATGTGATCCTTGAATGCGATAACGTCCTTTACAGCGAAAGTATATCCATTCAATGTACCTTCAACATTTTCATATTTAGTATTCCAACGTTTTTTCCACACCTTATAAGAGTCCATATATTTTCCTCCTTCTATCCTTTTCCACTTTTTAACCGTTCTAACTTTAATGCAATTTGTAATTCTAATAGGTTTTCAGGGTTTTTTAAATCTAAATCTAATAGCTCTGCTATTTTTGCCAACCGATAAACAATCGTATTATAGTGAGTATACATTTTCTTCGCTGTTAATTTTACATTCTGATTGGCTTGAAAATAGACTTCTAGTGTTTTTAAATAATCGATGCTATTAATAGACGCATCTCTTAATGGCTGTAAAAACTGATCGATATATTGAGCGACCTCTTCGTTTTCTGGCAAAAGGTAAAGCAGTCGGTAAATATGCATATTTTCATATTTGTGAAGAGTTTCAGTAACTTGATATTTGTTCATAATGTGATACACACGACTCGCTTCCTTAAAGCTTTTTGAAATTTCTAACAATACCGAAACTGGACTTCCCACATATATTCTATGAGATTCATTCACCTTTTTACTGTTATGAAATTTCGTCACTCTTTGATCGATCAAAACCATCTGTTCCTTTAATTTTTCACAGTTATCAGCTGCTAATAATAACGTGAGCTTCCCCTTAAATGTCGTACCAATCATTAAAAAATCTCTTTCAGATGGAAAGCTCTTCAAATACTGATAAATATCATTATTTGAGCTAACTTGATCAATCATCAGTACTTGATAAAAGTTATGCTCTAGCGACAGGTCAAAGGCAGTTAGCCTTAAATGGATATCCGATTCAGTTAAGGCTTCTCCCATAAATAAATCACTCAAAAATTGCTCCATATACTTTTGCTCAATTTTCTTTTTAGCCGACAAATGGGTTAATTCCATACTTAATAAATCACTTATTTTTTCAATGGTTAAGCAATCTATTTCGGTTAATTGGTAGTTCGTCTCAAGACAAGCAATAAACGAAATATGTCTCTTAGAATACTCATTTAATAGTGGGGTTGAAAAGCAATAAATGTCTTCTGAATCTAATGAAATTTTTGATAGGCCAATTCCTGTTTTTCTTTCAATTTGACTTACTAATTGATATAAATCGTCTTTATCTATTATTTTTTCTAATAATGGGGCAATAATATTTCCCTCTAAATCATAAATAATAATCGGATTACCCATTCTATGTTCAAATTGGTGGATAACCTCTTCTATAGATTGACCCTTCGCCAACTCCTGACTAACAAATTGGACTCGGTCATATAAAGTCATAATATGCTCTGACTCTTTAAAGAAAATTTCTTCCATCGCAACACGGACAATGTCAGAAAAAGTTGTGTCTGGAGGTATTTCAACAACAGGAAAACCAACCTCTTCTGCATTCTTTAGAAGGCTTTCAGGTATTTCCCTTAGAAATCTTCTAACCTTAATTCCAATACCCGCTATATTTCTTTCTTGTAATTGAGGAATCATGTCTGCGAACGCTTCAGGATTATCCTGAAATGGGTAGCCATTCGTTACTATGAATTCTCCAGGTCTTACCCAATTTAATATATCAGGTCCACCGATGATATTTATTCTTGAAATGACTCGATTCGTATTCCGATGAGCGGCTTTTACTACTGAACCACTCATAGGCTCAAGCTGTAATAATCCTTCAATGGTTAACCCACGCTTAGCTGAGTCCATATCCATTCCCCCTTACTTTCATAAAATTGGATATGCTTATCATTTTAGCTGAAGCGCCAGTGATGTCTATCATTTTATTTTAAGGTAGAATTATTCTACTTCTTCAATTATAGTTTCACCCTTGATAAATAGGTCTTTTCGGTTCAGATAAGAGGCCATAGCACGTTCCATGTTTAAAGCTTTTACAAAATCATTAGAATTTTTTAATTTTGGAAAAAGCTCATTTTTTGTAATAAATAGAGTAGCTTTCCTTCAGCTGTTCAGCAAGACGACTACATTTTTCTCATACATCACCATTAAAAGAATCTTTTAAATGGATTCCGTGCTTTTTTTTGTTTCTTTTCAATTACTTTAACGAATAACACATTCGTCCACACCTGCTTCATGCTAAAATCCTTCTATCTAACGCTCCCTACTCCTATATCTAGCTTGTTCATTTTAGTTACCGTTGTACTAGCGACCAATTCTCCTTTTCTATAAACGGCTTCACACAGTGCTTTAGAAAGAATAATCTGTGTATAGTCTGTCGTATCAAACATGGCTAAATCAGCATCGTGACCTAGCTTTAATCCGTATTGATTAAAGCCTAATGCATTTGCCGCCTTATAAGTAATCATATCCAATAGCTGCTTCATTTCTACATCATTATAAAAATAATGAACCTGTGCAAGTAAAGCACCTGCATCTATAGGATTACCTTCGCCATAAGGAGTAAAAGCATTTTGAATATTGTTGCTTCCATAAATAACATTTACACCCTCTTCTAACAAAAGTTTAACAGGTGTCACACCTCTTCTAACAGCCTGCTCATCCTTTCTTCCATTCAAATAAAAGTCGGTTAACGGTAAGGCAATAACCGTTATACCAGACTTGGCTATTTCGACTGCAATGGCTCTTGCTTTTTTTTGTTCGATAGAGGCAAGCGAGGTTAAATGCCCAACTGACACTCTCCCCTGCATTTTATACTTATTCGTCCATTTAATCACATCTAAAATAGCCAGTTCCTCTGGATTATCAGAAAAATCTGTATGCAAATCAATATCTGCATTGTATTTTTTGGCGAGCTGAAAGGTAAAGTTTAAGTGCTCATGTAAATTTCGGTCATTATAAGTAATACCACCCACTACATCAGCACCCTGCTCCATAGCAGTTTCCATCAAAAGCTCCATATTTTCATGGAAAAATATTCCCTCCTGTGGAAATGCGACGATTTGCAAATCGATTAGATGTTTGATTTCTTCTTTCACCTCTACTATCGTTTCTAGAGCGCGTAATTCCATAAACGGGTCTATTTCAACTTGTGCGCGCATTTTAGTTACACCATAGCGAAGAGATTTTTCAAGAACTTTAAAACATCGACTTTTTATTTCCTCTTTAGACAAGGTTTCTTTTAATTTAGCCGTTTCTTCTATGGCTTTTTTTAAGCTTGTAATATCCTTAGGAAGTTCATGTAACATAAAGGCTTTTTCCAAATGTATATGACTTTCGACTAAGCTTGGAAGTATGATTTTATTTTTTACATCTAGTTGTTTTTTTGATAGAGGGGGACTCTCTTTGTGAGGACGCAGATAACAGATTTCACCATTTTTAATCCCTATATTCATAGGAGCTACAAAATCAGGATTTCCTACATTTAAAAATAATTGATCAAGCACCTATTTTCACTCCTTTTAAAAGTAAAGAGAATACGCTTCTTCACTTAACGTATGATACGCTTTTAATCCATTCCTCACTTTTCATCACTAGACCAAAATGTCTTTCAAAATTTCGTAAACTAGCTAAATAGGCATCTTCATAGGCTGTTGCTGTTGCATCTTCTATAAGTGCTACATGATAATCTAGGTCATGTGCAGCTCTTGCCGTAGCTTCCACACATACATTAGTATTCACTCCAGTAAATATTAAACTTTCAATTCCCTTTTCTGTTAAATAATTTTGTAATTGAGAATTAGTAAAGCCGTTATAACGATGCTTCTGAATGATACATTCACTCTGTAAAGGCTTGAGGCGTTCAATCAACTGAACGCCCCATGTATTTCTTCGACAGCTATTAGGATGATTGAATGCTTCTCTTCTTTTTTTCCAAGCCTTTTGACCATCATTATTTTGATCATGAACCATTGTCAAATAGATAACCGGGATTTCTTGTATTCTGGCTGTTTTTAGTAACTTTTGTATAACAGAGATAATGGGTTCAAACGAACGGACATTGAAGCCCCCTTGACTAAAGGCTCCTCCCTCCTCTATAAAATCGTTTTGCATATCAACGATGACTAAAGCTTGCTTACTCGCTTGTATGAGCTTCTTTAAACCATTATTCAATAGTGAAAACCTACCCTTCATTCCTTATTCATCTAGTAAAAATTCATTTGTATAATAATCGGCTAAATCATACCTTTCAGAAATGAGTAGACTCTCTTCCAATATGTCTAAGGTTGTTTCCATTTTCTCTTCTGACATCCAACCGAATGGAACACCATCAAACAATGCTATCTCTTCTAATCTTTCAATTTGTGAGAGAGTTGTTTCTATATCCGTCGCGTCAGGAAATAATTCTACTGAAATCTCGGCTGCTTCCTCTGGATTTTCAAAAGTATAAGCAAACCCCTTATCCAAAGCGGCTAAAAACCGTTTGACTGTATTAGGATTCTCTTCAAGAAAATCTTCATTACTAATAACCGTTAAACTGGCTAAATCAAATCCATAATCAGCCATATATAAAGGAGTTAGCTCAAGACCTAATTCTTTCTCAAAGATCGGATATTCATTAGATGAGAAAATCGCTATAGCATCTACTTCCTTGTTAAAGAATAAAGCATTTCGAGCCGATGTTTCGACCGGGAATGATTGGACCTTACTTTCATCTACACCATTTCCAGCTAAAAAATTGGGAAAAACATTTGCTAAGGAGGAGGATATAGATAAAGATATGCTTTTCCCTTCTAAATCCTTTGGTGTTTCAACAGGATTATCTGGGTAAGACACTATTAAAAAAGGAGAACGACTCATATAGGAGGCAATCATTTTTATAGGCATACCTTCAACTCTTCCTTGAGCTGGCTCAATTGTAGAAGTAATTCCAAATTCCTCATTTCCTTGTGAAACTCCTTGCATGACCTGAGCGGCTCCATTCCCTTCTAGAACCTCAACATTTAAACCGTATTCTTCAAAAAAGCCCTTTTCTTTCGTTATAAATAACGGGGCAAACTCTCCTTTAAACTTCCAATTAAGACGCAGAGTGACATCCGTTTGTTCCGGTGCCCCAATTCCTGTTTCCTGTTCAAATAGATCGGCTTCTTCACTTGTTTGAGCGGTTGTTTCTGATGAATCATCTCCACATGCAGCTAACACTAAACATACACAACTAATCATTATTAAGAAAAATTCATTTCTTTTCATAAGAAACCTCCCTAATTTTTAAACTTCTGCTAGAATTCCCTGCGCTTTAAACACAGAGCGAATTTGTTTTACATACGATGTAAAATCTCCCTCTGTTCTCACATCACCATTCCGAGGTCGACTTAAAGAAATAGGAAACTCCTCTAATATCGTTCCAGGTCTACCTGACATGACTACGACTCTATCTGATAGAAATACGGCTTCTTCAATACTGTGCGTAATAAATACAGTCGTAAATCCATATTTATCAGAGAGCTTGAGTAAATCAGTCATCATCTGTTCTCTTGTTAAGGCGTCCAACGCACCGAAGGGCTCATCCATCAATAATAGCTTCGGCTCTTGAATGAGCGCACGGCAAATTGCAACACGTTGACGCATTCCTCCTGAGAGTTCGTGAGGATATTTATCTTCAAAACCTTTTAATCCAACCGCTTCTAATAAGTCGATAGCCTTCGACCTATTCGTTTGATGATTCCTACGATGAAACCAAGTAATGCCTTTTAATTCAAGCGGGAATAGAACATTTTGAAGAATCGTTTTCCATTCAAGAAGTACATCTCTTTGGAAAACCACTGCCATATCACCTGCTACACCTGAAATAGTGGAACCATTTATTTTTAAGGTCCCGTCAGTCGATTGGTCTAACCCTGCAATGAGTCTCATAATCGTACTTTTCCCACAACCACTCGGTCCGACGATCGATAAAAACTCTCCTGGCTTGATTTTCAGATTAATATTTTGTAATGCCTGTACATTACCTGATTTCGTATAAAACACTTTTTCAATACGCTGTAATTCAATAGAAGTTCCCACTTATTTTCCACCTCCTGCTTTGTTTGCCTGATACCAAGGCATGACAAGACGTTCTAGCAAATAAACAGAGAAGAATAACAGCATTCCCAAAATAGCGAGCATTAGTAAGGTTGTAAAAACCATCACCGTATCTAATCTTGCATTTGCTGTTAATTGCAAGTACCCTAACCCTCTCTCAGAAGCTACAAACTCTCCAACAATCGCTCCTACGACCGCTAGTGTAATCCCTACCTTGAAGCCTGCAAAAAGGTGCGGGAGTGCATTTGGCAATCTAAGGTAATAAAAATTTTTCCACTCAGATATTCCGATAGAGCGACCTAAATCATGCATATCCTTATCGAGTGCCCGAAAGCCATTAACAGAATTAATGACTATCGGAAAGAAAGAAATTAAACATGCTAGCAAGACCTTTGTCGTTAGTCCATAACCGAACCAAATCACTAGAATCGGTGCAATAGAAACCATCGGTATACATTGGATAGCAATTAAAATAGGATAAAAGGAATTCGCTAAATATCGTGAATAGACGATAGCAATGGCTAACGGAATTCCTACCGCAAGGCTAAGTGCAAATCCTAACAGTACTTCTATAACCGTAGTCATAGAGTGACTTATTAGCGTATTGAATTCCGCAACAAACCTCGAGAGAATTTCAAAAGGAGACGGCAAAACATACGCTGGAATATTCATTAAAATGGTTAACAGCTGCCAAAGTAAGATAAGCGCCACTAAGGTGATTACAGACCATAATGAATTAGGGATAGACCATCTTGCGCGTTCCTTTTGCTTTGCTGCTAATACCCTTTGTTCTGTATTTACTTGCATGATTTGTCACTCCTTTTTAAATCAAATTTAAATGTGAAATTTTTGGATGAGGTGCTTCTGCTAACAATTCCGAATTAGTATATAATGGATATTCAAATTGTCCTGATAGCTTTTCTAGTTGTTTCTGAACTCTTTCATTTTCCGGCTTTGCCTCTATCCAGCTTATCAATTGATTAATATCTTCTAATTCATAAAACCTTTGCACATAAGCAAGAAGCTGAGCATATTGAAGCATATTTCCACTTCCTAAAGGATTAAAGTAGTCCCTTAAATTGTCTGATCCTAATTGAATCGTTACACCCGCATTTGCCAAATCCTTGACTCTAGTGAGCTTTCTAGTTGCTATTGCCGTCGGACAAGTTGTAACGGTCATTTCAGATAAAGCTACCTCTTCGATGGTTTTTTGCGCAAGCACTTCATCAACATTTGCTAATGAGCAGCAATGAATAGCGGTTACCTTATCTTTTAATTGACGGTTTGTTACCTCATTCGCTAAATATGGTAAAAGGAAATCATCCTCTCTCCCTGTTTCGTCTGTATGAAATTCAATCCAATCACAATAAGAACTTTCTGCGATTTGAAAGATTTTATCTATATGCTCTTTTCCATTTTTATCGATACTTGTGTGACCACCTATACCATTAACACCAAGCTTTAAAGCCTCTTTTAAAAGTACTTCCGTTTCTGGAAAACGATCAAACCCTTCCTGATTAAAGGCAATAATGTCAATAATGATTTTTTCTTTCCATTGCTCCTTAAGCTCTAACAAAGCCTCTACAGCTCTTAACTCAAATAATGAATCAACATCTACATGAGTTCGAACATACACGGTACCAAACTGATGCATTTTCTCTAAAGCTAATGAAGCCGATTTTTTAATTTCCTCTTTAGTCATATGAATTTTAGCTTCCCTCGTCCATTCTGCTCTTTTCGGTGCAGCTGCATCTTTATATTTATAGGGTGGGATTAAAAATCCTTTATCAAGGTGAGCATGATAGTTAAACCATTTTCTAATCATTCAATTCCCCTCCTAATGAAACAACTGTTGCCACTAAATTGGAACCTTGAGGGCCTTGATGTTCAGAACCAGCGGAGCATAAAATTCTCGTCTCCCCTACATAGCTACCTACTACAGCGTTAGCTACAGCCTTTGCTAATATGCCAGCATGCATAGACAAAGCATCACTATGCATCGTATGTCTTCTCCCACGCACATCTGGCTTAGCATCAGCCCCACAATTAACAAATATCTGAATGATCTGACTTTTCTGTTCATCACTTAATGAAGAGGAATGCTGCAATCCAGAATCATTGATCGCCTGCTTTAAGCCTTCTAAATCTAGTGCATCATTCATCACACCTGCCCCAATATAACAACTACTAGTTGATTTGGAGGAATTCCCCATCACAATTACTCTTACCGCTACCTGTTCCTGACCTGCTGAAACAGACGTTTTCACTGAATATAAGGAATGATCCGTGTTTATACTTTCTTCACTAATTTCCTCTCGATTTACCTCATTCAATGCTACAGCAGCACCTAATGCAGAAGCCGCTTTAGACCGTGCTCCTCCCTCTCCCCAAGGACATTTTATTTCAACACACTTAACATCCTCGAGCTCTATTTCTGCTTCAGAAATTGCTTTTTTTACCGCCTCTGATACTAAATCAATTTGTGCTACTGTTCCTATTTGTTCTGGATTTAAACGAGGAGTGGACGACACTCCAAAGGCAAATCTCTTTTCATTCTCATTCTTATCTACACCCACTTGATCTTCATCACTTATAAACAACGTATAATGCGGTGACATAAGACCACCTGTTTTTCCAATCATCATCATTGGGATTTGTTCAAAAACTTCCTCGTGACTGATGTTCAAATATTCTGAAAGTAATACTTGAAAAGCAAGTGTTGAATATCCTCTTGCATAACCATCCCCCTCCGTTTGAGCGATAATCGCTTTTATATGCTTGGGGTTAATCTTTTTTTCATTTATCATTTTTTTTAATTCACTCAAATCAGCTGGATCATTCATGTCACATCTAACTAATTGATAATTCATTTTTTACACCTCACCTTTATTTCTTGAACTTATCATTTATGATATCACCGCATAAAAGAGATGTAATTGTGATCAAATACTATAAAAGCGTATATATTTTTAGCAAAAATTCATAAAAACCATGATGTTTTGTCATATAATTTCTGATATTGGCTTCATAATCTAACACGAAGGTCTTTTTTGAAACAAAATGAGCATTAATTAGTCATTAACATATTTAAGGACCAACCGGTTAGAAATTCACATACAAAACAACGAACAGGACGAGGGTGGGACAATACTCCCGAATCAATGATTCCACTCATTTTAGGCTTCCGCCTGTTCGCTCTCCCAAGACACTTCGCGTTTATTTGGGTGCTGCCGAATGAACTTTTTTCGACATGGCTACTTCCTCCCACTGGAGTCTCCGTTTCTTGTCTCCGCTAAGTTTAAAAAACCCTCCTTTTTCGAAAAAGGAGGGTTTTTGGTTTGTTATGGATGTTTTCATCCATTACACATTATGTCAAGTTTCGCTAATGTGATGTTTTAAAAGATGTTTTGTCCCGGTCTTATCCTGATTATGTTTCATGATTCTCTATACCATACAGATGTAACCTTGTTATTAAAACGATTAATTCTCGAGTACTTCTTTACGGTTTTTCTTAAATAATTTAGAGAGAAGCTCATACACAATCGGCACAATGACTAAGGTTAATAAAGTCGAGCTTGCAAGACCTCCGATAACCGTAATAGCTAGACCTTTCGATATCAGTCCACCACCACCAGCTCCAATAGCTAGAGGAATTAAGGCTCCCATTGTGGCAATAGCGGTCATCAAAATAGGACGAAGTCTCGT
>NZ_LTAO01000018.1:41102-41429 GCF_001590785.1 Alkalihalobacillus trypoxylicola
ATTGTGTAAAGGTTTCCTCCATATCAGCTGTAACTCCTGCTACACCTGTCGTCACACCAGATGGCATCTCAAGCTTATCAATCGCTTCATTAACCTCCGTAGTCGCTTTCGTTATATCATCGTCTAAGATGGTGGCCGAAACAGAGGCATAATTGTGTAAAGGTTTCCTCCATATCAGCTGTAACTCCTGCTACACCTGTCGTCACACCAGATGGCATCTCAAGCTTATCAATCGCTTCATTAACCTCCGYAGTCGCTTTCGTTATATCATCGTCTAAGATGGTGGCCGAAACAGAGGCATAATATTCACCCTGACTACGTGATAAA
>NZ_LTAO01000019.1:0-29063 GCF_001590785.1 Alkalihalobacillus trypoxylicola
AAAAACGATTAAACGGCCTTAGCCCTATGGAATATAGAGCTAAAGCCGCTTAAACATTTTTTATTATTTCCACTGTCTACTTGACAGGGGGCACTTCACCATGAAGGAGGGTTCATTGTTCGTTATTGATGTTTGCATCCATTACACATCATTTCAAGTTTCTCTAATTTGATGATTTAAACCCTTCCTATTTCCTTTTGAAAATAATAATACCTTAAACCAAAAGCAGCGTTTTCTTATTACAGCTTTACTCATCTTCTTTGTTGGCTAGCAATAACTGATCGATAAGCTTCTCTGCTGTTTTTCTGTATAGGTTACTCATATGAACAAAAGACAATATCGTTAAGACATTCTTTAATTCCTCTTGATGGGAATCGATCTTCTTCATTTCATTTTCAACAGAATGAAGCTTTTCCTGCAGCTCATCCTTGAATTCTTCTGTATTGTTTTCTAAGACGGTTAGGTATGTTTCATAATAGGTTTCTAAGTCTAATACTCCTTCACTTTGTAAATCATTTAAGCCCTCTAAGGTGAGTTTAATATCATGAAGTGTGAGTCCACCTTTTAACTGATAAATTAAATTAATTAATAGAATATGTTCTTTGGAATAGCGTTTGTTTTTTATCGGGAAAAAAAGTTTTCCTTTAGCATAATTATTAATCATCGTTTTCGTTAAAATTTTCTCATCTTCTTTTCTTTTAGAGGTTGCATAATTTCGTTCAAAAAGTTGGATGACTTGATCCATATACAAATCCAAATCTGGAATATCTTCTGCTTTTATTTGCTGATTCATTTCTAATTGATTAATGATTTCTTTTATCTTTTCCATTTCAAACTCACCTTCCATGTAAATAAATGACTCTACTATAGTTTACCATAAATATAACACATCACATGACAACAAATAAATAACTTGACTACATGTAGATATGCAGGTATCATTCTATGTAGTTATCAATACTACATAAACATAAAGGAGTGTTTACATGTCTACATATATAAGAGAACCTATTAACGGTATTACTCATTTAATTGGTGCTATTTTATCTTTTGTCGCATTATTGGCGATGGTCATTAAAGCATCTTTAACAACAGCCTCTCCTATAGCTATAGCAGCCGTCATTATTTTTGGCACAAGTATGATTCTCCTTTACGCTGCATCTGCAACCTATCATATGGTGATGGCAAAAGATAAAGTGATAGCTTTCTTGAGAAAAATCGACCACTCGATGATATTTGTATTAATTGCCGGATCTTATACACCTTTTTGCCTGATTGCATTAGAAGGAGCAACAGGTTGGACGATTTTCTCGATTGTCATGACATTAGCCGTATTTGGAATCGTCTTTAAATTAGTATGGTTTAATTGCCCTAGATGGCTTTCAACCTCGATTTATATCGCGATGGGCTGGATTATTATCTTTGCATTTTCGCCTTTAACTCAGAATTTAAACACGATGGGACTCTTTT
Source organism: Alkalihalobacillus trypoxylicola (assembly GCF_001590785.1). GTDB lineage: Bacteria > Bacillota > Bacilli > Bacillales > Bacillaceae_D > Alkalihalobacillus > Alkalihalobacillus trypoxylicola. The sequence continues at coordinate 1,471 of NZ_LTAO01000019.1, forward strand.
TATTAATTTTCGGTGGGTTTTTATATACAATAGGTGGAATCATTTACTGGCTGAAGCCAAAGGTTTTTGAATTTAAGTACTTTGGATTTCATGAGATTTTTCATATATTTATCATGCTCGGTACTACTGCCCACTTTCTATCTGTCTTTTTCTATGTTTTGTAAATAGATTCTTTGATGCTTTAAAATGCAGCTTCATTGTTAATGAATAATCAAGCGATCTATCGAGATCGTATGCTTGTGTTGTCTAAACTCACCAGGTGAGACTCCGACTACCTTTCTAAATACCTTGTTGAAATAATTATCATTTGTAAAACCAACTTTAACGGCAATTTTTTTTATGGAAAGCTCACTATATTTTAAAAGCTGAATCGATTTTTTTATTCTGACTTTATTAAGATACTGAATGGGTGTACCATTCATTGATTCACCAAACTGTTTAATTAAATAGTACTTAGATAAACCAACTTCTTCAGCAATATCGCCAACAGACAATGGCATGTGATAATTTTTTTCAATGTATTCCTTTGCTTGATTAATAGCAGGTGGAAGAGATATATCTTGATTAAATCGATGAATATACCTTAAGCATTCCATTAAAAATAAATAGGCTTCTCCTGACAGCTGATAGGCATCTAAAGAATGGGTAAGAGCTTGATCGTATATAGAAAATAATCTTTGTATTAAAGGGTTATCGTAAGGAATATAAGAAGCATGACCCATTTTCTGGTAAATCGTTTGGAAGGTTTGCTCGACAACCTGACCTGTTAATGTAATAAATATAAATTCCCAATGATTAGAATCCTCGGGAATAAAATAACAATGATCACTAGGAACATGAACAAAAAAGCCATGTTCTTTTTTTTGCGAATATACATTATTTCCTACTCGAATTTTCCCTTCACCTGATATCGTATATTGAAAGATAAAAATATCCTTTTCTTTTCTCTCTAGTCCGTTCCAACTGTAGCTACTATCCACTTGTTGCTCCATCCCTATCGAGAAAATATGTACGAGTGGTTCAGCATAGTGATCTTTTGAACGAAAGCCAATAATTTCAAACGGTCGATTTTTCACCACAATATATTACCATCCTTTCACAGCATATTACCATTGATCGCATGAATACAATCATTTATTGTGATTATAAAGGATAAATAAACATTTTCAAATAACATTTTTTTACCTTTGGGAGGAATGTAGAATGAATAAAATTACCTTTATAGGAGCAGGAAGTACGGTTTTTGCCAAGAATGTATTAGGTGATTGTATGTTTGTAGAAGCTTTGGATGGTTTTGAATTTGCTCTTTTCGATATTGATCATGAACGATTAAAGGATTCAGAGCAAATGCTTCAAAATTTAAGTCAATCTTATAATCAGAGCATTAATGTTAGAGCTTACTCCGATCGAAAGGAAGCGTTATCAGGAGCTAAATATGTCATTAACGCGGTTCAAATTGGTGGATATCAGCCTAGCACCGTGATAGATTTCGAAATTCCTAAAAAATATGGATTGAGGCAAACGATAGGAGATACCATTGGAATTGGCGGATTATTTAGAAGTCTACGTACCATCCCTGTCATGTTTGATTTTGCTAAAGATATGGAGGAAGTATGTCCTGATGCCCTTTTATTAAATTATACAAATCCTATGGCAGCTTTGACTGGCGCGATGCTACGTTATACAAATATTCAAACCGTCGGCCTTTGTCATAGTGTACAAATTTGTACGAGTCACCTTTTCCAAGCACTTGAAATGGAGCACGAAGGAATTGAAGAAAAAATTGCTGGAATTAATCATATGGCTTGGTTATTAGAAGTTAAAAAAGATGGAAAAGATTTATATCCGGAAATTAAAAGAAGAGCTAAGGAAAAGCAAAAAGAGAAGCATCACGATATGGTTCGTTTTGAATTGATGGATAAATTCGGCTACTACGTGACTGAATCTTCTGAACACAACGCTGAATATCATCCTTATTTTATTAAAAGTCAATATCCGGAGCTTATTGAGAAATTCAATATTCCTCTTGATGAATACCCAAGAAGATGCGTGGCGCAAATAGAAGGCTGGAAAAAAATGCGTAATGATCTCGTTGGCAACACGAATTTGACTCACACTCGCTCTCATGAATATGGTTCAAGAATTATTGAGGCTATTGAGACTAACCATGTATTTAAATTCGGAGGGAATGTATTAAATACCGGGGGACTAATTTCGAACTTACCTACAAAAGCATGTGTAGAGGTTGCTTGCATTGCCGATCGTAGTGGAATTACTCCTACTTATGTTGGTGAAATCCCAGAACAATTAGCTGCCTTAAATAGAACGAATATTAATACACAGCTACTTACGATAGAAGCTGCTGTTACAAAAAAGAAGGAGCATATTTATCAAGCTGCATTACTAGATCCACATACAAATGCGGAGTTATCTATGGATGATACTATTCGTCTTTGTGATGATTTAATTGAAGCTCACGGTGAGTGGTTACCAGAATATAAATAAAAGTATAAAAGCGTGGAGTGCCGTTAAGGTCTCCACACTTTTTTTCTTTAATGAAACTTCTCTTATCACTATCATAGCCAATAACACAATGACTAGTTGCCCGAAAAATACAGAGAAACAAAGAAAAATAAGGTAATTAAATGAAAGAAAAGCACTACTCCACAGCAGAAATAAAAAAGAACGGAACCTAATTTTGCATTTCTCATTTATAACACCTCAACCTTCACTCTCTGTTCAATACCCAGAGCCTAGCTTAAACCGATTAAGTCTTATTAAGATGAGATAATATCTCTATCCTCTCCAATGACTCGAACTTCTCTTTCAAGCTCTACACTGAATTTATTTCTTACTTCATTTTGAACATGGGCAATTAACTCTAAATAGTCCGTAGCAGTTGCCCCATCAACATTTACAATAAAACCAGCATGCTTTGTAGAGACTTCAGCCCCACCAATACGTTTACCTTGTAAATGACTGTCTTGAATCAATTTACCAGCAAAATGGCCAGGTGGCCTTTTAAACACACTACCACATGAAGGATATTCTAATGGTTGCTTTGACTCTCTTAAAAAAGTAAGCTCATCCATTTTCGCTTTAATTTCTGCGGGATTACCTTCCGTAAGTCTAAAGGTAGCTTCTAGAACAAGATAGCCATTGGCTTCAATATTACTAGTACGATAACCTAATTCCAGTTGATCAGCAGAAATCGTTTTTAACTGACCTTCTTTTGTTAGCACTGAAGCTTCTACTAAGACATCAGACACTTCACCACCATAAGCACCTGCATTCATATAAAGAGCTCCACCAATAGAGCCAGGAATTCCACAAGCAAACTCTAAGCCTGTTAAGGAATGCTCTAATGCGAATCGTGAAACATTAATGATCGCTGCACCACTTTGTGCTTTTATTACATAGCCATCTCGGTTTACTTGCTTCATTTCAGTCAAAATCATGACGACGCCTCTAATTCCTCCATCTTTAATAATCAAATTAGAAGCATTTCCTAAAATCGTCAAAGGTAATTGATTTTCCAAAGTATACATGTAAATTTGTTGGACTTGTTCAATAGAAGTCGGAAAAACAATCACATCCGCTGGTCCACCCGTTTTTGTATAAGTATAATAGCTTAAAGACTGATTGATTTTAATATTCTCATCATTTTTTAATATTGAAAGTAAATCTTTATAAACCGTATTATTCATTTAAATTCTCCTACATCTAAAATTCATAATCTCCATTATATATTATAGGCAATCAATGTTATATCGTTTCCATTATTTTTTAGTTTTTTTGAATATTCTTTAACGATTGGTTCCTTTTATTATTATATGCTTTCTAAAAGAAAGAGACCACCACAACTTGTAATCGCCCCTTTAAAAACATATGATTTTCCTTATTTCTTCAACTTTATCTATTTTAGAAGACTAATAGCATAATTTAAGAGGATACTGAATTCCGCTTATCAAATTTAATAAAGAAATAAGATACGAAGGTTAATAATGCCAGTACAGCTATGACTAAGAAAGAAATATTCACACCGAAAATAGCAGGATTAACAATACTCTCCGTTCCCGCCACATTTGTCTCAACAGTAGTCATAATCGTTACTAAAATAGCTGTTCCCACAGAAGACATCGTCATTCTCATCGTCCCATCCATAGCCGCGCCGTGAGGAATTAATTCTTTTGGTAATTGGTTTAATGCGGCTGTTTGAATGGGCATCATAATGAGTGCAAGCCCTAGCATCCTCACTGCGTATATTACCGTAATAAATGTAAATGTTGTATTCGTATCAAGGAATATAAAAGGAATCGTCGCTAATGTAATAATGATTAACCCCGGTAAAACGAGCCATCTAGCCCCTATTCGATCAAAAATTCTACCAACAATTGGCGCTAAAAATCCCGTTACAAGAGCGCCGGGAAGCATCGCCATTCCTGCTTCAAAGGCAGTAAATTCACGCATGTTTTGCATATATAATGGAATTAAAGTTTCCACACCAATTAGACTCATAAACGTAATGGAGCCAATAAAAACGGCAAAAGGAAAGATCGAATAAGTAAAGACTCGAAATTCAAGCATTGGATGTTTCAAACGTAATTGTCTTAGAATAAAAGCGGTAATCGATATAGCTCCGACAGCAAGTGTTATAAAGGTTATAGGGGCTCCCCAACCAAAATTCCCTGCATTTGTAACACCGAATAAAAGTCCACCAAAGCCAAAAGAAGATAGGATAATAGAAATAAAATCGACCTTTGGCTTCTTTAACTCTGTTACATTTTTTAAGGCGAAGAAAGCAATTATAATATCAATAATGGCAATTGGTAAAATGATAAAAAAGAGAATTCTCCACGAAAAATTACCTGTAACCCAGCCAGAAAAAGCAGGACCAATTGCTGGAGCAAAGGATATGACTAATCCTATTAGCCCCATAACAGAACCCCTTCTTTCAATCGGGAATATTAATAAAAATACAGTTGTCATTAACGGTAGCATAACGCCAGCACCTAATGATTGTATGACTCTTCCTACTAATAAAATTTCAAAGGTTGGCGCAAGACCTGCCACTAAAGTTCCGATAGCAAATATAGTCATAGCGGATAAGAACAATTGTCTTGTTGTGAACCTCTCTATTAAAAAAGCACTCACTGGTATCATAATTCCATTAACCAGCATAAATACGGTAGTAAGCCATTGAGCACTATTAGGAGTGACACCCATTTCTACAATAATTTGCGGAATCGCTGTAATCATAAGCGTTTGGTTTAATATCGCAATAAAGGATCCAGCCAAAAGTAAAGCTACGATCGTTGGTTTGTGAATTTGATTCATCTAAAAAAACTCCTAGCATTATAAAATCTATTCTTTTTCCTGCTTATGTTTGATTTTCATAAATATGTAGCTCATAAAAAAGCCATTAAAATCCTCTACACATAAGAGTACTTTATTAGATTAAACCAAATGCTTAAAAGTTTCTATCTATTTATTTCGATTCCCTAAAATTATTTATTGAGATTATATCCATAAATATGAAATTTAATCATAAATAGGATTAACCATTATTTTTCAATTATTATAGGGGCTCCGGCTGTTCGTAACCCCAAGTCTCTTCGCGTAAGATCGGAGCTGCCAAACTACCTTTTTTTAAAAGTCGATTTTGGTATGGCCACTTCATCCTACTGAGGTCTCCGTGTCTTGCGCACACTTGATTACGTATTCTCATAGAGAATCTACAAATGCAACAGGACCCTCCTTCTGTTTATAAGAAGGAAGGTCCTGTTCGTTATTTGTTTATACATCCATTACAGACTATCTAAAAATAGCTTTTGTTCCAAAAGAAACTTCATTATGAATGGGGGAAGACTTTAAGCTTTTTTCGTTTCCAAGAAAAAGCTTTTTCTAGAAATGTAATAAGAGCGGTCATTAATAGCAAACAACTACAAAAAAGAAAGGTTAATTGAACACTTGTCATTTGAATAAAAAATGCACCTATTAATGGGGCAACAAAAACCGTTGTACTCATTAAGCTTTGGAATATTCCTGAAACACTACTCACTTTATCAGTAGAAGGTACGGTTGTGATCACATAATTCGAAATTACTAATGAAATCGCCGTTCCAATACCTATTAAAAATCCCAAAATAATCGGAATTATAATAACAAAATAAGTGGAGATGGCAGATAGGCCTAAAAAACTTACACCAATCAGTGATAATGAGACAGCTAACCAAATCTGAATATTCTTGAATTCTGAAAATCGATTAAGAATGAGCAAGGTAGTAACTGATCCAATTCCAACAGATGCAATGATCCAAGTAACAATCTCTGGTTCTGTTGGTCTTAATTCACGAAATAAAATCGGAAATTGAACATCAATTAGTTGAATAATCATCATACCAACAATCGTTATGGAAATCGTTACGCTAAGCAACCTTTGCTTAAAAACGTAACTCCACCCTTCTCTCCACTGCTTCCAAAAGGATTCCGCTTGTCTTAATTCTTGACCTTTAGGAGCGGCTTTAATTGGTAACACTTTGACAATACTTACTAGCAAAAATACGGAAATCAAGAAAGCCGAGGCAGTCACCCATAATAAATAGTGAGCTGGCATAATCGTAATAAGAGAGCCTCCTATTAAAGGTGCAATGACCTTAGCGGACTGGTTCAATCCTCCATTCCAGGTAATGGCTTTTACTCGCAAAGCTTCTGGAACAAGCTGTCTGATTAAGCTTTGCTGAGTCGGATAATGAACGACATTAATAGAGGCTCTAATGGCAATTAGTAAAATGGCAATGGCTGGTGATGGTGCAAAGAAAAGCGCAACCGTTAAAATAACGGTCAAACTATCAGCGATCATAATTAGCTTGATTTTATTAACCTTCTCAATCAGTACACCAGCAAACTGAGTTAAGAGAGCTTGAGGCAGTCCGAAGGCAACAGGAATAAGTGCCAGCATAAAGGGTTCGACAACCCATACATAACCGAATATAATCATTAGTGCGACCATATCAAACCACTGTCCGATAGTAGAAATACTATAAGACGCAAACAATCTCCCATATCCCGGTATATCCCAAAGTCGATTAATTGTTTGACTCTTTCGTTGTTCCTTTAATAAATATTCCGTTTTTGTTTGTTCCTTAATATCATTTTGCCTTTGGCGAACAAGCGATTGAAAAAAATCATCCATATTTCCTAGCACCTAAATCAATAATTCGCCAATATTATCTAAATCATATTGATCCTCTTGTTTTAGATGACTATAGACACTTCCATTTTGAGTTTGAATATTTTTTTGCACATAATGCTTCATGGACTCATTAGGCGTATAAATCGTTCCCTTCAATTCAATGACTATGTTCTTATTTAAGAGCTCTTCATCAAACTCCTCTTCAATAGACCATTGACCATTGACAATAATCGTTGTATTTGGTTCTAATAACTCAACTTCCCTCTTCGTCCAGTTCTCCTTTTCAATGAATCGATAGTGCTCCTGGTAGCTAAACACCTCCGTTTCAAAGGAATCTAATGCTTCATATACTAAATCTTCAATACTCTCATGGCAAATAATAAAAGAAAGAGAGTGAATGGAACGAAACGCCTGTTGAAATTGTTCTCTTGTTATGTTTTCAGCTAATAGAATCGGTTTTTTCGTATAAATAGCAGCTTGCTTAAATCGCTTAATAGATCGATTGTGTAACTGTAGCTTTGAATCGATTTTCTGATAACCCGTTGGAATAATGACCGTTTTACCATTTACGGTTATTTTTTTCCCTAATATAGATTGTTGTTCCTTTGTCAAAAATAAAACTCCATTTACATCAAGACGGTTTATTTTAGAATAAAACGTATCGATATCAACATTATTAGATAAAGTTAAGGTTCCATTAACTAATATATTTTCATCCAATTCTAATGATTGCAAAAAGCCTTCATCTAGTTCAATCTTTCCTGATTGAATAAAGGGCTGCTTCCCATCAAATTCAATGATTCCTCCTGTTATCTTTTTGATTTTTGTCTGTACAGCTCCTTTTATATGTTTAGGAGTGTAAACAGCTCCCATAACGACAAATTCAGTTTGACATTTCTGTAATGAATCCACGCTTATTTCATTGTCTACAAGCAAAACTCCTTGTATAAATACGACTGAATGCTCACTAGCACTTTCAATATAATGGTCATCGAGAATAAATAACCCCTTAATAAGCTGCCAATCTTCCTCAACTACAATGGTCGACCCTATATTTTCAATTTTCATTTGTGAAAGTAATTTGACCGTTTTTGGCGTACAAATAACAGAACCAACATTATTAATACGTTCAATTTGTTGAATGCTCTCTTCTGTAGCCTGTATCATATTTAACTCACCGATATTTCCAATTTTTTGACCCATTATAATTCCTCCTCAAAATAATCCCTTAAAGTTTGAATAGCTAAAGAAAGATGGTATCGAACTGTTGAAGCTGAAATTCCTATTTTAGAGGCAATTTCTTTACTATTTAAGCCAATCCAATACCGTTTAAAGACAATATCACTTTGGATTTTAGGTAGTCTTTTTAACATTTCAACCATTTCTATTGAAGTAACTGGGGGCATCACCCAATTTTGCTCATAAAATTCATCAAGCTCAACTTCTCGTTTACTCTTTCTCTTCGAATCAATTAACTGATTTTTCATCACTCGATAAAACCATGCTTTTTGTTTATACCGTGGCCAAGAAAGCAACTCTTTTTGATAAAAAGCCTTTTCTAACGCATCTTGAACCAAATCATCTCCTTCCTGTTTTTGATCGGCAATGGAATATGCAAAACGAATTAAATCACTTTTTAAATCCTCATACAGTTCATCCAAGTACTCCACCTAATTCCCGATTGTCTTTTTCTTTTATTTTAGCAGCTTTCATATAGATAACGTTTAAGCGAATAAAAGTGTTGGTCGTTTTCAAAAAAAAAATTTATAGTATATGAGTCCATTTTCATCATTGCTTTATAAGCGAATAAAACCAAACATTTATTATTAAAATGTACTGAATGTTTGCAAATTCACTCGATGATTGTAACGGTAGGTAGTGACTCCCAAAGGATAAGCGCCGTTTGAAGATCTACTCTGACAAGCCCTGCGTAGTCGGAGTTAGCTGAAGACAAGCCCTTGGGAAAGCATCTACCTAAAGTGGAAATCAAACACCTAATCGTTCCGTTTTCATTATAAAGATGTATTAAATGCTTATGAACCATCTCTTTGATTGAAACGGCAGGTAGTGACTCCCAAAGGATAAGCGCCGTTTGAAGATCCACTCTGACGAAGCCCAGCGTAGTCAGAGTTAGCTGAAAACAAGCCCTTGGGAAAGCACCTACCTAAAGTGTAAATCAAAACCTAATCAATCCGTTGTCATTAAAAGAAATTAGTTCATATATTTTCCAATAAAAGATTGTATAAAGTTTTAGAAGTTGATATAATCATAGTACTTAAAGGAAAGGGGTGAGTTTACGCAATGACTAAATCAATGAAGGATAACCTTGGATTTCATATGTATTGCTTCTCACCCATTCGGACGGTTTGATCATATTTTTAGTTAGAATGGAGCTTTTTTAGCATTTCTATGGGATTTTTCCACAGGGTTAAGTACTTACTCTGTGGTTTTTTTGTGGGCTAAAAAGCGAAGAGATTTTTAAGGAATGACTTTATTGAGACTAAATAATGGAGAGGAGTGAGTGAGCCTTTTTCTTTATAAGCAGTTGAAGGCTGTTTATGACCATTATGAACCAATAAAGGAGATTACACATGTTAAAATTAAAATACCTTTTTTATAATGAAGATTTAGCTAATATGTTATTAGCAAACTGGAACTTTCAAACAAAATCGCTTGATTTATTTAAGTATTATCGAATATCCTCAAATGCCATTTATCCATTTGAGGCAGAGGGAAGTGTTCACTTTTTAAGGTTTGCCCCTATCTCGGAGAAACGTGAAACTCATTTATTCGCTGAATTCGAGTTCATTTCCTATCTTTTATCAAAAGAATATGGTGCCTTACAAGTCGTCCCTTCTAGTCAAAATGAAACTCTCCTAAAAATAAAAACACCCTGGGGAGAATATTATGCATCTGTATTTAAACGAGTAGCTGGGATGCAATTGAATAAAACGGATTTAAATGATGATATTATCTTTAGCTACGGAAAAGCATTAGGGAGATTACATCAATTATCTAGTGAATATAGCTCACCCCAATACAAACGCTGGTCACATCATGATGTGCTAAATTGGATATCAGATACGTTATCAGATTTCCCTAATGAAATACTGGCAAAAAAAGAAGCCCATTTACTGCAAGACTATTTTAACACTCTTCCTATCTCTAAAAAAACGTATGGTCTTATTCATTACGATTTTGAATACGATAATGTTTTTTATGATGAAGTAACGAAAAGCTGCCAAGTCATTGATTTTGATGATATGATGTATCATTGGTATGGAATGGACATTGAAAAAGCACTTAATTGTTTGAAAGACTGTATATCTTTAGAGAAGATTGAACAAAAGACTCAATGCTTCTTGAGTGGATATTCTACCGAATTTGAGTTTTCAGAGCAAACCTTGGTTGCTGCACCAGCTTTTCAACGTTTTGCTAACTTATATAGCTATGTTCGTATTCTTAGATCTTTAGAGGAGATGTGGAAACATGAACCTCAATGGTTAGAACATTTACGTATAAATTTACGTAACGAAATGAACGATCTATCTACAAATTTCGGAATAGAAATTTAATAACGATCGTTTTGATGAAATAAAAAGTCATCAAATTGAGGGCTTGAAAAAGCGAATAAGATAAAGAGGTTGAGTTGAACTGCTAACTGGAGGCACGACTTAAGCCTCCTCCTCGCTTTTGTTCTTCTTGCCGCTCACTTTCTTTAAAAAGCAAACGAAGAGTGTAGGATATACGTATAAATGAAGAGCTTGACACATGTTAGGTGCCCGGTTATTCACTAGATTACGTATTTCAAAAACACAGGACCCTCCTTCTTTTAATGAAGAAGGAGGGTCCTGTTCATTATTTATGATTAGACAATATTTCAAGTTCCGCTACATGAGTCAGCCTACCAAAAAGGATTTATTTTAATGAACGAGAGGATCTTTGGATAAAAAAACCTTCAATTTCCACCTTATTTCCATGGGAGATTTTAGGTATATTAAGCTACGGTTAATATAATCGGCTTATCTTTTGTAATAATAATCGTATGCTCCTGCTGCGCTGCGAAACTACTGTCAGGAACACGCAAAGTCCATCCATCTAATTGTTCGATGACATAATGAGCACCTGTAGATAAAATAGGCTCTATTGCTAAAACCATTCCCTCTTTTAACACCCGCTTATCATGCTTATTATAAATGGGTAGAATTTCCTTTGGATACTCGTGTAGAGCTCTACCTATTCCATGACTACATAGGTTCTCAATGACTTGGTATCCGCCTTTTTGAGCCTCGCGTTGAATCATTCTCCCGATTTCGTTCAACTTCACTCCATCTTTAAGAGATGAAATAACCTTCATTAATGTCTGTTGGGTATGCTGACAAAGTTGAGTTAAGGAAGGACTGTTCGAATCGATTGTAAAAGAATGACCTGCATCAGCAAAATATCCTTCAAGTTCAGCCGAAACATCTATGTTTATCAAATCGCCTTCGCGTATTTTCCGTTCTCCAGGTATTCCATGAGCCGTATTATGGTTTACACTAATACAGGTATATCCAGGGAAATTGTAGGTCAACTTTGGTGCAGAGACAGCACCATGACTTTTTAAAAAGCGCCCACCTATATCATCTAACTCTTTTGTGCTCATTCCAACACTTGCTTGACGTTTCATTTCTTGAATGGTTAACGCAACAATTTGACCAACCTTCTGTAGACCATCGATATCTTTTTGTGACTCTATAGTCATGATAGCCCCTCCATTTTTTAGATATGTTTATTCTACCACATTTATATCAGTGTCATTTTCAATTTTACATAACATAAATAGGCTCATATTTAAAAAAGATTGGAACTAAAGGAAATGGCGAGAAATAGCGTCACAGCATAAATCCCGGTAAAAAAATTGAATGGATTCCAAAAGAAGAAAAAAGCGAAATGGGAAACTCCCTATTTCACTTTTTCTTTAATAGATAAGATTATAGATTTACAAATACCTGTTCTCCATTTATTTCAATATCAAAACAGGTCACACAGCCTTCATCTGCTCCCTCTGCCATCCCAGTTTTCGTACTAATTTTCCAGTCGTGTAATGGACAGAAGACAAATTCACCACTTACAATCCCCTCAGACAGTGGTCCCCCTTTATGAGGGCAGCTATTCTCAATAGCATGTACCGTACCATTTTCTTGTAGAAATAAAGCTATTTCTTTGCCATCAATGGTCACTACCTTTCCTAAACCAACATTTAATTCGTCTAGATTAATGACAAATATTTTTTTACTCGCTTGTACAGACATGAATACTCCCTCCTCTTTATACGGTAACATTTTTCTTTTCGAATAATTCCTTTTGAACCTCATCGCTAGCTACAATTTCTGTCCAAGGATCTTTATGATTTTCCAAGGCTATATCCATTCTTTCAATGAGTGCTTCTCGCTCTTTTTGATCCTCTAAAACGACTTTTTTAATGGAATCTAACCCTACACGCTCAACCCAATGCGAGGTACGCTCTAAATAGTTCGCCTGCTCTCGGTAATATTGTAAAAAGGCACTAATCGTATCTATAACCTCTTGAGAGGTCTTTACTTTGCATAAAAGCTCTCCACCTCGTAAGTCCACTCCACCATTACCTGCCACATAAAGCTCCCAAGCTCCTTCCACACCGACAATTCCTACATCCTTAATTCCGGATTCTGCACAATTCCTTGGACAAGCTGATACAGCCATTTTAACTTTATGAGGAGTATTTAAGCCTTCATATTTCTTTTCTATCTCAATCCCAAGCCCAATAGAATCTTGTGTACCGAATCGACAAAAATCTTTTCCTACACAAGTCTTGACTGTTCTAAGAGTTTTACCATACGCATAGCCTGAGCGCATCCCTAAATCTTTCCACATGCTTGGTAAATCCTCTTTCTTAACACCGAGCAAATCAATTCGTTGTCCCCCGGTTACTTTCAATAATCGCACTTTATATTTATCAGCCACATCTGCTATTTTCCTTAATTGCTCTGAGTCCGTCACACCACCATACATTCGTGGTACAACAGAGAAGGTACCATCTTTTTGGATATTGGCATGTACTCGTTCATTAATAAACCTTGAATGACTATCATCTATATACATACTAGGATTTACTAGTCCTAAATAATAGTTGAGTGCTGGGCGACATTTCGAGCAACCGGCATCACTACTCCATTCTAGAACATTCATTACTTCACGAATATGAGTGAGTCCCATATCCCTAATAGAAGCGGTGACCTCTTCATGTGTATACTTGGTACATCCACACATCGGTTCCTTTACATCAGCTGCACTTTCACCAGTCGTTAATGCTAACAGCTCTGCTACTTGAGGTTTACAGCCTCCACAGGACCTTGAAGCATTCGTGCATTGCTTAACTTCATTTACTGTCTTTAAGCCTAAATCCTTTATAGCAGAAACAATATCGCCTTTTGTTACACCATTACATCCACATATCGTTTCATCATCCTGCATGGTTAAAACAACAGATTCACCACTTGCACTATTTGATTCTGAAGGAAGAATCGCGACCTTACTCATTTCTGAAATATCTTGTCCCGAACGCATCATTGAGAGTAGTCTAGGGGAGTCAGCTGTATCACCAAAAAGGACGGCTCCAACAATTTGATGATCACGAACCACAACCTTTTTAAATACACCTTCAAACTCATCATGAACTCTGATCGACTTTGTCTCCTCAGTATCCATAAACTCTCCCGCAGAAAACACATCTACACCAGAAACTTTTAACTGTGTATAAACGATAGAGCCTTGATAGCCTGGTACACCCTTTTTCTCACTTGAACATAAGTAAGCAGCCAAGTGCTTTCCTTGTTCGTATAATGGTGCTACTAGACCATAAACTATTCCTCGATGCTCTGCACATTCTCCTACAGCATAGATATTTTTTTCATTTGTTACCATATGGTCATCCACCAAAATCGCTCTTCCTATATCAAGACCTGCCTTTTCCGCTAATTCAACATTAGGTCGGATACCTACTGCCATAACAACTAAATCAGCTTGAATACTAGATCCATCTTTAAACTTTAGTCCTTTTACACGCTTTCCTCCTATTATTTTTTCTGTATGCTTATTAAGGTGGAAGCGCATCCCTTGTTTTTTCAGCTCTTTTTCTAGCATCTTTCCTGCGTCTTCATCTAGCTGTCTCTCCATTAAATAATCAGATATATGAATAACATCAACTTCCATTCCTAAATTTAATAGACCGCGAGCGGCTTCTAAACCTAGTAATCCGCCCCCAATAACAGCGGCTTTTTTGTAGGATTTGGCTGTTTCTATCATCGATTCACAATCGCGAATATTTCTAAAAGCAATAACCCCTTCTTTTTCTGAACCTGGCAAAGGAAGCATAAATGGATTCGATCCTGTTGCAAAAATTAAATGATCATAGGAACATTTAACCCCATTGGCACTAATGACTATCTGATTCTTTTTGTCCACTTCTACAATCGGGTCGTCTACATGTAATTCAATGTTATTCTGCTCATACCACTTGTAATCATTAAGTACGATATCATTTACATTCGCATCTCCTTGTAAAACAGAAGATAATAATATCCGATTATAATTCGGATGGTTTTCTTCACCAAATACAACAAATTGAAAACGATTCGGCTCTTGCTTCATGATTTCTTCTAATGTTCGTATCCCAGCCATACCATTCCCTATTAAAACGACTCTTTCTCTCAACTTTAACAGCTCCCTTGTCTATTTTTTTAAAATATTCACACTTTTTAAATCGCGTTTCTCCCACTTATCTTAGCTTGATAAAAAGTGTTGAAAATAGTAAAAGCATACTTAACCATTAACGGCTATAGGTACATGCTCTCCCTTACTAGCCATGTTATTGAAACATTCTTCTACATCTTGAATGACCTTCATATTCAAATGGAATGTTCGAGCATATTCTTCTATTTGTTTACTAGTTGCTATGAAAGTTATAGATTCAAGCGAGCCTATTTGAGCTCTGTTTAAAAAAGCAATGATATCCTGTACATCCTCTTTACTCGTACAAATAATCGAATTCACATGCCCTTCCTCTAAAGCTCTAGTTAAGGCAACAAGCATATTCATTTTCAATTCTCTCATTCTAGTCATAGAATCAATAAAATAAGGACGATCAGCACGCTTCTTTTGATAAAGAGGTAGCAGTAATCCAAGCTGCTTCAAATCTAGTTGAATATCGCTATTTAAAGCAAACATTGGATTGGTTAGCGTACGGATATCAATATTCAAATTTCCTAACTGTCGCAAAAACTGTTTGAACGATTTCATATTAGAAAAGATGATTTCTCGGTTTCCATCTAGCATTTGCAGCATATCTTTTTCATCAATGAAATTTTGAGAAACAGCACATACCTCTTTTACATAAACATCTGCACCTTGCTCACTTAATTTTTCTGCTAAATCATGGTTTTCTTTCGTTTTTGATGGGATTAAAATACTCATTCCAGACATTGGTTTTTGTTCAAACCAACTAACCTGTTGGCGAGTTTGAATAACATCTCCAACCATAATCATTGCAGGGTTTTCAATGTTGTGATTGTTCACTTGATCTGTAATCGTTGAAAGGGTTCCTTCTACTGATTTCTGCCGACTATACGTCCCCCATTGAACAACTAAAACAGGGGTATTTTTAGATTTCCCATTTTTTATTAGTTCATCTGCAATTATATGAAGCTTCTTAATTCCCATATAGAAAAGAATGGTATCTACAGATTGGGCCAACGATTTCCAATTTACATCAGGCTTGCCATCCTCTGTTTTTCGATGAGCGGTTACGACTGCAAAAGAACCTGAATGATCTCGATGCGTAACCGGCACTCCTGCATAAATAGAAGCTGCTGTTCCTGACGTTACACCTGGCACAATTTCAAATGTAATACCATTCTTTTTTAATGATTCTGCTTCCTCACCTACTCTTCCGAATACAGAAGGATCACCACCTTTTAAACGAACAACGGTTTTTCCTTTTTTTGCATGCAAAATCATTTCAGTTTGAATATCCTCTTGTCGAAGTAAATGTTTACAGGGCTGTTTACCACAATAAATAAGTTTGACGTCCGTTTTTAGGTCAGCTAATAAAAACGGATTAACTAGGCGATCAAAAATAACAACATCCGCTTTCTTTAATAGGCGCTGGGCTTTGACGGTAAGTAGTTCAATATCACCTGGACCTGCCCCAACTAAATAAACCATTCCTTGTTTAGTCATAATTGGACCCCTTTTATAAATTAATAATGTCATGCTATCAGAAACAAACTTCTAAATGTTGGAACTCGTTAGAAAATATAACAAGATAATCCATTCCTATTTTAAAAAAGTATTGTAATAAAATTTACGATGAAAACCCTTATATAATAAGGATTTTTAATTTTCTCGGTAGATAATATAACGAAAACCAAGGAGTCATTAAAGAATACCTTTATATTTAATAAATAGAAAATTTAAAAAAATCAGAGAAGTGGGTGGAGAATTTGGATAATGTTAATCCGAATAAAATTGTTGATACGATGATTCAAGCGGGCAAAACCAAATCTGAACTTTCGATAAAAGATTTATTAATCCGAGGGGGTCTAGCCGGTGTTTTTTTAGGATATGCAACGACCTTAGCATTTACAGCCAACCTTCAAACCGGGATCGGACTTATTGGTGCACTTATTTTCCCAGTTGGTTTTGTTATGATTATTTTATTAGGGTTAGAATTAGTAACCGGAAATTTTGCATTAATTCCAGCTGCATGGATAAATGGTCAAGCGACTATATCCAATATGTTGAATAACTGGTTTTGGGTCATTATTGGTCATTTATTAGGAAGTCTGTTATATGCTTTATTATTCGTTCTTACCATTACACAATTTGGCACATCAAATTCTGGTGAAATGCTTAATCTTATTGTATCGATTGCTGAAGCCAAAACCATTGGCTATTCAGAGCTCGGCATGGCTGGACTCGGTACCTTACTGGTGAAATCGATTCTCTGTAATTGGATGGTAGCATTTGGCGCAATCATGGCCATGTCATCTAGTTCAACTAGTGGTAAAATACTAGCAATGTGGCTACCAATATTTATTTTCTTTGCTCAAGGCTTCGAACATGCGGTTGTCAATATGTTTGTAATCCCTGCTGGAATGATGCTAGGAGCCAATGTAACGATGGCTGACTGGTGGCTATGGAATCAAATTCCTGTCCTTGTCGGAAATGCAATAGCTGGTATTTTGTTAACTGGAATTGCTTTCTACATCACTCATAAAAGTAAGGATTTGGCACAAAATCCCGTTTCTCAAAAACTAAAAAAAGCTCAATAAGCTCTAAGCTTTTTACATAAAAGAAATGATCCTTTTCCGTAAGGGTCATTTTTTTACGACGCATGTACGTTTTTAAAAGGGAGTTTGTGGGAATTGGTTCTTTATAGGGAGGTGAAACAATGCCTTGGGACAAAGATCAGTATCCTCAAGCCTTTAAAAAGCTCGAAACACCTATTCGTAAAAAAGCAATTGAAATCGCTAATTCGATGATTTCTGATGGTTATAAAGAGGAAGAAGCGATCCCTATCTCGATTGAGCAAGCGAAAAAATGGAGTGAAAATGCATCGAAAAAGGAAAAAAACAAGATGAAGCAGGCCTCCAATGATAGACTGCAAAGTGAGCAAAAAAATGAACATAGCCGTCCTGAATTAATGAATAAAGGTCAGCATGTATTAACTCATGAAAAAGGTTGGGCCGTACAAGCAGAGACTACAAAGCAACCTTCTGCTATCTTCGAAACGAAAAAAGAAGCGATTTCACGAGCTAGAGAAATCGCCCAAAAGAAAGAAACCCACCTAATTGTCCATGATGCCAACGGTAAAATAACCGAAAAAACAACCTATGAAATAAAATGATTTTTCTTAATCGCTTTGAGAGAACGCAAAAACGAGTCTGATTTTTACCATCCGACTCGTTTTTTAAAATCTCATGATGAGACTCTTAAAGGGTCAATACAAGCGATTACTACTATGAATATAGTAGTATAGCGAAACTCTCTCTCTAGTGAAGCTGATTAATATAACGCCACCCACTAAACCCCATTCTAATCTATGAAGCAAGAAGATGAACTTCAGCTTGCTATTTTTCTTCTTTTTTATCAAGATAAATAAAGTTAAGAATCACCATAATAAATAACAAGATTGCAACGGTGAGTAACGCATAATCTAACCAAGAACTGAACTGCCAATCAACCATTAGTAATGACAAAAAAATTAACACTATATTAACAAACATTCTTAATTTTGAATTCCTCATTTTTCTCCGGGAAAATCTATCCTTCAGAATAGTCCCCTAATCCGCCTCCCTATTAAATCTCTTAAAGAAAGAATACTAAAATAGGATAGAAAAGTAAAATACAGCAAGATCATTTTGCAGCTTTAAACGAAGAATGACTTAGCTCCTCCTATTCAAAAGACGTAAAGCTAGTCTTTTAGGAAGAAGACGGCTTAAAACGAATCGTTGCTTCTACTGCATTTTTCCAGCCACTATATAATAGAGCTCTTGTTTCGTTATCCATACTTGCGCTATAAGCATGCTCCATTTTCCAATTTTCTAATATTTCCTCTCGGCTTTCCCAATAACCTACAGCTAATCCAGCTAAATATGCCGCACCTAAAGCTGTCGTTTCATTTACTTCTGGCATTTCGACAGGAACATCCAATAAATCACTTTGAAACTGCATGAGGAATTGATTTTTGGCTGCTCCTCCATCTACTCGTAGCTTTTTTAATTCAATTCCAGAATCCTCTTCCATTGCAATAAGAACATCTTTCGTTTGATAGGCCAACGATTCTAACGTTGCCCTTACAAAGTGTTCTTTTGAGGTCCCTCTCGTTAAACCAAAAATAGCTCCTCGAGTATCACTTACCCAGTAGGGTGTACCTAGCCCTACAAAAGCAGGAACAACATAGACTCCCTCTGTCGAATCTACCCTCTGTGCATATTTCTCTGTTTCTTTAGCGTCTTTTATTAATCTCAAACCATCTCTTAACCATTGAATAGCCGATCCTGCTACAAAAATACTTCCCTCTAACGCATATTCTATGTTCCCATCAATTCCCCAGGCAATAGTTGTAAGCAAACCATTCTTGGATGGAACTGGTTTATTTCCTGTGTTCATTAGCATAAAACAGCCTGTTCCATATGTATTTTTGACCATTCCACTTTCAAAGCACATTTGGCCAAACATCGCTGCCTGCTGATCACCCGCAATTCCTGCAATTGGAACTTTTTGTCCAAAAAAATGATAGTCAGCGGTATATTCATAGATTTCAGACGATGACTTCACCGTTGGTAGCATTGAGTCAGGTACTTGGAGGATTTCTAGTAATTCTTCATCCCAGCTTAGCTCGTATATATTGTACAAGAGGGTTCTACTTGCATTGCTATAATCGGTCACATGTGCTTTTCCACCCGTCCACTTCCAAATTAACCAAGTATCAATGGTACCAAATAATAACTCCCCTTTTTCAGCTCTTTCTCTTGCTCCTTCGACACGGTCTAAAATCCATTTAATTTTAGTTCCTGAGAAATAGGGGTCGATTAATAATCCTGTTTTCTCTTTAATTATATCTTCATAGCCATCTTCTTTTAATTGTTCACATATTTCACTTGTTTGCCTTGATTGCCAAACGATAGCTGGGTAAATAGGTGTTCCTGTTTGCTTATCCCACACTACCGTTGTTTCACGTTGATTCGTTATGCCGATACTTTTAATACTTTCTGGCTTGATCTCCGCTTCTGAAAGGACACTGGCTACAACAGAAAGAGTCGATCCCCATATTTCATTGGCATCATGCTCAACCCATCCACTTTGAGGGAAAAATTGAGTAAATTCCCTTTGTGCACTATGAACAACTTCACCTTTTTTATTAAAAATCATTGCTCTTGTACTTGTTGTTCCTTGGTCTATTGATAAAACATATTGATGATTCATGTTTTCCTCCTTTGAAAAAGAAATAAAAGGACAGCCTTTTAAAGCACTAGAAAAATCCTAGATAATTTAAAACACTGCCCTTATGACGTTAAAATCACTATTAACTTATACCCTATTATAGCTCCCACACAAACGTTTGAAAACCCTTTCTTTTAGATCTTTTATTTCAAGCTACTGCTATTGTCATTATTAGAACTATTTTGTTATGATATTTTTTAGACGATGTATTTTGAAGCAAAACATTAAACATCATTAAATCTATACTTTGGAGGATAAATGAATGACTGCCGTTATTTTCGGCTTTACCGTTTTTTGCGGATGGCTAATATTTGATTTTGCAAAAGAAAAACAATTAAGAAAAGAACTCGTAATGAGCTCCTTTATTGTAGGGACTATTGCAGGAGTAGGTTGGTGGCTACTAGGCTATCTATTTAATTAAATACTAGTTGCATAAACCACCTTTACCTTTTATAATATGGTTTGTAGCTTTCGTGAGTATGCTACGTTCCTTGGGGCCTTAGCTCAGCTGGGAGAGCGCATCGCTGGCAGCGATGAGGTCAGGGGTTCGATCCCCCTAGGCTCCATCAAACATTAAACACGCACACTCTCATAAAATGAGTGTGCGTGTTTTTTTGCATCTTTTACAATCACCCATTTTTAAAGCCTTCAGGTAAATAGGCTTCCTGAAAGAAAAAGTCGTATGATTAACGCTTTATTGAGCTAGTAAAGCAGGTAGGTATTGATAAGAGACTAAGTTGAATTTACATCCTCTTCTTAAACTTTCCTATCTTATGCAATACTAGTTTTTTATTCGTGATTCATTTAGAATTAATAAGTATAAAGTTTAAGGAGGGCTACGAATGAATATGAATATCTTTATTATTGAGGATGACTCTCTTCTCCTAGAAGCACTTAAAGAAGGGCTCAATCAGTGGTCATATGGGGTAAGTAGCCCAACTGATTTCTCTCATGTGATGGATAGCTTTGTAGAACATAGCCCACACCTAGTGATTATTGATATACAACTTCCAAAGTACGATGGTTTTCATTGGTGTAGAGCTATACGGGCCGTTTCGAAAGTTCCTATTATATTTCTTTCATCAAGAGATCATCCGATGGATATGGTGATGGCAATGAACTTGGGGGCGGACGATTACATTCAGAAGCCTTTTAATATGGATGTACTTCTAGCCAAGGTTCAGGCTATGCTTCGGCGAACGTATACGTATGAAGAAGCATCCTCGGATGTCATTGAGTGGAATCAAGCACTTATTGATTTAAAAAGTGGTGGGATTTATAAGGATGGGAAAAGCATTAACCTGACTAAAAACGAATTTTTTATTCTTTCCATTTTAGTTCGTTCAAATAATAAGATTATCTCACGGCATGAACTGATGAAAATGCTTTGGGATGATGATCAATATATTAATGACAATACTCTCACTGCCAACATTACAAGATTACGGCAACAGCTTTCTTCTCTCAATTTAGCGGAAGGGATTGTAACTAAAAAAGGGCTTGGGTATATGGCCATTACGCTTTAGGAGGTTTCACATTGTTCATATCGTATCTCATTTATAAAAAAAGTTGGCTCGGCTTAATTGGATTACTGCTTCTACTTACTAACGCTTTAATACAATTTGATTCTGGTATTGGTGTGGAGCCTCATTCTCTTTTATATTTAAATTTCTTGTTTATAACCATCTTCGTTAGCTTTTTTATTTGGAGATATAAAAAGGAAACCGCCTATTATAAATCTCTACTTACCCTTTCTAACCGTATGGAAGATGATTGGTTTGAAAGCATCTCTGAACCCGACATACGTTTTCCTGACCGACTGATTTATACTCTATTACAAAACATTCATCAGCATGATCAAAACAAACAACGTGAGTATCAGTCCACCCAAATAATGGAACAAGATGATCTTTCCTCCTGGGTTCATGAAGTAAAAACGCCCCTTACCGCTATGAAAATTATCATAGATGCTCATCGATCGAATGAGTTAGCTCAAAAGCTAAATGCAACCTGGTTGAGGATGCACCTATTAATAGACCGTCAGCTTTATATTTCCCGATTTGCTAATTTAGACTCAGACTTAATACCAGAAAAGCAGGAAGTACAAATTTTAATAAAAGAAGAGATTCGAGAGCTATCTACGTGGTGTATGGAAAAAAATATATCGATTGAGTTGACAGGGAATCCTTCTTCTACTGTGTATACCGATAAGAAATGGTGCGGATTTGTCATGAGACAGCTTTTAACGAATGCGATTAAATATAGTCCAAAAGATGGAAATGTATTCATTCATATTGATCACAACGATAGTGACTCTGTCATTGTTACATTTAAAGATGAAGGAGCTGGCATTCAAGCTCATGACCTGCCACGTATATTTGATAAAGGCTTTACGGGAGAAAATGGGAGGGTTCAGCACTCAGCCACCGGAATGGGGCTTTATCTTGCAAAAGAAATCAGCAAGAAATTACATATTCAACTTGAGGTGGCTTCAGCAGTAGGTGAAGGTACTTCTATATCGATGATATTCTCTAATCATAATCCATTAGAACGCATAAGACGAACTTTACTATAAAATAGGCTTTTTATGATAAGTAGTTAGGATATTTAGAGCCTGACTGCTTTTTATTTGACAAAGTGACAAAAATATCACATTAGCTTCCATTTTATCACCTAAAGCTTACGACCTAGAGCCATAAAAGAATTACACTGTGTATAGAACAACTTGAATGGAGTGTATGAAATGACAAATCAAAAGATAATGAAGACGGTTTTAATCGCTGAAGGAGTACGTAAATCTTATGGCTTAAAGGGCAATGCTCAACAGGTGTTAAAAGGAATTGATCTTCGAGTGACTGAGGGTGAGTTTGTTGGAATTATGGGACCTTCAGGCTCGGGCAAGACAACTCTTCTCAACACATTAGCTACTATTGACCGTTCCACAGATGGCCAAATTCATATAAAAGAGCACGAGATTTCGAAAATGAAGGATAGACAGCTTTCAAACATTCGTCGTCAACATTTAGGCTTTATCTTTCAAGATTACAATTTGCTCGATACATTAACGGTAAAAGAAAATATATTGCTGCCTGTTTCTTTAACAAAAATAAGCAAAGATCAAGCTGAAGCTGAGTTTAATGCGATTGCAGAGATTTTAGATATTAAGGAATTAGCTAATAAATACCCTTCTGAAATTTCAGGTGGTCAAAAGCAACGTACCTCTGCAGCACGAGCGTTAATTCATTCGCCATCGATTGTTTTTGCTGATGAGCCTACGGGTGCCCTTGATTCAAAAGCCGCTTCCAATTTATTGGAGAATCTACATGAGATTAATGAAACACGACAAGTAACCATTGTTATGGTCACTCATGACCCATTAGCATCTAGCTATTGTAATCGTGTCATCTTTTTAAAGGATGGGAAAATTTTTTCTGAATTGTATCGAGGAGAGAAAACGAGAGAATCATTCTTTAAGGACCTTCTTGATATGCAAGCCGTTCTTGGAGGAGGCAATCAGAAATGAACACACAAAAATTAGTGCTCCGTAGTATGCGGAAAAACATCAAGATGTATTATCTCTATTTTTTCGCGATGATTTTCAGCATAAGTTTGTATTTTATCTTTTCTACCTTGCAAAATGACCAAACTGTTGTTGAAATGGTTCAAGCCAGCATGAACTTCTCAACGGCCTTTCAAATCGCTGGAATATTACTCATTCTCATTACCATTGTGTTTACGATGTATGCTACTGGCATCTTTATTAGAAGACGCAGTCAAGAAATCGGATTATATCAGTTAATTGGCTTGTCCAAGGCTTGGGTCGCTCGGGTACTGATCTTGGAACACATCATTCTTGGGCTAGGCGCTTTACTGATCGGAACGCTAGTCGGAGCTTTGCTATCGCGACTCTTTCTTATCCTGTTTATGAACATTATCGGTCTTGAAGTTACGTTTGGCTTAACCTTTTCTGGCCAGGCACTCATCCAAACGCTTGCTGTTTTTACTTGTTTAATTGCGGTCACATCCTTACAAATAATATTGACGGTTTATCGCAGTACATTACTACAATTGTTTCAAGCAAATAATCAAAATGATCACTTTGTCAAACGTCCAAGCATCGTTTCAGGCATTTTAGGGTTAGCAGGATTAAGTCTAATCGGGTTTGGCTATTATATGTCTACCTTTATTGCATACAATGCGGATTTGCTGATCTATTTTATGTTAATCGTTCTCGCCAGTACTATACTCGGAACCTATTTAGTCTTCCATACGACCATAAGCTGGATATTA
The DNA here is from genome assembly GCF_001590785.1 of Alkalihalobacillus trypoxylicola. Lineage (GTDB taxonomy): Bacteria > Bacillota > Bacilli > Bacillales > Bacillaceae_D > Alkalihalobacillus > Alkalihalobacillus trypoxylicola. Next base: position 25,982 of record NZ_LTAO01000019.1, read on the forward strand.
TATGTATTTCGAAAAAAGCAAAATGGAAATCTCGGCTTGTATAATAGTCTTTCGGTAGCACCCTTAATGCACAGAATGAAAGGTCACGCCAATTCGTTAACCTTAATCACGATATTGTCGGCCATGACGATTACGATGATTTCCCTTTCCTATTCGTTATATTATTCAACCGAAAAGGATGTGAGGTTGGCTATGCCTTTTGATTTTGCAGTGGAGAATATGCCGGAGGAAGCCGCTCTGATTAAAAGTAGCTTAGAAGACGAACAGATTCCATTTGAACAATATCAAGTAGATGCCATTCGATTTGATGGCGTATGGGCGGATCAGGATCCAAATGTAGCCAATCGTCACAGAAAGACTATGCTTTTCTCAGCAGAAAAAATGGCGCAGGCTGGATTAGATGTTGAGCGTCCCCAAGACGGTGAAGCCATCTATCAAAGTACGCGAGCGGTTATCGAAGGAATGGAGGTTTCATCTCCAAAAGAATTGCAGTACGCATCTAACGATGAAGATAATAGTCTAACGGTATCCAAGTCTAAGCTTGAAAACGTGATGAACTATAGATTCCATGGCGATCAATTACTTGTTTCTGAAGAAACCTTCGAGAAAATAAGAGAAAACATTCAGGAGGGTGCTTACGAAATTTTGAGCTTTGAAGTGTTTCACTTATTGGATACTACGAAATCGGGTGCCGCCTCGGACATCTTTCTAACGAGTGTGGACAGTGGCGAATTTATCACTGATTTTTATTCCGAACACGAGGCATCGCGTCAAACCTTCGGGCTCCTCATTTTCATTGCCGGCTTTTTAGGCTTGGTGTTTATCCTTTCAACGGGAAGTATTTTGTACTTCAAACAAATGACAGAGGCTGAGCAAGAAAAAACTCATTATCGGACACTTAGACAACTCGGATTTCAAGTAAACGATATGATGAAAGGCATCATCCGTAAACAGCTCTTTGTTTATTTAATTCCTCTGGGAATTGGGTTAACTCACGCTGCTTTTGCCCTTAACGTAGGTTCTATTCTCATCGCTGCAAGCATGCTCACCCCAATCATTATTAGTATGCTAGCGTATATTGTCATTTATTTAATGTTTACCGTAGTTACGATTCGATATTACAAAAGCATTGTCACAAATGCATTATAGAAGGGGAGAAAATTTATGAAAAAAGTCTTAATTTCTTGTCTCGTTGTCGTTGTTATCATGGTTAGCTTATACTTCTTATTTCGCGAGCCATTAGATCGTTTTAATCCATTGATTGAACAGGAATATGTATATGTTGAGATTCAAAATGACCCTTCAGATGATGACGGGAGATATAAATATAGGGAGGAAGGCGTCACTGAAAGCGGGGAGACTAAACGAGTTGTATTCTCTACCAGTACTAGACTTGATCCAGGAACGCTTGTAAGAGTACTTGCCAAAGGTACCTATACGGAAGAATATGAATTTATTAATGAGGAGCAAATGCCATCAGATTAAGCGAGTAAGGTTCTTTCCGGAATTCTAAACATAAAAAATGTGTTTAACTAATAAGGATGGGACCATTCGCATGAATGAAGAGCTCCACACATGTTAGGTACTCGGCTATTCGTTCTCCAAGACGCTCCACGTCCGGTTTGGTGTTGTTTAACTAACTTTTTTAAAGTAGATTTCGGCAGGCCACTTCATCTACCACTAGATTATGTATTATATAGAGAATCTACTAATCCAATAGGACCCTCCTTCTTTTAATAAGAAGGAAGGTCCTATTCGTTATTTATGTATTCATCCATTACAAACTATTTCAATTCTCGCTAATTGAGGTTATTTTAAAAAAACTTTTGTCCCAGCCTCAATAGCCTCCATACATTCTTAAACTAAATACAGTTACTGCTTATCTTATACATATGTTTTATTTAGAGGTTCCTTATAGGAGCAATAAATCTTTTGTTATTATGATTAGACTTGCTAATATAACCTTTACTTTTAGAAACATTTTATCAAAACGCCTTTTCCATTCTAATAGATTATTTCTCAATATACTTCAAAATTCCTCTATTATTAAAAACCGGTACAGCAAAAAGAAAAATAATAGGACTAACAATAAAAACTCCCCAGTGAATAAAAATCCTTAATATGATATCTTTAAACAAAAATTTTATGGTCACGTAAAATAAATAAATCATTTGTTGATCCTTAACTCTTTCAAACTTTGATTTGTAGCTAGAACTGATCGTATAAACAGAACCTCTTTGTCCTCTTATATAGTAATCTTCCGGAATATCTTTACCGATATTACTGTAATTAGTAAATCCTTTGGACATAACTCCAATAGTACTTCCGAAAACCTTTTGATAAATCCAGGTTGTTTGAATAAACAGATTAGCATGCGGGTAAAAAATGGTATTAAAAAAGTATAGTTTGAAAGCAAATAAAAATGAAAAAATAAAAAAGATGATATCCTTTATTTGATAATCAGTACTTAAAAATTGTCCACCCAATTTCCAAATTTGTGAGATTACAAAAAGGTACATTAAAATAAGAAACGGTGTCAAATAATACCTCTTCTTTATATTTTTAATCGCATCTATATACTGTTTGAAAAGCGGAATAAAAAACGACATCACAAAATCTCCTTATTAGTACTATTTTACCAGTATTAAATATACACTTTTGTAAGGGGAATGTAAATATATTCCTCGGATTTTATTCTCACTCTCTTTCTTCACAGCTTTTTAGGCAAATTAAGAACGTTAATAAGTTGAGTGAATTTCATAATGGCTCTATAAGTGAATGAAATCGAACGTTTATTATAAATATGTCTTGAATGTTGTTAATTCATTTGTTGTTTGAAACGGTAGGTAGTGACTCCCAAAGGATCAGCGCAGTGTGAAGATCCACTCTGACGTAGCTCTGCGTAGTCAGAGTTAGCTGAAGACAAGCCCTTTGGAAAGCATCTACCTAAAGTGAAAATCAAAAACCTAATCAATCGGATTTYATTAAAAGACGAATGTTTGCAAATTCACTCGTTGATTGTAACGGTAGGTAGTGACTCCCAAAGGATCAGCGCAGTCTGAAGATCCACTCAGACGAAGCC
>NZ_LTAO01000019.1:29153-31743 GCF_001590785.1 Alkalihalobacillus trypoxylicola
AATTCACTCGTTGATTGTAACGGTAGGTAGTGACTCCCAAAGGATCAGCGCAGTCTGAAGATCCACTCAGACGAAGCCAAGCGTAGTCAGAGTTARCTGAARACAAGCCCTTGGGAAAGCATCTACCTAAAGTGAAAATCAAAAACCTAATCAATCGGTTTTTATTAAAAGACGAATGTTTGCAAATTYACTCGTTGATTGTAACGGTAGGTAGTGACTCCCAAAGGATCAGCGCAGTCTGAAGATCCACTCTGGCGAAGCCAAGCGTAGTCAGAGTTAGCTGAAGACAAGCCCTTGGGAAAGCATCTACCTAAAGTGAAAATCAAAAACCTAATCAATCGGATTTCATTATAAGATATAAATGATGAAATTGATTCAGTTAAATTAAAAATATAAAACTATCCTTTTTTTCCTAATAGGATTAAATCACTAGACTTATTTGCTATAATATAAAGATAGCACTTACATGTAATAAATGATCAATGATATAGTTTTCAAAACCAGCTGATTAAATAAATCGAAATGTTTAATAGGGAGGATTATATAATGGAAAAAAAGTGGTCAAAAATTCTCTTTCCTGAGCTACAGCTATTGAGCTTTAATAAAACAAAGCCACCTGAAGGTTCTAAAGATAAAGAACCAAACCGCGTTAAGAAACACCCTACTTATAAGGATAAAAATGAAGATGAACATGCTAATTAATTTGCTGAATTTCTAATTTAACATCATACAAAAAAATATCTAAAAACTTTTCTAGTAAAAGGAGACAAAGTGTGAAATCAAAATTACTTAAAATCATCCATGGATTTTTTTACTTGTTTTTCTTTTTTATAGTTATAACCTTAATAGCAGGTCCTTTTTTTGTCATCAGAGAAATTATCACCATGCTGTCAACCGGTATCCCTAGTGGAACGGATTATTTTTTTATAATAGGTTTTTGTAGTTTAATTTTATTTGTATCGATTTCAGTCAAACGATATCACTGGATTTATGAGAAGTTTCCGATTTTATGGCCAGCTCTTCAAATGGGTTTATTTATGTTTATTGCATTCGGGCTAGGAGCTACTTTTATTAACGCATGGGCTGAAAATAATATTCCAACTAAAAGCTTAGCCTTATTTTTATCAGTGCTTAGTTTTTTAGTAGCTAGAGCTTTAATGTCATACTGGTTTTATCGATATCCAGCTGCAGCACCTTTTAACAGTAGGAGGATTTCTCATGAGTAGAGATAAACATATTAAAAAATTACCATTAACAACATCCGCTCAAAATATTCGTGGTATTTTACTAATTTTTTCAATCCTTTTACTAGCTTTTAGTGCGATTTTTAATTCCAGCCCTTCGACAGAGGTTGCGGCGACAGAAATATCCAAACAATATAGTTTAGAAATTGATTCAGGCTATGTGATGGAAATCCCTCGGAGATTAGATATTAACCCACAAAATTTTATTATTGAAGAATTTACCCAATCATCGAGTAGAATGTTAATATGGGATTTCACTGGGAATAATCAAAATACTATTGAGATAAGGGTAAATGATGAAATTATAGAGCAAAATTATTCTCTTTCTTCAGAAGTAGCCGTCTTTGATATTCCAATCCCTAGTGTCGTGACCATCACGGGAGTAGATGAAGAGGTAAATTATGCAGTGAAATTCCCAGAGAGACTTTATACCATGTTTAATACAGTTGCCTCTAATCAATCGAATGAGTACCAACTATCTCGTTAAAGACCTATAAGTGTTCATCAAAACTAGCAAAAAGTATTGGAGTTTATCTCTAATGCTTTTTTTATTTCTCATTAAATGTAAAATATGATTTACTAGGAGCGTTTGGACTTAAAAAGTTAGGAGAAACAGAAGGATTTGTAGATAAAAGTTGGATGGCTTTCATTCCTATTGCCAATTTGTATTTAATGGGCTTAATTGCTGAAAGACAATCACAGCAAACATGGAAAGAATATATACCAATTGGCTTTACAGCATTAGGTGCTATTAGCTTGCTTATGAACAATTTAGGAGGGTTAGGTTACATTATTAATATTGCTTTACTTGTTGCAACTGGATATGTGATTTATCTTATTTATGAGCGCTACTCTTCAAACGCTGTTCCTTTTTTAATTATTTCAGTCCTTACTGCATTCTTGTTATACCCAATCTTAGTATTTATCATTCGAAATAATTCGATTAGACCCGACCAAAGCGCTCCAATAAGAACTTAGCTTACTTCATATGAATATGAAAAGAGACTGTGACAATACTACGAATGAATGATTTCTAAACCTGATAGGTGCCCGGCTGTTCGCTCCCCTAAGACACTTCAGTCCGGTGGGTGGCGCCGAACTAACTTTTTTTAAGTGGATTTCGTCATGGCCACTTCATCCCACTGTAGTCTCAGTGCCTTGTGTCCGCTAACTTACGTCTTCCATAGGTAATCTATGCGTGCAAAAAAACCTCCTTTTTTTTAAATGGGCTGACCCCAAAAAGTGAGATAAAACACCTTTAAGTAGAAATCGGTTATTGTTAACCTAAAGAATACTTGGAGGTGTTTTTTCTATGGGAACTAGAGTGAGCTATCCTGCAGAGATCA
>NZ_LTAO01000020.1:0-12318 GCF_001590785.1 Alkalihalobacillus trypoxylicola
ATGCATCTGTCTCTCACCTCTAGCTCAGTATGCATGCGCTGACTAAAAGTGTACATTCTTATTTAATCGTTTCTGTACATTCTAAGACTAGCATTTATAATAACTAAAAAATAAAACAGATTTAGAACGCTTTATCAACAAGCTGTTTTTAATGATCTTCTATAATAAATAAGAGCTGTTGAGAAAATGATCTCAACAGCCACTTAAGCTCTATTTATGATAGTGCTCTTAATTCACAATAATCAATGTATCTAAATAAGGTTTGATGAGTAGACTTCGGACAGAAGAGCTCCTATTGAAAAGGCAAAATATTTTATCTTCTATCTTAATTATTTTTTACTGCAGGTGGTCCATAAACTCCTCGCTGAAGATCTCGAAAGGCCTCCTTAATTTCTTCCTGAGTATTCATTACAAAAGGTCCACCTAAAGCAATTTCTTCTCGAATAGGAACACCCGAATAGATTAAAACTTTGGAGCGAGAAGACGCCTTTATTTTCAATTCACTTGGATTAAGCTCGGAACCTTCTTCAATAAAGGACAAGGTAGCCGCTCCTGTCTTGCCAATCTTTGTATGGCTTTCTCCGAACTCCATCTCTCCTGCCAACATATATATAAATGCGTTATGATTCTCAGGTAAAACATGAGTATATTCCGTTCCTTCACGAAGAGTGATTTCTGACATCGTTATTGGAACTAAACTTTTCATCGGTCCAGTTACACCAGCGATATCCCCAGAATAAACACGAACACTTCCTCCAGCGATGTTCACAACAGGAGCATCCTCAACACGAATATTTTGATAACTGGTTTCTGTTTTTTTCAAACTTTTCGGCAGGTTTAACCATACTTGTAAAGTGTGAATCAAATCATCATCATATGCCTCTTCTGCGTGCCTAGCTGCCCATCCTGCATTCATGTATTGAACATCGCCTGCATCCAAAATACTATAACCACCTGCATTATCGATATGTTCAAGCCTACCATCAACAACATATGTTACAGTTTGAAAACCTCTGTGAGGATGATCGGCGAAGACTCCACGCTTAAACCAGTCTTCAGCCATAAGAATAAACGGGGAAAATTCCTTATTCCTCTCAGGATTTAAAATGAACGCTTGTTGAAGATGAGGGTATCCATTTTTATTATATTTGGGATACCAAAATTCTCTTACGTCTCTATTATGTGTTGATTTATTTGACAATTTGTACCCCTCCTTAAATATTACGTATCATCATTAATGATTTTGCCGTTTTAGATACTGCAACAAAGTTACAACTGTTGCATAAGGCAACACATGTTGTATAATCAGATTATACATGGAGTTCGTTTAAAATCCTAGCAACAAAAAGCTCAATCTGTTGTATAAGCCACAGTTTATGTAAAATGTCTAAAATCATTCTAGAATGGAAGGGTTATTTATGATTGATGGGAAAACAGACCTACGTTCAGTGCGCACTAGGAAATTTATTATTACTTCTTTTATAGAACTTTTAGAAAAAAAGGATTTTACTAGTATTAAAATCAGTGACATTACGACAGGTGCCATGATTAATCGTGCGACCTTTTATCACCACTTTCTCGATAAATATGATTTGCTCGAAAAAGTGATTAAAGAAGATTTAATGGAGAATGTACTTCAGGAACTATCAAATAATAAAGAGTTCAACGAGGAAATGCTACATAGTTTATTCTTATCGATTACAAAATTTCACATGAGCTTATCTGACAGATGTCAGAAAAGCTATAATGATATGTCCGTGAATATAGAATCCATATTAAAAAAGGAACTTGAACAGATTATCATTCAATCACTATCAAAAAAATATCCAGGTGAAAGTAAAGAAAAGCTTAGAATGATAGCTAACATGTTAAGCTGGATGATTTATGGAGCTTCAATTGATTGGAAACAAAACAGCAGTAAATCATCAGAAGAATATTTAGAAGATGCCAGTTTGTATCTTAGACAATTAATAAAAAATGAAATGTCGTAACAATTAAAGATTAATCAAAATATATTAAGTCCATGATTAAAGAGCATTGGTATAATTAATCTTAATAAACTAACAAAAGAAAAAACAATGCTTTGGAAAAAATTAATCAGAACATGTTCTTCTGTTACACAGTTAAAGCGCCCTTTTGCTGAAGGCTAAGCACATAAAAGGAGACATCTATAGAGAGATTTCGTTTTCTATAGATGTCTATGAATGTACATCTTTATTGTGCAATTACTCTTCGAGGTTAAACCATTTTTGTCTATCAACGATCTCCTGCACGTTGACATGGTTAGAAAAAGACTTATAAGTATTTATCAGTGATTACTTTCCTATGGTGTAACTCGTGCCCGGCAATGCCATATGCAATGATAGCTAACGAAACTGGGCTGTTCATTACAGTTCCTTGACGAACCCACGCAGCATCATCAATGGTTGAAATAAGGCTTAACGTGTTGGAGCGTACTGTGTCTAAACCAGCTAGTAACTGTTCCCAGGATAATTTGTTGAAGTTTGCCGCAGCAACGTATTGATTTTGATCCATTGCTGGGAGTTGTTCACTTTCATTTCGTGCAATGGCAAGCATTCGATACGACATCACGCGTTCCGAGTCGGTCATATGCCCAATTACTTCTTTTAAAGTCCATTTCCCTGGTGCGTACGCCTTACTTGCTGTCTCCTCTGATACGCTGCTTAAGAGGGTAATGGTCTTAGTTCGTTGCTCACTAAGTATTTCTTCAATATCTCCATCTGGCACAAGACTAACAAACTTGGCTTGCTCTGGATTTTCAATAGATACTGGTCTTGGACGCACAGTAATCCTCCTCATGGAATAGTAATTTATGCTTTAGCAGGTGGGACTGCCACCATACATTTATAGCTCATTAACAATTATTTCAAATTTCCAAATACTTTTCAAGCTGTTACAGTAGATTTGGAATAAAGTTTGATTATATAATTCAGCTTGTAGCCTATAAAACACTTATATATCAGTAGATGCAACCACGTTTAATGCTATTATTTGGTTATTAAACGAATAAGAGTGGTGATGAAATGTCAATAGAAATGCGTATTCGACAGCTAAGGAAAGAAAAAGGTCTATCTCAAGAAGAGCTGGCAGAGGAAGTAGGTGTTTCCAGACAGGCAGTTTCTAAATGGGAAAGTAATCAAAGTACACCTGATTTATTAAGAATCATTAAACTAAGTGAATATTTTAATGTAACCACTGATTATTTGTTAAAAGGAACAGAAGCTTCTAATCAAAAAGATGAGCCTTTAAACATCGGTAAAATTCTACTAATTGGTTCAACCTTTTTATTATTGGTTGGTTTATTTACTACGATAGCAGGTTGGTATGATAAGCAAACAGCTAATGCGATTTTAGGTGGAGTGATTATTCAGATGGTAGGTGGCTCTGCTTACTTCATGGCTATTTATGTATTTAAATCCACCGCACCTTACTTATTAAAATGGTTCAACTTTTTACTCAGTTCTTTTATACCTCTTGCTATGGTCGTTTCGTACGGCGTTAGTCAATTCGTCACACCCTACCCGGTTGACATATATACGGGGCTTCCTTTTACATTCACCTACTTAATAATTGGTCTTATAAGCTTCATCATTATTAAGAAAAGAAAAAAAGTATGACCATTATTCATACTCACAACAAAAAAGATTCGAATTATCAAAAAACCTTCAATTATAGGGTAATCTAATGAAAATAAGAACGATATATTAAACAAAAAAAGCTTGGGATATCCCAAGCTTTTTTAGATCTAAATTCAAAAATAATATTTTCCCTACTATTACTCAACTGTCACGCTTTTTGCTAGGTTACGTGGTTTGTCGACATCACAGCCGCGGTGAAGGGCTGCGTAGTAAGCAATTAATTGTAGTGGAACGACACTTACTAGCGGAGTTAAATATTCATGTACGCTTGGTAATACGAAAGCATCTGTTTCTTCTTCCATACCTTCCATACTGATAATACACGGGCTTGCTCCACGAGCTGCAACTTCTTTTACATTACCTCGAATGCTCAGGTTAACGTGTTTTTGGGTTGCGAGTGCAATAACTGGAGTACCGTCCTCAATTAAGGCAATTGTTCCGTGCTTTAGCTCTCCACCAGCAAAACCTTCTGCTTGAATATAGGAGATTTCTTTTAATTTCAATGCTCCTTCTAAGCACACATAATAATCAGCTGCTCGACCGATAAAGAAGCAATTTCTTGAAACGGATAAGTAATGACGAGCTACTTTTTCTAGCTTTTCCTTTTGATCCGTTAAGACTTCCATAGCGTTAGCGACAATACCAAGCTCTTGAAGTGGATCAAAGTCTAATTCAATTCCTTGAGCATTAGCTGCGTCAACGGCTAATAAAGTGAAAACGGCCATTTGTGCCGTATAAGCTTTTGTAGAAGCAACAGCGATTTCAGGTCCAGCAAAAGTATGAAGAGTGAAGTCGGCTTCACGGGAAAGAGTAGAACCCGGCACATTCGTAATCGTTAATGCCTGATGTCCACGCTTTTTCACTTCTACTAGCACACCACGAAGGTCGGCTGTTTCTCCACTTTGAGAAATAAATACAAAGAGTGGGTTTTCTGATAGTAATGGCATATTATATAAAAATTCACTTGCAATATGCACTTCTACTGGTCGTTTTGCTATTTTTTCTATTAATTGTTGGCCAACAAGCCCAGCATGATAGCTCGTTCCTGCAGCTATTACATAAATGCGGTCAGAGGTTTTCATGGCTTCTCGAATGTTGTCATCTAGACGGATTGAACCATCCTCATTTTGATATTGTTGAATGATATTACGAATAACAAACGGCTGCTCATCGATTTCTTTTAGCATGTAATGAGGGTAAGTACCCTTCTCGATATCACTAGCATCATATTCTGCTGTGAAAGGCTCTCTCATCATTACGACGCCATTTAGCGTTTTAATGACCGCTTTTTCTCGAGTTAAAATCACATACTCTTCATCCATAATTTCTAAAAACTTCTTTGTCACTTGAAGCATAGCCATTGCATCTGAAGCAATTACATTCACTCCATCACCAACACCAATTAATAATGGGCTTTTGCTTTTTCCAACATAGATGATATCTTCATTTTCGCCATCTAAAAGAGCAATTGCGTAAGAGCCTTTTAACAAGGAAAGGGTATGGCTAAAAGCCTCTTCTACTGATTTCCCTTCTGCTACAAAATGCTCAATAAGTAAAACGACGATTTCTGTATCTGTATCGCTTGCTGGCTTCGTATCGATCAAAAACTCACGTTGAAGCTGCTCATAATTTTCAATAACTCCATTATGAACAAGCGTAAAACGAGATGTTTTACTTTGATGAGGATGCGCATTAAGACGACTTGGCTCACCATGGGTAGCCCAACGAGTATGACCGATTCCAACGGTACTCATTGCATTTCCATCCACTACTTCACGCAAAGCAGCAATTCGTCCTTTTTCCTTAAATACCTGGATGCCTTCTTCGGCAGCTAAAGCAATCCCGGCTGAGTCATAGCCACGGTATTCAAGCTTTTCTAATCCTTTTAATAAGATTTCTTTCGCATCTTCATTTCCAATATACCCAACAATTCCACACATAAATGGTTACCTCCCATATGGGGGCAAGCAACCGGAGGGCACTCGCCCCCACTCTTCTCATTTTTTATGGGCATGTAGCCTCTGATTTTGTCCAAAAAGTCACCCTTTTGTTTTTTACAGAAGCTTGACGGCTGTCATGCGGCAACCGGAGGGCATCCGCCGAAAAAATCGATAAACCCTCTCCTCGTCAACTGCTGTTCAATCCGATCATCAGCAGTCCTGGCGCTTTTAAATAAACTAATAATTATACCTCTTGCCACCTTTCATATAGAATCGTCTTTAATCATAGCGCAAACCTTATCTTACGTCAATTAATACTTGCTAACACACATACCACACTGTAAGCCTTATCAATACTTGTGCAAGGCAACTTTCGACTATTTTTAAACCATTGAAAAATATCAAACATTTTGTAAGAATATGGTTCATTTTCCTTGCACATAATTAAAATATGCATAAACGCTTTATATGTGCGCCTATGCATATTCTAACTTTTATTCGTGTAAGCCCATTTCCTCTTGCACAACTTTAACTATATCGCTTACATATTGTTCACAAAGTGTGTCAGTTTTGGCTTCAACCATAACTCGAACAAGTGGTTCAGTTCCTGATGGTCGAACTAGAACTCTTCCATCGCCATTCATATCCTCTTCGACTTTCGAAATGGACGCTTTGATTTTCTCATTTTCTGTTACAGCATGTTTATCGGTTACTCTTACGTTCACTAGCTTTTGTGGGAAGGTTTCCATCTCACTGGCTAATTCAGAAAGTGGTTTATCCGTTTGCTTCATAATATTAACTAGCTGCAAAGCCGAAAGCATTCCATCTCCCGTAGTAATATAATCTAAAAAGATAATATGACCTGATTGTTCTCCACCTAAGTTATAGCCACCGTTTTTCATCTCTTCCATTACATAACGGTCACCGACAGCGGTTTGTTTGGCCTCTATCCCTAAATTCTCCATACCTTTATAAAACCCTAAATTACTCATCACCGTTGAAACAATTGTACCCTTTTTAAGCCAGCCCTGCTCCATCATATACTTTGCACAAATATACATGATTTGATCGCCATCAACGATGTTTCCTTTTTCATCTATAGCAATTAATCGATCCGCATCACCATCAAAGGCTAACCCAATTTGAGCTCCCTTTTCTAATACAAATTCGGCTAATTTCTCAGGGTGAGTAGAGCCACAATCACGATTAATATTAATTCCATTAGGAGAAGTACCCATTGTTGAAATATCAGCTTCCAAATCTGCAAAAAGATGTGGGGCAATCGATGATGCCGCTCCATGGGCACAATCAAGCGCTACATGAATTCCAGTGAAATCTCCTTGAACGGTTGTCTTTAAGAAAGAAATATACTTTTGACCGCCTTCAAAATAATCATTCACAACCCCAAGCTCCCCACCTGTTGGACGTGGCAGCTCGTCTTCTTGCTCTAATAATTTTTCAATTTCTAATTCCTGCTCATCTAAAAGCTTAAAGCCATCAGGACCAAAAAATTTAATGCCATTGTCCTCTACTGGATTATGAGAGGCTGAAATCATCACACCTGCATCTGCACTCACCGTTTTTGTTAAATAAGCGACTCCTGGAGTTGTAATGACTCCTAGACGCATCACTTCTGCCCCTATTGAAAGTAAACCCGCTACAAGAGCACTTTCGAGCATCTCTCCAGAAATCCTTGTATCTCTACCAATGACTACTTTTGGATGCTCTGTTTGCTTTGTTAATACGTAGCCACCCATTCTCCCTAACTTAAAGGCAAGCTCTGGGGTGAGCTCTGTATTCGCGACACCTCTAACTCCATCTGTACCAAAATATTTTCCCATACTATATTTTCTCTCCTTCAAAATCAATCAATCTGTACCTGTAATAATAACTGGCACTGTGCTTTCACTTAATTGAAAGATAAAATCATTAGGGCCATTAATTTGAATTTCCGCATCTTGCTCACCTTCGCTTAGTTGACTAACATCAATAAATACTTGGATATCATCAACGGATAACGATTCTAAGCGACGTTCTGCCCCTTTTGCTATTATAGAAAGTGACCATTCTTCTTCACTAGGCAAGGCAACTCTTGTACCACTTTCAGCCCCAACCACTTCAATAGAAACATCTTCAAATTCACGTTCAACTTCCTCAGAAATAGTTGGTGTTACCTGAATAGATTCAGGCTCAACATGCTCGACTCCTTCAGGTAAAGGAAGTTCTAGCTCTATTGTTTCACCATCTTCTATCGCTGATAAATCTAATATAATTCCTTCCAGTACATCGATTTCTGCAATGACTTCACTCGGTCCATAAATCGTTACTTCCCTTGGCTCTACTTCTAATGAATCTAAGCTTAAGCCATTTGCTAATTGCCCATCGCGCGTGATTTTAATGGGAACAACCTTATTCGGGCTTGTTATCGGCACTCTTACTTCTACGATCGATGGCTCCACTTCTAGAGAAAGTTCATTTCCATTTCGATCATAAAGCTTAATCGGAACTGTATCCTCTACTGATGCATCTGCTCCACTAACATCGACATAAGCCTTTGCTTGGGCAATCTCTGCAATTGAGTCTCGTGAAGCTGTAATAGCAATATTTACTGGAGTTACAATCGGTGTTCCCACTGAATAGCCTTCTTCGATCTCATCCTCATTCATAACCTCTACAGTTACGGGTAGTGAAACCGTTTGTTTTTCTTGTAAGACGACTCGGGCATTTTCAGGAACAATTCGGACTGTAACATCATTAGGAAAGCCTCTATGTTCTACTCTTAATGTATGATTCCCTTCTTCTCGTTCCCTTACATCGATAAACACTTCATGTTCAGCCATTCTTATTTGAAAGCCCGTAATAGCTGCTTGACTACCTGTCAATGTTACTTGAACGGTTTCGGTTTGGTCAACTATCGAATAATTTTCCTCATCATAATATACATTTAAAGGTACTTCATCAAGCATATAAGTTTTCGTTGAAATGTTTGGTAAAACACCTGGTTGGTTGTTTATATTATCAAGGTTAACAAAGGTAAATAGCATTAATGCTATGAAGAAGGCAATAATTTTCACAAACCAATGACTGTTAAAGAGTCTATCCATTTTTCTTCCCTCCCCATTGCCAGCGTGAGGTTTGGGTGGATTTTGCTTTGTTAAGCTCTTGAGTAAGTAACTCTCTTAGTTTTTCTTCATCAATATCTCTATGCAATTCTCCATTTTTCGTTAAGGATATCCCTCCTGTTTCCTCAGAAACAATTACCGTAATGGAATCAGTCACTTCACTAATTCCTAATGCCGCTCGGTGCCTCGTACCTAATTCCTTTGATATAAATTGACTTTCTGAAAGTGGTAAATAACAGCCAGCAGCTAATATTTTATTTTCTTTTAGTAAAACCGCACCATCATGTAAAGGTGTATTTGGAATAAAAATATTAATAAGAAGCTCAGAGGTTAGTAGCGCATCCATCTGAATTCCCGTTTCAACATAATCATTCATTCCTGTTTCCCTTTCAATGGACATCAGTGCTCCTATTCGGCGTTTTCCCATATATGTAGATGCCTTGACGATCGCATCAATGGATTTTTGGTTCACTTCTTCCTGAGGAACATTTCTTCCTTGGAAAAAGCGACCTCTTCCTATTTGCTCAAGCGCTCTTCTTAACTCAGGTTGGAAAATGATAATAATCGCCAGAAGTCCATATGTCACCATTTGTGTCATGATAAACTCCAAAGTTCGTAACCCTAAAAAGCGACTAATGAACCATACGGCTAAAATAACGGTTATCCCTTTTACTAATTGAACAGCTCTTGTCCCTCGAATAACCATGATTAATTTATATACAACATATGTCACAACTAAGATGTCAATAATTTGTCCTAAATATTCAAATAAAACGATATCTTCTAAAAATGGAAACATGGCTACCCTCCAAAACCGTTCATAAGAACCTTTTCTATTTCTAATGTTCCATCTATTTTCTTTTTATGAATCACTAACTTCAGAAATTTCAGTTCTATCTCTTTAGCTTACCCATTATAACACAAACTCAATAGACAAACAGCCAAATACCCTTACAGTCAATCCTTCACAATTTTAAAAAAGAGGCCGGGAAAAACGAATAAATGATTATACATTTTAGGTCCCCGCCTGTTCGCTCACCCAAAACACTTCGCGTCCGGTGGGGTACTGCCGAACTAACCTTTTTTTAAAGTGGATTTCGGCATGGCCACTACTTCCCACTGGAGTCTCCGTGTCTTGTGTCCGCAAGCTTACGTCTTTCATAAGGAATCTATCCGTTCAAAAAAACCTCCTTTTTTGGAAAAAGGAGGGTTCATAGTTCATTATTGATATGCATCCATTACACATTTTTTCAAATTTCTCTAAAGTGGTTTTTAAATAGATTTTGTCCCAGCCGCTACTTACTAACCTTTATTCTTTTATACGTTCTTCACTCGTAAAGGAGACAACCTCTGTAAAGAACTGCTTCATATGATACCAAACCCATTCAAGTGCTTGATTCACTTCATTAATCTCCCCAGATACTCTGCCTGCTGATGCATAGTAAGGCTCACTATTAACTAATAGGACATTTCCAAGAACCTCTCCTTCATTGATGAAGGTAGCATTTCTCACGGTTAAATCTCCTTTAATCACTTCGCCTTCAGGTACTATCACTGTACGATTTTCATTATCAACAATCACATTACCTGGACCACTTACATACAGATCATCTTGACTATCAAACCAAATCGATAAAACACTAGCCGACATAAGGAGGAAAAAGACAGATGCTGCAGCAACGATAGGATGCTTTCTCAGCCAACCTCTCCACTTGGATGACATTTTCCTCTCAGGCAACCTCGCCATCACTTTGTCTGTAAAATCGCTTGGAGCTTCTATATGTGAAGCACTTTGAATAAAAGCAATGGCTTTCCTTAGCTCATTAACATGCTCTCTACAATCCTGACAGTCCTCAATATGCTTATAAAGCTCTAGCTTCTCTTGACTTGTTGCTTCTCCATCAAAGTACTTATCAATTAATTCATTATATTTAGGTTCACATTTCATCTTTCATTCCTCCTCTCTACACATTTTTCATCCGTTTTCTTAGCGCCTCTCGCCCTCGATGAATTCTTGTTTTAACGGTCGAAACAGGCATATCGAGAATTTCTGATATTTCTTTTAAGGATAAATCCTCCATATATTTTAGTATGACTACTGTACGATATTTAGGAGGTAAACGATTAATCTCATCTTGAATCCATTCCTGCATTTCTAATTTAACCACTTGATCCTCAGGTAATTCTTCGTCTGCAGCTATTTGAGATTCAAGGGTCAAGCCATCTGAACCTTTTACTTCTTCTTGTAGATAGTAGTCAGGTTTCTTTTTACGCAGCCTATCAATGGCTACATTTGTTGCAATACGGAATATCCAAGTCGAAAACTTTCGATTAATATCAAATTGATCGATGTTCATATAGGAGCGAAGAAATGCTTCTTGCGCAACATCTTGTGCCTCGTAAGGGTTACCGACCATTCGATACGCTACTTGGTACACCTTGTCTTTATAAAGCTCAACAAGCTCAGCAAACGCCTGCTCATCGCCTTTTCGCACTTCCTTTATTAGTCTCTTCACTAGTTTATCCATTGCAAATCCCCTATTTTTCTCTACTATGTTTACGAAGCATATTGATACAAGTTTCACTTTTTTTATTTTAACATGTTTTTTTAAATTTCGTTTCCTTTTTATGTTTAAAAATCAAGAATATTGGGTATTTATAAAATAGTGAGTATAAATATATTTATATAATCTGAGGGGGGACTGAAAAATGCGTTCAAACGATATGGTTGAAAATCTATTAGTAGATATTGAAGAGTGTAGAGAAAAGCTTAATAAAATGGCTTTCGATGCACATTTGCAATCTCCAGACATCATTTCCTGTAGCCAGCACCTTGACCGTTTGATACACAAGTATTTGAGCATCGTCCATACTCCTACATCTTAGTAAAGCATCTAAACAATTTTTAAAAAACATTATTTGCAAAAATTGAATATATAGAATGAACTGATTTTTTTGAGGGGGCCTTCTACTTAAGGTCTCCTTATTTTATTTATAAGCGCAGAAGGATTGAACTGGCAATATTAAAAGTTTGATACTTGAGAGGATTTGGGGTGGATTTTAAAGATAACCATAAAAAAAATGACAGAAAGCTTTAAAAAGTCTTCCCATCATCTTATGAAGTGGAGCCTAGCGGGATCGAACCGCTGACCTCCTGCGTGCAAAGCAGGCGCTCTCCCAGCTGAGCTAAGGCCCCAAATAAAAAAGGGAGTAAATCCCTATAATAATCAAATATGGCTGGGCTAGCTGGATTCGAACCAACGCATGACGGAATCAAAATCCGTTGCCTTACCGCTTGGCGATAGCCCAACAATACAAATGGTGGAGGGGGACGGATTCGAACCGCCGAACCCGGAGGGAGCGGATTTACAGTCCGCCGCGTTTAGCCACTTCGCTACCCCTCCACTTTTAAAAGTGCCGGCCAGAGGACTTGAACCCCCAACCTACTGATTACAAGTCAGTTGCTCTACCAATTGAGCTAGGCCGGCATAAAATGGTGGAGGATGACGGGATCGAACCGCCGACCCCCTGCTTGTAAGGCAGGTGCTCTCCCAGCTGAGCTAATCCTCCATTTTTTGCTTCAGATAAGCGGCGAAT
>NZ_LTAO01000020.1:12330-38107 GCF_001590785.1 Alkalihalobacillus trypoxylicola
CTCTTCGCTCACTTCTTTATTTTCAATCAGTCACGTACGGAGTACGCTCCTTCATTCAAAAACTCGTGCTCTTCGACCTTCTTGCTTCTCTTCGCAAAACAGTCTTTTTGAGTGTTGCGAATTTCTTCGCTCACTTCTTTATTTTCAATCAGTCACGTACGGAGTACGCTCCTTCATTCAAAAACTCGTGCTCTTCGACCTTCTTGCTTCTCTTCGCAAAACATCGCTCACTTCTTTATTTTCAATCAGTCACGTACGGAGTACGCTCCTTCATTCAAAAACTCGTGCTCTTCGACCTTCTTGCTTCTCTTCGCAAACAGTCTTTTGAGTGCGGCGAATCTCTTCGCTCACTTCTTTATTTTCAATCAGTCACGTACGGAGTACGCTCCTTCTTTCAAAAACTCGTGCTCTTCGACCTTCTTGCTTCTCTTCGCAAACAGTCTTTTGAGTGTTGCGAATTTCTTCGCTCACTTCTACATTATGTATTAAAAAATTATGGTGACCCGTACGGGATTCGAACCCGTGTTACCGCCGTGAAAGGGCGGTGTCTTAACCGCTTGACCAACGGGCCATATGATGTTGATTGGCACAAAAAATATTATAACTAAATCAATATTAAAAGACAAGCTAATTTTTAATTTTTTTTATTTTTATTATTCCCCTTGTAAAACAGAACGTATATTCGTATAATTAAACCATTCTATAAATGTAGCCTGAGGTGAAAAAATTATGCCGTATAATTCTAGTTTACGAAACGAAAAACAATTATTACAATTGCTTCATGATGTTCGCTCCCAATCAAAAAGAGAAACAAAGCTTGAAGTCGCGGAATGCATGCTTGATTACGGTATTGACATACAATTAATTGGTGCTGTAACCGGACTAAAAAAGGAAGAAATTAAAAAAGGGAAGATTTAAATCAGCTCCCCATTTACAAGTCATACTTTTTACTTCTTTTACACCGTGCTTCATCTTTAAAGACAAATCACGAATAGCAGCCTATAAAAAATGGCCGCTTAAATTTTCCGTTCCACAGATGAATGCTTTTCTTCCGAGCAGAAATCAGTAACATTACCCTATTCGTAATAACCAAATAATAATAGCCGTTAAAACACTAAACCCCGCACCAACTAGTCCAACAATTACCGAACGCATAATTGTTTGTCTTAGCCATATTGTATTTTCCTCAATTTTTTCAATACTTTTTGTTAAATGCCCCATCGTTTGCTCATGTAGTTGAACTTTTATTTCTAGGTCAGTGATTCGTTGTTGACTAAATTCTTGCTTTGATTTTAATTGTTCAACATCCTTAGAAAGCTTTGATAGGATCTGCTCATTCTGAGGTTTCACCATCTGCTTTCCTCTCCTTCTTTATTTTGCACAAAAGTACCCCTATCCTATATAAGCTTGAACAATTTTTATCTTAGTGCTTACTTTATTATATTTTTTTATTGAAAAGTTGCCACGTCACATACCCTTACTACAAATTTTCCACGAATGATACAATCCTAATACCTATGCTGATTCGCTCCCGACATAAATGATGACATTGAATTCTTAATTACATTTTTAGAGAAAAGCTCTCACTTACTTGAGAAAAATAGACATACTACCTAAACTTTTATAAAAAAAGGTACATATGCCTAAAACCATCTACTAGTCACTTGCATATCGTGTAATATCCCCATATGGAAAGGCGGTGTTTTTATGGGATACTACGGCGGATATAACTATGGCCCTTCTTGTGGTGGCGGCGGTTTCGGAAGTGGATTTGCATTAATCGTTGTCCTTTTCATTCTACTTGTAATTATTGGCGCAGCTTATGTGAAATAATTACAGTAAAAAAGGAGCGAAATGATTTGTGAATATTCCCTCAGACTTTTTACAATAGTTTGAGGGAATTTCAAACAGAAAAAACGGCTTCCCTAAAAGGAAAACCGCAAAAATTCATTTTACTTTTCTTCTTCTTCTTTTAAAAGACCTAGATGCGCATAATCAGCCTTACCATCATGTATTCTCACTAGAATTTCTTTACCATTCTTTTGAGACTTAAATACACCATTTGTAAATTCAGTCGCCACAGATTGGAAATAAATCCCCTCTAACAGAAATTCATTCGGCCTATCTGTTACTAATTCATACTGCTCTCCAGAGGCTACAATATATGCATTAATCCCTCTTTGGAACAACTCTTCCTCATTCTGAACATTTTCCTTTTTCATTGCAACAATATGTAAGTCAACATCAACTAAACAATGTAGAAGTTCATGAATAATAGAGCCTTTTGTAATCACTTCCCATTTTGAAATAGGCGGCTGACCCATAACCACTTGTGATATTTTAAATTCCTCTGCCGTTTTTGCTATAATATCTGAAATTCGTTTCGAGCCCTTCGTTTTCCATAGAAATTCACATTGATATTGAGAAGCCAAATCTTCAAAGAATTTTTTATGTTCTGCCATGGTAAAATCCTTGGAATCATATTCCTTATTCTCAATGGATAGTACATAACAGGCCACTCCTATTTTATCAGCGAGATATTTCCCTTTTTGGATGAGCTTCTCCGCATTTTTACCATAACTTACACATACTAAAATGGACTTTTCCATCCAATCATCACCTCTCCTTTCTCTATCATAACAACTTATTAAGAAGGATATCAAAAGTTTTATGAAATTTTTATAATAAATGAGGGAATTTCATAATTGCTCTATAAGTGAATGAAACTGAACGTATCTTATTAAATATGTTTTGAAAGTTTGTAAATTCAATCGATAATTGTAACGGTAGGTAGTGACTCCCTAAGGATTAGCGCAGTTTGAAGTTCCACTCTGACGAAGCTCTGCGTAGTCAGAGTTAGCTGAGAACAAGCCCTTGGGAAAGCATCTACCTAAAGTGAAAATCAAAACCTAACCGCTCGGTTTTCATTATAAGATATGAATGATGAAATTGATTCATTTTAAAATATGTCTTGAATGTTTTTTAACTTCTTGATTGTAACGGGAGGTAGTGACTCCCAAAGGATCAGCGCAGTCTGAAGATCCACTCTGACGAAGCTCTCCGTAGTCAGAGTTAGCTGAAAACAAGCCCTTGGGAAAGCATTTACCTAAAGTGAAAATCAAAACCTAACCGCTTGGTTTTCATTAATAAGATATGAATGATGAAATTGATTTAATGAAATATTTTTATAAAAAATTTAATGAATCTCCTTTAAACATAAACGTAGCTTCTCCCATTCACATAATCCTGACAAAATTGAAAAGGAATGTTCAAAAATTATTAACAATATAGTCATTTGAAACTCTCTCCATCATTTTATAAGATTTAATCACAATATATTGTTTCATTAACAAATACAAAACACAATATATAGATTTATAGAGAAGGAGAGATAACTATGAACCATTTTAATAAAACCTCTAGAGTAAAAGTTGATACTAGTCCCTTATTAGAAGCTTTTTCTCGAATTGTCCATATGAAGGATCAAAAACTTCTTCAAGAGAATGCCAATGTAGATGGACGTAGCCCTTGTGGATTGATGAACAAAATTGCAAGTGAGAGCACTAAATTTTTCAGTAAAGAATATCTGTTAAGTGACGAAGCAGCTATTGCTTTAAAGGAAAATATCATTTACCCTCACGACCTTGATTACTATCCGACAGGAACAACGACTTGTTGCCAAATTCCAATAGATGAATTATTAAAAAATGGCTTTAATTCAGGACATGGATTTATGAGGACACCTAGTGACATTACAAGTGCCCTTGCACTCACCACCATCATATTTCAATCTAATCAAAATATGCAGCATGGGGGGCAGTCTATTCCTTGCTTTGACTTTTCGCTTGCACCTTATGTTCGAAAAACCTTCGGTAAAATTAGAAAGAAAATCGTCCGTTATTTACCTACTACTCTTTCGCAAGAAGAACTAAATGCTATAGCATGGCAGGAAACCGAGGAAATAACCTTCCAAGCTTGTGAAGCCTTTATACATAATTTAAACAGTATGCACAGTCGCGGCGGAGGGCAAACCCCTTTTACTTCTATTAATTATGGAACAGACACTTCTCATGAAGGTAGAATGCTGATAAAAAACCTTTTGAAAGCTACTATTGCGGGATTAGGTCATGGAGAAACCCCCATTTTTCCTATACAAGTTTTTAAGCTTAAAAAAGGGGTTAATTTTAATAAGGAAGACCTCAACTATGACCTGTATCAGCTAGCACTGCAAACAACAGCAAAGAGGCTTTTCCCTAACTTTTCCTTTATTGATTCAAGCTTTAATTTGGATTATTACGACGCTCATAATCCAGAAACAGAGGCTGCCTATATGGGATGTAGAACTAGAGT
This sequence comes from Alkalihalobacillus trypoxylicola, assembly GCF_001590785.1. GTDB lineage: Bacteria > Bacillota > Bacilli > Bacillales > Bacillaceae_D > Alkalihalobacillus > Alkalihalobacillus trypoxylicola. The sequence goes on from NZ_LTAO01000020.1 coordinate 16,681, forward strand.
TATGAGCAATAGACACGGAGATGAGACGAGCATTGGGAGAGGAAATCTTTCTTTTACAAGCATAAACTTAGTTAAACTAGCTCTATTATCTAAAAGTATTAAAGATTTCTTTGCAAGGTTAGAGTTCTATGTAGACATAGTAACTCGCCAATTATATGAAAGGTTTTTGTTTCAAGGAAACAAACAAGCATTAGATTTTAACTTCTTATATTCCCAAGGGGTGTGGCGCGGTGGTAAGTCACTGAAACCTGATAGTAAACTGCACGATATATTGAAACAAGGAACACTGTCTGTCGGATTTATAGGATTGGCTGAATGCTTGACTAGCTTGACTGGAAAGCATCACGGTGAGAGCACAAATTCTTGGAAGCTTGGAATGAAAATAATTTCATTTATGAGAGGAAAAATGGACAAAGCAAGTGAAATGTATGACTTAAATTTTACACTTATAGCTACTCCAGCAGAAGGGTTAAGCGGAAAATTCGTTAAAAATGATCAAGAATCCTTTGGCAAGTTAACCAATATAACCGATCGAGCCTATTACACGAATTCCTTTCACATCCCAGTCCATTATAGAATTAAAGCAATGGATAAAATTCGACTTGAAGGGCCCTTTCACGAGCTATGTAATGCAGGACATATTACGTATATCGAATTAGATGGAGATGTTCAACATAACCTATCCGCTTTAGATGATATTATCAAAGCGATGGCTGATCATCAAATCGGTTATGGTAGTATTAATCATCCTGTCGACCAATGTCAAGCTTGCGGCTATCAAGGGATTATTGAACATACATGTCCTAAGTGCCAAAACGGTAATCAGTCCCTTATCACGAGAATTAGAAGGATTACTGGTTATTTAGTTGGTGATATGGATAAATGGAATGATGCAAAAAAATCTGAAGAAAAAAGCCGTACAAAGCATGGGGTATAACAATGAAAATTATGAATATACTCCATGATTCCGTTGTAGATGGTGACGGCTTACGTACGGTCATTTTTTTCGCAGGCTGCCCACACCGCTGCCGAGGTTGCCACAACCCAAAAAGCTGGAATATTGAAAATGGAATAGACATGACCGCTTCCGAAGTAATTAATGAAGCATTAAACCCACTTACCCATATTACATTTAGTGGAGGCGAGCCATTTATGCAAGCAGAGGAAGGTAAAGAGGTTGCTAGAGCGCTAAAAGAAAAGGGTAAAAATATTTGGATTTATACAGGCTATACGTTAGCCGACATTCAAGAAAATGGTTCAGCATCACAATTAGAGCTTCTTTCATACTGTGATGTCCTTGTAGACGGTCTATTTATTGAATCTCAAAAAGATATCAGTATACCATTTAGAGGTAGTCGCAACCAAAAGATCCATTTTTTAAAAAGTCACTAATGATTCATGTGCCTGGGACAAAACCTATTGTTTCATACAGAAATGGTGTAAGGGGGGTACGTAATAAAAACAAAGGAAGAGACTAATATCTGAAAATTCTCTATGAATTTCTTAGACTAGCGAACAAAAGATACAGAGACTCCAGTGGGGTAAGGTGACCAAGCGAAAATATAACAGTTAGTTTGGCAGTACCTCACCGGACTGAACTAGACGCGGAGTGTCTTAAGAGCGAACATTCAAAGCGCCTTACTCTTCTATTCGGCTCCTCATTCATGCGATATGTCCCAACCTCTTCCAAATGGGTTTCTTTGCCGATTCAGAAAGAATAAAGCGATGCTTATGAATAATAACACTATAGGTACTATAAAGCTAATCATCATCACAAACATCATTTGCATACTTAATCCAAGCATAAATAAATGTATCCCAACAATTGGGCTAGCAAACAATAAAAAACTAGCATATTTAACGAGACTATGTTCTTTTAACCTTATGTGGAGAACCGTAAACAAAAGGCCTAAAAGTAAAACGCCCATGATTAAAATAATGAAAGCATGCATCTTTCAATCCCCTTATTTGAAATTTTCATTATGTTTCTTCTTTTATTTTTCAAGTTAAAAAAGCATGTTTATTCTTTCTTATTTTGTTCAAATTTAAAAATGAGATGATACAAAAGAGTAGTAAAGCCTCCCATAATCATTACCTTAATAGAAATATCTGCTGTAAACATTCCTTCTGTGAAAATAATCATATAGATAAACGAAAGAATGCCTCCAACCACTACAGTAATGAATAGCCTATTTTTATCAGAAACATTCTTTTTCTTTCTGACAATCCTCTCGAGGATTATAATAAGCACCACCGCTGCAATAACTCCAGGGGTCATAAATACAATAATAAAAACAAAATAAGTAAAAAAAGAAATAGCATTATTTAACATCACACCGATTAATGACAAAATAATGCTGGCAATCAAAATAGTCATAATCGCTGCCTTTATACGAACTAATGGCATGATTTCATCGATTAACCTATAAATATACATATAACCAGCCCTAAATAAATCTGATTTCATTTTAAATTATGAATATTATAGCATTAATCTCTTCTGTACGAAGCTATAAGTTTTAAGGAGTAAGTTTTCTCACTTCTTTTTATTAACTGAACATCTTACTCCATGTAACAGGACCGACCATTCCATCAATATCTATTTTATTTTTTCTCTGATATTCTCTAACAGCTTTTTCAGTTTGAGGACCGTAAATCCCATCTATTATAACACTTAGTTTACGCTGAACCTCTTTAACATCATCACCGCGCATCATTGGGCTTGTAATTCGTAGTAAGCGATTGTATTGAGGTTGATTAGAAGGTTTTTTGTTTAACTCTGCCCATGTTTTAGGTCCAACAATCCCATCTACAGTTAAACCTTTGTCACGCTGAAATGCTCGTACTGCTGCAAGTGTCTCAGCTCCAAAATCATTGTCAGTTCCGAATCTTGGTAAAGAATAGCCATTTATTATTAACAGATTTTGCAATTGTCCAACGGCTACTCCTTTTGAACCTCTTCGCAAGGTAGGAGTCGAGTTATCGACATGTGCATCGCCTGTTTTTGTTAGGTTTATCTTCTTACAGACAGTATTTAACCGCTGTCTTACTTTATTCATATCAATACCTGGGCATGAGGTATTAGCGCCTGAATACTCTTTGTGGCCTTTAACGTCTTTTATAGCTAATTTAAAGCGGCTTATATTAAGGTTAGCTCTTTCCTTCCATGATTTTTCTTGTTCTTCTGTAAATTCACCATTACCAACTAAGCAAATATGATAGGCATGAGTGTTGTGTCCGGATATTCCATTTGTAATAACATTCGGGTCATAACATAATTGCACGGTTCCATCTGGTAATATGATTTCATGATAGCCCCCTGTTTTCCATCCTAAACTCTTCCAACGACCATTCCAAAAAGAAAAATAGTCACCACTCGTTGTAGCAGAGTGATGACGAGCAATAGAGGTGATACGGGTTAATAACCTTTTTGAAGATCCACCATGAGTAAGGTTACGAATATCTTGTAACTTAATCATTTTTACTCCCCTTTGTTAAACCTTCTTTTAGTAATACTTCCTTTTGCTTATTCCCTTTCGCTGTAACGTAATTATTTTTAAACCACGCCCAAACAGACACAAAAAAAGCCAAACCATATGCAATTGTTTCATCATCAATCACGGGAATTGGCTGTAGTTCTTTATTAACTAATACAATATTCATCCATGTTATAACTAAAGCAATGGTTCTTACTATTGTTCCTTTATCCATTTTAAAACAAACACCTCTTCTAAAAGTTCGCATAAATAAGAGCAATTGCACCCCCAATAATTCCAGTGCAAGTTGCTCCTATAATGGCAGTCAATATCGTTCTCTTAATCCATTGAGTGTCATCAGCAATGCTGTCTAATGTTCTATTAATGACTGATATTTGCTCGTCATGCCTAATCGAAATAAGTTGTAGATTTTTTATATCTTTTTCAAGTGACTTCATATCATTTTTTATCTCAAAGAGTTCTTTTTGAACCGGATTAATCACCTTTTCTTTCTGCGGCATAATTTCCCTCCTTAAGGAACAAAAAGAGAGCCTTAATCGGCTCTCTCCGTTACGTCATCAAATTCTAAACGTTCAATAAACTTTTGTCTTGCTAATCCTGCTAAAGCTGTTAGATCTGAATTTGTTGCATATTCCTCCATGGTAGCAGATACACGCCCACTCGAATTAATTTCTCCAATTGAATCCGTTACATTAAACCTGATTCTAACTCCACTCACTTCACCGTTTCCATATGGGAAATCAACTCCTGTTACACGAAAATTTAAAGGTACAAGTTCTAACATCACTCATCATCTCCTTTGTTTTTGTTATTTTCATTTGCTAATTCAAATGCTTGAATCCATAAAAAATGAGCTACCGCATCTGATTCGGAAAGCTCTTTGTTATAATCCATCATCACTTCTTCTACTGTTTTTAAAGCCGGTTCTAAATTTTTACCTTCTAATACAAAAATTTCTTCCAGCAGCTCTTGCTGCTGCTTCTTAAATTCTTTTTTGTCCCCTACTAATTTAAAGCCACCACCTTCTGCTTGAACTAATTCACCATTCTCATCTAGCTCAGCAAAAGATTTTAGCAGTTCTAGCTCCTCATCTGCAAATAACTTATGTTGCTCTTGTAAAACCTTTACTATTCGCATTCGATGAACAGAATCCTTCCCTTTCAAATTCAGTTTCAATAAAAAATCTGCTGCCATTTTTATTTCTTTCTTTAGCATTTTAATCATGCATTCATCTCCCTTAATAGTTTTACTTCTTTTCTTAATAACTGATTTTCGACCTTTAATAAGCTAACCGCGTCTTTAACATCTTCCATGTCTGAGGAAAGCTCCTGTATAGCTTTGGTATTGTACATTAATAAATCATTAATCTTAATCATTTTTCCATCTTTTGTTGAAATAGCAGGACTATCTTCACTAATAACGCCAATTTGACAATTATCAAAAATACCATCTTCTAAGTCTGATTTCCAATCGTAATTCACAATAAAAAGATCGTTTACAACCTCTAAGCCAGAACCATAAAATGGTTTAATATTTTCTTTTAAGGAACGACTAGAAGAATTATTAAACGCTTGAGCTATCATAGGAACCAACGTTCCAGACAAATACCTTGTGGCGCGAACTTCCGTGTTACCTTGAACATAAGTAACTCCCCCACTACTAAAAAATCGTCCAGAAGTACCTGAGAAGAATTCAGCCGCTCTTATAGGTCGATAAGTAGGATTACCTGAGTTATCTAAAGTATTATTAGAAACTCTTAATTCTCCTGTTGAAACTCCTAAGTAAAGATGGGAACTATCCCCGTTTACCCTCATATCATTGACACGCAAGCTTCGCGCTTGTAACCCTCTTAAACTGGTATTACCACCGTTGTAACCTCTCTTATCTGTTATTCTAAGTTCATTATTAACACGGATAAAGGCATCATCTCCTTGAGCTTCTAAATCACCCAAAAAGCTAATGGCTTGCGCTTTACCACTGTTAATATCACCAGCACCATTTGTCATGTGTACAATCGGATCTCCACCAATAGACTTTTTAAATCGCAATCCACTTGATGAGTTGATTTCAGATGTACCATAGCTTAAAACTCCATCTGTATCATTAAAAGACGGGTTATCCTTCACCCAAAAGCGAAACTCATTTGTTCCAGATCTATTATTTTTCATCGGACGAATGTAAATACTCGCTAAAGAAGAATCGATAGTCGCTGTTTGATAAGCATCAATAACTACACGGTTATTATCTGATTTTAAAGCTACCACACCCGGTGTTGATTGAATAGTTAAACCACCCGCCGTGCTATAAGAAGTATCACGAAAAGCGATCGTACCTGAGGCTCCATCACCAACACCATCTGCATAAGTTGATATACCGAAATCACTAAAATAAAGTGAATGATTGCGGGTATTATTCCTTGCTCTGATATAGCCATTTTCAATACGAATATCAACATTGTTGTTAGACGTGCTTCCCATCCATGTACGAACGTAACGACCACTTGATTCAACATAGCCACCTTGGATGGTAGAGTTGTTGGATCCGTTTGTCGAGGTAATTACAGAGCCTGTAACATTAACACCTGTTATATCAATAGCTTTTAATGTACCAGTATTAATTTTATCAGCAGTAAGGCTTTGAATTTTTGCACTACTAATAGTACCATCCTCTATATGCACGTTCTGAATAATTGCATCTTTCAGATTAGCACTTGTAATTGCCGCATTTGCAATTGCTCCATTTCCAAATGTAACCGAATTTGCTGATAAATGATTAGCTGCTATAGCCCCATTTACAATAACATTGGTGTCAGCCTTTCTTCTTAATACAGGGTCTTGAAAATAATGTACGGGATTTCTACCGTTATTCATTACTCGTAGAAATAAACATGCGTATCTTGCACCTACAGGAGTAGCAAAACTTCCTTCCAACTTTTTCCATGAAGTTACTAAACCTGCAAACAGTCCTCCTCCGCCAAATTTTATAAAATTCCTATTAGCATCTAAGAACCGCATTTCTAGCCTTACATCATTCCAAGGAGATGTTCCTGCTGCACGAGCCCAAATAGAAAAGTAATATTCGTCTCCTTCCATAACTTCTAAATAGTGGTCTCCCCCTAAACCGAAGCGACCCTCAACGTTAGAATTTGTAGTTCTAAATTCTAATAGAGGTGCTCCCTCCACTCTTGAAGTTGTACTTCCATCTATTACTCTCCATTGTCCACGCTCTACAAAGTGTCCATCTAAACCTTGTTTAAAATCAGCATTTTGAATAAGATTACTAAAGTTACCTATACTTAATAGTCTTGTATCTATTTTCACTTGCTCAGGTGTTAGATTTAAAGCACTTACTATACCGTCCCTAGAAACTTTTAAATCAATTTGGTCAGCCATTGTAGTGATTTGACTCTCTGCTGTCGTCAGTCTTCCAGTTAATTGATTTACACTCGTCTGTGTAGCTCGCTGTGTGATAGCGTAGGCGTTTTGGTCGATAGCTGTTTCTGCTAGAGAAATGGTATGCAATAAAGCTGTAGAAGCTGTGCCACTCCCAATGTACTTAGTATGAGTGACCATTACATCATAATAGGAAGAGTGTCTATATAGCCTAATAGAAGGTCTACCGTTTTCATCTAAGAAAAATTCAGGATGATTAGAAGATGTACCATTTTCAAAAAGCTTTTCTAAAATCCAACCATTTCCTCCGTTACCACTACTATTATTAGCTCTAAAAATAGCTATTGCCGTTGTTTCTGTATTTGTTCCAACTGTTTTAGCTGTGACTTCGTAACTATATAGGTCACTTAATAATCCCCCATTTAGCTCTGTTAGATTAAGCGGATTATCGAGCCTAACTCTGTAAGATTGATTCCATTTGCCTGTTCTATTAAAATCACTTCTCAAATCACTTATTTGAGAAGAAAAACCGATTGAACTTAACTCTAAAGTTCCTACCCTATTTCTAACATGATTAATATCGCCATTTAAAGAAAGGATTTCTGTCTGCTCTGCTTTACCTGCAATAACTCCAGCTTGTACGATTAGTTCAGCTTCTACTTGTGTGATTTTATTATTAGTATTTTCATACTCAGATTTCAATCTGCTAACACTCGTACTAACCCCTTCTATATCTGTCGTTAAATCCACCACCGTGTTCTCAATAGAATTTAAATCACCTTCAACTCGATTAACGGTATCAATGGTTGTACTTAATGCTCCTTTCACAATATCTACCTGAGAGATTACAGTAATGATTTTCCCATCTTGTTCAACTAGTTGCTCAGTATTATCTTTGACTCTATCCAATAGTTCATTAGCTTGATTGCTAAGACTGTCCATACTATCTTCAACAAATGTTAAACGGCCATCTACATATCCAAGTCCTGCCTTATCTGCTAACTCCTGCATTAATGCTTTTTCCGTCTCCTGTATCTCTTGATCTGTATACACCTTAGCATCAGCCTTTAGTCGGTCCAGCACTTCCTGGCGTATGTTGTCAAAATCAACTCCATTACGACCAATAATATCGGCTGTTTCATGAAGTTCTCGCAGCTTTTCTGCTAATTCAGGACCAAACAAAATAGCATCAGTCATTATTCTTGCTGTTGTAGCCATAGATTCTTCACTAAAATCAGAAGGCGTACTATGAGTATTAATGGCTCTTACTTTGTAGTACCATTGCTGGTTTACTTCCACGTTATGAGTGGTACCATTTCCTTTTCCACGATATATTAAATGCTCTTCTCTTGGTATAAAACCTTTAACCCGAGATGCATAGAGCTCATAGGTATTTACATACAATTCTTCATTATAGCTCCACCAAATATTAATAGTATTATAGCTACCTTGAGACTCTTTTATAACAGGAGTTAATGGCTTAATATCTGGAAATCGTTCATTAGTAATTGGTTTTGCAGCTTTTTCCCATTTATTTCGATTAAGCTTATAATCATTTACTATTTCGTCTAATCGCTCATCATAACGGTCTATGGACAAAAAGTTACCTACCTCGACAACAGCAGTCTGAGCAATATCAAGTAAATCGTATTCTATCGCTATCACTCTAGCTTGAATTTCAATAGGTTTACTGAAGTTTCTATCAACAGCTCTTACCGTATCACCTAGAGAAACCTTCTCATGTTCGAAACCGGCATAGCGCTCTAAAAGCTCTACCTTTAGGCTATAATGGACTTCTGGTTTTTTTATCAGCTGCAATTGCTGCCAAGTGGCATCAAGGAGCTCACTCGGATTTTGGATGTCACTATTTTTCCAAACAGCTTCTCTATGAATGAGTTCACCATTGTAATACCGACCATACTGCTCTAAAGCAAGAGAGTCACCTACCCAAATTTGTCCTTTTGGTTTATTGTCTGGATCACCGTTAGCCTTTGACCATTCTATGTCTTTAAAGGTGACTCCTTCTTCTAATCCATCTTCATCCTGTCCTAATCCATATAAAGCAGTAACTGGATAGGATAGTACCTTTCTTTCTATTTCTTCAATATCATGATTGATTTCAAAACGTTTACCCGTGTCTTTGCCAAGTCTATTTACATGCTTTATTTTTCTAATAAAGGAGCGTCCTGTATCATCGAATTCAATGACATCCTTAAATTCTCCCCCCCACTTACTGAGGATAACCCTGATACCATTCATTACAGACTCATAATTAAGAAGGACTGAATGTCTGCCCCAATCACCTAAAGTCTCCGCTTGCCATCTAGTTTCTTTTAGAACATTCGACAAAGCTTCTTCAGCACTTTTATTTGATATATGAGTATCAACCAATACTTTTTCACTCAACTCTAAAAAACCCGGTTCACAAATGGCTGTTATTAATGGGCCCTGTTCATTATCCACTTCTTCTAACTCTTTAATGGAGTAAATCCTATAATCACTGTCTTTATCTTTAATAACAACTTGGTTCTCTTCAACAACAAACTGAGAAGATTCGTGAATCGCTTCTACTGTAAATTGAAGAGGGTGATTTGAGACCTGATTTAGTTCTTCTCTCACAAGAGCATTTACCAAGCCAGTTTCTGTCGTTAAAATCGTTAGTAAAACATCTTCCTTATTAAATATATATATATCAGCCACATTATCCTCCTCTCTTCACAAAAAATCTAATCATCATATTTAGAAATACCTTTCCGTATAATTAAGGAATGTCCTATGATTAGCTACTAAATGATTTAGACCTGGTGTTAACTCAAACCAATTCGAATGAATAGATAAAATGTATGGTTTATTTTCGCCATTTACTAAGACTTGTCTCTTTATTGAATTAATTTCTAACCGGTCATTTTCCTTAAAATGATAATGACAAATTAACTTTTCTGATTGATTTTTTTCTATAAAAAATTCCGATGTATCCTCTTTGAATATCGTTTGACTTGTCCAAGGCATACTTGCCTGCCCTAAAACTTTGTATCCAATATTTTGTCCACCAATCTCAATCTCTTGATGTGGACCAAAACGGTATCCTTCAGGCAAGTAAAATGTTACGGTACCTTTCGCAAATTGATAGTCTTCATTTAAATCCATCCCCCGGTAAATAGCTAAATAGTATCTTTCTGGATGATCCTTAAACACTAACGGCTTCGGCTGCTCATGGACAAGCCAATTTGATAAATCTTCTTTAATTGATTCAGGATTTTTCGTTAAAACAATTGGAACTTGTAAATCCATACCTAAAAATGACCTTTTCCTTATTCTATCACCACTAAATCCTTCACCAACCATATACTCAATCGGTGGTGTAGGAGGACGATACAACTCTTTCATAACTCTGATGTACTCTTTCTCTATACCATTAAATCTCATACATAAGCCCCCCTAACCACAGAAGTTCTCCTTTGTCTATTTTTAACTCTCTCTTGAAGCTGAGTAATATCCTCAACAATCTCAGTTGCTATTTTTTTCGCTCCAACATGAACATTAATAATAGCAGGCTGTTTTTGATCAGGTTGATCTTGTGAAGAATTCATTGTTTGGTGAGCATTAATAGGGTTATATCCAGAATTGCGCACTTGAGTAACAGGCACAGACAGTCCTTTTAATCCGGACATCAAATCCTGGACATTCGGCTTCATCCATTCGGTCATATCATTCGCCTTATTAAGCACACTTCTTTTTTCTTGTTCTACTCCTATTTCCCAGCCAAGCATCATGTTTTTTCCAATCATATCTCTCATCCATTTTGAAGGAGAGTTAATTCCTAATGCTTTACTAATAGTACCTTTAATATTACTAGCAATATTAGAGACTGTTTTTAACACAGAACCCACCTTTCCCGTAATTCCTCTTATCAAACCATCAATTATATTTTTCCCAATATCAAATAGATTAATATTTTTAAAGAAATCCATAATATTATTAAAAATATCGCTAGCAATATTTTTAATAGATTCCCAAACACCTTCCCAATCACCTTTAATTAAGGCCATGGCCATATTAATAATTCCCGCAATTACATCTATACCTGTTTTTATTACGGTTTTTATCCATTCCCATTGAACCTGCACGATTTTACTAATGAAAGGCCATATGAATTCGAAAACTGTCTTAATCATATTCATGGCTTTACTTACAATCGTCGTAATAACAGTTAAGCTAGCATCAATAAACTTCTTTATATTTTCCCATGCTTGATAAGCAAAATGGATGATGTCCTCACCATGCTTTTGCCACAGTTCCTTAACTGTTTCTGTTAGGTATAAAAATAATTCTAATAAATCTCCTAAAACCGTCCGTATAATTTCCTCGATTGTATTCCATGCTAAAATAACCTTCTCTAAAATAACCTCGCCATTTTCTTCCCAGAAGGCTTTTACCTTTTCTAAATTTTCAAAAATAAACTCCGTTATAATCGTCATTGTGTCCACAATGACCGTCTTTATAAATTCAAAAGTAAATGACAATATCTCCATTATCCATGCGCCATTTTCTTCCCAGAACAATTGAATTTGCTCCAATGCTCCAGAAATAATCTCACTTATAAATGCCATTGCCTCTGAAATAATGGTCCCCACGACTTCCATCGTGCTAGTCAATATTTCCATTATCCATGTACCGTTTTCTTCCCAGAACAATTGAATTTGCTCCAATGCTCCAGAAATAATCTCACTTATAAATGCCATTGCCTCTGAAATAATGGTCCCTACAACTTCCATCGTACTAGTTAATATTTCCATTATCCATGTGCCGTTTTCTTCCCAGAACAATTGAATTTGCTCCAATGCTCCAGAAATAATCTCACTTATAAATGCCATTGCCTCTGAAATAATGGTCCCCACGACTTCCATCGTNACTAGTCAATATTTCCATTATCCATGTGCCGTTTTCTTCCCAGAACATATAAATCTGTTCCAAGGCCTTTGAAGTAATGTTAATGATAAAGTTGAAAGCTAATCCTATAGCATTACTGATTATTTCCATGGTAGTTGTTAAAGTATCCACAATCCAACTTCCATTATTTTCCCAAAACTCTTGAATAATACCTAGTGCATTTTGAAAAATTTGTGATATAAAGTCCATTGCTTTTAAAACGAGACCACTAAGTACACTCATAGTTGAAGATATCGTATCTAGAATTCTTGTCCCATTTTCTTCCCAGAATGTTTTGATTAAGGCTAGCTTCTCCTTAAAAAAGGAAGTAATAAATTCCATTCCCATTTCTACTACTTTAGATATACTAGCAAAAGCATCTTCAAAAATCCCACTAACCTTAGACCATATAAGATTAATTAGATTGCTAAACCAAACATTCTTTTGATAACATTCATTTAAAAGACTTATAACTGTTATGACACCAGCTATTACTAATACCCAAGGATTTTTAGTTAATACAGCAGACAACACTTTGATAGCCATCGTCACTTTACCTATTGTTGCAGCAACTGAATTATAGACACCGAAGGCTAATGCTGATGCTGCTACACCGATTGCAACCGATTTTATTAAAGGAATCCATCTTTCTAAGGACGCATATATCTCTGTTATTCGATCGACTATTGTAGGAATACTATTTGCCAAATGGTTTAATGTATTCTCAATTCCACCGGAGACTTTTATCATAATTGAATTAAGGTCTATGATTCCGGTATTAATTAAGGAATCATTTAAACTTTTGACCACTTTCACCATTCCTTGATTTAGCTTATCTTTCATTAATTCAAGGGATTCACCAAATTCAGAGACAAAAGCTTTACTAATAGCATTTTTAACACTACCAATCATTTTTGATTTAATCCCAAACAAATCGAGAGCATTAACCATCTTGCCAATTCCAATAGCCCCTTTTTTTGCATTAGCCTCTAATTCTTTTAGTTGCTTATTTTTATTATTTAAATCTACCTTAATCGTAATAGTATCCGCCATACATTATATTCACCTACCTTTATAAAATAAAAAGAATTCAAATTTGAATTCTTCTTAATTAGTTCTATTTATTGATGGCTCGCTTGCAAGCTTATAAATCTCTTTCATTTTTAAAATTTTCTGTCTCTGTTTTTCCATACCTTTCCCTTTTGGTAAGTCCATCGTTCTTATCTCGATAATTTCCTTTATCCTAGTTTTTTCACTTAAACCATCCAATAAAGCTAAAAATTCTCTCCAATCTAGCTTGCCTTGTTGCTCAAACAAATTCACTCCATAATCTTGGAAAAAAGAAGCATATATATACGATGCATCTTCCACTAATGAAAAAGTAGCTCCCTTTTTTTCAATAGGCATTGGGTTTCCTTGTATATCAACATTTTCTTCAACAGTTGCTCTTTTTCCCTGATGGATTAATTTATCGAAAATCTGTTTTATGACATGAGCTTTTTTCCTTATCGTCAAATCCGAAACTTTCCCTATTAGCATCTCTAAGCCCACCTCGATTTGCTGCTCTTCAGAAATAAAAGGATCGTCTAATAAATCATATAGCCTTAAAATATTATCAAAACTCATATCTACTTTGAATTTTTTTTCGTCTATGAAAATATGACTTTCTAAAGGGTAAGCTAAGTTAAACATTTTATTTTTTGACTTTTTCTAAATATTTTTGAGCTTTTTCTTTATTTGTATGCTCAAAGCCCATTTTCTTTAATTCCTTTTCTACACCATTAGCAATTTGTTCAAAGAACTTCATAACGAATGGAAGAGAAGGGGTTTGATTATAAATTTTCGCAAAAGCTCCTTTACCAAGCATTAAATCATATCCCTTTTGCAAAGCTGATTTTGCAATAGTAAATGTTTGTTCTTCATCTAATTCTGTATTTAACAGATTAAGCTCTGATTGGACTTCCATTGCTTTTTCTCTAAAATGTTGTACAGATTCGTCCGAAACATCGAATTCAAAGTTTAATTTTCCAATTTCAATTGGAATGACCGTTTTTTCTGTTTGAATTTTTATTGTCATAACATTCGTCCTCCATTTTTTGGTGGGTTATGGAAGCATTCCTCCATAACCCAAATTAATATTTTATCTAGATGTTCTGTGTGTTTTGAAAGTTGAAATTTGAATTATACATTAGTCAGTTCTGGCTTTTGGTTATATGCAATCGTACAACTGAAAGTAGCGTACTCGGTAGCTTCACCACCAGAAGTAATTGGTACCGTTACAGTTGCTGGTCCTTCTACTACATCACCATTTGTTTCTACTACCTTAAACATAATTTTTCGTCCTTCTCCCACTTCTCTTTTTAATCCTGCGATGAACTTCATAGCTGGGTCCTCATCATCATAAACACCTTCAAATGTATATTTCTCAGTTCTAGAAAGAACGTCAGTAGTAGGATTTCCATCACCATCATAAAATCCTGTCTCTTCTGAATTTTCTTCTGATGCGTCTGTCACTGAAGAAATCCACTTTGCTAATTCCATGTACTCTACTTCACCTTCTCCTGTTACTGGTGCTACAAAATAACTAGTTAATGCGTTTTTAATTCTCGCCATTCACAATCTCTCCTTTTTTTACATAAAATGTTGTTTTAAATTGAGCCTCATATATATAGTAAGAGCCTTCCTTACTAATAAAATGAGGTGCTTTCAATACAGTCATCTCAACTAGCTCTGCATTAAAACTTTCGAAGTTTAACTCATTATTGCTGACTAACCATTGCTCAATATCTTTCAACGTTTCTTCAGCCGTTTGAAAGTTTTCATGCTTAGTGCTTAAGTTGAATACTATACTTTGATCATAGGATTCGTCGTAGTATAGTTGAAAATCGACTTCAGATAGCTCTGTTATCGATATACTACTTTCATCCAATAATAACGGTCGATTTACATTAGAAAACAATGATTCTTTATTTAGTTGTTTTTTTAAAACTTCAATAACATTTTGTTTCATTCGTTATTTCTACTCCCTTCCTTACACCCTAGTAATGCTGAATTAATTCAGTTTCATAGCAACACTCCCACTAAGAACCATTGGCTTCTTACTTATAGGTGGCTTTTGCACGACAATAATTTTTATAATTGTTTAATTATAGTAATTTAAACGCGTTCTTTTTGATTCTTGATTTTCATTTCTGCTCTTTCCAATGTTTTTTGGATCGTGCTTTTAGACACTGATAATAGATTAGCTATTTGTTGATAGGAGAGGAGATTGACTCTTGACATTAAATATATATCCTTCTCTCTCTCTGTTAGCTTTGACATGATTTCATTTATTTTACTTTCTAGAGCTTCCCACTCCTCTTCTTCTAAAGAATTCTCCCGTTCATTTAACCTACCATGATCTGATACTACTTGGAGCATAGCTGGTTCCATTAATAATTCTCTCTGATATACCGCCCTTCTCTCAATGCCTCTTCTTGCACCTGGTTCTCTCCCGCAACTCATCCAATCGATCGAATAACGCAAATCACTTAGCATACCTGAAACTATCTTCTGTTCATGTTCAAGTGCTCTATTTTTATATTGTTCCAACCTTCTATAATGACCTTTATATTCCATTAACAACTTTCTCATGATCATTCCTCCTCAAAAATAAAAGAGGACACCAAGCAACTTTATAAAAAGTTACTCAGTGTCCTCAAGTGGGCTTGTAGAACGGTTATATTAAAAGTCTTCTCCTATATCAAACTTCATTCTTTTTATTTTTCCTTGGTGAGTAATAATTTTGGTTTCACCAAATTCCGGAAGCGTTGCTTGCTTGACTTTACCATCACCAACAACAATAACATAAGGTTCTTTCTCTTCAAAAATATCCAACTTAATATAGCCTGTCTGATCGTCATAGGACAGATTTTTTGTTTTCACTTAGTTAACCTCCATTTTAATTAAATTGTTCATTCATCGTTATCTTTTACTGATTAAAACTATCATAAGTTAACCTTATGTTAATTGTCAACTCTAAAATTTCTATTTAGTTAATTGACTTTACGTTAACAACCTGTTAATTTATAATAAAGATTAAATATGAATGAGAGGAAGAATGGACATGTTTCCTCATCGATTAAAATCCTTGAGAAAGAATTCAGAATTAACTCAAGAAGGATTAGGGAAATTAATAGATGTATCTAAGGTTTCTATTTCTGGCTATGAAAACGGAAATCGTTCACCTGACACAGAAACTCTTAAAAAGCTAGCAGATACTTTTAATGTGTCTATCGACTTTCTACTTGGTAGAACAGATAATCCTGATGGCGTAGTAAATATTCATTTTGATGGAGGAAAAGGACTCCATGTTGAAGATGAAGATGAAGAAGCATATTTACGGGAACAGCTGGCACAATATCGAAAAATGAAAGAACGAATGAGAAAAAGATTAGAAGAGGACCGGAAATAAAAAGTCCTTTTTCTTTTAAATACAACCAGAACAAACGTTCTTATTTTCAGGAGGATTACTATGAGATTTGCAACTTGGCTTGAAAAAAGTGTCGTTGAAATTATGAAAGAAAGGGAAATTCATACCATATCAGATTTGAGTATGGAAAATCTCTGTGATAAATTTCATATCGACGTAATCTATCAACCTCAAACAAGTCATTGTATTCATGAAGACGACGACGATTATGCTCTAATTTGTATAGATAACCGATTACCTTTCTATGAACAAAGGATGAAATTCTTCCATGAGCTATCACATGTATTGTTTCATCCAGGTGGTGATCAAAGGTTTTTAAACCAAGAACTAACACATTTACAGGAAATCCAAGCTGAACGGATTGCTTTATATACATCAATGCCTAGGCATATTTTTGAGCCTATCATTCATAAGCAGCATTCTATTGAAAGTCTGACAGAACTATTTGAGATACCAAGTTCATTCATATCCGAAAGAATACTTATCATCCAAAACGAAAGATTACGAGAAAGCTACCAGCAAGCGTTACAGGAGCTCGACGAAAAACACCTTAATAAATCACTTCAGCCTAATCAAATTCACCCTTCTACACGATCTATTTTAAGGAAATTAGCCAGACTTGTAGGTGAAGAAAATATAGAGTATTCAATCAAGCAATTGCTTTAGCTTTATTAAGTGCATCCTATCTATATGTTACAATTGAAAATAATAAATAAAGGGAGGGGTCTAAATTTAATGGAAAATACTTATTATTACTTGTGATGCTGAGTAATATAGCCATTTCGTTTATTAGCTTGTATGTTCTTATAAAATTTGTTCTGACCTATCAAATCATCTATTTGTTTTTATTTTTGAGTATTCTTCTGATTAACTTTTATGTAATTAAACTAGAAAAGAAAGTTCACTTGGATAAAAAGCTACAGCTCATCGGTAGGATCACTTATTTTGTAACCGGAATCATTTTGTTTCTTATTCTTTGGAATTCAAATATCTTAAATTCATAACAGATAATAAAGACTGCATGTCCAATACTTGACTATGTATGTTAAAATTAATTTATTCAAAAAAACAATTTTTCTTATATCGGATAAATTAATTCAGCCTGTATTTTAGGGTTTACAATTAGAATTGAATAGAATAATCTATACCTACCTTAAAGCTTTAAGGTAGGTTTTTTGACGTCATAACCTCCTTACTATTTGAGAGAGTCTCACATGAGTAGATTAATTTCTTTGCATCATTGAAATCGGCTTAATATTTGCTTTGGTGAAGAGATTGATAGGAAATCTAGCTTTTTAAAACCATATTTTTACTTAAAAGTTAAATTATCTATATTAAATTTGAATAACAAGGAGAAAAAAATGAGAATTAAAACAAACTTATTTTTCTTTATAATAATCGTATTGCCATTCACTTTATTAATATTAACAGGCTGCAATGATAGTCAAAGAGAGGCTAACTTAGCAGAGAAAGAACAGCAGTTACAAGATAATCCCAGAAATTTCACAGAGGATGATTTTGATATTTATACGTTAAGTGAGGCCTTTGAAAAATATACGATTTGGTTTGATACAGAGCAAAACCCAACAAGAAGCTCTAAAATAAATAGCTTATTAGTTTTTGATGATGAACAGGTACATTACTACAATACTAGCGGGAATGATTTTACCATTGAAGATGTGCTTATTATGTCTGAAAAGGAAATGATTGAACAGGCTCAGAACTTTTCAAATGAAAAATATCAGAAATTAGAAAGTAGTGTTACAGAAAATCCAATTAATATTACAGAGGAATTAAAGCTAGAGTATGATTATTTAAAAGAAGATGAATACTTTTTTGAGGAATTCGAAATGGCTATACACGAATATCAGTTACCTCACCCTGAAGATTTAGATTGGATAACAGAGGATATTTACTTAGAGATAGAAGATGATAAGCCTGCTCTTCTCAATCATTATCTTTTAGATATTACATTAGATTCCTATGGACAGCAATCAGAAAAGATTGACTTTGAAATACAAGAAGCATTATATACTCTTACCGATTACACAGAACCAAGGTTATTTTTTGAAGAGTATGAACGATTATTATTTCTACTTTTCAACTTCGAATATGGTCATATGATTGATAATCCATCCATTTTTGATGAAGCTTATGAATCGACATTGCAGCAATTAAATACGGTCGGCACTTTCGAGAATACTGACCAGTCAGCATTACAGCACCCTCAAAGCTTTATTCCGAATCAAATCAGCTGGCAAACTGAAAACAAAGAGTTTACATTTGATTCTGCCACTAATAGTGAGAAAATCTTTGATACAACCTTTTTAGGATTTAACCATCAAAAAGGCAGTTTAATAACAGCAGTTGAAAATATGTTTGTTCAATTTCAATTAGATGGTCCTGATACAAATAGGAAAAATGTAACGATTGAAGGAAAATAATATCGAAATGTTAAGATTTCATCCTAAAAACACTAGACTTACTAGGTATAAAGTTTTATTCTTAAACTATGTCAAATTCATTTTGGAGGAAATGATGGAACGAACTGTAATGGAGCATAATATAAATGTAACAGCTAGCTATGAGAATCGCTCTTATTTTGATGGCGGATTGTTTCAATATATTGGGTGGAGAATTTTAGGTACTTTGATTACGGTTTTCTCTCTTGGTATTCTTTATCCTTGGTCTTTAACGATGGTCTATGGTTGGAAAATAAACCACACTGTTATTGAGGGTCGAAGATTACAATTTAACGGAACGGCTATCGGTTTATTCGGAAGCTGGATTAAATGGCTATTATTGACCGTTGTTACTTTAGGAATTTATAGCTTTTGGTTATTCATAGCTCTCGAAAAATGGAAAGTTAAGCATACTACGTTTAGAGATTATTAAGGACAGATAATAAATATAAGCTAACACTCATTTAAAAGCTCTCCATTTTGAAGAGCTTTTTTCGATTAAAATAGTGTTTAAGGTGAGCAGAATGATATTGATGCTTTTTCTATCAAATTAAATAATACACTGTTTTAACAATATTTTTCGCCGCTTTCAATAAGGATAATTGGAGTGATTATATGGATTGGTTAATTAAAAGAAACCACCTGGGCTCTTTTGCAGATCAGGAAAATAAAGTGGGATTAGATTTCTCCATTGAAACGGTTAGTTTAAACAAGAAAAACTTCAATATTAACCCTTTAAAAGAATTTATTATATTGAATTATTATGAAGAACATGTTAAATTAATGGCTTATTTAGATATTAAAAGTGAAGTAGATTTCAATCAAATTTTGAATGAGATTGCTCCTTTATTTTCTGAAGGTAAAATAGTATCAACTAACTCAACTCCTTTTCAAATAATGTTATCAAACCTACATCATGAGTATGTAGAGCACATTAATCACGGTAAACTAAATATTATTACTCAAGAATTATTTGGACCTAAACTCTCTGGAGAATTTGCATCATATCAACAAGATGGACCATTAGATATTTATTTAATTGACAAAGAAAAAATAACACCTTATTTTAATTATGAATTCGATGAAGTTTTTAATTTTATGGAATCGAAGAATGTGAAATCTATTAATCCTGTTAATTGGCATATTAACAAAATGACAAAAGAACTTAAATCAATCCGTTATTTTGTTGGGAAATGTAATGAGGTTATGTTGTTAGTTAATCCTAAGACAAATTTAGTAAACCATCTATTGATAGATTTCTAATTTTGCAATCAGACTCATTTTTTATAAATCCTCTTTTGAGGTTTTTATTTTAACTTTACTTAGACGATTACACAAAACAAAGTATGAAATTTTTTGGATGTTCAACATAATACCGATTTATACCAATTAACTTTAGAAAAAATATTTACATTTGCTAATTCACAAAGATATATTTATATATACCTAGTTAATAAGGAGGGGTTTTGCATTGGTTAACTTTATTCAAAAATTATTTAGTGGTGTAAATCCACAATATCTATTTAAGTCATATTTTTTTAGTGCTGTTCTGTCCATAACTTTCCTTTATATAAGTCTGCAGTCAGTAACCCCAGTTTTCATGTATCTCTACTTAATTTTTTGTGGCTTTCTTTTTCCTTTTGCATCTATTGTATGGGATGACTTTATATCCACAATTATGGGCGATCATATTATCATGCTTCCACTACCTTTCATGTTATTATGGAAAGTAGTGAAAATATTTGCTCTATACTTTTTCACGCCACTCATTGCACCTGTAGGTATTCTTTACATATATTTTGCGAACGGATTTCACAAAAGAACATAAAAATACCGCTCTTATGACTAAGAATCATACGGGCGGTATTTTTTTCGAATATCTCTTCTCTTAATTTATACTTCATATAATAATAAAATAAATAAACCCTTGTATAACAAGGGTTTTAACTTATAATCTATGAAGCTTCCAAGCGGGCTCGAACCGCTGACCTCTTCCTTACCATGGAAGCGCTCTACCTGCTGAGCTATGGAAGCATAATTTTAATTTTTTATACAAAAAAATGGCTCCACAGGTAGGACTCGAACCTACGACCGATCGGTTAACAGCCGATTGCTCTA
Organism: Alkalihalobacillus trypoxylicola; assembly: GCF_001590785.1. Lineage (GTDB taxonomy): Bacteria > Bacillota > Bacilli > Bacillales > Bacillaceae_D > Alkalihalobacillus > Alkalihalobacillus trypoxylicola. The sequence goes on from NZ_LTAO01000020.1 coordinate 37,550, forward strand.
CCACTGAGCTACTGTGGAACATCATTATTTTGCCTGGCAACGTCCTACTCTTGCAGGGGGAAGCCCCCAACTACCATTGGCGCTGAAGAGCTTAACGGCCGTGTTCGGCATGGGAACGGGTGTGACCTCTTCGGGGGAAGCCCCCAACTACCATTGGCGCTGAAGAGCTTAACGGCCGTGTTCGGCATGGGAACGGGTGTGACCTCTTCGCTATCGCCACCAGACTATTTTTTGACTGCAGATAAGCGACGTCCTTCTTCGTTAACGGCTCTCCTTCCATCATGTCACGTATAAAAATACGCTCCATACTTTCAGTCGATGGTTGCCTCGGATGACTTGCTTCTCTTTGCCAAATGTTTGAACTCAGATCAGCGGCGAATCTCTTTGTTAGCTGCATTTCCTCCGTCCTGTCACGTATGTGGATACGTTTCATTCTTTCGGTCATGTTGCTGCCTCAAGCTTCTTGCTTCTCTTTGTCAAATAGACTTCAATTGTTGAGAGAATTCTCTCAAAACTAGATAATATGGAAAACAGAATGAATATCAAGAAATATAGGAT
>NZ_LTAO01000021.1 GCF_001590785.1 Alkalihalobacillus trypoxylicola
ATTTCATATTTTTCTTCTGCGGAATAGGATCGTTTGGACATAAAAAATACTCCCCCGTAGGTAGTCAGATTTATTTTTTTAATCTGTCTACCTATTGGGGAGCATATCACTGTTAAAATGGAGGGTTCTTTTGAATGGGTACATTCTCTATGAAAACAGATGTAGATTTCTTTATTAGCTTTACACTCCATTTTCGTCCACTATATATATAAGTTTATAGATTGTAAGAACGGATGAGAAAATCGTTAAACAATAAAGAGGTTAGGCAGGAAAAAGGGCGATAAATCACGAATTAGTTAAAGATTTAGTTATTAGAATTTAGGGAATAGATCATTAACATACGAACTTTGGGAGGGAATATTATCATGAATATTCTAGTAACAGGTGCGAATCGTGGATTAGGTTTAGCTTTGGTTAAACAAGGAATTGAACAAGGTCATTTTATGATTGCTTCCGTTCGCTCTCCTCATTCAAAATTAAAGGAAATTAAAAAGGTGATTGATTCACATCCCGAGCAAGTAAAAATGCTTATATTAGATGTTACGGATGAGCACTCTACGAAAGAAGCTAAAAAAGAGGTTGATAAATGGGGAATAAAGCTTGATTCAATCGTGAATAGTGCGGGTGTATTAATATCAAGAGAAAAAGAGCTAGAGCAATTAAACTTTGACGAAGGTATGGCAACATTTGAAATTAACACTTTTGGACCTGTAAGAGTTATGAAGCATTTTTTACCTTTATTAAATAAAGAAGGAAGTAGTGTTATTAATATATCTTCTGATGCAGGTTCTGTAGAGAATACGTATAGCGGAGATTACTTTTATGGCATGTCAAAGGCTGCATTAAATATGTTTTCAGAAAAACTAAGAATAGGATTTCCTCATTTAAAGGTTTTATCGATTCACCCAGGATGGATGAAAACGGACATGGGAGGGATAGAGGCTGAATTTAATCCTGATGAAGTAGCAGCAGAAATTTTAAAAAGCATTAAAGGAAAAAAAGCAGTCGATCCTAATCATACTTTTTATGATTTCAAAGGTCATAAATTAAATTTCTAAAACAATAAAAAAGTTTTAAAAGAATGGAGAGGTTTAACTTCTGCATTCTTTTTTCTATTGAAGGGTTGTATCGGATTTTTCTTTCATTTTACTCAATACTTATCATTTTTGAGCATAAACATGAACAGAAGTCTATAAGCGTTGTAAAATGAAAGGGGATGATCTGATGAATACATCCATATTACCTGTGTCCATAAAAGCAAGGCATATTGTGGAGCCGCGAATCGACATTTACTTCCCTCAGCTAACTAGTCTAACGAACAAAACCATTGAAAAGCAATTAAATGAACGAATTGAAACTCAAGTATATCGAATGATTCGCAAGCAAGGTTACTTAGAAAATAAAGATTTAGAAATTACAGGAGGCTTTGATGTTAAGAACAATCAACAAAATATATTTAGTGTGACCAATAGTCATTACTCGTATAGTAAAGGAGCTGCGCATGGCTTAACAATGGTCCGCTCTTTAACGATGGATGTTGAATTAGGAAAGGTATATACTTTAAGAGAATTATTTAAGAAAGACGCTCCTTACCAAAAGAAAATAAATGAACAGATTAATCTACAAATTAAAGAGAGAAAAATGGATTTACTAAATGAATTTAAAGGTATCCATCCTAATCAGTTTTTTTATGTGGCTGATAAAACGTTAGTTATTTATTTTCAGCTTTATGATTTGCAAGCATATGTCTATGGTCTCACTTATTTTCCGATTTCTATTTATCTTTTACAGGACATATTGGATGAAGACGGACCATTAGGTAAACTATTATATTAATGTTGTATAGAAGGTTTATTTTGGTGGAGTAATGAAAGGAGAAAGATTAGTGAAGTTTTATATTAATGGTGAATGGTGTGGAGAAGAACTAGAGCAAATCGATGTATATAATCCTGCGACGAGTGAGGTTATTGATACAGTTCCAGCTGGTGGTGAATTAGAAGCAAAACGCTGTGTCGATGCTGCTTTCAAAGCATTAACGGAGTGGCGTAATTTATCGGCTCATGAACGCAGTGATGTTTTAATGAAATGGTTCCATTTGATTGAAGAAAATGAATATGAGCTTGGTAAAATCATGACACTAGAACAAGGTAAGCCTTTAAAAGAAGCTCGAGGCGAAATTAATTATGCTAATTCTTTTATTAAGTGGTATGCGGAAGAAGGAAAAAGAGTTTACGGTGAAACGATTCCTGCTTCTGTTAGCAATAAAAGAATTTTTGTACAAAAACAACCAATTGGTGTAGTTGCCGCTATAACACCATGGAATTTTCCAGCTGCTATGATTACGAGAAAGGTGGCCCCTGCGTTAGCTGTAGGATGTACGGTTATTATAAAGCCTGCTGAACAAACACCATTAACGGCATTAAAGCTTATAGAATTAGCTGAAAAAGCCGGAATTCCAAAAGGAGTTATCAATGTCATTACGGGTGATGCTGAGAACATAACGGCTGTTTGGCAAAAAGATGATCGAGTGCGCAAATTGACCTTTACAGGTTCTACAGAAGTCGGTAAAATTTTGATGAAGGGAGCAGCTGAAACGGTTAAGAAATTATCGCTTGAGCTTGGAGGTCATGCCCCTTTTATTGTTTTGGATGATGCTGATTTAGATTTGGCTTGTGAACAATTTATTCTATCTAAATTTAGAAATGCTGGTCAAACTTGTATTTGTGCGAATCGAATTTATGTTCATGAAACGGTATTTAATGATTTTGTAGAAAAGGCAAAGTTTGCGGTATCAAAGCTTAAAGTCGGGAATGGTTTAGAAGAAGAAGTAGATATTGGACCGCTTATTGATGAAGAGTCTGTTCAAAAAGTGCAAAGCCAGCTAGATGATGCTTTAGAAAAGGGAGCGGAGCTCATTTGCGGAGGGAAAGAAATGGAAGGTCTATATTTCCAACCAACGGTTCTTGCTCATGTAAACGAAGAAATGATTTGTATGCAAGAAGAAACCTTTGGTCCGATTGCTCCGATTTCTTCCTTTAAAACAGATAAGGAAGTGATTGAAAGAGCCAATAATTCCATATATGGATTAGCTGCTTATGTATTTACAAAGGATATTAACCGTGCTATTTCAGTTAGTGAGCAATTAGATTTTGGTATTATTGGAATGAATGATGGAGCTCCTTCTATCGCACAAGCGCCTTTTGGCGGAATGAAGCAAAGTGGACTAGGTCGAGAAGGTGGCCAGCAAGGAATGGAAGAGTTTTTAGAAGTGAAATACATGTCATTAGCCATTAGTAAAGAATGAGATTAATGTGATGCTATAAAATAAGTGAAGCTCAACCTTAGGTTTCCCTAATGGCTGAGCTTTCTTTTGTTATTTCAAAAACGAACGGAGCATCCAATTGTGTTTTTCAAGTGATTGGTGAATAGCCAACAGCATATCAGCCGTTGTTTCGTCTCCTAATTCCTCAGCGGCATCCATGCCTTCTTTTAACTCTTCAATTAATATGTTAAAATCATCGACAAGGTTAGATACCATGTCTTCAGCGTTTAAGTTATAGTTGCCTTCTTTTACAGATGCTGCTTCTAGGTGCTCTTTCATCGTTGCTAAAGGCTTTCCTTTTAATGCTAATAATCGTTCTGCAAGCTCATCAATATGAGTTGCAGCTTCATTATATAATTCTTCAAATTTTTCATGAAGTGTAAAAAATTGAGGACCTTTTACATACCAATGATAGTTGTGTAATTTGGTAAATAGTACACTCCAGTTTGCAACTTGTTTGTTAAGTATAGTGGATACTTTTTCATGACTCATTTCAAATCGTCCTCCTTAATTTATTTTCATTATTATTTTCCCAAATTAAAAAAGGTTTAAACAAAAACTTTTGAATTAGTAAGCAGTTTAGTCATGTAAAAGATGGATTTTAGATTGACCTCCATGTAATTGATGGAACATTCGATCGGCTGCTTGCAGAAGTTGATGGCTTTCATCTAAGGTAAGTTCTGGATTTAAATAAAATATTTGTAAAGTATTGGTTGTAGCCTTCGTAACCTCTGCTCTATTATAACGAAAAATAGGGCTTCCAAAAGGGCCTTTAGAATCTGAACTCAGCAATAAGTTTTTCACTTCTAGTTTTTGATTATCTTCATGTATAATGGTATCTGTTTCTAAACCAAGTCGAATCGTTATATCACCGTGCAATTGATCTAGGTCATATAACTCGATTGGAATTTGATATTGAAGAGATAGAAATCGGTTGATATCACTTGCTGAATGGATCGATTCTAATTTTCTTCCAGCTTGAACTTGCTGTAATAACAATTCCGAAGAAGGGAGATTTTCTTTTGGAGAAAGCTGAAGAGCTTTTAACATACTTCTCCAGTTTTCAATCTTTTGGAATGTATCGTAAGGTTTTTCTGCTAATTCAAGCTGTAATGCTTCTTGAAAAAATTGAAATCTTCCTCTTAACATTTGAGGTGAATCATCAATCACGATATGATAAGAAGTAATGATTCCAATTTTTATTTGAGGAATGGCTTTTAATAGGGTTCGCTCTAATAAAGGTGGTTTCATTGAGTGTGGCCTCCGTGTCTGAATTTCTTTTATCATAGCAATAATTACTTTAAAAAGAAAAGTTCTAATACAGAAGTAGGTATTTAGGAATAAAAAGAAGGTGAGCTTGTGACAAATGCCCAATTTAAAGAAGAGTTAATTGCATATAGTAAAACAATCGGGATAGATAAAATTGGTTTCACATCAGCTGACCCTTTTTTATCTTTAAAAGAAAGGTTACTAACACAAAAGAAGCTGGGTTATGAGTCTGGATTTGAAGAGCCTGACATAGAGAAAAGGACGGATCCAACTTTAACATTATCATCGGCAAGATCGATTATTTCGATTGCGGTTGCCTATCCTGCAAAAATGAAAAACCCTCCAAAAAGTAAAAAAGGTGAACGAAGAGGAGTTTTTTGTAGAGCTTCGTGGGGTATGGATTATCATCAAGTTCTAAGAGACCGTTTAAGTAAGCTAGAAGAGTTTATAAAAAAACAAATTCCTCATGCTGAAATGGTATCAATGGTTGATACTGGAGCTTTATCAGATAGAGCTGTTGCCTTACGAGCAGGAATCGGCTGGAGTGCGAAAAATTGCGCAATTATCACACCTGAATTTGGTAGTTATGTCTATTTAGGTAATTTAATTACCTCTGTGCCGATTGAACCAGATACACCATTAACCGAACAATGTGGTAGCTGTACAAAATGTATAGATGCTTGTCCTACCGGTGCATTAGTTCAGGGAGGACAATTAAATGCACAAAAATGTATTTCTTTTCTTACTCAAACAAAAGGTTTAATAGAAGACCAATATCGTAAAAAAATTGGTAATCGTTTGTATGGTTGTGATACATGTCAGCAGGTATGTCCCAAAAATAAAGGAATTGATATACATCATCATCAAGAGTTAGAGCCAGACCCTGAGATTGCAAAGCCATTACTTATTCCTTTATTAAAGATAAGTAATCGAGAATTTAAAGAGAAGTTTGGACATATATCTGGCTCATGGAGAGGAAAAAAACCTATACAAAGAAATGCCATTTTAGCACTAGCTCATTTCAAGGAAGAAGCTGCATTAGATGATTTAAAATCTTTGATGGAATCAGACCCCAGACCAGTTATTAGAGGGAGTGCTGCTTGGGCAATTGGGAAGATAGGTAGAGAAGATACAAAAGAATGGTTAATGGATGCACTGAAAAAGGAGCAGGAAGAGGAAGTTTTGGGTGAGATAAAAAAAGGCTTAGATTTGTTAAGTAAAATTAGTCACTGAGTTATAATGGGTCATAATGAAAGAGAAAGAAGGGGTAACATGACTACGCAGGGAAATGTTTTTATGACGGAGATGGATAGTCACCTTGGTCCTCTTACTATCTTAGCTACTAAAAATGGTGTTTGTCATATTCAATTTGGTCGTTTTGAGAGAAATCAAATGTCAACTCTTGCTAAATTAAAAAAGCTTGGATTGCATGGGGATATCATCGAAAATGAACATGAAGAAATGATGAAGATAGCTGTAGAACAACTAAATGAATACTTTGCAGGTAAACGAAAAGAATTTACTGTGCCATTAGATATATACGGTACGAATTTTCAACAAAAAGTATGGCTTGCTTTAAAGGAAATTGAATATGGAAAAACCTCTTCTTATAAAGCCGTCGCTGAAAGAATAGGTGCACCTAAAGCGGTGAGGGCAATAGGCGGAGCTAATAATAAAAATCCAATCCCGATTATCATTCCTTGTCACCGTGTCATAGGTAGTAATGGAAATATGGTCGGATATGGTGGAGGGTTGGACAAAAAGAAAACCTTACTGATGCTAGAGGGTTATTTCCCTATTGAAGAGCCGCTATCCTTATTTCCAGAAAATCAGAGAGAATTAGCTAAATAACCTTTGGTTAAATGAAGTGCTAAAAAAAGTGAACGGAAGTGTGAATGCACAGCTGTTCGCTTTTTGTTGTGTAAGGAATCGAAGAATATAATTCAATATGGGAATATTGTTTCCCTAATACTTTTGATAAACAAGGATTAAAAGGAGATTCATTAACATCTTTTGGAAATCGTAAAAGTTATTTATACTATATATATTTGAGTCAATTTCTTAATTGCTCTATAAGTGAATTCACTCGTTAATTGTAACGGTAGGTAGTGACTCCCAAAGGATGAGCGCCGTTTGAAGATCCACTCTGACGAAACCCAGCGTAGTCAGAGTTAGCTGAAGACAAGCCCTTGGGAAAGCATCTACCTAAAGTGGAAATCAAACACCTAACCGCTTGGTTTTTATTAAAAGACAAATGTTTGTTAATAATTTGTTGATTGAAACGGTAGGTAGGGACTCCCAAAGGATCAGCGCAGTGTGAAGATCCACTCTGACGAAGCCCAGCGTAGTTAGAGTTAGCTGAGGACAAGCCCTTGGGAAAGCATCTACCTAAAGTGGAAATCAAACACCTAATCGATCGATTTTCATTAAAAGGTAGGAATGATGAAATGGATTCATTATTTTTTTCAGTGGGTGAAGGAGGAGAAATTTGGAAAAATTTAAAGATTATCAATGGAGAGTCACAAAATACAATCCTGATTTTAGAGATGAAAATGGATACTATACTTTAGATGAGGAATGGACATGTCCTTCTGAAATAGGGAAAAATATTAACGGAAAAGAATTCACCTTAGAACAATATCTTCATGTTGAAGCCTCTTATATCCATTCCGTTATTCAGTTTATGGAGGAAAGTAGATTAGATTCATTAAGAATCTTACAATTAGAATGTGATTTTACAGAAGAAGCTAGGACTTCCCCATTATACGAAAAAGAATTTGAACAGTTAAATTTGAGAGAGGATGTAATGTTAAATAAACACGAAATTCGACTAGTATGCAAAATGGTTTTACGAAACTTTATATGGTGTAAATTGTATGGTAAAAAGCATTTTTTCATCCATTTTGGTTATGATTATTATATGTATATCGGCTCTCATACAAATTGTTTATCCGCTATTGAGTCAGCAACAAATAGTGGGTTGTTTGTTGAAACTTTTATGTCTCCCTATTTTATTACTGAGGCAGAAATAATCAGAGAAACTAATTGGAATGAAAAAGATGTATGAAGTAAGGCTGTGAACTTTTAAAAAAACAAAAGCTATTTAAGTAAGAATGTTTGTTTTTCTCAATCAATTAGAGACCGGGACTAAACCTGTATTAAGATCATTACGTGAGAGAAAATTGAAAATGATGTGTAATGGATTCAAACATAAAGAACGAATGATGAAACCTCCTTCTTTTGAAAGAAAGGAGGTTTTTTTGAACGACGAGATTCTCTATGAAAGACGTAAGCTAGCGGACACAAGGAACGGAGGCTCCAGTGGGAGGAAGTGGCCATGCCGAAAAAAAAGTTCATTCGGCAGCTCCCAACCAGACGCGAACTGTCTTGGGGGAGCGAACAGCTGGCCACCTAACATGTGTGAAAACATTCATTCATGAGTATTGTCTCACCCTCCCTTGCTAGTTTTATTTTTTTAGTTTGTTAACAGACCGATCAAATAGTTGAAAATAAATAATGGTTTCAAAGAGGTTAATTAACTATTCCGTTGCTTTTTATTCATCTTTTTCTTTTTTGTTTCATATCGTTGGATAAAAGGTAGGTGGAGTTATGTTGTCAGAGTTGAAAAATTTAATTGAAATACGAAATGAAGGATTTGTGAAAAATCAGCGTTTCTTTTCTTCTCTACAAGAAGAAGAATGCCTAAAAAGAATGAAGCAATCTTATAAACGAAGAGGCGCAGAATTGGTTCGTTCACAAGTTCATGGAAGAATACTGTCTAAAAAGAAGTGGGATCATCAAACAGAGGTTGGGTATATTTTACATTATGAACAATTAATCAAAATGGATCAGCACTTTTATGTGCAAGAGAGAATGGAGACAAGAAAGGCCCTTTTTGAAAAAAAACATTTAGTTGAAGACGTTTTGAACCCTCCCATTGTAAAAAATGCCGCAGAACAAAATGGTACTAAGGAAATATCAAATGAAAGAGTAAGTGGAGCCTCATACAATCGTTTAGAAGCTGTTAGATATGCAGAACTGTGGTGGGATGACTATAATCCTCATTATCACAAATTCACTGATAATTGTACGAATTTTATTTCTCAATGTTTAAAAGCTGGAAACGCACCGATGAGAGGTTTTCCTAATCGATCCAAGGGCTGGTGGTATCAAAATAATAATTGGAGCTATAGCTGGTCTGTGGCCCACTCGATGAGATGGTATTTAAGTGGTTCAACATCTGGTCTAAGAGGAGAGGAAAGAGAAAGTGCATCCGAGCTGATTCCAGGAGATGTCATATGCTATGATTTTGATGGAGATGGACGATGGCAGCATACGACCATTGTAGTAGCAAAGGATGCAAATGGAGAGCCATTAGTGAATGCACAAACGACAAATAGTCGAATGCGCTACTGGACTTATGAAGATTCTACAGCCTGGACACCAGACATTAAATATAAGTTCTTTCATATTGTGACCAATTAAAGAAAAGTAAAAGCAAGTTAAAATGACCTAAACAACATTCAGACGCTGATTGTTTTTTTTTGATATAATAACATTGAGATAAAAAATGCAGAAACAGAGGTGTAAGATTTGGGGTTACATATCGTACTATATCAGCCAGAAATTCCAGCAAATACAGGGAATATTGCACGTACCTGCGTAGGGACTAATACTTCCTTACATTTAATTAGACCATTAGGCTTTTCGACAGAAGACCGGATGTTAAAAAGGGCAGGTTGTGATTATTGGCCAGATGTAAAAATACATTATTATGACTCAATTCAAGAACTGTTTAACCAATTTCCTGATGATGAGTTTTATTTTATTGAAACGTTTGGTACTAAAAATTATACAGATTTTGATTATAGTGATGATTCAAAAGAGCATTTCTTCGTCTTTGGAAAAGAGACGACAGGCATTCCACAGGAAATCATTAACGAGCATAAAGACCGTTGTTTTAGAATTCCGCAAACGGATAAAATTCGTTCTCTGAATGTGTCGAATACAGCTGCTATAATTATTTATGAAGCGATTCGTCAAAGAGGGTTTGAAGGTTTACAATAAAAAACTCGTCTAGTCATTGATTTGACTAGACGAGCCCTTGCTTATTTCTTATGTGGATTTTCTTCGTATCCCGCAGTAAAGATAGCCACTAAAAATACGAGGCATACCCCAAGAATAAGTAATGTTGCCATGATGAAGTTAAACCTCCCTTATGTAAATGATTCTAGCCAACTTAGAGGTTAGCGGAAGCATCACACTTTATCTCAATGTATCTAAGCTTTATTATAATGGATTTGCGTAAAAAAAGAAACGTACCAATCTTGAATTTATTTAGAACTTAATTGAAATATACTATTCCCGCAATAATCAATTGTATTCGTATGAAAGATGGGAGAATTTATTCGTGTCCAATCGTTATATTACTAGTCATTTCCCTTTAATTTCTATATTGTTATTTAGCTTATCATTCGCTTTATTTGTACAAGGCTACATTTTAGAGCAGCTGGTGGAATTCGGTCTTTATGATGGAATGCGTGAGTTTTTTTCCGAAAATGGAATTAAGTTAACTCTTTTATTCTTACTTGTTTTCCTCTTTTTTATGATTTTTTCAGCATTGAAATTAATAGCTGATACCGTTTTCCAATTATCGATGCTCTTTTTTTCTAAAGACGAGGAGGGTAAGGAATTAATCAAGGTTCGCTACGGTACTTGGATTTTTTTAATTTCCGGAATACTTTCTCTTTTTCTAACCTTTAATTGGATTTGGTTACTACTTCTATTTGTGTTCACATGCTTTATTTACTTTACCTACTTTATCTATACCGTTAGTAGTTCTTTAACTTTCCTAGGTATGTGTGGTATGGTCTTTTTTCAAGTGATTTTCTGGTCTACTTTTATTTTATTAATCCTATTTGCATGTTTTAAGCTATACAATAGTTTTATCGCTAGCTTGCCTTAGCTAGGAGGATTTAATATCTGTCTCCAAATCGTCAAATGTGGGGAAGAGGTATTCATATGCTGTATACTTTCCCACTGATCCTTTCCGACCCAGACCCCTGCTGTGTATTCATCGGTTAAACCAATAAACCATAAGTCAAAGTATTGATTAGAAGTACCCGTTTTCCCTCCAATATAAGAGCTTGAAAATTGAGCTCGCCGACCCGTACCATTTGCTACGACATTACTAAGTAATTCTCTCATGTGATCATTGGTTTCCTTACTCCAAACCTCCACACTTTTATCATTCCACTCATAGAGTACATTTCCATCTAAGTCTTTTACGGATACTATTGCTCGCGAAGGAGTGTATTTTCCGTCATTTGCAAAGGTTGTATAGGCTAGGGTCATTTCAAGTGGCGACATTCCATATTCGAAACCACCAAGAGCGGTCGGTAAGCGCTGGTCCGTTTCTGTTACCTTCTCAAATTGAAAGGGTTCTAAATAGGAGAAAGCTGTCTCTAATCCAACTTCATTTAAAATCCTTACAGCAGGCGTATTGTACGAATGTTGAAAGGCTTGATTAATCGTGACATGACCATATTCAGCTCCACCATAATTTTTAGGACAATAGCTCCCAAAACAAGCATTGTTCGCATTTACCTGTGAATATACTTCCACATTTTTCTCTTCAAAATAAGGTGCATAGACAAGAAGGGACTTAATGGCTGAACCTGGATGTCTATAGCTTTGATAAGCACGGTGGAAATCAAACTTGTTATAGTTATGCCCAGCTGTTAAAGAAATAATTTGATGAGTATCATGGTCAATAATGACACCGACTCCTTGGATATCTCCGTTTCCTAACGTACGATTAATTACACTTAAAGCATTTTCTTGATAGGTAGGATCTAGTGCCGTTTCAATGACAACACCATTTGATAAAACCTCATCAAAACGTACTTTTAACTGTTCAGCTATCTCCTGGTTTCCCTCTTCTTCATTATTTTTATACAGCTTATCATAGCCTTCATTTTTCGATATTAAAGCTCTTAATTCATCATATACAAATGTGACATATTCTGGATATAAATCCTTTCTTTCTTTAACATGAAGGACAATCTCTTCCTCTAGTGCTTGAGTATATTCATCCTTGGAGATTTCTTCATGCTCAAGCATCTTTTCTAAAATCCAGTTCTTTCTTAATTCGGTCTGGTCTTTATTTTTTAATGGATTATAATGCGAAGGATTGTTTGGAATTGCTGATAGAAAAGCAACCTCTCCAATAGAAAGATCTTCACTTGTTTTCTGAAAATAGTATTGGCTTGCTGCTTCAATACCATAAATATTGTTATGGAAAAAAACCGTATTTAAATATAATTCCAAGATTTCTTCCTTTGAATATGTATTCTCTAGTTCATACGCATAAAGTAGCTCGCTAAACTTTCTCTCATAGCTTACCTCATGTGTTAAATAGAGGTTTCTAACGAGTTGTTGAGTGATAGTACTGGCTCCTTCTTCAATATCTTGGCTTCTTAAGTTGATTGAAATTGCTCTTACAATACCCGGAACATCATAGCCTTGGTGATCAAAAAATCGATGATCCTCTGTTGCTACAAATGCAGATATAAAGGAGGAAGGAATTCGATCGAAAGGTAAATAAATTCTATTTTCATCATGAGAGAATTCAGATATGAGTTGGTCGTGACGGTCATAGATATAACTATTTTGTGATAGCTTTATTTCTGTTAGGTTCACTCTTTCTTCAATGACGGCATTTATTGGTTTTACTTCATTAAATTCCTTTGCTGTTTCAATCAGTAGATAACATAGGCTTGCAAATAAAACGATAATAACAAACCAGCCTGTGCTAATTTTCATTCTATGTAACCTCACTTCAAGTATTTTACATAATAAGGGAAAATCTATCATCCCTCTATCTATTGTAGCATGAGTTTGGATAGGGCGATGTAGGATTTTTTATTATAAATTTATGAAAGGTTTTGATAAATGAACGTTCTTTTTCAATTGTGATGCATGTTCATAATCAGCTTCGCATAAGTTTAAATAATCTCGCACTTGACCTGAGAGGATGGAGGTACGCGAATGGATATCTTAAAAAAAGTGGAGCTGTTTAGGGAAGAGGAAGAACGTTTAAAGTGGGAAGGGACATTTGCTGAATACTTACAATTATTAAAGGAAAAGCCATGGGTTGCACAAACGGCCCATTCCCGTGTCTATCATATGATTGATGATGCGGGAGTAGAAGAAGTGGATGGAAAGAAGCATTATCGTTTTTTCAAAGAGCAAATATACGGTTTAGAGGATTCGATTGAGCGTCTAGTGGAAGAATATTTTCACTCCGCAGCAAAGCGGTTGGATGTCAGAAAAAGAATTCTATTACTGATGGGGCCAGTTAGTGGGGGGAAATCAACGCTCGTAACGATGTTAAAAAGAGGTCTAGAAAAATATTCGAGAACAGAACGAGGAGCCGTATATGCCATCAAAGGGTGTCCGATGCATGAAGATCCCCTTCATTTAATTCCACAGCATTTAAGAACTGATTTTCAGGATGAATATGGAATTAAAATCGAGGGGAATTTGTCACCTCTTAATATGATGCGCTTAGAGGAAGAGTATGGTGGTCGAATTGAAGATGTAGTTGTAGAAAGGATCTTTTTTTCGGAAGATAAAAGAGCAGGAATTGGAACGTTTAGTCCATCTGATCCGAAGTCGCAAGATATTGCAGATTTAACAGGGAGCATTGATTTCTCTACCATTGCCGAATATGGCTCTGAGTCTGACCCTAGAGCTTATCGTTTTGATGGAGAATTAAATAAAGCAAACAGAGGGATGATGGAATTTCAGGAAATGCTGAAATGCGATGAAAAGTTTTTATGGCACCTATTGTCATTAACACAAGAGGGTAACTTCAAAGCGGGTCGATTTGCTCTCATTAGTGCAGACGAACTGATTGTTGCTCATACAAATGAATCAGAATATAAATCCTTTATTTCTAATAAGAAAAATGAAGCCCTTCATTCTCGAATTATTGTGATGAAAATCCCTTATAATTTAAGAGTGAAAGAAGAAGAAAGAATTTATAAAAAAATGATTGAAGACAGTGATTTATCACATGTCCACATTGCTCCTCATGCATTGAAAATAGCAGCTATTTTTACGATTCTGACGCGCTTAAAGGAGCCTAAAAAGCAAGGAGTCGATTTGGTTAAAAAAATGCGCCTTTATGACGGAGAAAGTGTCGAAGGGTTTAATCAGCAGGATTTACAGGAGCTACAAGAAGAATATCCTGATGAAGGTATGAGTGGAATCGATCCAAGGTATGTCATTAATCGGATATCATCTGCTATTATTAGAAAGCAATTAACATCCATTAATGCATTAGATGTTTTACGTTCGATAAAAGAAGGTCTTGATCAGCACGCCTCGATTTCGAAGGAAGAGCGTGAACGCTACCTCGATTTTATTGCGGTTGCAAGAAAAGAATATGATGCTTTGGCGAAAAGCGAAGTTCAAAAAGCGTTTGTTTATTCGTTCGATGAATCTGCGGTTACTTTAATGGATAATTACTTAGACAATGTAGAAGCTTATTGTAACAAAAACAAATTACGCGACCCACTAACAGGGGAAGAAATGACGCCTGACGAAAAGCTAATGAGGTCAATAGAGGAGCAGATAGGTATTTCAGAAAACGCCAAAAAAGCATTTCGAGAAGAGATTCTTATTCGTATATCTGCTTTTGCTAGAAAAGGGAAGAAATTTGATTACAACTCTCATGAACGCCTTCGCGAAGCCATTCAGAAAAAGCTTTTTGCTGATTTAAAGGATATTGTCAAAATTACGACATCAACTAAAACACCAGACGAATCACAGCTTAAGAAAATGAACGAAGTGATAGCAAGACTGATTGACGAGCATGGCTATAACTCAGTTTCGGCTAACGAACTCCTACGCTATGTAGGCAGTTTATTAAATCGTTAAATAACAAGCAACATTAATCATAATAAATACAATCACTCCTTCAAAATCAATGTGTGATGATACCATTTGAAGGAGTCTTTTTTATGTTACCGGAGTGAATTTTTTCATAATGGCTCTATAAGTGAATGAAACCGAACTTTTATTATAGTAATGTCCTGACTGTTCATGAAACAACTCTTTGATTGTAATGGTAGGTAGTGACTCCCAAAGGATAAGCGCAGTCTGAAGATCCACTCTGAAGATGTTTTGCGTAGTCAGAGTTAACCGAAGACAAGCACTTTGGGAAAGCATCTACCTAAAGTGAAAATCAAAAACCAAATTGTTCGGTTTTCATTATAAGATATGCATGATGGAATGGATTCACCTAAAATAAATATTGGCTATTTTAGAGTTAAGACTTTTAGAAGGCAAATACGAAGAGGCAGGGTTGTGTGCAAGGGTGGAAGATGATAAATTATAGAAGTAGGTAAAAAAGAAAAAAGGTGACGGATATGTATCGTGAAGAAAATCCTTGGCTGGAATGGGGAAAAGCCATTTTTGTAGCAATTATCATTGTTTTTATTATTCGAACGTTTTTATTTACAAGCTACGAAGTGCGTGGTGAATCAATGCTCCCAACAGCTCATGATGGAGAACGATTTATTGTCAATAAAGTAGGCTATGATTTTCTAAGTCCTAAACGCTTCGATATGATTGTCTTTCATGCAAATGAACAGGATGATTATATTAAAAGGGTAATCGGTTTACCTGGTGAAGAAATTATGTACAAGGATGACACCCTTTTTGTGAACGGAAAACCGGTCGAAGAACCATTTTTAGAGGAGCGGAAAAACGAATTTAGCCGAACCTATACTAATGATTTTATGTATCAAGGCGTTATTCCGGAAAATCATGTTTTTGTACTCGGAGATAACCGTCCAAATAGCACAGATAGTCGCAGAATTGGGCCTGTAAATCAGGATCAAATT
This sequence comes from Alkalihalobacillus trypoxylicola, assembly GCF_001590785.1. Classification (GTDB taxonomy): domain Bacteria; phylum Bacillota; class Bacilli; order Bacillales; family Bacillaceae_D; genus Alkalihalobacillus; species Alkalihalobacillus trypoxylicola. The sequence continues at coordinate 15,505 of NZ_LTAO01000021.1, forward strand.
GTAGGGAAAGTAGATTTGAGATTTTGGCCGATAACAGAAGCTGGGATTATGAGATAAAATGAGATAAAAAATCAATCATGATAACTCATGATAGAAACACGTACTTTTACAGTCGATTTAAATGTTGACTAAAGAGTATGTGTTTTTTTATCTTTTATTCTGAACTCTATGAGTGTCTATAAAAATAATTTTAACAAGCTAAAATAAGGCGAACTCCTTTACGAATAAACTATATTAGCTCTTTTTAATAAGCTTGTACGATTTAAATAGTCGCAATTTTTTAGCAACTAACGCTTGGAATTGCATAGGATAGAGTAAGCCTTTTTTAAGGTGGTTTACTAGTAGACATAGCAGACTCGAAATCATTATATGCACCTATCATGTAAATGTGAAACATAAGAATAAATAGTGAAGTTTTCATTTAGGAAGTTCCCCATATAACTAAATCTACAAGGAGGGAAAATGATGAAAAAAGGAAATGAACATAATTTTGTTGTATCTCAGGAGAACTGGACCCTCCATCGTAAAGGTTATCAAGACCAGCGCCGTCATCAAGAAAAAGTGCAGGAAGCGATTAAGAAGAATTTACCGGATTTAGTGAGTGAGGAAAATATCGTCATGTCTAATGGACGTGAAGTGATTCGAATTCCGATTCGTTCCCTTGATGAATACAAAATTCGTTATAATTATGATAAAAATAAGCATGTCGGTCAAGGAAATGGAAAAAGTAAGGTAGGAGATGTGGTAGCGAGAGATCCAAGTGGGAATGCTCAAAAAGGGCCTGGTAAAGGTGAAGGAGCCGGAGATCAGGCTGGTGAGGATTACTTCGAGGCTGAGGTATCAATCATGGAACTAGAGGAGATGCTCTTTAAAGAATTAGAGCTACCTAATTTACAAAAGAAGGAAGATGCAGAATTTGTCATCGAAGATATCGCCTTTCATGATATACGAAAAAAAGGATTAATGGGAAATATCGATAAAAGAAGAACGATTTTATCAGCCATCAAAAGAAATGCATTAGAAGGAAGACCAGGAATTGTCCCAATTAATAATGATGATTTACGTTTTAAAACGTGGACTGAGATAACAAAGCCCGAATCTAAAGCAGTCGTTTTAGCGATGATGGACACAAGCGGATCGATGGGACGCTGGGAAAAATATATGGCAAGAAGCTTTTTCTTCTGGATGACAAGGTTCCTTAGAACAAAGTATGAAACCGTTGATATCGAATTCATTGCTCATCATACCGAAGCAAGGGTAGTGAGTGAAGAGGATTTTTTCTCAAAGGGAGAAAGCGGCGGTACGATTTGCTCATCTGCCTATCGAAAGGCTTTAGAGCTAATTGACCAAAAATATGACCCTACACGCTTTAATATTTATCCTTTTCACTTTTCAGATGGCGATAATCTAACCTCCGATAACGCCCGTTGTTTAAAGCTCGTTCAGCAGCTAATGGAAGTATCCAGCATGTTTGGTTATGGTGAGGTGAATCAATACTCAAGACACTCCACACTAATGAGCTCCTACAAAAACATAGAGGATGAGCGCTTCCGTCACTATGTATTAAAAGAAAAAGGCGATGTGTACCACGCCATGAAATCCTTTTTCAAAAAGATGGAAACAGAAAAAATATAAGGTGTTTTAAGAAAAGAAAAAGGTCAAAAGGCTTCCTTTGTAAGAGGGAAGTCTTTTGACCGTAATATTGTAAGTTCTGCTCAACCAGAAGCGGAGTTTTTAAAGGATTTATCCATCATGACTATCGATGAAATTATTAAAAAGTTGTATGGTGGTAAAGATGTAGTGAGAGTTATGATATCAGGATTAACGAATGGAGTACCGACAGAAAAGTGATTATTATGTAGACCTTCTCAAATATCGAGACGGTTTTTTTATGTTCTAAATAGTAAGAAGTTGAAGGGAAGTGAAGAAACGATCAGAAGTTGATGAGATTATATTTTAAAAGAGATTTAGGAAAAAGTAATAGATGAAAAATTAATCTTTTAGTGATAAACTCCTAGTTAAATAGTATTGAGTGAGGGAGAGTAAAAAAAATGAAAAAGGCACTATTAGCTTTATTGAGTATATTATTTTTAGTTGCATGTGGTGAATCGGAATCTGAGACTAATGCAAACGGATCTGATCAAGAAGAAATTGAGATCACTGAAGAAAATGTAGAAGATGCGATTGAAGAAGTACAAGAAATCGATACATCAGAAGATGTTGACAGTTTAGAAGTGGATATTGAGGAAGGTGTAAGTATTGACCGAGATATCAATGATGTTACTACAATAGACATTGAAGAATTAAAGAGAGATTTCGAGTACAATGTCTTGGGTGCTGGAGACGAAATATCTCATTTTTCAATTGAAGATGGAGTGATTAAAGTTACAATTACTCAAGAAGAACACGATTTGCTCAGTCTAGAAGATTTAGTAGTTGCAGGTTATAGTGCAGCTGGTGACTTTTTATTAGAGTACGACGGCTGGGATGTTTTAACTATTGACTATCCTGCTGTAGGTGAAGTTAGTATGAATCGATCTGAAAAAGAAAGTAATGAATATGGAGATTACTTTCCAATTCTAAGTATTGAAGAAAAGTTAGGAATTACATATTAAGATGCATTAACAAAGGCTACTCAATAATGGGTGGTCTTTTTTAGTGTGCTATTCAGCAAATTATCGGGATAATCGAATAGTTAGGATATGAGTGGTGTGACTGGAATACCATTAGATATACCATCATTACTTTAAAGACACTTGTCGAAAAGTACGATCTTAAACTAGTTATAAACAAAAGCAGAAAAAGTCGACAAGGGTGGATTAGGTGTCGCCGATAAAGAATGCAACCACTTAAAAAAACTTCTGGGTTATCTTGACAATGTGTCAGAAATAACAAAATTGATAAAATAATGAGAAACTACAAGGGGATCAAATTATAACAAAAGTTCAAAATGGAGTTTGGCAAGTATCCCAAAATATTATGATAAAAGGCTCTGAACAAAAAAAGCTTGCTATTAGATTGTTTTACAATTATAAATTAGATTTTAGATTGAACTAGTTGCTCAAGTTTATAAGCAAATCTTTGAATATGGGAATGTATACTCTTATTTAAATCATGAATAATTTCTTGAATCTTTTCCTTTTTATCAATACTTAAGGTAGGGTATTTTATATCGATTAATTTGTATAGTGTTTCAAAAGTTACGTGAGGGACAAAATCTACTCTTGAATTTAAGGAGAAATTTAGTAGATAGAATTTATTAACCTGAAAAGATAAAAAAGAGCCCTCCTTAGCAGTGAAGTGCCCCCTGTCAAGTAGACAGTGGAAATAATAAAAAATGTTTAAGCGGCTTTAGCTCTATATTCCATAGGGCTAAGGCCGTTTAATCGTTTTT
>NZ_LTAO01000022.1 GCF_001590785.1 Alkalihalobacillus trypoxylicola
TGTGTGGTAACTTACTAATTCGACTTTTGGGGAGGTACTCCTTTTTTCGTGTCTTGAAAGCCTTACGAAACTAAGGGTTCAAATTATGAAATTCATTCATCTACATATAATTTATCATAAAGGAGTTTTAAAGATGAATAATGAAATGTTTAGTCAGTTTAAGTGGTTAAATGAAGGAAAACACACTTTTACAGATGATAAAATGATTATCATTGCTCCACCGAAAAGTGATTTTGCTTATGATAATGAAATGACTTCTGAATCAGGCGAACTACCACAGAGTCTTAATAATGCGCCTTACTTTTATACAGAAGTTGAAGGTGATTTTGTTATGAGTGCTAAAGTATCACTTACTTTTAAAGATACATACGATGCTTCAGCGCTTATGGTTCATCAAAATGAAGAATGTTGGGCAAAGGCCTGTTTTGAAAAAACCGATTTTAATAAACATGCTGTGGTAAGTGTGGTAAGAAATAAAATGACGGATGACGCTAATGATAATAACATTGATAAGGATACCGTATGGCTACAAGTAGTTAGAGTGGGGCAATCATTTTCTTTCCACTATTCTTTAGATGGAGAAATTTATGAGATGATGCGCGTTTTTAATTTACCAGTTACAGAAACCATCAAAGTAGGGTTAGTTGCTCAAGCTCCTACTGGTAATGGAGGAGAGAGGTATTTCTCAGACTTTAAATTAGAGAAAAAAACCGTCAAAAATATAAGAATAGGCAATGAAGTTCTTTAATGAGCCTATCACTTACAAATCAATTCAAATTAAGGTTCGATTTTCAACTTTAAAAAGGAGATAACGTATAAGTTATCTCCTTTTTAGTACATCGAAACATATATGACCATGGCGTGGTACACATCGCCTTACGAATAAATAACCTACTGTTGACTGCCATTTATTGTTATACTATCATTTATTAATTGAATCATACTTGTATTTACATAAATTTGATAGTAATGTGTTCAAAGTTAAATTGTGAGCTGACTGATAATTTAAATAATATAAAGTAGGGGGAACAAAATGAAAGTTCTTAACTTACAGACCAATCAACAAATTAATCCAATTTCTATTGATGAGGAAATACCTGTTTTCAGTTGGAAAATATCTTCTTGTTCAAAGAGAAATATCCAACAAACATCTTATCAAATTCTAGTTTCTTCAGATACTAAATCGTTACAAGACAATGTGGGGACTATTTGGGATAGCGGCGTAGTAAAATCAAATTCTCAACACCTCATTTCTTTTCAAGGACAAAAACTAGTTTCTTGTCAAAGTTACTTTTGGAAAGTCATCATACAGACCAATCTAAATAAGACAATCGAGAGTGAAGTTGCGGCGTTCGAAACCGCTTTCTTATCACCGGAAGACTGGAAAGCAAAATGGATAGGTATTACCTCTAAAGAAAAAAATACTTGGCCTAGTAAATATTCTGATATTATCCCATGTCCACTATACAAACATTCATTTAAATTAACTAAATCAATACAAAAAGCTACTATTTATATTACAGGCCTTGGTCATTTTGAACTTCGGCTTAATGGAAATAAAGTCGGTGAAGAGATTTTAGAACCAGGCTGGACAAATTATGATAAAACATGCCTATACAAAGTATTCGATATAACACACCACCTTTCCAACTCAGATAATACAATTGGTGTAATGCTTGGAAACGGTTTTTATAATTTAAATGAAATAGATGGGCGTTATATGAAACAAGGTACTCAGCGTAATGCAAAAGTTCGAACTATTAAACAAGATGATCCTAAACTTCTAGTACAGCTTCATATCACCTATTCTGATGGAACGAGTGAAATGATTATAAGTGATGAAAGCTGGTTAACAGCTCCTGGACCAATAGAATTCTCTTGCTTGTACGGAGGAGAAGATTATGATGCCAGAAAAGAGTTTGATGGTTGGGATCTTCCGCACTATAAAGAAAACGATTTATGGACTAGAGCATCTTTGACTAAAGCTCCTGAAGGAGTATTAAAAGCTGAAAACATTTTTGGTAACAAAATTCAAAGAATACTAAATGTTAAAAAATGGATAATGTTAGAAGATGGAGTGTATGTTGCTGATTTTGGGCAAAATTTTTCAGGTTGGATGAACATAAGCATTCAAGGAACAAGAGGTAGTGAAATAAAATTTATACCTGGTGAATTATTTGATAGAAAAACTGGAATAAGGCAAGAACTACAACAAAAACCGGGTACTGTGCAGTTATACTCTTATACTTGTAGAGGAGAAGATTTAGAGAATTGGCATCCTCGATTTAGTTATACCGGTTTTCGTTATCTCTTAATTAAAGGAGCAGTTCCAAAAGGACAATCAAAATCTATCTCAGAAAACAACCTACCCGAACTTTATGACATAAAAGGAGAAGTAATTTATCCCAACATAGAACAATCAGGTTCTTTTAAATGCTCTAACCCTAATTGGAATCGCATACATGAGATTATAAATTGGGCTATGATTAGTAATATTAAAAGTGTCATTACTGATTGCCCCCAACGCGAAAAACTAGGCTGGTTAGAGCAGCTTCATTTAATGGGACCATCGCTTTTATATAATGCAGATTTACAACTTTTAATGATAAAAACGTTAAACGATATAGAGGAAGCTCAACTTTCTGATGGCCTTGTACCTGATATAGCTCCTGAATTTGCAGTGTTTGAAGGGGGATTTAGAGATTCACCAGAGTGGGGGTCTACTTCGGTAATATTACCTTGGTATTTATATCACTGGTACCAAGATAAATCACTGTTAGAGAGATATTATCCTCTAATGACAAAATATCATGCATATTTAATGACTAAAGCAGAGGATCATATACTATCGCACGGATTAGGTGATTGGCATGATGTAGGACCAAACCCTCCTCTACCTCAAAATACACCAATTCCTATAACAGCCACCTGTATGTATTATTATGATACAGTCATACTAGCAGAGGTCTCAAAAATATTAAATATCAAAAAGGAATTTACATTCTATAGTCATCTAGCAGAAGAAATTCGTGAAGCGTTTTATAGGGAGTATTTTAACCCTAAAAGTAAGCAGATAGGTTCAGGTAGTCAGACCTCATTAGCAACTCCATTAGCTGTTGGTTTAATAAGGAAAGAAGATAGAGAAGCTGTATTAAATAATCTTGTTAATGATTTTACAGAAAAAGATTTTCACACTACTAGTGGGGATGTTGGCCTTAGATATACATTAAAAACAATTGCCGAGAGTGGACATTCTAAATTAATTGCAAATATGTTAGATCAAGAAGATTCACCTAGCTATATTTATCAACTTAAACAAGGAGCCACTACCTTAACTGAACATTGGGATGGTCCTACTTTTGGTAAATCTCAGAATCACTTTATGCTGGGGCATGTAGAAGAATGGTTTTATCGTCATTTGGCTGGAATTCAACGAACGTATGATAGCACCTCTAGATTCGGAGACGATATTACTATCCAACCCTTTTTCGCTGAGCAAGTAGATTGGGTAGAAGCATCTCATATTATCCCTGCAGGCAAAATAAATGTTAAATGGAAGAGAGTGAAATCTCAATATCAACTTTCAATTTTTTTACCTCCTAACTGTAAAGCAAGTATAATATTACCTGAATTTAAGCACGATATTATAATTGAATCGAACATACCAATTTTGAAGAGAGAAGATATATCACTGATAAGTGGGGCTGACTCTGAAGGTGCACATTTTCAAATTGGTTCAGGGCACTATCAATTTATTATAAATAAAGATGAGAGAAATGTAGAATAAGTTTATTTCTAAAAACTTATTATAAAACGGGGTGTTTACCAGCACCCCCATTTTGATTCATAAACTACTAATCATCACTTAATAAGGTGGCTTTTTTTATGAGAACTAGTGAAATTGCTGAATTATCTCAAGTACACCCAAATACAGTACGACTGTATGAGGAATGGCAGTATATTTCTCCTGTACCAAGAAAACCAAATGGTTACAGAGTTTATTCCGCTCTTCATCTCAAGCAAATGAAAATTGCTAGACTTGCTTTTAAACAAGAATTTATTCAGAATAATCTTCGAAAAAAGGAATTTGAACCATCTTTATTTATTAGCTAACTTTCCAAAGTGATAGAATAAAAATAAAATCCTGCAATCACAGGATTTTAATGTAAGTTTTAATTATAGTTTAAGAGCTCTTCTTCTATAAGAATATAAGCCTACTCCCAAAATAACTAGGATTGAACCAAGCAACATCAAATTGTATGATGACGTAGATGTACTTGGAAGTTCATTTTTCTCACTTGATATGGTCTCTTGCTTTTCCTTCGGATTATTACTTACTTGTTCTGAATGAATAGGTTGTTTTACCAATGACTCTTCTTCTTCTACTGGCTCTTAAATCAGCAGTGTCTCGATTGTAACAGTAGTTTCTTCACTACTTACTCTATTATTGATCGCAACTAACGTATACGCATATCCTGTATTCGGTGTTAATTCAGTATCTTCATATGTTGTGTCGCTTCCTTGATAAAATCTCTTCTCCATCTCGCAATAATTGGTAAGAAGTTGCATGTGTTAAATCATTCCATGTGAACTCAATCGATGTTTCATGAACCTCGCTCACTGTTATGGCCGGGGCTTCAGGTACGGAGAAATTTTTTTAAAATGAAAAATAAAAGAAAGGTTTGAATTTCTATGAAGCTAAAAATATGGGGAATTGCCATTCTTGTCATCATTATATTAATTACTGTTTTTGGGCTCTTTGCATACAAAACTAATGTAGGTTCCTACATAACGATTATAGAAAAAAAAAAAAAAAAAAATGAAGAGGGTGAACTATATATAACCGTTGTAAATCCGCACCTTTCTGAATCTTATATTGAAGAATTTGATATTTATATTAAAGATAAAAGCACTTGGAATTTACTATAAGAAGACATCATGTATGTAGCAGAATATCAAAAAAGGTTTGAAAATAGCCCATTTAAATTAGTTGAAATAAATTAAATATCCACTATGAAATCAAATAAACAGGAAAATATTCAATGACAGTTCAAACAAACATAAAACGTATAATGAAACAATAAGCCAACATCCTCATTTTTAAAAATGAGGATGTTGGCTTTCTTTCAATCCCATAATAAGAGCCGCCCCATTAGGATTTCGAATATATTATCACTAGCAATTTATTGTTCTCCCTATAAAATCTGTAAGTCACACATACTCACGATGGAGATGTAGAAACAATACCCTTACAATTTACCCCCTGTAGGTAAGTGAAACTTTTTGATAAATACCTTTACTAACAGTATATCACGATTTTTCAATAAGAATGTTTGTTCAGAGTAAGTAATAAATTAATCAATTTAAGGTATGTTTTGTTTATTTAAATAGGTCGACAAGATTTAATTTCAAACTATTTTTTTGGTAAATCTCCTATAGTAATCATACCTTTAGAGTATACTAATTTAGCTTGTCCTCCATTAGCGTAATTTTTTTTATGTAGGAAATTGTATGGAGCATACATATTGATTCTTCCGTCCATAGCCATTTCAATCCCTGTTGTTAAAACATTTCCAGTAAAAGCATAAGCTTGCCAAACCAATTTCGAACAATAAATATATGAATTATCTAATAGTTCAAAATTTACTTTATATGGTATACCCGAATTATGGTATGTAGCTGCATATTGGCCTGCGGACCTTGCAGCCGCTTGGTCGTTTGGCCGAACTACTTTTGTATTTGTATACCTTTTAAACCAATCAGATAATTGCCTAATAGTTGGTGTATCTCCAGGCCCTCTTGTATCAATGTATTGATCTGCATTTATGGCAATTGCAACATGCCCTGTAAGCCCTTTACTAGATGTTTCATTAGTTACTAATATATCTCCCGTTCTAGCTTTAGTACCATTTGGATAATCATAGGCAAGACTTGAGCCTGCAAAAAGAAATAATGCAATAATTAAACTAAAAAAAATAATGGGAATTTTTAAAAATTTCATATTATCAATCTCCTTTTATTTACTTGTCGACCATATTTATGTATATTATTATTACATATAATAACTTAAAAAGGTGGAATAATATGAAAAAAAATATAAAAAAGTTTAATTTTGGTAAAAAGTCACTAATAATAGTCCTAGCCATTACACTTCCTTTTTCTCTTTATAGTTCATATGTTTTATTTTTTTATGGTAATCCAAAAAAAATTGCGGCAGCAGAAGATGAAGCTTATCAATTGGTGTTGGAAAAGGGATATGAACCTTCTGATATCAACTTGATTAAGGGATATTTTAATATAAAAGAGCAAAGGTCGAAGGCTTACGGTGCAATTATTTCTTTAAAAGATACTCCTGATAATTCTTATAATGTCTCTATCAATAATGGTGATATATTTGAGTTTGATAAATTACCAGAAAAAAATTAGAAATTTTATGCAACAGGGTTGTACATAATAACAACCCTTCTTTTCTAATCTTAATAATCTATATAATTTACCTCTTATATTGTCCAACCCTCGCATTATCCCCCTTTATGAAGTTAAGGATAAAATTTAATAAATACGCTATTTGGGAAGTGGTTTATTCTCTATCCACTTTTATAAAATACTCTACGCTCATATTGCTCATACATTCTAACGACTTCAAGCTCTCCTAAATCTCTTCTCTTAATCTATACTTTTTTCATAGCTTCCCATATATATCTTGTTATTTAATAGACACTTCATCAGCCTTAACTATTGCATCATAGAAGGGTATCTGAGTTAGTCCCCCAGTTATTCTTTCTTTTCTGTAATAAGTTGTAGCTATTCTTTTTAGCTTTACTTCAATCGAATTATTATAAATGTTCTTGTATTCTTCCTCATAACTTTTTAAAAACAATTCCAGAATAAATATCTCTATTAATAAATCTTTATAATGAAACATAGCATTATTCATTTAAATTTCCCTCTCCATGCACCGACATTATTATTTTAATAATTTGATTAAAAAATCAATTTTCACATAAAAAGAGGACACTGACAGAACACGGCTCTTGTCCGTAATAGTTCAGTGTCCTCCAGATGGCTGGTAGAACTATTTAGCTTTTATATTTAAATCCCTTACATTAAATTGGTTAATATTGTTGTCCTGATATTTTGCAAAGAAAGACGTTGGAATTCCTAATAACTTAACAAAAAACTCTATATCTACCTTAAGAGCATCAACCAATTCATTCATATTTATTACGTTATTCTCAAAAAGAAGTTGTAGAATACTCCTTACTTTTCCAGGTCTAGGGATTTTTAGTTCATCATCTAATGGTTCATTTACTTTATAACCTTTTTTTACAATTAAAATGTTAAAGTATCTGTACTTTTGATAATCTAACAATTTTAAAGCCTGTGCACGATAACCAATAGCTGCTATAGATACCATCCACTTTTTCTTCATGTCAATATAAGCATCCGGATTAGAATTTTTATGAATTGTTAAAAAATCTTTCTTAAACTCCTCTTCTGGTAATAATAATTCAGCTGCAAATGTATCTGCCTCTTTTTCAAATTCTTTATGAGCTTTTTTGTCTAACGAGGAAAATTCAACTTTATAGTGTATTAAAAGATGTCCGAGCTCATGAGCAAGGTCAAAATTCCTTCTCACAGCGGATTTTTTTAGGTTACCAAGTATAATAAACGGTCTATCTTCTTCGGTCCATACACTATAAGCATCTATTTTCTCTCCAATTGCTTTTTCGAATATAAATACACCTTTTTTCTCTAAAAGGAATAGTAAATTTTGGTTTCCTGATGTATTTAATTCGAGAAACTTTCTAGTGTGCTTCGCAATCAGTTTTATTTTCTCTAACCTGGACTCACTATTCACATTCAAAATTTCAATGGCCTTTTTTCTTAGAACTAAAATTTCATTTTCAGGGTACGATATTTTATTTTCGACCATACTCATAAAAGAATTAATAAAATCAACATGCTTTGCTTCACATTGCGTTTTATGAATACTGTTTATCGTAGTTGCTCTATAAGCAATATGAGTAGAATTTATATCATTTATTAAATGTTTCTCAAGTAAATCTTTTGAATAAAAGTACTTACTTTTCACATTAAAAATACTTTTTAATTGATTAACGACTTCTAATTTAGGAGACATATATCCATTTTCATATTGCCAAATAGATTGCTCTGAAATATTAAGCAATTCTGCTAGCTCTTTGCGTGTATAGCCATGGAGAATTCGAATGTTGGTTAAACTTTTACCAACAAACATCAAATCTACCTCCCATCAAATACGCTCTTATTTACCACTTTCGTCTTTTTTATCATCATCCAATTCATCAAGTTCAATATCATAATCAAAAGCGGTGTTATAAGTGTAATCATCGTCCATTAAATCATTTTCTAAAACACTTGTATCTATATCAGTAATATCAATAGAACTTGTACTAATAAGAGATGTTAGGTCATCAACTTCATACGCAACATCATTGTTTGGATTTGGCATCCATACCTTAATATTTGAAATCATATTACCTTCATCGAGCCCATATGTAACTATATAAAAATTATCAAAATCTTTTTGAAGTTTATTCACATCACTCTTCTCTAAAGATTTCAAAGTATTGTCATCAAATAACCGTAAAAATGTAGGATTATCATCAGTTAATAAATTTTTTTCTTTCGGAAAATCAACATCTTGGTTGATTTTTGATAAATTCTTCAGATAATTATCTTTTTTCTTTTCTTTATTCTTTTTTCCATTTACACCTGTTCCACCTGGGAAATTATCTTTGTTAAAATATCTAGCATTTTTTAAGATAAACATTTTTCTTGTGTCTTTAGATACAAGCTGTAAATATCCCCAAGTATAACCTGCCGTTGCATTTTTATACTCCACTCCAATTTCTTTACACAGTGAAGCAGTTTGATCGTCAATATGATTTCCTTTTACCCATGCATAAGCAGAGCTAATCTTCATTGATTTTCTTTTTTCTTCTCTTTCATCAACATAATTCTTATATCCTTGAAGAATTCCATCAACAATCTTTTGATTCATGTCATTACTAAAACGATACTGCTTCATTTTATCCCTCTTCCCTATATTTATAATCTAATAACATCTTATACTACTACAAATAATATTTAAAGAAAAAGTGATAAAATTATATTTTTTTTAAAGTTAAAAATCTTCACCTTCATCAAACTTTAACCTCTTAATTTTCCCTGATGAGTAACTACCTTAGTCTCCCCATGTTCAGGCTTTCCCAAAGAAACTATTCAATACTGTAATTGGTTTCGTCATTTTACTTGGACTTTACATTTGGGCTTATCCCATGAACATGGGTTTTTATGAATTATTTAAGTAACTTACTCAACAATGAAATACTTGCTTCATTTCTTTATCAACTAAGGCAATGTGCCCTCTATTTACTAATACCTCATGAATAAACAATCTCCCCGCTTGTGTCCAGTGCGTATTCATGGCGACATCTGGCGTGCCGTCCGAACGTTTAATATCGACTGTATACGATTTGGTATATTCTTTATCGTGTTAGGCTGATTTAAGCAACCATTGACCTCTCAACTTATACTGAACCCCTTCTTCTTTTAAGATTCTGTTAAGAGCCATTCCTGACATGCCATAATCTTTGGCTATTTGCGTTATAGTCAGAACATTTTGTGATTTAAGAATCTCATCCACATAATGGGCTTTTTCTTCGTACAGTGCTGCTCGTTGTTCTAACATCTGAATTTGTTGCTGTTCTTCAATCCAACGTTTCGCACGTTCTACGGGGTCCTCAATCATGTATGAATCCAAATCTTTACTTGTTTGCGAAATATGATTTTTCATTCGATTGAATTCATTAATATATTGCTCTTTAAACCTTGACGCTTCCTTCCCCGTGTAACCCATCACCAGAAAAGAAAATCCATCTTGCGTAATGAGGTATTTTTCTTTTTTACGATAGAGAGACTGTCTATATAGGAGATAGGCGCAAAATTGCGCTCATTAAATTCAGCGGAACAATTCAAGTTACGAATGAATTTAAGTACATCTTTATGTTGTTTATTAAAAAGCGTCTGGAAGGTATTTGGTAATTAAGAATTATTATGAGCAAGATGAAATAGAAAGAGGCAGTAATATGACTTCTAAAATAATCTTTGCATCAAATAAATAAGGTACATTAAAAAATAAGAAATGCTAACTACAACGAACTAAGGAAATGATGTTTTTAAGGGTAACCCGTTTTATGAAGGTCAATTAATTGGGAATAGTACTTTAGTTGAAAAAAATTCATACAATGCTCAAACTTTTATCAAATCGAATTTTTTCTATCTGTAATTATTTCAGTGTTTAATTTCTTGAGAACTTACAATATTACGGTCAAAAGACTTCCCTCTTACAAAGGAAGCCTTCTGACCTTTTTCTTTCCTTAAAGAAACAAACTTATATTTTTTCTGTTTCCATCTGAAAAGGATTTCATGGCGTGGTACACATCGCCTTTTTCTTTTTATATATAGTGACGAAAGCGCACATCCTCTATGTTTTTGTAGGAGCTCATTAAAGTGGAGTGTCTTGAGTATTTGTTCACCTGTTTAGGAGGTACACCGGATGTTTGAATTCTTTGAAATATATTTTTCATATGTATCCCCCTCTTATTAAAATAATTATATCTAATATTCTACTACCTACCCCCCTTAAATTAATCCTCATACAATTCAAGCAATTCATAATCGCTTGTAAACTTTTTCACATCTAACAATACAAAATATTCACCTATACCAATCCACTTCCAGATGTCTTTAATTTCTACTGTACTAGCGGATAAATTCTCATCATAATAAATTAATTCATCATTAGGTTTCATTTTCACTATTTTTTCTTCATTCAAATCTTCTATCCAAAAAGTGATTTCATAACCTTGCTCATTACTTTCAAGATTTACAACTTCAATAACGCCAAAAATTTTCATAGATAATCTAAAATAAAGAAAAATAGTTATAGCTAGGATTAAAAAAACAATTAATAATAAAAATAACTTTCTATATTTCCTCCCCATAATTTTCTCCATTCTTTAAATATTTCACATTGTCATTTTTACATAGATTATTAATCTATGATAAATCTCAAATAGCTACCTATTAATTTATACTAAACTAAAATTTTCTCAAGAGTAATCTCACATATTTACATCTTAGAATTCCGCAGAAAAACTCAAAATAACTACAATTTCCTATTTTGCTTTATTTTTTTATTAATGTTAATTATTGATTATCTCCTCAATACATAAAATTTTAAAAAGCTTGCTGCCTTGCATATACATTATGCTGCATTTTCACTCTTATCTTCCTCCGCTAATTGACTTTTAGTGAGCAATTTTTGAAATGAAAAATAAAAGAAAGGTTTGAATTTCTATGAAATTAAAAATATGGGGAATTACCATTCTTGTCATCATTATATTAATTACTGTTTTTGGGCTCTTTGCATACAAAACTAATGTAGGTTCCTACATAACGATTATAGAAAAAAATAAAAATGAAGAGGGTGAACTGTATATAACTGCTGTAAATCCGCACCTTTCTGAATCTAATATTGAAGAATTTGATATTTATATTAAAGATAAAAGCACTTGGAATTTACTAAAAGAAGACATCATGTATGTAGCACAATATCAAAAAAGGTTTGAAAATAGCCCATTTAAATTAGTTGAAATAAATTACATACCCCCTATGAGATCAAGTAAACAGGAGAACATGCAATGAAGATTCTGTAAATACTTTACAACTCAAACATAGTAAATATTATGAAACAAAAAGCAGCCAACATTATTAAAAAAATAAGAATGTTGGCTTTTTAATTGACTTGATTGCTTATGACCGCTTGAAGGACAATCTGGAAATAAAAGTGATTTATTGGGAAGATGATTTTTATATGGTGATAGTTGGAATAATTGACTCTTCTGTACTCAAAGTCTGTTATACATTCCTTGTAGAGTTATTACAGTCAAAATTAAGACCCTAAATTCTAAATATTTAGGGTAAAATGAAAATACAAAGCATTTTATTGAAGATAAAGGAGGGGTTTTTATTAACAATAGCTGGAAATTAAACATTATAATAGCCACGTTACTAATTATTTTATTAATTTTGAGTGTACAATATAATTTTGATGGATTCGGATTTTTAATTGTTTTTATAATCCTAATATGCGCGAAGCCCATACTACATCAATTTTTCGTAAAAGAAAAAAAGGAACATTAATTATATTTCAACTATAAAACTAGGAAGCTCAATTTAATAGCAACTATTGACCCTTTACGCAAAGTAATTCTTTATCAATCACTGGATTGTGGAAAATTACCTCAATTTACTTTATTTTAGTTACGACATTTTTTATGACTATTTATCTTCTTTTACCTAAAAAAAATCTAAAGACTTCCCTCTTCCAAAGGAAGCCTTCAGACCTTGACGAAAGCGCTCATCCTCTATGTTTTTGTAGGAGCTCATTAAGGTGGAATGTCTTGAGTATTGGTTCACCTGACTAGGAGGTACACGAATAATTTTAATTTCATCAGTTTAAAAGCCCAAGATTCTTAATTTTGAAAAATCTCTATAGATTTTTTTTTTTCGAATTTAGGTTCATAGTTGAGAATCTCAGAGATTGTATGATTAGTTATAACTATTATCCTATAATTAATTTTCTAATTTATTAATTTTTTAATTCATTTTCAACATTTAATTCTTCTCTTTGCATCATTGGTCGTTGTGGAATAAGGCTAACTTGCCAACTCCATGTATCTCCAAAAAATTCACTTACATTCCAAGAAATATCTATCCCTCCTACATTAACACCAACTGATAAATTAGCGGGTAACCATGGATGGACATATTCTGCCGTTACTGTAAGTTCGTGATTATAACTTTTAGCAATATAAATATCTTGTGACAAAACTCCACCTTGGGCTCTTACATTTTGAGTATTAGTTGGCAACAAGAAGAAAGTATGCCCAATGCCATTACCATTATTGACACGTGGGGTAAATGATTCTCTTGTTTGTGTCAGATCATTATAAGCCGCAAAGAAAATAAATTCTTGTGAATTAGGAACTGGTTGTCCATACTCCCCCCAGTGGAGAGCCATTGCATCACCAAAATTAACATTTGTTGTACCTTTTTGCCAAGTAGCATCTAAAATCATTTCATAAATATAAGAGGTGCTTGTTTCACCTTTATATAATGTCATTAATAAGCCACTCCAGTCATCATGTACACACATTCCTTCAAACGGATGTGAACAATTAAATAAACTAATATCATCATTAGCTAAATTATACTGATGGAGTTCGTCTTCTTTAATCCCTTTACTTTTGAGATCTTCTTTTTGAATGGCTTTAATTTCACTTTTATTGTTATCTGTAACTTCATATTGGTTACCGTCTTTTGAAATATAATTATGTGTTAACTCTACATCTGTATCTACTATTTTTCCTCCTTTACTAATTAGAGTTCTTTTACTTTCTTTGGGTAAAGTACTAATATAATTATCTGGATACCCTATTTCTTTTAAGATTTCATCTAATTCTACTTCGGTATACATAGCATTTTCATCAATTGGTTTAACTCTCCCGTCTTGAAAAACTTCAATATTTACTCCTACCTTTTCTAATTCTTTTACTGTAGTTTCTTCTTCTGCAAAAGCTATTAAATCAGTACATACAAAAGTTAGTGTAATTACTATCGTAGTTAATAAAAATTTCCCTAGTTTCATAGACTCTTCCTTTCCATTTCACTCATAGTTATTCTAAATGATCTTTTAAGTATACTATCCCCTGTTCCTCTACCAATACATTCCACGGAAAACGATAAAAGTTCAGACGAAATGAGTATTCTTTACCGACAATAAAGTGATTTGATATCTCAGAAACTTTTACTTTATTTAAATTAGTTAAACCTTTTGAAAAGTCAATAGTCTCATCTTTATCTAATACTATATTTACATTCGGATAATCGAAATTGCCAATTACCAACTCAACTTTCTCTTCAGAAATTTCTAATTCTTTAAGTGTAAAAAGTCCAGTATATGTATTAGAAACCTTAAAAGTAGTAAAAACCATTAATAAAATATAGATTAAAAAGACAATAATAATTGTCCTTACTAGTTTAGTCTTATTTAATTTTTTTTCTTTTTGAGACTCCATTTAAAATATCACCTTCTTTATTGACTTTGTACCTTCTTTACTACTAGCCTCCTTTTCTTAAATATGTATATGTCGGTATCGATTGTAATTCTTGAAATTCTTGAAGTCAAAATGCATATAGATAAAGAATCATGAGTTATTAGAAGATACTTTTAGTAAAATGAATCTTATAAAAACTAGTACCGAAATAGAAAATTTAATCATATTTGTTTGAAATACATGAATTATGTTATGGAAATTTAGGTAAATTTTGTTTATATGCGAATATACTCTAAATTCTATTAGATCAAACGAGTATAGGAGAAGAACATCTGTGATTGATATTGACAAACTTAAACGGATAGAACGTATTTAAATAAACCAGTTCTACATTCTAGTAATTTTTTGTACTCGAAGTCTGTTATACATTCCATGTGACAGACTTTGTTTCTTATTTCTACACATCTAAAAAGTTTGATTATAAATTGGAAGTCAAACTGAAAGGAATTTGATTGGTGAATGTAAATGAGGGTTTTTCTATCTACTCTCGAATATATTTTGTTAGTTACCTCATCTTAAATCTTAAATCTTAAATCTTAAATTACACAACACTGAAAGACACTTCTCTATTTTGAGGAGTGTCTTTTTTGGCAAGCTAACTCATTTTTCGTATACAAGAGTTTTAGAATCACTATCTCAGCCTTCTTAGTCAAACTATCTTAACAACAATGAAGTGAGGCACCTTATGAAAATTAGTTTATTCTCAGTCAAAAACATTTTTTGCTACATGAAGAAATTCTTTTACTGCAGGAGAAGCGTTCGAAATAGATTGGCAAGCCAGCGCCACTTCACGACTATTTTTGATGTTTAATTTACTGATTTTTATGTTACGCTGCGTCTTTAAAAATAATTCTGGACCAATAGTTACTCCAAGCCCTTCTTGCACCATGTTGGCAATCGTTGTACAATCGTGCACTTCGAAACGGATAAATGGTTTCATATGCACTTCTTGAAATATCTCATTTACATGAGATTGATACATTCCAGTCGGCATAATAAACGGTTCATCAATTAAATCATTCATATTGACTATTTTTTTAGAATGAAATCTGTGTTTTGTATTATAAGCTACTACCATATTATCCTTTATTAACGGAACTGTATCAAAATTAGGAGCAGATTTTCCCTTTACAACAAAGCCTACATCAATAACCCCCGAGTTTAGCCATTCTGAGATTTCTTCATAGCTACCTTCAAATAACTTAAATTCTATTTTGGGATGTTTCTTATGAAATGTTGCTATCAAAGTAGGTAATAGACTAGAGGAAGCACTTGCAAATGTACCAACACGGATGACTCCAATTTCTAAATTGGTCGATAGCGCAATTTCTTGGTTAATGCTTTCCATTCTTTTAAGCACTTCTCTAATGTGTGGTAAGATTTTTTGACCTATTTCTGTTAGTGATATCCCTTTTTTACGATCCCGAATTAGTAATGAAACACCAAATTCAGCTTCTAAACTGGCCACAGCATGACTTACTGCTGATTGTGTCATATTTAACTTTTCTGCAGTTGCGGTAAAGCTTCCTAACTCTACTACAGTTGCAATAATTTCAAATCGAACAATACTCATGAGTAATCACTCATCTCCATCATTAAAAATAACAATTTTACTTATGTTATCACAACTCTTAAAATAAAAACAACATTTTTAAATTGAAGGAGACAAAGAAAAATGAACAAAAAAATAAATCAGCTTACTATTATTTTCTTAGCATTAGGAGCTTTTGTAACAGGTACAGCAGAGTTTGTAGTTTCCGGAATCTTAGAGCTGATCTCTTTTGAAATGGGCGTTTCAATTTCCCTAACCGGTCAGCTGATTACCATTTATTCTCTATCCTATGCTTTCGGTGCATTATTTTTGGTCATGTTAACTTCTAAATTTAATCGTAAAAAAGTACTTCTATATGCCATACTTACTTTTATAGTAGGAAATTTTGTCGCATTTTTAAGCTATAATTTTCTCATGCTAATGTTATCTAGAATTATTATGGGTATGAGCGGAGGTCTTTATATTGTCGTTGCAACAAATTATGCCGCAACAATTGCATCTCCAGAAAAAAAAGGTAGCGCTATGGCAACAGTTATTACAGGATTTACTGTTTCACTAGTGCTCGGAGTACCTATCGGAACATTTTTAGCAGGATATTTAGATTGGCATTATATTTTTCTTATTATTGCACTTGGTACCATTCTTTTATTAATGGGACTCTCTAAACTATTACCCATTATAAAAGGAAATCCATCTTTACCAATGAAGCAACAGATAAAGATTATTAAAGACAAACGAATTCTAACTGGTTTAATGACAACTATTACTTGGATTTTAGGTTACACACTTGTATTTGCATATGTTGCTCCTTTGTTAAGTAGTACAGCAAATTTTACAATAGAGATGACAAGTATTGCATTGTTTGTATTAGGTTCATTTGCGTTTATTGGCTCACGCTTTGGAGGGTATGCAGTAGATAGATGGGGACCAAATCAAACGATAACTATTAGTCTAATGGTCCATATTTTTGCTTTATTTTTACTGAATTTCACGCAGTACTCTACCATAGGCGTATTTATTACATTTGCTCTATGGGGGATAGCAACATGGACAACGACACCAGCAAAACAATATTATTTGGTATCACTAAAACCACAATCGTCTGAAATAGTATTGAGTTTTAATACAGCATTAATGAATATCGGAATGATGTTAGGTTCTGCACTAGGTGGGGTTATTATTAAGTATATGAACATTGTCAGTTTAAGCTGGATAGCAGGTTTATTTGTTGTAACCGCCCTTATTTTTATCAGGTACTCTTTCATTCTCGAGAAAAAATAACAGGTAACCTAGAAAATAGTTAATATAAGATGGTAGACTCATTTAATTCAATAGAGACTGCCCTCTTTTTATTATTTCTAACAACTTACCCCAAGTAACAGAACCTCCAATCCCTTCCACTGATAATCTATTGGATCAAGGAAACTATTCACCTATGTTATTTCAACTTCCCGAATAAACTAAAAGTGACTTAGTGGAAAGATGATTTTCATAAGGGCATAGTTGGAATAGTTGGTTCTATCGAGAATCAACGTGATAGATTTAAAAGCTGCACTTGAAGAAGATACTGTGAACAATAATGAGCACCTAAGAGAATCTATGGCTTTATCAATTGAGATTATTTATGCAATGCTAAATAAAGATTACAACTTCTTAGAGACCATTAGTTCTCCAAAAATTTCTGTAAATCATGATTCGAATTCTTTCACAATTAATAATCAAAAAGAACAATTTCTGCAGAACATAGATTTTAGTAATATTAAATACAAACTACACAATCTATCCAGTATCAATGATGCTATTGTTGTGGTTTTTGGAGAAAATGATTTAGATATTGAGTTAAAGTTTGAACGAGATAATGAATATTATTTGCTATCTTCTTTTGTTACACATTAATAACTCTAAAGAAAGCCCTCCCATTAGAGGGCTCTTTTTATTAATAATCACTTTTTTCGTAGTCTATTACTTCTATTTTGAATTCATGGTCACATTTAATTTCACTATGTCCACATGATGGATAAATTTTCATTTTAATTACATCTTCCTTAAATTCTTTAAAATTTATATCAGAATGTATTACTACCCTCATCCACACTTCATAACTGTGATCATCATGGTATATTACTTGAATTACTCGTCCCCCTTCCCAACCTCTTATTGGATTATCTTTATACTCTTCTCTCACTTTTTTATCTATATCTGAAGATAAAATATCTAATATTATGTCCTCCGTACCAACATAGGTGTTCTCTTGACTCAAATCGTTCGTTTCCGAATTAACAACTTGAACCGGAACCATTATACTAACTATTAAACAAATTAAAATGAAATTTTTAATTCGCATATTCTGCACCTCCATTACTAATATAATGCCTTTTCATTCAATTTTTTATCCTAACAACTTACCCCATGCAATTCTTTTAAAGCAAATTGAATATTACGGTCTACTCTTCAAGTTAAAGAAAATAAGCCTTCTGTGATATGCTCCCCAATAGGTAGACAGATTAAAAAAATAAA
The DNA here is from genome assembly GCF_001590785.1 of Alkalihalobacillus trypoxylicola. Classification (GTDB taxonomy): domain Bacteria; phylum Bacillota; class Bacilli; order Bacillales; family Bacillaceae_D; genus Alkalihalobacillus; species Alkalihalobacillus trypoxylicola. The sequence continues at coordinate 18,298 of NZ_LTAO01000022.1, forward strand.
TCTGACTACCTACGGGGGAGTATTTTTTATGTCCAAACGATCCTATTCCGCAGAAGAA
>NZ_LTAO01000023.1:0-264904 GCF_001590785.1 Alkalihalobacillus trypoxylicola
TTGGGCGTAGTCATACATTGGGCGTAGTCATACAAACTAAAGATGTTTTAAGTATTTCTTAGGGCTCCAATCCTCTTCAATTTTCATTAAGACAGCACCGATGATTCGAATAGCTGATTGATCATTTGGAAAGATCTGAATGACCTTTTCTCTTCTTCGAATCTCTCGGTTGACTCTTTCTAACATATTGGTCGTACGAAGATGTTTATGAAGCTCTCTCTTTTGAGAGTGGAACTGTATGGCATCTTCGAAGCCGGCATCTAACTTCTCAATGGCTTTGGAGAAGCCTTTTACACCTTGATACTTTTGGATAAATTGAGCTTTTCGCTCACGGGTAAAAGCTAGATTAGACGTTTGGAATAATTCCCTCAGGTCAGAACGAGCTTCTGATGTGTTTTTTTTGGGTAAGGCGTCCATGATATTCCGAAGGAAGTGAACACAGCACCTTTGCCAAGAGGTTCCTAAAAATGATTTCTGAATCGATGACACTAAACCTGAATGGGCATCTGAAATCATAAGTTTAGGGGATTGTAACCCTCGTGATTTTAAATAGTCAAAGAAGGCTAACCAGGTTTCCGAGGACTCACCATGTGTAATTCTTAATCCAATAATTTCTCGGTAACCGTCGGCATTGATACCACAAGCAATATGAACACTTTTTGAGACCACTTTATCACCTTCTCGAACTTTAATATACATCGCATCGACATAGATATGAGGATAATAGATGGTATTTAAAGGACGGTTCCTCCACTCATTGACGATCGGGTCTAAGGATTTAGTCAGGTTAGAAACCATTGATTTAGAGACACTTTTCCCGCATAATTCCTCTACAATTTTAGTCACTTTACGGGTAGAAACCCCATTGACGACCATCTCCACCATAGAGAGGATGAGTGCTTGTTCACAGCGCTCATATTTTTCAAAAACAGAGGTGGAAAACTCACCATCGCGAGTCCTAGGAACCTTCAGTGTAAGAGAACCGACACCTGTAATTAACTCCCTTTCATAATATCCATTGCGATACCCATTTCGTTGTTCGGATCTTTCATGAGAAAGCGCGTTAACATATTCATCTCTTTCCTTCTCCATAAGCGAATTTAATACAAGAGCGAGAGAAGCCTTGACTGGAGAGTCCAARGAGCTTTTTTCAACCTCAGCTTTAAGTTGTTCCAAATTTATAGTAATATTAAAAGTGGTCATTATCATATCCTCCGTGTGTGATGGTTTTTCGTCGAACTCATTGTAACACGGACATGATAATGGCCTTTTCTTTTTACACAATTATATGGACTTAATCGTTATCATATCCTCCGTGTGTGATGGTTTTTCGTCGAACTCATTGTAACACGGACATGATAATGGCCTTTTCTTTTTACACAATTATATGGACTTAATCGAATAGCGTTTTTCTTTTGACCAATTTCCTAATCGCATGCTTTTTTCGGGTGAATAGACGGCTCCCTTTTGACCGTTTTTTTGATTCTGAGCTCTTTTTGGGTGAATAGTGCTTTCCCTTTTGACCGTTTTGGTGGTGCGGCTCCCAGTTCGGGCGAATAGGAGGCTTTCTTTTGACCAATTTCCTAATCGCATGCTTTTTTCCGGTGAATAGACTGCTTCCTTTTGAGCTTTTTTGTGGTGCGGCTCTCAGTTGGGGTGAACAGACCTTTCCCTTTTGACTTTTTTCGCCTGCTCAGCCCTTTTTTATCCAAATGAACTCTCTAATTTCTACTTTTTTTGCTAAGAGTTTATTGGATTTCACAAAAAATGATAAAGTTTTTATTGTTTTTTTCAAAAAATTCAATTAATATGAATTTAGATATCCCCTTTCTTCCATTTCTTAGTCACTCCCCTATTTCTGTTTGATCCCTTCGGATACTTTGGCAAAAAAGCTTTTCATTTTCAAAATTCTCCATATGACATTTCCTTTAAAATCTTTCTAGTAACCCCTTTTTGTTAACCTTCACTTACATTTCATTCGCCTACTAACTGATAGTCCTTTTATTCACTCAGCAATCAACCGTTGAATCAAAAAAATTATTAAGGAGGAACACTATTGATTGTTAAACCTTGTAAAGAGCCTTTAGAATTTTCCATATGGAGAAGTTTAAGAAGTCGCAAACAGAATATTACGAAGGAGGATATGCAATATTATTTTAAAAATCTTAAAGGGTTCCATGGAGAGCTAGAATTTGAAAAGTGGTGTGAGGACTTACCTGAAGATTGGTTGTGTTTTCATAATTTATGTTTAGAAGTAAAGAATTCGAAATTTCAGCTAGATTACATCGTTTTAACAAACAAATCTTTATTCCTTTTTGAAATTAAATTTTATTCTCATGATTACTATTTTGAAAATGATACCCTCTATACTCATCAAAATAAAGAGGTTCTAAATCCCTCACTTCAGTTACAAAGAAATAAAACCCTATTACGTCAATTCTTAACTGAGCACGATTATGATATCCCCATCCATGCTTATGTCATTTTTATCAATCCTCATTTCTTTTTGTACTATGCACCATTAGATGTGCCTTATTTACATTCTTTTGTGTATCCGCCTCAATTGAAACGATTTAAAAAGAAGCTCCATGAAATATATTTCAATACACAAGTAATTCTCTCTTATCAAAAACTACAAGACCTTTCAAATTTATTTTTAAAACAAAGTTTTGTTCCTAAGAATTTGATGAGAATACCTAGCTTTAATTTTGCAGAGCTCAAAAAAGGCATTCGTTGCAAAAACTGCAGTTCCCTCCAAACTAGAATCAAGACGAAGCTTATTTCTTGTGAAAAATGTGGAATTTCGGAAAAGAAAAAAGAGGCAGTTCTTCGAAATATTGAAGAATTTATCTTACTGTTTCCTAGCCAGAAGCTTACGACAACTAAAATATATCAATGGTGCAAAATCCTCTCACAAAAAACGATATACCAAATTCTTCGCTCCAACTTTAAGCCCACCAAAAAAACAAGATATACCTATTATCAATAATTGAAAACTTAAATTCCGAATAATAAGTATCTACCAATTTTTCAATACTTCTTCTTTTCAGTAAAGCGTTTTATTAGTAGTTTCCTCTTTCATTTTTGAACTCAAGTATCTTAGTTCGCTGCCCTCACCTATTTTTTCTTTTACTTTCATCTATCTATACTAATTGAATGTCTAATCTAAATTAAGTGGGATGAATGTTTGAAGCACTTTCACACCCTTTAATATCCCGGTTAAAACAAACACGTGCTCCTTATCAGATTACCTTTTTAATGAGCTAATCAACTTTCAAACCTTCACTTGAACATAGGTGTTTTTCCGATAGCATCTACCAACTTGAGACAAACACAATTGGTCAGACTAAATGCTTCTTTCTCCTAAAACCTTTTACAAACAAAAAAACACCACAATCATTTGCTAATTGTGGTGTCTCGTATTCTAGATTAAACGGCCATCGAAACTTCACCGATTGATTCAATCGCTTCATTGTTTTCAGTGTTATCGGTGTCTTCATCGTCAGAATTCTCTTGCTCATCTTCTTTTTCTTTCTCATCTTGCTCTTTATCATCAGCTGGTTGCTTTAAGGCGTCATTGGTACTTTCTTCCTTTTCTGGTTGCTCTTTCTCTCCATCAGCTGGCTCTTTGTTGTCTGCTTCTTCATCTAATAAAGTATCAATAGGTTGCTTGAATAAATCTGTTGGATTTACTGGTATTCCATCATTACGAAGCTCGAAATGAACATGAACTCCAGCATCCGTATTGTACATATTTCTTCCTGCATTTCCTAAAGACTCACCTTGTTTAACGGTTTCTCCTTCAGATACACTTACTCCCTCTAAGCTATGATAATGAGTGACAATTCCATTTTCATGGTTTAACTCTACTACATAACCTAGTAATGCATCCTTTTGTGCTTTTACAACTGTACCTGATAAAGCTGCTGTTACCTCAAAGGATTCTCCATCTGCTCTTGCATAGTCTATTCCTTTGTTTTGGTAATACATATTATCGTAGAATACTAATGCTTTTTGCTGATCTTCTAATGTTCCATTTGTATCATAGAAAGGTCCAACAATTTCTACTTCACTGTCTTCTGATACTGGCATCTCTAGAACTTCATTTGAAATGGTTACTTCCATTGCTTCTTCATCAAACGGATTTAATCCAATACCAGAATCATTGATTTCCGTTTGACTTTCTGGATTAGTAGATTCATTTTCACCTTGTAGGAAAAATACGGCACTTAGAATTCCAGCTGCTACGACTAAATAGAGAGCAGGTGCGGCCCAGCGTTTACGCATAAGTCGCTTTACATTTACACTTAAAGAATTTTTCTCTTGATTCGAAGAGCGTTTGTTTTCGTCTTCTCTCATGTTTCATCACCTCAGCAATCAGTTTGATCAGATTAAGAGGTTTGTATACATGTAAATTAAATTTTTTTCATTTATTTTTCGACAATAGTAACATTTTTATTCATCCATTTAAAAAAAGACCGCTGATTTTAACTTTTTTATATAGAGGGTTACGGCCTTTGTTATTGAATAAATATAGTGAATATTAAAATTTTAGAGTATGGAGGTTTTTTAATGAGGAAGATCATAGCACAGATAATGGTTAGCATCGACGGTTATATGGAGGATTCCGAACATCAATTAACTTGGCATGTTATTGATGATGAGTATCACAGCTATTCTTATTCTCTTATGGAAACATGTGATAAGTTAATATTTGGTCGAAAAACATTTGAACATATGTCTCATTTTTGGCCAACTGAAAAAGCTAAATCCTCCCTTCCTTATATTGCAGCGAAAATGAATAACTTAAAAAAGCTGATCATATCGAATACATTAAATAATACTAGCTGGGAGAATTCTAACATTGTTCATGATCAAATCGTCGAAACATTAAAATCTCTTAAACAAAAAAGCGGGAAAAACCTCTTAATCTTAGCAAGCTCTGAATTAGTTCATTTCTTATTGAGTCACCAACTTATTGATGAAATTCATTATATTATAAATCCAGTAGCTCTTGGAAATGGGGTCTCTTATTTTAAAATGAACGATATCAAGAGGGTTTTTTCTGTTTTGGACGTTAAGTCATTTAGTTCTGGAAACATCTTAATCATCTATAGTCCAAAATTTCAGTTGAACAAATGAAGTAACCCAAGCTCCTTATAATTTATGCATTACCCCATTAGTGGATGTGGTTGTGTATTTTTATGAAGTCTTAGACCCTCCTTGTAGTTTTTCCGATAGCAAAAAAAAGAATGAAACTACAATTAGTTTCACTCTTTTTAAGCATTTTCAATTCTACTTTTTATGAGCGGTTTGCGACATATTGTTTGATAAAAGGAGCTGTCGTTTCAATTTTTACATCCTGATAATAATGGTGAACAATTTCTTTATAGCTTTTTCCTTCTAAAGCCATTCCATTTGCTCCGTATTGACTCATTCCTACACCGTGTCCCCAGCCTTTTGTTTGAACAATTACTTCATTCCCTTGTCTTTGCCACTGGAAATCAGCTGAATCAAGACTAAGACTTTCACGAATTACTTTCCCACTTAATTCTTTTCCGTTAATATTGGCTGTTTCTACTCGACCACTATTCGTTCTTGAAACAATCGTACCCACACTTCCATCATTCGGCAGCTCTACATTGAGCTTTGCTTCAAAATCTTCAACGCTAATTGTGGTTTGACCAGTAAAACGAGGAGATTCTTGGTCCCAGGGACTTTCTACACTTCTTAAGTAAGGTAGTTTATTTTCCCAATAATCCTCTGAGTTTTCTGTGTATCCATTACTAGTAGAAAAATAAGAGGCATCTATAGGCTTTTCACCATAGGTAATGATTTCACCCTTTGTTGAAAGGACGGCCTCTTCAATTTTACGGTAATATTCATCAAACTGCTCTCCCCATTTTTCCTGTAACTGTGTCTTATCTTGATACACTTGATGTGTTGCTCCAGTATCAGTAATGAGTGCGCCTTCTGGTGTTTTCGTCACCTCTTCATTCATCATATACTGTAAAATAAATGTTCTTGCAGCTAATGCTTGTGCTTTTAGTGCTTCCATTTCAAAAGAAGCATTCATTTCTGAGCCAACCACTCCCATTACATACTCTTCCAACTTTATTTCTTCAACCTCATTTTTCTCTGTTCTAAATACGGTCACCATTACATCATCGGCAGAAGTTTTTTCTAAAACCACTTCTTCTGATTCATGAGATTGTTCCTTTTCAGTTGAAGCCTCAACAATGTTGTCTGTTTGCAGAACTTCTTCATTAGAAGAGCCCATTAGTACAAGCATTGTAGGCAGAACTAAAACAATTGCACTTAGAATAATACCTAGAACGAGCATTCTTTTCATAGTCTAAACTCCTCCATCAGTTATCTCTCTATACTTGAATATATGTTATCTGTAAAAACGATAGAACTGATTTTGATAGATTCAAGAGATAAGCTATAAGCAGGATTCTACAATTTCTATTACAGATTTTTGAAGAAAAAACAGCTTATTCGTAGCTTTCCTCATTTTTTATGGCTATTTCGAATGAGTTTGGCTTTTAGGGAAATAGACAAGTTCCATTTTGGTCTTTTCAAATATTATTTATACATATGTATCTTTTATGTTTTTTCGGTTTTCAGTTATTAAAGATCAAAAAAACCCCTTTAGGAGCAGATTAACATCTGTCTTCCCGGAAAGGGGATCATTATGATGATTTTTTTTAATAATTACACTAAATTGGTTTTTACTTCTACTTCTGTTGGAGCAGCTTCGGTTTCTTCTTTAAATCGCTCTATTTTGGCTCCTAAGCCACAAAGCTTTTCTGTTAAGTTTACATATCCTCTGTCAATATGCTGAAGCTCCGTAACCCGTGTAATGCCATCTGCAACTAAACCAGCTATCACTAGTGCTGCACCAGCACGCAAATCAGTTGCTGCAACTTCTGCACCTTGTAAAGAATTAGGTCCTGAAATAATCGCAGAACGACCTTCTATTTTGATGTTTCCATTCATACGGCGGAATTCTTCAACATGCATGTATCTGTTTTCAAATACCGTTTCAGTGATGACACTAGTTCCCTCTGCCTTTAGTAATAACGCCATCATTTGAGCTTGCATGTCAGTAGGAAAACCTGGGTGAGGCATCGTTTTAATATCAACAGCTTTTAAAACCTCTGGTCCAATGACTCGAAGTCCAGTTGGCTCTTCGATAATTTTGACATTCATTTCCTGCATTTTTGCGATTAAAGGACGTAAATGTTCACTCAAAGCGCCTTCTACTAATACATCTCCACCAGAAATAGCAGCTGCCACCATAAAAGTACCTGCCTCAATTCGATCAGGTATCACTGTATGCTCTGCTCCTTCTAATGAATCGACTCCTTCAATACGAATAACTCCTGTACCCGCACCACGAACTTTCGCACCCATCGAGTTTAAATAATTCGCTAAGCAGACAATTTCTGGCTCTTCAGCAGCATTTTCAATAATAGTCGTTCCCTCAGCTAAAGCAGCTGCCATCATGATATTCTCAGTAGCTCCTACACTTGGGAAGTCCAAATAAATTTTTGTACCTTGAAGACGTCCATCAATGCGTGCTTCAATAAAGCCATTTCCTATTTCAACAACGGCTCCCATTGCTTCAAATCCCTTTAAATGCTGATCAATAGGTCTTGAACCAATTGCACAGCCACCTGGCAATGCAATACGTGCTTTTCCTACTCTTGCTAAAAGTGGACCCATTACTAAGAATGATGCACGCATTTTCCTTACATATTCAAACGGTGCTTCTGTTTTTAAAGTATCTTCTGCGTTTACTTTAAATACTCCATCAGTATATTCCACATCAATATTTAAATTTCTTAAAACCTCTTGCATTGTGTATACATCAGCCAATGAAGGCACATCATAAATATGGCTCGTGCCGCGGCCAGCTAAAATCGATGCAGCAATCACAGGTAGTACAGCGTTCTTGGCACCTGATACCTTTACAGTGCCCTTTAGCTTGTTACCACCGTGGACAATAATTTTTTCCAACGTATTCCCCTCCGCGTCTTGAAATTATGGTCTCTTCTATATTATCAATATTCAGTCGTAATAATAGGCGTTCCTATTGTCACAGTCGTCCTAGAGCCCAATCCTTGCTCTTGTCTAATCGCTAGTTGAATATTCATCTCTTCACCATTCGTTTCAATAGCTTGTTCCCAGTCCTCTAAATAAGCAGAAACAGATAGAAAATGCTCCTCTTTCAATGCTTCAATCTGTGTTGCATCAAGGGTTTCAAGTAATTGATCGGCGAAATGTGAAATATCGTTATTAGCTAATAAATTTTCATTTTGTGACGTTTTTAATTGCGTGAAAATGGTTGCTTGATCAAGTGAGAAAGAATTCATTCTTGATTGAACTAACGGTTCCAATTGCTGTGATGAAAGAGTGTGAAGTGAGGATCCTTGAAGTTGATATGTGTGCGAAACTCGATACTGTCCATTTTCTGGATAGGCAAAGATTTTAACGGTCTCTTTTGTATCCATACTTGGATTGTTATTGGTAATCAGTGCGCTCCATTCAGAGCTAGTAACATCAACACTTTTTACCATCCAGTTATCAAAAATACGGCTCATCATATGTACATGCTGCTTGAATGATTCTTTATCAGAGATCATTTCTTGTTCTTCTCTAATTAAAATCTGCCATTCATCTATTTCCCATCTCTGATTTCCAGCCAATTCCACTAAATCTTCGGCTGTGGCTTTTAATGAATGACCCCCTAAAGAGTTTGCAAAAAAGTGTACATAACCTAACCCGAACAACACTACCACAACAAAAAGATTCATTCCCATTTTCATTTTTGGTTTCCCCTCCAAAAAATAAGCTTATACTTACATTTTGACCAGAGTAGGAAACCTCATACATGGAAGTTGTAGTCACTATTCGACATGTTGTACAAATCACCATAAATAGCGTAGCATTTGAGATGAATTTAAATAATCAAGAAAAAAGTTACTCACCAAATGGGCAATAGCAAAGGTTAACAATACCATTAATGTAATAGCTCTCGGTCCTTTCGGATCTCGTAAGAATACATCAAATCGAACTGCCTGTAATGCCCACCATGTTAATGCAAGGAAAAGTACATTGACAATAATATGTATTATAGCCTGTTGACCAAATTCCTCTAACATGGTTCTTAGCTCCTTTTCTACTTAATTAGTCAAATATCGACAAGATTTTTGCATCTTCATTTTTAATGCTTGTTTAAAAAACAATCCACATCTCATAATAACTTATCTTGTTAAAAAAATCTATAGATCAAATATGGAATTATATAGTTGTACTGACCTATTTTTTATGAAATTGTGTCTGTTTTTTTACAAACTTTTTGATAGAAAAGACCGATGTCAAATGTTTGTTCTCTTCGTCTTCAATTTGAATACTTTTGTTGTTTCCGTTTTTGCTTAAAACAGAGCAAATATTAAGTTGGTAAATGACTACTTAGATGATTAAGACTACTTTAGGTTTATTATCTCTACCCGATTTTTCAGAGACTCAATCATCCAATCACCATTTCAATATATATAACGTTAAAATACACAAAAGGTTTCATAAAATTATATATAATTTGAGATTTACAACGAGTGAACTTATACAACTCTTATAATGAAAACGGAAAGGTTAGGTTTTTGATTTCCACTTTAGGTAGATGTTTTCCCAAGGGCTTGTCTTCAGCTAACTCTGACTAGGCAGAGCGTCGTCAGAGTGGATCTTCAAACGGCGCTGATCCTTTGGGAGTCACTACCTAGCATTACAATCAACGTGTAAATTCAAAAACATTTAAGACATATTTTTTAATAAACGTTCGGTTTCATTCACTTATGGAGCAATTATGTTATTCACTCAATCTTGTAAAAATAAAAAACGAGCCCGATAAATTCCTTCGGACTCGTTTTTTATTTTTTAGACTAGTTCTATACTAGCCTCTTTACCTATTTGCTCGCTACATTTAAGCGGTTGTTTGCTCGTTTGAGAGCTAATTGAGCACGTTTGATATCAATTTGATCTTGTTTGATTTCATTTAATCGCTTCTCTGCTCTATTTTTCGCTTCTGTCGCTCGCTCTACATTAATTCCAGATGGCAATTCAGCAGCCTCAGCTAAAATCGTTACTTGGTCAGGACGGACTTCAACGAAGCCACCACTTACTGCAACTTTTTCAACATTTGAGCCATTTTTTAAGCGTACTGCTCCAACCGTAAGTGGAGCTACTAACGGAATATGTTTAGGTAAGATACCTAGTTCACCATCAACCGTGCGAACACTTACCATATCAACATCGCCATCATACACTTTGCCATCAGGAGTTACAACGTTCACATTAATTGTTGGCATGTAAAAACCCTCCCTAATAGCATTACGGGTTTTGAAAATTACTCACTCTAGATGCTTTCATTATGACATATGACTAGAGTGAGGATTTGAAATCACTGTTATAACCTAACAGTCGTGACTAGTGGATTAAGCCATTTGTTTTGCTTTTTCAACAACTTCTTCAATACGTCCAACTAGACGGAAAGCGTCCTCTGGAAGGTCGTCATACTTTCCTTCTAGAATTTCTTTAAATCCATTCACGGTTTCCTTAACCGGTACATAAGATCCTTTTTGACCTGTAAATTGCTCAGCCACGTGGAAGTTTTGCGATAAGAAGAATTGAATACGACGTGCACGAGCAACGATTTGTTTCTCTTCCTCTGAAAGCTCATCCATACCAAGGATTGCAATAATATCTTGAAGCTCATTGTACTTTTGTAAAGTTTGCTGTACTTGACGAGCAATAGAATAATGTTCTTCTCCAACAACCTCTGGAGAAAGGGCACGAGATGTAGAAGCTAGTGGATCCACGGCTGGGTAGATACCCATCTCAGATAATTTACGCTCTAAGTTAGTTGTTGCATCTAAGTGAGCGAAAGTTGTCGCAGGAGCTGGATCCGTATAGTCATCGGCAGGTACATAAATGGCTTGAATAGATGTAACTGAACCAACTTTAGTTGACGTAATACGCTCTTGTAATTGACCCATTTCCGTTGCTAGTGTTGGTTGATAACCAACGGCAGATGGCATACGACCAAGTAGAGCCGAAACCTCTGAACCAGCTTGTGTAAAACGGAAGATGTTATCGATGAATAAAAGAACGTCTTGACCATCTTTATCACGGAAATGCTCAGCCATTGTTAATCCAGAAAGAGCAACACGCATACGTGCACCTGGTGGCTCATTCATTTGACCGAATACCATCGCCGTTTTCTTAATAACACCAGAATCAGTCATCTCATGGAAAAGGTCATTTCCTTCACGAGTACGCTCTCCAACACCAGCAAATACAGAAATACCACCGTGCTCTTGAGCAATGTTATTAATTAATTCTTGGATAAGAACGGTTTTACCTACTCCCGCTCCTCCAAATAAACCAATTTTTCCACCTTTAATATAAGGTGCTAGTAAATCTACTACTTTAATCCCTGTTTCAAGGATTTCTTTACCTGTTGAAAGCTCATCAAACTTCGGGGCTTCACGGTGAATAGGAGAACGTTTCGCATCAGCTGGAATCGGCTCAGCTAAGTCAATCGCTTCACCTAAAACGTTAAATACACGACCTAATGTCACGTCCCCAACTGGTACAGAAATCGCGTCACCTGTGTCAACCACTTCTGTTCCGCGCACAAGCCCGTCTGTAGATGACATTGCAACTGTTCGTACCGTATCATCACCTAAGTGCAAAGCGACTTCTAATGTTACATTCACATCAACTGCATTGATTGCTGAACCTTTTTGTTCAACACGCAATGCGTTATTGAGTTCAGGTAATTGCCCACTGTTAAACTTTACGTCAACAACTGGACCCATTACTTGAGTAATGCGACCTGTATTCATTTTTTTCCCTCCTAATGGTCATTGCGTTATTTTTCTAATAAACATTAAATGACCGATTATCATAGTTTTACATGTACTATTCTAAAGCAGCTGCTCCACCAACGATTTCCGTAATCTCTTGGGTAATCGCTGCTTGTCTTAATCTGTTATATGTTAATGTCAAATCATCAATTAGGCCTGAAGCATTATCGGTTGCTGCACTCATAGCTGTCATTCGTGCACCAAACTCACTAGCTTTTGCATCAAGCAATGCTCCGTAAATTAAACTTTCCGCATATTGTGGAAGAAGAACCTTTAATATAGCCTCTTCTGATGGCTCATATACGTATTCACTACTAATACCTTTTGTTTCTTCTTTATCAATATCCGTTAATGGTAAAAGTTTCTTCTCGGTTACATCTTGTTTAATTGGGTTGACAAAGTGGTTATACCATACATATAACTCATCAAAAATGCCGTCAGCAAACATTTCAACTGTTGTACGCGCAACATTTTTAATATCATTAAACTCAGGCTGATCAGGTACTCCGATCAACTCTTGAATGATTGGAAGATTACGCTTTTTAAACAAGTCACGACCGATACGACCTAGTACAATAATTGCATATTCATCCTTAGAAGAATGACGCTCTTCAATGGTTTTAAGCAAATCACGAACAAGGTTACTGTTATACCCTCCTGCAAGACCCGTATCAGAGGACATTACAATATAACCAGTCTTCTTTACAGGACGAGACTCAAGCATCGGATGAGATACTTCTGTGCTTGAAGATGCTATTGCAGTAACAACCTGACGAATTTTGTCTGTATATGGTTGGAAGGCTTGTGCTTTTGATTGAGCACGGTTTAGCTTAGAGGCTGAAACCATCTGCATCGCTTTTGTTATTTGTTTAGTCTTTTTCGTAGACGTAATTCGACCTTTAATATCACGTAATGAAGCCACTTGTTTCACCACCTTTTTGCAAGACTCTATTCCATCGTTAATTGTATAAAAGAAATCTCAGTCATTGTTAAAATGACTAGGAGATTTCATTCAATTATTTACTTACACTGAATCCTTTTTTGAACTCTTGGATAGCTGCAACTAAATCAGCATCTTCAGGTAATGCTCCTGTTGTACGAATATGTTCAAATATCTCTTTTTTATTGTGCTCGATGAATGTGAATAGTTCAGATTCAAAGCGTAGAACATCTCCAACAGGAATATCATCTAAAAATCCTTTAGTTAGTGCATATAGAATAACGACTTGCTTATCAACCGTTAATGGTTTGTGTAAATCTTGCTTTAAGATTTCTACTGTGCGTTGACCACGATTTAATTTCGATTGAGTCGCTTTATCAAGATCTGAACCAAATTGAGAGAATGCTTCTAGCTCACGGTAAGCGGCTAAATCTAAACGTAAAGTACCTGCAACCTTTTTCATCGCTTTAATCTGTGCTGAACCACCAACACGGGATACCGATAAACCTGGGTTAACAGCTGGACGAACACCTGAGTGGAATAAATTAGATTGCAAGAAAATTTGTCCATCTGTAATGGAAATAACGTTTGTCGGAATGTAGGCAGAAACGTCACCAGCTTGTGTTTCAATGAAAGGTAAAGCTGTGATAGAACCGCCACCTAAGTCGTCGTTTAGTTTAGCTGCACGCTCAAGTAAACGTGAATGTAGGTAGAATACATCCCCTGGGAATGCCTCACGACCTGGAGGACGACGAAGTAATAGGGAAAGCTCACGGTAAGCAGCTGCTTGTTTTGATAAGTCATCATAGATTACTAAAACATGCTTGCCGTTATACATGAACTCTTCGCCCATTGTTACTCCAGCATATGCTGATAAGAATAGCATTGGAGCAGGCTCAGATGCACTCGCTGATACAACGATTGTGTAATCAAGAGCTCCCTTTTGACGAAGTGTTTCCACAACTCCCGCTACTGTAGACTCCTTTTGACCAATCGCCACATAGATACAGATCATATCTTGATCGGCTTGGTTAAGGATTGTATCGATAGCAATCGATGTTTTACCAGTTTGACGGTCTCCAATTATTAATTCACGTTGTCCACGGCCAATCGGAACCATAGAGTCAATCGATTTAATACCCGTTTGAAGTGGCTCATGAACCGACTTACGAGCCATAACTCCTGGAGCTGGGCTTTCAATTGGACGTGATTTTGTCGTATTAATTGGACCTAAGCCATCGATAGGCTGTCCTAATGAGTTAACGACGCGTCCTAATAATTCTTCCCCTACAGGCACCTCCATGATACGGCCGGTACGCTTTACTTCGTCCCCTTCACGAATGTCTCTGTAAGGTCCTAAAATGATAATCCCGATATTGTTTTCCTCAAGGTTCTGAGCCATTCCCATTACACCGTTTGAGAATTCGAGCAATTCACCTGCCATTACATTCTCAAGGCCATGAGCAAGTGCGATACCATCCCCAACACGGATAACTGTACCAACATCTTGTACTTGAACATCAGATTCAAAATTCTCAATCTGCTGTTTTATAAGAGAGCTAATTTCCTCTGGTTTGATGCTCATATCATTCACCCCTATCTTCTTCTAACGTGTTCCCGTAACCAATTGACGCTCTAAGCGATCAAGCTGTGACTTGATGCTTCCATCATATATACGGTCACCAATTCGAATTTTAAAACCACCTAAAAGGTCGGCATTTACTACATTATTAATTAATAGCCTAGCTTTTCCTACTTTTGACGCAAAAACTTGAGCAATTTGCTCTTGCTCTTGCTCGGTTAAAGCTTTGGCAGAATACACAGTTGCTTCTGCAATATTTTGTGCCTCAAATGATAATGACACAAACTTCTCAATCATAGACTCTAATATATCCAATCTTTTTTTATCAACTAATAATAAAAGTGTCGTAATGACATCTTGACTAGCTGATTGAAAGCTTGTTCTTATAAAAGAATGTTTCTGCTCCTTTGAAATCTTCGGATTAGAAAGAAATTGAGAAAATTCAGGTGTCGTTTTAAGAACCGTTTTGATAGCCCTTAATTCCTCGATAGACTGTTCAAGAGTTCCCTTTTTTAAAGACACTTGAAATAAGGCTTGTGCATAACGATTTGCTACTGTACTGCTACTCATAGCTTACCGCCCACTTCATTAATATAATCTTGAATTAATTTTTCTTGCTCTTTTTCATCTAGCTCTTTTTCAATTACTTTTGTAGCAACTAGAACAGATAGACTCGCAACTTGCTCACGTAATTCAGAGACAGCATGCTCTTTCTCACGTTGAATTTCTGCTAGTGCTGAATCTTTAATTCTTTCAGCATTAACACGAGCTTGCTCTAAAATTTCTTGCCCCTGCTGTTCACTTAATTTCTTCGCATTTTGAATAATTTCACTAGCTTCATTACGAGCTTCTTCTAAAGCAATACGTTGATCCTTAATATATTGCTCGGCCTCTTTACTTCTTGCTTCCGCGTTCTCAATTTGATCACTGACCATTTGCTCACGCTTTTCCATCACGCCAAGAAGTGGCTTTAATGCGAATTTACTTATGAAGAAAAGTAATGTTAAGAAAGCTGCTAATTGAAATAGAATAGAGCCTAATGGCACCACAAAACCAAATAGTTCAAATGACACTGTCCTTCACTCCTTTCGTGGATGTGAGAATCCCTTCAAAATCTTCTATGTTTCAAGAAGAGGTTATTCCATACATAACTAATTGTGAAAGCCTACATAAGCAATGGCGCAGCCCCATTATGGATGCTGGCGCCATTAACAAGTGCAATCATTGCGTCGCAAAAACGACAATATTAAGCGTTACCCATGATTAAGAAGCCCATAACGATCGCGATAATTGGCACGGCTTCTGCAAGAGGAACCCCGATGAACATTAATGTTTGTAATGTACCTTTAAGTTCTGGTTGACGAGTTACACCCTCGATTGTTGATTTTACAATAATAGCTACGGCGATTGCTCCTCCGACAGCTGCTAAACCTGCAACAATTGCTGCTCCTAATAAACCCATGATAAATTTCCTCCCTATAATTAAAAAAATATTTTATAATTTTTGCTCTTTATGAGCGTTGTACCTAATAATTAATGTGACTCAACTTTGTGAGACATATAAACCATTGCGAGCATCGCAAAAATGTACGCCTGCAATGAGCCAATAAACATACCAAATGCTTGCCAGATAATGGTTGGTAGGAATGCTCCTAACGCTCCAAAAATCCCAGATGAACCTAATCCAACAAGTAGTATCATTAAAAGTTCCTTCGCATAAACATTACCGAATAAACGCATTCCTAATGTTAACGTATTGGCAAATTCCTCGATAATTTTAAATGGAAGTAAGAACCAGACTGGTCGAACATAATCTTTCAAGTATTCTCCCATTCCACGAATTTTAATTCCATAGTAATGTGTAAGAATGATAACTAAGGCTGCCATTGTTAAAGTCAAAGCCGGATCGGATGTAGGTGATCTCCACCATGCTTCATGTGTGTCTTTATTATAAACTTCAAAAGGAATCCCTAGCATGTTTGCTACAAACACATAGAATAATAGCGTAAATGCTAAAGCAATAAATTGTCCTCCGACCTTCCAACTCATATTCGCTTTAATAATACCGCGAACAAAGTCGACAACCCATTCAAGAAAGTTTTGCATACCAGATGGCTTTAAAGACAAATTCCTTGTCCCAATAAAAGCAATTAAGAAAACAATAATACAGGTCACGGTTGTCATTAATACGGTAGACATATTAAAGTCAAGCCCAAGTATGTTTCTCATAGGCTGAATATGTGCCAACATTTCCATTTTTATTTCACCTCTTTCTGCCACTTTGAGTTAGTGTATCCACAAATATAATGACATAAATCAGGGAAATCCCTGCAATGACCGAATATAAATTCACTTCATCAGGAAATTGCAATGCGATATACAGTGCAAGAATGATAAGTGAGATGCGTATTAAATAGGTCAAACCCGCGAACAAAACTTGTAGTTGACCGCCTTGAAATGACTTATCCGTAATACGACCGATGAGAGAAGTTTTTTGGAAAATCGTTAAAAGATTAAGATAACTAACCAAAAAACCTAAGGATAAACCGAGGAAAATTTCTGGGACTGGTGTTACCAAATAACAAACAGCGAATCCAACCATAGCCATTAGAAAGATTACTGTATATTGCTTCATTTTACTTCGAAAAGAAATCATCGTTAATCTCCTAAAAAAGGTTGAATCGTTTTAAACACTGCATAAAACGCAACACCTAGCCATGTAAATAATGAGACAATTAAAAAGAGCGGCTGTGTTTCGAATTTGTTATCTAACCATATCCCTATAAAAACGCCGGCTAACGTGCAAGCAACGATGTATGTTGATATGATAGATACAAGTGCCATTGCTCTAAAAGGACTCTTTTCAGGATTCGACATAGAGCGTCTCCCTTCTATCTCTTTCCCGCATTTATTAATAGACTTAAAAAATCCATCAGTATATGTAACCCCTATCATCATACCCTTTGTAATCGTACAATAGGGAAAACCAAGTGTCAATTGGTTTTCCCATGAAAAAATTGGAGAAATGTTTTCAAATTTGAATGTTCACATTTCCGACAAAGATTTTTCGTGCTTTTTCATTGCATTTCTCACTCATTCTCGCTCTATTTTTTAAGGGTTTCTCTTCCACCGCAAGGATTGAGAGTTATTAAAGGATTGGTTAAAAATACCAGTTTTCCTCCATGCAATGTGAACAAAAATTGACAATAACCATCCTATATATCAAAAATTATTCATAACTTTCCTCTTGACTTTTAGGAGGAATTTCATTTCCGATCGTTATAAATGTTTCGAGCGTGTCTTCTCGTCCATCTTGATTTGCATAAACAAGAGCCTTATAAATACCGTCCTCTAATTCAATATCATGAATTTCCCCACCAAACATTCCTCTACTCAGATCATATTGAACATCTAAATACGTAACAAACTCAAAGGTATCCGGCTGATAAATAGCAATCCCCACTTCCTCAGCTCCTCCTGGTAGATACAATTCGTAACGATAGCTATGCTCCTTATCCCCGTGCCCAAAATGAAAGGACATTAACCTTGGATAATCAGGTTCTTGAATAAAGAATACAAAAGGAACTGAAATCTTTTCTCTTCCACCCTCAACAAAAATTTCTCCATGATGTAGACCTTCTGCTAAAACACTTGGCATTAAATCAATCGAAAGTGAAATTTGTTTCTTTTCTCCAGGGGCAAGTGTTGTTGCAAATGGTACCTTCCACTGAACTCCATCAGGAACTTCAAAGGGTGGCACAACATGATAAGTCCTCGAGACTGTATCCTGATTATCGATTGTAAACATAATCGTCCGCGTTTCTCTACGATCATCTTTGCTCCATTTACCAAAGGTTAAGGCTCCCGGATAAACAAGTGAGCTAGCCGAGACAGCTTTATCTACCTGCAATCTACCTGCACCTTGCTCATGCGGGTAGTACAATTCATTTTGATTATCATATAGCTTTACCGCAGTATTCATCATCGCTGCCTTTACTTGTTCTGGAGACCAATCAGGGTGTGCTTCTAAAATTAAGGCCGCAGCACCTGCCACATGTGGAGAGGACATACTTGTACCATTTAAGCTTAAATACCCTTTTGGTATTGTGCTTTGAATGGAAACACCAGGTGCCACTAAGTCAGGCTTCACTTCCCAGGAATGTGTAACAGGTCCTCTAGAACTAAACGGAGCAATAAAGTCTTGCTCCTCTCTGTAGATGGTCCGAAGCCTTACATCTTTTTTTTCGTTTTTCATATAGGCTAAGAGCCATTCTCCATCCTCTTTTGTAATACTGACAGCGGAAAGCTTCACCCCACCTTCAACGGCTCCTACAAAAGCTCCCGATAAATTATTATAAATAATCACAGCTTCAGCACCAGCTTCTTTTGCCATTAAAACTTTATCAGTAAAAGGAATGAGTCCCCGTTTAATTAAAGCAATCTTTCCTTTTATCTCTAGTTCATCAAACTCTTCCTTTGTACCATAACCAACATCTATAATAGGAAAATCCTTTTTCAGCTCCCATGGCAAAGCACCTCCCATAGGTAGTAAAGATATTTCTTTATCCTCACCAAACATCGTAATATACGGAGTTTTAATAGGAGGTGCTGAGGCTCCTACTGAAATAGCTTTGCTTGAAGTACCAGGAGAACCAACCGTCCACATTTTGGGACCACTATTCCCATTAGATGTCACTGCCACTACTCCCATTTCTACGGCACGGTCTAATGCAATACTAGTCGGCCAATCAGGACCATTCACTGTATTGCCAAGAGACAAATTAATAATATCAACGCCATCCTCAACGGCTTTTTCTATCGCTTCAATTACTTGCTCTGTTGTTCCTTGCCCTCCTGGACCTAGTGCACGATAAGCATATAATTCTGCTTCAGGAGCTACCCCCTTTATCTTACCATTCGCAGCAATGATACCAGCTACGTGTGTTCCATGTAAGGTGGGTAAACCCTGTCTAGGCAATGTTTCCATCGGATCATTATCATCGTCGACAATATCATATCCACCTTTGTAGTTGACCTGCAAATCTGGATGTTGATAGTCTATCCCCGTATCAATCACTGCTACTTTAACACCTTTACCCGTTAAATGCTTACCTCCTCTATTCATCAACTCTTTTGTATCACCAGCTCCAATAAAAGGCACACTAACATCTAAATCAGCTTCAAAATAAGCTAATCGGTCAACTCTTTCAATTTGGTCAATGGTAGTTAGCTTATTTAATTCTCTTCTAGGTAATTCCATTGTAAATCCATGATAAAGTGTGATGAACTTTTTTCTAATCACAGCCTCTGGAACCATTTCTTGAACCTCTTTTATTAATTCCTCTACATCACCTTTAGCTGTTACAATGACAATCTCCTTTCTATCCTCATCACCTTCAGAAAAAACAGGTCGTTCTGGATAACTTGCTGCTTCTATTCCGACACTAAAAAAGGTGAGTACTATAGTCAGCATGATGCCAATTGCTAAAACTTTCTTCAAAATCAACCATTCCTTCCCCTAAACGAATAAATACTTCCAATATCGATTTTTTTAGTATGGAATGTTTTGTTTCATTTCATGTATTGAATTTGTGAAAGTCTATAGTTAAGAAAAGATTAGGGATTTTTTAATCTGAGAAGAGGTAAGACGGGTCAATCCATTGTGGAGATGATTAAACATTTTAATTTCACAAGAAAATGTTAGGAACATCTTCTCTAAAGCTTTATAATAATAATTATAGCTTCTTATAAAATGATAGAGAGCATTCATTCCTTTTCTCTAGAATGAAATACATAGGAAAAACACCGATACATCAAATTCAAAAAAGCAATGCTATTAATTTGGAGAGTGATCACTTGAGTGATGATAGAAATACAAAAGAATTAAATATCAGCTTAAAAATACTAATTATATGTTTATTTGTTTTATTAATAGCCGGTACCATTTTGTTCGTCTTTTCTTTATATTATCTAGGTATGGCAGGATTATTTACTCTTTTAGGTATCTCTTATGACTCACTACGCTCCCTATTTTTATTCGTAATTCTTTACTTTGTGTTAAGTTTTTTTGGCGATATACTAGCAAAAACGATTCTCGGCCTCGCTATTACCACCAATAAAATAGCCGAGCATAAATATATGCCATTTAGTTTCTTCGTGTATTTCGTGATTAACTGGGCTGTCATTTCATCGTTAAATTTCATTATGGATTCTATCAATATAGATTGGCCTGCTTTAATTGTTTTATCCGCTTTTATAGCTGCCGTTGAAGTAGCACTCAGTAGTTATTTTCAAACGGATAAACCTCCTACTAAAAAATAAAAAGCTCTCCCAAAAGGTCATGAAAGTGATTTTTAGGGAAGCTTTTTTTATATGATATTGAAATAATCATACCATTCAACGAGTAAACGCCTAATTCCTTATACAAAGCTAAATGAAATAAAGGAGCAAATAGGAGCTTCCTATTGGATGGAAATGGACGCTGAATCATAATGAAGGTCAAATAGACGCTTCTCATCGGACGGAATTAAGGCTCAATACAGATATACGGTCGAAAAAAATCCTACCAACAAAAGAATTCATAGCTCACTTTATAGATCTGTCCCACATAATCAGCAAATCGAAAGAAATTACTTTTCCTTACAATAAAAAAAGAAATCGAGGCTTTAGTAACCCGATTTCTTTTTTATAAGAATTTCCCTAGATTATTTTGTACCGAATAAGCGGTCGCCTGCATCGCCTAATCCTGGGACAATATATCCTTTTTCATTTAATTTTTCATCAAGAGCAGCTAAGTAAATGTCAATGTCAGGATGCTCTTTTTGTACTGCTGCTACACCTTCTGGAGCTGCAACTAAGCACATAAGCTTCATATTGGTAGCCCCGCGCTTTTTCAAGCTGTTTATCGCTTCGATAGCTGAGCCTCCTGTAGCTAGCATTGGATCAATCACAATAAATTCTCTTTCATTAACGTCTGTTGGCAACTTCACATAATATTCTACTGGCATTAAAGTTTCTGGGTCTCTATATAAACCAACATGCCCTACTTTAGCTGCTGGAATCATTCGCAGGATTCCATCTGTCATTCCTAAGCCCGCTCGTAAAATCGGTACTAATCCTAATTTTTTCCCAGCAATTTTTTTAGAGGTTGCGGGACCTACTGGAGTCTCAATCTCTACTTCTTGCAAAGGTAAATCTCTTGTAATTTCAAATGCCATTAAGCCTGCTACTTCATCGACTAATTCACGAAATTCCTTTGTTCCTGTTTCTTTATCACGTATGTAGGTTAGCTTATGTTGAATCAACGGATGATCAAACACATAGACTTTACTCATTTTATTGGCTCCTTTTTTTCAATTTACGAAGCTCAGCTTTCGTTGTTCCATTCTCCTTGATGAATTTTACCGAAAAAAAGCAGAGTATACAAGTCTATATGTCTTTTTATGACGAATTTTTTCTTGTAAATGTGGCAATTTCAGTTAATTGACAAAAGGTTCATGTTTCATATAACCAATTCCTCCTACATTTACCTAAAAAAACATTAAAAAATCGAGCCATTTCATTGGCTCGATTTATCTATTAAAGCTGTGGATACATTGGAAATTTAGAAGTTAATGCCGCGACTCTTTCGCGAACTTGCTCAAGAACGTCCTCATTATCTACATTTTTTAAAGTTAATGCAATTAACTCACCAATTTCATCCATTGCTTCTCCGTCAAGACCTCTAGCGGTAACAGCTGCTGTACCAATACGAATTCCACTTGTTACAAATGGCTTTTCTGGGTCATAAGGAATCGTATTTTTATTAGTTGTAATTCCAACACTATCTAGGGCATGTTCACCAACTTTACCCGTTAGCTTTAATGAACGAAGATCAAGAAGTACTAAATGATTGTCTGTACCTCCAGATACTAACTCAATTCCTTCATTTTGAAGCTTCTCACCTAATCTTTTAGCATTAGAAATCACTTGACTAGCATAGGTTTTAAATTCAGGTGTAAGTGCTTCACCGAAAGAAACGGCTTTAGCAGATATAACATGCATTAATGGTCCACCTTGAATACCAGGGAAAATTGATTTATCTATCTTTTTACCGAATTCTTCTTTACATAGGATCATTCCACCTCGTGGGCCACGTAAGGTTTTATGAGTTGTAGTTGTAACAAAGTGTGAATGTGGTACAGGATTTTGATGAAGACCTGCAGCAACTAATCCAGCAATGTGAGCCATATCAACCATCAAATACGCTCCAACCTCATCAGCAATTTCACGGAATTTAGCAAAATCAATTTCACGAGGATACGCACTTGCTCCAGCCACAATTAGCTTCGGCTTATGTTCTTTAGCAAGCTCACGCACAATATTATAATCAATACGGTGTGTTTCTTTATCTACACCATATTCAATAAAATTATATTGAACACCACTGAAGTTAACTGGGCTACCATGGGTTAAATGGCCACCATGAGAAAGGTTCATACCTAAAACGGTGTCACCTTGCTCTAAAATCGTGAAATAAACCGCCATATTTGCCTGTGCACCAGAGTGAGGTTGAACATTAACATACTCTGCGCCAAAGATTTCTTTAGCTCTGTCTCTTGCAATATCTTCTACGATATCTACATATTCACATCCACCATAATAACGACGACCTGGGTAGCCTTCCGCATACTTGTTTGTCAAAACTGACCCTTGAGCCTCCATTACCGCTTCACTAACAAAGTTTTCTGATGCAATCAACTCAATTTTATCTCGTTGACGCCCTAATTCTAACTGAATAGCTTCATACACTTTTTGGTCTTGCTTTTTTAAGTTCTCCATCTCTCTACCCCTTCCACATTTATTCCATTCGGTTTTTAACTTCAAAATTGCTATTTCGATTTCATTTTAACATAGAATTTCTGATTTTTCCGTAATATTTCATCTATAATTTTAAAAAACATTCATATTTTTATTTCTTCTCATAAACAGCACGGATTCCACCAATTAATTTCGGTCTTGTGTAAGCCATAGTTAAATGCGCTGATCCGATGTTACTAACTTGGCTTCTAATAGGAACGGCTACCTTCTTTAAATGCATTCCAATCAAGGTGTCTCCAATATCTATTCCTGCATCTGCTCGTATTTCTTCAACTAAAACAGGATTTTTCATTTTTGAAAAAGCATAAGTTGCCATTGCTCCTCCAGCTGTCACGATCGGAATAGCTGATACCGGCTCATAATGATGGGATTGAGCTACTTCCCTCTCCACTACTAATGCTCGATTTAGGTGTTCACAGCATTGAAAAGCTAATGAAATAGATGAATCTTCTAAAACTTCATAAATCACTTTTGCAATTTCAGCAGATCCATTTGTTCCAATTTTTTCACCTGCTACTTCACTAGTGGAACATCCTATGACTAATAAGGAATCTTCCTCAAATGGTAAAAACTCACTTAAATCCTGCAGTGCTAGCTTTAATGATTGTTTGATTTCGTTCTGTAAATTCTCCATGATACCCCTTTCTAACCAAGCTAAATTTTTGGATATTCCTAAATTGATAAACCTTACAAACTCCTATAAAAAGAGAGCCCAACTAAAAGGCTCTTACGCTCAATAGAGATTACTGTATCTTACAAAGACATTTCATACTTAATTCTCATTCATTTTATTCTTCGAAGCTTGTGATTTTCCCTATTCTCGTTTCGTGACGACCACCTTGAAATTCTGTTTCTAACCAGATTTCTGCGATGTCTCTCGCAAGTCCAGGACCAATGACTCTTTCTCCCATTGCCAAAATATTAGAATTGTTATGCTCACGTGTTGCTCTAGCACTAAAGGTATCATGAACAAGCGCACAGCGAATGCCCTTTACTTTATTTGCCGCAATAGACATGCCTATACCGGTACCACAAACTAAAATTCCGCGGTCAAATTCTCCGTTAGCAACCTTTTCAGCAACTGGCAATGCATAGTCAGGATAATCAACACTTGTCTCACAATTACAGCCAAAATCTTCAAATTCCAATCCTTTTTCCTTTAACAAGGCAACAATTTCATTTTTAATTAAATTTCCACCATGATCAGATGCAACTGCAATTTTCATAGAAACCTCCAGCAAAAAACTTTTTTATGGTCAATAAAAAGGAATCTTTAAAGACTTCTCTTCCTTAAGATTCCCCACTTAGATAATTATATTGTAAACTTTTCTATTGTCTCCTTCAATCTCTTTGCCTGTTCTCTTAATTGATTAGCTGTATGATTGATTTCTGAGATCGCGTTTGCTTGATGCTCTGTCATAGAGCTTACTTCGTTTGAACCAGCTGAGGTTTCTTCAGCGATTGCAGCAACCTCCTGAGCCTCTTCGTTGGTTTGTTTAATCGAGCTCATTTGTTTATTAATCATTACAGAAATTTCTTGAATATAAGATTCAACTTCTTGAACAGATCGTTCAACACCTTGAATAGAAGTGGTTGTTTCTGTTCCTTTTTGAGATTGTTCGTTTGCCTTTTTCACTTGAGAATTAATTTGCGTCACTACATTGGCTACTTCTTCTTGGATATTATGAACGAGCTTTGTAATTCCTTGAACTGCGCGGGCACTTTCATCTGCAAGCTTTCTTACTTCATCTGCTACCACTGCAAATCCGCGACCTTGTTCTCCTGCTCGAGCGGCTTCAATCGATGCATTAAGGGCTAGTAAATTCGTTTGCTCCGCAATATCACCGACTAATGAAATGATTTCTCCTACCTCTTTAGCTTGCTTGTCCAATCGACTTACGACCGTTAACGATTGCTGATTATCATGGGCTAATTGTTTAATTCCATCAATTAAATCATTTACAACAACTAAGCTCGAAGTTAACGTTCCTACCATATTAGTTGAAGAACGTTTAGAGGTTTCTGCAAGATTTTGGACATCTACAGCGATACTTGTAATATCTTCAATTGATGAAACCGTATTCGTAATCGAATGAGCAGAATTCTCTGCACCCTGAGAAATTTCATCCATTGTCTTTCCTATTTGTTCAGCTCTTGTTGCTGCCACTTCTGTCGCACTTGTAAGTTCTGTTACGTTTGTATTTGTTTTTTCAAAGTTTCCTTCGATATCTTTAACCATTAATCTTAAACTTGAAAGCATTTCATTATAGGCTAGTCCTAATGCACGAATTTCATCATCAGATTTCGATACCTTTACATCATGATGTAAATGACCTGAGGCGGCATATCGGGCTGCTTGCTCTACCTCACGAATCGGCTTTGTAATATATCCTGCAGCAAAAAAGGCTAAGACCGAGCTCCAAAACAACCCACTTATTAAAGTAAAAACAAGAATTGTTTGCTGAGACCACCCTAACATTTCCATTAAATAATCATTTAATAAAAAGATAAAAATGGCACTGAAACCATAGGTAATACAAGCAAGTCCACTAACTCCTAAAACCAGTTTTTTTCGTAAGCTTGCACGATATTTAATTTTCCCCATTTCATAACCGCCTCTCAGAAAGTCATTGTAACTACGGTGCCTAAATCATCATGAAAACGGACTTTCCTATCTATATATTTTTTCTTACTTGAATCCATTCATCATTCCTATCTTATAATGAAAACCGAGCGATTAGGTTCTTGATTTTCACTTTAGGTAGATGCTTTCCCAAGGGCTTGTCTTCAGCTAACTCCGACTACGCAGAGCTTCGTCAGAGTGGATCTTCAGACTGCGCTCATGAGTCACTACCTACCGTTACAATCAATGTGTGAATTCGCAAACATTCAAGACATTTTTATAATATAATAATTGTTCAGTTTTATTCACTTAAACCCATTTCATCATTCATATTTTATAATGAATGGTCGGTTTCGTTCACTTATAGAGCCATTATGAAATTCACTCACTCAATCATTTTTTCTTAAGATAAGTTAACTCAGCTTATGAATTAATTGATTTAATAACTCATCAAGCTGTTGAGCTGTCATTTCATAAATCTCTACAGGACCACCATACGGATCTACGACTTCACCTGCTTGTCCCAAGAAGCTTGATAGAGAATGAATTTTTCCTTGTTCATCTGAATATTGCTGTAGGATGTGAGCTCTATGATTTTCTGTCATAGTTAGGACATAATCGGCCCAACCTAAAAGCTCCTCTGTTAATAGCTGAGCTCGGTGATTCTGTATGTCCAGATTCCTATTTTTTAAAACCTGTGCTGTACCCTCTGATGCTGGATAACCAGGAGAGGCAAAAATCCCAGCTGATCGAACCTCAAATCGTTCTCCTGCCTTTGCCTTTAAAAGCTCTTCTGCCATTGGACTACGACACGTATTTCCTGTACATACAAATAAAATATTTATTTTGTTCATAATGTTGATGACACCTTCCTTAATCAAGGACTATATACCCAAAAATATTCTTCCTTACATATAGGTAGTATGCCCTAAATCATCACTCATCATAATATTAACATAGGTTTATTAGAAAAAAAGAAGCGAATTTCAAAATTCCAAAAAAAATTTCAAAAATTCTCCTTCTAAAGTGACAATTCTGAAAACATTTTGTACCTAGCATTCGCCTTTGTGTATCATTACACTATTTTAAGGTAGTAGTAGCTTTATTCCAAACCCAATTAAAATACATCCACCTAATAGCACCCCATATACACCAATATATCTTTGGAATTTTGCTCCCATTATTAATCCTATCCAAGATAATAGCATGCTAAAAACAGCGATTAAAGTAACCGTCAAAAAGGTTTTCGTACCTAACATACCGAAGCTTAAGCCAGCAGAAAAGCTATCTAAGCTTACACTTAGCGCAAAAATGAATAGACCCCAACCTGTCGGCTTCATAAAAGACATCTCTTCATCCTTTAGGCCTGAGTATATCATTTGCACCCCTATAAAAATTAATAAAGCTCCACCTATGTATATCGTAATCGCACCCATATATGAAGACACCCATATTCCAGCCACCATTCCTAGTAATGGCATAAAAAAGTGGAAAACACCAATGATAAAACCTATAAGAAAAATTTGTTTTCTTCTGAGTCCTAACATACCCATCCCTAAAGAAATGGAAAAGGCATCCATACCTAATGCACCAGCCATTAAAATTATTGTTACGATTTCCCCCATTAAGACCTCTCCTTGTCCATGCTTCTTGATGATAAATATGCAATGACAAGCTATATTAGAAGTATGAAAGAAGGTTTCATAAAAGCTAGTGGATAGAAGTGACTTATGTTGTTAAGAATTTCAAAGTTCTTACATGCGAATCCATTTCATCATTCATATTTTATAATGAAAAACGAACGATTTTGTTTGATTTTCACTTTAGGTAGATGCTTTCCCAAGGGCTTGTCTTCAGCTAACTCCGACTACGCTGAGCTTCGTCAGAGTGGATCTTCACACTGCGCTCTTCCTTTGGGAGTCACTACCTACCGTTACAATCAACAAGTTAATCAACAAACATTTAAGACATATTTATAATGAATGGTCTGTTTGAATCACTTAAACCCATTTCATCATCTCTGTCTTTTAACGAAAACCGAACGATTTGGTTTTTGATTTTCACTTTAGGTAGATGCTTTCCCAAGGGCTTGTTCTCAGCTAACTCCGACTACGCTGAGCTTCGTTAGAGTGGATCTTCACACTGCGCTCTTCCTTTGGGAGTCACTACCTACCGTTACAATCAACAAGTGTATTCGTAAACATTCAAAACATATTTCTGCGCTCTTCCTTTGGGAGTCACTACCTACCGTTACAATCAACAAGTGTATTCGTAAACATTCAAAACATATTTTATAAGAAACGTTCAGTTTCATTCATTTATAGAGCAATTATGAAATTCACTCATGCGAATCAATAAAAAAAATGTACAGATGTTGGGCGCTCTGTTTGGCCCCAGGGATACACCAAACTACTTTTTCGTTCTTCACATTCAAAAGGTCCCCTTCTTATCAAAAGAAGGGAACCTTTTCATTGTCTGTGTATGCACTCATTACACACCATTACAAACCTTCGGCTAATGAAGTGAATTAAAAATAGGTTTTGTCCAAGTCCAAACTCACAAATATCTTTTAGCTGCTGCTTTATCTAAGCGATTCATAATTGCCTTTCCTAAGCCTTCCTCTAAAAAGGTTTCGGAGAAAATAACATCTACTTCTTCTTGGTCAAAACGGCGCAAGGTCCCATAAAGCTGCTGCGCGACCGTTTTCAAATTCTGATTTGTTCCACAAGAAATGACCACATCCGCTCCGTAATCGTGAGAATGTTCATCTACTGTTAATACTCCTACACGCCTACCTTCTTTTTGAGCTTTTTCAATATGGTAAGGAATATCCTGGCGATTTCTTACGAGAAATAAATCAGCACTCGGAGCATAATGAGTATATTTCATCCCTGGTGATTTAGGTTTTTCTTTCTCTACCTTTAAAGCAGGGTCTAAATGGATAGGGCCAATAACAGACTCAATTTCTTCCTGTGTAATTCCTCCTGGCCGATAGAGTGTCGGTACGCTAGTTGTCAAATCAAGAACGGTCGATTCTAAACCAAGACCTGTCGCTCCACCATCTAGCACACCTGAAATTTTCCCTTTCAAATCCTGCCACACATGCTCAGCATTTGTCGGACTAGGCTTGCCTGAAAGATTTGCACTTGGAGCAGCCAACGGAAGATCGGCTGCTAATAATAGTGAAAGAGCTACTGAATGATTGGGCATACGAATAGCCACAGAATTTAATCCCGCTGTCACATTATTTGCTACGACTCCCTTTTTATCAAAAATTAACGTGAGAGGTCCCGGCCAGAAAGCATCTATTAATCGTTCTGCTACTGGTGAAATTCCTTGAACTAATTCCTCTAACTGATCTCTATTTGCAATATGGACAATTAAAGGATTATCACTAGGTCTTCCTTTTGCTTTAAAAATTTGCTCAATAGCTATCGGATCAAGCGCATTAGCTCCTAATCCATAAACCGTTTCTGTTGGAAAAGCTATCACTTCGCCTTGTCTCAATAATTTTGCAGATTCTATAATAGAAGGGTGGTTCTGTAGATTTTGACTGTCATTATCCAAATGCCACCTTTTAGTTTCTTTTTCATTCATGGTCAATCGCTCCTAACGTTTCTATTGTTAACTGTGAGCTTTAAAATGTCAAATGTACAGATAGATGACCCCTTTCATCATTTCTAACGATTGATTAGGTTTGATTTTCACTTTAGGTAGATGCTTTCCCAAGGGCTTGTCGTCAGAGTGGTTCTTCAAACGGCGCTCATCCTTTGGGAGTCACTACCGACCGTTACAATCTACGAGTGAATTCGCAAACATTCAAATCATTTTATAATAATGGTTGTTACACTTATAAAATAATGATGAAATGAACTGAGATATAAAAAATAAATAATAATGTAGAGGTCATTTTACAATGATCAAACGTCAAAATTTTTAGATAATAACACTTCCCACAACTAAAAAAAGAAGTTACCCACATTTGTGGATAACCTGTATATAACTTTTTTCTATTTTCTAAATTCTTTATAAACCCTGTTCCTACGATGCATTATTTAATAAATCATAGGACCATATTGAAACTTCCTGTTGAATAGAACGCTGAAAATGAGCTAACTTGCTCACATCCTCTGGGACTTCTTCACTACTTATCTTTTTAAATCCTAATTGATAAAATAAAGGATTTTTCCCTTTTGTACATGCGTATATTTTCTTGATTTTTTTCCCTTTAGCATAGCTTAATACAATATCCATAAATTCAATACTCATCTCAGCTGTCCAGGTTGGAGAATCTAAAATAAAAGAACGAATTAAACCGTTATTTTTTCCTTTTTCGATCCCAGCCGTTCCGATAATTTCCTGTTGGTCATTTTCCACCACTAAAAACTTCGTAACTTGTTCATCAATAGCGGTTTCTTTAATTCCCGCTCTTGCCATAAGACGTTGAATTTTTAATAAATCATTATGATTAGCTTTTCTCACAATTAAGCTCATACCAATCCTTCCTTTCACAACTCTATATTTTATAAATATGAAAGGCTTGTACAAGATATGATTAAGAATTGTCCCTTTTTTAATTTATGAACAGTCCCAACTTGATTATTAACTGTTTTATTGCACTAAAAAACCACCTATAGAAAAAAATCCTTCATTTTTCTAAAGATGGTTTGTGATTTAATTAACTTACAGAAAGACTTTTTCCGCCAACCGTTACTTTCACTTGGCGTATTCTTCTTTCTTCTGCTTCTATAATTTTTAAAAGAAGATTATGATAAGGATATTCTTCCCCTATTGATGGCACCCTCTTAAACTCTTCAGTTAGCCAGCCACCAATCGTATGATGATTGGTTTCAGGTGTTTCTACATGTAAGAAGTTAGCAAAATCATTTATGGAATAATCCCCAAAGAAAATATAGTTATTCTTATCAAGCTGCTTTACCATACGAACACTTTCATCGTGCTCATCCCATATCTCTCCAACAATTTCTTCTAATAAGTCTTCTAATGTTATTAAACCTGAAGTCCCACCAAATTCATCAATGACAATCGCCATATGAACCTTTTGCTTTTGTAATTCGGTCAATAGTGTCGATATTTTCATAGATTGCACTACAAACAGTGGATTTCTTAACAAAGGTCTAATATCAAATGGTTTATTTTCAGATTGTATGAGTGCCGTTAAGAAGTCTCTCTCTGTGAGAATTCCAATAATATTATCAATTGTCCCTTCATAAACAGGGATTCTCGAATAGTGTTCTTGGAAAAAAATCTCCTTAATTTCGTTAAGAGGCTGATCCACCTCTATCGCAACCATATCAAGTCGTGGCGTATAAATTTCATTAACAACAATATCGTTAAAATCAAGTGAGCGATTTACCAGCTCTTTTTCATGCTTATCAATAACTCCCTCAACTTCACTGATGTCAATAATAGCTTTAATTTCCTCTTCTGTTACAGACGGCATTGACTTTGGTACATTAAATAGCTTTGAAACCGCTTTTTGTAGCTTCATAAATATCCAAGTAATCGGTGTAAAAAGATACATAAATATTGAAATAACAAAAGAAAGCTTCATTGCAATACCTTCTGCATACTGAGTTGCAATAGGCTTCGGAATAATTCCTACAATTATAATTAAAAGGAATGTGATTAAAAAGGTACTAATAAAAACACCTGTACTTGGTCCAAACATCTTAGTGGTAATTTGAGCGGCCATGGTTGCTGTCGCTATATTAACGAGATTATAACCAACAAAGATAGTTGAAAGTGCCTTGTCAATATGATCATTAATGTAGGCTGCTTTTTTTGACCCTATTCTCCCTTCCTCTTCGTATTGTTTCAAACGAATTCGATTCACATTTGCAAACGCCGTTTCTACAAAGGAAAAGAAAGCAGATAGCATCAATAGCAGACAGAATATCATAATCATACTTAAAGGGACATCGTCCAAAAAAATCACTCTCCCATTCTTAAATTACCTATTATTATATATGAAATCGTTGTAATTTGCACATGATTTTTTATAATGGGAGGCCTATTTTACCAACGTTTTCCACTTCTAAATTTATAAGTTAAAATCTTAACCAAAAATGCGGTCCCACAATCCACTAAAGAAATCAACGATAAAAAACGAAACTTGTAATTCATCATCTTCTTCTGTTTCAATTTCAGTTGTTTCCTCTTCTTCCAAATCTGCCTCTAATGCTTCTCCATTTTCAAAATCCAGAAAGCATAATGGAGGGAACAACACACACCACCAATTCTCTCCTTGACCTTCACCTAAACTAATTAACACCGATTGATACCATCCAGCAGGGTAAACAAGATTTCCGTAAATTTTCGTCGGAAACTGAACTTCTTCAAATTTCACTGAAAAATCTTGGTCAAGATTAGCTTTCTCTAACTCTAGCTTAACAATCTCTTCTATATGACCGAGGTTAGCCTTTATGTATTGTGCGGCTTCCTCTAAATCATGAATATCCTTTACCCACTCAGTAATTTGTAAATTTACTTTATCACGAATGTTTCGCTTCACCATTTGATCCGCAATCGAATCGCTATTCGCTAATATTCTTAAGCGTATGGCTTCTTCCTCACTAATTTCCTGATGAAAATCGGCTACTGCTATAGCATGCTGAGATTCCCAGCTAACAATCAATACGAATAACGAGAATAATAGATAAATAATAACTTTTGGTTTCATTTTTAGTGCACCGCCCCTTCACCAACAAGTCTGGTCAGTAGCGATGGAAATTAAACCAAAAACTCTTCGACAAATTCTATGTTAAAACATTCTGAGATAAACTTATCCTTTTTAGAATATCGTGAACACCGAATTCGAGCGTCACCTTTTAATAAAAGAAGCTAGGACATTAAACATAATGAAGAGTTCAATACTTACTAGGCGTCCGGTTGTTTCATTCCTCTTTACTCTCGGTGTCCTGTGAGGTGCTGCCGAACTAGCTTTATAAACACATCTTCCCAATGGAGTCTACTTGACCTCTGTACAACTTCACATCATTCCTTTAATTAATTAGCACCGATTTACAAAAAAAAGAGTTAGATGAGCATATAACTTGGTCATCCAACTCTTTTTATCTACTTATCGTTAACTCTTAAGATAGCTTACTGAAATAACTCTGGATAAGCCACTTCAGCTAGTAATTCTACCGCTTCACCAATTCTCGGTCCTGGTCTTGATAAAATATCTGCATCTAATAAAAAGACTTCCTCATTTTTAATAGCTTCAATATCACTCCAGCCCGCACGATTCATAATTTCTTCTAATGGTTCTTCTATATAATTAACAGTTGTTACAATTAAATTTGGATTACGAACGATAACCTCTTCTTCCGTTGCAGGAATCCAACCATCCTCATCAGCAAAAACGTTATCAAGGCCTGCATTTTTTATCATAACCTCTTGGAAAGTATGGTTTCCGACTGTAAAAATATCTGGTGCTGCACTAATTTCAAAATAAACCTGTCTTTTTTCTTCAAGCTCTTCCGTTTTATCAACAACATCTTGTACTTGAGCTTGAATATCTGCAACCAATTCTTCTCCTGTCTCTTTGACACCCATTACTTCTGCAATTTGCATAATATCACCATATACATCCTCAAACGTACTGGCAGATTCAATGACAAAAACCGTAATTCCTGCGTTTAATAACGGCTCAATCGATTCCTTTGCACCGACCGTATAAGCAAATACAACATCTGGTTCTAAAGCAATTATTGCTTCAGCATCTATTGTAATAGAATCAGAAACATGGTCAATTTCGAGCACTTCTTCTGGGTAATTATCAGATGTTGTTACACCAATGACTTTCTCCCCAACTCCTAGCTCGAACAATATTTCTGTATTACTAGGCGCTAACGATATGACGGTTTCAGGAACTTCATCAAAGCTGATTTCCTCACCCATATCATCCACTACAGTGTAGCCTTCTTCAACTACCTGTTCATTTTCTTGACAAGCTGCTAATAAAAAAACAACAGCAAAAATCGGTAACCATTTCTTAAAAGAACGAATTATCATTTACTCTCTCCCCTTTTTAATTTTCTCTCTGGATAGGATTTACTTTGAAACGGAATTTCTGGTACACCCTCCACTTTATTTGCATAAACTGCCATAACAAAAAACACATTAGCTAAAAGGTGGGTGTAATCAAATAAAAGGTTTGGAACTTCACGTTCGAGACTTACTTTATGAAGAGCTCGAACAGATTTTTTCGCATCACTTCTACATACATGAAGCGCACAGGCAGCCTCTGACCCTTGCGGTAACAAAAATTGCTTAATCTGGTCTTGAACAATATGTACATAATCATCATATATAGCACTTAACCGTTCTAGGTCAGCTTCGGTTATCGCTAGCTTTCCACGCACTGACCCATTTAAATGATAAACCATTGGCATGATTTCCATTAAGCTTTCATATAGCTTGGGAATGTGCTTTACACGAGCTGCTGCTTGGCCTACTTTTGTGGTCAAAGAGTCCGTTTGAATTTCAAAATCAACGGTTGATGCCGACTCTCTCATGTATGGATAACACAAATAACGAGCATCTTTTTTCATGAAGCTCCTCCTTTTTATGAAAAATTGAATAAGTTGCAGAAAAAGAAGAAAAAAATGGATATGAACGCTTCAAAAATACCTTACTATATTTATAATCGATCGAAAAAACCGCCCAAAATAATTGGCCGGCAAAAACAACACATATAAAAAATATGAAGCAGTTCTCATACCGTACAATTCTCTTAATTCCGAAGAGCAACATACGTTTAAGAAGAGGCAGGTATCCTGGCTTGTGCGTCATTTTACTCTAAAAACCTTCCCATTAATTGAACATAACAGTGGTCTTTCTTTTATTTCATCAGCACTTACAGTTGCGGAAACAGCTTCGGATTTGAACCGAATTCCCTTTTAACAAATTTGCACCTATTCTTGAATAGATTTATTCAACTGCTAGTAGTGTACCATATTTTTTTCAATACAACAGTATAAAATTTATTTAAATCCCTAATGCAAAGGTAAAAATGAAAGTTACGATCATTGAATATAAGCTAAGACGATTCGATCTTTTCCGTTAATATCATATAAGCATTCAATGGTTGCATGCTTAAAAGCTTCTCTCAATAATTTCGAGACTTCCTTCGTTTGTCCAGCCCCCACCTCAAAGCCAATAATCCCTTTATCCTTTATCACCTTTGGCAGCTGTTTAATCATCCTCCGATACAAATCGTAGCCATCATTCCCTCCAAAAAGTGCAAGGTGAGGTTCATGCTCACGTACTTGAACAGCTAACTGCTTCTCTTGCTCATTAGGTATATACGGTGGATTGGAAACGATGATATCGAAGGATCTATTTTCTTCTAATAGAGAATGTAATAAATCACTTTTTTGAAATTGTACTTTAGTAGCACCTAGCTTTTTCGAATTATCTTCGGCCACTTTTAAAGCTGGCTCAGATATATCTAAAGCTAATACGTTACTGTTCTTAATCTCTAAAGCAAGTGTTACTGCTATAGCTCCGCTACCAGTTCCTACATCTAAAATCTGAAGCTCAGATGGGTGATTCGGAAAGAGTTCATTGACTTTTTTTTGAATGGCAACAATTAACTCTTCTGTTTCAGGCCGTGGTATTAACACATCACTATTCACGGCGAACTTCCGACTAAAAAACTCCTCATAGCCAATTATATGCTGAATCGGTACTCCACTTAAATAGAGAAGGAAATCTTCTATAAAAGGGCGAAATTTATCCTCAGCTAATGTGTCTTGCAAGCAAAGATAAAAATCGGTTCTAGATAGGTTCAGATGGTGACGGAGTAGCCATTCAATAGCAGGCTTTTCAATCGTTATTTCTTTTTGATGAGCTTGCTTTTTAACCTCTTCAAGTTTCTGTCCTTTTTTATCGAGAACCTCCACAAGTGCCCTTTCATAGTGAAGGTACCTCTTATCTTCATCAATCTTCTGTAAAAAAGAAGAAGCCCAATGAAGGGCTCCAAAAATAGTTACATGGTCCATTTAATCTTCCGCTCTCTTCATAAGCTCGGATTGTTCTTCGACAATTAGGGCATCAATAATTTCATCTAGCTTACCTTGTAAAATTTGGTCAAGCTTTTGTATAGTTAAGCCAATTCTATGGTCGGTTACTCGACTTTGAGGAAAGTTGTACGTTCGAATACGCTCAGAGCGATCGCCTGTACCTACGGCTGACTTCCTTGTTTCATCATATTCGGCTTGCGCCTCTTGCTGAAACTTGTCATAAACCCTTGCTCGTAATACTTTCATGGCTTTCTCTTTATTTTTAATTTGTGATTTTTCATCCTGACAGGAAACTACGGTGCCCGTAGGTAAATGCGTTAAACGAACAGCTGACATTGTCGTATTAACACTTTGTCCTCCTGGACCACTTGATGTAAAGGTATCTACGCGAATATCTTTTTCGTGAATCTCCACTTCTACCTCTTCAGCCTCAGGTAGTACGGCCACTGTTGCTGTAGAAGTATGAATTCTACCACCTGATTCGGTTTGTGGAACCCGCTGTACTCGATGAGCTCCATTCTCGTATTTCAATTTCGAATAAGCTCCCGCACCATTCACCATAAAGATGACTTCCTTGTATCCACCAAGCTCTGTAGAGTTCGCTTCGATTATTTCAGATCTCCAGCCCTGGGCTTCCGCGAAACGGGAATACATTTTATAAAGGTCACCCGCAAATAGCTGAGCCTCATCACCACCAGCAGCTCCTCGAATTTCAACGATAACATTTTTATCATCATTTGGATCTTTCGGTAATAACAAAATTCTGAGCTGTTCCTCTAATTGCTTTTGACGAGGACCCAGTTCATCAATCTCTTCTTTTACCATTTCATACATCTCTGGATCAAGCTTATCTTCAAGCATTTGCTTTGCATCCTTTAATTGCCCGCTCACTTCTTTATATTCACGATAAACTTGAACCGTTTCTTCTATATTAGATTGTTCTTTAGAATATTCTCTTAATTTTTTTGTATCACTAATCACATCAGGATCACTAAGTAATTCATTTAAACGATTATATCGATCTTCTACTGATTGTAAACGTTCTAACACGCCACTTCACCTCATTACAATTTCCAGTGCATAACATTCTAATTATAGTATATTCCAATTCCCTGGTCAATGTTAAGAGGCTATGTTACTACAGCTTTATTGTGTAGACTTTCCCATTAAAATCTAAACATTCTTATCATTGAACCTACTAAAAAGTCGCCAGTTAAACCTAAAAACAAAGCCACTCCAAAGTATACAAGAACCAAGCCATAAATAGGGTCTAGCTTTTTCATTTGACTTCTATAAGAGAAAAATGTAAAAATAATAGCCATTTGAATCAAGGCAAGCATTAAAATCGTTAACAATGTATTAATTTCTGAAATACCTATGATAGAAAAAATAAGATAAGCAGCTGCAATTAAAATGGGGACCGTCATCCACGATCCAAATCTGCTTATGGAATCCTGAAACTTCAGTTCGATTTTCATAACAAATTTTAATACAAGAAAAATAATACCCGCACAAGCAACCAATAAAATAAAAATATAAATTAAGTTTGTCAAAAACACTTCAAAAAAGTTAATTTCATCTCCCATAAAACTACTAAAAAATCCATCAAAAAGAGCTCTTTGTTCAAAGAAACTGGCTAATGAAAAAAGAAAGGCAAACACTCCAAAGCTAATATAACCGAATAGTGCATAACGATCTTTATTTCTTTCCGCTACTAAAATCGGCTGTTTGATTTGTGATTTAAAAAAGGTAAAATAATCACTTGCCGCTTTCTTAGCTTGTTCAACTTTTTCATTTCCTCCGGAATTTGAAGTCTTTTTTTCTGAATTAGACTGAACCTGCTCTTCATTTTGAGCTGAATGAATTTCTTCAATATTCTCAGCTGTAGCAGCCGTTTCTTGCTCATTTTCTACTCTTTCTCCACAATCGATACAAAATTTATCAGTAGAGCTTAATGATTTTCCACATTTTGTACATTCCACTACCTTCACCTCTTCATCACTTTAAATGTAAAATTTCTCAGTACAGAAAATATTTTACTAAATCAACTTTGATTTTTATATAAAATATCCAAAAATAGGTTATTACTCCTAATGACAAGCTTAACTTTTTTACAGGTCCACCTAATAAGTACTTAAGGCCATAATATCCTTCTACACCTTTATATATCAGGTTAGATACCCTCTATTTTATTCGATCACCCCCTTAAGTAATTACACATTTTCATAAATTTGTTCCTAAGTAATCTAGTGATCTTGAACTATATTTAGGCTAAAGGTAATGATATATAAGCTATTTAGCGAGAGAATCATGACCTTTAATAAGTATATGTATCCTCCTTTCTAAATCGCAGAATCATTTCCTCTTCATACCCTTACTAACATTATTGCTATTTGATAGATTCTTTTTTTTATGTGCTATGACTGCTTATACATTTTAAAATTAATACAATACATCCAAATCTCTCCATCTCTTTCACTACCCTAAATGCTGAAATTTAATCAATTTTCTGTAAAAGAAACAAAAAAAGGAGGCTTGAATTCATTTCATCATTCCTATCTTATAGTTGGTTTTTGATTCCACTTTAGGTAGATGCTTTCCCAAGGGCTTGTCTTCAGCTAACTCTGACTACGCCGAGTTTCGCCAGAGTGGATCTTCAGACTGCGCTCTGCCTTTGGGAGTCACTACCTTTCGTTACAATCAACGAGTTCATTCACAAAGGTTCGTCTTTTTATGAAAACAAATCAATTTGGTTTTTGATTTCCACTTTAGGTAGATGCTTTCCCAAGGGCTTGTCTTCAGCTAACTCTGACTACGCCGAGCTTCGCCAGAGTGGATCTTCAGACTGCGCTGATCCTTTGGGAGTCACTACCTTTCGTTACAATCATCGAATGAATTCACAAACTTTCAAAACATATTTTATAAGATACGCTCGGTGTTTCATT
Source organism: Alkalihalobacillus trypoxylicola (assembly GCF_001590785.1). Classification (GTDB taxonomy): domain Bacteria; phylum Bacillota; class Bacilli; order Bacillales; family Bacillaceae_D; genus Alkalihalobacillus; species Alkalihalobacillus trypoxylicola. The sequence continues at coordinate 38,935 of NZ_LTAO01000023.1, forward strand.
CACTTTTAGAGCAATGATGAAATTCACTCACTTACTGTCATCAATTTTTAAAATTGCCAAATGCCTTAAAAAAAAGAAGCTCCATTTTACCCCGAGCACGGACATAAAATAGAGCAGTTGGATGAAGCATTAGAAAAGTTAATTACATCTGAAGCAGAGAGGATTTAGAGTTTCCTTAATACAATACTCCTATTAAGCAGTTTGAGCTTTGGTTCTAGTCGGTAATCTTTTGGTTGAGACAACTTTACGAACCTTCGATACAGGCTAGATAGAGACATTAACAACTGACTTCAGTATGTCCGTTTATTGTGACGAAGAGAACGAGCAGTTGGATAATTCTTTGTCCTTAGTAACGACCAAGTTATGGCCTATAAATTTGAAGAATAAAATAATAACGACGAGTCTGACAATGAATCAGATGAAGAAGATTCGGAAGAAGAGAATACAGATTCCGAAGACGAGGAATCTGATGATGAGTAATAGAAGGTCATTTTTTCAAGTAGTCGAGAGGGTTGAGCTGTTCGGCTTATTCTATCTGCTTGAATAAGTTAATACCTTACATTGAAAATAGGCCATTTTACTTTCAATACTAACTCGTTTATACCAAAAAAGATTATTGCACATAAGGGACCGGCTATTGTAGCAAAGTTAAATAAACCTTCATCAAAAATGGAAGAATCAAAAATCATACTATATGGTAAGATAAAAGCTATTCCAAACAGGATATGAAAGAAAAATGATGCTGTTCTTTCATAATTTCTACTATATTTAACAGCTAAGAAATCAGATAATAAAGAGGTTAATATTCCGTATATAAATATAACTGGAGTTAAAAAAATAGCATAAAAAATAACATTTTGAAAATAAGATGTTTTTTCTAAGATAGGAAATATAACAGGTAAAAATAACACTAAAATAATAGATGATATGAATGCAACGATAATCTTCTGCAATTTCACTTTAAAAACCTTCTTTCGAAATTAATTTTCTAGTACCTTACTCTATATTATAATCCTTTAAACACCTATAAATATATTGATACTATTTTTAATTGAATCTATTTCATCCTTCCTATCTTTTAATGAAAACCGAGAGGTTAGGTTTTTGATTTTCATTTTAGGTAGATGCTTTCCCAAGGGCTTGTTTTCAGCTAACTCCGACTAGGCAGAGCGTCGTCAGAGTGGATCTTCAGACTGCGCTTTTCCTTTGGTAGTCACTACCTTTCGTTACAATTAACGAATGATTTCGCAAAAACAAGTACATTTTTATAATTAAGGGTCGGTTTCGTTCACTTATAGCGCAATTATGAAATTCACTCAACTAATATAAGCCTATATTTTTCTTATTATCTCTAATGAATTAACTTCTCTTATAAAAAGGAGTGCTCCTTTTGAACGTTTAATGCTGAGGCTGTCATTTCGAGCTAAATGACAGCTTCCTTTTACCTGCTTTTTGTCGAATTTTCTTTATTCGGGCGAATAGACCTCTTCCTTTTGACCGTTTTCGTGGTGCGGCTCCTTTTTCGGGTGGATAGCGCTTCTCCTTTTGACCGTTTTCGTGGTGCGGCTCTCTTTTCGGGTGAATAGCGCTTCTCCTTTTGACCGTTTTCGTGGTGCGGCTCTCTTTTCAGGTGAATAGCGCTTCTCCTTTTGACCGATTTCGTGGTGCGGCTCTCTTTTCAGGTGAATAGCGCTTCTCCTTTTGACCACTTTCCTGGTTGCGCTCTCTTTTCGGGGTGAATAGCGCTTCTCCTTTTGACCGTTTTCGTGGTGCGCTCTCTTTTCGGGGCGAATAGCGCTTCCCCTTTTGACCTTACAAACGCTTCTCATTTCTCTTTATTCAATAGCCACTCTAGAAAACTCACCATCAAAAAGGGCTGTCCCTAAAAAGCCATGATAAGACCTTTTGGGACAACCCTTATGAAACGTTATAGGCTTTCACCATTTGTTTTGATAACATTTTGATACCAATAGAAAGAGTCCTTTTTAGAGCGTTTTAATGTGCCATTTCCATCATCATCTTGGTCTACGTAAATAAATCCATAACGTTTAGACATTTCTGATGTCGACATCGACACTAAATCAATAGGCCCCCATGCTGTATATCCTAATAATTCTACACCATCTTTTACTGCTTCCTTCATTTGTTGGATATGCTTGCTTAAGTAATCAATTCGATACTGATCATGAATTTCTCCATTTTCCTCTACCTTATCATAAGCACCCAGACCATTTTCCACAATAAATAAAGGCTTTTTATATAAATCATATAGGTCATTTAAAGCAATACGAATACCTACTGGGTCAATTTGCCAGCCCCAATCTGACGTTTCTAAATGACGATTTTTGATAGCACTTTTAATTAAGTTCCCTGTTACTTTCTCTCCATGCTCCTGTGTTGTAACAGAAGTAGAGGTGTAATAACTGAAGGAAATATAATCTACTGTGTGTTTTTTGATGATTTCATCATCGCCTTGTTCTTTTTCGATTACAATATTTTGTTCCTGAAAATAACGGTTGATAAAAGAAGGATATTCTCCTTTTGCTTGCACATTGGTAAAGAATAAATTTTTATTATTTTGCTGTCTTGCTTTCAAAATATCCTCTGGATGATTAGTAGCCGGATACGTTAACATTCTCGCAATCATACAACCAACCGAAACATCAGGGATGATTTCATGAGCTAATTTTGTTACAAGTGCACTCGCCACAAACTGGTGATGAGCTGCTTGGTAAGCAACCTGTTCTTTTGTTTTTCCTTTCACCTTCTCAACCAATACTCCTCCACCTGTATAAGGAGAATGAGTAATCACATTTATCTCATTAAAGGTAATCCAATATTTCACTTTATCTTTATAGCGCTTAAAAACCGTTTCAGCATACTTTTCGAAAAAACCAATTAATTCACGACTATACCAGCCATTATACTTTCTTGTTAACGCTAACGGCGTTTCGTAATGAGATAGTGTAACCAAAGGTTCTATATTGTATTTTCGAAGCTCGTCCAATACATGATCGTAAAACTTTAGACCTACTTCATTTGGTGCTTTGTCATCACCATTTGGGAATATACGAGCCCAGTTAATGGAAAGGCGGAACACTTTAAACCCAAGCTCTGCAAATAGTGCAATGTCCTCTTTATATGTGTGATAAAAATCAATACCGTGTCTTTTCGGATAACGATCTTGTACTTCGCCAGCTAACACTTTTTCTATATAGTCAGCTGTTACATCCATTGCAAAACTATTTCCCCGCTTTTCTTTAGGAATGTGGGGTATCATATCAGCCGTCGAAAGTCCTTTACCATCTAGGTTATAAGCACCTTCCACTTGGTTCGCCGCAGTAGCCCCTCCCCATAAGAAGTTTTCACTAAATCCATCGTGCTGAGATTTCATTTTCTCCACTCCAATTTCTTTGAGATTTTTGGGGAGCATTTCTCTATGAACCCCAAATAAATTCCTCTATTTTCGTAACATTAATAAGCTCTCTCCTTCAAAGATCACACCGGATTCATTTAATGGATTAACCTCTGAATAATCATTACTATTTGTAATAATAATCATCGTCACCGTTTGGAGCCCTTCTTTTCTAATCAATTCTCTATCGAATTCAATTAAACGTTGTCCTACCTTAACAACATCTCCTGCTTTTACCAATCCCTTAAAATGCTTCCCTTGGAGGGATACTGTGTCAATTCCCACATGTATTAAAATTTCCTCTCCATACTCTCCTTTTAATCCAATAGCATGCTGGCTTTCTGGCATCACTACGACCGTTCCCGAAATCGGCGATACTACACGATTTTCAGTAGGTTCTATCGCAATTCCTTTCCCCATAATTCCTTGGGAAAATGTTGGATCAGAAACATCTCTCAATGGGATAACATTCCCATTTAAAGGTGATTGAACATCGATATGCTTGCCTGATTCTATTTCGGATTGAATGATTTTTGAATGTGCAGAGTTCGTTTCATTCTTTTCACTTGGATGATTCACATCTTTAATACCTGTAATGACTACCGCTAAGAAAGGCAATAACACACTTAAAACCGCTAAACTAATGGCTACAATTAAGTTTCCAGCCGCTCCACTCGGATCAGCAAATGTTGGAATCGCAAAAAGTCCAGGAAGTCCCCCCATCGTAAAGGCTTTAAACCCATACCACCCTGCAAAGGCTCCTAAAATTCCACTCGATATCAAGGCAAAGATGAATGGTTTTTTATATTTCATATTGACACCATACATGGCAGGCTCTGTAATACCGATAGAAGCTGATATTCCAGCTGAAATGGCTAGCTGTCTCATTTGTTTGTCTTTCGTTCGAACAGCCACTCCAAAGGCAGCCCCACTTTGTCCTAAATTACTAATAAACATCATAGGCATTAAGAAATTATCAAACCCATATTGAGATAGGTTTTGCAAGCTAATAGGTACAAATGCATAATGCATACCGGTCATAATAATAATGGGCATGAAACCAGCTAAAAGAAGTCCAGCTAAAACTCCAATATGATCAAAGAGCCATCCAAAAATCCCTGCTAAACCAATTCCAATGTTGTTCCCTAATGGTCCAATTAACCATAAAGTAATAGGTATGACCACAAGCAAAGCAATCATTGGTGCAAACATCAGCTGTATAGCAGATGGTATGATTTTTTTGACAAATTGGTATACATACTTAAGCATAATGACGCTTAATAAAATCGGAATAACACTTGATACATAGTTGGTTACCGGTATATGAATAATACCTAAGCCAAATAAATCAAAGCTATCTACTGTCCCATCTGTAAAAGCATTAATAAAGGTCGGGTACAATAAGGTACCGGCAATTGCTAATGCTATAAATTCATTGGTTTTAAGCTTTCTAGCTGCAGAAACAGCAAGGAAAAAAGGCAAAAAGTGAAACACACTATCCGCAATCGCATCTAAAATAAGATAGGTATCACTTTCATTACTTAACCAACCTAATGTTACAAAAAGCGCTATAAACCCTTTTAATAAACCAGCTCCAGCCAAAGCTGGGAGAATAGGTGTGAAAATCCCAGAAATAAAATCCATTATTGAAGATATGAATCCTTGTTTATCTTTTTTTGTTGGCTGGTCATTCGAATGGTTTGATAAAAGAGCCTCTACTTCCCCAAATACGTCTGAAACGGAATTACCAATAATCACTTGAAATTGATCACCTGAAAATTGAGCTCCTAATACACCATTAATGTTTTTAATTTGGTCAACATTCACTTTATCCTTACTATTCAAATTAAAGCGTAAACGAGTTATACAGTGCCAAGCTTGATCGACATTTTCACTGCCACCAATCTCAGCTATTACTTCTTTGGCTATTTGCTTATTTTTATCTGACACAGAATCCCTCCTTTCTCATTATTTTGATCAAAAAAACCCAAATGATGCGAAATAAAACTTTCACATCATTTGGGTAATGCCTGATCAAACAGTAACAATCCACTAAGTTACGATTCCATTGTCTCTCTATTTGTCACTCGCCATACATGTAATGTTAAATAGAGCATCTCGTTTCCAGTAACTTCCCAACCATACTTTTGTTTCAATAGGGCCACTATTTTTTGAACAGCTTGATAAGCTTTATCATATTTCTGCTTAACAACTTCTAAAAGAGTTTGATCCACCTGAGCAGAATCAGAATTCTCTGGATTATAATGTCTTATAAAGAAATATCTCAAATGCGTTATAAAACGAGTGTAATGTAAAGACTCTTCATCGAGCTTCACTTGATAATGATATTGAATGATTTCAATAATCCGATTGATTACCTCTGTCATTTTCAATGTCTCTTCAATTTTTGTTTTTTTAATTTGTTGACCATTAACAAAATGATAAGTCAAAAAAGTTTCTTCACTTTTTGGTAGTAAGATATTTAATCTGTCAAAAACCAAACGAATAGCATTCTGTGCAGCCTGGTGTTCTTTTGGATACAAATTCTTAACTTCCCAACGATTAGTGAGTGAATAATCAACATCTTCAGTAGCTCTCTTTAGTGCAAAGTTAAGATGGTCTGCTAATGTTAAATATATATTATTGTTAAATGTCGTATTTAACTCTTTTTCTACTTGTTTTATAATTTCAACTGACACGTCAAGAACTTCAGAGCTAATATTATCAAGCACTTGCATCAGCGGTTTACGGATAGTAGAGGTCTCGGCCACGAATTTTCTCCTAATACTTTCTTCTTCTATCGTCTCACCTTTGTTTTTCTTAAAGCCTACTCCTGTCCCCATAACCACCCATTCAATTCCAGAGGGGTCTTCGACTAATGCGACGTTATTATTAAATGCTTTAATGAATCTCACGAAAATTTCCCTCCGTCCCAATAAACAGAAAAAGCCTATCTTAAAAGCAAGAACATACTTTCAACATAGGTAATGCCTGATCGAATCAGTAACAATCCACGTATTTATTTAAGTGTAATATAGCATTTCCTGCAACCGGTGTCAACAAATGAACTATTCTCAAAATATTGCTTCATTTTATCTGTCATTTATTTTAATTTTTTCGAAAGAATGTCTCTTTTACATTCATTTAAAACTTCTAAATCATAATCCGTTACTTCTTCCATTTGAAACATTTTCGCTTTAATTTCTACACAATAAAAGAGTTGTACAGTTAACTTCGAATCTAATTCAAATAAAGTTGTTGAATGAATAAAGTCAATCAAGTCAAATAAGGTTGGTTGATAATGAAAGGTATGGAATTTTAATTGTTCTTTTAATGAATTTTCTATTTCATAAAGAAGTGAATAGGCTTTCAATTGTTTCTTGGAAGGCTTGTAACATCTCATTTTTACACCTCTAATAGGTTTCTAAATTATGATATACCCAACCTTTGAAAGGTTGGGTATCTTGTATGAGTATTATAATTTAAAACGGTTAATGAGTTCATTAAGTTTTTCAGCCTGTACGGCCAATTGATCCGCACTTCCTGCAACTTCTTCCATTGAACTACTTGTTTGTTGAACAGAAGCTGACGTTTGCTGTACACCTGCTGATGATTCTTCTGCTACTGCTGCAATTTCTTCTACAGTCTCATTAACTCCTTGTGTTGTTGAGGAAACATAATCAAGCTTTTGAGAGATTTGTTTAATATTTCCTACCATATCGGTCACTGAGTGATTAATACTTTTAAATCTTTCTCCAGTAATTTTAATTTGCTCAGTACCTTTCTCTACTTCATTATAACCCATTTCTAATGAATTGGCGGTTTCATTCGTTTCCTTTAATATATTATTTACTATACCTGTAATGTCAGAAACCGAACCAGCGACCTCCTCTGCTAATTTGCGCACTTCATTTGCTACAACGGCAAATCCTTTACCATGCTCTCCTGCTCGAGCTGCTTCAATCGCTGCATTAAGTGCTAATAAGTTCGTTTGATCGGCTACATCTTTAATTACTAAAACTAATTGAGAGATCTCATTTGAACGTTCATTTAAACTTTTTACCCGTTGAACAGCATTTTGAATAATTCCATCAATAAAGGCCATCTGCTCAACTGATTTGCTCATAAATTGATTTCCCTCTTCAGAATGACTAATGATTTCAGCTGAAGATTGAGATACTTGCTGGCTATTCTGATTGACCTCCATTACCTCATATGAGAGCTTATCCATTGTCGCTGCTAAATCCGTTGCCGAATTAGCTTGCGATTCGACACCTGATGAAAGTTGTTCCATAGTAGAGGCTACTTGTAATCCACCTTCTTTTACCTCATTAGCCGCTTGTGTTAACTCTTCACTCTGGCTGCTAACAATTTGTGAAACTTGATTGATTTCACTCAGCAATCCTTGAATCGTTTCCGTCATTTTATTGGTATCTTTGACAAGATGACCAATTTCATCTTCTGAATGATTAATAATAGGAGGCTGACTTAAATCCCCTTTTGCCACAAGATTTAAGCGTTCCATCAAAATTTTTACAGGCTTTGTAATTAAATGGGCTGTTACCAATCCAACAACGACACCAATAATTAATACAGCTAGCGATATAATCATTCCAATACGTGAAGAAAATTCCCCATTACTTACAATATTTTGACCTGATTCGAGCATTTGCTCTTCACGTTGATGAGTTAATTCAATGTATCCTTCCATAATTTCTCGTGCCAAAGGTTGCACCGTGCTTGTTAAAATTTGGATCGCTTCAGCCTCATTCCCGCTATCATACTGAGCAAATACCTCTTCCGTTACAATAACTTCCCATTCATTACTTAAATCAACTAACTCCCTTGCTCTTTCAGAATTGCTTAAATTCATAATTTGTTCTTCGTATCTTACACTCTCTTCTGTATAGCGCTGGAAATCCTCTTTATAGCTATTATCGCCTAATAACACATACCCTCTTGTTAATGCAATTCTCTGTGAAATATTGAATGAAAGTTGTTCATTAGCAATAAGTAAAGGTAGTTGATTGTTTATCATCTGATCCGTATCTTCATTAATTTGACTCTGCGAATATAAATTAACAGCAGCTAACCCTAGTATCAATATTGAAACTAATAGAAAGCCCGTTAAGATTCTCATTTTGATACTTTTAAATTTAAACATTTTCATTTTGTTCACCTCATTATGTATAGTCAGGTAGTCAATTTATCATAAATTTAATATCATACCTTAGTCCCATCATAAAAAATTTATCCTACTTTTTTTGGTATTATTAAAATATCTATGGTAGTTTTTTAAGATCTTTTACTTTTTGTGTTATGTTCTTATTATCTAACGTAGGAGATAACTATGAAAATTGAGGTTCTACACTATATTTGCAAGCTAATCTATGAAACGTACCATATTCCTATTTCTTTTATTGACCATCATTTTGAAGTGAAATTTATTTATGCCGCAAACGAAATAGCCACTTTCATTGTTTCAAATATTAGAACCGAATTAAAAGGTAGAGTTGATTTTTTTCTATCCGAGCCCACCCTCTCCAAAACTAAAGATATGGAAAGCTATGCCTTTATTAAAATTAAAGATACTGATTCTATTGGAGGATACATCATTATAGGGCCTACGGTCTCACCACATTTTCATTCTGAAATCGCGAACTTCTCCTTTTTACAGAGAGAAGTTTTTCAAAACGAAACAGAAGATCAAATCCTTCAGTATTTTCAATTGTTACCGAGAACAACTAACAAAAAAATACTAAATATTGTGAGACAACTATATTACATGCTTTTCCATAAGACCTTAGAAGTAGCAGATATTACAGTCATAGATGAAGATAACTTTCATGTTAGTCATATACATGAAGTAGATCCTAATCTCACCATTTTAAAGAGACGTGAACAATCTAATTTTCCTTACAATTTTTCTTATGAAAAGAATATGTTTCGTTATATAACGGAAGGAAGAAAAGAAGAGTTTATGGATGCCTTTATGAGTTTAGAAAGAATGGACAATTCAGGAGTTCTATCAAAATCAAGCCCATTAAGAAATCGTAAAAATTTAGCTATTGCAGCGATTACTCTCGGTACGAGAGCTGCAATGGAAGGTGGATTACACTATGAAGTCGCTTATATGCTGAGCGATTATTATATTCAAAATATTGAAGATTTAAAAAGTATTCAATCGGTGAGAGCTTTTTTAATTAAAGCTCTTTCAGATTTTGCTGACCGGGTTAAAAAAATTAAACAAAAGAGATATTCGAAGCCAATAAATATGTGTTTAAATTATATTTACACAAACCTATATGGTAATTTACAACTGGTTGATATCTCTAAACATGTCAATATGCACCCTAATTATATTTCCTCACTTTTCAAAAAAGAGATGGGTATATCCCTTTCAAAATATATCCATCAATCAAAAGTAGATGAAGCGAAACTTTTACTTAAATTTACGAATCACTCTTTATTAAAGGTGTCTACCATGCTTCATTTTCATGACCAGAGCTACTTTACAAAAGTATTTAAAAAACATACCGGGCTTACCCCTAAAAGGTATAAATTAATGTATTTTGAATCAAACTAATCAAAATAACGGCTCACTATCTGGCACTTAATTTAGGAAGGTTTCCGGTTTTCACTTCCTCAAAACGAACAAAGAACGCCCATCTATTTCAGGCGTTCTTTGTTTTAATCGTTCTTATTTAATTTTTTCTCTGTCTCTCATTAAATTAAAAAAAGGAAATTAAAAAACGAGCCCCATTCAATAGTAGACTCGTTATAATGTATATTATGAGGATTTCTTTTCATCTAAATGATAATGATATTGAGGGTTTTTCAGTTCTAGCTTTGTGTTTAACATTTTAATCTGTTCTTTCTTTTCAGAATCATCTAATGGTGTAGCGGTATCTAACTTCACCCAGACTTCATCGCCCATTATCATAATCATTCCAGGAATAAAATCACTATTATTTTCTATAATTTGACGGATTTGCTTTTGCTCATCACCCATCGTTTGCTGAGTAAAATGCATGAGCTGTCCACCTCTTGAAGGGCTTCCTTGATACGTACGAAAACCACTTTGCTGTTGCTCAATTCCATGATAATTTAATGGACCTGGCCCAAACAGACCTTGAACTAAATCTTTTTCCACCTTCATTTGACCAGCATTTTCTAATGACTGAGTTTTTGGTGACACTTGCGGTGATTCCGGCTTCGTACAACCCACAATAAGAAAAGTCATAACGATAAACAAATATAATGCTTTTTTCATCATAAGGCACCTCCTTGATGTGACTTCTTTCTCTTTTCACACCCTTAGTTTTGCCCTATTTTATTATTTGTTTACTGTTAAAATTGTCCAAGCTTTTCCTTAAATAGTTGGACTGGTTTATGAGGTACATGATGACAATGTCGACAGCGTGGCTCATACGACTCTGAAGCTCCAACTAAAACAATTGGATCCTGATAACTTGCTGGCTCACCATTAATTAATCTTTGAGTTCGACTTGCAGGAGACCCACAGCATGAGCAAACTCCTTGCAACTTTGTGACCTCTTCTGCAATAGCTAATAGTGATTGAATAGCCCCAAAAGGCTCTCCTCTAAAATCTTGATCTAAGCCTGCACAAATAACTCGAATCCCTTTATTGGCAAGCTCTTGACAAACGTCTACAATAACATCATCAAAAAATTGTACTTCGTCAATTGCAACAACTTGCACGCCTTCTTCTACTGCTAATAATATATCAGTTGATTTCTCTATTGCTTGTGCAAACACTTTATTTCCGTTATGTGAAACAACCTCGTTCTCACTATAACGATTATCGATTTTAGGTTTAAAGGCTTGTACCCTAATTTTGGCATATGTAACGAGACGGACTCTACGGATTAATTCTTCTGATTTTCCTGAAAACATACTTCCACAAATAACTTCTATCCAGCCTTCTCTTTTTAGCTTCATGTTAAATCCACCTACTTCTTCTAAATCTTATACGACCGCTCTTCTTTATTATTTATAGAATGCGAATTGTTCGCCAAGAAAATGTATAAACTAAAAAACAAATGAGCTACGATTTTTAAAGTATGTATATAAACGAAATCATTTTTCGTTGAAAGTAAAGAGAAAAAAACAGGCAAGAGATAGAACGCTTGCCTGTTTTCTTACTAAAATTACTTAAGATTATATTTCTTCTTAAAGCGGTCAACACGTCCACCAGCATCTGCAAGTTTTTGCTTACCAGTATAGAACGGGTGAGAGTCTGCACTAATCTCTACTTTTAGTAATGGATAAGTGTTTCCATCTTCCCACTCAATTGTTTCTGCTGATCCTTTAGTAGAACCACTTAGAAATTTGAAACCTGTGCTTGTATCCATAAATACTACTTTTTGGTAGTTAGGATGAATGTCCTGTCTCATTGTTTTCATCTCCTTTTGCCCTGAATCTCTTCGAAACAGAGTTAATCACACATGACGAAATTATATCAAATGGAAGAGGTATTTGGCAACCTTGTTTTTAAAATTGGAAGTGTTTATCTATAAAAATCATGTAAGAAAAACCTTTATGAAGCAATCCATACCGCTTATTCATAAGTTAAAATATACCTGATTTTTTATACTAGATTATTTTCTTCTGGCAGGTTGACCACTCATATCCTTTTCCATCTCTGAAAAGAATTCTTCATTTGTTTTCGTATCACGCAAACGGCGAATAAATTTATCTACAAAGTCAGGAGAATCATTCATCGTTTTGCGAATCGCCCATAATTTATCTAATTGCTCTTTTGGAAGTAATAGCTCTTCTTTACGAGTACTAGAACGGCGAATATCAATCGCAGGGAATATACGGCGTTCTGCAATTTTGCGATCAAGATGAAGTTCCATATTTCCTGTTCCTTTAAACTCTTCAAAAATAACATCATCCATTCTAGAACCTGTTTCAACAAGAGCTGTCGCTAAAATGGTTAAGCTTCCACCTTCTTCAATATTTCTAGCTGCCCCAAAGAATCGCTTCGGACGGTGAAATGCAGCTGGGTCAATTCCTCCTGATAATGTTCTACCACTTGGAGGAATAACTAAGTTATAAGCTCTAGCGAGTCTCGTAATACTATCCATTAGAATAACGACATCTTTGCGATGCTCCACTAATCTCATCGCTCGTTCTAACACTAATTCAGCCACTTTAATATGATTTTCTGGCACTTCATCAAATGTAGAGCTGACAACCTCTGCTTTTACAGAACGCTCTATGTCAGTTACTTCCTCAGGACGTTCATCAATTAATAATACAATGAGTTCAACATCTGGATGGTTCTCTGCAATACTATTAGCCACTTCTTTCATTAGAGAGGTTTTACCTGCTTTTGGAGGCGCAACGATTAAACCACGCTGACCAAAACCAACCGGAGCAATCATGTCAATAATTCTCGACGAAACCCTTCCTGGAGCGGTTTCAAGATTCACTTTAGTTTCTGGATATAGTGGGGTTAATGCAGGAAAGTGAGGACGTTCCTTTGATGTTTCTGGTGCTTCTCCGTTTACTGCCTCAACGTGTAATAATCCATGATAACGTTCGTTTTCTTTAGGAGGTCTAACTTTACCAGATACCTTATCTCCATTCCTCAAATCAAATCGTCTTATTTGAGATGCAGAAATATAGATATCCTCTGAGCTTGGTCGATAATTAATCGGACGTAAAAAACCAAACCCTTCTGATTGAATAATTTCTAAAACACCTTCCATAAACATTAAACCATCTTGCTCTGCTTGTCCTTTTAAAATAGCAAAAACTAATTCCCTTTTTGTTAACTTGCTGTAATACGAAACTTTATATTCTCTAGCAAGCTCATAGAGCTCTTTAAGCTTCATATTTTCTAATTCTGTGATATGGATCCCCATATTTACACCACGCTTCTATTTATTAAGTATTATTTTTAAGCAATTATGCTTTATTTCTTCTATCAAATTGGTTTTTTATTCATCTCATAATGGGAGTTTTTTAAGGAAGAAAAAATTAGGTGAGTATAACGTTAGAAGAAAAACTTAAATATATATGATTGCATACTCTTTTATTTTAACCATAAATCCAAATAATATTCAAGAGTCATTCCTAATGGTCTAACATAAATAGAGATAACCTTTAAATAGAAACAATAACCGTTCCTTAAAACTTTTTTACTATATTAATGAAACCATTTCTTCTCTAATAAATGTTTTGATAAAAGCAGTTAAACAATAGGAAGAGAAAGGCGCAAAGAGTTAAACTCTTACCTCACCTTTCTCTTTTTTCATGTGTTATTAGCGAATCACTAAATCGGGTTTCTTTTGCATACTATGTTTGCCATCAACAAACCTTACCGTTCCAGACTTAGCACGCATAACTAATGACTGGGTTTCTGCTGAGCTCCCTTTGTACATAACTCCCTTTAGTAGCTCACCATCTGTTACACCCGTCGCAGCAAAGATACAATCGTCTCCACCTACTAGGTCATCCATATTAAGAATACGATTTACATCTTCAATACCCATTTCCTTACAACGTTCTAACTCTTCTGGAGTTTGCGGCAATAGTTTCCCTTGAAAATCGCCACCTAAGCATTTTAAAGCAACTGCTGCTATGACTCCCTCTGGCGCGCCACCTGAACCAAGCATAATGTCGACACCTGTATCATCAAAAGCAGTATTAATGGCTGCTGCCACATCACCATCAGGTAATAACTTAATTCTTGCTCCAGCTTCCCTGATTTCCTGAATCATTTTCTCATGCCGTTTACGATTTAGTATAACGACCACTAAATCTTCTATATTCTTATTTTTAGCTTCTGCTACAGCTCGCAAATTATCAATTACGGGAGCGTCAATGTTCACTTTACCAACAGATTCTGGACCTACTGCAATTTTTTCCATATACATATCTGGAGCGTGAAGTAAGTTTCCATTATCCGCAACGGCCAATACCGCTAAAGCATTCCATTGACCAGATGCAACAATGTTTGTACCTTCAAGAGGATCAACAGCTACATCTACTCGTGGTCCATATCCATTACCTAGTTTTTCCCCTATATACAGCATAGGAGCTTCATCCATTTCCCCTTCTCCGATTACAACTGTACCTTTCATAGGGATGGTATCAAAAACATCTCTCATTGCTTCTGTTGCAGCACGGTCTGCTTCTTCTTTATTTCCACGTCCCATCCATCTAGCAGACGCTAAAGCAGCTGCTTCTGTTACACGTACCAATTCCATAGAAAGACTTCGTTCCATCTCTGACTCCCCTTTTCTATTCACTCCACTATTCTAAGTGTTTAATCTTTGCTGTCATTAATTTTTTACTGAATCCATTTCATCTTCAGTCATTTCTTCACGCCATATTTGGGCGCCTAAGCCTAATAGCTTATCTTCTAAATCCTCATAACCTCTATCCACATGCTCAAGTCCGGTTAGCTCAGTGATGCCATCCGCCATTAGACCAGCAACAACAAGAGCCGCGCCAGCTCTAAGGTCACTAGCTTTCACTTTCGCTCCTTGTAATGCCGTTTTCCCATTAATAATAGCCGAGCGCCCTTCGACCTTCACATTGGCACCCATTCTTCTCAGCTCATCAATATGTTTAAAGCGTGCATTATATATCGTATCGGTTACGATGCTTGTCCCGCTTGCTTGGGTTAATAATGCTGTAAATGGTTGTTGCAAATCGGTTGGAAAACCAGGGTAAACTAACGTTTTTATATCAACTCCAACCTTATCACCAAGCCCAGAGATTTCCACTTGGTCATCTCGAACTTCCACTTTTACATTCATTTCTTGTAATTTAGCAATGAGTGATTCAACATGATATGGAATAATATTATCAATAATAACTCGTTGTCCCATCGTAGCTGCTAATATCATATATGTGCCAGCTTCAATTCTGTCAGGTATAATAGAATGCCTACAGCCATTTAAGTTTTCAACACCTTCAATACGAATAACATTCGTTCCTGCCCCTTTTATTTTAGCGCCCATGTTCGTTAATAAAGTAGCGACATCAATAATTTCAGGCTCTTTTGCGGCATTTTCAATAATCGTTTTCCCTTTAGCTCTCACAGCAGCTAACATAATATTAATCGTTGCTCCAACACTTACAACATCTAAGTAAATTTTGGCTCCAACTAATTCATCAGCTCTTAAATAAATAGCTCCTTGCTCATTTGTTACTTTTGCTCCTAGAGCTTCAAACCCTTTAATATGCTGATCGATAGGTCTCGGACCAAGATTACAGCCACCTGGTAACCCTATGACTGCTTTTTTAAATTTGCCAAGCATTGCGCCCATTAAGTAATACGAAGCTCGTAGCTTCTTTACTCTACCGTTTGGTAAAGGCATGGCAAACATTTTTTCGGGGTTTATTTTTATTTCATGATTAGAAAGCTCAACTTCTCCACCAATTTCTTCTAACAATTCAGCTAGAAGGTTTACGTCAGAAATGGCGGGAACATTGTCAATAGTCACGGTTGAATCAGCTAAAATGGCTGCTGGAATTAAGGCAACAGCACTGTTTTTCGCTCCACTTATTTGTACGGTGCCTTCAAGTGGAAGTCCACCTTTAATCATCAATTTATCCATAATCGCATCCCTTCTCTGCATGAACCTAAAAAATTGTGGATTCATTCTATTTATCTTCATTATAACCACTTGCATAAAAAAATAACGGTATTCAGCTACCTTTTACTTTTTGATAGAAGTGGTAAATAGTTAGTTTTAATGAATCTAAGATAACAACATCGAAAAGCACCTGTTTAGGGTGCTTTTCGTAAGCTGTTTACTTTTAAATGATCTAACATTTGGATTCGGGTTAGCAAACTCTCGAATTACTTATTCCAATCTGCTAGGAACTTTTCAATTCCTTGATCAGTGAGAGGATGCTTTGTTAATTGTTTAATTACATTAAAAGGAATCGTTGCAATGTGCGCTCCTTTTAATGCAGCTTCTGTTACATGAACAGGGTGACGAACCGATGCAGCAATAATTTCAGTATCTAATCCGTGTACATTAAAGATACCAGAAATTTGTTCTACTAGAGATAGTCCATCCGCACCAATATCATCTAAACGTCCTAGAAATGGCGATACATAAGTAGCGCCTGCTCGAGCTGCTATTAGAGCTTGTACAGCTGAGAAGATAAGCGTTACGTTTGTTTTTATACCTTGCTTAGAAAATTCATGTACAGCTTTTAAGCCTTCTGTTGTCATTGGGACTTTTACTGTAATATTTGGGGCTATTGCAGCCAATACTTTTCCTTCTTCAATCATACCTTCTGCATCTAATGCAATGACTTCAGCACTTACAGATCCTGGTACTACTTGAGCAATTTCACGAATACGGTCATGAAAATCTACTCCTTCTTCTTTAGCTACTAAAGAAGGGTTTGTTGTAACCCCAGAAAGAATACCTAAACTATTAGCTTCCTTAATCTCTTCTAAATTTGCAGTATCAATAAAAAATTTCATTGTTTCCACCTCTACCCGTCATTTAATCGTTTTCAAAAATACATTTTATCTTATTTCTTTAATCCAAAAATTTGACTGGTTCTCTATCTAGCTAAACTATTCTACTATAAGTACGTATATAAGAAAGGTTTGCGGTAACAAATCGTTACCGCATAAACCTTACTGTCCTTCATCTTTAAGCTTGGTTCGATGAACCAAACTCTTGCATTTTTGCTTTAACAGTCTCTTTAATTGCATCGCGAGCTGGACCTAAATATTTACGAGGATCATACATATCTGGCTTTTCAGCTAAAACTTCGCGAACTGCCTTCGCTGAAGAAATTTGGCTTTCGGTATTAACGTTAATTTTAGCATGACCGAATTCAATAGCCTTTTTAATATCAGCTGTTGGGATTCCTGTTCCACCGTGTAAAACTAATGGAATACCTACTAAAGAGTCAATCTCTTTCATGTGATCAAACCCTAGGTTCGGTTCACCTTTATATGGACCGTGTACAGAACCTAAAGCAGGTGCAAAACAGTCTACTCCTGTTGCTTCTACTAATGCTTTACATTCTGATGGAATGGCATAAGCCGCTTCAGCATCGTCAACGATTAAGTCATCCTCTTGACCACCAATACGGCCAAGCTCAGCTTCTACAGATACACCTACTGCATGAGCAATTTCAACTACTCGTTTAGTAATCGCGATGTTTTCTTCTAATGGATGATGAGAACCATCAATCATAACTGAAGTAAAACCAGCGTGGATTGCTTGTACACATTTCTCTAAACTAGAGCCATGGTCTAAGTGAATCGCTACAGGGACTGTTACATTATATTCTTCCATTAGGCTTTTTACGATGTTGACAATCGTTTTAAAGCCTCCCATATAGCGAGCCGCACCTTCAGAAACACCAAGAATAACAGGTGATTTCTCTTCTTCCGCAGCTTGTAAAATAGCTTGTGTAAACTCAAGGTTATTTAGGTTGAATTGACCTACTGCATAACCTTCTGCCTTTGCTTTGTTAAGCATTTCACTCATTGATACTAAAGGCATGTTCTTTCCTCCTTTATTGTCTGAACATTTCTAGCCGTCCTACCATGCCGTCGAGATTAATTAAACCTTATTTAACAAGTTTCCCGAATCCAGATCCATTTATCCATATAACTATGTATTAAGACCTTTGTTTAAAAAAGGTAAGTTTCTCGATCAGATCGAACGAGTCCATTATAGCATACTTAAACAAAAAAACATGCTTTTCTCAAAGAGATTTGGTGCAATTCATAAAGTTTTTGAAAAGTAAGCGTTACCTTTTTTATTATTTCTTTTTCAATCCCTATTCTTTGTTTTTTAAAGAATTATGTATGACCATTCGAACATCATCAATATCGAATGGTTTAGAAAAATGCGCTTCTGCTCCAGATTCTAGGGCTTCATTAATTAAATTCAATTCGCCGTATGCAGTCATCATAATAACCTTTATATGAGGATGAGTTTCCTTTAATTTTTTTAAAATTTCTAAGCCGTCCATTCCAGGTATTTTCATATCTAGCAATACTAAAGATGGATTTTCTTTGTGAATAGCCTCTAAGGCTAATACACCATTTGCAGCTTCGAAAACCTGATAACCATCCTTTTTAAATATTTCACATAGCAACACTCGAATACCGTATTGATCATCTACAATTAAGATTTTTTCCTTTTGTTCCATCCAGCTCATCTCCTATTCTCTCTATACTGTATGAACCATCATTTCATCGCTCAAATTAATGCCAGCATTTTAAAACGTTGGAACACAAATGTCGTTGCCACTCGTCCTTTAACTCCCCTTATTTTTATGTAATGAAACATGCAAACTCGTTTTATTAATAATTCGATTTGGCTTCAGATAATTCCTCCCTCATCTTACTTAAAATCAAGTAAAATTAAAATAATACTGATTTTTTACAATGTGACTTTTTCCTTTTATACTTATATAGTTGAATTAATTTCATCCTTTCTACCTTTTAATGAAACAAAGGGGAAGGTTTTGATTTTCACTTTAGGTAGATGCTTTCCCAAGGGCTTGTCTTCAGCTAACTCTGACTACGCAGTGCTTCGTCAGAGTGGATCTTCACACTGCGCTGATCCTTTGGGAGTCACTACCTACCGTTTCAATCAACAAGTTTATTCACAAACATTTGTCTTTTATAAAAACCAAGCGGGTTAGGTTATTGATTTTCACTTTAGGTAGATGCTTTCCCAAGAGCTTGTCTTCAGCTAACTCTGATTAGGCAGAGCGTATCAGAGTGGATTTTCAAACGGCACTCATCCTTTGAGAGCCACTACCTATCGTTACAATCAACAGTGAATTCGCAAAGATTCAAGACATTTTGATCGTAGATGTTCGGTTTCGTTCACTTATAAAGCAATGATGAAATGAACTCAGTTAGAAAAATATTGCATATTGGAGCGTTGTTATATATGTTACAAATTTTTACGACTCAACTACAAGGTTTACTTAAAAAATTAAAAGATAGCCAAGAAGAAGCTATTGAAGATGGTGCTAGGTTACTAGCTCAAGCTACAATAAATTCTGCTCATATTTATATTTATGGTGAAAAAGAAATGAAAGCTGTTGTGACAGAGGCACTTTTTGGAGAGGACTCTTTTACAAATACAAAGCCCCTTCATTTCACGGAGCAACATAGAGAAAACGCTCTTGAAGAAATAAGAAGCTTCGACAGAGTAGTCGTTGTCACTCGTTCTTCCAAGGATACCGTAGCAAATGATTTAGCCCAGCAATTAGCAGAAAAACAAATTCCTTATATTGCTATTTGCACAATTAAAGATCAGGATGATGTTCTCGTTAACAACGCCGATGTCACAATCAATTTACAAGTTCATAAAGCTTTAGTTCCGATGGACGATGGCTCAAGAATCGGATACCCTACTTCTCTAATTGCTCTTTACACCTACTTCTGCCTATCCCTGACTTTAAATGAAATCATGTCAGAATTAGAAGAGCAATAACCCTTGTGTAGGGTTAACCTTTTGTTAAAACAGCTATTATTTTCTTCAAATTCCCCTTATTGCTCTAGCGTTATTTATTAAAGGAATTCCACAAAGAAAATCCTATTAAGAAATTTGATATGATTTGTGATGGATACAAAAATAACGATAGAACCCTCCTTTTTTGAAAAAAGGAGGGTTCTTTTGAATGGGAAAATCCCCTATGAAACTCGTAAGGCTAGCGGACACAAGACACGAAGACTCCAGTGGGAGGAAGTGGCCATGACGAAATCCACTTTTAAAAAAAGTTCATTCGGCAGCTCCCAACCAAACGCGAAGTGTCTTGAGGGAGCAGACAGCCCGAGACATAACATGTGTAGAATTATTCATTCATTGAGGTATTGTCCCGGCCATTTGTTTTGTAAATATGGCTTCATGAGCTCGCTTTTGTCCCAACTATGATAAAGTTCTTGCATCTCTATACAATCCGAACATTTTACTCTTACCTTCATTTACCTTTTAATTAAGACTGTTGGCTCAAGGATGCGCCGATAAATTCACGGAATAACGGCTGTGGACGAGTCGGTCTTGAAACAAATTCTGGATGAAATTGTGAAGCAATAAAATAAGGATGATTCTTTAGCTCAACAATTTCAACTAAACGTCCATCTGGACTTGTTCCAGAGAAAATAAATCCAGCCTCAGCCATTTGCTCACGGTACTCATTATTGAATTCATAGCGGTGACGATGTCTTTCATAAACTACTTCTTCCTGATAAGCATCCTTCGCTAATGTTCCTTCTTCAAGTTTACAAGGGTATAAGCCTAAACGTAAGGTCCCCCCTAAATCCTCTACATCCTTTTGCTCTGGAAGTAAATCAATAATTGGATATTTTGTAGTTGGATTTAATTCAGCTGAATTAGCTCCCTCATAGCCTAAAACATTACGTGCAAACTCTACTGAAGCTAGCTGCATCCCTAAACAAATCCCAAGGAATGGCACATTATTCTCACGGGCATATCGAATCGCTGATATTTTACCTTCTATTCCGCGGTCACCGAAACCACCTGGAACAAGAATTCCATCAGCCTCTTTTAAAAGCTCTTCTACATTTTGATCAGACACATTCTCTGCATTGACCCAGTCAATTTCAATATCAGCATCAAAAGCATAACCTGCATGGCGAAGTGCTTCTGCTACGGAAAGATAAGCATCTTGTAAAGCCACATATTTCCCCACTAAAGCAATTCGGATCGTCTTAGATAGGTTTTGAACTTTTTCTACTAAGCCAATCCACTCTGTCATATCAGCTTCTTTGCAATCTAACTTTAAATGCTTACAAACGATATCATCTAAATGCTGCGCTTGTAAGTCTAAAGGTACTTGGTATAACGTATCCGCATCTCTCGCCTCAATAACAGCATCTTTGTTTATATCACAGAAAAGAGCAATTTTTTCCTTCATATCCTGTGGAACAGGCATTTCCGTTCTAACCACAATAACGTTTGGCTGAATTCCTAAGCTTCTTAATTCTTTTACACTATGTTGAGTCGGTTTTGATTTCATCTCTCCCGCTGCTTTTAGATAAGGTATTAACGTACAATGAATGTACATGACATTATCTGACCCAATATCACTTTTGATTTGGCGGATAGCTTCTAAAAAAGGCAAGCTCTCAATATCGCCTACAGTTCCACCAATCTCAGTGATCACAACATCAGCGTTCGTTTCACGGCCAGCACGGTAAACGCGCTCCTTAATTTCATTTGTTACATGAGGAATGACCTGGACCGTTCCACCTAAATAATCTCCACGACGCTCTTTTTTCAAAACGGTAGAGTATATTCTTCCCGTTGTTACATTGCTGTTTTGACTAACATTGATATCAATAAAACGCTCATAATGTCCAAGGTCTAAATCGGTTTCCGCACCATCATCGGTAACAAATACTTCACCATGCTGATAAGGACTCATCGTACCTGGATCAACGTTAATATAAGGATCAAATTTTTGAATCATTACCTTGACACCGCGGTTTTTTAATAATCTCCCTAGTGAGGCAGCTGTAATTCCTTTTCCCAATGAAGAAACGACTCCACCCGTTACAAAAATATACTTCGTTGTCATAAAATCGGCTCCTTTTACTGTAATCCATGATCTATTATTTCTCAATTTTACTTCGTGCTACATATCAATGAGGTAAAACAAATGACTTTAATGCGGTAACTGCTTTATTTCCTTACATAAAAACAAAAAACAAAAGTGACACTACTCCCATTTAACTGGGGGCGCACACTTTTGTTATAAATAATTTCATTTGATTACTATTTCTAAAGCCCAAAAATGATTCTACCTAGAACCGAAACATAAGTCAAGTAAATCTATTTAGAAAATTCTTCTTCTTCTTCTTCGAAATCCTCTTCCTCATCATTATCATCAAATTCCTCTAATTCTTCTTCGGAATCATCAAATAAATCCTCTTCTTCATCTTCATCTTCATCTTCTTCTTGGTTGAGCTCATCTAATTCATCTTCTAAATCCTCAAACTCGTCTTCTTCGTATTCATCAAGAAGCTCGTCATCCTCTAACAAGGCTTTTGATTTCTTTTTAGGTTTCGCAACAGAAGATGTAATTTCTTCTTCTACTTGCTCTAAAGGATACCAGCTTCTCAAGCCCCAATTATTATCACCTAAAGCCAAAAAGCGTCCATCAATATTTAAATCCGTATAAAGGAAGCTTATACGTGTTTTCACTTCTTCATTTGTCATTCCTTTTAATTCTGCTACTTGATCCATTAGTTGGTAGTATTCAAACGGCTTGTTTTTCTCCTTCATTAATAGAAAAGCAATCTCTACCATAGCAAATTCACTTAATTCTTCTTTTTTCATATCAGCTAATTTCAATATGAACCCTTCCTTTCCATTCGTTCAATCTATCTTCTTCCACACTAGTCAAAATCATACTTCCCATTATAAACATATTTCAAGCATTTATGTAACCTTTTCTCTTAAAATATAAACCATTAAAAATATAGGTACGGCTACAGATTTTAATGTATAACTATTCCCCTCAAAAATCAACTTTTAAATGAAAATGAATTGCTTTATGGTCGTTCACATACCTTAAACTAAATGACGATTTCAAAAAGAACAATAGCTTCATACAGTATTGCCCATCTCCTATTATAAATAAACTTCTTTTTATGCTGATTTAATGAAAGAGAGGCTATGCACCATTGCCCTAGCCTCTACCTAATATTTTCAATGCTTTCTATACAAGCCATCAAATTCTATCGGCTATATAGTTGATGTGTGATTGTACAATAATTGTTTAATTTGGATCGATATATATTCATCAAGTGTAAACAATTTTCGAATGGACCACCTTCTAAAGGTCCACATTTGTCCTTGAACGAGAATATTATGAGCTAATAGCTTACTTTCCTGCTCATTCATTGTTAATTCTCCCGATTGAATACATTGCTGTATTAAGTTTTGCATCATCTCAACCATCTCTTTTTCTTTTTCTAATACATATTTTAATGCATCCTTCTGAAGAGATTTGGTTTCTTGATACATGACCAACACTTCATCAGACATATCATCAATAATATGGAAATAAGATGTTATCGCCTGTTTTAAACGCTCTAAGTGCGTCCCATTTTCACTTAATTGTTTCTTTAATCGTTTCGAAACTTCCATGTAAATATCATCACAAACTAAATAGAGAATGTCCTCTTTTGAACCGATGTATTCATATAATGTACCTATGCTAAATCCGGCTTCCTTAGCAATTTCCCTTGTCGTTGTTCGATGGAACCCTTTTTCAATAAACAATTTTACAGCTCCCTTAATCATTTGAGCACGACGTACTTTGATTAATTGTTGGTCTTTTACCATTGAAGGAACTTTTTTATTATTTAACATTCTATGATTCACACCCTATCCTATATTTCTTTGTAATCATCATACTAGAAATGAATATATTTTTAAATTAAAATTAGAAGGATTATGGAAGGGATTTTTCCAAAATTTCAACAATATCATAGGTTTCGACCTGTTGCTCTACATCCAATGATTTTGTTCCATCTGAAATCATCGACATACAATAAGGACAAGCTGTCGATATAACGGTAGGAGAAACAGCCAACGCCTGTTCAGTGCGTTCTACCTGGACACGCTTGCCTACTCGTTCTTCCATCCACATTAAGCCACCACCTGCTCCACAGCACATTGAACGTTCTCGACTTTTATCCATCTCTACTAAAATGACTCCTGGAATCGCTTTGAGGATCTCTCTCGGTGGCTCATAAACTTCATTATACCTTCCCAGGTAACAAGAATCATGGTAAACAATCGTTTCATTTACTTCTTTTATTGGTCTTATTTTTTTATCTTGAATGAGCTTTGCTAGTAATTCTGTATGATGGTACACTTGAACATCTTTTAAGCCAAATTCCGGATATTCATTTTTAAAAGTATTAAAGGCATGTGGATCAATAGTGACTATTTTCTTTACATCCTGCTTTTTGAACTGCTCTATATTTGCCAGTACTAATTGCTGATAAAGAAATTCATTTCCTAATCTTCTTGCAATATCTCCTGAATTACCCTCTTTATTTCCTAATATTGCGACCTTTAGACCTGCTGACTGTAAGACTCTTATGAGTGAGCGAGCAATTTTTTGACTTCTTTTTTCATAAGCTGCCATAGAACCTACAAAAAACAAATAATCATATTCTTCCTGTTCCTTCTTGTAATCTTTAGCTGTTCGGACTTGTAAATCATCCACCCATAATGAACGGTCCTTTTGCTTAAAGCCCCATGGATTTCCATATCTCTCTATTTGAGTAAGTGCTCGTTTAGCCTCTGCTTCCATTTTCCCTTCTGTCATGACTAAATACCTTCTCATATCAATAATCTTATCTACATGTTCATTCATTACAGGACATTCTTCCTCACAATTTCTACAGGTTGTACAAGCCCATATTTCCTCTTCACTAATCACATCTCCTATTAATGAAGCGGAGTGCTCCTTTGAAGAATATTCAGTTGTTTGGGCTAGTAGTGCTTCCTTAGGGAACCAAGCAGTTCTAGAGGTTATAGCTTGCCCTTTTTCCGTTAAATGATCTCTCATCTTAGTGATTAAATCCATGGGAGATAGCTTTTTTCCAGTATAGGAGGCAGGACATACAGCCGTGCATCTTCCACACTCTACACATGCATATAAGTCGAGCAGTTGCTTTTGGTTAAAATCTGTTATTTCATTGTTTCCGAATTTCTCTATGGTTTCATCTTCAAAAGAAATCGTCGATAATTTACCAACTGGCTCTGTTCTTCCTAAAAAAACATTGATTGGTCCAGCGATTAAATGTGCATGCTTTGATTGTGGGATGTACAGTAAAAAACATAATAAGCACAATAAATGAATCCACCAAAATACGTAAAATGCAACGATTGCTATGGTTGTTGGTAAAAATGAAAAGAGATAAGCGATTGAGGATGCGATTGGCTCATAAACTAAAAAGGCCTCTTGATACCAAATTAAATGCATCGCTTTTGCCAATAGCTTTGAAACCATCAGTACCGAAATAAACAATAAAACAAGACCTGCCTTAAACCCCTTTTTCAGTCGAGGAAGCTTTTCGATATAACGTCTATAAAAAGCAGCTGCAACTGCTATTAAAATCATCACAACAATGATTTCTTGTAAAAATACAAAACTAGGATAAAACGGACCAAGAGGTAGATGAGAATGAGGAGATAAGCCTTTCCAGATTAAATCAATTGCACCAAACTGTACGAGTAAAAAACCATAAAACAAAAGAAGATGTATCATGCCGCTTTTTTTATCCTTTAGTAATTTCTTCTGCGCAAATACTTGAAGCCACACCTGAAAAAGCCTTTCTTTTAATGAATGGTTAAAGCTCGGCTTCGATCCAAGTTTTATATACTCTATTCTTGCGTGTACTAGGCGTAAAAATATAAACAAAGCATATCCAGTTATTAATAAAAAAGCAGTCCATTGAATAATCGGTAGTAGCGCATTCATCCTACTTCCTCCTTTTTCTTTTTTTCATATTTCTTTCATGAAAAATGGCTTATAGGACATACTATGCTTACTATATTCAGGACATGTTTATAAATCGTTCTGTTCGATTGGAGTAGGTATAAATGATATGGTTACTCATCGTATTGTTACTTGTTTTATTTGCTGTAATTTTTTTTATTTTTCTTGATTTACACCTAGGTAAAAAAGCCAATTTACATAAAGCATTACCACTAGAAAAAAAGGATAGAGAGAGTCAAGTTACCTTCTTCCCTACCGGAGACACTTTTTTTAATAACCTTATTCAGGATTTAAAAGCAGCAAATGACCACATCCATGTCCTTTTTTATATTTTTAGACAGGATTTTATCGGTAGTAAGCTCTTAGATTTATTAGAATTAAAAGCAAAAGAAGGAGTTACCGTACGGCTTATGGTCGATCAATTTGGATGTAGTATATCTCTTAGGAATAAGCACCGATTAAGGAAGGCTGGTGTCCATTTCACTACTACTCCCCCTCTTGGTTTTCCTTATTTTTTCTTTAAATTGAATCAACGAAATCACCGTAAAATTGTAGTATGCGATGGAAGAGTTGGTTATATAGGGGGCTACAATATTGGTGATGAATATTTGGGTCGTAACCCTCACTTTGGTAGATGGCGTGATTTTCACCTTCGTTTAGTAGGAGATGGTGTGCAGGATTTACAGAGCAGCTTTTTGCAGGATTGGCATCAAAAAAAGAAACAAGTTCCAATCTCTACTAAAAACCAAAGGTATTTTCCAGCACTACAAAAAGGGACGCAATCGATTACTCTCTTTCGGACGAACGGAGCATTTCTCGAAGATGAGTACTATCAAAAAATGGAGCAAGCTAATAAGTCACTAATTATAGCGACTGCCTATTTCATTCCAGGAGAAAAACTTATCAAAGCAATTATAAAAGCAGCTAAACGGGGGGTTGATATAAAAATTATAGTCCCTAAAAAAAGTGACCACTTATTTGTTCGAGAAGCCGCTTTTCCTTATTATCAACGATTATTAATAAATGGGGTTAGAATATATCAATACTACCGAGGGTTTTTCCATACAAAAGCACTTCTTATTGATGACAAAGTCGCTTATATAGGTACAGCCAACTTTGATCAAAGAAGTATGTTTATTAACTTTGAACAGCATGTTTTTGTTCACGATCAAACCATTATTACTGAAGTGAAGAATATTCTTGAACATGATATTTCTATCTCCTCACCTTTAACATGGAAGGAGTATAAAGAGCGTTCCTTCTTTTTTAAACTGAAAGAAAAAGTCGGACAGCTCATTTCAGGATATCTTTAAAATATCCAATGAAAGATTTGATATCCAATAAAAATACCGATAATCCCCATAATCCCTGCTAAGGTTGGTGGAGCAGGGATCGGTAATTTAATCCAAGCAAATACAATTCCAACTATCAATCCTGCTAATAAGGCCAAAAATACTTCAGTCATAAAGAGCTTCCTCCTTCTTTAATTGCTCTTCATACCTTTTGTATTCTTTCTTAATTTATTCTGATGTTTTAAATTACTTCAATAATAAACCAAATAATCATGATAATTTGAATAATTCCCTTTGCGACCGTTCCACTAAGAAAGGCAAAAAGAGAAGCTATTGCCACCTTTAATGCTTGAGAAGTATCGCGGTCGTTAAACAGCTCTGTTATAAAAACGAGGATAAAAGGTATAACAACAATACCAAATGGAGGAATAATAAAAGAACCAACAATGACCCCTATAGCTGCCATCCTTTCTCCCCATTTAGAGCCTCCATATTTTTTAACAAAATATAAACTAGCTATGAGATCGGCCAAAAACAATAATACAGTGAACAAGACCATGGCACTCCAAAACCAAACTGATAAATCACCGGCTGTGCCTACTCCCCAAATATAAATGACAAAACCTAGCCAGATCACTAATACAGATGGGATAATTGGGAATAAAAGTCCGATAAAGCTCGTAATAAATAATGCAATGATGATTATCCACCAAATAACATCCATCACTATCCTACCTCCTTTTAAGAATAATAGTTGCCAAAAAAGCTCCCTCTTATTTTCCTTGGGAGCTTTTCTGTTCTATTTACATTTTTTCTGGCGCATGGACACCAACTAGTGCTAAAGCATTTTTAATCGTTATTTGTGTGGCTCTCATAAGCGCTAATCTTGCTTTTGTCTGCTCTTCGTTCTGCTCATCGATGACTCGCTCAGCATTATAAAAGCTGTGCAATGTGGCTGCTAATTCATGTACATAATTAGTAATACGATGAGGATTTTGTTTTTTAGCTGCTTCTGTAACGGCCTCTGGAAAATCACCAATCACTTTTAATAATTCAAATTCCTTGTCTGTTTTGATAGGAGATAAGTCCGTCTCTTCATTAAAGGTTAATCCCTTTTCATTCCCTTGGCGAAGCATAGCACAAACTCTTGCATGAGCGTATTGAACGTAATATACAGGATTTTCGTTCGAGTTTGAAACAGCTAAGTCCATATCAAAGTCAAGGTGAGTATCTGCACTACGCATTGCAAAGAAATAGCGAGTTGCATCAATTCCTACTTCTTCCATTAAATCTCGTAATGTAACAGCCTTTCCTGTTCTTTTACTCATTTTCACTTTTTCGCCAGCTTGAAATAAACTCACCATTTGAATAATTTCAACATCTAATTGATCCGCTTTATAACCAAGCGCCTGTATAGCTGCTCTCATTCTAGGAATATAGCCATGATGATCAGCGCCCCAAACATTAATTAATTTCTGAAAACCTCGATTCATTTTATCTTGATGATAAGCAATATCTGGTGTTAAATACGTGTAGCTTCCATCATTCTTTATCAATACTCGATCTTTATCGTCTCCATAAGTGGTCGAACGAAACCATGTAGCTCCATCCTGTTCGTAGGTTTCGCCTTTATTCTTTAATATTTCTAAGGTTTCTTCGACTTTATTAGATTCGTATAAAGAGGTTTCAGAAAACCAATGGTCAAACTCTACACGGAATTCTTTTAAATCTATCTTTATTTTATCTAATTCTTTTTCTAATCCATATTTACGGAAAAACTGTAATCTTTCTTCCTCAGGGAGATTTAATAGCTGATCCCCTTTTTCATCTGCTAGATGTTGAGCTATTTCAATAATATCCTGACCTTGATACCCATCCTCTGGAACCGTTTTTTCCATTCCTAACGCTTGATAATAACGAGCTTCCAAAGAAAGTGCGAGGTTATTAATTTGATTTCCGGCATCATTAATATAATATTCTCTTTCAACCTTATAACCCGCTTTGTCTAGAATATTACAAAGTGAATCTCCTACAGCTGCACCCCTAGCATGGCCTAAATGTAGGGTTCCTGTTGGATTAGCTGATACAAATTCGACTTGAACAGGTGTATGCTGTCCAAAATCCGAGGACCCATAGTCATCTTTTGCTGCTAAAACAGTAGTTACTACTTTTCTTAAATAACCATTATCCATGAAAAAATTAATAAACCCAGGTCCAGCAATTTCTACTCGGTCGATAGCAGCCTCTTGTTTATTTAAATGCTCCACTAATTCTTCGGCTATTTTTCTCGGTGCCATTTTAGCCACGCGCGCTAATTGCATCGCCATATTGGTAGCAAAATCACCATGAGTTTTATCTTTTGGCGTTTCTAATAAAACCTCTGGCATCGTCTCTACTGTTGCTAATTCAGCTTTTAAAACAGCCTCTGTAATTTGTTCCTTAAGTTTTTGTTTCATTTGTTCCACACTGTTCATTATTCATTTTCCTCCTCTAGCATCAATCGTACTTCATGTGTACCAGTATCCTGCCCTTGCATTCTAAATCGGTATCGAAGAAAGATTCTTCCTTTACGATTAAGACTTGGCCATTGCACTAACACTTTTTCAGTTTCAGCGGTCGTTTCCCAAGTAACTTCAGAGGTAACATACCTTCCAATAGTGGTTTTGCCACTTTCAAATACTTGTCTCATTAATAAAGAGCCTTGGCGAATGAGTGTAAGCTCTTCACCATTCCACTTCATTGTCGTTTTCACCTTTTGGTTATGACCAAAGGACTCTTCAAAATGTAAATATTGCTGCTGCCCTTTTATATATAAAAATCCCTTTGTTGTAAATTCATAAGAGTCGCGATGATCACCGTTATGAATGAGTGTTTGGAATTTTAACTTAATAGGGCGTTTCACCGTTCTATCCATTATTCGCACATCCTTCTCACTAAACAGTTTAGCGAGTTTATAAAAGTGATGCAAGAGTTCTAGCCATTCCTTCTGCCTACAGAATCTTTGCATATCTTCTTCATGACCATCTATTACTAAAATCTCAACATGAAAAAAAGAGGTGGCATATGACTGCCACTCATTTCTCTCTTTTTAAATGCTCATTATTTTACCCAGCCTAATAACATCTCACGAATCAGCTTACTTGCTGTAATTTGCGTTTGTTCTGACGGGTCATAATTAGGTGCTACCTCCACTAAATCAGAACCTACTACTTTCAAATTAGATTGAGCAATTAACGTTATCGCTTCTAATAACTCTTTTGAAGTAACGCCCCCTGCTTCTGCCGTTCCTGTTCCAGGAGCATGTGCAGGGTCTAAAACATCAATATCGATCGTTACATAGATCGGACGACCCTCTAAGGTTGGTAATACCTTTTTCAATGGCTCGACTATATTAAATTTAAACATATTCATACCAGATTTTTTCGCAAATTCGAATTCTTCACGCATGCCTGAACGAATTCCAAAGGAGTAAATATTTTGGGCCCCCAATAATGAGCAGGCTTTGCGAATAGGAGTAGAATGCGATAGCACCTCTCCCTCATATTCCTCACGTAAATCTGCATGAGCATCAAAGTGAAGAATCGCAACATCCGGGTATTTTTTATGAATCGCTTTAAAGATTGGCCATGATAATAGATGCTCTCCACCAAGACCTAAAGGATATTTCCCATCTTCAAGTAGCTTGTCGACAAAATCCTCAACCATATCTAGGCTTCTTTGGGCATTGCCAAATGGCAATGGAATGTCTCCTGCATCAAAATAGTCGATCTCTTCTAAATGTTTATCCATATAAGGACTGTATTCTTCCAATCCTAAAGAAGCCTCGCGAATTTTCGCTGGACCAAATCGCGAACCCGGTCGAAACGATACCGTCCAATCCATTGGCATTCCGTAAATAACTGCTTTACTTTCTTCATAGGTTGCTCGACTCATAATAAAAACTTTCCCAGAATATGACTCATCAAAGCGCATTAGTTTTTCTCCCTTTTCTCTAACATTCTATTTTCTTATTACTATTTATTTATATAAACGAATTTCATCATTTCTATCTTTTAATGAAAACCTAGCAATTAAGTTTTTGATTTCCACTTTAGGTAGATGCTTTCCCAAGGGCTTGTCTTCAGCTAACTCTGACTACGAAGAGTGGCTTTTCAAACGGCGCTCATCCTTTGGGAGTCATTACCTATCATTACAATCAACGTGTGAACTGGCAAACAGTTAAGACATTTTTATAATGAATGGTCGGTTTCGTTCACTTATAAAGCAATGATGAAATGAACTCATATAAGTGAGGTTAATCAATAGCGAATAGCATTCTCTCTTATCTTAACCTTCTTTTTTTAATCCTATAGCATATCAAAAGAAAGTATATAACAAATAAAACAAAAAGCAAATAAATTTCCGTTCACTTTCAATGGATAGCATGTTTAAAATAATCGGCTTCTACCCATCCTATTAATAGAGAAGTTAAATGCAATATCTTCGTTTTCTAGCAATCATAGCTTCTCATTATATTTGAACAATTTATATTCAGAGGTGACACAAAATGCAAGTTGTATTAAACCGCAAACGAAGACGGCAACGAAATAAATGGCGATTAGCTTTTCGTTTATTACTTGTTTTTCTTCTGCTTGCATCTGGAAGTGCTGTCGCTTTACTATCTTATACAAGAATGCTAGGTCCACCCCCTATTCAGGTTTCACAAACAACGGTTATCTATGGAGATAACAATGAAATCATTGGCGAGACCCATCATGGAGAGAATAGATATTGGGTTTCTTTAAGTGACATATCACAAGATGTGATAGATGCGACCATTTCAGTGGAAGACCGTAAGTTTTTTCAGCACTTAGGGTTTGATCCGAAAAGAATTGCTGGAGCTATCCTAGCAAATATTCGTTCTGGTGAAAAATCTCAGGGCGCAAGTACAATTACTCAGCAATATGCTAGAAATTTATATTTAAATCATGAAAAGACTTGGACTAGAAAATGGAATGAACTTCTATATGCACTCAGATTAGAAATGAATTATGAGAAAGAGGAAATATTGGAAGGTTATTTGAACACGGTCTATTATGGTCATGGTGCCTATGGTATCGAAGCAGCATCTGCTCATTTTTTCGATAAAGATTCTCGTGATTTAACTCTCGCAGAAGCAAGTATGTTGGCGGGAATACCAAAAGGGCCGAGTTATTATTCTCCATTAACCAATGAGGAATTGGCCAAAAAAAGGCAAAAGGTCGTTTTATTCTCCATGGTAGAAAATGAAATGATTACACAACAAGAAGCGGATGCTGCTTTTGAAGAGGAGCTTATATATATAGAAAGGCCTCATCAAACATTAGATAAAGTAGGACCGTATTTCCATGATGTCGTTCATTATCAATTAGTTCATCAATTAGGTATTGAACCCGACTTAATTGAAGCAGGTGGATTACAAGTTTATACGACACTTGATGCAGAAATGCAAAAAAAAGCGGAAAAGATTATTGAGCAGGAAATGCCTACTAATGAATTAGAAATTGGCTTTGTGGCTATGGATCCCAAAACCGGTTATGTAAAAGCTTTGGTAGGTGGAAAACAACATGTGCAGGGCGGCTTTAACCGTGCAGTTCAAGCTCAAAGACAGCCGGGGTCAACAATGAAACCATTTTTATATTATGGAGCACTGGAAAATGGATTTACAGCTACAACCACATTAAAAAGTGAAAAAACCGATTTTCCAATCGATGGCCAATCTGAGCCTTATTCACCTGATAATTTTAATAGTAATTTTGCAGAGGATTATATAACGATGATCCAAGCTTTAGCTTTTTCCGATAATATTTATGCCGTTAAAACCCACTATTTTATAGGTCTTGATACATTAGGTGAGATAACGAGAAGAGTAGGGTTAAAGAGCACGATACAGCCACACCCTTCCTCAGCACTTGGAAGTAGCTCAGTTAATGTGTTAGAAATGGTTAACGGCTATAGTGCTTTTGCAAATGGTGGGTTTAAAACGGAACCTTTATTTATTAAAAAAGTAGAAAATATCAAAGGTGAAATTCTTTTTGAAAATAAGCCCACTTATGAACAAGTGCTAGACCCAGAGCTTACCTTTATCATGACCGACTTGATGACAGCAATGTTTGACCGCCAATTAAATGATTATACTTCAGTAACCGGTGGCTCTGTAGCTCCTTTTATTAAACGACCAGTAGCAGGAAAATCTGGTTCCACCTCCACTGACAGCTGGATGATTGGATTTACACCTCAGCTAGTTACAGGTGTTTGGGTTGGCTATGATGATAGTAGAAGATTACAAACCAAAGGTGATAGTCAAGTATCCAAGCAGGTTTGGGCAAAATTTACAGAGGAAGCTTTAGCGAATGAATTAAAACTTCCTTTTCAGCCTCCACGTAATCTTACTGCTTTAGAGGTCGATCCAAAAACAGGCTTGTTAGCTAATGAAAATTGTACGGGTAGACTTACTTATTTCGTTAAAGGAACAGAGCCTACAGAATCCTGTCCTTCTAGCGAAAAAGAAATGGAAGAAACCGTTCAAGAGGAATCTGAGGAAGAACATAGTATTTTCAAAAGGTTTTTACGTTGGATGAATGAATAATCGAATAACTAAAGTAAAAAAACTAGAGGCAGCTGCCTCTAGTTTTTTTTGTCCTAGTATAATTCTGACATTATACGCTTTCAAGTTTACCTTGATCTACTTAAAACCACAAGGATTGTCATTTATTGTTCAAAAAGGATTCATATTTTTTTATCCTATTTCTTCAACAAGAAACCTAAATACGTTTTCTTTATTTTCCTAATTGCTCCTTAAGCTCTTGGGTGGAATGCTCCCACATGTCATGATTGTAATTTTTTAAAAACTGCCCTAGTAAATGACGAGATTTTTCGTCCATTTGCTTGACGAGAATATGACCCTTTAACGATTTATCCATATGATTAACATGCTCAGGTAAGCTTTTATAGCCCCGTCTAATAGATATATCCACAGTCATTTCACAGCCTGCTACTCCTCCGTAATAAGGCTTTTGTTCCTTAAATAAAATCGTTACCCAAACTAACCAGTAAAGCTTACCATTCGGAACTTGATCTTTTTCCTTAAGAAATTTTATTCTCTTTTCAACTGCTGAACGGGCATGAAGAGCACCCATATCAATAAATACCTCTTCTTCAGTTGGGTCGACAAAAATAGGTGTTACATTATCTAAATTAAGAGTTCCTGCGCCATAACCTCCATGGCCATCTAAAGAATCATTACTTAATATATTAAAGGTCGCTTTTTTCTTTTTAAGATTATCGTTATTTAATAAATCCATTTCTCAGCCCTTCTTTCTTCATACATATTCTTATAACACAGTTTAGCACAGACTTAATTTTGTTACACGTTTAGTCTAACCTTTACCTAAACCTCTTCATTAAATACGAAGTATATACGAGTATTCATTAGTATATCAACCTATTTAGTAGTATATATGAGATATTCAATTTTAATAATCTATTTTCATTAAAAACAAAAAAATATATGGATATTTAGAAATTTATACTATATAATAAATCCAGAATTTTCTATTTTAAAAAAAATACAGGGGGAACACAATGAAATATTTAAAAACATTAATGGTCGCCATAATCATCACTCTATTAATAGGGCCGATTCATACTTATGCCGACTGGAAACCAGCTGAGCTTCAATCTTATTTAACATCTATTAATTGGACTGAGAAGCAGCTAGAAAATTATTTAGCGAATGAATGGGAACTAGAATTTCGTGATTTCGATTCAGTTGATGAGATGATTGATTTCTTAGGTCCAATTATGGACGAGGAGATGCTCGAAGTTATTCTGGATGATTATTTCATTTCAAAGGAACAGCTTATACATTCATTGAATCAACATCAAAAAAAATGGCAAGATTTTAAGTTTTATGATGATTTATTTATGTACTTAGACGAAATTCTCAGCATAAGCGCTCAAGAATTAACTCAATATTTAAACACTATTGGTTTAACAGAGAAGCAATTAAAGGATTACTTAGAGGAGGAATATTCTTTTAATCTATCTTTCTTCTCTACTATTGGTCAATTATCAAACTTCTTAGGTGATGTACTTACAGATGATTCTTTAAATGAATTATTGAATGATTTTGGAATGACCTTTGAAGACCTAAATTCGCTTTTAGAAAAACATCAACGTTCTTTAGACGAGTTTTTATTTTATGACCAGATTTTTGATTTTCTATACTATTCTCAAACGATTGATGAAGCAGAATTAGAGGCGTTTCTAGAGTCAGTTGGATGGACTAGGTCCAAGCTAGATGAGTTTCTCTATAACGTATGGTATTTGGAATTATTCGAAATCCCTACACTCGAAGAATTAATGTTTTATTTAGGCCCACCTATTGATCAAGATGTCATTTCTGAATTATTAGAAGAGTACGAGATTACTCTTGATGAACTACATCAACTCCTAAAAGAAGCCAACCTAAGCTTAGATGATTTTACGTTTTATTATGAGCTAGATGATTTCATTTACTCTTCTCTTTACTACGATGATGAAGATATTGAAATAGATGAAGAGCTAAAAAAACTCTTCGATGAAATTGGTTTAACCGAAGAGGAGTTTGAGAGAATTATTATGCACATTCTTGCTCAAATTGAGGAAGACCCAAGTTTAATAGATGCTTTATTTGAACTTGAGGAGTTCTTATATCTCTTTGAAGACATGGAAGATGGAGAGAAGTTTGATAAAGAGGAGCTCATCGAGCTTGCTTTAATCTCTAAGGAATATATGGATTTATTTAAAATAAAGGCTGAATTCCTTTTAGTAAAAGATGGCGTAGAAACTCCTTTATCATTCTTTAACCTTCTTAATTTAACATCATTAGGTGAGCACGATTTGCTTATTAAGCTTTACGATTTTGATGGTCAATTATTGGCTGATTTTATCTTTACTACTGAATTACTGAATAGATGGTTCTTTGGTGAGGTTATTGATCACATTACTCCTCCAGTAGTAAAAGATCCAAGACCTGTTCCACCACCTAAAGGTGGAACCAACATAGAGACTCCAAAGCCTAAACCGGCTGTGGAAAAACCAAGCTTGGATAAAGAAAAAATGGCATCAGATAAGCAAGAATCTACTCAGGGGCAAGTAAAACAAAAATTACCTAATACAGCTACTGAATCTTATAACCTGTTAGTTATTGGTTTCGTTTTACTATTTGCCGCAGGTGGTCTTTTCCTACTTCAAAAAAGACGCTTGAATTCGTAAAATAACATGTGCAGTTTTTTGTTTCTTGATATACTAAGGATACTTACAATCAAGGAGGAAATGAGATGCCGATTATAACTGTACAAATGCTAGAGGGTCGTAGCGACGAACAAAAGAAAGAGCTAGTAGAAAAAGTAACAAAGGCTGTATCTGAATCAGTCGACGCTCCCCCTGAAAAAATATCTATTATTATAGAAGAAATGAAAAAAACGAACTATGCTGTCGCTGGAAAAAGAGCAAGCGATCAATAAAGCTAAGAAAAAAGGGTTGTCTCATTTAATCAATGATGACAACCCTTTTTATGTGAAAATTATAATGATACGTTTTTTCTTAGCTGTTTAATAAATTGGTGTGCTTTTTCAATATCTTCCTCACTATAGTTTTGCTTTCTTTTTAATGTGAATACCTTTTCCTTTACTTCCTCCTTGGATAGCTCAGAAAAATAGAGCAAGGTCGAAACTAGCTCTAAAAATTTAGCAGACTGGTCATTTAATGAATGAAAGAGCTCTCTTTGGTCCGGCCATTGTTGCGGATTCAACTCTAAAAAATGCAATCCTTGCTCTGATAAAGAATAACGATATTGTTGATAATTACCTTTATCCTCCATCCTTTCCATAACAAATCCTAAATTACACAGCTCTTCCATTCGTAACGATAATTCTTCCGAATAGGGACCAAACATATGAAATTTGAATCGTTCCGAAAAAGGGATGTCCATTTTTTTAGAAATATAGATCATCTTTTGTAGCTTTTTTCTTCCAACAACTTCCCCCGCTTGTAAAAGAAACAGCATTACTTTAGCATGGTCCTTCAGCAACCTAGTAACCTCCCTTTAAGAATGTAATATATGTAAAATCTCTTTTTTTGCTTCCTGATGCTCTGAATCATCTTCAAGTAAATCTAATGGGTAATATAATTTGTGATCGGTCCGCTTTTTACCAGATATCGCTTCTACTACATCAGACTCTCTTGAAAGTTCTTTCATCTTTCCGTTAGGTAGCAATAAATGAATAGGGAGTCTTTCTTCTTCTTCACCAGGTCGATAAAAATCATATGGTAAATCAGAAGATGAATCGACAATTAAATAATAGTCCGGATCGAGACCAATCTCACGAAATCTTCTTTCTAGCGTTGCCCAATCCTTCATCCATTGATTGGGGTGGAACTCGACATATTTAAAGAGCTTCCTATTTAAGAATCTTACACAAAGATCTCTTAAAATGCGATCATCTTCTTCTTGCCATACTTGGAAATAATAGAGGGTTATCGACTCATCTAAGCGTAAATAATCCTCTAAGCTCACTTTTTCATCAAAAAACGAAAAAAAGTGTCGAGGCTCTTGTTTAAAGGCATAGCCCTGTTTAAATAATGCTTTCACCCTTTTAAGAATTTGATTAATAATGACTTCAGCACTTCTTGAGACTGGGTGAAAATAGACCTGCCAATACATTTGGTATCGGCTCATAATATAATCCTCAACCGCATGCATACCACTTTGCTTAATTACAACCTGCTCCTCCATAGGTCGCATCACTCTTAAAATTCTTTCAATATCGAACTGTCCGTAACTGACGCCTGTATAATAAGCATCTCTTAATAAGTAATCCATTCGATCAGCATCTATTTGACTTGAAATAATACTAGTAATTAATTTATTCGGGTGAGTTTTCTCTATCACTTCACTGACCTCTTGAGGAAAGGCAGGATGGACCCTTTTTAAGATGCTGTTTACTTCTGTATCACCTAAAATAATTTTCCTTGTCCATTCCTCATGGTCCGTTCCATAAATTTTTTCAAATGCATGTGAAAATGGTCCGTGACCAATGTCATGTAATAAAGCGGCTGCTAATGTTAACAGACGGTCCTGATCATCCCATTGAGGTCTGCCCTTGAACACATCCAAAATCCTTCTTGTTATTTCATAAACTCCAAGAGAATGATTGAAACGAGAATGCTCTGCGCCATGAAACGTTATATACGTCGTACCAAGCTGCCTAATTCTTCTTAATCGTTGGAACTCTCTCGTTCCGATTAATTCCCAAATAAGCTCGTCTCTTACATGAATATAACGGTGAACCGGATCCTTAAATACTTTTTCTTCGTCTAATTTACCTGTTATAGATGAATTCAATGCCTTCCCTCCTTTAATAAACCGATCAAGCTACTACCATTTATTATAGCTGAATTGAAATAGATTTGTCATGATTCACTGAGCTCTTTATTCATCCACTGATCAGAAGGCAACCAAAAGGTTAAACATCCTAATAGTGGTAAAAACACAGCTATTAGCATCGTAGAGTATAAGCCAATCCAATCTGCAAGCAACCCAAAAATAACCGCACCAATTGCCCCCATCCCAAATGCTAATCCTACTATCATTCCAGACACAACCCCAATTTTACCCGGGATCAACTCTTGTCCGTAGACGACCGCAACAGAAAAACTAGACAAAATAATAAACCCTATAATGGCCATTAAAGGATAAGCAAAGAACGGCCCTACATGCGGTAATAAAAGCGCAAACGGAGCTGATCCTAGCATAGAAAGAATTAGTATATTTCTTTTACCGAAACGATCAGCTAAAGGTCCTCCAGCAAAAGTACCTACAGCACCGGCTCCTAAGAAAATAAATAAGTAAATTTGAGCCTGTGAAATGGTCATTCCATATTCATTAATCACAAAAAATTGATAATAATTTGCGATTCCAGCGTGAAACCAAGAACGCACAAATACTAAAAATAATAGTAAAGCAAAAGCCATTCTAATTTTGTTTCGATGCTGCTGTAGTATTACTGTTCCAGTTCCATGATTTTTCCTTTTATTTGCCACTCTTCTATGCATTTCCTCTTTATACCATTTTGCTATATAAAATAATAAAACGACAGCTAAGCCTGCCACAAGAGTAAACCAAATCGAGCCAAATTGCCCTAATGGAACTAATATAAAAGCCGTTATTAAAGGAGCTAAGGCTTGACCTGCATTTCCTCCTACTTGGTAAATAGATTGAGCTAATCCTCTTTTTTTACCTGCAGCCATAAAGGCAACTCTAGAGCCTTCAGGATGAAAGGTTGCCGATCCAATTCCAATAAAGGTTACAGCTAAAACCACCGTATAAAATCCTGGAGCATACGCTAATAGCAATACCCCTAAAAAAGTAAAACATAAACCAATTGGTAAAGCATACGGTGATGGCTTTTTGTCCGTATAAAGCCCTACAACTGGTTGAATAACAGAAGCGGTCATATTTAAAGCAAAGGCAATAATCCCAATTTGTGTATAGGATAACGACATTGCTTCTTCTAGAATAGGGAACATCGCCGGTACTAGCGCTTGAATAGAATCATTTAATAAATGAACAAAGCTCAAAAGAAATAAAATGCTGTATACTGTTTTATTCTGTGATGCTTTTGTTGTTGACTGAATTGTTTTTTCTTGAGATGTCATTATATCTCTCCTTCTCCTCACATCTATCCTATTATAACTGAAACCAAAAATCAGGGAATACAAAAAGAGCATCTCTTTAGAAAAATTGATTTTCTAAGAAATGCTCTTTCACTCTTTATTAATTTATACCTCATTTATAACTACTTATGCTATTATGCTGGCCTAGCTCTATATAAAGGTATGAGAGCCTTTGCTAACGATAAAGGGGGCAAAATCCTGTGGTTTATCGATTCTTTGATAGATGCTTGTAGTGTGATCAATATAAAGAGAATACCAAATCATAAAGTGTAGAACCGTCCACAATTTTCTACTATGATCAAACTTTCCTAAAGCATGCTCCTCTAATAACTTTCTTACATAGTTTTTATCGATCCATTGATCAGTCTGACTTGTATAAATAAGCTCAAGCGCCCAGTCATACCATTCATCTTTTAACCATAATCGAATAGGTACTGGAAATCCTAACTTTTTTCGATTTACGACACTGTCAGGAACTAAACCTTCTATCGCCTTACGCAAAACATATTTAGTCGTAGAATGACTCAGCTTGTATTTACTTGGAATTTGCTGAGCTACCTCTAGAACCATACTATCTAAAAACGGTACACGTAATTCAATAGAATGGGCCATTGTCATTCTATCTGCTTTTACTAAAATATCGCCTGGCAGCCACGTATGAACATCTATGTACTGCATAATTGTAGAATGATCATAATGAGTAGAGTCTTGATAAAAAGGAGCAACAATATTAGAGGTTGGTTGAGAAGCCTCATACTTGCATAATAACCTCTCTTTTTCCTTTTCATTAAATATAAAAGCATTTCCAATATACCTTTGAGATAAAGGAGTTGTTCCTCTTAACAAATAATTTTTCCCCTTTAATCCTTCTGGCAAAATAGAAGCAATCTGATAAAGCCATTTATTCATCCGATTAGGCAAATGATGAAACCATTTAACAGCTTGCGCTTCACGGTAAATATTATAACCACCAAACAGTTCATCCGCTCCTTCTCCTGACAATACGACCTTTACTTCTTTTTTCGCTTCTTTTGCTACAAAATAGAGAGGAATAGCAGCCGGATCACTTACAGGCTCATCTAAATGCCAGATGATTCGTGGTAGCTCTCTTAAAAATTCCTCAGGAGTTATAAATTTATGGATATTTTCTACACCAAGCTCAGCAGCTGTTTTTTTAGCCACATCGATTTCTGTGTAGCCCTCTTGCTCAAATCCTACCGTAAACGTTTTTAAATCAGGTTTAATTTGGCTGGCAAGTGCCACAACGACACTTGAATCGATTCCACCAGAAAGGAATGCACCGACTGGAACATCGCTTCTCATATGTTTTTCAACCGAATCAGCTAAGGCATTTTGCACATTTTTAATATGCTGTGAGAATGAATCTTGCGTCGCTTGAAAAGTAATTTGATGATAAGCCTGTACCTTTAATGGCTTATTTTTTTCTTTGGACAAAAAATGGCCGGGAGGAAGCTTCTCTATCTCCTCATACATACTCATTTCATCTGGTACATATTGAAAGCTCATATAATGTTGAATAGCCGTATCATTCAGTGTACCTTTTGGTGACATACAATAAGTTAGTGATTTTAATTCTGATGCGAACAAAATACTTGTTGAGGATTGGTAATAAAAAAAAGGTTTTATGCCAAATCGGTCTCTTGCCGCAAACAGCTTACCTTCTAGCTCATCATAAATAATAAATGAAAACATCCCTCTTAAGCTTTCAACACATCTCTCTTTTTGCTGAGCATAGAGAGCGAGAATGACTTCCGTATCCGTTTCGGTTTGAAAGTGGTAGCCTTTTAACATAAGCTCTTGACGAAGCTCAATAAAATTATAAATCTCTCCATTAAAAATAATATGGTATCTTTTACTTTCATCCGAGAGAGGCTGACTGCCATTCTCTAAGTCAATAATGCTTAGCCTTTTAAAACCAAATCTGATTTCTTCATTTTCCAGAAGTCCGGTTGAATCTGGGCCTCGGTGATTGATAAGCTCCAAACCTTCCTTAAATACTTGTTTATCTATGAATTGTGTTAATTTTATTTCCCCCAAAAATCCACACATAACTGCACCTTCTCACGTCATAAATTGAAAGGGATCATTCCTTCATTAACAGTTGTAACTATTATTGGCATAATCTATACATGATTTATGAAATGATTCCTTCAATATGATTGGACGAATTGTCATACAAATAGATGCGCATTAATTGAATTTTTTTGAAAAAGAGTCCATTTCATCCTTTCTAACTTTTATTGAAAACGAAACGATTAGGTTTTTGATTTCCACTTTAGGTAGTTGCTTTCCCAAGGGCTTGTCTTCAGCTAACTCAACGCTGAAAAAGCTATTCAAGAGATGTAAGGGTGCTCCGTCTCATCTCTCATTACATAAAAAAGTAGGTAGGTTCATCGAATGATGATCCTACCTACTTTTTTATGTTTAATATGTTTCCCGTTTATGATTCGGTTGGTTCAGCTGCAACCTCTTTTTCTAGCCTTTTTCTTTCATAACGATC
The DNA here is from genome assembly GCF_001590785.1 of Alkalihalobacillus trypoxylicola. GTDB lineage: Bacteria > Bacillota > Bacilli > Bacillales > Bacillaceae_D > Alkalihalobacillus > Alkalihalobacillus trypoxylicola. Next base: position 81,431 of record NZ_LTAO01000023.1, read on the forward strand.
AATGATAACGGCGCACGCTGAATCTCCTGTGACATTAACAGCTGTACGCATCATGTCTAGAATTCGGTCAACGGCAAGCACTAATGTGATACCTTCCACCGGTAAGCCTACTGAGGATAGTACCATCGCAAGCATAATCATACCAACACCTGGAACTCCAGCTGTCCCAATACTAGCTAATGTGGCAGTCAAAATAATCGTAAGTAAATCCATAAAACTCAATGATACGGCAAAAACCTGTGCGATAAAAACCGTTGCGACAGCCTGCATAATCGCTGTTCCATCCATATTAATGGTAGCTCCTAATGGAACAACGAATGAAGTAACGGGCTTTGATACTTTTAAATCCTGTTCAGTTACTTTCATCGCTGTTGGCAAGGTCGCATTCGAGCTAGATGTACTAAATGCTACTGCCATTACCGGTATATAGGCTTTGAAATGCTCGATTGGATTCCGTTTCGCAAAGATAGCAACAGCTCCACCATACGTAATAATTGTATGAAGAATCAATGCAATAATAATCGTAAACATATAAGCTAGCATAGATTGCAGTACAGAAAGCCCTAATTTACCAATTGCGGAGGCAATTAATCCAAAAGCCCCGTAAGGAGCAAGCTTCATGGCAATTCCAACTAAGAACATCATGACTTCATTACCTTGTTCAACTAGCTTTACTATCCCTTTTGTTTTTTCACCTAATCTCCCTAAAGCGAGACCGACCAAAATAGCAAAAGCAATAATTTGCAGCATTTCTCCTGACGCCATTGCTTCGATAGGATTTTGAGGAATAATGTTTAATAGAGTTTCCATTACAGGAGGCGCTTCATCTGCTTGATAGGTTTCGTCTAAGTCTCCCATCAGCCCTGGCTCTCCAGGCTGTATTAAATACGCCAAAGAAATCGCTAAAGATAAAGCAATAACGGAGGTCGCCATAAAGTAAATTAAAGCCTTTCCACCAATACGTCCTAAGGCCTTAGGATCACCAAGACCAGCCGCACCCAAAATAATCGAAAACAACACTAATGGTACAACGACCATCATAATTAAATTAAGGAATATTTGTCCTAAAGGTGTAAATAAATATTCGTCGAAACCATTAAAAACGGCCTCAGGTACAAAAATATTAAATCCTAAACCGACCAATGCTCCAGCAACTAGTGCTATTAATATCTTTTTTGTTAAATTCATCTCACTTTCTCCTCTCAACAGCAAACATTGCTTCATTTTTACTTTTAAACAACATGAGATTCGTTTCGTTTTGTAAGGATAATTGACAAAATATTCCTATAAAATTGAATAAAAGTAAAATTAAGGTAAACATTTCCAAAAGCAAGAACCTCTGAACTAACAATTCCCTTAGTTCATCGATTCTAATCCTTTTTGTTATTTATTTGTTTTTTATTTTTTAGTTAGGCTTTTTCCAAGCTTCATACACACTTTTTCGATTACTTGATCCTCATTTGGCGCTGCTACTGGTCGATTGTTTACAAAAACAAAAGATTTCTTTCTACCAGGTCCGCAATAGGACTGACAGCGAATATCAATTGTAGCTTCTGAATCGACTTGATTTAATCGTGGAATCAATGTTTTAATGTTTGTTGCTTGACATTCATCACAGATTCGAAATTCATTCGCCATCCCATCTTCTACCTTTCTTTCTCAGCATAAAAAACAAAACGATTTTCCCAATATACCACATTTTTTTCTTTTTGTAACCTTAGCAAAGTTGATTTAACAGTATTTAACTAATCATGCTATAATAAGCGAGTTATAATGTAATACTAATCGTGATTATAACGTATCAAAACATTAGAGGTGTAATTGAACGTGATGGACAAAGATTTCAATAAATATTTCAATAATAAGTGGAGATTTATCGATCATACAAAGCTTGGTTTAGATTGGTCCGCCTTACATTCCTTTGCTTATGACGATACGATCTGCCATTCAGTCGGTAAAGAAGCCATGCCATCAACATTACGAGCTTGGGTTCATTCAAAGACTATTGTGCTCGGAACTCAGGATAGTCGACTACCTAAAATTGAGGACGGACTTTCTTATTTAAATCATCAAGAATATGATGTAATCGTAAGGAATTCTGGAGGTCTTGCTGTTGTATTAGATGACCAAATTTTGAATATATCTCTTATTCTCAAAGAGGATAAAGGGTTTAGTATTAACAGAGGCTACGACTTAATGCTACAGCTGATTACGGAAATGTTTCCTCATGTAGAGATAAAGGCCGGTGAAATTGTAGGCTCCTATTGCCCTGGAAGCTATGATTTAAGTATCGGTGGAAAGAAATTTGCAGGAATTTCACAAAGAAGAATCCGTAACGGAATTGCCATCCAAATTTACTTATGCATTTCTGGTAGTGGTTCAAATAGAGCTCGTCTTATTCAATCTTTCTATTCGAAAGCTGTACAAGGTTTAAAAGCAAATTTTGATTATCCGATTATAGAGCCTTCTACGATGGCCTCTTTAGAGGAGCTTTTAAACGACTCCTCACTGACCGTACAAAATGTATTACATAGAGCCTATCAAGTCTTGGAAAGACTAGGTGCAGAATTTGTTAATACCGGACTTTCAGAGGATGAAAAGGTTGCCTTCTCGAACCATTTAGAGAAAGTTTCGATTCGTAATGAAAAATGCTTGCCTTAGATAAGGAGACATTCTCACCCTCTCGGTCAAATCCCTTTCCCGATAATCGTTCTAATCACTAAACATACCTGACATAAATAACCACTAAAATACGAGTATTATCAACATAAACGATAACGACAGGTTTCATCCTAATAAAAGGAATAAAGAGGTTGAACCACCTCTATATAGCAATAAAAAAAGAGACTGTGACAATACTCACGAATGAATGATTCCACACCTGATAGGTGCCCAGCTGTTCGCTCCCCCAAGACACTTCGCGTCCGGTGGGTGGCGCCGAACTAACTTTTTTTAAAAGTGGATTTCGGCATGGCCATTTTCCTCCCACTGGAGTCTCTCCGTGCCTTGTGTCTGCTAGCTTGCGTCTTCCATAGGGAATCTACCCATTCAAAAAAACCTCCTTTTTTCTAGAAGGAGGTTTCATTGTTCGTTATTGATGTTTGCATCCATTACACACATCACTTCAAGTTTCTCTAATGTAATGATTTTAAAACAGGTTTTGTCCCATCCTCATTTACTTAATTAGGGACTTTTTGTGTAATAGCCTGCATCGCAGTAATGAGCGATAGCTTATACACATCAGATACATTACATCCTCTAGATAAATCATTTACTGGTTTGTTTAATCCTTGTAAAATAGGTCCAATTGCATCGTAACCGCCGAGACGTTGAGCAATTTTATAACCTAAATTTCCTGACTCAAGACTTGGGAAAATGAAAACATTCGCTTGTCCTTGTAATGGAGAATCTGGTGCTTTCTTTTGGGCAACTGCTGGAACAAAAGCGGCATCGAATTGGAATTCACCATCAATCACTAAATCTGGTCGTGCTGTTTGTGCAAGCTTAGTCGCTTCAGACACTTTTTGAGTTTCAATTGATGAGGCGGATCCTTTCGTTGAAAAGCTAAGCATCGCTACCTTCGGATCAATATCAAATACCTTTGCTGTTTCTGCTGTCGCAATTGCAATCTCAGATAGCTCCTCACTATTTGGTGCAATGTTAATCGCACAATCTCCAAACACGAATTTTTGATCCTCTTTCACCATAATAAAGACACCAGATGTTCTTTTAATACCTGGCTGAGTTTTTATAATTTGAAGTGCCGGACGCACCGTATCTCCTGTAGAATGAGCCGCGCCACTTACTAAGCCATCGGCAATTTCCATATAAACAAGCATTGTACCAAAGTAGTTAACGTCTTTTAATTTCTCAGAGGCGGATTCTTCCGTTTCCTTTCCTTTTCGACGCTCTACAAAAGCAGCTACCATCTCGTCAAATCTTTCGTAATGGTTAGGATCTAATACTTGGATCCCTTCAATGCTTAAATTTAATTGATTGGCTAGCTCGTTTACTTCTTTTTGTGAACCAATCAAGATGGGCTTTACTACTTTATCTTTCTCTAATAAAACCGCTGCTTCCAAAACACGTTCATCTGTCGCTTCTGGTAGCACAATAGTCGGTTGATGTTTTTCAACTTGTTCCTTTATAACTTTAAAAAGGTCGCTCATGACCATGCCTCCTCATAAACTACATATACAATCACTATATATGCTTATATTTACAGCATACCCCTCTTTTTTCGAAATGAAAACAGTCTAAGCCAATGTTTCCTTAAAGTAAAAATTTTTCAAAAATAGAAAGCGTTCTATTTAACTTTTTCATCCATTTAATGGATGAATTTAGCCTAATTTTAAAAAAGAACCCTATCATTCAGCCTATATATTTATTGTAACATTGTGATTGCTTTCTCAAGGATTTCAATTATTAAGATTTTGTGAAATGTTGAACATAATCTAAACTTCAGCTCTTGAAATCATTTTTTAATAGGAATTATTCACAATAAAACCAACAACATGATTACATATTAAGCTTCACTAAATCGTCTTTCTTCATTTTATTCTCTCCAGCTATTTATGGTATGATACAAATGTCTAGATTTGATGAAGATGAATAAAAGGAGTCGGTTCAAATGATTGAGGCAGCAAAAACCTTAGATGGATGGTATTGTTTACATGATTTTCGTACGATTAATTGGTCATCATGGAAAACATTAGATACAGATAAACAGCAACAAATCATAGCAGAATTTGAAGAAGCTCTTGCTAGTTGGGAAAATGTTGAAGCTGAAGGCCAAGGCAGTCATGCTTTATATTCTATAGTTGGGCAAAAAGCCGACATTATGATTGTACTTCTTCGACCTACAATGAAAGAGCTGAATGAATTAGAGTTAGCTTTTAATAAAACCGAACTTGCTGAATATACAATTCCTAACTATTCTTATGTATCAGTCGTTGAGTTGAGTAATTACATGGCAGGCGATAGTAATGAGGACCCTTATCAAAACCCTCATGTTCGCTCAAGACTCTATCCAACGCTTCCAAAAACAGAGCATGTTTGTTTTTATCCTATGGATAAAAGAAGAGAGTATGATGCCAATTGGTACATGCTTCCTATGGATGAACGACGCGAGTTAATGCGTAGTCATGGACTTATCGGTCGAAGTTATGCAGGTAAAGTCAAACAAATGATTACAGGTTCTGTCGGCTTTGATGATTGGGAATGGGGAGTTACATTGTTCGCTGAAGATGTTCTTCAATTTAAGAAGCTAATTTATGAAATGCGTTTTGATGAAGTTTCAGCTCGTTATGCTGAATTTGGTTCTTTCTTTGTTGGAAACTTACTGAAAAAAGAAGAGCTATTAACGTATTTTAAAATATAAATACATGACTACTATCTAAATGTTGAGAGTGAAATCGCAGAGATTTCACTCTTTTTGATCCATTATTATGCTATTTTACCTTATAATGAAACGACTAGATTAATGAAATGATATTGGAGGAATTCCTTTGTTTTACTACTCAAAAAAGCAAAAAATTAGAGGCTGGAAAAGACAAAAGAGGAAGATTGAACGATGGAAGCAAGCAGCGATAGATTTAGATATTGATTATATTAGAGAGTATCAACGAACAAACACGAAGTTATCGATCCCTCCTTTTTATAGATTAATTCGAAGAAATCCACCTTCTTGGTATAATACGCTTTTATTAGAAGCCATGCTCGAGGTTTATATGGAATGGCACCAGAAAATGAAAAAGGAAAACGAAGATTTTTATTTAAAAATCTGGTTATACCATCCACACTTTATCGAATCTCAAATCGTGGTTGCCTATAAAGATTACTTACATGCTTATGATGATACTTTTATAAAAAGAACGAATTCTAAACCATTCCCCTATCACATTTTTCAATCCTTACAAAACCAATTAAAACAATTCGAGTGGGAATTATGTATGAATACTCTTTATTATGATGAATCTGAATTTACTGAATGGATAATGGACGGACAAATTTCCGAAAAAGAAGTACAAGCTATTAAACAAAAAGCGTATGATGTTTCAAGTATTCATTTAGAAAATGACACACAATATTTAATCGATAAAGGCGATGTTTGGGTAGGAACCTTATCATACCAAGATTAAATCCTCCCCTACTTATTTAGCTTGCTCTTTATCAGCTTCACTCCACCTTTTCGAAAAAAAGAATAGTTTTTTAACAAGGAACATATAGATGAATTAAATTGGCTTGTGGTCGGTAAGCGGCAGGAAGCTTGCCAAAAAAGACCTCGATTCAACAAGAACCATCATCATGGGAGGTGAAGATTTTGGCCGTCATCAAGGCTACTTCAAGTGATATCGATATGCTTGCACGCCTTATGCGTGCAGAAGCTGAAGGAGAAGGCGAAATTGGCATGTTAAATGCCGGAAATGTGATGGTCAACCGAGTACGTGTTCGATGTCTTGATTTTGGAAATGTTAATACCATTCCACAAATGGCCTTTCAGTCGCCAGGAGGCTTTGAAGCCGTACAAAAAAGTTATTTTTACCAGCAAGCAAGAGAGCGGGACAGACGATTAGCCAGAAGGTTGATTAACGGCGAAAGAGTTAATCCTGCAGAGTTTGCACTTTGGTTCTTTCGACCAGATGGTCCTTGTCCAGAACAATGGTGGGGACAATGGAACTCTGGACGTTACAAAAACCACTGTTTCTATACTCCGTTAGCATCTGAATGTGAAGAAGTTTATAATACCTTCTAGCTTAGAAAATGAATCTAATTTTTAAGGGAGCGATGACTTGTGTATCAATATTGGCCAGGAGCATATAATCAGCAAGGGACACAAGTAGAGCAACAATATGGTAACCAGTCACAGCCAACACCTCAATCTTCTTACTCACAGCCACAGCAAAGGCAAAGTCAAAATTTTTCTGCAGCTAATTATCAAGTACCTGGGTTTGCCCTACAGCAACAAGGTGGGGGTAATCAAACCTCACTTCCACTTGAACAATCCTTTATTGAGAATATATTACGTTTAAATAAAGGAAAAATAGCCTCTTTTTATATGACCTTTGAAAACAATTCAGAATGGAACGCACGAGTTTTTAGAGGCCGTTTAGAGGAAGCTGGACGCGACCACATCATCGTTAGTAATCCAGAAAATGGAGAATACTATTTACTACTGATGGTAACGCTTGATTATGTAGTATTTGATGAACCGATTGAATATGAATATCCATTTGGTTCAGGAGCTCAATTAACTCAATATGCTCCACGATAAATAACAAAAAACGAGTCCATTTTTATATTGGACTCGTTTTTATTATGTTCAATAGTGAATTCTCTATTTTTGAAATCATTGAGGTTTAATTACCAAGGAAGGTAACGAATGTTTTAACCTAGTTAATTCGAATTGAACGATTAGTATAACAACTACTACTATTATTCCTAGATGTATGGCTCAGATTAAAGGAAACATTTATACATGACTATTACATGTCAATAAGACATTCCGTAACGATAGAATACGTTACTTTATCCAATGTAGCGATTTTCTTTTCTGACATTTCCGTTCTTGCTGCCATTGGTGAGTCACTTTTTACATAGCTTCCTTCTCGATATGGTGAAACATAGAGATAGATTTCTTTCGTTTTTAGCTTTTCCTCATGCTTCTTTAAACCAATTTCCCAAGTACCACCATTATAGAAGTGATCATGAATGAGTTCACCATCTATATATGCATAGCCAATATCGCCTACATAATTTACCTTTATCAACAGTTCCTTAACATCTGAAAAAGCTGATGGCAAGATTTCTAGCTTTAGTTGAGAATCACTTACCTGATCCGTCCTCAATATTTTCTCTTGTTTACGCTTAAACGATAAATCATAGGTTTCAAATAGACCGGGTTGCTGCTTTTCTTTTTTTACCTTACAGCCTTTAAATGAAGCTTCTTCTTTTAATGGAGGAAATACCTTTAGTTCAACGGTTGCCGGGTCCTCTATTTCTAAGCGAACATCTTCTTCACTAACGAGTACAGTCGCTTCTGTAACAAATACATAATCTTGACCCTTCCTAGAAAATTTCCAGAAATTTTGTGAGTCTTTATCAGATAACGTGCAAATGTGAAGAGTTTTTCCATTCTGCAAATGAATATCCATTCTGTTATTACTTTCATTGATTACTTTAACAAGTGCGTGATTTTCTTGCTCTTCTGTTTCAATGCCAGTCCCAGTAATAGTTGCAACTGGAGAATTCTTAATCATATATTCAGACGTTAAGCCATTTGGTGTATAAAAGAAATAGTAAGATTCATTCTCTACCTCTATACTAGTCATAAATTGGGCAGTTGCATATTGAAGGGTACAACCATTTAAATCCAAGTTAAATGGTAATATACACGATTCGTCCTTCTCTAATGCCAAGCCTCCTTGACTAGGTAGTTGAATGCTTTCTTTTTCTAAATCAATGAAAAGAGAAAAGTCTTCTTGTTTTTGTGTCTTTACGTGATCTTGATAATTATTAATAAATAAATAACCAGATTCTCCATTAGAACGAATGGCAAAACGAGGAGTTTCGACATCCTTAGGCTCTATATCTTCAGCTCCATTTGGCAATGTTGTTTTCATTTCACAGAAGCTATTTTCGACTTCTTTATAAAAATAATGTTGCCTTTTTAGACGTCGATAAGAAGCTCTAATCTGCCCAAATTCACCAATTGGGGCTTGATAATCATAGGAGATTTTTGGTGTCGCAGACTCGTTTAAAAAAGGCGTTTTCTTTCCTGTTGGATTTTGACCTCCATGAAACACATAATAGCCGACGAAATTACAACCACCTGCAACCTTAATATTAGCCATTGCATCGACGCTTTCGTAAGGGAGCTTAAAGCGATATTGATAAAAGTTGGTCATTCCTCCACCCATTTCACAGCAAGCATAAGGTAGGTTTTCTGCCGGATAATTTGGGGTGAAGCCATAATTATCTTTATCATTATTATGAAAATCTCGATAGATATACTCTGGAGTAGCCGGATGCTCTGTTGCATCTCCATAAAAAATCCAGGGCCAAAAGGCGTAGCCTCCCCATAAAGGCAAAACCTCATCACTTGGTGCCGATGCCCCTCCCCAAGCTGTACAAGTATACATCGGAGTCACAATCCCTACATCTTGGGCTAGCTGTTTCAACACTTTTATATGCTCATCTCCGTCACCACCAGCATGTACCCATTCATTGGAAGAACCGGTTGTCATTTCCCACGGTGCACCTGCATGTTGATGCTCATTCTCTATTTGGGTACCTATTATCGGACCTCCATCTTCAAATAATAATCCTTGAATTTGGTTACTAATTTCTTGATATAATTTCTTAACAAACTCAAGGTATTGTGAGTCATTTGAACGTAGCTGGAACGGACGCCCGTATAACCAGTCGGGCATTCCTCCGTTCCTTACTTCTCCATGACAGAAGGGACCAATTCGAATAATGACATAAAGTCCGTGCTTATCACAAAGCTCAATGAATTTTCGAACATTTTTATTACCCTTCCAATCAAATTCTCCTTGAACTTCCTCGTGATGATTCCAAAAAATATAAGTTGGGACAATATTAATGCCGGCCATTTTCATTTTAATGAGTTCATCTTCCCAATTTTGATTTTCATATCGGCTAAAATGAAATTCTCCACAAATACCATAAAAAGGCTGACCGTTTTTCTTGAAATAGTAGTTCGTTAATTGAAATTGATCACCATTTACGTTCTGATCTCCCATATCGATAGAAGCTGGAAAAATTTCTTTTTTCGTTGGACTAATATTCACTGAAAACTCTTTCATTCTTTGCCCTCCTTTAAATCAATGATTTGTTCATTTTTTGATGCAGAATGACACTTTGATGATTTTGATCCAAATTAAGTGCACTTTCGAAATTTGTCGAAGCTAACTCTTCATTTCCTAAGCCTAGTAAACCTAAGCCACGCATAAATTGACAATGAATCCTATTTCTCTTTTGTAAATCCTCATCAAATACTAAGAAATCAGGTAAAGAGACAGCAAAATAATCTATTTCTACCTCTTTCGTTTCATGCCTGTCTGCATAATCAATTAATCTATTAAATCGCTCTAGCGCTTTCTGTTCGTTACCTAATTGTTTCCACGCGAGTCCTTGATAAAAAATCATTTCTGGTGGCTGATCATTATAGTATAGCGCACCTGCAGGTTCATCAATTCCTTCTGTAGCCATCACATAACACTCTTTTGCTTTCTCAGGCTGTCCAAGCCTTTCATAAGCGCATCCTAGATAATAGTAGATATTATTTTCATTTGCACCATATAACTTTCCTTCACCAAGATTTAAAGGGTATTCTGTTGCTTTTAAAAGAGCATCGATTGCTTTTTCGTACTGAGAACCTTGTAGCAACTGTTTACCAAGTTCGACTAATGCAACAACATATTGTCCAGTTACTTTCCCCTCTCCACCTTCCCAAGGGTGGAAATTTCTAGATAGCAGATGTTCTAAAGCCAATTGATGCTTTCCTTCTATATTTAATAAACTAATCCATTCTATATACAAATCATCTCTTACTTCTACAAGACTTTTGTATTTTTCTAGATTTTTTAATCGTTTATTTGGATGTTCTCCAAGCTTTTTATATAATTGATCCAGTTCGTATAGAACTCTGGCATCTTTTTGATTACACTCAAAGGCCTTCTCTAATGCTTGAAGCGCTAACTCTGAATTTTCAAGCTTATTATAATACGCTAAAGCAAGATTTCGATGGACGGTAGGAAAAGTTGCATCGAGTGCTTTTGACTCTTCCCAATGTTTGATTGCTTCATCATAACGTTTTTTATCATATAAGAAATTCCCTAAATAATAATGGGCTTTTGCATCATTTTTATTTTCGTGTAAAGCACTTTGTAAAACCATCATTTCAAACAACGTATTTGGAAAACAATAATCGCTAACTGCCTTTTCTGCCTCTTTCAAATGAAAGTGATGCTCCTCGATTTGATTCAATCGTTTTGAAAGATAAGCTAACGCATAATGAACAATAGGATAATTTTTTCCCGTTGCTTTACTTGCGGTCACCCTTTTTAAGAGATTAAAAGCTTCTATTAATAACCCACATTCCACATAATCTGTTGCTAAAGCTATATAATTGTATACATCTTCACGCATTCTAATACTAAAATCATTTCGTATATTCTCGGCTTCCTCTGAACTCCCTACTTCTTCTTCAATTAAAAGACTTTCATTGAGTGCCCCAAAATTTAACGGGTTTTCTTTTAAGGATTGCTCACATAAAAGTCTAGCCTCCTCATAGCTTCCTCTTCTCCTAAGTAGAGCACTTTTGAGTAATTTCGCTTTTAAGCTCTGCGTATTTCTAGTCAGTGAATGATTCACATGAGCTAATGCTTGTTCTTCATTACCTAACTCTAAATCGATTTGTGCAAGAGTTAAATAACCGACATCCTGCCAACCGGCTGCCCAAACTGACTTATAGATAGCCGAGTAGGCTTCCGTAAGTTTTCCTTGATATTTTAAAACCTTACCTAGCTGAAAAAAAGCTTCACTATCATATGGATTGGTATTGCGCACCGTTAATGCTTCACAAGCCTTTCTAAAGTACGGCTCACTCTCTTGGAATTGCCCTCTTCTCATTAAGAGCAGTCCGTAGGCCGTATTGATTCGCAAATCAGAATCATCACGTCTTAGTCCTTCTAAATAGTAATGCTCCGGTTCAAAAGTTGCATGTCGATATTGTTCAAGGTGTAGACCTGCAAAATATAACTTTTCATTCGTCTCTATTTCTGAAGGCTTTGGCATTGGCTTAGCCGGCTCTGGTATCTCTTTATTTGAATCGGTTAAATTTTGAGGACGATAGGCAACTAATATTTTATTTTTTTGATCCACTACTCTTATTTCAAGATCATGAGCCTTCTCCCCTTCTTTTAATAGCACTTCCTTTTCAAAAACTTGCTTTGGAGAGATCATGACTTGCTCTTCTAAATAGGTTGTATCTCTTCCTATTAATAGAATAGATGCGTTTTCAAATAAAGCTGTTGCATAAACCTTCACAGTTGCTTTTTGTTCATTAATCTCTAAATTTACAGCTGCATCAATGGACGCATTTTTAACCATTCCTAATTTTTTATAGGGCATAAAATATTGGGTAAAAGATTTTTCTTCATTAGGATGAAGCCAAGTGAAATCAGGCTGATTATCCGTATAAACACCTGTCATTAATTCAATATAAGGACCATCTTCGTCCGTTAAATTTCGATCCCAAGCTTGACCAAACTCACCATTTCCCCATGTCCATTGCTTCTTCCCTGGCGAAATATGATGATTGGCCACATGAAGTAAACCACCCTCTGCTTGATTATCATACCCACCAACAAAATTATAATCAGATTTATAGGCCATGTAAGAAGTAGGTACAGGTATATTTTTATATTTTGAGATGTCTACACCCGCAGAATAATCCATTTTATAATACGTTCCCGTTGCAATAGGAAAAGAGGAAACATCTCGTTTACCGTGGTCAAATACAGCATGAACATCTGGTGGAAAAACAGACTGTGTATGGTCATTGACCGCAACAGCCGGATTGGCCCACCACAAAAAGGTTTGAGGCTCAGACGTACGATTATAAAGCTGAACATCTATTTTTAAATAGGCTTTATCTTTTTTTAATGTAAAACCGCCCGTCATGACCGTTCCATACATTCTGTCCACTTCGTTAATCCAAACCGTCGCGCTCCCATCGTCGTTATGCGTAATATCATAGTTAACAGGACCGAAGGTATTTGGGCGATGATGTTGTGGCCAATTAAATTCTATTCCTCCTGATATCCATGGTCCTGCCAAACCAACAAGTGCAGGCTTAATGACTCGATTATAATAAACGAAATCATAGTTATTTGTTTTATCTAAAGCCCGATAGACTCTTCCACCGATTTCTGGCATTATTTCTATTCGAACATATTCATTTTCTAACACGACTATTTGATAGGTTTTCATCTCTTTTTCATCATAAATCTTATCAATAACCGGATGAGGATAAACCTTCCCCGAACTCCCCTGATAGACTCGCTTTTCTAAAAACATAGGATTTTTTTCAGGTTCTCCCACTGAATAGGTTGGTATCTCTCTTTTTTCTTCCCAAACTTGCACATCGCTTAATTCACAATGCTTCAATTTGCTCATCTCCTTAAATACTTCTTATAAGGTTAGATTACAACGTCTGAAAGAAAGCTCCAATTCATCATAAACGGATTATGATGGATTATATTCTGTTTTAGATGTATGATAAAAAACATAGTAAGAAAACATAGGAGGATAACCATGGTTTATAAAAGGAAGAAGGCAAGTGGTTTTGATTCTGAAATGATTTATATCTTACCTGAATATTTAGAAGAAGAAATGATGGATCAGCCCTTTCTTAAGGAGTTTTATTTAACCGATATCGGTTATTATCCCGATGCTAGCTTTCATTATAGGGAAAGAAAAAAAGGATGTGAGTCATCCATTTTAATTTATTGTGACAAAGGAGAGGGTTGGATTGACTTATTCAGCGGTAACCTTATCCACATTCAACCACAAACCTTTTTCTTTATCCCGGCTCATACACCACACGTATATTACGCTGACCATGACCAGCCATGGAGCATATATTGGTTTCATATTAAGGGAGAAAAGTCTTTACCTTTAATAAGCTCTTTACTTTCCTCCAGACTCTCTATTCCGGTTTCATTAAAAGAAGCTTCCTTATTAAAGCAATTATTTAAAAAATGTTTTGACTATATTAAAACAAAGCCGTATTCCATGCCTCACCATTTAAATATTTCCCAAACCCTTCAATATTTAATTAGTGTACTTGGAATCCAATCACAGGAAAACGATAAAAAGGAAAGAAAAGAGACTTATATAGAGGAAGCTATTCACTATATGGAGGACCAAATCCAAAGCTCTCTTAGCCTAGATGATATTGCTAATCAAGTAAAGCTATCGAAACAGCACCTGATTCAAATTTTTAAGGAAGCAACAGGCTTCCCTCCAATCGATTACTTTTTGAGACTTAAAATTCAATATGCCTGCCATCAATTAGATTTAACCAACCTTGCTATCAAAGAAATTGCTTTAATGGTTGGGTTTAGTGATCCTTACTATTTTTCAAGAATGTTCAAAAAAATTATCGGACAATCCCCTACCGAATACCGGACGACGCAAAAAGGGTAATAGTACTCCATAAAGACATAACCCTCCTTCTTTTTTTTAGAAGGAGGGTTATGTTTGTTATTTGTGTATTCATTTATTACACACCAAATCAAGTTTCGCTCGTTACATGAACTCGTGTAAAAATAGCTTTTGTATCAGCCTCTTATGAACGTTCTATCTACTTTTTGTCTAGGATTTTTTCCTTTTATAGAAACTTTATTATGTTACTGATTGACCTGTGACTTTAAATAGTCGAACCAAATCAGATACTGTTAGTTGTGTTTGTGGAACAAATTGACCACTTAACAGATAATGAAGAGTCGATTCAAAAAGATAGCTATTTTCAGGTCGCTTCAAATCTTTGACATCAGAAGTTTTAAAGGCTGATACAAATAAACGACCTTTACCTACTTTTGCTTCAAAAGCATAGGTTAGTTTTTTCATTCGATGAAAATTATCCACCACTTCAACAATAGGCTCAACTTGAGGATAACTATCTAAACCAATACTTGTTGCTCCCTCTACTAAATGATACCATTGCCAATTCGAGTATCCATCATGTGGAAAGGCATTAAATAACGGATGCTGATTTACTTTCATTCCCATGGTTGTACTCTCTTGTGTTGGGAACCAAAGGAAATTCCAAAATACAGGTAAGTATCTCGTTTCGATTTCGTCATATTGATTACCTGGCTTGGCCATTAACCAGACATCCCCACCATCTAATAAAAATTGCAAAACATCACGTGACATTAAATCCGTAACAGCTAGCTTTGCATCCTCTTTTTTATAGCTAAGTCCATCAATTCCGATTAATTGACCGAACTTTGCTCCGTATAGGTAGGATTTTAGCGAATTTATATTACTCCAAATATCACGAACGTTATTTGGCAGACCTTTGTGATGAAACGACCAAAACTCCCAACTATTCTCAATCTTTTCATGTTGAATTTCAAGCTTCACTTTTAACTGATAATGAGCAGACTCATCTTCTACTGCCTTAAGAGCAATTTGTCCAACTTCTATAACGGATGCTGTTTCGACTGCTTCAATAAGCTCTTCTCCGTTTTTCCACAGGACACCATCTTTATCAATTTGCCAGCTAAGTTTAGCCCGTTCGAATTTGGCTCCGTAATTAGATACATCTATTTTAACTAAAAGCTCTTCTCCACTAAATAATGTCCGCCGATCCGATTTCATTAAAAGAACTCTATCTCCGTTAAACTGCTTAAACTCGTTTGGAGAGATGACATTTTTACTATCCCAAAACACATCTAGTATTCCTGTAGTCGCATGTCCTTGTCCTGGGAAGTCACGAATATCGAGAAGCTGAACACCGGATAATCCCTTCGTCCGCCTTGCTCTCTCCATAATTTCCTTATAAGAGCGAACCATATGCTTTCCTGTAGTCTCTTGGAATTCCTCGACACGATGACTCCATCCTTTTCCTTCTAAAGATTCGTTCAAGGTGTTGAGCCAATTCGGCTTCAAATTACCTGTAAACTTTTCTGAAGCACCGGGATCTGCATACATCGTAAATTGCCCATGCTCATGCCCAATTAATGGTTTGTCATCTAATCTTGTTAATTCAGAATAATCTTCATAGGTGTTAGGTGAGCCTGCAAACCCCAGTTCATAAGGTGGATGCCAATTTAAGGACTGAATATAATAGTCACCTTGTCGATGGTGAGCAGGTAATTGTCCAAAGCCTGTATTATCGGTATATAACCTTGTTGGATCGATCTCTTTAGCAATATCGATTAGCTCATTTAAAGAAGGATGTCCACTCGGGCCTATCAATTCATTTCCAAGGGCAAGCATGACAAAGGATGGATGCTCATTTAAATCTTCAACGATTCTTTTGATTTCGCGTTTAAAAAATTGATGAACATCTTCAGGTGGTTGTTTTTCACAATCCATATAATGCCCAGACCAATGAGGTAATTCTGTTTGCACGAGCATCCCCTCTTCATCCGCTGCCTCCCAAAAAGGCTTTGGTGCTGACCAACCATGTAATCGCACATGATTAAACCCATGACTTTTAACTATTTGAAATTGTTTTTTATAATGTGCCTTATCCCAAACTGGATAACCTGTTAATGGAAATATACAGCAATCAACATACCCTCTTAAAAAAGTAGGTTGGTCATTTAATAAAAACTCTTTTCCTTTTGCTTGAAAATGACGGAGTCCCAATCGATGACTCTGAATATCTAGCTTATCATCGCCATCATAGAGTGAGGTTGTCACCTCATATAAAAATGGGTTAGTATCTGACCAAAGCTGACTCTCTCTACCTAAATCTAGTACTAAAGAACAAATTCCGTTTTCAATGTCAATTGGTCTTTTATCTTTGATAATCGTTTCGCCCTGATCCTTTATTTCTATTTGAATATAAGGTTGATTTTGGATTTCCTGATTATTAGTTAAATGAACGTTTACAGAAACCGACTGAGGTGTATCTCCAGGGTGAAAATCGATTTTTGCGATTCTTTCCTTAGGTAGAGCATCTATACGTGCACCACCCGTAATTCCCCCCCAGCTCGTTGCAGTATGATAGGAATGAATATGACTTTCTATCAAAGGAATTCTCATTGAATTATCGATCATTATGATGAGCTTTTGGCTTTTGTTTGGTTGTAAGTCATGACTCAAATCAAAAACCTGATCCGTTACTAGTCCTTCTCCAGTACCTACCAATTGGGTATCTAAATAGACCTCAGTAAACCAGCGTACCCCAGATAATACTAATTGATAATCTTGATTCAAAGGTAGAGAGCTAGCTTCTAAATCCAACGTGTACCATGCTCGACCTGTGTACTCTCTCTCCTTCTTCCAAGTCCCTAATGGCTCATGTTCACTTGGTTCACCATAGCCTTGCTCTTCCCATGAGCCGGGAATTTGAATGCTATTCAGAGAGGTATCATTGATTACATCCTGAACGGTCCACTTTTCCTCAGGATCTAACTTAAATCCCCATGTTCCATTTAAAGACAGCGTCTGTCTAACCTCATTCATCCATTTATCCTCCTTTAGCTTCTTATGTTCATTCATTTTAGCGCTTACAGTTAGACAAGACAATTGATTATTTCTTGTTATTGATGGATAATATTCGGATTTTACCAGATAGCTTACTATACAGTCATTCGAGAGATTTATAAATGTGAAGTGGTAGTCAAAAATAATGAAAAAGAGGGTCTAATTTTGTTGAATGTAAAAAAAAAAAAGCATAAAAAATACTGAAACCATACTCATGAATGAATGATTTCACACATGTTAGGTGACCGGCTGTTCACTTCCCCAAGAAACTTTGCGCCCGGTAGGGTGCTGTCGAACTACCTTTTTTAAAAGTAGATTTCGGCAGCCACTTCCTCCAACTGGAGTCTCCGTCCCTTGTGTTCGCTAGCCTACGTCTTTCACAGCGAATTTACCACTTCAAAAAAAACCTCCTTTTTTTCACAGTAAGGAGGGTTCATTGTACGTTATTAATATTTGCATCCATTACACATCATTTTCAATTTTCTCTCATGGGGTGATTGAAAAACAGTTTTTCTCCTTCCCCTCTTTTCATTATAATTTATAGAGCTCTTACGGCAGCAATAGCTATAAGCACCCACCCGACAATAAATGCTAATCCTCCTAAAGGAGTAATAGCCCCAAGCTTCGTAATACCTGTAAGCGCCATAATATAAAGACTTCCAGAAAAAAGTACAATACCAATTAAAAAACTCCAACCAGCACCATTTAATAATGAGGAGGAAGTAAGTTTAAGTGCTAATAAGCCTACAATTAAAATTCCTACCCCATGTATCATATGATACTGAACACCAGTTTGGTAATTTTTCAGCATACGTTCAGAAATTTTCCCTTCTAATCCATGAGCACCAAACGCTCCAATTCCTACAGCTAATGCCATTACTAAACTTCCTATTATTAAAAATATTTTTGCCATGATCATTCTCCTTTTTTGATTTGCTATAATCGATTATACTTGAATCAAATTCATAATTCATATCTTATAAATGAAAACCTAGCGATTAAGTTTTTGATTTCCACTTTAGTTAGATGCTTTCCCAGGGGCTTGTCTTCAGCTAACTCTGACTACGCTGGGCTTCGTCAGAGTGGATCTTCAAACGGTGCTGATCCTTTTGGGAGTCTATACCTACCGTTTCAATCAACAAGTGATTCTACAAACATTCAAGACATTTTTTATAACGATTCGTTCACTTAAACCCATTTCATCTTTCCTATCTTAAAATGAAAACGAAACGATTAGGTGTTTGATTTTCACTTTAGGTAGATGCTTTCCCAAGGGCTTGTCTTCAGCTAACTCCGACTACGCTGGGCTTCGTCAGAGTGGATCTTCAAACGGCGCTGATCCTTTGGGAGTCTCTACCTACCGTTTCAATCAACGTGTGAATTCACAAGCATTCAAGACATATTTTTTAATAAACGGTCGGTTTTATTCACTTATAGAGCCATTATGAAATGCACTCACTTAAAAACGGCGAACGGAGGTTTTCTAAATGAATCATTTATCAGTTAGACCCTATACAATCACTGATTATCCCGGATTACTCGCTTTGCAAAAGGAAGCCTTTCCTCCTCCATTTCCAGAGGAGCTTTGGTGGAAAAAGACCCAAATTCAAGCCCATATTGACAGCTTTCCCGAAGGGGCTCTTGCTGCCGAGTTAAATGGAATAATCGTCGGTTCCGCCACTTCCTTACTCACAACCTATACCGGTCAACCTCACACTTGGGATGAAATTAGTGACAACGGCTATATAAAAGCGAGTCATGAAATACAAGGAGATAGTTTATATGGAATTGATGTATGTGTACATCCGCGTTATAGAGGTCTAGGTATTGCTCAGGCACTATATGATGCTAGAAAAAGACTCGTTACACAACAAAAATTAAAACGATTCATCGCAGGCTGCCGTATCCCTAATTATCATATCTATCAAAAGCAAATGACCGTTGAACAATATATAGAAAGAGTAGTCCATTTTGAAATAAAGGACGATGTTTTAAGCTTTATGTTAAAGCAAGGACTTCAACCACTTCAAATTTTACCAAATTATTTAGAAGATGAGGAATCTTGTCATTATGGCATTTTGGTCGAATGGAAGCCCGAATTTGAAAGCCATTTTTAAAATAAACGAACGAACTAGCGAGCACATATGTAAATGGATATAAAAAAGGACGAGCATCCCTAACATAGGAACCTTCGTCCTTTATTTTTTTAGAAAAAGCCATGCTAATTAAAAATCTAATAAATTATCACCCTTATGCTTATCAATCGGTTCTCCGCTTTGTTCAATATGATTAGAAAAGGAAGAAACAGGTTGTATTTGTGTCCATTTTTTATCTGCTACTGAAGGATTTATACTATTAACCTGATTCGTTGATTGAGAAGCTTGTGATGTTTTGAAAAGTCGACAGTATGCTTCAAGCGCTGTGACCGTTTCCTTGATGATTTCTTCTTGATTATTTATATGAGCTTGTTCTAAACGTTGAATTTGTTCTTTCATGGTTTGTATAACGGATTGTGTTGAAATATTCATTATGACCCTCCTCGCACTTCCATCTTACCATATTGAGCTTACAATATGAAAAGTTGAAAAGACCAAAAACAAAAGAGGACGGACAATACCTCACGAATCAATGATTCCACCACTTTAGGTGCCCGCCTGTACGCTTCGCCAAGACACTTTGTGTCCGGTCTGGTGCTGCCGAACTAACTTTTTTAAAAGTGGATTTCAGCATGACCACTTCCTCACACTGGAGTCTCCGTTCCTTGTGTCCTCAAGCTTACGCCTTTCATAGGGAATCTACCCTTTTAAAAAAGAACCCTCCTTTTTCACAGTAAGGAGGGTTCATGGTTCGTTCCTGATGTTTGTATCCATTACACATCATTTCAAATTCTCAAAATCAACTTCTATCTCAGTCTCTTTTTGTCTCTTCAGATTCACTTGTTGCTAGTATTGCTTTTATCCCTGCAATATTTACTCCTTTTTCTATATAGGACCTTATTAGATGAAACCTCTCCACATCCTCTAAAGAAAACATTCTTTGATTGCCTTCATTTCGCTTTGGCTTTATCAACCCTTGTTCTTCATAGTAACGAATTTGTCTTGCAGTCAGATTCGTCATCTCCATCACTACACGGATCGGAAAACATGCTTGCTTCTTTGGGACATTTTGTGACATGCCCTCTCCTCCTTACTATCAGTAACCAAATATTTACACATGACAATAAAAGACATTGTATTATCCTTTTGCTAAAAAAGTGTACACATCTCTTAAAGAATGGAACCCTAATTGAGTGGCTAATATAAGATTTTGCCTCCACAATTTAGCGGTCATTACCGCATCCTCTAGAGCGTGATGTCGATTTTCCACAGGGATTTGATGATATTCACAGCATTCATCAAGAGTTACTAATGATTTGTGTGGAACGACAACCTTAGTTAAAAAAGAGGTATCTACAATTCGATGCTGAAAAGTCGTTCTCAGCATTTGCCAAGTTGCGTGTGACATAAACTTTTTTTCATGACTAGCATGGTGAGCCACTAGGGTGGTTCCTCCAATGAATTGGTAAAAGTTGGTCAGCACTTCTGCTAAAGGAGGAGAATCATTTAATTCATCCTTTTTTAATCCCGTTAAAGCTAACACTTCATCTGATACTTCTTTTTTTGTTTGGATGGTTGAGTAAAAGGTGTCAGTTTCTATGATATCTGTCCCAATCATCTTAACAGCACCTATTGATAAAATACTATCCCCTCGGTCAGGATTAAAGCCGCTAGTTTCTAAATCAAAAACGACAAATGGTAAATGCTTCAATGGTTTATCTAGGACATCACCTTGTTTGAGCTCTCTTTGGATTTGACGTAGATGAGACATGCTCTGTGCAGTTGAGCGTTGCTGTGATGATGTATAAATACTGGGACTTAGCTTGGATGATAATTGCTTCATCATCTGAATCATATGATTCATCATGGTCGTCTAGTCCTCCTCCACAAGAGATTCAATTTCCGCATATAGCTTACGCCCTTTTTTAATCCAGTTTTTTAATTGCGCCTTCTCTTCTTTTGTTAATTTTTCTAATTGAAGATAATGAATAGCATCATAGCTTTCAATTCCTTGCTGCCAAGCTAGTTGGTACTCTAATACCTTTTGATATGTTTTTTGATATCTTTTAATGAAATGATATTGAGACGGAAGCTCCTCAAATCTTTTTAATGTGGAGGGTTGGAATATCGATTCTTTCAGAGCTAATAATCGTAAACCGTTAACATAAGGAAAATTAACAATTTGCTTCAAATCTAACTTCCCCTGCTGCCTTCCTTTTGTTTCAGTAAGAAGCTGATTAAATAAACCAACCCCCGTCTTCAAACGTCCAGTATTTTCCGCAAAGCGTGTCATAAGCTGAGGTTGATTCTTTAGAGTAGAAAAAATCGTCTCCTTTAGCTTTTTCAAAAGAGTATCCTCACCCATGAATGTCCTACTATCGAAAAAAGTTAAAGCATACCGTAAATGTTCCCAAGTATCTTCTCTCAACCAAAGCTTTAATTGCTCTTGCCATGCTGTTAAAGATTTACACCACCTTGGATAGGAAGCCATCACTTTTCCACTACATTTCTCGTATCCAACAGCTTCTAATGCACGGACTATTTCCTTACCAAGATGTAAAAAATACTCCTGTAATTCTTCCTGAGCGTCTTCGTCCTCTGCATCTTCATACACAATACCGTGATCCTGATCACTCCAATATAGCTGTTCGCCACGACCACCACTTCCTAGAAGAAAGAAAGCAAAGTGAGCAGGAGGTGATCCCCACTCACTTTCTACTTTTTTTTGAGCGACTTCAATCGCTTCAAACATCAACTGTTCATGAAATTTAAAAACTGATTCAATAGATGGTGTAAGATTTTTCATAGCTGAAATTCTTTCATGATACAATTCCTTCAATCTACTATGAAACAGCTCATCTCCTGAACTATTTAAATGCTTTTGCATTATTTTGCTTCTTTAGCTGGCATATTTTCAGGATAACCATAACTACCATGCTCACTTAAATCAAGACCAGCAATTTCTTCCTCTTCACTAACTCGTAAACCACCAACGATAGCAGCTGTAATTTTTAATAAGATGAAAGAAGCTACAAATGCGAACAATCCACACACAACTACTGACAATACTTGAACTCCTAATTGCTCAAAGCCACCACCGTAGAATAATCCAGCTCTACCACCATTCATCTCTGCTAATTCTGGTGTAGCAAAAAATCCTGTAGAAATGGTTCCCCAAATACCAGCGATACCATGAACCGAAATAGCGAAGATTGGGTCATCAATTCTGTTTCTATCAAGCATTTTCATACTAAATACGACAATAATTCCACCAATAATACCGATAATGACCGCTGCCCAAGGTGCCACAAATGCACACGAAGCTGTAATAGCAACAAGACCTGCTAAAGCACCATTTAACATAGTTGGTATATCTGATTTTCCATTTAAGGCCCATATCATGAACAACGCAGCAACCGCACCAGCTGCAGCAGCTAACTGAGTATTTAACGCTACAAACCCAAAGAATCCGTCAGCAAGTGATACTGTACTACCTGCATTAAATCCAAACCAACCTACCCAAAGAATAAGAACGCCAAGCGCTGTATAAACTTGGTTATGTCCAGCAATCTCATTTAAAGATCCATCTTTATTGTATTTACCAAGACGCGGCTTCAAGATAATCGTTGCCGCCAAAGCTGCCATTGCACCTGTTAAGTGAACAACTGTCGATCCGGCAAAGTCTTGTTTTCCCATTTCAGCAATCCATCCACCATCATTCCATACCCAGTGTGAAACGATTGGATAAACAAACAAGGAGAATAATACGGCAAATATAACATATGCAGATAATTTCGCTCTCTCCGCAAATCCTCCAAACGCAATCGTCAATGCTATTGCTGCAAACATTACTTGGAAGTAGAAATCAACGGAGGGTGCAAGACCTCCATCTGCTGGAGCCGAAGCGTCTCCGTAGAAAAACTGTGTCGTTCCAAATAATCCAAATACACTATCTCCATAAGCAATCGCCCAACCAGCTGCCCAATAAACAAGTGTAGCAATTCCGACTGTAAATACTGTCTTTCCTGCAATATGACCAGCATTCTTCATCCTAGTGGAACCGGCCTCTAAAAGAATAAATCCTCCTTGCATTAAAAGAACCAATACCCCTGCTATGACCACCCAAAGATTATCAACTAAAACTAAATCCATTTTGCAACCTCTCCCCTCAATAGTTCAGCGTTAAGTAAGTTAACATCGCTTGTTATCCCTTATTATACGGTCAAAATTTTCTGAATCTACTGTTATGTCAGATATACTAACATGTTTTTTCATAAGCGAATTTATTGTAAACGCTTTACTTATAATGGTTTATGATGGTCATTCTCGATAATGCTTATAATGAGAAGCTAATAATGACTTCATCAGCAAATGGATGTTAGATATTATCACAACCATGTCTATCCTTTGACTTTTTCCTCTATTAAAACCTGTTACATCCTGTATTGAAATGTGGAATTTTGTGTAATGAGTGCATACAAAGATAAGGCCCTTCCTTCTTTTTCTAAGAAGGAAGAGCCCATTAAATTTGAAGTCCGCTATAGTAACAACACAAGTCACTGAGGCTCAAGTGGGATGGGGAGCCATGATGAAATCTACTTTTTTTAAAAAAATTAGTTTGGTAACAAGGACTCAGAATGTCTTAGGGGAGCGAACAACTTGCCACCTAACATATGTGGGATTCTTATTGATGCATATAGTCACAGCAGTTTCTACACATTACTTATCTGATTGTATTCCGAGCCAATTTACTAGATGACCGGTGTCCTTAAAACCATTAAACTTCAAAAAGTCATTTTCATATTTTTCACTACATAACATCGGGTGTCTACTTTCATAAAATTGCCCCTCTTGAATGAACACTTTTTTATTAATCGCTTCTTTTCCCCAAAGGAACCAGATTAAATCTGGTCTTCTACTCGATACAAACTGAAGCACTTTATTTGAAAAAGATTCCCATATTTTTTTATGACTATTTGCTTTTCCAATTTTACAAGTGAATGAGCAATTCAAGAATAAAACCCCTTGATTTTCTAAAGATTGAAACCATTGCTTTGGTTGAAGAATCGGAAATTGACCACTTTCTATTTCCTTACGAATTTGCGTATAAGGTTTAATTTGTTTATACTCTTCTATTTCAAAATAATTTTTGTGAATAACACGGATAATGTTTTGGATAGAGTTCTGATTAAATTTCTCTGTCCAAGAATGAAGAGTACCTACTTCAAAGGCACGACCAGTCGCAACACCCTCTGCAGGGTAAACATCCTGTCCTAGCCATATGATATTCATATGATTCAAATCAGTAGACAAAAAACGTAAAGCTTGCCGAGGATTGGTTGGATTAAATTCCTGATCACTTATCTCAGTCTCAATTTTCATTACATCATTCATCACTTCATCTGATAATAAATCTTTCCATGAAGGGTGAATTTCATGAGGGATTAAACTAGACAATTCTATCATTCCTTTACTCTTCAATGATTGTCTGTTTATTTTATAATGAAGCGCAGAATTGGTAAATAAGCTACGATATCTTTTTATATTTTAACGCTAAAAAACAATCCACGCAATTAGTACAATAATCGGTAAAGTAATCAATGTTCTTTGAAAAAATATGACGATTAAATCCAAAAATGTAACGGGGATTTTAGAACCTAATAATAATCCCCCGATTTCAGACATGTATATAAGCTGCGTTACAGAAACAGCAGCAATTATAAATCTCGTCATCTCACTTTCAATACTTGCACCTAATATGGCTGGTAAAAACATATCAGCAAAACCTACGACCATTGTTTGAGCTGCAGCCCCTGCTTCCGGTACTTGTAAAAAAGTAAGAATATACTCGAATGGTTTACCTACTATTTGAAAAAGCGGTGTATAAGTAGCAATGATTAAAGAAAAGGTTCCAATTACGATTACAATTGGAATAATAGCCAACCACATATCTAAAACATTCTTTATACCATTCGTTAAAAATCCAGTAAATCCATCTCCATTTCTTACTCGTTCTAGCGCTAATAAATAACCATCCCTCCACCTTACCTCTCTAGTTTCTTCTTTTTCTCTATTGAATTGTTCATTATTGATAAAACGGTCTTCTTTTCTAGATAAAGGAGGAATTCTTGGCATAATAACAGCAGCAATAAACCCTGAAATAAGGATAGACAAATAATACGGGAAAAACATCTCTCCTAAATTCATATATTCTAAAATAACAATACTAAAGGTAATCGAAACAACTGAAAAGGTTGTGCCAATTACAATCGCTTCTCTTTTTGTATAATATCCTTCTTCATATTGTTTGTTCGTTAGTAGTACCCCAACGGTCCCATCGCCTACCCAAGATGCTAAACAATCAATAGCAGAGCGTCCAGGTAACTTAAATACAGGACGCATGATTTGATTCATCCTTGAGCCTATAAATTCAAGTAGTCCAAAATCCATTAGTAAAGGTAAAAATAGGCCCGCAAACAAAAATACAGTCACTAGTATCGGGACTAATTCATAAATTAAGGTGCCTCCCGTATCTTCTGACCAAATGATTTCTGGCCCCCACTGCCATAAAGTAGCACCGACAATCATTAAACTAAGAAACCGTACCAATAATGACCATGGTGATACCACAAACACTTTTAGAAGCTTCGGATATTTTGACAAGTCTTTTTTCAGAAATGTAAGGAAACAGGAAATCACAAAGCCACCTAACAATAAATAAAAGACAATATAGGGTAGATTTGTATTCAATAGTTGTTGTAATTGTCCCGCTAAGTAGGCAATGGGTATCGTAAATTGGCCATTCATATAAACAGGTGTCATAAATAAAAATACACCTATTATGGAAGGAAGAATAAATCCTATTATGGTCTTTCGTTGCTTTTTGTCATGGATTTTATTACCATCAGCATTCATTTACGAGCTCCTACTTTCTTGTTTGATAGTTCTTAGTCATATCCGACCTTTTTTGTTATACCCTTTTTATTGTTGAAACAGTCATGATTATTAAAGAACCAAACTAATTGATATTGCTAAACCACAAATCACATGATTATCTAATACCTTCTTGTTCTTTATGAGAATCATTTCTCATCAACTAAATCACTGTTTATCTATCAAAAAAAGTGGAGAAAATCATTTAAAAATGACTTTCTCCACTTAAATTCATCGGTATTTTATATTTTAAACATCGAAACTTCTTCTCGTAATTTTGTAGCCAAGTCATTCAAAGCTTCAGCGGAGCTAGCAACTTCTTGCATAGCAGCAAGCTGCTCTTCTGCACTCGCGGCTACTCCTTCGGCATCTTCCGCATTCTTAATAGAAAATTTCTCTACCTCTTGTATAGAATCATTTAATTGGAATGTACTGCTTGCAATTTTTTGAGTTGCGGTAGAAACCTCAAGCATTCCATTAGACACTTGGTCGATAGAATTTGTAATCCTACCAAAAACACTGCCTACCTCTTTAATAACTGTTGTTCCCTTATCAACCTCTTCTGTTCCTTTATTCATTTCATTAACGACTTGAACAATATCACTTTGAATTAATTTAATCATTTCTGCTATTTTTTGAACGGATTGATTTGAGTTCTCTGCTAACCCTCTCACTTCGTCAGCGACGACAGCAAAGCCTCTTCCATGCTCACCAGCTCTTGCCGCTTCAATCGCAGCATTAAGGGCTAATAAGTTGGTTTGTTCCGAAATAGATGTGATGATACTTAGAATCTCACTAATTTCTTTTGAACGAACCCCTAATTGTCCTATTAATTCTGCTGAATCCTTAACCGAATAAGAAATAGAGTTCATTTGCTCAATGGCCGTTTGAATAGAATGCTCTCCACTTCGAGCCTCATCAGTCGCTAAATCAGCTACTTCGCTTGCTTCTGCTGTTTTCACGATAATTGTCTCTACTCCACTACCAACATTTACAGCTGCCTCAGCACTAGATTTAGACTGATTCAATGTCATATCCGAAGCTTTCGCAACCTCTTCAATCGTAATCGCGATTTCGTTTGTAGCTGCAGAAGTTTGTTCTGAGCTTGCTGATAACTGTTCAGCTGTTTGTGCTACTTGATCTGACATTTCTACGGTTCTGCTAATTAACTGCCTCAATCCATTTTTCATTTGATTAAATGCAATCGTTAATTGACCAATTTCATCCTTAGAATCTAAAGAAATATCCTTCTGTGATAAATCACCAGCGGCGACTTGATTGGCTTGCTTTACTAACTTATTAACAGGGCGGGTAATCATAATAGATAAAATAAGCCCAATGATTACACTTACGACCACCATAGTTATTCCAATTATTATAATTCCGTAGAATAAACTTTGTTGAGCTTCTTCAAGCGCTTGCGTATGTTCACTTAATTGAAGCCTTGACGATTCAGAAAGGTCTATATAACCAAAGATTAACTCTCCAGCTAGTCTCGAAGCTTGTCGAGACATAATCGCTTCTGCCATCGCTATTTCACCTCGTTCGAACAATGGAAAGACTTCCCCTTCCATAATGGCTTGCCATTGATCGCTTCTTGCGAAAAGCGCCTCTACTTCTGGTGAGTTGAGCTTTTGTAATACTTCACCCTCAAGAACTTCTATTTCTTCTTTATATTCATGAAAGGATTGTAGATGCTCCTCATTTTCTTCAAGTAAATAAGCCCTAGAGAGCGATAGCATTTGGGATGTATTAAAAGCTAATTGCTCTATTCGATTTAGTGTTGGCAATGCTTCTTCTCTTAAGTTCTTTATTTCAGTTTGAGTTTTATCAATGTTAATAATATTATAGATAGAAAAACCTATAAATAAAGAAATAACAATGAAAAAACCGATTAATATTTTGGTTCTAATACTCTTGATTTTCACCATATACCTCTCCCTCTTTTATGATACATAAGAACTAACAAATCTATCATAATCCATTTTTTAACTTTTGAATAGAGGGATTTATTAGGTTTTTAGGTACTATTATTTAGTCCTTTAATCCTATAATTTATTAATTAAACGCTTATAAGTCAATTCGCTTGTATTGGGAATAGTCCAGTTCGCTTTTTGTAAAATCTCACTGTTGCCAATTCCTACTGAAAACATTTCGGTTTTTAAAATTCCTAACATACCAGCATCGCCATCTTCCACAGCTACACAGTCTCTTGGTTCAATTTGAATAGCTTTTGCCGCCGTAAGAAAAATTTCTGGGTCTGGTTTCCCTTTTTTTAACGTTTTAACGTCGACTATGTAGCTGATATATGACTCTAATTGAAGGGAATGAATCACCTTCTTTGCATTTTGACTAGCAGATGCTACCGCGATCGGTATATTTCTTTGATACAGCTCTTTAATAAAGCTTTCCATACCCGGCATTATATCTTCTTTAGTTAAATTTTGAATTAATTTTTGGTAACGATCATTCTTTAATGTGGACAATTCTTCTATTAAATTATGGTCCATTTCCAGATCCGACCTTTTAATCATACTTTTAACGGTTTCTCTTCTGCTTAATCCTTGTAGAAGTTGATTATCCTCCCTAGTAAAATCAATATTCAATTTTTTAGCTAACTCAAGATTGACTTCAAACTGTAATTCTAAAGTATTGGCAATGACACCATCCATATCTAAGATAACGCCTTTTATTAATGACACAAGCAAAACTCCTTTTTTCAATATTAATTTATAGGTTAACTTGCTTTTATTACATGTCCCTCACATAATTAGCAAGAGAAAATTTAAGATGGAGTAAACAGGAAAAATAAATTAGCCCGAAAACATTGTCTCTTTGTATGAATTTAGTATAATAGATAAAAGCAAGATTGATAAGGAGTGAAACGAGAATGACAATGCCAAAAGCATTAACAATAGCTGGTTCAGACACAAGTGGCGGAGCAGGTTTGCAAGCTGACATCAAAACATTCCAGGAGCTAGGAGTTTATGGAATGAATGCATTAACCGTAATTGTTGCACAAGACCCAACGAGAAATTGGTTTCATGAAGTCATCCCTCAAAGCGTTGAAGCTTTGGATAAACAAATAGAAACCGTATTAGCTGGTATTGGGGTAGATGCTGCAAAAACAGGTATGCTAGGTTCTATTGAAATTATTGAGCTTGTCGCTCAAAAAATAGATAAATATAAAATGAATCAATTAGTTGTTGATCCTGTAATGGTTTGTAAAGGAGCAGACGAAGCCTTAAACCCAGAAACGGATGCTTGTTTACGTGACGTACTTATCCCTAGAGCTTTTGTCGTCACACCAAACCTTTTTGAAGCATCACAGTTAAGTGGACACGGTCCGATAACAACGGTAGCAGATATGAAAACGGCTGCTGAAAAAATCCATCAATTGGGAGCAAAGCATGTAATTGTGAAGGGCGGTAGTAAATTAGGGACTGCACAAGCAATCGATGTATGGTTTGACGGAGACACTCATCACGAATTAAAATCAGATGTAATCCAAACTACCTTCACTCACGGAGCGGGCTGTACGTATTCAGCTGCTATCGCAGCAGAACTGGCAAAGGGTAACACGGTAGAGGAAGCGATTTATGTAGCGAAGGATTTTATTACAGAAGCGATCAAGCATTCCTTCCAATTAAATGAATATGTAGGGCCGACCAATCACTCCGCTTATCGTTTTCGTAACGCGTAATGATTGTCAAACCACGTGTGAAAATCACACGTGGTTTATTATTTCGTTCATATAAAGGAGATGTTAGAGCCATGAATTCGAATCAGTCATTTAAAATCGGAATCATTAGTGGATTAGGCTCATATTTATTATGGGGAGTTTTCCCAATATACTGGAAGCTATTAGAGCACATTGACCCTCTTGTTGTACTTGCACACCGCGTGATTTGGTCTCTTTGTTTTGTTTTAATTATTATTCTTGTAAGCAATCAATTTAAAAAAGCTATTTTAGAAGGGAAATCTATTTTTAAGAATGTAAAAAGGTTCATTGGGATTATTAGCGCTTCTATACTGATCTCTATAAATTGGTATGTCTTTATATGGGCGGTTTCAAATGAATATGTCCTCCAAGCTAGCTTAGGCTATTATATTAACCCGTTAATTAATGTGATATTAGCTTTTTTCTTTTTTAAAGAGCGCTTCAATCGTAAGCAAATCATAGCCTTTCTATTAGCATTTATCGGTGTTATGTTTATCACGATTGATTATGGAGAGTTTCCCTATGTATCGATGCTTCTTGCACTAACCTTTGGTTTATATGGGTTACTAAAAAAAATGGTGAATGTTTCTTCTTTAGTCGGTTTATTTGTCGAAACACTATTAATAAGTCCATTAGCTTTTTTATTTCTATTTCAATCAAACTTAACCCCCCAGTTAGCTATTGCGGACCAAACTACTTGGCTATTAATTGGAGGAGGCATTGCTACAGCGATACCTTTACTCCTATTTGCTAGCGCCGCTAAAAGGATTCCTTTCTCCCTTATTGGTTTTTTACAATATTTAGCTCCTACGATTATGCTTATCTTAGGTGTGTTTATATATAAAGAACCATTTTCATGGATTCAAGCTATTGCCTTTCTATTCATATGGTCAGGTTTGATTTTTTTCACATTAGCGAGTTCCAAGAGATCGATAGAAAGAAAAGTTACGGCAACTTAACACTGTGATTTTAAAAGAATTAACTAAAAGAAGCATAAAAACTGAAAAAACGAGTTCTGATGCTAGGAATCGTTTTGGGTATTAATCTGCTATTGAAGTTATCTCTGACTAAAAGTGGGCAAAATCCTCCAAAGGAAGATTTTACCCACTTAACATTTACATCATTAAGAATTCGACTTTATCTTGATTCTTCTTCTTCATATATAAAATAATCAAAATCAGCATAACGCTTCTGGCCACTTAAATCCTGAACAGCCATACCAAGAAAACCACCTGTAAAGCCTTGATCTAAATTTGCACCATCTGCTACAATATCAGCATTTTCATCGGAAACATAACTAGCATCTAACGTAGGCCCCACTTTTAACCAATGCTCTCCATCCTTTGAATAATAAAATTGAACTTCTTCATACTGAATGGTGATTTTCAGATAGCAACGCTGCCAATCCTCTATAGAAATCATGCCATCAATCGGTTCATCATAGTACCCTTTTGAATTGGACATAATCCCAATACACTTTCCTAGGTCTTCATCATGACTAACGTGTAAGTAATGATAATTTTTTGTATTATAATAATAAACTAAACCTGCCATTTGTTGAAAAGTAGTCGGTTCAAACTCAACAACCGTTTCAGCCATTACTTGAAAAGATTGTTGTCTTCTAGCTATTAAGCTTTGTTGAAAATTCGAATGGAATGACTCTCTTCCGTATATTCGTAAAAAGCCCTCTCGTTCCTTTAACGACGCCCACTCCTCTGTAACCGGTGTACGCAAAGAATTAAAATGGATATTCAACGTTTCATCAGTAAAATCATCCTTTGTTTTTGCTGGCTCAAATTGAAATTCTGGTACATCAATCGATTCAACCTCTACCTGCGGGTCGTTTCCACCCGCTGAAATTCTTAGCCAGCCATCCTCTGACCATTCACATTTTTGAATAGCTGTTTCTCTACCTAAATTACATTTTTTGATGTTAGGAAGTGGACGTCCAACTAGATGAGTCATATACCACTCGCCACCTTGGGTTTCTACTAAACTTCCATGACCTGCTTTTTGCAGAGTAAGATGATCCTTGCCTTTCGATGTTAGCATAGGGTTTTGTGGATCGACTTCATAAGGACCATCAATTGAAGTCGCTCTTGCCATCGTAACAGCATGATCATACCTCGTCCCACCTTCTGCGGTCATTAAATAGTAGTATGATCCTTTTTTATATAAATGGGGGGCTTCTGTTAGACCTAATTCAGTACCCTTAAATATATTTTTTATAGGACCTACTAGCTTTTGCTTTTGAACATCGTATTCTTGTAATAAAATCCCTCCAAAGGAATTCTTATTTTTCCGATGATCCCACACCATATTTACGAGCCACTTCCTCCCATCCTCATCATGAAACAAGGAAGGGTCGAACCCACTACTATTTAAATAAATAGGCTCTGACCATGGTCCCTGTATATCACTAGCTGTGACCAAATAATTGTGCGTATCTTTAAAAGCACCATAATGATTTTTTACATCTGTAAAAATCAAATAAAACGTTCCATCGCTGTAGCTAAGACAAGGAGCCCAAACACCCCCTGAATCAACATTTCCCAACATATTAAGATGCTTTATCGAGGATAACGGATGAGTAATTAAATTCCAATGAATCAAATCCTTTGAATGGTGTATTTGTACGCCAGGAAACCATTCAAACGTAGAAGTAGCAACATAATAATCATCCTCAACTCTTATAATAGAAGGATCTGGATTAAAACCTTTTAAAATTGGATTTTTTATTGTATTCATTTTTTCAAATCTCCTTTTTATTGCTTTTTCAAAGCTACGAATTCTTTACTAGCTGCACTTCCTTTAATATCGAAATAAGAGCTTCTGTTTTTTCCTCTGATAAATCATGAGCTGGTGCTAATACTTTTTCAGAAACTTCTAAACCACATAGAGTAATCGCTTTTTTTATAACATTAATAAATGGAGTATCTAATTTATAGATCTCTGGAATATAAACTAAATGTCGCTGAAGGCTCATTACTTTCTCATAATCACCTTCATGATAAGAATGAATAAGACCAGTCGACCACTCTGGTGCAAAGTTACCACTAGCAGAAATAATCCCATCCCCACCTAAACTTAAGCTATTCAGTAATAAATCCTCAAACCCACACAGTACAGAAAAATGCGGATTGATTTTCTTCGTTTTTATAATCATTTCACGAACATGACCAATATCACTCACTGTCTCTTTAATCCCTACAATGTTCTGATGCTCTGCCACTAATGAAGAAACTAAATCTGGTGAAAGGTCTTGGCCTGTTAGTGCAGGAAAATTGTAAAGCAAAATAGGAAGCTTAGATTTCTTGGCAATTAAATGATAATGCTCTAATAATTTTTCTTCTGATAGCTTTAAATAATAGGGATTAATAACTACTACTGCATCCGCTCCAATCGAATAAGCATGTTCATTTAATGAAATAACATCATCTGTACTAGTCGCACCTGTCCCTATTAATACAGGAACGCGTTTATCTACTTTCTTTACAGCAAATTCCGCTATCTCTTTTCTCTGACTCAAAGATAATTGGCTAAATTCTCCACCTGTTCCTAAGAAGAATAGACCATCTACGTGACGAGATATTAAATTCTCAATTAACCGACTCATTCCTACTTCATCAAAAGTTCCATCCTCCAAAAAGATCGTTGATATAGGTGGGATAACTCCTTTGATTGGATTACATTCTTTCAATGTCATTCCTCCCTCACTTTATTTTTTTCTTTTTCCGCCAGTGACTTCATTCCTTCTTGTAAAACGTTTACAATTTTATCTACATCATAAATACTTCCACTCCAAGTTCCCCCACTCACAGCTTGTAAAGCTGCCCAAAGCTTAGTATCATCTGGTAATTCTGAATGACTACTTAATTCCGGATGAAGAGGTCTCTTATTTAACATTTCAAATGCTTTATCTTTTCCGACGACTTCACCATCTACTCCAATTAAATGAATACTTGCCGTTAATTGATGACAATCTATTTTGATTTCAATCAAATCTCCGTCTCTAAGCTTTCCAATAGGACCACCTGCTAAAGCTTCGGGACCAATATGACCGATGCAAGCCCCTGTTGAAACACCTGAAAATCGTCCGTCTGTAATTAGGGTGACATATTTCCCATAAGATAAATGCTTTAATGCAGAAGTAATTTGGTAGGTTTCCTCCATGCCTGTACCTGAAGGCCCACAGCCAATTAATGCGATAATATCGTACTTTTTTATTTGTTGGCTCTTAATTGCCTCAATGGCCTTTTTCTCACTAGAGAAAACTCTCACTGAACCGGTATGCTCAAACACACCATCAGCATTAAGTCTTGAACGATCAATAGAAGTCGACTTCACAACAGCCCCATCTGGAGCGATATTACCTGTTGGAAATGTAATGGTTGAAGTCATTCCCATTGATTGTGCTTTCTTCGGTGACATGATTACATCATCAGGATTAACACCATCTTGTCTTAAGCGCTCTCTCACTTTATGCCTTCTTTCAGAGCTTTCCCACCAATCTAAGTTCGTTCCTAAGCTTTGTCCTGTTATCGTTAGAGCATTCTCGTTTAATAAGTCCAATTTTCTTAAGTGGAGCATAACCTCTGGAACTCCACCTGCTAAAAAGACGGCGACAGTTGGATGGTCTATCGGGCCATTTGGTAATGCACTAACTAGCCTAGGTACATGTTGATTTACTTGCTTCCAGTCTTCAATAGTTGGAATGGAACAGCCCGCCGCATAGGCAATAGCTGGAATATGGAGTAGCAAATTGGTTGAACCACCGAATGCAGCATGAACCATCATCGCATTACGAATCGAATCATCTGTGATTACATCTCTAGTAAGGATCTTTTTTTCAACAGCTTGTATAGCTACTCTCGCTGACTGATTAGCCATTTCCTTCCAAATGGACTGACCAGAAGGAGCTAAAGCAGAGTGAGTAATGGCCATCCCTAATGCTTCAGCCACAACCTGAGCACTTGCAGCAGTCCCTAGAAACTGGCATCCACCTCCTGGAGTAGCACATGCCCGGCAGCCTAGCTCAGCTGCTTCCTTTAAGCTAATCTCACCATTTGTGTATCTAGCTCCAATACTTTGAATTTTCCCAGCATCCTCTCCATGTGTAGGTGGAAGGGTAACACCACCAGGAATGATAACCGTTGCTAAATCGTGCATAGCAGCTAAAGCCATCGTCATTGCTGGTAGTCCTTTATCACAAGTTGCTACTCCTATTACCGCACTTCTCCTTGGAAGAGAGCGAATTAATCTTCTCATGACCATTGAAGCATCATTTCTATAAGGCAAAGAATCAAACATACCCTTTGTCCCTTGAGCTCTTCCATCACAAGGATCACTAACAAAGCCCGCAAAAGGAATATTACCCAATCTCGATATTTCCTTTGCCGCTGTTTTCATGAGCACATCTACTTCCCAATGACCTGAATGATATCCTAAAGCAAGCGGAGAACCATCTTCATTTTTTATGCCACCCTGAGTTCCTAATATTAATACCTCATGTCCTTTTAAATTTTCTGGCTTCCAACCCATTCCTACATTTTGCGTTAAGCCAAATAAGTCTCCACTTGGCCAGCTTTTTAACATATGAGATGTGAGTGGTAACTCACCCTCTGGTCCATTGGCACTTGTTTTTAAATCTTCATAAACACTCTGAGAAATTTCCAGTAATTCATTTAAGTTACTCATTGAAACCTCCTCTTCCTAAATGGTCCATTCGTTTGTTTGATAATATCAAACTATGTTCTTATAATAATCTTTAAAAATAGTGTTTGTTTATAACCCAAACACTTCTTTAACTATTTGTATTAGTTAGAACATACTATATCATTCGCATTTTGTAAACGGTTTAATTAGAGATCATTACAGACTATAACCCAACTTTTTAGAAATAATAGCTGCTTCACTTTTTAGATAAAAAACGATTTCTTCCATTTTAGGTTTATTCAATCTAGCTGTCGGTCCAGAAATACTAATGGCTGCATTCACTTGGTTTTTATTGTTATAAATTGGAACTGCTATACACGTTAAACCTACTTCTAGCTCTTCATGATCGACCGCGTATCCGTTTTCTGCTGCTGTTTGAATAGCAGTTAGAAATTCTTTTTCATTTTTAATCGTACGCTCTGTATATATGTGATACGTTTGGGTCTTCGATAAAGACGTTAAATAGTTATCATCTTTTTGAGAAACTAATACTTTTCCAATAGCCGTGCAGTAGATAGGTGCTCTTTTACCAATTCTCGAATACATAACTATGGCCGACTGACCTTCTATTTTATCTATATAAACAGCTTCTCCTTCTTCTAATAGCGCTAAATGAGTGGTCTCCCCAAATTGATTAGCAATTTTTTCGATGTGTGGCCTAGCAATTCTTCGTACATCCAAATGATTGAGAACGTTCGTTCCTTTTTCCAAAAATCGAAGACCTAGCCTATATTTTTCTGATTCTTTATCCTGCTCAATATAACCATGATAAGCCAATGTTTTTAACAAGCCATGAACCGTGCTTTTATGAAGATTGAGAGCCTGGCTAATTTCTGTTAATTTTAGTTCCTGCGTACTCTCGGTAAATAAATCAACAATTCGCAGGGCTCTATCTACTGAGTTAATCAGTTTACTCATCTTACCTCTCCTTTTTTGTACTATCTTAACATCAATTTTTTAAGAAAGATAGAATTCCCATTATCACCCGTGATTAAGTAGCATAAAAAAAGCCTGCTAGCAAAGCCTTCGAAAAAGACTTTAGCCAACAGACTTAACATTATTATACTTGGTTATTAAAACTTAGATTGATAAGCTTCAACTTCCCAACCAGTTACAGTTGTGCGGAAGTCATCCCACTCGCCACGCTTTAAAGCGATATACTCAGAAAATGCATGCTCACCAAATGTCTTCAGGCCAATTTCTCCTGTTTCAAAACGGTCCACCGCTTGCTCTAAGTTCGTAGGTAGATTTTCGATTCCACGAGCTTCTATCTCATCTAAAGACATATGGAAGATATCTGCATCAACTGAAGGTGGTGCAGATAATTCACGCTCCACTCCATCTAAACCAGCAGAAGCCACTACAGCAAAAGCTAAATATGGATTTGCAGAAGGATCTGGACAACGAATTTCTACTCGAGTACCAGCTCCACGAGTAGCCGGGATACGAATTAAAGCCGAACGGTTAGAAGCAGACCATGCAATATAACAAGGCGCTTCATATCCAGGAACTAAACGTTTATAAGAATTTACTAACGGATTCGTTACAGCTACAAAGTCCTTTACATTCTCAATAAGACCGGCAATGAATTGGTAAGCTGATTCTGATAATCCTAATTTATCTGACTCATCATAAAAAGCATTTTCTTGCTTCTCATTATTGAATAAAGAAATATTTGTATGCATTCCACTTCCATTAGCACCTGCTAATGGTTTTGGCATAAAGGTTGCATGCAATCCGAATTGCTTTGCAACTGTCTTAACCACCCATTTATAAGTGGTAGCAGCATCTGCTGAAGCTAGTGCATCTGCATACTTAAAATTAATTTCGTGCTGACCAATCGCTACTTCATGGTGAGAAGCTTCAATAGTAAAGCCCATCATTTTCAGCGCTTTATAAATAGCTAAACGAACTTTTTCCCCTTCATCCTTTGGTGAAGGCTCAAAATATCCCCCCACATCTTGCGTGCGGATAGTCGGCTGACCATATTCATCTGTTTCAAATAAGAAGAATTCAAGCTCGGGACCTACACTAATTGAATAACCTTTGTCAGCAGCTCTCTTTACGGTCTTTTTTAACACATTACGAGGGTCGCCCTCGAAGTCGTTTCCGTCTGGAGTCGTGACACTACATAAAAATCTAGCTTCAGAATAGCCTTCCTCTTCAGTCCAAGGTAATACAGCAAATGTAGATAAATCAGGATTTAAGTATAAATCAGACTGATTAATAGGAGTAAAACCAGTAATAGATGAACCATCAAACATAACTTTTCCGTCTACAGCTTGCTGTAATTGCTCTGCTGTAATAGTTACATGCTTCAATGTCCCTTCAATATCAACAAACTGCATATGAAGTAATTCAACACTCTTTTTTTCGATGGTCTCCTTAATTTCTTGCAATAAGCTCTCTCTCGTTGGCGTTTTTACCGTCATCCCCACACACTTCCTTTTCATGTAAACTTTTATTACATCTTCTTGTTATATACTACTCTATGATTTTCAGACTATTTTCGCAATCGATATGTAAGATTATCTAACATAGAATTATTTGGCTCCTTTTCGTCTCTCGTCAATATTAATATTTTAATAAAATAAACACCTTTTTCGCCTAAATCCTTTAAAAACAGCTATAATTTTAATTCACAAAGGAACGTACTCCATCATTTGCGTACTAGTCGTACATTTTATTAGTTAGTGCATAGGTAGATTTATCGTTCATATTTCTATCCATATAAATAAAGAGCGCTATCATTGGTCAGAAAACTTTACCAATATGATATATACATTTTATGTATAGAGATTGAGTCCATATTGATTTATAAACAAAAAAGGTCTGAGAAACATTCTCTCAGACCTTTAGTATACTTATTTTCTTACGCTTGCTTTTTACGTCTTTGCTGTGTTTTTCCACCACGCTGTTGTTGTGATTGATTACTTCTGCCACCTCGACGATTACGTTCACGAGAATCGTTACGACGTCTGTCATCACCACTTCTTCTAGAACGGTAAGGCTTCCCACCATCTGCGCGACGTTTTTTTGTTCTTAAAGGAGCTTCTCCAGTTAATTTTACATCATCTGTATTCGGCTCTTTCGTTAACAATTTTAACGCTGCTGCTAATGCAGTAGTAGCGTCTGTTTCCTGTAATAAATCTTTTGCCATCATACGGTAATGCTGGATGGTCTCATCATCTAGTTTTGCTTTTAATTGTTCAAGAACTAATTTTTGTTGACCTTGCATAGCTTCTTCGAAAGTTGGCATAGAACGCTTCGTAATTTTTTTCTTAGAAAGCTTCTCAATGGCAAGTACATGCTCTTTTTCAGAAGGTGTTGCAAAAGTAACCGCAACTCCTGATTTTCCAGCACGCCCTGTACGACCAATACGGTGGACATAGCTTTCTGGATCCTGTGGAAGGTCAAAATTATATACATGCGTAACTCCGCTTATATCTAGACCTCTTGCTGCAACATCTGTCGCAACTAAAATATCAATTAAGCCATTTTTAAACTTTCGAAGTACACTATCACGCTTAGCTTGATTTAGGTCTCCATGAAGTCCTTCTGCACGATATCCTCTTTTAATGAGTGCTTCCGATAATTCATCCACACGTCTTTTTGTACGACCGAACACAATCGCTAACTCAGGAGTATGAATATCAATAAAGCGACATAAAGAATCGAATTTTTGTCTTTCATGTATTTCAATATAAAATTGTTCAATATTCTCCATCGTTACTTCTTTAGCTTTCACGGCAATTTTTTCTGGGTTATGCATAAATTGCTGAGCTAATTTTTCAATACGCTTTGGCATAGTTGCTGAAAACAACAAAGTTTGTCTTTCCTTAGGTGTTTCTTTTAAAATCGTTTCAATATCTTCAATGAAGCCCATATTTAACATTTCATCTGCTTCATCTAATACAACCATATCTACATTTGCAAGCTTAATCGTTTTTCTATTCATATGGTCCATTAAACGACCTGGTGTTGCCACAACAATATGAGGCTTGCGTTTTAGATCGCGGATTTGTTTTCTCATATCCTGCCCGCCATAAACGACAACCGTACGAACGCCTTTATATTTTCCAAATTTCACAAGTGATTCAGATACTTGGTTGGCGAGTTCTCGAGTCGGAGCTAAGATAAGCGCTTGAACAACATCGCTTTCTATATCAATTTTTTCAATTAAAGGTACACCAAAAGCTCCCGTTTTTCCAGTTCCTGTTTGAGCTTGACCAATAACATCTCTTCCTTCTAAAGTTGTAGGAATGGTCGCATTTTGAATAGGCGTTGCCTCTGCAAAGCCCATTTCCTCTAAAGCTCTAACGACATTGTGATTCAAATTAAATTCATAAAAAGTTGGCAAATTAAATTTCTCCTTTTTTTCTATTTTTTTTACGCCTTTATGCTGCTGCGACACATAAAGATAGGAGTTTTCTTTAGCCATAACTTGATGACACTACATCAAGCTTGTATCTTTTGATTAGCATCTACATTTATTTAACTATATTTAAGCTACGAAAGCCTGTATCTTTATAATTAAGAATACTCCACATTAAAAGGTTACCCTAAAAATGAGAATGACAACTGTTCATTTTTTAACATTTATTATTTCAACGAACTTTATTTACTCTAATAAGGATGTTTTGAGCAAAGAAAAACCATACCCCACAACGATCTTGGAATATGGTCGTCATTCTGATAATATGTGTCACCCAATCAAAAGGGTGCGCAAATTTATTTAACCGTTCTTTATCTTAACACGGAGCATGATAAAAATCAATGTACGGTTTAAATCAATAGTTCATTATTTAACTAATTTTATACACTCTTGCCTCAAACGGAGATAAAGTAGTTAAATGGTTGACCGTATCAACGTTGGATAAAAGCAATTTCGCATCTGCTCCAATAGGGAAGCTAAAGTTAGCTGCTCTTCCAAACATGTTGACTAAAATTAAGTAGCATTCACCCTTCCACTTTCTTGTATAACCGAATACTTGCTGATGATCATTTAAAATGAGGTTGTACTCTCCATAAATAAGACCTTCATTTTCTTTTCTTATCGCAATCATTTTTTTGTAATAGGACAAAATCGAATGAGGATCAGATAATTGCTGGTCAACATTAATTTCTTTATAATTTGGATTTACTTTCATCCAACTCTTACTTGCGTCTGTGAATCCTGCTAACGATTTCGAATTCCACTGCATCGGCGTTCTTGAGTTATCTCTTCCCTTTTGCCAAATAACCTCCATTACTTCCTGATGCGATTTCCCCTTAGCTATTTCTATTTCATAATAATTTAGCATTCCAACATCATTATAATCCTCAATATGAGGAAATTTAACATTAGTCATTCCTATTTCTTGACCTTGATAAATAAATGGTGTTCCCTGCATAAAGAAATACATAGTAGCTAGCGCTTTAGCACTCTCTTGCCAATACTCCTGGTCGTCTCCCCATGCAGATACACTTCTCGTTTGATCATGATTCTCTAAAAAAAGAGCATTCCATCCAAAACCCTGCAATCCATTTTGCCATTTCGATAATATTTTCTTTAGCTGTATAAGATTAAAGTCTTCACCTGTTTCTTTTTCCCATAAGCCCAAGTGCTCAAATTGGAAAATCATATTAAAAGCGCCTTTATCTTGGTCTACCCATAAATCGCTTTGTTCTACTGAAACACCGTTGGCTTCTCCAACCGTCATAATATCGTAATGATCGAAGGTTTCTTTTTTTAATTCTTGTAAAAAAAGATGGATTCCCTCTTGATTCATATGGCCTTCAAATGAAGGAACATAATCAAGTTGTTTTGGATTTGGCAAATCTGGAAAGCCCTTCACTTTTTTTATATGAGAAATGGCATCGACTCTAAAACCATCTATCCCTTTATCTAACCACCAATTCATCATTTTATATAGTGCACTTCTTACCTCAGAATTTTCCCAATTCAGATCAGGTTGTTTTTTTGAAAAAACATGCATGAAGTATTGTTTTGTATTCGGATCATACTGCCAAGCCGATCCATTAAAAATAGACTCCCAATTGTTAGGCTCAGAACCATCAGCAGCTGGGTCTGCCCAAATATACCAGTCTCTTTTCGGGTTATCTTTTGATGATTTTGATTCTACAAACCAAGAATGTTCATCTGAGGTATGATTAATGACTAAATCAATAATTAATTTCATCCCACGAGCATGGACTTCATTTAATAACTGATCAAAATCCGCCATCGTTCCAAAATCCTCCATAATTTCTTGATAATCACTAATATCATAGCCATTATCATCATTTGGAGAACGATACATCGGACAAATCCAAATCACCTCAACACCCAAATCTTGAATGTATTCTAATTTTTCAATAATTCCTTGTAAGTCGCCAATCCCATCACCATTAGAATCTTTAAAGCTTCTCGGGTAAATTTGATAGGCAACCGCTTCCTTCCACCAATTTTTCAACATTTCATTCTCACTCCCGTCCCATTCAACTAACAAACCATAAATTAGGCAAACGTTTGTCCTTGCATTCATTATAAAAGACAAATTCATTTTATACAAGTTGACATTCATAGAACGAAATTACTTGCATTTTTTTATATAACTCTTTAAAATAATTTGTGCAAACGATTGCTCATATCATTCTAAAAGGTGGTTTAATTTCTTATGAAACAACTATTTTCCTTTGATTTCTGGCAAAAGCTTGGGAAGGCACTACTTGTTGTGGTAGCCGTTATGCCAGCAGCCGGAATCATGATTTCTCTTGGAAAGCTCATCATGATGGCCGAGGTTAATTTAACCTTTATCACAACAACAGGAATCGTCATGGAGGATATCGGCTGGGCGATTATTGGCAATTTGCATATTCTTTTTGCAGTAGCCATCGGGGGCTCTTGGGCAAAAGAACGAGCTGGAGGGGCTTTCGCATCGTTACTTGCTTTTATACTAATTAACCGAATTACTGGGGCATTGTTCGGAATTACTGATGAAATGCTCCTTAACCCTGATTCCACCATTTCATTCTTTGGAAGAGACTTAATTGTAAGCGATTATTTTACTTCAATATTAGGCGCTCCTGCACTAAATATGGGTGTATTTATCGGTATTATTTCTGGTTTTCTCGGAGCTAGTATCTTTAATCGCTTTTACAACTTTAATAAGCTTCCTCAATCTCTTTCCTTTTTCAACGGAAAGCGCTTTGTCCCATTTGTCGTGATTGGGGGCTCTGTTTTAACAGCATTAGCACTATCTTCTTTTTGGCCATTTATCCAAACTTGGCTAAATGATTTCGGGCGTTGGATTGCGACTTCTAGAGATACGGCACCTATTATTGCCCCTTTTATCTTCGGTACTCTAGAAAGGTTGT
Organism: Alkalihalobacillus trypoxylicola; assembly: GCF_001590785.1. Classification (GTDB taxonomy): domain Bacteria; phylum Bacillota; class Bacilli; order Bacillales; family Bacillaceae_D; genus Alkalihalobacillus; species Alkalihalobacillus trypoxylicola. Next base: position 124,508 of record NZ_LTAO01000023.1, read on the forward strand.
TACTTCCGTTTGGATTGCATCATATGTTGACTGTTCCTATCAATTATACAGAGCTTGGAGGAACCTACACAATATTAACTGGACCTAACGCCGGAAGTGTTGTAGCAGGACAAGATCCTTTATGGCTAGCTTGGATTACTGACTTAAACAATATGTTAGCGTCAGGTAATACCTTAGGTTATACACAATTATTAAATGATGTTACACCGGCCCGTTTTAAAGTTGGACAAATGATTCTATCTTCAGCTGCATTAATTGGTGCTGCTTTAGCCATGTATAAAAATGTTGATATAGACAAAAGAAAAAAATATAAACCTATGTATTTATCTGCTGGTTTAGCTGTATTTTTAACAGGTGTAACAGAACCGATTGAATTTTTATTTATGTTTGCTGCTCCTGTTCTATTTATTGTCTATGCTATTTTGACCGGCTTAGCTTTTGCTATTGTTGATATTATCGATATAAGAGTTCATTCATTTGGAATCATTGAATTTTTGACTCGTACACCGATGACCCTTTATGCTGGTTTATGGGCTGATATTGTCAATTTTGTATTGGCTTGTCTTATTTTCTTTGGATTAAACTTCTTCACCTTCCATTTCTTAATTAAAAAATTAAATTTACCTACTCCAGGTCGACGTGGAAATTATATCGAGAACGAAGAAGGAAAAGAACCTGTTGATACTAAAAATGGTACTAATACAGAATCGTCTACCGAGAAAACAAACCAAGCAACAGCTATTATTGCTCTTCTAGGTGGAAGAGAAAATATTGTAGAGGTCGATGCTTGCATGACTAGACTTCGTGTTACGGTAAAAGATTCTAAAAAAGTATCCGATGAAAAAGCTTGGAAGGAAAACGGTGCTTTAGGGTTGATTTTAAAAAACGAAGGAGTACAAGCGATTTACGGACCAAAAGCTGATATTTTAAAATCTGATATTCACGATCAATTAGGTGAAGACTAATGAAGCTACTCACACTAAACACACATTCTTGGCAGGAGGAGCATCAGGACGATAAAATCGATATCCTTGCCCGCCAAATAGCCGAGGAGAAGTTTGATGTAATTGCTTTGCAAGAAGTAAATCAGTCGATACATTCTCCTATTAAAAAAGGAAATGTAAAAGAAAATCTTTTTGTAGAAGTTTTATTGGAAAGATTAAAACAATATTCTCCAAAAGATTATCAATATATATGGGACATCTCTCATTATAGTTATGGCGAATATGAAGAAGGTGTAGCTTTATTAACTCACCACCCTATTATTTCCTCCCGCTCTTTTTTCGTTTCAAAAAGCGAAGAACTGACGAACTGGAAAACTAGAAAAATCATATGTGCTACCATTAAAATAGGGAAAGAAAAATTAGACTTTTATAGTTGTCATCTCGGATGGTGGTCAGATTCGGACGAGCCAGCTCTTCACCAAATGGAGCGCTTGTTACATTCTTTATCCAAGAAACGAACGAGCTACCTGTTAGGAGATTTCAACAGTCCTTCTAACGTTCGTAATCAAAGCTATGATTACTTGATTAACCATGGATTATTTGATACTTATTCTATGGCACTTGAAAAAGATTCAGGTATTACAGTAAAAGGAGACATTGCCGGCTGGAGTAAGAATACTAATGATTTAAGGATAGACTTTGTATTTACAACTGAAAAAAAACCTATCAGAAAATCTACTGTCATCTTTAACGGCACTAACGCTCCTATTGTATCTGATCATTTTGGAGTTATGGTAGACATCTAACAAAAGATAATGAAAAAAATCTATTATCAAATCATTTCATATAGCGAAACTTGAAATGGTGTAATGGATGCATACACAAATAGCGAACAGAACCCTCCTTCATGTTAAAAGAAGGAGGGTTCTGATTGCCATTACGAAACCGCAGAGTGAGCAAGCCGCTAAGATTTCAAGAGACATTTTTTCCAGCCTCGTTTTTTTGTTAATAATTCATCACTAATACTTCTTCGATTTTGCCACGCTTACTACCAATAGAATTTATATTTCTAGAAGCACCTACGATTTTCATTTTGTATCCATCATAAGAAGATTTAATAAAATCTGTTGCAGAGTTACTTAATAGAATAAAACATCCTCTTTTATCTAACTCGTGAAAAAGATCTCTTAATCTTAGCTGTTCTTTTTTACCAAATCCCTCGAGGCTATAATTCGTAAATGAAGCCGTCATACTAACCGGATCATAGGGTGGGTCAAGATAAATAAAATCACCTTTTTTTGCCCCCTCTATAACCTGAGCAAAATCTTCATTTTTAATCGTAACATTTGCTTCTTTTAAATAATCATGTACTTGACGTATAACCTGTTCATTCACAATATTAGGACTCTTGTATTTGCCGTAAGGAACATTATATTGTCCTTTTTTATTAACACGGTATAATCCATTGAAGCACGTTTTATTTAAATAAATTAACCTCGATGCTTTTTGAACCGGTGTAAGCTGTGCATAACTCTCTCGATTACGATCCCATTCTCTAATACTATAATAGTAATCCGCAGTATTTTCATGTCGCTTTAAATCTTCTATTAATTCTTCCATTTGATAACGAATGACATGATATGTATTAACTAGCTCACTATTGATATCATTAATAATTGCTTTAGCAGGTTTCAATTGAAACAAAACGGCCCCAGCTCCAATAAAAGGCTCGTAATAGGTTCCATAATCTTCTGGTATGTATTTCATTATTTCCGGTATAAGCTGCCTTTTACCTCCAGCCCACTTTAAAAAGGGTTGTGCTTGTTTATTCAAAGCCTACATCTTCCTTTCCTATTGCCACATTATTATGCTATCGCGAAAGACTCCGAATATCAATGATTATAATGAAGGAATTTATTCACACTCATTCAATAGTAAATCAGATTATTATTACTCTCGAGTTTGTTGTATTTCATCTCAAAATCTAACTTCCACTACTTCTAATTTACAAAACTTTAAAATAAGCTTTATATAGAGAAAAAAGGATATTTCCCTTTTTATTCGAATTACTATTTATACATTTGAATCCATTTCATCATTCCTATCTTATAATGAAAAACGAACGATTAGGTTTTTGATTTTCACTATAGGTAGATGCTTTCCCAAGGGCTTGTCTTCAGCTAACTCTGACTACGCAGAGCTCCGTCAGAGTGGATCTTCACACGGCGCTGATCCTTTGGGAGTCACTACCTACCGTTTCAATCAAAGAGTTAATTCGAAAATATTCGTCTTTTAATGAAAACCGACGATTAGGCTTTTGATTTCCACTTTAGGTAGATGCTTTCCCAAGGGCTTGTCTTCAGCTAACTCCGACTACGCCAAGCTTCGTCAGAGTGGATCTTCACACGGCGCTCATCCTTTGGGAGTCACTACCTACCGTTTCAATCAAAGAGTGAATTCTCAAACATTCAATAACATATTTTATAAGAAACGTTCGGTTTCATTCACTTATAGAGCAATTATGAAATTCATTCATTTAATTAAACAATTAATTAAAGAGAAAAGTACGGTTATAGGGGGAAAAAAATGGCACAATCATTTCGTTGGAAGAAAATATTTTTTATTGGTAGTGGTTTTTTTTCATTATCTTTGATCTGGACCTTTTATAATGCCTTTATGCCAATAATCTTAGGAGAGCATATTGAGAAAACAAGCATTATCGGCTTCATCATGGGGCTCGATAATTTATTAGCTATTTTGCTTATCCCTATTATTGGAGCTTGGTCTGACCGAATAGATACCAAATTTGGGAAAAGACTACCTTTTTTAATAGTCGGAATGCCATTAGCGGCGCTGTTTTTTATTTTACTTCCTTTTGCTAAGGATACACTCTGGCTCCTCATTAGTATTGATATTATTTTTTTATTGGCCATGACTATTTACCGAGCACCTGTTATCTCATTGATGCCTGACCACACACCTCCAAATAAACGATCTTTTGCAAATGGGATTATCAATCTTCTAGGTGGGATTGGGGCTATTATCGCTTTATTCGGACTCTCTAAGCTTTTTGAATTTAATCCTATTTATCCCTTTACAATAGCAAGTATAGCTCTGATGATTTCCTTCTTTTTGCTACTATTTAGTGTAGATCGTAAACCAGCTTACTCTGCTGATACCACATCAGATCAAGAAGAATCACAAGCCATTCAATCATTAAAAAAGAAATTTGCACTCTTAATAAAACCTGAGCATCGCTCTTCTTTATTTATTCTGTTAGCTATTTTCATCTATTTTATTGGCTATGCTTCCGTTGAAGCTCTTTTCACTTTATATGCAACACGCACTTTAGGATTTACAGAAAGCATCGCAGGAACAACACTTGGTTTTTTTAGTTTGTCCTTTGTTTTATTCGCGTTACCTGCGGGTTGGATTGGACAAAAGCTCGGTAAAATAAAAACGATGATGATCGGTCTCTCTATAATGCCTCTTCTCTTTTTTATTTTACCTTCTTTTCAAAATCCACTTCACCTTCAAATACTACTATTTATAGCGGGGTGTGGATGGGCTTTAGTAAATGTTCAAGCCTACCCTCTTGTAGCTGATTTAGGTGGACTAAAAAGTATTGGTCTATTTACTGGATTTTATTATTTATTTTCAATGGCCTCTAATATTGTCGGTCCTTTTCTATTAGGGACGATTGTAGATAATTTTGGAGGTGCTTCTCTTTTTTATGCTAGTTCTGTCACATTCGTTGTTTCAATGTATGTTCTGCATTTAGGGAAAAAGCGATTGTATCAACAAAAAAAGGCTATCGCTTAATAAGGTTTTAACAAAAGCTACTCTGGGCATAAACCTCGGGTAGCTTTTTTGAATATAAGCTGACCATTCTAAAGAAATGATTGACTTTAGAAGTACCTTATCTGATAAAACCTCAATCGCAAAAATAAAACTAGGTTTTATTGTATACATCCCAAACTCCTCTATCTAATTAAGCTATTTGTCATTCACACATTCTTTAATACCGTTCTTAATCAATAGTAGATCGATTGATTAAAAATTGTAGAAACAGGACATTCTAGGACTATATATTAGTTCGGGAGGTTAGATTATGTCTTATCAATCAAAAAACAGTATCACACCAGAGCCTTTCTGGAGAGAATCAACAAAACTCGCAAGCTTTTCGAGTCTTGACCATGATATCCATGTAGATGTCGCCATCGTCGGAGGTGGTATTACAGGTATTTCAACTGCTTACCTACTAGCAAAAAATGGGGTTAAAGTGGCGTTAATTGAAGCTAACCAGCTAGCAAACGGAACAACTGGTCATACTACAGCAAAAATTACAGCCCAACATGACTTAATCTACAATGAATATATTCAGCATTTCGGAGAAGAAAAAGCTAAACTATATTACGATTCTCACACTGAAGCTAAAAACTTTATGACACAATTAATAAATGAGCACAATATTAACTGTGATTATTCCGCTCAAGATGCATTTTTATATACAACCAATAATCGAGGGATTGGAAAAATCGAGAAAGAGTTTGAAGCCTATCAAAAGCTTGGCATAGATGGTCAATATTTAAAGGACCTCCCTCTAAAATTAAGGACTAAAGCTGCTTTATCTATGAAGGATCAAGCACAGTTTCATCCTCTTGAATATGTATCGTTTCTTATTAAGGAAATTATTGCTCATGAAGGGATTATTTTTGAAGACACTGTAGCAATGGATATAGAGAAAGAAAATAATCCGACTGTCCTTACTAAAAATAATAGGAAGATTTCAGCAAAGCATGTTGTTATCACTTCCCACTTTCCTTTTTATGATAGTCGTTTATATTTCTCAAGAATGTATGCTGACCGCTCATATGTTATTGCAGGCTATTCGAACCAACCCTTTCCAAAAGGAATGTATTTGAGCATCGACCAATCACCTAGATCTCTTCGTTCAGCCTCTTATAATGATAGACAGCTGATTATTATTGGTGGAGAAAAGCACAAAACAGGACAAGGTATGGATACTATGTATCATTATGAGGCATTAGAGGATTTTGCAATGGAGACTTTTGAAAGCTTTGATGTACAATACCGTTGGTCAGCACAAGATTTAACCACACTTGATAAGATGCCATACATTGGTCCACTAGAAAATAATAACCCCTCTATATTGTTTGCTACTGGTTTTAAAAAATGGGGCATGACGACAAGTACTGTCGCAGCTCATTTAATTAAAGATTACGTACTAGGAGAAACAAATACTTATTCAGAATTATACAGTCCATCTCGTTTTGTATCTGACCCTAGCATCAAGCAATTTATCTCGACAAATTCAGATGTGGCAAAGCATTTGATCGGTGGTAAATTAGAACAGCCTACAAAAAATGTAGATGAACTTGAGAGTGATGAAGGCAGTGTGGTGACATGGCATGGAAAAAGAGCAGGAGCATATAAGGATACTGATGGCCATATTCATGTGGTCGATACTACCTGTACTCACCTGGGTTGTGAAGTAAATTGGAATCATGGCGATCGTACATGGGATTGTCCGTGTCACGGTTCACGATTTGGTTATGATGGTCACGTGATAGAAGGACCTGCTAAAAAGCCATTAAAAACACTCCATTCAGAGAAAAATTAAAACAAGCCTTTTACTATAGATGATACTCAACCAGATGTAAGGTGCACCGACTACTGGTTACCCAAGATTTACACCTTCATTAAGGTGACGTCAAACTATTTGAATAGTGAATTTGGCTATGTAGCTTCATCTTAATGAAGTTACAACGAGAATCCTCAAATGTAACAGGACCATCTCTCTATTAATAAGAGGAATGGTCCTGTTCGATGTTCTTATGTTTTATAATGATTTGTCCCCAATTATGCACAACCCTGAGTTATTGCTCCTTTTCCTTCAAATAACTTTCTCTTTCAACATGAAACTCTATTAAGTTTCCGTCCGGATCCTTACAGAAAATTTGAGCAAATCCACTTGCGCTCATAGGGTTTTCTTCTACTTCTAGCTTTTTCTCTTTTAAATAAGCTAACGTATTGAAATAACTTTCCACTCTAATCGCAAAATGGTCGTGTTTAGAATTCAAATCATTACTTTTCTCAAGGTATGCATCACCCTCAACAATTAAATGTAATTGTTGAGAGCCTATTTCATACCATGCTCCAGGAAAGCCAAAGTTAGGCCTCTCCAGTTCTTTTAACCCTATTATATTTTGATAAAAGTTCTTTGATTGCTCTAGGTTTTTAACATTAAGACTGACATGATGCAATGAAATTTTACCTAACATCAAACTCACTCCTTACACAAGGGTTTTAAATTTATACACAGCTATGTTAATAACCTGTTAATAACTCCTATTTTATCCACAGATAAATGTGTATAATTTTCTTAGTTTTGCTGTGATTGGGCTTACTCTTGTTACAGTATTTCTATTTATCCACAAAATAATAAACAGCCTGTTTATTACTCTTTATCTAAATTCAATTTTTTTAACGCATCTGCGAGAGCTGAATTCTGAAAGTCTTGATCATTATTTTGCTTTTTCATATATTGATGGACTTCTTTTTTTAAAACCTTTTTATGCTGTGTTTCCTTTTTTCAAAAGCCGTTTTCTTTTCCCTTTTTTTATACCCACATTGACGGTCTTGGCAAACCTTCATTTTGCCTTTCTTTCCATTCACCTCTAATAAAAACTTTCCACACTCCGGACATTTACTCCCCCGTTACATGATTGCTTTAAATAAAGTTTCCCTCTTAACTAGAAGCACAACTATGTTTAAACTTCCCTATAGACATAATTCATCATGTACTTAAACCAATCGAATCAATTGACCAACCCCATTTACTTTTCTCTAGATGTGAATTATTCATTCCACCATAAATAGGGTAATCTTCAGTATTGAAATTTTCCAGTAATGATTCCTTTATCATTTTTCATGATTATCTTATAGAAAGAGTTTCCGCGATTTTGATGATTGATTTCTCGTTTAAAGTTTCATTTCACTTATGAACCATCTTTCATTATTAACATTTACTTGTCTAATTTTATCTGTATACCACTAATCTCATGTTTAGAACTATGTTATATTATCAGTACAAATATTAAAGGAGCATGAAGATATGGCAAAAAGCTTAGTGTTAGCAGAAAAACCATCAGTAGCTCGTGATATTGCGAATGTGCTGAAATGTAATAAAAAGGGCAATGGCTTTTTAGAGGGTGACAAATATATCGTGACGTGGGCGCTTGGACATCTAGTAACTCTAGCTGATCCAGAAGTGTATGATAAGAAGTATCAAAGTTGGAAATTAGAGGATTTACCGATGCTACCTGATCGATTAAAACTATCAGTCATTAAACAATCGGGCAAACAGTTCAATATAGTAAAAACACAGTTAGATCGTAATGACGTAAATGAAATCATTATCGCAACAGATGCTGGTCGTGAGGGTGAGCTAGTGGCTCGATGGATTATTGCTAAATCTAAAGTTAGTAAACCAATTAAACGTTTATGGATTTCCTCGGTAACAGATAAGGCTATTAGAAATGGGTTTACTAATTTAAAACCCGGCAAAGAATATGAAAACTTATATTATGCTGCTGTAGCTCGTTCTGAAGCAGATTGGTACATTGGACTAAATGCAACTAGATCCTTAACGACAAAATATAATTCACAGTTAAACTGTGGGCGTGTTCAGACTCCTACTGTAGCAATGATAGCTGCACGAGAAGATGAAATAAAGAATTTCAAAACTCAAGCTTATTATGGTATTGAAGCGCAAACGAATTCAATCAAATTAACCTGGCAAGATAACAATGGCAATAGTCGAAGCTTTAATAAAGAAAAGACTGATGCTATTGTAAAATCTCTAGGTACTCAAGATGCTACCGTTATAGCCATTGATCGTAAAGCAAAAAAGCTATTCTCTCCTTCACTTTATGATTTAACAGAATTACAACGTGATGCGAATAAATTTTATGGATACTCTGCAAAAGAAACATTAAAGGTTATGCAAGGTCTTTACGAGACACACAAGGTTTTAACCTATCCTCGTACAGACTCTCGTTATTTGTCTTCAGATATTGTTAGTACCCTTCCTGAGCGACTAAAAGCTTGTGGAATAGGTGGGTATCGTTCACTAGCTCATAAAGTACTAAAAAAACCTATAAAGACAACAAAGGCTTTTGTAGATGATCAAAAAGTCAGTGACCACCATGCTATTATCCCAACTGAAGGGTTTGTTAACTACTCTTCTTTTTCAGATAAGGAGCGTAAAATTTATGACCTAGTAATAAAACGTTTCTTATCTGTTCTGTTCCCAGCTTACGAATACGAGCAATTAACTTTACAAGCATCAATTGCTCAAGAGAAATTTTTTGCTAGAGGTAAAACCGTTATTAATGCAGGTTGGAAAGAAGTATACGATAATCATTATGAAGATGACGAATCTTCAGATGATGTAAAAGAACAATTACTACCATCTATAAAAAAAGGCGATATATTGAAAACAAAAGTAATTGTACAAACATCTGGTCAAACAAAGCCACCTGCTCGCTTCACAGAAGCTACGTTATTATCTGCTATGGAAAATCCGACTAAGTACATGCAAACAAGAAATAAAGAGCTTACAGACACCTTAAAAGCGACAGGTGGATTAGGGACAGTTGCCACACGTGCAGATATTATTGATAAGTTATTCAATTCATTCCTAATTGAAAAACGTGAGGGTAAAGAAATTTATATTACTCAAAAAGGGCGTCAACTGTTAGATTTAGTTCCGGCAGAATTACGTTCACCAGCTACAACAGCAGAGTGGGAACAAAAACTTGAACTTATTTCAAAAGGTAAGTTAAAAAAAGATATTTTTATCAATGAAATGAAAAAACATACAAAAGAAATGGTTAAGGAAATTAAAGCAAGTGATAAAAAATACAAGCACGAAAACATTTCTACAAAGCCTTGCCCAGATTGCGGCAAATTGATGCTTGAGGTAAATGGAAAAAAAGGAAAAATGCTTATCTGTCAAGACCGTGAATGTGGTCACCGAAAAAATGTATCTCGTGTAACTAATGCACGCTGTCCAAAATGTAAAAAGAAATTAGAACTACGAGGTGAAGGTGAAGGTCAAATTTTTGTATGTAAATGTGGCCATCGTGAAAAGCTATCCGCCTTTGAAGCACGACGTAAAAAAGAATCTCGTGGCAAAGTGGATAAGCGTACCGTTCAAAAGTATTTAAAAGAACAGAATAAAGAAGAACCAGTAAATAACGCGCTTGCAGAAGCGTTAAAAGGATTTAAATTCGACTAACAATAAAAGCTGAGCATGGATATCTCCATGGATCAGCTTTTTGTTTTTGATTTTCACTTTAGGTAGATGCTTTCCCAAGGGCTTGTCTTGAGCTTACTCCGACTACACTGAGCTTCGTCAGAGTGGATCTTCAAACGGCGCTCATTCTTTAGGAGTCACTACCTACCCTTTCAATCAAAAAGTTAATTCAGAAACATTCAGTACATTACTATAATAGAGCAATTATGAAATTGACTTCTATAAAATAAGAATTCTTGTCCAAGCCTCTATTCTATATTTTTTATTCATATGTTTTATATTAATTTCTGTAGTAGCTCTTTAATATTTGTTTCTGTTTTCTCTATTAAATCAAAAGGTACTGGTTTACTAAATAAATAACCTTGAAACTCATCACAATTACCATTCTTCAGCAAATAATATTGATCTTTCGTTTCTACACCTTCTACTGTTACTCTCAGCCCTAATGTTTTGGCTAACAACACAATGGATTCAACAATTTTCCATTCTTTATTGTCCGACTTTATATTGTCGATGAATAGCTTATCTATTTTTATTTTATCGACTGGCAACAGACGCAGATGATTTAAGGACGCATTACTAACACCAAAATCATCGATAACAATTGAAAAGCCACAACGCTTCAAACGCTCTAATTTGGCAATCGTCTCTGCAGTATTTCTCATAATAGAATGCTCGGTTATCTCTAGCTCAATAGAATTCGGATCGATTTGATAACGAGTAATTGAGGACATTAATTGTTCTTCTAAAAATACCGATTCTACTGTTTTTAAAGAAAGGTTGACCGAAACCTTTTTTGATTTATCTGAGAATCTAGCTAAGTATTTACAAACCTGGTCAAATACCCAGTAATCAATCTGTATGATTAAATCCGTTTGCTCCGCTGCATATATAAATCGTTCAGGAGATACGGTCCCTAAAGAAGGGCTATGCCATCTAATAAGGGCCTCATAATGAACTAGACTGCTATCACCTTGAATAATAGGTTGAAAATATAAAGTAAACTCATCTCTGTCAAAGGCCTTGCTCACTTCACTCTCTAACCTTGATTGTACAAGTTTTTCCGGTTGATTTTTTTGGTCTTCATAAAAACATATTTCATTTCTTCCTTTGCTTTTTGCTCGAACCATCGCATCATATGCTTCACGGATATACTTTTCTGGATTTTCGTCAAAACGGTTAATCTTCCTAATCCCGACACCTACTGTCACACTAATTTCATTTCCTTTTATTTCATACGGGATAGACAGTGCTGCTTGAATGTTTTTTACCACTCCATAAATATGCTTACACCTTGGGATATATAATAAAAATTCATCACCATTTAATCTTGAAATTTGATAACGATAAGTGGATAGAACCAAACTAATCCTCTTCGTCCATTCGACTAACAATTCATCTATATATGTATGTCCAATCCACTCCATAATACTTTTAAACTGGTCTACATTTAAATAAAGGATAGCCGATTCTTGCATTCTATCACTAGATTCGCCTATACTTGCTTCAAATTCATTTTTGACTTTATCACAAAATAACTGAAAGCTTAAAGTGCCTGTTAACGGCTCTATCATATGTAAAGAATTGACTGCCTCTGAATAGGTTATTAAATAAGTAACTTCTTCCTCTTTATCTAATATAGGAAAAACATATGTTTTTTTAACTACTTTTTCTGAATCAGCCATAGAATGGTCGGTAAAGACAATCGGTTTTTTCTTTTGGACAGCCTGAGTATAATAGGATATTAAATAATTAGCCACAAGTGTCGAATGTACATCTTCAATCCATTGATTCAAAGGATTAGATAAGGAAGGCTCATTCTTATTAAAAGGTGCAGAGAGATATTCGTATTTAAATCGGCCCGATTCATTTTTGAGGATACAAACAAAATCGTAAACTTCTTCTAGTGATGAGATAATTTGTTCGATTGTAAAGGCTTCTCCTGTATACATAACAAATCCCCTTCCTTGATAACCTTTTCTCTTTATTACATCGACCATTATCTGTTATAAGTTAAATTAAGGAATTCTATATAAATTTTATCATAGATAGCTTTTATATAAAGAAAATTCAAATTAATCTCTAAAATAAAAACAAAATCAATGATACACTTACTATAACGACGAGACAAAAGCTTTAAGTAAATAGTTAGGCAGGGTGATTATCATGAAAAAATGGGTTTCCAATGATCAAAAAAGAAATTTCTTAACATGGTTTCTACAGCAGCATCAGCTAAAAAATAAGGAAGTAAAAATCGTATTTGATCAATTTATTAGAAATCATCACCTATTAGAGAAACTTCATTTTACTGACCATATTGTAAAAAATAAAAAAACAATCGTGATCTCCTCTTACCATTCAGACGAACCTGGCTTTTTATATTATAGTAACAACCAAAAGTATGAACATATTTCTAAGGTTTTAGATGACTTAAATACAAATCCTTCTACCTCCTATTACTTACTATTAAACTTTAATGGGAAATCTATTAATCAACGATATCTATCATTAGTAGAGAGTGATACAAACGATCGATTTCAAGAATATAAAAGGTTTGTTCAATACGAAAAAGACACGAATCAAATGATTGATGAATTGCTCAAGCAACAAAACAAAGATGCCATTAGACAAAAAATAGACGAGGCATTGGATAACAGAGATAAGGTTTTATTTAATAAGCTGGTCAGTAAATTACATGAATTAAATGAGCAAAAAAACGATTTCTAAAAATAATACTTTAGTAATAGTCTTTTTATATGACTATAGTTCTTGATTATGAACGATTTTATTCCTCATTCTCATTTAAACCTAAAATTAGCCATTTTGTCCTCTATATCTCTATTTAAAAGAATTTATCATTATTTTCCTATTATTTTCTACTTTTTTCTACAATGTTTACCCCTTTCAAGAAAAGTGTTCGTTCTATATAATGAATAAGTGGATATATTATCCTTTTAATTATTCTCCCTAGATCTTTATACTTATGTATTAACATCAGATAGTAGGAAAAGAAACCATTAATTATTGTAATAGGAGGGATATTCTTTGGCTGATTCCTACCATAAAATAGATGATGAATGGTATACGTTATTACTTGAGGCAAAACAATTGGGTTTGTCAGTAGAGGAAATAAGAGACTTTATTCAAGCGAATAATGCTAAAGAATAAACAAAAACAGGTATATTTTCCCTCTTCTTACATATATTTTTTCAACTTAATGAATTTTTTATGACTTTTCTTATGACGTATGATACTAACTAAATTCATTAGATTAGACCATAATGAAATAGAAGCAATTAGTAAATGATGCTTACCCATTAACAATTTTAGAGCAAAAATGAACCTTATTCATTACTCGTAAAAACAAGGATCCTATAATACTAAGTAACTCTAAAACACGCAGATGCTCAGACAGTCATTTTTAAAAAATTCCCTGAAAGTGTTTGTTTCCAACTATAATGACTTATGTAAAATTTAATGGAGGGGTTAAGAGGGATGAGGACAGAAGAATTAGATTTAGAATGGATATCACTTTTAAAAGAAGCCAAAGAAATGGGATTATCACCAGACGAAATAAAGTTGTTTTTTTCAGATATCAAAAATGAAAATCAATCATTAGTTCTATTTACAGAACAGGATATAGCTTGCTATAATCAGAAAGAGCATATACACAAATTAGAAAGGTAGTCAATTCATGATTGGTGATCAAGTAAAAAATACCGGCTTGAGAAAGGCCTGTCTTTATCTGAATTGGCAGAAAAAGCAGGTGTAGCAAAGTCTTATCTAAGTTCTATAGAAAGAAATATACAATCTAATCCCTCTATACAGTTCCTAGAAAAGATATCTGCTATGTTGGATGTTACGGTCGAAACACTCTTGTATGACGATAGTAAACAGACACGCGAACAGGAAAAAGAACTAGATCCGAATTGGATTAAGCTCGTCGAAGAGGCAATGGAATCTGGTATATCAAAAGAACAATTCCGCGAGTATTTAGAATTCATAAAATGGAAAAATTCTCAATCAAATGACTAATTCTAAATAAGAAAAATGAGCTGATTGAGAATCAGTTCATTTTTTGATTTGTTCTTTTTTAAGAATGTTTTCTTCTTTTTCCTCACTTATTAATTCAATCAGCTCCACATATTCTATTCCTAGTGCTTTAGCTACTTTTATTAGTACTGAAATACTAGGGTTTTTTTGCAGACCACGTTCTATATAGCTTATATATGATTTAGAAACACCAGATAAGTTTGATAACTCATTAAGTGTCATCCCTCTCGTTTTTCGAATAATCCGAATTTTACTTGCACCCATTCAGCTAAGCTCCTTTTCAGCGATTTTCCTTACATATAAAGAATTTTCTTGATACTTTTTAATAACAGCTTCCTTAAGTTTCATGATTTTTAAATGATAGGGAAAGTGCTCACTTAAAGAAAAATAAGTGAAATGATATTGATATTCTCCATTGCCATTACACTCATTTTTTTCTTTGATTACCCCAAAAAGTTCAAGCTCCTTTTGAAATACGGTTACTTTTATTTTATAGACGACTTCTTCTGATATTGGTAACTGTACCTCGCTCACAAATGAAATAGACTTTCGATCCAATATATCAACCTTAATATTCGCGCATTTTTTATTCACACATTTTTTTTGGACTTCAAAAATATACAGCTCTGCGTCAATTTTAGTTTGAAAATGAATGCTATCATTCAAATTAGAGAATCCCCTTTCATTTTTGTTCTTTAATAAGAACATTATAACCCTTCTGTTCTATTTAGTAAACAGAATTATTATTTTTGTTCTTAATATTGAACATCTTTTATATACTTTCTCTTCAAAGTCAGACAGAGCTTAACATTCACTCATTTATTTTGATGCCTCACAGTCCCATTAGTTACAAACCATGATGAATTATGAATACTTGTTTTCTTACCCATCTCAAGCAACGAGCGAGGGAATTACTTTGAAAAGTATTCAACTGAGGACTTACAATAACTCTCTTAAACAAAAATATGGGTAGAATCATCCCGTCGATGAGCCTACCCATTAAAATAAGATCTATTAAACTAAAACATTCAATTCATCAAGTAGAATTCTAATTTCAACCTTTGTTCCATATTGACTAGAGGATTCTACGGTTAAAGTGCCATTTAAGTCGTCTACTCTTTCTTTCATTGTTTTCAAACCAAAGCCATAAATAAGCTGATCATTCCCTTGACCATTATCTATAACTTTAAGTACGAGCTCTTGATTTTCTTCTAGTAAATAAATAGAAATATTTTCGCACTCTCCATGTCTTATTCCATTTGTAATCGCTTCTTTAAGTGCATGTATCAACATTTTTTTAGCTTTATTTGAGATATTTGGATTATAGACATCGAATTTCACTTCTATGACTATATCAGAGTTTTTTTCTACTTCCTTTACAATATTCTCCATCTCCTGCTGAAAATCATCTATTTCTTCTGAGGCAAATTCATTTAATAATTTAACGGATCTTCTTATTTCATTCAAACCTTTTCGAACTAAATCTTGAGTTAGACCAACCTTTTCTAATGATTTTTGCGAGTCAACTGGGAATAATCTCTTTGCTGCCTCTGCTTGAACAATCGCTGTTGTTAATGTGTGACCCACATTATCATGAATATCTCTTGCGATTCGGTTGCGTTCTTCTAAAACAGACTTAGTGGCTAAAGTTTCAGCCATCTCTTGCTGTGTTTTCTCTAAGTAGTACGTTCTTTCCTGTACTTTTTCTTCAAGTGATTCATTTAGATTTTTCATTTCATTGTAAAGTCTAGCATTCTCTATAGATATGGCTGCTTGTGTGCTTAATAACTGGATCATCGTAATATGCTTTTCTGTAAAAGCGTAGCTTGCTAATTGATTTTCAAGATAGATAACACCAAACAATTCCTTCTTTCTAAATATAGGAATAACCATTATTGATTTTGGCTGATTCTTTTGGAGATAAGGGTCTTGATTAAAACGATTTTCGACTTCTACATGATTAAAAATCGCTCCTCGCTGCATAGAAATCGTATATTGAATCATACTCTCAGGAATATGCTCATAATTATCAAGAGAAATAGAGTTCATCATTTTTGTCATGATTTGTCCATCCTCCACTTCTCCCTTAACTTCTATAAACAATTGTTTTGTTGACTGAAGCATCAATGTCCCTTTGTTCGCTCCTGCATTCTCCAGTACAATCTTCATAAGCTGGTGAAGCACATTTTCAATGACGATTTCCTGAGATAATACTTGTGAAGCCCTTGCAATACTTACTGTATCAATGGATAGAGCATGTACAGGGTAAGAAGCTTCATAGCTAGGCGTAGCTTCTACATATGATTGCTTTTCTGCTAGTTCTAAATGATTGATTTCTACTAAGGAATAAGCTCCCCATATTTTAAAATAATCATTGGATTTTTTTCCTTCTTTAATACTTAGGGCTTGTCTTCCAGCCTCTAAATAAATTTGGCTCAATATTCGATAAATGAGCCCACAATGATGAACGGATTGAGAGGCTTTTGCTAAATTTGCAGCCGTATTTAATCGGTAAATTGCTTTTTCAAGTGAGCCCTTCATATAGAAGTAAATTCCTTCAACAAAATAATAACGATATCCAAAATTCTCCTTAGACTGGCGACTCCATTTCCTTAAGAATTTACGATATTTTAGAACAATAGATAACCGATTTTTTAATTCTTTTTTACTTTGAACCTCGGCAAAGCATAAAGTAAGGCTATAATATAAACAAAAATCTGCTTGGCCAGCTCCAATTACACTGTTTCTCCCTTCAAATAAATGAAGACTTTTTTCAATTTCAATTAGACATTGCTCATATCTTTCATTAAAAAGATCGTAGAAAATTTTTTGTAACACAAAAAAGGTTAAGGTCGTTTCACTTGATTTTAATTTTTTGATAATCGAAGAAACAAGTGCGTCTATTTCTTGAAATTTCTCTGGAGATTTGTAGGGCTGCATAAGATATAATAATATCTTTTTCTGATAAGAGAAAAAGTTAACAAATTCATCTAGTTTAATTTGTTTCACTTTCGCTAAACTTTCATTAGCACAGTTTAATAATGTTTGTAATGGAGAACCTATCATCATATGGGTTTGAAATAACATAATCAATGAACCACCCGCTACAATTAGGTTTCCCGCTTTTTTATTATATTCAAATGCTTTCATCAGAGTTGGGAGCTTATTTTGTAATGGCTCTCCCCAATGCTGAAGAAAACCTGCATAAATAAATAGTGATGCTCCATTAACATAGCCATCCTCTGAGTTCTTTTTTCTATTTAATGCCCACTTACTAATTTCATAAGCTTCAGAGTAATAACCCACTCCTTGGCTCAATATCATTGCATATTGTGCTAGCATGAGCTCTGAATTTTCATGGTTAAAGGATGGATATTGAATTTTCATCATTCTTAAAATATGTAGTGCATAAAGACCTCTGTTATAACCATATACAGCTATTCCCAATGGTTCTAGCATGGAAAAAACCATCTTATCAGACTCGGAATAGGACGGTAAATCCTCTGAATCAAACCCTTCTTTTTTTTCTAATTTATTTATTTTTCTTCTAACTGTTATGAAGTCGTATAGGATATGTGCCCAAATCATTCGTTTTGGAAAGGAATATTGTAATAACTCTAAGCCCTCTATGGCTGTTTTTAATACCTTTTCAGGTTCTAACAAATGATTGGTCATTTTTATTTCAAGCTGATATATATCTATTTTTTCTTTGGTTGATTTGGCTAAGGTCAGTAACTCTGACCCCATAGCATGAGCTTCTTCACTATTCGCTAAAGCATAATGGCAGCGAACCATCTTTAATTTTAGTTGGAACAGCCATTCATCAGAAACGTTCGTATGCTTTTCTGACCACCTTAACCCAGTCTGTAAGTAAGTTAAAGCTGAGCTATAAGCGGAGGATTGGATAGAACGTGTACCCACCTGTAGGTTATATTCCATCATTTTTAATATTTGCTCTTGGTTTAGCACTAATAAAAAAGCGTGATTTAAATGTTCAACAGCTTCATACGGAACACTATGCTCATTAGGCGATACGGCCAAAATCGTCTCCCCAATTTTTTTATGATAATGACTTCTCTCGTCGCTTTCCAAATTTTCATACAGAAGTTGCCAAACACTATCTTTAATAAATTGAATTTGCTCTATATTTTGCTCTTCATCCCATTTAGTCATTCTAATAATGCCTAGCTCTTCTAGCTTTTGTAAATCAAAGTCAATCAGCTCTTTCTTAATATCTAAACCATTGTATAAAATGAACGTATCAACTTGAAAACCTACACAAGAACAATAATCAATGATTATTTTAGCAGTGCTAGATAGTTGTTGTATTTTCGTAAGAGTTTGCTGAAAGTATCCTTCATTTACCATCGGCCATTGAATATTCTGTTCTACAAACATCCATTCACCTTGTAAATGATTAAAAGAAAATAAATTAGCATTATGTAAATACATGAGCGTTTGTTGAATGAGTGAGAAGTTTCCACCAGTAATATGATAGATTTCTTTTAATTTCTCCAAGCTCATTTTACTTTTTATATTAAAGGATTCTTGTAGCCAAGAAAGCGTCTGTCGTTCAGAGATTGGAGCTAGAACCATTTTTTTAGCAGCAAACTCTCCTTTTTCTAAATATGAAAGCATGTTAACTTCTTTTGATTCTAAATGAGCTTGATATGAGAATAAAAACCCAATATACGGATAGTTCGTTAAATTAGGGTCATCCATAAATAATTCATAGCTTGCTTTATCTACCCATTGAAAATTATCAATGAGAATAAAAGTAGGTTTCTTTTGATTGGAAAAACATTGAAGTAGAATAGATAGTAAATTACGAAAATTGGGTTGATTATTTGAGAATACCGTTGTTTGACGTTTTAATGGCGGGTCAACAATTAAATAAAGATCAGTAAAAATTTCGCCTATTAAAGGAAGTGCGTCTCCTAAGCCTTCCTCAAATATTTTTTTCCATTTATCTTTTTCTTGCTGACCTTTTGTCATAATCTGTGTTATAAAATCAGAGAAACCTTTAATAATAGCATGATATGGTTGGTGCTGTTGGCCTTTTAAATAACTTCCATAAAAAAATTGAACCTCATTATTTGTTCTATTCATAACCTCATCTAACAAGGCCGTTTTCCCAATTCCTTCTTCTCCTTCAAGTAAAACAACATCCGATTCACCTTTACTTAATTTAGAGAAAATTTGCTTTAAAGAATGAATTTGCTTTTCTCTACCTTTAATATTCGATGAGAATTGCATTTTAGATAATGCTTCATCCTTGCTTAATCGTAATTTAGTTTGTCCTAATTTAACTGCCTCTCGCATGACATGACAATCTTTCAAGATTCCAGACGAGCTTTGATAGCGATTATCTGGATTTTTTTCAAGCATTTTCATAATCATTTTCGATAAAAATGGAGGAAATAAAGGATGGAGGACGTGAGGTAATTCGGGTTTTTGACTAATATGGGCATGGATAAGCTCCATTTCTTCTTTTTCCCGAAAAGGCCTGACACCTACTGACCATTCATATAATAAAATTCCTAATGAATAAAAATCGCTTCGATGATCAACTAACCTTTCCACTCTTCCCGTTTGTTCTGGAGAGATATAGGAAGCCATTTCTTTCATTCTAATTAAAGGCATTAAATGTAGGTTTTTATCATTCATGCAGTAACGAAAATCTGATAAGAGAATGCTATTAGTAGAGGATTGAATAACAAGAGAAGTAGGATTAATTCCTTGATGAATATAGTCATGCTGATGCAGCTCTGCTAAACCTTTTACAAAATCACTCAATATTTTAATAAACTCTAAATCCAGCAAGCTTTTCGTCTTCATATAATCCTTTAATAAAACATAGCCTTCGTCAGGAGCTATTAAATAAGGTTTATGTCGCTGACTATTTTCATAATGAAGCTGAAAAGGCACTCCCCCACCAGACTTTTTTAATAAGAAGCAAATTTCTTCTGTTTGTTTCATTGTTTTCAACTGTAAATCGGTTGTTTGGTAAAGTAAGGATGTCTTTATTAACACAGGTTGATTGCTATCCTCTTGGACCGCTCGGTAAAATATTAAATCCTCTTCTTGAACCAGCTTTTCAATAAAATGAAAACCTTCAATCATTTTAACAGCCCCCTATACCCCGTTAGAGAAAGATGTACATTATTTTTTGAAATTGTTTAAATAGACAACCGCCTTTGCTCGACCATTGACACCGATTTTACTATATATTTCACTTATGTAATTTTTTACTGTTCCTTCACTAATAAATAAGCTTTCAGCAATTTTTTTATTACTAAAGCCCTGTGCTAGTAAATCGGCCACTTCCATTTCTCGATTTGAAAATTGTATTCCTTCTTGCTTTAAATATTGATGAAAGACTTGATGTTGATCACTGTCTTTAGCATTTGTACTAACTAATTTTTTGACAAGCTTTTGAGCAATTGTATGTGGAATCATTAACTGTCCCGATGCAGCATTTCGAATCGACTGAATGAGTTGATCATAGTTCATATCTTTCATTAAGAATCCATCCGCTCCATGTAAAAAGCTTGAAATGATATAATCATCATCAGCGAATGTTGTTAAGATTAATACTCGAACCTGCTCACTCTCTTTTTTAATTTCTATTAAACTTTCAATTCCGTTCATACTAGGCATCTGTATATCCATCAAAATTAAATCAGGTTGACTTTGTCTCGCCATTTTAATAGCTTCACTTCCATTGTTGGCAGTTGCCACAACCGTCATATCGTCTTCAAGGTCAATGATTGTTTTTAAACCTTCCCTCATTAACGTTTGGTCATCAACTATCAGAATTTTTAGCTTATTCATTTCATCATTAACCACCCTTATAAAAAAATAAAAAAGCTTATATGAATCAATTTCATCATTCATATTTTATAATGAAAACGGAACGATTAGGTTTTTGATTTTCACTTTAGGTAGATGCTTTCGGCTTGTCTTCAGCTAACTCTGACTACGCAGAGCTTCGTCAGAGTGGATCTTCAGACTGCGCTGATCCTTTGGGAGTCACTACCTACCGTTACAATCAATAAGTTAGTTCACAGATATTCAAAACATTTTTATAATAACCGTTTGGTTCAAATCACTTATAGAGCAATGATGAAATTCACTCATATATATACTATACTTATATTTGTAAATTTAATGTACTATAAGTTTCCATCTTGATCAATTTGTTATTTAAACATTACATAATCAGGGGATTCCGAGATTCACTTCTTTACTTCTATAAACGCCCACGATTACCATAAGTTTTTTACCATAATAAACGACTCGAAAGTATTCTTATTGTACACTCTCATTTAAACAGCTGTTTGCATCTAGTCTTAGTAGGAATAAAGCATAAAAAAACAACACCTAGACTTTTTTGTCTGAGATGTTGTTTCATTTATTAAAGCTCACCAATCAGTATTTATTTTTTTGCTGATATCTGATTTACATCCTCTAAAAAATGACAAATAGTCAATAGACCTTTATCAAAGTTTTCTAGGTGAAAATGCTCATTTGGTGCGTGAAAATTTTCAGTTGGTAAACCAAAACCCATTAAAATAATCGGCATTTTTAATATTCGATCAAAGGTTTCAACAACAGGTATAGACCCCCCCATACGTGTAAAAGCAACGGGAACGTTATAAACCTTTTCATAAGCGTTTGCTGCAATTTTAAAAGCTTCGTTCTCTACAGGAGCAGCAAATGGCTTACCTGAATCAAATCTGGTTGTCGTAATGGTTACACCAGCAGGCTTATTTTTTTCAATGTGATTTTCAATGAGTGTGGCTATCTGATCAGGATCTTGATCGGGTACAAGTCGGCAAGTTATTTTCGCATGTGCTTCTGAAGGGATAACCGTTTTTACACCCTCCCCTTGAAAGCCACCATAAATTCCATTGATTTCTAAAGTTGGTCTAACCCATGTTCTTTCTAGCATCGTGTAACCTTTTTCTCCAAAAAGCTCAACGACTTCTAATTCTTTTTTTACTATCTCTTCATCATAGTTTAACTCTTCTAGCTGCTTTCTTTCGTTAGGTAATAAATCCTGAACTTGATCATAGAATCCTTCAATTAAGATTTTTCCCTCTTCATCTCTCATTGAATTTAATAACTGAACAAGGGCGTGTACCGAATTTTGAACTCCTCCACCATAAAGCCCTGAATGAAGGTCTCCTTTCGCTCCTTTTACATCGATTTGTATGGAGCTTAGTCCTCTTAAACCCGTACAAATAGCAGGACGGCCCTTTTCAAGCATAGGTGTATCAGAAATCACTAATACATCTGCCTTTAACAACTCTTGATTTTCTTCAACAAAGCTATCTAAATGGATACTTCCTACTTCTTCTTCGCCTTCAATTAAAAACTTTACATTTACAGGTAGCTTACCTTTTGTCTTTAATAACGCTTCAATTGCCTTCATATGCATAAAGGTCTGGCCCTTATCATCACTAGCACCTCTTGCGAATATTTTCCCATCTCTAATATCAGGCTCAAAAGGTGGTGTTTCCCACAGCTCGATAGGGTCAACCGGCTGTACATCATAATGGCCATAAATAAGAATAGTTGGCTTGTCCTCTGCATGGAGCCATTCACCGTATACGACGGGATGACCTCCTGTTTCTAGTATGCAGACTTTATCTAAGCCAGTATCATTCAGTGATTGTTCAATCCATTTTGCAGCAGCTCTTACATCTTCTTTGTGCTCAGATAAGGCACTCACAGAAGGGATTTGTAAAAACTTAGTTAGCTCATTTAAATGCTGTGTTCGATTCTTTTTTAGGTATTCCTCTAAAGCTTTCATGCTATCATTCCTTTCGCTACTTATCACCTCTATAGTTTATCACAGAAATGTAATAGGACTTCATTGATGTGCCAATATGACTTCTTTATAATATACGAAAGGAGCTTTTCATATATACGATGAAACGACTATTACATAGAAAATGTTAAAATAGTATTCATACCAAAAAGTAAGCTACTCTTAACATCATTTTGTTACGAGTCGAACTGAATAAACTTAGGGAGGTAATCATATGACTGCATTTGAATTAAAAGAATTTGGAGAGAAGCACTTTAACGAAGCCCTCGATTTAGCAGAATACGCCTTTCAAAATAAATTCACTCCAGAGGAACGAAAGAAAAAGAACGAACTCGCTAAATATGGAACTCACTATGGAGTATTTTACGAGGAACAGCTTGCGGCCCGACTATTTTTATTAGAATTAAACATCCAACTGTTCGATCAACAAATAAAAATGGGTGGTATTTCTACCGTAGCCACCTACCCTGAATTCAGAAGAAATGGCTTAGTCAAAAAGCTCCTTCATCATAGCTTGGTCGAGATGAAAAAGAAGGGCATTTTCGTGTCATACCTTCACCCTTTTTCTATCCCATTTTATCGTAAGTTCGGGTGGGAATTATTTGCTAATTACATTCACTACACTTTAGGAAAATCACAATTTCCTTCTAGAGAAAGCTTAAAGGGATCGATAAGACGCTCTACTATAGAGGACCTAGATATTAGAAAAGTCTATCAAGAGTATGTGTCTAATCATCCTGGCAATTTAATACGTGATCATATTTGGTGGGCAAAAAGGTTGCAATCGAAATGGGAAAATCATGAGGTAGCTATTTCATACGATGAAAGCAAGAGACCAAGCGGATACCTCATATACAAAATTAAAGACAACGGTATGAAAGTGGAAGAATTGATTTATTTAAATGAAGACTCACGAATTGACTTATTTAGCTTTATGAGTCAGCATGATTCAATGCTTGAAGAAATTACGTTCAAACGACCTCATACGGATGAAATGGCTCCTCTCTTACCAGATCCAAGAGTTCAGCAAGAAATTCATCCATTTTTTATGGCACGAATTGTTGATGTCGTTGGATTTCTTGAGCTATACCCTTTCAAAGGGACCATTCCAAAGGAAAAAGCTCTCTACTTCCACATAGAGGATCCCTTTTGCGAATGGAATGATGGCTATTTTTCATTACATCATGAAAATGAAAAAGTTCATATAACAAAAATATCTCAAGAACAGGTTTCAAATAATGATGTTATCACTATTTCCATTAATGATTTAACCTTACTATTATTTGGCTGTCAAACACTTTCACAGTTACATAATCGAAGAAAACTAAGAGCATCAAAAGAACAACTCTCTATTCTACAAACCCTATTACCAGAATTAACAAAACCTGAATTTATTGACTTCTTCTAAACAAGATGAATTGGACTTAGACTCTATTAAAGGAATGAGTGACTTATCAGTTTTTTGGATGACTTCACTTTCCATAGAAGTGCACGAGTACAGGAATATAGGTACATCTCTTTCTTGTTGCATTCATCCATCTATTTGTTTGTACATTTCGGATTCAAATCACAACATAATGAATAGAGTATTACAACTAATAATCTATAAATAACGAGGCTTTCCTGAAAACTAGGTAAGCTTTTTTTTTTTATAAAAATACGATTAGCTTAATCCTTGTTAATGACTATACCTATCCATTCTTATACACTAAATATATAATCTCAAACATTCTTTGATACAAGTAAAACGATTTAAACACATTCCATATTGCCAAACAATTATACTAAATAGAGGCGGAGGTTTAAATGAACATTAAAATGGATCTTAACGACAAATATGAAGAAACGACCGTTGTAATTCAAGCTAGAGAATGGTCAGCCGAGTTGGAATCTTTGGTCAAGCAATTAAATAACACAACTACAAAACGTATTGTCGGTGTTAGTGAAAATCAATCTATTTTGCTTGATCCTACTGAAATTGACTATGTTTATGCTGAAAAAAGAAAAGTGTTTGCAGCGACTATATCAAAACAGAATATTGAAGTAAAAATGAAATTGTATGAAATGGAAGAGATTCTTAAGTATCAACGTTTTACACGTTTTTCAAAATCAGTCATTGGTAACATCGAACACATTAAGCGCTTTGAATTAGCGTTCAATGGAAATTTGAGAATTCACTTTAAGTCAGGAAATAAAGAGTATGTGAATAGAAAGTATGTAGCACCACTAAAGGAATATTTAACGATGGGAGGTAGTATAAATGTTCGGTGAAATTTTACACAGAAGTTTGATTGGATTGGGATTTTCAAGTCTAATTACGTTTATATCCTTGACTAGCTTCACAGTCCAGGATACAGATTTAGCTATTTTTCAACTTTGGCTATTTATGTTAGGGAATATGTTGCTTGGTATTTATTTTGGGGTTTCCACATTTATTTTCAATATTGAGAATTGGAGTCCGTTAAAACAATTCTTCGTACATTTCGCCCTTTCGCTCGTTGTTTGGTTTTTTATTTCTATTTTTATAATGGGATGGATACAGCTTACCGCCTTCTCATTGCTCTTTTCTTTCAGCATATTCATCGGAATCTATCTGCTTATCGCATTCATCTTTACTTTTTATTATAAAAAAATAGAGACTGAACTAAATGATTCAGTTAAGTAGATATTTGGAAAATTTTAGCAATAAAAATATATATAAGCCGGTGGTAATATGAGATATTTCAAAATAATTGTTTTTACAAGCTTGATGCTTTTAGTCACTTGGGGATTACATATAGTTGCGCGTAAGCCGATTTTTTCGCTTCATTTTTTTGACAGTGCTACTCTGAATTTTTTTTCTAAACTATCAACTTAGTGGACTGACTTTGGCTACTATAACACTACTATTGATTTACGTATTTGCTGATAAAATCAAATTAAGTTATTTAAATTTAAAACGAACAGGAAAAATGAGGCCTTCCCTTTTGTTAACAAACAAGAAGGAAGGGAAGTGGGAAACGGACGCTTGGGACATAGCCATCATAATGATTATCCTAATAGGAGTCTTCTCTTATTTTCAAACCTATTCGCTAGGCTTTAATTTTAGCTTGATCACTATACTTATGGTTTTTCCAATAGCAGCATCCAACGCTTTTATTGAGGAGATTATTTTTAGACTCTCTTATGTGACAATGGGCGACAATGAGGCATTATCTCCTTTGTATGGAATACTAATGGGATCGATCGTATTTGGATTCATCCATTATTCGGGAGCCGTCCCTAATGGTTTATTTGGTGTACTACTATCCGCATATTTAGGATACTTCTTATCAAAATCTATATACGAAACAAAAGGCTTCTATTGGGCTTTTTTTATACACTTTCTACTCGATGTAGTTATACTGATGTTTATCTTACATGTTAATATGTAAACAACATTGTAACGAGAAACCAAGTAACAAATGTATGGTAGATTCTAAGGATGTTTTAATAATCCCTGAAGAGAGCGGTGCTGTCTCATTTGTGACACTACTAAAGCAGCAATTTCACTTGCACCCATTTCAGTAAAATGAGTATTATCCTCTGTCCCGTTTGGATGTAGCTCATATTCACCTGGTTTTGACCACATAAATAGCTTTTTGGTTTCTTGTTTACCTAATCTTTCAAATAAATCTTTACTTTCAGCCGCTAAATCTAGACAAATTACCCCATTTTGCAAAGCAACCTGCTTCATTGCTTCAATATATTTTTGATGAGTGTTAATGATTTTTCCATTTTCATCAAATTGTCTTCGATGCATAGGTGTAATTAAAACAGGCATTGCACCTTTCTCTTTAGCACTATCAATATACTTTTTTAAGTAATCACGATAAGTTGAATCAGCTAAAGTACCACCTTCATTATCCTTCTCGTCATTGTGAGCAAATTGAATAAACAAAAAGTCGCCCTTTTTAATTTGATTTAATATACGCTCCAATCGCCTCTCTGTCATAAAGCTTTTCGTACTTCTTCCAGAGTGCGCATGATTGGAAACGGCAACATTTTGATTTAAAAATGAAGAAAGCGATTGCCCCCAGCCATAGTAAGGATACTGTCCTGCCGGTTGATCCGTAACCGTAGAGTCTCCCGCTAAATATATCGTGTAACCATTCGTTACTCTCTTTATTTCCAAACCTTCTACCACTGGATTCTCTCCATAAAAAAGAAAAGATAATTGCCCATGAACAGCTTCTACAGTGAATATATATTCTTTTCTTTCATTGTATTTCGTATGAATATTTTCTAGTATTATATGCCCTAATCCTGACTTTACCGAGGTAATCCCCTCAACTTTTGGACTTCCTATTTTAACTTTAATTTCATAAAACCCTTGTTCCACGGTTATAACAAATGAAGGTTTAACTGGAATATGATATTCTCCAGCTAATGAATTTCTTGCTTCCTCATCCCTAGAAACAGATTCTCTTTCCACAAATCCGAAATGATGTTCTCCCAAATCATGTAATGTCTCTGGCTGTTCTAGTGGAAAAGAAAACTGGAAACAGTCCTTTTGCGAAAATTGATTCATTGAACTTCCCCCTCCATATATAACTCAATATGTGATTGTATTTCCTCTAAAGTACTACCTGAAATAGGTGTATATTCTGTTTGAGTGAAAGGCACGACCTGATAATTATTTTCTGACCGTAGTACAAGTGTCGGTTCAATTAATGGGTTATCTAGTGTAATTTCTTCTTCTTCACCCACCTGACTTTTGATGATATCTATCGTAGCAACACCACCTAAATCAGTAAAATCAAATTCCTGTCCAGAATAGAAGTTTCCTAAAGAATAAAATACCACTGTTTTGTGATTTTCCTGCTCTATCATTTCAATCGGTTGAATAACATGAGGGTGATGACCGAAAATGACATCAACGCCTTGCTCTGATAGCATATTACTTAGTCTAATTTGTTCGTCGTTCGGCACTCTGGCATATTCATCTCCCCAATGCATGTGGACAACTAATACATCCACGGACGAACGAAGGCTTTCAATCTCTTTTTTCATTCGTTCTTCCTCAATGAGAGCTACTACATCAGGATTATTCTCTGGAAGTGGTATTCCGTTTGTTCCGTATGTATAAGCTAGAACACCTATCGTTATCCCTTCTACCTCTACAATTCTATCCTTATTCCGATCCTCTGTATCTCTATAAATGCCTACGTAATCAACACCCAGCTCATCATAATAATCTAGGGCCGATTCGACCGCCTTCATCCCTCGGTCTAAAGTATGGTTATTAGCTCCTATAAACATATCTACTCCATAGTAATGAAGGTCACGAACGATCTCTTGTGGGCTATTAAAGGAGGGATATGTGGATAATCCAATATCAACGCCGCCTGGGATAGATTCTTGATTCGCCATCATAAAATCGGGAGCCTTTATTAAATCTCCCACTTCATCTAGCATAGGAGTAAAATCATATCCATCTTCTGTCTCAGCTAATATATAAGCTCGTTCATGGAGTAAAATATCTCCTATTGAACCAATCGTTATCGTCGTTTCCATTACTTCCTCGGTTTCAGTAGCATCTTCTTCTAAAATTTCACTTTGCTCAGAATACACTGTGGTGACAGATTCTATTTGTTCATCCGAATCAAGCTTTCTTTCCTCTTGTACTTCTTCTGACTGACAAGCGGAGAATATAAAAACTAATGGAACTAAAGCGGAAAAAATGAATTTTAATGGATTCATTTATTAATCTCCTTTAATAGGTTCGTCTTCTTGTTCATATTATAGCAAAACCTTGTACAAAATGTTTATTCTTGACTGCTAATGTCGTTCACTTCTCATATATACCTTTCTAAAAGTCCATTTTCTAACAACAAAAAGACCCTCCTCTTTATTAAAAGTAGGAAGGTCCTTTTAAATTTGAAGATTCTCTATGAAATACGCAACCTAGCAATGATGAAGTGACCATGCCGGAACAACTTTGAGCTATTTCGTTTTGTCCCTCGCATCTTAAAAACTAGTTATACTAGCATCTTCTATAACATTACTTTTTCTCTAATTTTTTCAATATATTCCTTTGATGCTAGCATTCTTTCTGGTGATGCTTCTTCCATGATAATCTCGCAATGAGGCTTATACTGATGTAAAAGCTTTAAATACAATTCATAATTCATTTCTCCCAAACCCGCTGGAGTAACTGCCAGCTTACCATCTTGATCAAAGTAGCGATCCTTTGCATGGCAAGCAACAATCTTATCTCCTAAAAGTTCAAAAGCTTCTTCAATGACTTCATCCTGACGATGGAAATTTTCTTCTGTCATTAAATTACCCGGATCTAATACAACCCCAATATTACTTGCATCTATTTTATCTAACATCAGTTTCAATTCTCTTGCTGTTCCAATTAAGTGTCCATGAGCAGGTTCGATCGCAATTCCTGTTCCCCATTTTTTGGCTTCTTCTGCCAGTTCTTCTAAGGCTGATTTAAGACGGTCCCAATCATCTTGATGAAACTTTCCATCTTCACTTTTTCCAACTTCTGCTGCGACAACAGGATGCCCAAAATATCTTGCATAACGTATTAGCTCTTTAAAACGCTCTAAATTTTCCTTATGAAGATCTTTATCTTTCTCAAAAAAATGAAGATAACAAGCAAAAACAGATACAGATACATTATTCTTAGCAAATTGCTTCGCCATATCTTTAGCCAATCCAGGGTTTAACTTTCCTGGCTTTGTAAAATCATAATCTGCAACCGCTTTCCATAAGGCTAGCTGAATATGATTAAACCCTTTTGATGCTACATCTTCTGCTAATTCCTTGTAAGGCTTTTGACCAAACAAATGTGCTAAAACTCCAACAGACATACCAAATTCCTCCTTTTTCTCATTAAGCTGATCCTACCACATTAAATAAAATTCGTCAGCTAAGAATGCGTTTACCGTTATTCAGAAAGGTTTTTGTTCGTTCTCAATCATGACAATCACATTATTGAAAAAAGTAAAAAAAGTTTTCAAAAAAAATTCCCTACCTATACTAAATAGACTTTCGTTCTCCCACCTTTTAATGAAAACGGAATGAATAGGTTCTTGATTTTCACTTTAGGTAGATGCTTTCCCAAGGGCTTGTCTTCAGCTAACTCTGACTACGCAGTGCTTCGTCAGAGTGGATCTTCAAACGGCGCTCATCCTTCGGGAGTCACTACCTTCCGTTACAATCAACGAATCAATTCGCAAACATTCAAGACATTTTTATAATGAATGTTTGGTTTTATTCACTTATAGAGCAATGATGAAATTCACTCAATTTTAAAAATGAATGATTTTTAAAAATATATTGTGAATCTGATCTTGACAGTAATAATGATATTCATTATCATTTAACTTATATTGATAGTGATATTCATTATCATTTAATTCAACCATAAGGAGGTACCCCCTTGCGCTATATCTATTATTCTTGTTTTCTAATCACCGTGCTACTTTTGGGAGCCTGTCAATCAGATGCCCCTGCAAACATTCAACAAACCCATTCGGAATCGAGTGAAAATGTTTATACGATTACCGACTTTGCTGAGCAACAGCATTCATTTAATCAACCTCCAGAAAGAATCGCTGCACTTAGTAACGGTGAAATGGATATTATTTATGCATTAGGGGCTGAATTAATTGGAAAGCCTAGCTCTACATATTCACCTTCAGATTACGATGTTCATGATATAGAGCAAGTAGGATCAACACATGAAATCGATTTAGAAAAAATCACCTTAGTTCAACCAGAGGTAGTTTTAGGAAATTCACAAATGAATAGTAAAGATATACCTAATATTGAGAGCCTAGGTGCTAAGTTTGTATTGAGTGAAGCTCATTCGGTAGATGATATCAAAAGGCAAATTCAATTATTTGGTCAAATGCTTCAAAAAGAAACGAAAGCTGAAGAACTATTATTAGAAATAGACCAATATATCGAAGCTTTAAAGCAAAATACTGAACAAAATCACACTCGTGTCCTTCTCATTTATGGTGCACCAGGTACATATATGGCCGCTCTGCCTAATTCCTTAAGCGGCAACCTGATTGAATGGGCGGGTGGCGAGAATATCGCTAGTGATTTTAAACAATTAGAAGCTTATCCACAATACGCTCAAATTAATGCAGAACGCATTATTGAAGCGAATCCAGATTATGTACTTCTAATGAGTCATGGAAATCCTGAAGAAGTAAGAGAAGGATTCATCAAAGAAATGGAGCAAAATCCAGCTTGGAATCAACTGGAGGCGGTGAAGGAAGGTCGTATTGAAGTTTTACCATCCGACCTTTTTGGAACAAACCCTGGTACAAGAGTAACAGATGCCTTAGATCTTTTAGTTGAGTTATTTCAAACTGCACAAACTAAATGATGGATATTACATTAAGAAAAAAGAGAAGAAGATGGCTTATTTGCCTTTCGCCAGTATTGATTATACTCGTTTCCATTTTTGCTATTACTTATGGTTCTGTTTCTCTTGGGATAAGTGATATTTGGAATGTAATCAATGGAAAAGGCGAAATCATTCATGAAACGATCATTGTTGATTTAAGATTACCAAGAATTTTAATAGGTCTATTAGTAGGAGCCTGTTTAGCCGTAAGTGGCTCTTTACTGCAAGGTGTCATGAAAAACCCATTAGCTGATCCGGGCATTATTGGTGTAACAGCAGGTGGTGGCCTAATGGCGAGTATAACCATGCTTATGCTCCCTCATTTAAGCTACTTATTACCGATATCTGCTTTTATCGGAGCTTTTGTTACAGCCATTATTATATACGTTTTAGCTTGGGATAAAGGAGCTTCTCCTTTAAAAATCATTTTAGCTGGAGTCGCCATTAATGCCTTATTAGGCGCCATGCAAAACGGCATGATGATTCTTTATAGTGACCGAGTTCAATCAGTACTACCTTGGCTCTCCGGAGGATTAAATGGTCGTAGCTGGTTTCACCTCGAATTTATGGCCCCCTATGCATTAATAGGTCTTATACTATCACTTTTGGCTATAAGACCAGCAAACTTGCTTTTATTAGGAGATGATTCTGCCAAACTACTAGGAGAAAAAGTAGAATGGCAAAGATTTTTACTCATTACACTCGCTGCTTTTTTAGCCGGAGCAGCGGTTAGTGTCGCAGGTTTAATTGGGTTTGTTGGCCTTGTCGTACCACATGCAATCCGTTTAATGATTGGAGAGGATTACCGTTTTCTCCTCCCACTTTCAGCTCTTTACGGGGCATGCTTAGTTGTTTTTGCCGATACTATAGCACGGACTTGGTTTGACCCAGTTGAATTGCCAGTCGGAATATTATTAGCCGCTGTTGGGGCACCATTCTTTTTATACTTGCTAAAAAAACGGGGGATGCAATGATGAAACAAGCACTTTATACAAGTAATATTTCATTAGAAATTGGTCATTTCTCCTTAAACAAAATTAGTGCATCTATACCAGAGGGTAAAATCACTGGAATCGTTGGTCCAAACGGTTCTGGAAAATCTACATTGCTCAGAATTCTGTCTAACCTACAAAAGCCAGATGATGGTTCCATTGTCATTGATGAGAAATCTATTAAAGATTATAAAGGAAAGGAATTAGCCCAAACTTTAGCAATGATGCCACAAGCTAAGAGCTCACTGCCTAATATTACGGTTAAAGAGCTTGTTCAATTTGGGCGTTCTCCCTATAAAGGTTACTTCCGGTCCAATTCTTATCAACAGGATGAGCAAATTGTTGAATGGGCATTACGATTAACCAATACCGAACACTTTACCAATCGAATGTTTCATACTTTATCTGGAGGTGAGCAGCAAAAAGTCCGAATTGCCTTAGCGTTAGTTCAAAAAGCACCTATTTTGTTATTAGATGAACCTACTACTTTTCTTGATATTACTCATCAAATTGAAGTTATGGAGTTAGTGGAAACGATTAATAGAGAAGAGAAGATGACAATTGTGATGGTTTTACATGAGCTACAACAAGCTGCATCTTACTGTGATTATCTGGTCGTTATGAAAAACGGAGTCATCGCCCAAGCTGGTAAGCCCAAGGAGCTACTCACTTCTTCATTTTTAAAGGACATATACGATATAGAGGCAAAAGTGAAATATGAAGAGGGATATCCACTCATTATCCCTATTAAAGGAAAACAAAAAGTAAACATCTAAGCATTTGCTTATGTTTTATAAACATATTCCAAAAGGAGGAAATAAAATGGTCATTGTAACAAACAAATCGAAGCTAAAAAAAGGGTATGGAGAGAAGTTAGTAGAACGCTTTAACAAAGTAGGTAAGGTTGAATTTATGGATGGTTTTTTAGGATTAGAGGTCATGATGACGCAAAACAAAAGAGATTATGATGAAGTAAGTGTCGTAACTCGTTGGAATTCTAAAGATGATTTCAAAAATTGGACTCAAAGCGATGCTTTTAAAGACTCTCATAAAAAAAGAGAAATTCCAGATTATATACTTGAAAATGATATTTCCTTCTATGATGTAAAAGTAACTCGTAATCCTCTTACTCCACTTGATACAAATTTACAAGCACAATAAGGGGTTATCCTCTCACAATAGCTATTTTATTAGTTTATGTGAATCCATTTCATCATTACTATCTTATAATGAAAACAGAACGATTAGATTTTGATTTTCACTTTAGGTAGATGCTTTCCCAAGGGCTTGTCTTCAGCTAACTCTGACTACGCAGAGCTTCGTCAGAGTGGATCTTCACACTGCGCTCATCCTTTGGGAGTCACTACCTACCGTTTCAATCAACAAGTGAATTCATGAGCATTCAGGACATTTTTTTTTCATAATTGTTCGGTTTCATTCACTTATAGAGCAATGATGAAATTCACTCATGTAGTAAAACTTTTATAATAAAAACAGGAGCTTCCTTCTTATGATAAAAAGGAAGCTCCTGTTTAAATTTGTAGATTTCTATTTCCTTTCACTTTCTTTTAATTATCATTTATTTTCTAGTTGAAATTTTTATGAAGAAGGAACGATTTTCCCATGAACAACGAGTCTCCCTTGGTCTCGATTAAGTGCATAATCACAAGTAGAAAGTGTAATAATTTGCTCATTCTCTTCCACTGTAACCTCTGATTTTATCATCGATTTTGCTTGAATTTCTTCTATAAAATGCAAATAGTTACTCTGATCCTCAAAATTAGTCTCAATATAATAGAAATCGGTTGTGGTCGTATATGCAGAGAATATTTCAATTTCATAGCTATCATAGAGAGTATCAAAATAAAAATAGCGATTCTCTTCATAATAATCTTGCTGAAGGTATTTTTTTAAATCAGCAAACATCGTTCCATCCTTCATTCTATGCCCATATAAAATCGTATGTAGCCCCAATTCAGATATATCATTTCTAAAATCCATGAAAATAGAGCCTGCACGAGATTCCTCTAATAAGTAATTACGATTTAAATAGTAGTCATTATCATTTGACTGTAATATCGGATAATCGATTCTCGTGTTATCTATAGATATCCAACCAACAATATCTTTATTAATCGCTAATAGTGGGTCAAAGGATTTACGTAAATTTTCATTGTTATTAAAGTCTTTATCATGATCCCTCGGTTCATATACTTCCTGAATATCAGCTAACACTTGGCGATTCTGATAATAATCAAAAAAGATATCACTCAAATAATAGAAGGAAAAAACAAATACAAGGGCACATAAGACAGTCATACCTTTTTGGATTACCCATTTTATAGGATTATTATTTTTTTTACTCATTTTATAATCCCCCCTTTTAACCATTTAAATATTTGATGGTAAGGCGACTGGCAGAACATGCAGACCATATGTCTGATCAACGATTACCTGAGCCTCTACTCCATATACCTCTCGTATCATTTCCCTTGTAATAACCCCGCTAGGCGTTCCTTCCATGACCTTTTTCCCCTGTTTCATTACCATAATGTGATCACTATAACGAATCGCTTGGTTCATATCATGCAAAACCATAACGATGGTTATTCCATGTTTTTGGTTTAACTGCTTTACTAGTTCTAAAATTTCAAGCTGGTGGTACAAATCTAAATATGTAGTCGGTTCATCTAAAAACAATATCGGTGTTTTTTGTGCTAGCGACATGGCAATCCAAGCTCTTTGTCTTTCCCCTCCCGAAAGCTCTTCAAGAGTTGATTGTCTTTTCGTAGTTAAATTTGTACATTGTATGGCCCAATTAATCGCTTCCTGGTCTGCCTCTTCATTAGAAGAAAGAAGCTGTTTATATGGAGTTCTACCATAGCTAACTAGCTTTTCCACTGTCATATCATAGGGTGCTTCATTATGTTGATGGACCATTGCTAGCTTTTTAGCGAAATCCTTAGAAGAATAGGATTGAATTTGTTTTCCATTAAGAATGACTTCCCCGCTTTTACTTTTCAAGTTTCGAGATAATAGTTGCAATAAAGTCGACTTTCCAGAACCATTTGGTCCTATAATGGTCGTTACTTTTTTAGACTGAATACTAGAGGTGAATTGTTCAATAATGTTCAACCCTTTTTGATAAGAAAATGTCAGCTCTTTCATCTCCATTTACTTGTCCCCCCTTCTTAACAGAAAAATTAAAAATGGTCCACCAATAATAGACATGATAATAGAAGCAGGAATCTCATTTGGGGCAATGAGTGTTCTACCAAGCGTATCAGCCAATAACAATAATAAACCCCCCGCTAATGCAGTAAAAGGTAACAAGACTTTATGCTCGGTTCCTACTAATCTTCTAGCGATGTGTGGGACTAGTAATCCGATAAAAGCAATTAAACCAGCAATCGCTGTAGAGACGGCTGCAAGTAATACCGCAACAGCTGAAACAATGATTCTTAACTTTGTGACAGAAACTCCGAGGTTTCGTGTTGTTTTATCTTGTAAAACTAATAAATTACAGGATTTAGCCAATAAAAAGGCCAAAGCTAATCCAATTATACTAAAAATCAACATCATCTCTACATCCTGCCAGGATTTCATCGATAAAGTCGAGGTAGTGGTAGGACTGATACTTGTCACTGTATAAGAGCCCCGATAATTAAAAGTTTCACCTAATCCACTAAAAACAGCATTAATCGCCACTCCTACCAAAATGAGGCGGACTGGGCTTAATCCTGACTTCCAGGATAAACTATACACTAAAAAACAGGCTAGTGCTCCACCCATAAAGGCAAAAAGAGGCGACCAAAAATAGAGCGTTGGGAAAAAGCTAATTGCTAGGATAGAGGTAAATCCTGCTCCAGAAGATATCCCAATAATCCCTGCATCAGCAAGTGGATTCCTCATAACTGCTTGAAATAATGCTCCTGCTACGGCTAAAGCGGCTCCTGCAAAAATAGCGATAATAATCCGAGGAAACCGAAGGTCCTGAATAACTCTGACTTCCTCATTATTACCTGTAATTAATCCTTGTATCAAATCTAAGAAACCTAGTTGAATACTACCCGTCGTTGTTGAGATGATTAGAACCATGATTAACAGGAAGCAAACCGTTACATAGCTAATGACTTTTTTCTTCATGATTTTTCCCTTCCGTTTCAATCATTTCCTTTATAAAGCATGCTGACCAACTGCTCCATCGCTTCAACAACCGCTAAATTTCCTGTAGTAGGAAATAATTGCTCATCTAAGTCATATACACGCTCATTTTTTACAGCATCAAAGTGCTGCCAAATATCATCTGTAGCAAATTTTTCATCAAACATTTCCACTACCTCTTCAGGCATGCCGTGTGCCGCTCGGAGAATGACATTCGGATTTGACTGTTGGAGATATTCTGTATTTGAGGCTAAGTACTCTACACTCTCACCTTCTACAATATTCACTCCACCAGCTCTTTTAACTAAGTCACCAATATAGGAATGCTCTGTCGCCACTAAATAACTTCCAGGTACTCCCAACAAAATTAAAACAGACGGTGAGTCATAATGTTCTATTTCCTTTTCTATTTCTTCTAATTTATATTGAATAGAATCAACGATTTGATCAGCTTGATTTTTACGATCGTATTTATCCCCTATTTGAACGATTTCTGCTAACATGCTGTCTAAGCTTTGAAAATCTAAAAAGGTTGCTTCTAAATCAATACGTTCAAATGGTTCTTTTAAATCTGTTTCTAGTGTAGTGACAGAATAAACATCTGTAGGATTTAACACTTTCATAAGCTCCATATCGGGACTCATAGGATTTCCAACCTCTTCCACCCCCTGATATCGTTCGGGTAATTCCTTATAGCTTGTAGGAACCCCTATTAAATCGATCTCTAAAGCGGCAAAAATTTCTGTTGCTGCAACCGTTGTAGAGATAATTCGTTCATCTATCTCATGGACAGTCTCTGACTTTGAAGAGACTTCTGTATTATTTGGAATAGTGTCTTCTTCACTACAGCCTATCAACGACAAATGAATGATTAATAATGAGGTTAATAAAAGCATTCTCTTTAGTATGTACTTCAACCTTATCTCCTCCTTATTTATACTTTAAATAGAGGAAGTCTTGATACTCCTTTTTACGAGTACCAAGACTATATTCTATAACGTCCCTAGTTTGTACTTTCTAATTAAGAAATAACTGGAACCTATTAATGATAGGATAAGAGTCATAACCATTAACCAGTTTGTGACATCTGACGTTTTGGCATTTTCAACCTTGTTTTCCTGTGTGCTTCGCTGCTCTTTCGTTTTATCACCATTACGGTCATAGCTTAAACCGTCTCCAGAATCTTTATCATCATCGTTTGTATGGTTATCATTTGTAGTATCGTCATTGTCTGATTGACCATTACCATTTCCATTTCCGTTTCCAGGGTGATTAGGATTTCCCTCAATTCGCTCCAAGCTATTAGAATCGAACACAAATTGAACTTCATACTTTCCATCGTATAAAAATGGTTCTTCAAAATAGACCTCTGTATATCCATTAAGTGGCTCATCAAGGTCTTTTATTAGAAATTGCACTTCTCTAGTATCATTTTCTAAATCAACAGAGATTACTTCAGCATCTGCATATGAACCATCTTGTTCTGTTTGGAAGACTTTAATCCACTCACTATTCGTCAACGTCATAAAAACGTACATTTCTTCATCTTCTATGCTTAATTTTGCAGGCTTTCTCACATAATCATCCATAACAGATACATCAGTACTGTTGTTTTTATGAACAGTAAAATCGATCCAATACTCTCCATCTAGCGACTGGTCTTCTTCATCATCAATTCCTGGGGTAGGAGTAGGGCCAGGATTTGGGTTCGGGTTCGGACCAGGATTTGGATTTGGCTCTCCGTCGATTGGTGGTTCTACTTCATTACCTTCTTCATCTACTAATGTGCTTAAATCGAATTCTATCTGCACTTCATAAGAATGGTTATATTGAAGTTCCGGTATAACAACTTGTGTAAAAGCTTCAACCTTGTTATTCAAGTTTTCTAAGTCAAATTGAACGACACGAGTATTTTGTTCCTCATCATGCTCAATGACCTCTGCATCTTCTAAAATTCCATTCTGCTCTGTCTGAAAAAGGACAATCCAATCACTTTCTTTTAATGTTAAATTCACTTTATACTGATTCTCTCTCACTAAAAGATGTGCTGGTTTCTCCATATATTGATCCATCACTGAAGCTTCATCTGAATTATTTTTTAAAACGGTAAAATCAAGTGAATATAACCCATCTTCTAGAGTAATAGGCAATTCGAGCTCAGGGTCAGTTGGATTTTCCGGTGTTTCCGGTGTTTCCGGTGTTTCCGGTGTTTCTGGTGTTTCTGGTGTTTCTGGTGTTTCACCCTCATATTCTAATACACTATCAAAATCAAAAACGAGTCGGAATTGTTGTGTATTTCGATAATTCATA
The DNA here is from genome assembly GCF_001590785.1 of Alkalihalobacillus trypoxylicola. Classification (GTDB taxonomy): domain Bacteria; phylum Bacillota; class Bacilli; order Bacillales; family Bacillaceae_D; genus Alkalihalobacillus; species Alkalihalobacillus trypoxylicola. The sequence goes on from NZ_LTAO01000023.1 coordinate 163,548, forward strand.
GCTGGAACAAACATATCTACTTCTGCATTTAACTCTGTAGGTAGAGTATTAAGCGTATATTTCACGGTTCTTTCTAATTCAGCTTCATTCTCATTCAATACTAGACCACTTTGAAGCCCTCGGTCTGTCTCTAAGCGAATATCTGTAATATGACTTCCCGGTTGTTCTTTTATGGTAAGAAATAAATCCATGCCTTCATCATTTACTTCCAGGATCATCGGGCTCTCTAAATACCTTTGCATAGAAGAATCACTATCTGCTGTAGCATGCTTTGCATGGAATGCGATCGTATAAAGGCCATTCTCTAATGATAAACCTTCTTCAGTCCCACTCTCTATCACTCTTTCTTCCATTGTATCCAGGTCAAAGGCTAATCTAAAACGTTGAGTATTTTCATAAATGGAACCATTTGGCATAACCACTCTCATATCAACCTCTGCTAAAGTGGCTTCATTTAAACTTCCGATTTCATATTGAAGATAAAGCTCTTCCTCTATTTCTTTCTGTTCCCCCGTTATCAAATCATCATTTAATTGCAAACGAATGTCTGTTATATGATTCTCTTCATCGATGACATGTAATAGAAGATAATTTTTACCGTCCTCAACTATTAATGTTGCTGGGTTTGTTAAATATCTACTCATTGAAGAAGGTCTATCCTCTAATGCATGAAGAGCTGAAAATTCAATCCAATAAGTACCATTCTCAATTGACGACTCTTCTTCTGAATTACCTGGCCCCTCGGTTCCGTCATTTTCTTCTGGAGCTTCTGTTTCCTCGCCTCCGTCATTTTCTTCCGGTGCTTCTGTTTCCTCGCCTCCGTCATTTTCTTCCGGAGCTTCTGTTTCCTCGCCTCCGTTATTTTCTTCTGGAGACTCTGTTTCCTCGCCTCCGTCATTTTCTTCTGGAGACTCTATTTCCTCGCCTCCATCATTTTCTTCCGGAGCTTCTTCCTCATCTACCACATTTACTGGTGTTAAGCTCTCTGGGTGAAAATCTATTTGAACTTGGTAATAGTTGTCATAATTAATCATCGGAACTACTACGTGTGTATAGGCATTAACCGTGTCATTTGTACCATTTATTGGAAACCGAACGACTCGAGTATCGTTCTCTGTGTCCTCTGACACCACTTCTGTATCTACTAAGCTACCGTTTTGGTCAGTCTGAAAAAGCTTAATCCAATCACTATTATTCAGTGTCACATCAACTAATAATGAATCCCCATCTACCGTCAAAGTAGCTGGACTTTTTGTGAATTGATCCATATAAGATGTTTCGTTTGTATTATTCTTTAAAACAGTAAATCCAATCGTATATTCACCATCTAGCAAAGTATCCTCTGATTCATTTGCCAATGTAATAGTTGGTAGAGCATTTGTTATGACTAATAGAATAATAGAAAGTATTGCGATTAATTTTTGCCATTTCTTTTTCAAAATAACATCCTCCCTCTCTTTTATGCTTCTCTTGATTTCCATTGTTTAACTAAATAAAAAGCCGACAAAATAAATAAGGTAATAAATACTATTGGCATCGTTGAATCATTCGTTTGTGGATTTTCAACTTGATTATTATTACTAGAGTTTGTAGTTGTTCCTGCACTCTGTGAGTTATTGGAGGAAGATTGTTCCTGCTCTCCACCTTCTGCTAACTGAATAGTTTTCAAACTACTCTCATCAAAAGAAAAACGAACAGTATATCCATGGTCATAGTCAATGTCTTCAACAATAACGTGTATTTGCGCACTTAATGTTGAAAAACTATCAATAGGAAATTGGACGACCCTTTTATCATTAGCTTGGTCGGTACTTAACACTTGAACATCTTGATTATGTACTTTAAATTCTGTAATCCAAGAGCTATTATTTAACGTCATTTGAGCTACCATATTTCCGTTATTAACGACAATTTTGGCTGGTTTTACCCAATAATCATTAGCAATTGAAGCAGAATCATTATCAGAATGTAAGACCGTATACCCAATCGAGTACTCACCGTCTTCAAGATTGGTGTTTGCTACCGCATACATTGGGAGCATGAGCAAGAGGGTCACCATGAATAAAAGTAGCACCCCTGGTTTTGTAATATTTATCTTTTTCATTTCTAACATTGCACTCCTTTTTAATTAATATTGATTATTATTCTCAATTAAAGAAAAAATAAAAACAATCATTCTTATACGATTGTGATTATCATTCTCAATTGGTGCGCTAATAAAACTCGTCTTTTTTATGACGAGTAACAAATAAAGCCTATAAATTAATAAAATCAATGTTCATTTCCACTTATATAAATCGCCCTCTTCCCTTTTTACATAGAAATGAAAATGTTCAATAACACTATAACTTAGAATGAGAATCATTGTCAATTATAAATTAAGTTATTTTTCAATCTTTTATAGAAATCTTTAACATTTATAGAAGAAAGAAAAAACAACCATTTAAATGTATAGTCTTAAGCTTCTAGCTTAATATGTACAGGCAAATATAAGGAACTGGGACTAAAAGCAATTGAGTTGCATAGAAACTCTCATCTGTATAAATCCGCTTCCTTTTGGAAAGTTTCATTTTATCTACCCACTTTGTCCCAGTCTTGCTAATCAGATAACTATTTTAACGATCCACTAATATCAAATTCTTGCCCATCAGAAGTAATCTTAATATGGCCATCACGCTCTGTAATATAGGTTTTTACTCCTTCTGACTGATACATTTGATTCACCTTTTTCCATTTAGAGCGATTAGAGCTAATCACAGCATATTTTGGTGAAACTTGTTTGATAAACGTTTTTGATGAAGATGTTTGATGACCATGGTGTGGAATATGCAAAAAATCTACCTTTAATTGATCTCCATATTCTTCTATTAACTGTTTTTCTGTAGCTTTATATATATCACTCGCTAATAAAAAGCTATGATTACGATAGCTTACCTTTAATACGAGCGCAGATTCATTTATTTCCTTTGTTGACCACTTTCCTTTTGATTCCAGTGGTCCAGGATGTAACACCTCTATAAATACTTCTTCTCCGAGCTTAAATTGATCGTTCTTTTTGATATACTCGATATGTAGTTGGTGCTCTGCTAATAATTGTTGAAGCTTCTTATTAGCTTCTGTTAATGCTGGTATATCAGGTAGTAAAAATTGCCTAATAGGTATGTTCCCTATTAGTTTCTGATAACCACCAATATGATCGTGATGGGGATGCGAAGCTACACTATAATCTAGTGAATGGACTTGAAGCTGAGCTAAATATTCACTTAATTGGTCTCCTACTGCAAACGTTCCAGAATCAATTAACATCGTATCTCCTTCTGGACCTTTAATTAAAATAGCATCACCTGATTTGTGGCTATCTTCTAAATTAAAATAACGAATCGTTAATTTTCCAGCATCTGAGTCTGTCTGAAAAAAGGAATGCTCTTGTGACTGTTCTGCATAAACAGTAAATAAGTTATTTTCATTATTCAATAAAGTCATAATTAGCATCAATACTAAGAGGACGAAAGAAATTCTGTTTACTTTCATGTCTAGAACCACCTTTATCGAAATATCTCCACTTAGTTTTTTCTGGAAATCTAATATTTATTCAACATACAAAAAAGCAGGGTTAAAAAGTTTCCACTTTCTAGCCTGCTTAGTTATTGCAGTAAGGTAATTAGAAGAATCCGTTATTTGGGCCTGGTTAAAGTAAATACTTCTCCTATCCGTGCATAATCGTGTCCCGCTAGTCTAGAGACAGCTTCCCATTTATCTTGAATAATTTTCCCATCATCATATAGCTGATTTTCAATATGATAACAAATCACCCTACCAATGATTAAATCTGCATTCATAAAGCCTTGCTCATCTTCTAATGGTATATGTTGATCTAATAGACATTCAAAACGAATTTTAGATTGTGTTACAGCTGGAACATCAACAAGATGACTTTTAATAGTCGACATACCTATTTCCTCTATTTCGCTCTCATTATGGGGTAAGCTCTTGGCGCTTAAATTAATTTCATTAACATTCGCTTCATCAACTGTATGAACGACAAACTCCTTTTTATACAAAATATTAGCTGTCGTATCCTTCATCTCTCCTTCCCTTCTAGCTATAGATAATAATATTCTAGGAGGGGCAGAGGAAATAATCGTAAAATAACTAAAGGGTGCTCCATTTAACACCCCTTGTTTAGAAAGGGATGTGACAAAGGCAATCGGTCTAGGAATAACACTTCCGATTAATAATTTATAATTCTCTCTTTCCGTTAAGTTTTTAGACTCAATCGTAATCATCAACCTTCATCTCCTTATTACAGTTTGTCTTCTCTAACTTGAAAAGGAAGTAAAACCCTTTCTATCTTTGCACGATGTGGCTCGTACTGTGGAGGGAGCATTAATTGAGATCCCAGATCTTGTAATTCCTCATCATGTGTAAACCCAGGTGGGTCTGTAGCTATTTCAAATAATAATTCTCCATGCTCTCTAAAATAAATAGCATTGAAGTAGTTTCTGTCTTGAACAGGTGTCACAGCATACCCCTGGTCCTTCAGTAATTTTTGCCAATCTAATTGGTCTTGGTCGTCAGTAGCACGCCAAGCAATATGGTGAACAGTCCCTACCCCTAATTGTCCTTTTCGAACGACGTGTGTATTAACATCAATTATATTTCCGATAGGTCCTTGCGCTTTTAACCTTATCCAACCATTATCCTCTCCTATTACTTGTAATCCCATCATTTCTGATAGCAATTGAACGGTTTGTTCCGGCTCAGCTGATAATAATGTGGCTCCACCAAAACCTTTAATAGCGAAATCTGGTGTAACTCCATTAAAGCTCCAGGAGCTTTTTTCACCCTCTTCTCTTTCGACAAGCTCTAGCTTTAATCCATGAGGGTCTGAAAATTGCAGATATTCTTCATTAAATCTTTTCTTTTCGGTGAAATCAACTTCATATGTTTTTAAACGTGTTTTCCAAAAGCCGAAAGAATTTTTAGGTACAACAAATTGTGTGACACCAACTTGTCCCGAGCCTATCTCTCCTTGATAAGCTCCAACCCAATTAAAAAAAGTCATAATCGTTCCTGGTTTCCCTTGTTCATCTCCGAAATATAAATGATATGTTCCTGGATCATCGAAATTAACCGTCTTTTTTATTAAACGAAGACCTAGAACTCCAGCATAAAAATCAACATTTTCTTGTGGTTCTCCTACTATAGCCGTAATATGATGAATACCTTTTGTTATTTTCAATTTAATCTCCTTCTTTCTTAATCATTAATATGCTCTGAATTTATAGCATTATCATGAGTGTATAATGTCTTGAATTCAAGATAATTATCTAAAAAAAAGATTATAAAATCTTTTTTTATTTCTGTTGTAATTGGTCTGCTCGATACCCTATTATTTTTAATGTATCAATCATCATTTTCTTTTGTTCATCACTCAATGGACTTAATAGTTGATGAATGGTTTCACGGTTCTTTGGAAATATTTCAGCCATAAAATGTTTTCCCTTTTCCGTTATAACAGCATAGGTAACTCTTCGATCCTTTTCAGACAAACGCCTAACGATTAGTTCCTTTTTTTCTAACTTATCTACTACATAAGTAATAGACCCACTAGATAGAAGAACTTTTTTTCCAATTTGTTGAATAGGCTGTTCTCCCTTATGATATAATAATTCCAAAACAGCAAATTCCGTCTTATTTAAATGATAATTTTTAATATCTTCTTCAATATAGTCTGCGACAGATCGACTAGAACGAAGTAACACAATAAAAAGTTTTAACGATAAATCATAATCTTCATCGTGAAAATTTTTAGTCATCTTACTCAAAACCTTTCCATTGGAAAATTATCTTGAATCCGAGATAATTATATGATTTGTTTGGTGACATGTCAACTAATTCTATTTTATCGAGAGAAGGGAAACTAAATGAACACTTTATTTAGTTCATTAGTATTAATCTATCATCTTCTTTTTATATCTCACTTACCTTTAGAGCATCATGATTCAACCAGTGTACATCTTCATAATCTCATTGAATCAAACCAATACATTGAACAAAACTTAGCTTTAACTCAGCTTGAACCGCTATCCGCTATAAAATTATTTTTTAGTTATGCATTATTCTTATGTGCTCTCATACTAAACATAAACACTCTTTACCTGAATTCTTTCATCCCTATTATTTTTCATCATTATTTAATGCTTGTTTTGAAATTCCAGAGTACACAATTTATCTCTTTCTTCTTTCATTTGAGAACATTTAATCGAAAGGAGACTGAAGGAAGAGATGACCAAGGTAAAAAGAGATCGTTCGATACAAGAGGCGATAAAGGGATTATTTATTGGTGTCGTTTTAATGATTATCGTCATTTTATTTGCTCACCATATTCTAGGACTTGAGTATTTTCCAGCTTAATATGTTTAAAAAGTTATTTTACAGATATTAGCTGTAAGATAGCTTTTTTCGTTTTTTTCCTTTGTGATAATGAAAAAAGTCAAGAAATTTATATATAAAAACATTAGATTTTCATAACAATATTTTCTTCACATACGTTAACATCTATTTATGTTATGTTTTCTAACAAATTTTAGAAGTTTACCTTATTTCTGTTCGAATCGTTTTAGCGAAAATTAGGTTGTATGATAAAACTATTGCACTAGGAGCTTTCAAATATGTTTAATTATTTAGTCTACAAACATGATTTTATTCAACATTTAGATAAAATCATTATTAAACGCTTTATGAAACATAAGCGTTTGAATCAAATTCTTTCTGAGAAGTTATTTCAAGCAAACATTACACCGCGATTAGCACAAGAAGTATTATTCTCAATTCCATTACATCTTTTAAACGGCAACTATAAAACCGAACAAATTATTACCGACATAATGAATCACATGAGAAAAAATACACCTTTATACTACGCTAGAATAAGCAACTCTAGAAATAGTAATTTACTGAATATTCAGATCAAAGAAGAACGAAACTAAGGTTCCTTCTCTTAAATAGTTAGAGACATAACCAACTAAGTGGAGGATTACCCTCCACTTAGTTTATTCATATAAATGTTCAATCACTCATCTTCAGTTAATTCATTTTGTGCAGCCTCTGGAATAACCTCCCACATCACTTCATCATAGGATGTGACTTCATTTTGATTCTTTACATATAACATTAAATAGGCATTTTCCCGAAGTTCTTTTGCTGCAGAGAATTCAACTTCTACCCTTTCACCACTCTCATCATATGCAAATGTTTCGTACCAAAAGCGTTGCATAACTTCTCCTGATTCTAATACTGTTTCCTCTACATTAGTTGGTTCTGTTACTTGAACATATACGTTGTCTTTACCTAATCGATTAAAATCGACCGTAGCTAAAACGACAACACCTCCAATAAACAAAAACACAACGACCATTAATAAAATAGCGAATTTCTTCATTTTAAATCCTCCTTTAAATTATAAAACCATTTTCTTATAGCTTCTCATGGTGGCAAAATAATAAATGACATAGATAAACGTGTAAGCAAGCATCCATATAAGAACAGGTACGACGAGGTTCATTTGCAAGAGATTGGAAAAAGCGATTAGCGCAATTGCACCATGCATTAACCCTAGAAATAAAGGAGCGAAAAATATCATCCCAACTTGATGACGAATACTGTTGCTCTGTTCTTTTTTTGTAACACCGATTTTATAAAGAATTTGATATTTCGCTTTGTCCTCTTCTGCCTCCGTCATCACTTTAAAATAAATCACACTCCCCGTTGCTACTAAAAATACAAGCCCTAAAAAACTACCAACAAAAAGCAACGATCCATTGGCTTCCATTGAATCTTTATAGTTTTGGACAGCACTCGAAAAATTCTCTGTACTAGCCTCTAATAGATTAGATTGGTCTAAATGATTTTTATAATCGTCAACCGTTACTAATTGAAATACACTTTCCTCAGCTGCTATCTCTTCATATTGTTGGTCACTTAATACGATGACTCTTCCTCCACCCACCGTTTCCATATTTACTATATAATCTGTGTATACATCATTAGCACTAAAAACAGTTCCATCTAACATGACAGAATCAATGATTAGAGATGTATCCTCATTATAAAAAGGATCAATTAATAGAAATTGGTTTTGGGGCAGCTCTTCAACATGACTCCAACTTAATTGCTCCGCCAACTTTTCAAAAGTACTATAATCTAAAAGATGGAACATCATTTCTTGCTCTTGAACATTTACTCGTACAGCTTTACTTTCAATAGAATCTTGAAATACAATGTCAGAGGAATCGATGACCTCTTCCTCTCCTTCCCACATAAATGTGAATGGTGTGTATGTTTGCACGTTTTTTTCCACATTGTAATAAAGTCCAAAAACAGCCCCACCAGCCGTAATAGTTGTAGCACTTAAAGCCGCAATAATAGTCAAAGTTCTAGCGTTACCACTTATACGATGAAGTAATTGAGCAGTTGTCCAAGTATTAAGACCTTTCCATGCCCACGTTTTTCGCTTTCTTAAGACATGCAGAATATATACAAGTACGCTATTAAAAATCAGATAGGAGCCTAATATCGTTAACCCTATAATGACAAGAGGGGTTGATATTCCAAAGAACCTCCAAGCTTCCGAGCTCGTAATGTCTTCTATGGCTATCCAATAGCCAGAAGAAATCGTTATGATTCCTAGAATAGCTGAAATGAATCGCGCTTTAGGTGGAGCTTCTCCCTTTTTATCTGCATTAAATAATTCAATAAGCTGGAACCGATAAATAATAAGATAGCCTTGTAATGATGTAAGTAGGAATATTACGAGAAACACCATCATTGTATGAACAACAGCACTTATAGAAAAAGCAAATACTATAGAAAACTCCAAGCCCATTAAAACAAATAGTAGTGCTAATAAAAGTTGTGACGCAAAAAACCCAACGGCTACCCCAACTACTAGAGACAATAAGCCAATAACAATATTTTCCCAAAAAAGTAGCCAGCCAATGACACGCTTTCGCACTCCCATCAAAGAATATAAAGCCATTTCTTTCTTTCTCTTCTTTAAAAAGAAAGAATTAGAATAAATAATAAAAATAGAGACAAAGAAAAGTAATACAAAGGATGAAGCATTCATCATGCTACTTATTTGTCTTGAAGACTCTGATAATGCACTAATGTCCTCACTATATTTTAAGGTAACAAAAGTAAAGTAAATGCTAATGGAGAAAATAGTGGATCCTATATAAAGCCCATAGCTTTTTAAATTACGACGAATGTTCTTTATGGCTAAGCTAAACAGTGTCATGGTTATCACCACCACCCATTTGGGCTAATTCTTCTAAAATACTTTGATAAAATTGTTCTCTTGATTGACTTCCCCTAAAAATTTCTTTAAAAATCTCTCCATCCTTCAAAAACAGGATTCTACGGCAAAAGCTTGCTGCAAAGGCATCATGCGTCACCATCATAATAGTCGTCTCATGATCATCATTCATAGAACGAAGGGTTTCTAATAGGCTTTTGGCAGATTTAGAATCTAATGCACCCGTTGGTTCATCAGCGAAGACTAATTTAGGGTTTGTTATTAAAGCACGACACGCTGCTGCTCTTTGCTTTTGACCTCCCGATATTTGATAAGGGTATTGATCGATAATATAATCAATACCAAAGGCTTTAACGATTTTATCTATTGTTTCTTCTATATCTTTCACTTTCTTTTTGGCAATTGCTAATGGCAATAATATATTTTCTTTTACAGTTAATGAATCGAGTAAATTATACTCTTGGAAGATGAAGCCTAAATGTTTCTTACGAAAATCAGCTAACTTCCCTTCCTTCATTTGTACTAAATTGTTTTCCTCTAAGTGAATTTCTCCTGATGAAGGTTTATCAATCGTCGCTAATACATTTAGAAGCGTAGATTTACCTGAACCAGATGGCCCCATCACTCCCACGAACTCTCCATAGTCAATGTCAAATGATATATGTCTCAAAGCGTCAAACGAGCTCGTTCCTTTTCCATATACTTTTCCAACCTCTTTGACCGATAATAATGTTTCCATATCTAATCCCTCGCTTTCCTTATTACTAACTATAACTAGCCATCCTTAAACGAAAATCACATTTACCTTACAAAATCCTTAAATGATACATACTCTTTATGGAAACTGTTACTATAGAGAAAGATAATAAAACCGTGAATTCGGAAGGGTGAGAGAAAATGGGGCAACCAAAAATTCTAATTGTTGATGATGAAAAAGACTTATGCACCTTAATTAAAACCTCCCTAAAGAAGGAAGGCTTCGAGGAAATCATTCTAGCCAATACGATTAAGGAAGGCTGGGAGGCTTTTTTGCAGCACTCTCCAGATCTTGCTATCTTAGATGTCATGCTTCCTGATGGGGAAGGCTATGAGCTGTGTAAAAAAATTCGGGAGGAATCTAAAATTCCCATTTTATTTCTGTCTGCAAAAACAGAGGAAGTAGATAAAATTTTAGGATTAGCTATTGGCGGAGATGATTATGTAACAAAGCCTTTTAGTCCTAAAGAAGTTGCTTACCGAGTAAAGGCTCAATTAAGAAGAGTAGGTCTTTATAGTGTCGATGTCGATCAAATAACACCGGCTAACACATCGAAAAAGGTCGGAGTATTTTCAATCAATAAAGAGGAAACAGAAGTTAAAAAGAATGATATAGCCTTAGAGTTAACAGCAAAAGAGGTTGGATTGATGGCTTGCTTCTTAAGAAACCCTAATCGGATTTTAAGTAAAGAGACTCTTTTTCAGGCTGTATGGGGAGAAGAATTTTATGGTGCCGATAATACATTAATGGTACATATTAGAAGGCTAAGGGAAAAAATAGAAGAGACTCCTTCTAACCCTAAATATATAGTAACAGTTAAAGGTTTAGGATATCGATTTCTAGGAAGTTAGGTGAAAGCAGTTGAAATGGAAGTTAACAGGACGCTATATATTTTCAATACTATCTATCGTTTTTATTGTTCTTGTAGTGAACGCTTCGATTGTATTGGCTATGCTTATTCACCAGAGATTTAATGATGAAGAGGATATTTCAACTGACAGAGCCGAGTCATTCACAAGAGAATTTAGTCAATATTTCATGTTCGAAAATGGACAACCTACTATTAGTCAGCAAGGGCAGGACGCTTTAATCGGTTTTGGTGCATGGCTTCAAATTCTCGATGAAAATGGAGAAGTAATAAGCTCCTTTGATGCTCCAGAATCTGCTTCTATGAATTACAGCCCGATAGAGCTTATTCATAAATATAAGTATATGGATGATGAATTCAACACTTATTTTATAGGTGCTTATGAGGAATATAGCTACATTATCGGAATGCGGTTTTCGGATGAAAGGAGATTTGTATTTACGATAGATTTGCAATCCTTTTTTTCAAACGCGACTCTAGCCTTTTTTATTATCGTCATTGTTAATTTCATCATTGCTGCTTCTATAGGTCTTCTTTTTAGTTCTATTCTTACAAGACCCGTTCACATTATAATCAAAAGGATTTCCCAGCTTAATCAAAGGCAGTTTAATGAGTTTCACCCTAATCGACCTGGTATTTTCAATTCTGTTTTTGCTAATCTTAATAATTTATCGAACACACTAAAAAAACAAGAAGAAGACCAGTCAAAGCTCGAGAAGATGAGGAATGAATGGATTAGTAATGTCACTCATGATTTAAAAACACCATTGTCTTCTATTCAAGGCTATGCAGAATTATTACGAGAGCACGATATAACGAAAGATGAGCGACTTGAATACTCAGAGGTTATTGAGAGACAGTCTATTTATATGAGAAACTTACTCGACGATTTAAATTTGACGATCCGACTGCGAAACCAAGAAATGCCGTTGAGCGTAACAGAAACGAATATTGAAAAATTTGTCAGAGAGATGATCATTGATATCCTAAACTCTCCCTCTTTTCAAGACCGTAACGAGATATCTTTTTCTAGTGAGGCAGAGAATGTATACCTGTCTATTGACAAACATTTATTAAAAAGAGCCCTACTCAATTTTATTCAAAATGCCTTTGTTCATAATGACGCTAACGTTCTAGTTTCTTTAGTGATAACAGATGATTATATGGTGATAGAAGATAACGGAAAAGGAATAAAATCAGAGGATTTAGAGCAGATTTTTGAACGCTATTATCGTGGAACCAATACCGAACATATTCAAGGTACAGGATTAGGGATGGCGATCGCCCGAGATATCATTGAAGCTCATGGAGGAAAGGTTGAAATCACTAGTCAACACGGAAAAGGTACCTCCATTCGTATTTGGTTTGAAAATATGAGAACATAAAAATATTAAACATATAAACTTTTGAAAGAAAAAAGGCTGGTGCGTAATCACACCAGCCCATACATTTATTAAAATTATTAACCATTATTAACCATTATTAACCATTAATGATGATGCTCATGGTCGTCTTCGTCATGTTCTTCTGTATCGCCTTCATGATTTTCATGACTTGCATCACTTTCTTCGTTATCAGGATACATTTCAGCCAACTCTTCCTCGGTTAAGGAGCCGACCGTAAATTCCTTTGTCGGCATTACATGCATATCTCTTGCTGTAACATGTGCTTGAACATTATATAGACCTTCGTTTGTGAAGGAATATGTATTTTCATAGAGACCAGAACCTACATGCTCAGCTTCAATCATTTCACTATCTTCCTTATTTCCTGATTCCCAAACCTCAAAAATGACTTCATATGCATCTTCAACCACTTCTTCACCATGCGTCACAACCGCGCCTAAGGTTATCTCCTCATTTATATCAAGGCTTTCATTAGGTAATTGAATGGATACTTCTACTGGTACAAGACTATCTGGCTGAGTCGTTTGTTCATCGCTGTTTGAACAAGCCATTAACAAACTAATCGATAATAGTAACAAAAATGAGAAACGCTTCATTGTCTCACCCTCCTTTTTTGTATTCACAACTGTTAGACCATTATATTATAAACAATGTTTGTGAAAGGACTGTGAAATAGTGGAAAGATTTATTTTATAAGCTATTTGAGTGAATTTCATCATTGCTCTATAAGTGAATAAAACCGACCATTCATTTAAAAATGTCTTGGAAGTTTGTGAATTCACTCGATGATTGAAACGGTAGGTAGTGACTCCCAAAGGATGAGCGCAGTCTGAAGATCCACTCTGGCGAAGCTCTGCGCAATCAGAGTTAGCTGAAGACAAGCCCTTGGGAAAGCATCTACCTAAAGTGAAAATCTAAACCTCATTGATTTGTTTTCATTAAAAGACGAACCTTGATGAATCCACTTGTTGATTGAAACGGTAGGTAGTGACTCCCAAAGGATGAGCGCATTCTGAAGATCCACTCTGACGAAGCTCTGCGCAGTCAGAGTTAGCTGAAGACAAGCCCTTGGGAAAGCATCTACCTAAAGTGAAAATCTAAACCTCATTGATTTGTTTTCATTAAAAGACGAACCTTGGTGAATTAACTCGTTGATTGAAACGGTAGGTAGTGACTCCCAAAGGATGAGCGCAGTCTGAAGATCCACTCTGACGAAGCTCTGCGCAGTCAGAGTTAGCTGAAGACAAGCCCTTGGGAAAGCATCTACCTAAAGTGAAAATCAATAAACCTAATCGTTCGGTTTTCATTATAAGATATGAATTTGATTTATTAATTATTATAAAGCAGGTCCTCTTTGAATAAAAGCTCTGTACGTCCTCTTTTATATGGAACGTCAAAATTAATTACTCATATTGTGAAAAATTTTTTCTATATTATGAAGAAGCTTTCTTGTGCTATAGTAATCAATTTTCGCATGATATACATTAGATTGATTCAATTGGTTTTCATAAGATAACGCTTCATACTCCTCAATATTATGATTAGTAATGCTTAAATAATCTTGATGCGTATAAGACTGAAGCTCTTCAATTTGTTTATATAATTCTTCTAATTTCAATTGTACAAAAGGAAGGATTTTATCTTCAGACTCTGTTTGTGCAAATACGTCCTCACAACTCTCGAATTGCTGTTTGATATTGGCTAATAAATTCTGCTCTTGTAAGCCACTAACCTCCATGTGATTGACAATTTGTCTACAGGCACTTACCAACTCATGTGTTCTCTTTAATGAAAAGTCCATTTATCCACCTCTATAGTCCTGATTTGATTTTTTCTTATTTTAAACTCCTATAAAGAATCTATACCTTGATTGGTTGCTAAATTATAATCCCTACCTTCTCCGTAACCATTTCTAAATATTAAAAGAAAATGATATGATGAAGAAGAAAAAGAATCCATCGCACCATTCAAGCTATGAATTGATATATTTTTACATAAAAGGAGCTAACCAAGATGCAAAAGTCAAATTTAATTAACCGCCTTATAAAATATGCAAAAATTGACACCCAATCAAATGAAGAAAGTACGAGTTGCCCTTCAACACCTGGTCAACTAGAATTAGCTCATTTGCTTGTCGCAGAATTAAAGGAAATAGGTATGTCTGACGTTACAATAGATGAAAATGGCTACGTTATGGCTACATTAGAATCTAATACAGAAAAAAATGTGCCAACAATTGGATTCCTCGCACATGTTGATACAGCAACAGACTTTACGGGTAAAGATGTCTCTCCTCAAATAGTGGAGAATTATAATGGAAAAGATATCATTTTAAATCAAGAAAAAAATGTTGTTTTATCGCCAAAGGATTTTCCACAGCTTTCTAAATATGTGGGTAACACGCTAATTACAACAGATGGAACAACTTTACTTGGAGCCGATGATAAGGCGGGGATTGCTGAAATTATGACAGCTATGGAATATCTAATACAGCATCCAGAAATAAAGCATGGAAAAATAAGAGTTGCTTTTACACCTGATGAGGAAATAGGTAGAGGCCCTCATAAGTTTGATGTAAAACAATTCGCCTGCGATTATGCCTACACATTAGATGGTGGACCAATTGGTGAACTTCAATACGAAAGCTTCAATGCTGGATCAGCAAAAATCACAATAAGAGGATCTAATATTCATCCAGGTACTGCAAAAGGGAAAATGGTCAACTCAACCAAAATTGCTATGGAATTAAACCGTCGTCTTCCTGCTGCAGAGGCCCCTGAGTTTACAGAGAACTATGAAGGCTTTTTTCACCTTTTATCGATATGTGGTGATGTCGAGGAAACGAAGCTTAATTATATTATTAGAGATTTTGATTCGGCCGAATTCCAAAAAAAGAAAGATACTCTTCAGTTGATTGTAAATGATTTAAATGCTATGTATGAAGAAGAACGGGTTTTCTTAGTACTGAAGGATCAATATTATAATATGCGTGAAAAAATTGAACCTGTTCGTGAAGTGATTACGAACGCTTCAGATGCTATGAAAAAACTAGATATAGTCCCAATCATTGAACCTATTCGAGGAGGGACTGATGGTTCGCAAATTTCCTATATGGGATTACCAACACCTAATCTTTTTACCGGTGGAGAGAATTATCATGGTAAGTTTGAATTCATCTCTGCAGAAAGCATGCTAAAAGCAACGAAGGTGATTATAGAAATTGTGAAATTATTTGAAGAAAGAACAGAATAGTATGGATGACTGCTTACGAGAACACTTGTGAGTAGTCATTTCTTTATGTGAAAAAACGACCATTCTGGAGATGTGATACTGTGACAGAAGTAACTCTTACTCGGAAACAATATTCAATCATGACTTTTTTATTATTTTGGTGTGGACTCATTATTTTATCTAGTATGTATATGACGATACCACTTCTAACTATTTTTTCGAAGGAATTTTCGATTACTTTAGAGCAGTCGGCCTGGGCTGGCAGCGCTTTTTCCTTTTGTTATGCTATAGGATGTCTACTTTTTGGACCTTTTTCAGATCAATACGGTCGGAAAATTTTTTTATTCACAAGTATTTTTTTACTGTCTTTTATTACCATCGCTATTAGCTTTGTATCACAATTCTATATACTTGTTATTCTTAGAGCATTACAAGGCTTGGTAGCAGCGGCGTTTGCGCCTCTTTCATTAGTTTATGCAGGAGAAATGTTTCCAAAAGAAAAGCGTGTCACTGCTATTGGGTTTATAAGCTTAGGCTTATTTATGGCAGGAATTATTGGTCAGGTATATGTCGGAGTTTTTCAAAAATTTACTCAGTGGTCATATAGCTTTTTATTAATAGGGCTCATTTATCTAGTTACTAGTTATTTTGTTTATCGCTATTTACCTGATGATTTTATACCCACTTCAAAAACGAGTAGTCTTAAACAGGCCGTTCGAAAAATGTATCAGCAAATAAAAGAAAGACAATTACTTTTCGCCTTTCCCATCACTTTTAGTATCTTATTCTCTCTCGTAGGCCTATACACGATGCTTGGACATTATTTATCCCTTCAATACGGCTTACAGGAACAAGATATTCTAATGATTCGAGCAATAGGTATAGTAGGTATGCTTATCTCTCCCTTTGCAGGCAGAATTGCTGCACGGTTTGGTATGCTTCAGACCTTACGAGTAGGACTTATTTTATCGATTACTAGTTTATTATTCATGATTACTCAACCAAACCTTATTCTCATTGTTGTTTTAACGATCTTTTTTGTGATGGGCTTATCTTTGGTTAACCCTATTAATATATCGGTCATTAACTTAATAGCTAACAAAGCAAGAGGTTCCGCTCTTTCCTTTAATGCGTTCATCTTATTTTTAGGAGCAAGTTCAAGTCCAATTATGGCTATATTCCTCCTTAAAAATGAACTGTATCAGCTCGCATTTCTTCTATTTAGCTTGTTTCTGTTTATTGGAATGCTTTCCTCACTATTCATTAAGCTACCCACTTCTATGAACCTACTAAATAAAAATATGAAGAGTGGCTAATAAACTAACAGGTATAGCCGACGACTTTTGCATGGTCGCCGGCTACAATAAATTCAAGCTTTATCAACATAAACCCTTATGTATACATACCTGTGTATTTAGCGTCTTACTAAATTAGAACCTAATTTAAACAAACTGTATAAAAATCCACCTGCCATTACTACACAGAATATTCCAACTAAAACCATCATAACTGCTGACAATATTAACACCTCCTTTTAAATCTTTAAAAGTCTGTTTTTTCTTCTCTAGCGTCTAAAGAATTACCTGCATCTGTTAACTTCAGTGTCTTCTGATGCTCTAGCTCTAGTGCTTCGTTCTGCTCAAGCTTTTTCATTTCCAGCTCTAATTCTAGCTCTTTCACTTCAAGAAGTCGTTCCTTATGATCGTAATCTTTTTTTACTGCATACCCACCTAAAAACAAACTAGGTACAATAATACCTAAAACAATGATAACAAAAGGATCCATAAAATTACTCCTTCCCACTCAAAAGTTATTTAACTATTCGTACAACTATGATACGATTTTACCATTAATAACCTGGAGGTATGATATGAAACGTTTTCAAAACAAAATAGCAAAGTTCCTATTTTGGAGTGGTTGTATCCTTACTATCTTAAGCATCGTCATTACAAGCATTCAAACTTATACCGAATATCAGCTTTATTATTCAGATGATTTCTATTACGATGATGACAGATTTATACAATTGCTTAATCATTTCATCACGTACATACGCTTTAATCATAATCAGTTTTTATTTAGTTTATTTTTAATTGGCTTTGCTGAAATTATTGAAATTTTTTTCAAAAGAAACTCAACACCTGCTTCTTCTTACATAAATAACTCTGTGAATGAAACAGATGAAATAAGTATAACAACAGAAGCTAATGAGATACAAGCTCTATCAACCGAACAAAAAACTCAAGTTGTTACCTTTTTTGAGCAGCTCGGATTAGATGTTGATGAAATAATCCCGTCTCCGTTCGAAGGATTTTTAATCGTTCAGATTCATGATGATTTCCATCTAGTTGAAATGGGTGAATTTCAGCCCAAGATATTAAAAATAAACAATTATCCTGAAATTGCCGAATGGTTTCATCAACAAAACCCAAAGCATAAATAGTATGTTAATCATTTTCTCAAGGCTTTGTCATATGTTTTTCTTTAACATACTCTTCATATACTCGGTCTGCTATCGATTGCTTGGTTTTATTGGACAAAAGCTCATTGTGAATATCCTTCACCATTAGTGCAATCCACATGTTCACCCCTAATAAAATGCCTAAGCATAATATCGCTCCAAAAATGGGGTTTAGCATAAAAGCTAATAAACTGATTAAAGTGCTAAGAATGACTAAAAGTAATAATTTCAAGCTGCTTTCACCTCTTTAGTAACCTAACGATATAACTTTATAATTTCTGTTTATTATTTTATCATATTCTTTTTTGGTTGCATGAAGTAATTTATTTCAGATGAGGCAAAAAAACTAAGCGAATTGCTTAGTTTTTTAAATATTCTGCGTCTTATTTCTATGAATCGGCTACTTTCACTTCTTTATTAGTCGAGGTTTTTTTAAGAAGCAGTTCAATTTCATCTATTTTAGGCAAGGCTCTTAAGCGCTTATTTAAATAATAGTAAATAGCCACTATGACTAAAGCTATTCCTGCCAAAATGATAGGGTAATGAAGTTCGATTGTACCCACAAACCCACCAAAAAGGGAGCCTAATGGTGTACAGAGGCCAGCAATACTGGAGACGACCGTAATCACTCTTCCTACCAACTTAATTTCAACTTTTGATTGTATAAGTGAAAAAATAAGAATATTGACTACCGCTATCCAAAAGAATGCAATAGCCATTAATACAATTCCTATTGATGAAGGAACTAATCCGACACCAATCATACATAATCCTGAGAATATGAAGCAAATAACGATCATTTTTCCGAAGGCAATATCTTTTAATAATGGAGTAAGCATAGAGCCTATAAGCATTCCAAATGTTAAAGCCGCTAAATAATAACCATAATAATGTTCAGAGCCACCTTGCTGTAAGGAGAACGCTGGTAATATAGCAAAGAGTCCACCTGTAAAGAAGTTAACCACAATAGCCGGCACAACTACTTTCTTAAGATGTGACCCCCAAATGACTTGAAATCCCTCGGATAAATCTTTTTTGTAACGTATCACATTACTTTGAAGAGTGGTCTTCTCTAAAGTAGTAGGCTCTATTTTAAATGTAAATAGCATATAAAGAAAGCCTGTTAATCCGTGACAAACAGCTGTTATCATAACAACCTCTGCATTTCCAATAAAAGCAATTACGAGACCTGCAACCGCTAAAAAAACAATATCTAGGCTTTCCCTCAGCATATTCATAAGAGAATTAGCTCTTACAACATTTTCCTCACCAACAAAAGCGGGCACTAGCGTTGATTCAATCGGGTAAGTAAATTGGGAAATCATCGCTACCAAAAACATGATACCTATGACATAAAATACATGTAGGCTTTCAACCATATATAATAGAGGGATGCTTAATAATAAAATCGACTTAAGAAATTCGCAAACTATTAAGCCTTTTTTATATGAAATATAATTAGCAAATGGTGCAATTAAAAATCCAATGATATTAGGAATGTTAATAAAGAAAAAGGTTAATCCGGAATAAAAAACATTATTCGTTAGTTCTAAAACGAGGAGCATCGCTGCAACTGAATAAATCCCTGTTCCTACTGCTTTGATGAAGGTTCCCGATAACAAAACACTATAATTCCGCGAAAATAAATTCAAAGCTCCTCCTCCTCTACTTTTAGAAAGCTCAGCTTTAAATGATAACTATCCTTTGATTCATGTGAATAATTCACCGATAATTTCAAGTATTTCATAAGAAGCTCATTATAATCCTCCTTAAACTGCTTCAAATTCTCTTCGCTAAAATCAATATATGTCTGATACTTATCTACTTCAGTCTCTTCTTCTGTTTGTGTGGGCTGCTCCCCTTCTAACCTAAAATGGGTTGCCTTTGAACGATAATATTTTTCGTTAATCCCTTTATTTTCTCTAACCTCGGTCAGTTCAATAATTCCCATCTTATAAAGCTGCTGAATATGGTAATGAATAGAGCCAGGTGTTTTGTCTAATGATTCAGCAACTTGTTTTGAAGTTAGCTCTTTTTCTGAAAGAAGATAGATAATCTTTGAACGCAATGGATGTGAAATAAGCTTCTGTTGCTCTAAATTGATACTCATCATTTTTTTCTCCATCATATAACCTCCGTTTATCAATCTACAATTATTATATGATCTAATTTTTTAGATCGCAACCACTATTTTAAATTAATCTAATTTTTTAGATCATTTATACTTACTATAAAATTCTAGCTTATTCTCATCTTACCTAAACGAAAAGGGCCTATTCTTAGATTATTTTCGTAACCTTCAGAATCGCCCCTCTAACCTACTAAATATTTTCTTGTTTTAATACATCGATAATATTTTCCTTTTTTACCTTGGAGATAGAGTACAGCATCGCTAACCCTACTATCATGAATACACTTACCATAACAATCATAATTTCAATCCATGGTAAAGTAAATGTATAAGAAAAGGCATACTGATTACTCATATAAATCAAGTACATAATGATGACGCTAATAGGTAGTCCATACAAGATCGCTTTCATTCCAAAAAACAGACTCTCAAATCGAATCATTTTATTAAACGCTTTTGGAGTCATTCCCATTGATTTCAGCATCGCAAATTCCCTTTTTCTCAGTGCAATACTTGTTGAAATCGTATTAAAGATATTTGCTACCGATATTAGCGTAATCAATGTGATAAAGCCATACATAAATATTGACATGATTTTCAACAAGTTTTCATCAGCTTGTCGTTGCATATAAGTGTTTGTAATATTCATAAAATCTATATTGTCCATTAGTTCAAGTTGCTCCTGTGTTGCAATCGGATCGTTCGATTGAATATACAATGTATGATTAACATATTCCATTTGATCGACTATACCTTCAAAAGCAGCTGGAGATACGATTAGAATAATACTACCTAAGTTAGAGTAAAAATTTCCTAATGGCAGTTCATTGGTAAGAGCTCCAATCTCAACTTCTCCATATTCATCCACAACCATATCATCGATTTCTTCAGAATAAGTGGTGAGTTCTAATTGCAGAGTATCGCCTTCCTGCAATTTTATGGATTCACCTTCTACATACTTTCCTTGTTCTGCATTTTCATATTGTATTTGATTAACCAATATAGCTTGATGTTGGTTTGTTTGGTCAAAATCCTCTACGTCTAAACCAATACTTGTGACGTATTGTTCAAACATGTTTTGATTCATTGAAACCAAGTCTACACCATAGCTATACTTGCCATTCACTAATTCCTCTGGTACTTCCTCGATAGATTGTAATAGAGAGTCAGGTAAATACTCTTTCTCAACATTTGTAGTAAGGTAAATCATCTGGTTTAAACTCTCTGCTGTTATTCCCTCTACTTGATCAAGCTTTGATAGAAGCTCATCCAATTGACCACCTGAATTATGAGAGGATATACTAATATCAAAATTTACGGTCTCCTGTGAAAGCTCCATCGATTTAGATAAACTATAGGAAAAATAAGAGACGGTTAAAAACAAAATAATACTAGTCATTAAAGAAAATACCGTTACATAATATCTTTTTTTATTTCTTTTTATATTTTTTAATGCAATCTCTGCTTCTATTCCGAAGAAATTTTTAATAAAAGATGATGTTTTGACTGTTTTTTTACTTAGTTTAATATCATGAGACTGACGAATAGCATCAATAGCTGTAATCTTAGAAGCTCTCTTCGCTGGTATATAGGTTGAAATGAAAATAGTTAAGGTAGAGATGAGTACCGAAATGAGAATCGAAACAGGGGAAATCACTAAGGACATCTCTTGATCATAACCTATACTACCTAACAAAGAGTTAACGAAAATTAACGTGACTCCTATTCCGGTAATTCCTGCAATAATACCAATCGGTATACTAATAGCACCAATGATAAAACCTTCAAAATAAACCGAGTTTCTTTTTTGGCGCTTAGTCGCCCCCACACTCGATAGCATCCCCAAATAACGAGAGCGTTCTGAAACAGATATTGCAAAAGAGTTAAATATGAGCGAGATGGAACCAATCATTATAACAACCATAATAATGGATAAGAGACCATACATCGTTGCTTGGACATTGTCATTAATCGTTATTCCCTGATATCTCAATAATTCATGATTAAAATCTACATTTTCGATTTGATGTTCTTTTGCAAATCGTTCTCCCTCTTCAAAAACGGTTCTTTTCACTTTATCTAATGTTACATAGCCAAAGTAATCAGCAGAAGATAATGGGGACTGCTCATTTAATAGAGAAATAATTGAATAGCCCGAGGACCAATAATGATCCCAAAGTGGTTCCTCTATAATCCCAACAACACTATATTCTTTCTTTTCTAACTCAATTAGAAACTCCTTATTCTCTCCATCAATAGTGTATAATGAGCTGTTTTCTCCTTTATTTATAAAAAAGTCATCGTATTTAGCTGAACGAGCTCCTATTTCTAATTCTAATGTATCCCCTACTTCTATCAACTTCTCGGAACCATTCAACATCTCTTCAGAGATTACTACTTCACTGTTGTTTTGTGGTAAGCGCCCTTCCAATAGCTGAACTTGCATTTGCTCAAAGGCTGACAAATTCAGTTCATTAATATATAAGTAAGGTTTATTTTCATCTGTAGGTTGTTCTAAATAAGCATATCCTATATCTCTAATCAGAGACAGTGACTTCGTATTCGCTTCATTATGAATACTTTCAATCTGCTCTTGATTCAACTCATTATACATGACATGCCATTCACCAAATGTCTTAATCGTATCTCGCTGTAGCATATTTAAAAAAGAAGAACCCAAAGTAGCAACAGCAACAACCATTGCAACTGAAATAATCGTGCCAACAATGGTAATAAGTGTTCGCTTCTTATTCTCCTTTAAATGCCTCAAAGTAACTTTATTAACGATATTCACGACCTTATCACCTCATCTTTAGCAATGACACCATCCTCAATTGAGATAATTCGATCGGCTTGAAGAGCAATTCGGTCATCATGAGTAATCACGATTAAAGTTTGATTATATGTTTTGTTAAATAATTTTAGTAAATCGACAATTTCCTTACTATTTCTACTATCTAAATTACCAGTCGGTTCATCAGCTAGCATAATGGAAGGATTACCCATTATTGCTCTTCCTATTGAAACCCTTTGCTGCTGTCCACCAGAGAGCTGATTAGGTAGATGATTTAACCTCCCCTCTAAACCAAGTAGCTTGACGGTTTCTTGAAAATGCCTTGGGTTGACCTTATGAGAATCTAATAATAGTGGCAGCATCATATTTTCTTCGACAGTAAGAATCGGTAACAAATTGTAAAATTGATAGATGAGCCCAATTTGTCTTCTACGGAAAATCGCAAGCTGTGTCTCATTTAATTGATACATGTCTGTCTTATCAATAAAAACCTTCCCAGTCGTAGGGGAATCGACTCCCCCTAGAAGGTGTAAAAGTGTTGATTTCCCAGAGCCAGATGGACCTATAATAGCAACAAATTCTCCTTTATTTACTGAAAATGATACTTGGTCTAGTGCTTTTACCGCTGTGTCACCTTTCCCATATGTTTTTGACAGATTTTCTATTTTTAATATCTCCATCATTAATCCTCCAATATTTCTTTTGATGCTACTAACTATATCTGTTTAAGGTGACGATGCAGTGACTATTTTGGTGACGAATTAGTCACTTTACCTAAAATGGTTTTCAGTTTCTGATTTCCTTATAAAATTTGATATAAAAAGTGGTCCCTAGCCCATACTCACTTTCCACTTCAATGTCTCCCCTTTGACTTGTAATGATCGTATGAGCCATAGCTAAACCAATTCCTACACTGCTTTCTGAAGCGTTACTACCTCTATAAAATCTTTTAAAAATATAAGGTACATCCTTTTTTTCAATTCCACTCCCACTATCCTTTATTTTTAATTCTGTATAGAGAGCATTTTCTTTATAATCAATTGTAATGGTTCCTTTTGCATTCGTATGCTCAACTGCATTTTTTAACAGGTTTATAAAAGCTTCCTTTGTCCAATTTTTATCTCCTATAAAAGAAGTGGTTTCTATTCCATTCATTTCGATTGAGAGTTCCTTTAATTCAATTGGAATTAAGATAGGAATTAAGGCATCTTCTACTAATTGCTTCATATTCATTTTTTCTTTTTTAAAGATAATTGTACCAGCATCTATTTTTGATAATTTCAATAAAGAAGAGACTAACCAATCCATTCTTTCCAATTGAAATTGAATATTCCTTACAAACTCTTTTCTTTTTTCGGCATTGATGGTTGAATTGCTTAATAAATCCGCCATCACCGTCATAGATGTTAGAGGCGTTTTTAACTGATGAGATATATCTGATATCGCATCCGTTAATTTACTTTTATCATTTTCAAGACTATTACTATAATTCGATAACTTCATGGTTACCTTATATATTTCGTTCTTTAATAAACTTAGCTCTCCCTCTTGGTTATCACGAATATCTAGTGAATAATCACCAGCAATAATTTCTCTTAAGTAGCTAGATAACTTTGCCATTTCCTTATACCTCCATGTGATAAAAAGAAAATGTACACTAGCGAAGACTACTCCACAAACTAAAACATATATAGCTGCAAGACTAGAAATAAGTAAGGCACCACCTGTAGCAACTAGCAGGAGAAAGGGGTACAACAAGAGGATGATTCTAATCTCTTTATTTCTTAACATGCTGTTCTCCTATTCTATACCCAATTCCACGAACTGTCTGAATGAGTAGAGGGTTCTGAGGGTCGTCCTCCATTTTTTCACGAAGTCTCTTAATATAAACAGTGAGTGTATTATCATTAACAAAATCCCCTGCCGCATCCCAAATCAATTCTAATAACTGTGACCTTGTTAGAACTTGTCCTAAATGATTGGCAAAAATCATTAAGAGGCGATATTCGAGTGCTGTTAGGAACAATTCATCTTTATCCTTGAATACCTTGCCCTCTAATGGATGAATGGATAAATCTCCTATTTTTATAACGGTGTCGTCTTTTGGGTCTTGCGTCACATCCGAATGACGTTTATATCTTCGTAAAACACTGTTAATTCGAGATAGTAGCTCTCTGATACGAAATGGCTTCGTTATATAATCATCCGCCCCCATGTCTAGACCTAATACCACATTCACTTCATCATCCACTACCGTTAAAAAAAGGACAGGGGTATCAGATTTTTCTTTAATTAATTGACAAAGCTCGTAGCCCGAACCGTCTGGTAAAGAAAGATCTAAGATACATAGAGCAATGGAAGAAAGCCGTTTCTCAATTACTTCCTTTGCAGAGCTTACATTATGACAAAGAATAACATCAAATCCCTCTTGTTCTAAGGAATATTCCAATCCTGATGCAATCGTCTTATCATCTTCAACTACTAATAATTTCATTTTTATCAGCCACCTCATGGAAATCTTTCTATGTTTTTTCCGATAAAAAATCCTATCTTCTTCCTCATTATACATAGTATAATCATATATCATTCATTTTTATAAAAACGTTTTTTGATTTATTTAATTGAGTGAATTTCTTCATGTCTCTATAAGTGAATGAAGCCTAACGTTTCTTATAAAATATATTTTGAATGTTTGCAAATTACTCGTAGATTGTAACGGTAGGTAGTGACTCCCAAAGGACCAGCGCAGTCTGAAGATCCACTATGACGAAGCTCTGCGTAGTCAGAGTTAGCTGAAGAAAAGCCCTTGGGAAAGCATCTACCTAAAGTGGAAATCAAAAACCTAACCGTACGGTCTTCATTAAAAGACGAACCTTGGTGAATTAACTCGTCTCGTAGATTGTAACGGTAGGTAGTGACTCCCAAAGGACCAGCGCAGTCTGAAGATCCACTATGACGAAGCTCTGCGTAGTCAGAGTTAGCTGAGGACAAGCCCTTGGGAAAGCATCTACCTAAAGTGGAAATCAAAAACCAAATCGCTTGGTTTTCATTATAAGATATAAATGATGAAATGGATTCAATTACTTATTTTTAAAGGAGGAACCAAACTTGATTGAGGGAGTAAGTCATATAACCTTTATTGTTAGGGATTTAGAAAGAACTAGTAAATTATTTAAAGATTTATTTGATGCGAGAGAAGTTTATAATAGCGGCGAAAATACCTTCTCTCTTTCCAAAGAAACGTTTTTTATCATTGGTGGGCAATGGATCGCCATCATGGAAGATGAAAATATTGTGAATAAAACGTATCACCATATCGCATTTAAAATTCAAGAAGACGATATCGATTTTTATTTAAATAAAATAGCCAAACATCAATTAGAACTTAGACCTCCTAGGAAAAGAATAAAAGGAGAAGGACACTCTATTTACTTTTATGACTACGATCAAAATCTGTTTGAACTTCATACAGGCACACTAAATCAACGCTTAAGTACCTATAAGAAGGCACTACATAATGTAGAATAGTAACTAAAACAAAAAAAGAGATGGTAAACAACCATCTCTTTAAGCATCTTCTTTAATATCCATTATTTCCTCATAAGTATTTAAATAGAATGCTTCTAACAAGCCTTCCAATTGGCTATTTAGGGAATGGTATTGCTCATCCGCTCGTTCAACGATCGAGTAAAAGGCACTTTCACTCTCTTCACTCGGATTGTCTTCTAAATCTTGGAACGCTTTCCATATATCTAACCCATACTGATTAATAATTTCTGCATATTGATGAGCACCTATTTCCTCTAAGCTTGTTGATAACGATTTAAGATAAGAATCAGCTCCTGCTTCTTCCCATTCATTTTGATGCCAATTCATCAACGATTCATGACCACCGCTCTCAAGCTCGTTAAAATAAATGGTTAACCTCTGCCCTTTTAAAAATAGCTCCTCTTTATTCGTTTGCTCCACATCACTAAATACTTCAATCATCACATTCCATATATCTGTACGTTCTTGCAATTCGCTTCTATTTACTATAGGCTTCACTATTTTCAACGCCTTCCTTATTTTTGTTTCATACGTTTATTTTAAAGGAAGTTGCTTTGGCTGCCTATCTTTTTATAAAACCATTAGGTCATAGCGAGCCAATCAATAATTAGTTGAAGTAGTGCTAGCTGGCTTAATCCATTTTGATAGTAAACCGTGCTTAGGTGAGAATACGAAACTAAAAATAAAAACAAGTCCAGTAGCAAAGGCCATAGATCCTGATATGGAAGTATCGAGCCAAAATGCGATATAATAGCCGACGATAGAAGAAATGACACCAAAGCTTGCACTTAAAAGCAGCATAATCGATAGCTTTTCCGTCCATAGATAAGCAGCGGCAGCAGGGGTAATCAGCATAGCAACGACCATAATGGCTCCGACAGCATCGAATGAAGCCACTGTTGTTATGGACACAAGGCTCATAAATAAATAATGTAAAAAGACGACCGGCAAGCCTAAGCTGGCTGCAAGAGCAGGATCAAAAGAAGTAATCTTCCACTCTTTATAAAGTGCAAATATAAAAAAGAGCACAATTAGCAACACAATAAAAAGCATAACGGTTGTTTTAGGAACCTGACCTAAAAAAGGTAATGAATACGTATCAAATGGTACAAAGGTAATCTCTCCCATTAGCGCATGCTTTACATCTAAATGAGCATTCCCGACAGATGTAGATATTAATATCACAGCTAATGCGAATAAGGTGGTAAAGACGATCCCCATTGATGCATGTAATTCTATATCAAGTGAATGAAGCCATTGAACAAGAAAAGTCGTTAATAACCCTGCTAAAATGGCGCCAATTAACATATGTGGACCCGTCACGACTCTTGTCATCATAAAAGCGACAACGATCCCTAACAATACCGTATGACTAATCGCATCTGACATCATTGCCATTTTTCTTAAAATCAAAAAGACTCCTATTAAACCACATGAAAGTCCAACTAAAGAGGCGGTCAAAATAATCCATGCTGTATAATACAATTAATTTGCCTCCTTTGCCTTCATTTGACTAACTTCCCTTTGATGTTTTTTAAATTGAATATGCTTAATGACTATACCTCTTTCTTTTCCTAACACAAGTGACACAATAAAGAACAGGGCTGCCATCATTACTATGAAGGGACCCGTCGGCCAGCCTCTTCCTAATGCACTAATGGCCGTTCCTAAAACACCAGAAAGTCCGCCTATAGTAGAAGATAATACAACCATCCATTTAAAGGATTGCGTCCAATATCTTGCGCTTACAGATGGTATGATTAATAATGCAGCAATTAATATAACACCTACAGCTTGTATTCCAATGACTATTGTTGTAACCAAAACAATGGTATATAAAGCATTCATCCCCTTAATAGAAAAGCCAAGACCTTTCGCAAACTGAGGATCAAATAAAAAGATTTTCCATTCCTTAAAGAAAAGGAAAATAATTGCTAAAACGACTACTGCTAAAATAATCATCGTATGAACATCAGAACGGACCATCACGGCTGCCTGACCAAATATAAAGCTATCTAACCCACTTTGATTACCACCTGGTAATCGATTCACAATCGTTAAAAGCATAATACCTAATCCAAAAAAAACGGATAATATCATCCCCATCGCCGTATCCTCTTTTACTCTTGTTGAGGAACGAATCCATTGGATAAAAAGGGCCCCAATTAATGCACTACCCGCTGCACCGATAATAAGTACAAACAGATTTTTCTCACCTATAATCATAAAAGCAATAACGACACCAGGAAGAGCTGCATGGGCTAGAGCGTCACTCATCAAGCTTTGTTTTTTCCAGTAAGCTAGACAACCAACAGCTCCAGCAGCAATTCCTAAAATCATCGTACTAAAAAGTACCCACTGTGTATTACTACTGAGAAGAATCGACCACATGCATATTCTCCTCCTCAATGAATATCATATTGCCTCCATATGTCTTGGATATGTTTTCAGGGGTAAATATGTCTTCTGTCTTTCCATGCTCCATAACGGTTTTATTTAAAAATAAAACATGATCGTAATATTTTGAAACAGTTTGTAAATCATGATGTACGACCAGTACGGTTTTTCCTTTTGATTTTAGCTCTTTTAGAGTAGCCATAATCGCTTTTTCTGTTGCCGCGTCAACACCTGCTAGTGGTTCATCCATAAAATACAAATCAGCATCTTGCACAAGAGCTCTTGCTAAAAATACTCGTTGCTGCTGTCCACCAGAAAGCTGACTAATTTGCCGATTCGCATAATCAGCCATTCCCATTTTTGCTAACGCCTCATAAGCACTTTTTTTATGGTGACGAGAGGGTCTTTTTAGCCAACCAATTTTCCCATACAATCCCATCGTCACTACATCAAGAGCATCGGTTGGAAAATCCCAATCAACAGATCCACGCTGCGGAACATAGCCTATTCTTTTTTTCGCTTTTTGAAAGCCCTCACCAAAAAACTTTACATCCCCCTTCAATGAAGGATGTAACTGTAGTAATGATTTAATGAGGGTGGATTTACCAGCTCCATTTGGACCAACAATACCCGTTAGGGTGCCTTGCTCTACTTTAAAATGCACATTATCTAATACGGTATTTTTTTGATAGGATGCCGCCAAGTCCTTTACATCAAGGACTATATTGTTCATTTTTACTCAGCTCCTCCAGCTAACGCTTCATAGATCGTATCTACATTATATCGATACATACCTAAGTATGTTCCTTCTTCCGTTCCGTCTTCTCCCATTGCATCTGAATAAAGCTCTCCACCAACTTCAACTTCTAGACCTGAGCTAGCAGCACCTTCAATGACCGATTCAATACGCTCTCTCGGTACACTTGATTCAACAAAAATAGCTGGAACACCATATTCCTTAATTAAGGCTATTGTATCATTTATATCGGAAACTCCTACCTCATCTTCAGTGCTTAAGCCTTGTAAACCAACCACTTCAATATCGAATTTTTCCCCAAAATATCCAAATGCATCATGAGCAGTAATTAAATAACGTTTTTCAACTGGTATCTCTGATAATTTATGTTGAGCATCTTCTTGAAGTGTATCTAATTCTTCAAAATAACGCTGACTATTTTCCTCAAATACATCCGCATGTTCTGGTGCAAATAGCTTCATTTCCTCTACTGCCGATTCTAATGCCTGTTTCCACAAATCAATATCAAACCAAATATGCGGGTCGATCACCCCTAATTCTTCCTCAAGCAGTTGATCCTCTGATAATGTTTCACCGATAGCTAATACTGGCTTATTTTGCCCAATTTGATTAAATATTTTGACCATATTTGCTTCTAAGTCTAAGCCATTATAAAATATCATATCCGCTCCATCAAGCGTACTAATATCACCTTGAGTTGCGTTATACATGTGAGGATCTATTGACGGCCCCATTAAACTTTTTACCTCTACATGCTCGCCTCCAATAATAGACAATGGCTCTCCAATTTGAGCAATGGTTGTAACAATATGAATTTTCCCTTCTGACTCTCCATCAGCACCTGTACTTCCTTCATTGCTAGTCGACTCACTACAAGCGGCGAAAATAAGAACTAAAACAACACCAAACATAACTGTTAATCCCTTTTTAAACAAAATTAATCTCCTCCACTTCATTTTAGTATATGCTTATTTATTTATTCATAATAGAACTTTAATGATTTAGCCATATCATATTTTTTTAACTTAATAAAATATTTGTTCGTCCAACTAAAAAAGTTTCCCTAAGGCAAATATTACTCCGTTCAAATCTAAGTGTCAAGAATAATTTACTGAATTCAACGACTCAACCACACTTCTATTTTCTATTCTTTTTTGTTTACATAGGTTACTGTAATTAGCATTTTTCTTAAAAAAGTTCTCACAAAAAGAGCTGCCTCTAACACATCCACATTAGGAATTAGAGAGAGCAGCTCGGTATTTTCACTATTCAAATTCATTTATGCTTTGACAACAAAATATTTCGATAAATAGTTTAAAATGGAGAGTAGAATTAAAATAAGGATAACCGTTCCAGATATCGCTAAAAGATAAGAAAGCGAAAATTGAATGCTATCAATAATAGGTAGATTTATCGGCTCTCCCCATATCGCAGAAAAGAGCATAATCATTGCACCAGATACTATAATAGAGCCAAACCCTCTCCAAACATTTTTTTGGAAAGCAGTCGTGATGAACCAACCTAATAGGAAATAAAAGAACATCTTGGATATGAGTTGGACGGTCACTAATATGGTAAAGGGCTGAGTAATCTCAACAGAGAAGACAACATTCTCCAATAATTGTAAAACAAAGGCACTGCCTGTTAAAAGGATGCTTAGTGCTCCAATTGAAATGATTAACCCATAATAATAATCTTTCCTCGTTATCCCTGCGGATAGATAATACTTAATCAATCCTCCCATTGAGAGTGTTCCACATACAAAAAAGAAAATATGTGCTGAATTCATGAAAGCTTGTGTAATGGAAATTTGGTATTCTTCGCTTAATGGTCCCCATTGTAAATCAAACAAAGGTAAAATTACATAAGCACCAAGCATTGCGACAAGGAAAAATATTACATAATATATCATCCAATGGCCAATCGTCAAAAATAAATGAACACCTACAGAAAGAGATTTCGACTGCTGTTTCATTGCTCTTCTCCTTTCGTCAGGTGGATAAATAATTCTTGCAACGTGATGGGACCAAGCTCCAGTTCATCTAAACTCGCTTTTCCTCTCTCGTCCTCATTTAAATCTCCATAAATCATTACTCTTTTTGTTCCACCTAAAACTTGTTCTTTTAATACTTTTTTATCTTTCACAAAAGACTCTACCTTAGCCGTAGCACCGGTAATCGATAAGCCTTTTTCTCGTAATGCCTCTGCACTATCATGAATAATGACCTTTCCATCATCAATAATTAAGACTTCTTCAAACATCGATTCCATCTCTGAAATAAGGTGAGTTGATAGAATAAAGGTTCGTGGATACTCCATATAATCTTTTAATACTTCTTCATAAAAAATTTCTCTAGCTGGTGCATCCATTCCTAGATACGCTTCATCAAATATCGTTATAGGCGCTCGCACAGATAGTCCTAACACAACATGTAGTGCAGATTGTTTCCCCCTCGAAAGCTCGTATACTTTTTCCTTTACGTCAATTTTAAATTTCTTCAGTAACTCTAGCGCATACTCTTCATCATATTGTGGTCTAAAACGACTATTCTCCTTTAACCAATTTTTAACCCTTTTTCCAACCTGCCATTCATCCATTTTTACATCTCTTATAAAAATGACCCTTTCAAGGTAGGCAGCGTTTTCGTAAATATCCTGATTATTCATAGTCGCACTTCCAGAAGTTGCTTTTCTAAACGTTGCTAATATCGATAATAAGGATGTTTTACCCGCACCATTTCTTCCTAGTAATCCATAGATTTTGTCTTCTTCTATTAAAAAGGAGATATCCTCAAGAATACGTTTGTTTCCTATTTTCAAAGACACTTTGTCTAGTTGCAGCTCATTTTCCATTTTACTCATCTCCTTTCAATGTATCTATCATCGTTTTAATTTCTTCGATGGTTATGCCAAGTCTGTTCGCTTCTTGTAGCATGCTCCTCATATATTCCTCTTTAAAGGCTAGCTTTCTTTTTTCCTTCAAACGATTATAAGCACCCTCTGCCACAAACATTCCTACACCCCTTTTCTTGTATAAAACACCAGCATCTACTAATTGGTTAAATCCCTTCAATACTGTAGCCGGATTAATTTTATAATGCGAGACAAGCTGAGTGGTAGAAGGCACCTGTTCTCCTTCTTTTAAGTTTCCATTCACAACTTCATCTTCAATCATTTCTTTAATCTGCTGAAAGATTGGTTTATTTTCATCTAAGATTCTCCACATATTGAACTCCCTTCTATCAATATGGTTACTTGGTTAGTTACTTATGTAGTTAACTATATACCCATTATCGTCATATGTCAATCTTCTTTATCAATAAAAATAGAAATAGGCTCATTTAGTGCTAAACTTCAAATAAAGCAAAGTTAAAAGTAGCCCCCAAAAAACTTCCTTGAAAAATCTCCATTTAACTAAATCAATTTCATCATTCATATCTTATAATGAAAACCGAGTGGTTAGGTTTTTGATTTTCACTTTAGGCAGATGCTTTCCCAAGGCTTGTCTTCAGCTAACTCTGACTACGCAGAGCTTCGTCAGAGTGGATCTTCAGACTGCGCTGATCCTTTGGGAGTCACTACCTACCGTTTCAATCAAGAAGTGAATTCACAAACTTTCAGACATTTTTAAATGAATGGTCGGTTTCGTTCACTTAAACCCATTTCATCCTTCGTATCTTTTAATGACAACCGGTCGATTTGGTTTTTGATTTTCACTTTAGGTAGATGCTTTCCCAAGGGCTTGTCTTCAGCTAACTCTGACTATTCAGTGTGTCGTCAGAGTGGATCTTCAGACTGCGCTGATCCTTTGGGAGTCACTACCTACCGTTTCAATCAAGAAGTTAATTCGCAAACGTTTAAAATATATTTTATAAGAAACGTTCGGTTTTATTCGTTTATAGAGAATTGATGAAATTCATTTAACTAAGAAGCTAGTTTTCATAGGAGACTTTACAAAAACAACAGGACCCTCCATCTTTTGATAAGAAGGAAGGTCCTATTTGTGTATGTATCCATTATATGCTTTCATATTTCACTACAATAACCAATGCTTCCATCTTCTGATAAAAGCGATCGCTATGCTTAGTTCCTAATGATTCATCATAATAGGAACGATTTCATTTAACTCTTTTATTTCATAATCGGCTTCATTTACATGCTTCTCACCGTTATTTTTCCAAATAGTTTTCATACCTATATCTTTAGCTGCTTTAATATCGTTAATAGGATGGTCTCCAATAAAATAGCTTCACTCGCCGTAACGTCTAATTCTTTTAATGCTAATTCAAAAATTCGTGAATCGGGCTTTTTTATACCTTCCCATTCTGATATGTATATCTTTTTAAAATATTTTTCTATATGTAATGCTTCAATATTTCGATATTGAAAAGACCCAAAACCATTACTAATAATCGCCATCAAATACCCTTTTTCATGCAACTTTTCTAATGTTTCATGCATATACGGAAAGGCTTTTGCACTTTTAAAAAAGAGATTTATATAATCTTCAAGAAGAGTATTAACAAAACAATGATTGATTCCATTTTCTTGTAAAAGCTGCGTATATACTTTATCCTTCCACACATAGCCTCTCTGGTCAAGTTCAATAAATCTCTGAATAAACACGCTTTTATTAATTGTTTTTAAAATGGATAACTGCCGTTCATATTGATTCACTAAAAAATTTAACAAAGATTCACTTCTATTTAATAAAGTTTCATCTAAATCAAAACATATAGCTTTTATCAATAAAATCACTCCCCGTTTATTCTTCCTCTAGTCTAACACTAATTGGTAATAGAATATTTTTTTCCATGACATGTATCATTCTGTTATAATGTAATGCAATAAAAGGGGGAGAGAACTAATATGATTACATATAGTAAAGATTCGAAAATTTCTGCAAATCAACTTTCTGATATCTTCAAAAGCTCAGGAATTAAGAGGCCCTATAACGATATAGCTAGGCTTCAGAAAATGCTGGATCAAGCTGATTTATTGATTACCGCATGGGATCAAGATAAACCAGTAGGTGTAGCAAGAGCCTTAACTGATTTTAGTTATTGTTGCTACCTATCTGACCTTGCTGTTAATGATCAATATCAAAAGCATGGAATCGGTAAACAGCTAATCTCACTTGTTCAGGAAGAAATCGGTCAAGAGGTTGCTCTTTTGTTGTTATCGGCGCCAAACGCAATGGACTATTATCCTAAAATCGGCTTTCAAACGGTCAAGAATGGCTTCATTATACCAAGAGAAAAATAAGTGAGTGAGACATCCCGTTTTAAAATGGTACATATCAAATAACAAACAATGAGGCCGAGACTATAACTGTCTTAAGATGATTATGTGAGAGAAAATTGAAACTGATGTGGAATGGATGCAAACACTAAACCCTCCTTACTGTGTGAAAGGAGGGTTTTTTTACGGGTAAGATTCCATATGAAAGGCGTAAGCAGGACTCCAGTGGGAGGAAGTGGCTATGCCGAAATCCACTTAAAAAAGTTTGTTCAGCAGCACCCTACCGGACGCGAAGTGTCTTGATGGAGAACAGCAGGGCACCTAACATGTGTGCAAGCATTCATTCGTTAGTATTGTCGCAGTCTCGTTACATTTAAAATTTTTAAATAAACCTATCAGAATATCTTTAGGAGAGCAAACAACTGGAATTTCATGTGTTTTCTCCCCTCTTTTTTTACATAAGCATTGCTCATTTTATTTATTCTTTCTCTTTTTTCGTTTTATCCTGCTTTTTCTTTTGCTTATCTAGATTCCTTTGTTTCTTTTCTTGTTCTTTACGCCAACGTTTCCATTCACGCTGTTCTTTTCGCTCTGCAGCTTCTTCTCTTAGTCTCTCCTGTTGAAGCGCCTTAAATAAGGATATGACCATCAAAATCATAATAATGGAAAAAGGGAAAGCCACCAAAATCATCGTATTTTGAATTCCCTGCAAGCCACCACTATATAACAGTACAGCTGCTGTTCCGGACATAAATACTCCCCAAATAATCTTAATTCTATTATGCGGATTCAATGAACCTTGTGTTGACTGACTGCCCAAAACAAACGTTGCCGAATCTGCAGATGTAATAAAGAAAATCGCAATAGCCACAATGGTTATATAAGACATAATTGTACCAATAGGCATGTTCTCCATTACGCCAAACAGAACTTTTTCCTCTGTTAAAGAAGAAACAATGGTCCCGGCGCTCTCTAATGTTATAGCGGTACCTCCAATAAAAGAGAACCAAATGAAACCCATAACAGAAGGTACAACGAGGACGGCTACAACAAATTCACGTAACGTTCTTCCTCTTGATACTCTCGCAATAAAGCTTCCTACAAATGGTGACCAAGCCATCCACCATGCCCAATAAAACAATGTCCAATCATTAATCCACTGTCTCTCTTCTTCATTAGTAGGTGCCAATCGAAAACTCAATCTAGGAAGATTTTGTATGTAATTTCCAAGCGTATTTGTAAATAAATTAAACGAAAATATTGTGGAACCAAATATTAAGAAGTATAGAAAGATAACTCCAACAACGCCCATATTTACCGTACTTAAAATTCGAATTCCTTTGTCTAGCCCTGTACTTGCAGATATTAGATATAAAACTGTTGCAATCACAATGATTAATAGCTGCATCCAAAAGCTATTTGGCAGTCCTGTAAGGAATGAAATACCCCCATTCATTTGAGCCGCGCCAAAACCAAGTGTAGTCGCTACACCTGAAAGAGTAGCAATTATTGCAACAATATCTATTGTTTTACCTAATCTTCCATCCATATTCCATAATGGAGATAAAGTAGCACTGATTAAGCCCTTTTTGTCTTTTCGATAACTAAAATAAGCAATACAAATGGCAATTATCGCATAGATACTCCAGCCATGAAGGCCCCAATGTAAAAAAACATAAACCATGGCATCTGTAGCAGCTTGACCGGTGCCTTCTTCAGCCATTGGTGCATTTATCGCATAATGAGCAATAGGCTCTGCTGCCCCAAAAAACAATAAACCAACACCTAGGCCAGCTGTAAACAAAAAGGCAATCCAAGTGGGATAATTATATTCTGGTCGATCATCATCTTTCCCTAATCTCACTTTTCCAAAAGGCGAAAAGACAAATACCAGACAAACGATTAAAAACATGGTTACGACAATCATATAGTACCAACCAAAAGTATCAGATATAAATGCTTGAGCTTTTGCTGTTATGGTTTCAAGTGAATCTGGCCAAATGACTCCTGTTAAAATTAAAATTGTTAATATTCCTATAGTCCAATAAAATACGGACCCAACCTGACTTGCTTCTTTCTTCTTCATTTGCTTGCTCCTTCTGGTAGTTTCGATCTTAATGGTAGGTTTACCAAATTAAAGAGATTCATGAATTTCAAATTAAAAAGTAAGTAAAGCATGAAAAAGCATTGACCTACCGGACAATGCACCATCTACTTATGCTCATCATAATCCTCTTTTAAAATCGAATATATCTTTATGTTTTGGTGAATACCCTTTATATATTTATATTTCCTCATTTTTCCTTCATAGAGCATTCCCGATTTTTCCATTACCTTAGCTGAACCGATATTTTCTTCAAAGCACTTTGCTTCTAAACGAACTAAATTCATCTTTTCAAAACCAAACTGTATTAAAGCTTTAACAGCTTCTGTCATAACTCCTTTGTTCCAATAACTCTCGTTAAGTACATAACCTAATTCAGCCCGACGATCTTGGATATTCCAATTAACGAAATCAACATTTCCTATTACATCACCAGTTTTTCTCCATTCAATTGCCCAAGGAGATATTTGTTGCTGTTCATATTGCTGTAAAATTTGTTCGATAAATCGCTCAGCATCGTCATAAGACGAATACGTATCCCATGTGACATATTTTGTTACATTTTCATTTGAGCCGTATGCATATAAAGATTCCAAATCTTCTTTTTTCCATTTTCTTAGTCTAAGACGTTCTGTTTTTATCTCAGGTAAATCTCCATAAATATCTTGTACTCTGATTATAAATACCCCCTTATAAAAAATGTTAACCCTATTATAATAAAATACATATAAACGTAAAGTCTTTTTTTAAAACTGTAAGTTTTTTTGAGGATAATCGTCTAATAGATAGGAGGGGATGAGATGGGATGGAAAAAACTATAGTAGAAACCTGGTTTGAGCTTTATGAAACTGATATTACTAGTTACCTCATTTACTATACCGGTAAAGTTGATGTTGAGGATTTGGTACAAGATACTTTTTTAATTGCGCTCAAAAAAATGAATCAATTTAAAAAACAATCGAACCCTAAAACTTGGCTTATATCCATTGCTCGAAACCAAGTAATTGACAAATATCGAAGGCAAGAACTATTAAAACGAATTCTAAGTAAAATAAAAGAAGAGCCTATTTATTACGAATGTATCGAGAAGAAATCACTAACAAAACTAGAACATGAAGAGCTCTATACGGCAATTCTACAGCTAAAGCCATTTTATAGAGAAGTCGTTATTTTGAGAGGTATTTTAGAGATTCCAGCAAAAGAGGTAGGGCAAATTCTCCAATGCCGTTTGAATAAAGTTCATGTTACTTACCATCGAGCATTGAAGCAATTAAAAATACAATTAATGAAGGAAGGACAATTTAATGAATACCGAACCCATTCGTAAGTCCTTAAGTCAGCTTTCTAAACATTCATTAAACCAAGAACAAAAACAAAGAATTTTATTTAAAATCAGAGAGCAAACCAAACCGCAAAAAAGATTAAACTCATATATTCTTTATCCTGTTTCTCTTTTATTATTTTCATTAACAAGCTTTTTACTTTTAGTAATCATCCAACCTTACTCTGGGTCTCAGGATAATCAAGCCTCTATTAATGCTCCGCAGGCTAGTTCATTTTATAATGAGGAATTGAAACAAGAGCTTTATGGTATCGAAAATGAAGTAGGGATTATTGGTCATACCCCTTTTGTTGCAGAAGATAAAACGAGAGTGGCAAAAATTTTGCTCTATTTATGGATTAATCAAAGTATAACAACAGAAAGCGTATTAGAAATACGAGCAACAAATGCCAATGAGGAGCAAGTTCTGCTATTAGAAGGAGAAATATTACCCTTCTCAGAAGGTGGTTCTATCATCACCTCTTTTAATTCTTTTCCAAAGGAAGGATTGTGGCAATTAGATTTTTATTTAGAAAATAAGAAGTTAGCAAGCTTTACTACAAGCGTATTACCGCCCTTTCCGACATCTGAGAACTTTCAAGTAATCACTCACCCCATGGAGACAGGTGTAAATGAATCCAATGAATGGTTCATTGAAAGTAAACAGCAAGAGCCTCTCATTGAGGTGGATCTTTATAATCGTCAAAATGTTCTCGTTTCTTCTTATATTTTCCCTCTTGACCATTCCGTTATTGAAAGTGATACAGGAGAAAATATATATCGTTATCATTATACTTTGTCATTACCGAAAGAAGATCAATACTATTTCATGATTAACGGTGAAAGAACGAATGTATTTTCGAATTAAAAAAAGCGGAGCAGCCTGACTCCGCTTTTTGCCTTTAAATCTCTCTATACAGCATCTGACACTATATAAACATAATCAGGAACACCTTTTTTTTGCGCTACCTCTTTTACAGCAACATACCTAAAGAAACTCCTAAGCTTTTTCACAAAATGAGGTGATTCTGTTGCACTCCAAAAAGTTAGTATTCCACCTTCTTTTAAGAGTCCTATTAATTCGCCCATCCCTTTTAAAGAGTATAAATGATTATTTTCTTCGGCAACGGTCCAATCAGGTCCATTATCGATATCTAAACAAATAACATCATATTTTGAGTTACTTGCTTTCATATATTGAATGAAGTCATCATGTATAATAGTCGTTCTTGGGTCCTTAAGAGCATTAGACGAGAATTGCGATAAGTGCTTCTCATTCCATTTAATAATAGCTTCTTCTATTTCAATGACATCTACTTGTTTTACCTTAGGATTACTTAAAGCCTGAGCTAAGGAAAAGCCCACTCCTAATCCACCTATTAGAACAGAGTGAGGATTATCCACATAATCTAAAGCTGCTTTTACTAATAGCCTTTCTGATTCTCCATTATATGTAGCCATTAAGAAGGTACCATTATATATGATTTCGTAATCACCATTTCTTTTTTGTAATTGAATCATTCCTCTCTCCGTATGACATCGTTCAATCACTTCTGGTAGATTGTCCATAAAATTCATCCCCTATCTATTCAGAATCATTATATTAATCATAGCAAAGTTTTTATAATCATTGTAATATTTAGACTTTTTTCAGATATTGAAATATTAACCAACTATTAAAAACCTCGCTCTATCTATTGACTTTTCGAGTGGTTATGCTATTCTTTGGATGTAAAATAAGTAAGAAACACAGTAACTGACGACAAAAGTGGAAAAAACCACAAGGGAGCTGTGTTTATATATGTCGGGTCGTCTGGGCAGGGATAAGAAATGGTAACAGGTTTCTTATCTCTTTTTTTAATTGACTGGGAGGCGAATAATGTGGCAAAAACAATTTTAGATGGAAATCTTGTTTCAAAAGCAATTCGTGAAGATTTAAAAAAGAGAGTAGACTTGTTAAAAGAAAAAAATGTTACCCCCTGTTTAGCAACCATTCTTGTAGGTGATAATCCCTCTTCAGAAACATATGTGAAGATGAAGGGTAACGCCTGCGCAAAAATTGGAATGGAATCCATTCGAATTCATTTACCTGAGAACACTTCTACAGAAGAGCTTTTAGAGAAAATAAATGAGTTAAATGAAAATCCAAAAGTTCATGGGATTTTACTACAACACCCTGTACCTGCTCATATTGACGAGAGATTAGCATTTGAGAGCATTTCTATTAAGAAAGATGTGGACGGCGTTACTAGCATGGGTTATGGTCAAACAGCTCTAGGATTTGGCAAGTACCCCGCTTGTACACCAGCAGCTATTATGGAAATCATTCGTTATTATCAGATTCCAATAGCAGGTAAGCATGCTGTCGTTGTAGGAAGAAGTCCGATTTTAGGCAAACCAGTCTCAGCATTGCTCTTAAATGATGATGCAACCGTGACTACATGCCATTCTAAAACAACTAACTTAGAAAGTATATTATCACAAGCGGATATTGTGGTAGCGGCAGTCGGAAAGCCTAATTTCATTTTAGGCGACTGGTTAAAGGAAGGTGCCGTAGTATTAGATGCTGGTTATAACAAAGGCAATGTTGGAGATGTAGACTATGATTCTTGCTATGAAAAAGCAAGTGCTATCACACCTGTTCCTGGTGGCGTTGGCCCTGTCACTATTTCCATGCTATTAAAGCACACGGTTATAGCTGCTGAGGAAATGTAAGCTGTAGATGAATGGTTTTATAATAAAAGCTGTGACAATACTCATGAATGATTCTACACATGTTTAGTGCTCGGGTCGCGTCCGGTGGCGAGCTGCCAAACTAACTTTTTTTCAAAGTGGATTTCGTTATTGCCACTACTTCCCACTGGAGTCACCGTGCCTTGTGTCCGCTAGTTTTCGTCTTTATAAAAATCTAGTCTTTCAACAGAACCCTGCTTCTTTCACAGTAAGCAGGGTTCTTTGTTCTTATTTGTGTTTCATCCATTACTCATCATTTCAAGCTGTTTGATGTGATTTAAAAACAGATTAGGTCCCATTCTCTTATTACTTATTCTCCTGCAATCTTGAAATTTGTTAGCCTCTGAATAAATCTACTTTCAAACCTTTTACGCCTGGTTTATATTTAAAAACAGCGCCTGAGTACGGATATTCTTCTAATTGCTGCTCATTCATCCCATTTCGAGCACTTGTAATATAAAGTTCATCTAAATCAGGTCCTCCAAAGGTACAAGAAGTCACATTTAATGCGGGTACCTCGACTTTTTCAAGCAATTCGCTACTATCTGGATTCCATCTACTAATACAGCTTCCACCATAATGAGCAATCCAAAGCATTCCTTCCTGGTCAATCGTCATTCCATCTGGAACTCCCATACCTTCAGGGATGGTGATGATTTGTTTTTGATTACTAATATTTCCAGTTCTTATATCATAATCAAATCTTGCAACCTGCCTTGTATGAGTATCAATGAAATACATATAATCATTATTAATCGACCAAGCTAGCCCATTAGATAACCCTACTTTATTTATTTTCTTCTCGACCTGCAATTCATCATTTAAACAATATAATGCGGCCTCTTGATGCCCGCTCTTTTTAGGCATGGTCCCTGCCCAAAAGCGACCAGCAGCGTCACATTTCCCGTCATTAAATCGATTTCCAGGTTTATCAGGTTCTGGATTTTCTAACTTTTCAAGGGTTTTAAAATCCTTTCCTAACCGAGCAAATCCACTTTCTAAAGCTAGGATTACTCCTCCCCCTTCACAAGGAACGGCCGCCCCAACCATTTCATCTAAAGAATAGGTTTCATTTGTTGATGATTGAGGGTTTAACAGGTGAATTTTCTTTTCTTCAATATCAACCCAAAGTAATTCATTTGTGCGGTAGTCCCACACGGGACCCTCTCCTAATGTTGCTCTAGCGTCATAGGCAACCTCAACTTTATGAGTCAAATCATTTCATTCCTTTCCATATTAGTTTTTGTTTTTTCTGTCATAGACTCTAAATTTTTAGTAAATATAAGTACTATACCTGCTATTAAAAATATAAAACTTAATATATATGGAAAAAAGCCATTTATTGCATCAAGTGTTTGAAATAATCCCCCTGACGAGAGATTTGCTTGGTTTGAAGTATAGGTTGCAACGGCTAAGTGTACTAAACCAATCAATAGAGCACCAGATAATAAAAAAACAGAGCCGATTCGTTCATTACGAGTCATACAATTCACTCCTAAACTCTTAAGGATGAATTAATAATAACATAAAATTCAAATAATTCTAATTAGAATTTCGCCTCTCTCCTTCATTGCCTTTGTGTAATGATTTCCTTCAAATTCCTATATTTTAAAATATCTATATGGAAAGTGTTAAGAAACTCGACAGCTTCCATTTAAGGTAACTTTGATACTGAAAATCCTCAAATTTCTGGGTTTCCCTTAGACCCCCTTTAAAAACCTGGTAATAATTGTGCTTTTATAATGGAGATGTTTATTGGTAATTTTTTATATTAATATTTATAATAGGAGATATATAGAAAAAAGTCGACCTAGGAGTGGATGAATTTGAAGCGAAAAATAGTATTTTTAGATGTTGATGGAACTTTAATGCAGGAAAATGGACAAGTACCAGCTTCTGCAATTACCGCTGTTCGTGAAGCTAGAAAAAATGGTCATTTATTATTTCTTTGTACAGGTCGTTCAAAAGCGGCCATTTTTAAAAATATTACTGAAATAGGATTCGATGGTGTCATTGGTGGAGCAGGAGTATATGCAGAAATAAATGGCGATATATTATACAAAAAATCATTGACCCTAGAAGAAGTTACTTTCCTCGTCGATTATTTCCAAGAACGAGACATTCATTTTATGATGGAATCTGATGATATTAATTATGGAAGCCCTGGATTAAAAGACTTTTATATAAAAGCGATAGAGTCTGATTCAAATGTATCTGATGAATTTCTAACTAAAGATGATCACCCTCTACAGCAGCTTATGAATATTACTAAGTTTGATGAGACTCTTTACCAAGCTAACATAAATAAAATTTGTTTTATTGGAAGTGAAAATACGTCCTATCAAGAAATTGAAAAGGATATAAAAGAGCGATTAAACATTGTAC
Organism: Alkalihalobacillus trypoxylicola; assembly: GCF_001590785.1. Lineage (GTDB taxonomy): Bacteria > Bacillota > Bacilli > Bacillales > Bacillaceae_D > Alkalihalobacillus > Alkalihalobacillus trypoxylicola. The sequence continues at coordinate 207,002 of NZ_LTAO01000023.1, forward strand.
CTAGTAGTTTTGTAAAATTCGGTAAAGCTTCTGGGGAAGTTTCTAGCTTAGGTGTTCATAAAGCAGTAGGAATCAAATTTATTTTAGAGCATTTAGACTTATCTCAGGAAGACACAATCGGAATCGGTGATAGTATAAATGATTTAGAAATGATTGAGTATTGTGCTGTTGGGATTGCGATGGGGAATGCGCGAACTGAATTAAAAGCCATTGCTGATGAAGTCACGGCACCTATTGATGAAGACGGTATTTACAAAAGCTTTAAAAAGCACCACTTAATCTAAAGCATCAAGGATGATGAAACAAGTCTAGTCCTTCAATAAATTAAAAAAAGGAAATCGATTAGCAAATACTTTTCGATTTCCTTTTTTATTTAAGTAACCTTTTAAAATTACTCTTTATGGTAAGACTTTTCCTTTTACAAATTCAACCGTTTTTTACGATAAAGATAGATAGCAGCTCCTGTAGCTAACAATAATAAACCAATGGCTAGATATTGAAAAGAAGCCGTTGCTGTTTGAGGTAAGGTGCTTTGTTTCTTTTCATCATCACTATCATCTTTTTCATTTACAGGAGATGTCGCTTCGTCATCTTTTTCTTCCTTAGGATCTTGTAGATCTGGAACTGGATCTGGGTCCGGATCTGGGTGTCCTGGTTCTGGTTGTGATTCTTGCTCTGGATCTGGATCTGGATCAATTGGTTCTTCATAATCTCTTACTTTTGATAAGTAGAAATCATCAATTGTACCCCAAGCACCACCATTAGCCTCTACTATGGCGCCTACTGTTATGCTTCCGTCTGTAACTAATATTTCTTCAATAGCGGCTTCATTCCAATTACCCCATCCTCTAACCGAGGTTGGCTCTCTGAATTCGTCATCAGAGGTTTCAGCATATACATACAGTTCTCCTTCATGTACATCTCCACCTTGAATGAACATAGAAAGGTTATAATAACCAGGTTCTAAATCTGTAATCGTTTGATAAACGTTAAAATTCACTTCTTCTTCAGAGAAAAAATGCACAGAGTAATTTCCTGTTCTAGCATCTGCAGGATTATTTGCAAATCTAGCATGCTCTGGATATTCTCCATGTTCAATCGTCCACATACTTCTGTCTTCATCCTCAAAGCTCGGATTAAGAACATGATTTTTACTCATAATCTCTATCGTTGCTTTTACTTCATAACCATCTTCAGTGATCCCACCAATTGTATAAATACCTATTCCTGAGATTTGCTCTAAAGTTGCTTGTTCCCACGTTACCGGAGTTTCATCCACTCTCCCACTGTTATATACAGCAGTTACGGTTTCCGGAAGTTTGATTTCTTCACCTTCCGTAAATTTCAACGTGATATTTCTTACTTCCGCTATACTTTCAGGTGCTGTTGTACCCGTTTTAACATAATTAAATATATTCAGAGATTCTAGTGGGTGACCGTTAAAATCAAATAATGCTTGATTATCTACCGCACTTCCACCAAACCATTCACCAGCATCTTCTGGATCATATTCTGTAGCATAGCTAGAAGCCCATCCAGAACCAAACTGCTCCCACTTTTCTTTATTGCTTTCTAAATCTTCAGCAGGACCAACAGGCAGCCAAGCTGGCTCCCAATAGAATACTCCTATACCTGCATCTCCTACATTCACAACAGCATCAATCACATTGCGGATCGCAGTTGCTTGACCTTGAATAGAAACGGGATAATCTAGAGTTTGTCCGGATTCACTAGGTGCGGTGTTTTCATGTCCATCTCCATCTTCTGCTGTATAGGTGTAAGATGTTTCGACAACCATAACATCCTTATCATATGTATCAGCTACATGCTGTAATACGTTCGTTAAGTTTTGAAGAGTTCCGTGCCAAAAAGGATAATAGGAGCTGGCAAAAACATCATAATCAACTTGATAATCATCTAAGGTCTTAGCTAGAGTTTCATAGCGACCTGCTGATTCAGGATTCGTAAAATGAAGAGCAATGATGATATTTGAATCTACCTCTCGAACAGCTTTACTTCCTTCATTAAATAATTGAGTAATGTGGTTCCAATTCGTTTCACCAATAAATGCTGAGTTTGTTTCATTCCCAACTTGAACCATGCCGACATTTACACCAGCAGCAATCATTTTCTCAAGACTATCTTTTGTAAATTCATAAACAGCTGTTTTCTTATCTTCAAGGTTTAGATTACTCCAAGCTTTTGGAGCTTGTTGCTTTGCAGGGTCTGCCCAAAAATCAGAATAATGGAAGTTTGCAAGTAGCTTCATATCATACTGAGCCGCTCTTTTCCCAATTTCTATAGCTGCATCTAAATCATTATTTCCCCCACCATAGCCATTTCCATTACTATCATAAGGGTCATTCCATATGCGTGCTCGAATATAATTAACTCCAGCTTCGCTTAATGTTTGGAAAATATCTTGCTCTTCCCCTTGATCGTTGTAAAATACTACACCACTTTCCTCAAGTGCGAGTATACTAGAAATATCTACCCCATTTATAAAATCAGCAGGTAAACCTTCTACTTTTTCAACAAAAATATCTGATTCCACTGGGTCTACACCACCTAGATTATTATTTTCAACAAGTTGAATGTAGTCTAAGTATCCCCAGCTGCTTGGTTGACCACTTACGATTGCCCCCACGTCAATAGAAGTCGTTTCTGTCATTTCAAATTCTAAGCTTACTATTTGCCAATCATCATAACCAGTTGTCTCAAATTTCTCACTAACTTGTTCACCAGCAAATAATTCAATACCCGCTCCATCTTCACCTACACCACCCATACTATGGGCCGTTAGTTTATAAGAGCCTGCTGGTAATTCTGGTATTGTTTGCTTCACTTCAAAGCTAGTTGACGATAGTAGTGTATCTGGAAACCAATAATTGAATGCATAATCTCCTTCTATCGGTTTTACATGATTATCTGCATAAGCTGAATTCTGCAAATTCAAATCATCTACTTGCTCTCCTTCAAAAACCCAAGAAGAATCTTCCCAAATGTCATTCTCAAAACTTCCATTTTGTAACCATTCTCCTTCGTCTGCAAAAGAAATGGAGGTTGGTAAGATTAAATTTATGACTAGCATCGTAATCATGAGAATGATAAAGTTCTTTTTCATTTACATACACCTCAATCATTTTTCTGATATCGCTTTCATACAACCTTATGAGCTAACCTATTCCTGGAAATTGAATAGGTTAGCTTACTTCTCTATTTATTTTTCTAACGCATAAACCTTCACACCGTAACAAGGCAAATCAATATTACCTGACTCTTCTTGATTACTTAATAAATCTTTTACCTTCTTATTCACAACAATGCTTTGTGTTTTTTCTGTAAAGTTCATAACAAACAAGAATTTTGTACTCTCATCTTCCCTTACTTGAACAGAAACACCTTCTTCGTGTTCAATTGGGAGATTTTGCTCAAGAGACAATTCTTCAATAATAGTTTGATAGAAGTCACGATGAAAATCCTTGCCTAAACGGGCTCCGATAAAATAACCTTTCCCTTTTTCATAGTGATGACTCGTAACGGCAGGTGTATGTTCATAGAAATCCTCTAGGTAAATTCCTTCTACCTCAGCTTTGTTATTATTTATAATTGCTGCGTAATCCTTAACTTCATAGGTATTACCATTAAAAGAAACACGATTTCGATCAGATGGATAAAAAGTATCTGTTTCATTAGGATTAACACCGAAAATATCCTGTAAATCTTTATGCCAGCCACCAAGATAAGTTAAATCATTTTCATTTACTAATCCACTTATATAGGTTGTAACAACATGTCCACCATTTGCCACAAAATCCTTCAGACGAGCGATCGTTTCTTCACTCATTAAGTAAAGCATTGGTACAAGCAACAATTTATAAGGTGAAAAGTCCTGTTCTTTCGTTATCACATCAACAGGGATATCTTTTTCCCAGAATGCTCTATAATGCTCCTGTAGCGTTTGAGGATACCTTTTTGTTTTTTTACCGAATCCCTGAGCATCTTCAAGTGCCCAATGACTATCCCAATCGAACATAATAGCAACATCACTGTGACGATTCGTTCCAACAACATCTCCAAGTTTAGAAAGAGCTTTTCCGACTTCCTCAACATCCTTAAAAACACGATTTTCAGTAGAGTTATCATGATCAACAACTGCACCATGAAACTTTTCCGATGACCCACGTGATTTTCTCCATTGGAAATACAAAATACTATCAGAACCATGAGCAAGCATTTGCATAGAAGATAATAAGTGCATGCCAGGACGTTTTGTTTTGTTTACATCATGCCAGTTGACTCCACTTGGTGTCGATTCCATTAATAAGAATGGCTTTTGTTTTAAGCTTCGATACAAATCATCAACAAAACCAACCTTCATCGCTAAATCAGCTGTAGTATCCCAATCATTGTGCCAAGCTGGGTAAGCATCCCAACTTACGACATCAACATGCTTAGCAAACTTACTATAATCTAAGGCTTGAAAAGGAATTAAATCATGTGTGTCCGCCATAAAATTTGTCGTTATAGGAATATGAGGCGTATGCTCTCTTAATGGTACAATTTCATTTTCATAGAAAGAAATTGTCTGATCGGTAACAAATCTTTTCCAGTCAAGGTTCATGCCATGAACGGCGCTTTCTCCATTTCTAGAAGGCGACTCGATTTGTGACCAGTCATTAATAGTATGACTCCAAAACGGCCCCCACCAAGCATGATTTAACTCTTTTAGATTATGATTATACTTTTCTTTCAACCAATTTCTAAATGCCTCTTGGCAGCTATCACAGTGACAATCACCGCCATATTCATTGGAAATATGCCACATAATTAATGCTGGGTGCGAACCATATCTTTTTACTAAACGCTCATTCATCTCTTGTGTTTTTTCACGATACACTTTAGAAGTAAAGCAGTGATTATGTCTGCCACCATGTAACTGTTTTTCTCTACTTGCATTTACTCTTAGAACCTCTGGATATTTTTGTGACATCCAAGCTGGTCTAGCTCCACTAGGAGTGGCAAGAATAACACGCCCACCTATGCTATAAATATCATTAATGATTTTGTCTAACCATTCAAAGTTAAACACCCCTTCTTCAGGTTCCAATGTACTCCAAGCAAAAATACCGACAGAGAATGTATTAGTATGAGCTATTCTCATTAGCTCTATATCCTTCTCTAAAATCTCTGGATAATCTAGCCATTGATCAGGATTATAGTCCCCTCCATGAAGCATGAATTTCTCTTTTGTTGCATAAGTCTTAGAAAATTTAGACATAATACTCTCCTTTAAAACAAGTTTTATCCTTTAGTGCCCCCGGCTGTTAATCCAGAAACAAAGTTTTTCTGTAACAAAATGAAAATAATCGCTACAGGAATACTAATTAAAATAGCCCCTGCTGCAAAGGTGGTATAGCTTGCACCCATGACATCATTCACAAGATTGAATAACCCAATTGGTAATGTATACGATTCTGGTGTCCTTAGGATTGTTGATGCCAAAATAAAATCACCTAATGGACCTGTAAAACCATTCATTGCCACAACAGCTAACATTGGCTTTGAAAGTGGCATGATAATTTGCAGGAAAATTCTCGTATTACTTGCTCCGTCAATTTTGGCACTTTCATCTAGGTCAATAGGAATGGAATCCATATAACCTTTCATCAAATAAGTGTTCATCGGAATTTGTCCACCAATATATAACATGATTAATAACCAATGACTATTCATCATGCCTAGCATTTGCGCTAACACAAATAAAGCGATTAATGCAGAAAACTGTGGAATCATTTGTAATAATAAGAACAAAGTTAATCCATGTTTACGACCCTTAAAACGGAACCTCGAAAAAGCATAGGCCGTAAACGATACACTAATTAATGTTCCTAACATCGTAAACACACTAATTTTGATTGAGTTCATATACCACTGAACATATTGTAGGCTCGGCTTTCCAGCAAATAGCTCCTGGTAATGGATCAAGGAAGGGTTTTGCGGAATCATTGATGTACTAATTAAACTATTCCCCGGGTTAAAGCTTGCACCTATTGTCCATAAGAGAGGGTAGACGATCACACATACCATAAAAGCCAAAATTAAATATGAAATCGTTAAACGAATATATTTCTTTTTGTTCATATCTAATTGCATGATTAAGCCCCCTCTTTAAAAGAATTTGTTCGTCTGAACTGCCATAATGCAATTCCGATAACAAATACAGATAATAAAATGGTTAAGGCTGCAGCGAGAGAATATTGACTTGATTGCATCGTTAGCTTATAAATCCAAGATACAAGGATATCTGTTCCACCTGCAGATGAGCCTGGGACAGCAGGTCCCCCACCACTAAATAAGTAAATAATATTAAAGTTATTAAAATTAAATGTATATTGAGTAATAATAATTGGTGCCATTGCAATTAAAATCATTGGCATGGTTATATGTTTAAATTTAGAGAAAATCGATGCTCCATCAATCGTTGCTGCTTCATACAAATCATCAGGGATAGATTGTAATACTCCCGTTGTAACTAAGAAAATATAAGGAAAGCCTAACCACCCTTGAATGGTAATAAGAGCAACCTTTGTCCAAGTAGAATTCGTCATCCAAGGAACCGGATCAATTCCAAAGAAGGCTAAAATATCATTATTAATAGCCCCAAAGCTATCATTAAATAAACCTGCAAAAATTAGAATTGTAACAAAACCCGGTACAGCCCATGGCAAAATCAAAATCGTCCGGAAAAACCTTTTAAATTTAATTTCTTTTTGGTTCACAACAACCGCAAGAAATATCCCTAAGCTTACCTGTAAGGTCGTTGCAACTAATGTCCAAATGACGGTCCATGATAAAACATCAAAGAAGGTAGAACGCCAAATGTCTACTGTAAAAATATTAGTAAAGGTTTGGAACCCAACCCAATCTACTAAATTAGCTGGTGGCGAATTATAAAGGTTATAATTCGTAAATGCTAACGCAAAACTGAATAAAATCGGAAATATGACTGCAAATACTAGTATGAATAAGGACGGTCCACTCACTACATAAGGATATCCCTGTTCAATTAAGTTTCTATATTGTTCTCTTATGCTATAAAGCCTCATATTCTCATCGCGTAGCTTACCGTTTTTATACGCATCTCTTAAGTTCAAATAGTAAATAGCTAACCCAAAAAATGTGATAATAACGGCAATAATACCTTCTGCTAATAAAAATATAGAGTTATCTCTTGGCACTTGTGTTCCAAGAGTCACTAATCCCCAATATCCCATATTGAATAAATCAGCAAAAATGGCAATAAAGGCAATAGAGAATCCTAAAAAGAGTATCCCCTTTACCCATTGCTTATTATAAAATTGCCCAAATCCTGGAATTATCGACAATAGTAAAGCGATTTTTCGATGCTGCACTTTTATTCACCTCGTTATTTACAAACAATCAAGTCGACTTTATTGAATAACATGTTCAAAAACTTCTACTTCACTAGAACCCAATTGAATTGGACAGAATAGTGCCAAACAAAAGATTGTTTGACACTACTCTAATTTTTCTTAGTTACTATGATTAGCTGAGATTTGCGATTCAATTAAGTCAACAGCTTGATTTAATGCCGCTTCAGGCTCAGCACTACCAGTAGCAATCGTTTGAAGCGCCGCATCTACCGGAGTCCATACCTCATTCATTTGAGGGATGTTCGGTGTTAATTCAGAATATTGAGCTTGCTCAGCAACAGCTTGTGCTGATTCGCTTTCAGCTACAACAGGATCATCTGCTAATGATTGAACAGCAGGAACTTCTTGTGTAACTTCATAACGTGTTCTAGAGTTCTCTTCATTCGCTAAAAATTTCACTAGCTCTTCAGCTAATTCACCATGCTTTGAATAGCTGCTGACATTATAGCTTTTAACTCCCATGAAAGCACTCATGTTATCACCATTAGATAGTTCAGGAAGCTTTACTACTCCGTAATCAATACCAGCACGTTCGAACGGCTCTAAATTCCAAGGCCCTGAAATAACAGCTGCTGCTTTTCCTTCAGAGAATAGAGAATCTAAAACGTTAATTCCTTGCTCGCCAATGATACCAGAAGGGAATAATCCTTCACTATAAAACTTTTGAATTACTTCTGCTCCTTCAATTGCACCAGCACTATTTAAACCAATATCTGTCGGATCATAATTCCCGTCAGCATCTTGTCCAAATACATATCCACCATATCCACCAAAAACACTTTGTGCATAATAGATTTGGTCAAATAATGCTAAAAATCCGTATGTGCCATCCTCAACATTTTGTGAAAACTCGTACCATTCATCTAAAGTCTGAGGAAGCTCATCTTCAGAAACAAGATCTTTATTATAGAAAAGCACGGTTGTTTCCACTGCTTTTGGTAAACCATAAACACTACCGTCAACCATTTGAGACATCATAGCTGCATCTGTATAAATGGATTGAAGCTGATCATCTATTGTTAATTCCTTTAATAAGCCTTCTACTACAGCTGTTCCAATTTGGTCACCTGGCATCGTTAAAACATCAGGGCCCGTTCCAGCTGGTCCATCCAGTCTTAAATCTTCAATTTGCTGCGCAAATGTTCTTTCTTCGACACGAACGGTTACACCATGCTCTTCTTCGAATGCAGCCACAGCATCAGCAATACCTTCTGCTTTATCTTGGTCTTCCCATACTACTAGTTCAATATCACCAGCAGCTTCTTCTGTTTCACCAGTCGCTCCATCATCATCTTGTGGACCACAAGCTGCTAGAGCAACACTTAAAGTAATTGCTGAAACAATACCCATCCATTTTTTATAGTTCTTCATTCTTTTCATCCCCTCTTTTTTATTTCAAAATATATATGAAATATTGAAAGCGTTTCATAAAAATAATATAGCATTTTAATAAAAAATTGTAAACGATTTTAGATAATTTTTTTACTTAATTGTAGTAAAATATTTTATTAAATAGACCTAAGGACATAAATCCTTAGGTCTAGACGGTTTAAAGAGCGCTTTTTCTTTTCACTAATTCCGCCCCTATATATATCGTTTTTACTATTTTACGTTTTTCTACTACTCTCTCTAGTAAAAGCTGAATGGCTACCTTACACAATTCCTTCGTGTCTATGTGGAAAGTTGTTAGTGGGGGTGAAACATATTTAGCAACGCTTATATTATTTATACTTATGACACTAACTCGACCTGGAATAGCTAAACCACTTTCGTTTAAAGCTTGAAGACAGCCGACTGCTATCGGATCTCCTGAAACAAAAAATGCCGTTGGTAGTTGTTCCCCTAAATTTTGAATCGCTTTCATGGTTTGTTGATAGCCATTCTCTACCGAGAAGCCACGGTGACAAAAAATATAATTTTCATTGAGCAATTCTTTCTCCTGCATATAAGTTCTAAATGTTTCTTCACGAATGTCCATCTCATCGAGATCCGTATTTGGATTATGATAAGTCCCACCGATTAAACCAATTTTACTATGCCCTGTTTCCACCAGATAATCGACGGTTTCCTTTGTAATTTGAGCTAAATCAGGGCGTACAGAGTCGAAAGTTTTAGGGTCAGGAGTCGAATCAATAAAGACGCCTTTATTTGTCTTTTTCCTCAATGTATTTAGTTCTTTATCGGAGAAAATACCTACAGCAATAAAGCCTTCTATTTCATCAGGTATCGCTTCAATACCATCAGCAATTTTATAGGTTTTTATCTCGATATTATAAAGTTTTGCCAACTTTTCAATCTCTAACCTCATTGCTTTAAAATAGACATCTTCTAATTCTTCTTTATCTGTTAACCAGTATAAAAAAGCTATATTTTTCACAAGAACTCTTACTGTTTTTTTGCGGTAAGATAGCTTTTCTGCTACTTCATATATTTTTTCTCTTGTTTCATCAGAAACAGAGAGCTTCTCATCATTATTAAGAACTCTTGAAACGGTCGTTATGGAAAAGCCCGCTTCTTCAGCTACTTTTTTAATCGTAGTCATTCATAATCCTCCAATCACTTATATCTATATCACAAAATAGTATGACAATATAAAAGTAAAATATTTTACTTAATATTTACTTATAAAAAAGAAAAAGTCAAGTTGAATTCTCTTATAAAACAAAGAGAGAACTAGTCTACTCTTACCCTCTTACCTTCTCTCTAATTTTAACTCGTTTTTACCAGTCTTTTATATTCTATCTTTTTCTCTTCCTTCTTTCACTAAAGAAATACAAACGAAGCTATTTACATATTAATTTGCTCATGCTACAATGCTCAAAATCTTTCTAGAAAAATGATAACATCAACTCTCTTATATTCAAAAAAAGGCATATTGACCAATGATTTCAGTTCTAGCCTTAAGATTTAGATTTTATGCGTACTTAAATTTACGATTAAGTCTAGAAGAAAAGCATCTCTCGCGGACAGATTCATATATTTAATGAATGGAAATATCTTTTTTTATAGAGAGCTTACTTTATACGTTCAAGGTTATTATTTTCACATTTTTTCTTTTGAGTACTAAACATAAATCATTTTCCATTTTATTGTAATGACTCAGGTAACTTCTATTAATATCAAGCAAAATCGGAGGGATGATGATGACGAAAATTTGCCTAGTTCGACACGGAGAAACAGATTGGAATGTTCAAGGTAGATTACAAGGTAAAACCGATATTCAATTAAACGAGACTGGCATTCAGCAAGCCAAGCTATGCGCTCATTATTTTCATTCATCAAATTGGGATTTGATCGTTACTAGCCCTTTAATTAGAGCAAAAAAGACAGCAGAAATTATTAATGAACCTTTGCAGTTGTCAATGATTGTCTTGGATTATTTTACGGAAAAAGGATTTGGTCATGCTGAGGGCTTGACTATAGAAGAAAAAAGAGAACAATTCCCTACCAATGAAATACCAAATATGGAGAGTCCCGAATTGTTGAGGAAACGCCTTAAACAAGGAATTGAAATCATTCAAAAGAATTATAGTGAGCAGAACATCATATTAGTGGCTCACGGAGCTGTCATAAACGCTCTTTTAGCTATCTTTTCAGAAAACATTATCGGTACTGGAAAAACAAGTCTGGCTAACGCTTCTTTAAGTACGATTCTTTATTCAGAGAACAAATGGAATATAGAGGATTTCAACCAGATTAGTCATTTAAATGAAAAAATCCACTAAGGAGTTACTTATACTCATGCAAATTACTTATACCTCAAATATACCGAGCAAAGATGCTTTTCATTACTTATACGATACAACTGGTTGGAATTTGAATCAAAGTTACACAGCCGATCAACTTCATCTAGCTATTCATAACAGTTGGTATACGGTCTCTGCCTATGACCAAAATGAACTTATTGGTTTTGGTAGAATGATTTCCGATGGTATTTATCAAACCTTTATTTGTGATATGATTGTCCACCCTGATTATCAAAGCAAAGGAATTGGCTCACATATATTAGAGCAATTACTTCAGAAATGCAAAAGCTCAAACATAAAATGGATTCAATTATCCTCAGCAAAAGGGAAGGCTCCATTTTATGAAAAATTCGGGTTTACGAAACGTTCCAGTGATGCTCCAGGAATGTATAGGCTGGACATGTGATTTCAGCGAATTAAATGGAAATTATTCACAAAAAGTTAACCAATTCACTATCAATCCTTCTCCCTCTATTAATATAATTAAAACAAGGAGGGATATACGATGAAAAGGTTCGCTCTTACTTTATGCACTTTCTTTTTATTAATTGGTTGTGAAAGTCCTCAGTCTGCAGTAACCGATACTGAAACAAGTACAGAGGTGTCCATTTATAATCAAACCGTTTCATCTGACCTACACGCCATCCACTATCTTAGCGATAACATGGATAGAGGTAATCATGAGTATTTTGACAGCACTTTAATTGTAGAGCCACGTATTAATGAAAATGAATTAAACCGAGGAACCATCGTATTCGTAGATGAAGAAATATCTAGAATTATCGGCTTACCTAATGAGAGCGTAAAGATTGATAACGGGAAGGTTTTGATTGACGGTGTTCAATTAGATACCTTTTATGGTAAAGCCCACCGTTTAGGAATGAGCAATAAGGAAGATTATCTTTCTTTTTTAAAAGACAATAATGCGGAAACACATAACCGTTCAGAATCTGTATTTAACTATTCTAGAGATGAAACAAACCTTGGTGAGTATGAATATTTTCTAATGTCCGATGATTGGTTAAGAGGAAATATAAAAGAAATAAACTACAATCAGATTGATGGTATTGTACTCGGCATTTTAGAATAATAGCTGCATACTATAGCGGATGAGACAATACTCATGAAAGAATGTTACCTCACATGTTAGGTGCCCGTCTGATCGCTCCCCCAAGAAACTTCACCGGTGAGGTGCTGCGGAACTATCTTTCTTAAAAGTATATTTCCCACTGGAGTCTCCGTGCCTTGCGTCCGCTAGCTTGCGCCTTTCACCGGGAATCTGCCCTTTCAAAAAAAAACCTCCTTTTTCAAAGTAAGGAGGATTCATGGTTCGTTCTTGATGTTTGCATCCATTAAACATCGTTTCAATTTTCTCTCATGTGGTGATTTTAAAACAGGTTTTGTTCCGGCCTCATTTGAATTTTTTTGTCGCCACCCCAGAAGTGTCTTAGACTATGACACTCCTAAATCATACATTTACCCCGCACCATTTTTTATAAATCGATATCTTTGTTATTCCTTGACTTAGAACTTCGCCAAATCTTTTTTTCTAGATTCTCGTAATAAGTCAACGATTTTTGAATCAAGAACGATTTAGGAACTACATAATAAAAAATAAGAGCATAGATGATAGCAATAGTAGCCCCCACGATAACATCAAATGGATAATGAACGCCTACCCCTATTCTAGAGGCGCCACCCAAAACAGCCAAAACTAGCCAGAAAACATTCCTTTTGTGAAACAGCCAGAAGCTTACACAAAAAGAGAAAAACAAAATAGTATGGTCGCTAGGAAAGGAGTTATTGGCTCTCTTTTCAATCAATTGATTCACATTTTCCATTTCAATAAAAGGCTGATAATTAAAATGAAAAAAACCAACCAAATGTCCTGTCACATAGGCAAATAAAAAGGCTAAAACACCCACTATCACTTTTTTTCTTCCTTCTGATGTTCTCTTAAACCAAAGAAATATAACAAAAAGTGCTAAAAATAGCACCGTGTACTCTGCAAAGAAAACAAATATGTTATTTAAGAAAGGATATTCAATTCCTAAATGATTAATATAACGAAACCAAGATTCATTTATTTCTCTCATGTTCACAACCTACTTTTTTCTAATCTATTGAAATCATTGTCAATTAAGATATTGAATGATTCTATCATAGCTGTGAAACTTTAGAAAGTTGGCTTGCCTTCATTTTGTTCTTTTCAATCGGTCTCATTTAAAAGAAACTCTTGTTGGATCAGTATTTACTTTTTAATTAAGAAAGATTATAAAAAATGCTATAATTCATTCCTTATTTGCTGAAGATGATGAGAGTCATGCTTTATAAAAATTTTGGTGAAGCTTTCATTGGAAAATTCTCGTTTTCCCGTACCGATTTTAAAAGTAGCTTTCGGCTCCATTTTTTGGAGCTCGTCTACCAATCGTTGTCTCGTCTCTATAAACAAATCAATAATCTCATAAACAGACTTCCCTTTTAACTCTGAAATGACTTTTTTATTATGAGTATCATGATCAGGAAAAGCTGGAAGGGTTGCACGATCATCCATTAGTGGCACCATTTCTTGTAAATTAAATCGATCCCAACCATATAAGTGGGCGATAATCTCACGAATCGACCATTTATCCTTCTGTACGGTCTGTATTAACAAATGTACATCCTCATTTTTTAATGAACGAATGTCGTCTGTCATTTCTGAAAAGCTTTGGAATGTTTTATTCATATTTCTCCTCCTCTATTTATGAACTATAAGTAAAGTATAACGGATTTACTACAGATTCCGTAGGCTTTATAAATAAAAACAAGATGCCTCTTATAAAATTTCATAAGAGGCACCTACTCAAAAATCAAACTTAGGAATATTTATTTAACTTCAAAGCTTTAATGAATGGTTTTACGTTGTCTCTCTTCTCTATCCGCATCTAATGCAAGTTCGATTAAGGAGATTTGCTCATCAATTGCTTCTGCTGGGAAGTTACCATCATCTTCATTCTCATTTTTTAACTTTTCCAACATCAGCTTATCTCTTACAAGAAGAAATATTTCTTCATGATGTAACATAATATAGCGCTCCCTTAATGATTACGTCCTACTAAAATTATGCCCCATACATAAGGAAAATAAACCTCGTCTAGTAAATTAAGGAAAGATACTCACAAAGACTTACGACTATATAAACCGAATGACTCAAAAATCTAATGATCCATAACAGGGAAAGAAGCAGAAAAAACAAAAACCATCAAAAGGACCGGTTCCTTTCGATGGCATGATTTAAAAGTATCAATTTTACAAATTATGTCATTTGTTTTTTTGGCATGACTGTATTATCAGCTTAGCAAAATTTTAATAAAAAGTCTATTAATTTTTTTTATTTTACTAGAAAATAAAGTGAGGCAACTAACTTGAAGGAGGCTGTCATTATGACCTTTAAATACGAGGAGAAAATTCTTAATCAAATACAGGACAAATTAATGGTTCAATATGAAGCAGTTAAAAACAAACCTATCTATTATGGAGATGATTTTAATTTACAAGTATTAGAAGACAATCGTAAAAAAAGAGAACATTATTTACAGAAAGCATTAGAAGAACCTTATTTTGGTCGTTTTGACTTTCAAAATTTCGAACAAGAATCTAATAAAGAGACCTATTATATCGGTAAACAAGGAATAAATGATGAGCAAACCGGTCATCTATTAATCACTGATTGGAGAGCACCTATCGCAAGCTTATTTTATGCTTTTTCCGGCAGCGAGGAAGATGTATATTATCAATCACCAGATGGTTTGGTCGAAGGGGAAATTCATTTAAAAAGGAACCTTATCATTCGCAATTCAGAGCTTACTCGTTCCGTTGATAGCTTTGTTAAAGGACAGACACTGAAAAGTGGAGGAGATGAATTTTTATTATATAAGCTAGGAGAACAGAAAGATAACCGTTTAAGAGATATTGTCGCGACGATACAAGGTGAACAAAACAATATTATACGGCACCCTCCTCACCAAGCTGTTCTTATACAAGGTGTTGCCGGAAGTGGAAAAACAACCGTTGCGCTTCATCGTTTAGCTTATCTTCTCTACGAATATCGCGAAACATTAAAAGCGAATCGAATGATTATCTTCGCTCCTAACGCTGTTTTTCTAGATTATATATCGCAAGTATTACCCGAATTAGGCGTAGGAGATATTAAACAAACGACTTTTGCTGATTGGGCTTTAGAAACCCTACAGGATCCGAAGCTTAATATCATCCCTCTCGCTCAGAAAAGAAAGCCTTTTTTTGAAATGAATGAAGAAACGAAGGAGGTTTCTTCTTTCGAGACTGACAAAAAATCTCCTCATTTTAAAAAGCAAATTGAAGATGCTCTTGATTTATTAGAGAAGCGTTGGATACCTACTGAAGATTTTGAAGCTTGGCCCGGAGCTGTCTTTCCCATTACTCAACTAATGTATTGGTTTGAGCATGACTTCCAAAAAGATTCTGTTCTTACAAAATATGAACGAACAAAATCAAGATTAAAAAGATGGATCGAAATTGAAGTAAAACAGTTTTCAGATAAAAAAGAACAGCAACAAGCTAAAAAAGATGCTATGCAAAGGCTGAGAAGCTACCTTAGAAAATGGAAAAAAGAAACTCCTTATCATTTGTATGTTCAAATTTTAAAGAATTTAAAATTTGAAAAAGCCATCCCTGAAAAGAATCAATTAGATATAGAGGACTTAGCCCCTTTAATACACATTCAGCTTTATTGGTATGGGATAGATAAGACTAAGAAATTTGACCATGTTGTGATTGATGAAGCGCAAGATTTTTCCTATTATCAATTATCGTTATTAAAGAGCTTAACCCGTGGTCACTCTTTTACAATATTAGGAGATTTAGCTCAAGGTATTCATAGTAATGAAGGAATCGAGCATTGGGATGAGTTCATCTCGTTATGGCAAGCCCATCAATGTGCGTACTTTGAAATAACTAAAAGTTATCGCTCAACTTATGAAATTATCGAATTCTCAAATCGAATTCTAACCCATTTAGAGAAAAAGCCATCCTTTGCAGAACCGGTTTTTAGGAGTGGTGAGCCTGTTCAACTAAATCATTTAAAAAACGAGGACTCCATAAATGCTATCAAGAACTGGATTAAAACGATGCAATCAAAAGAAATGAGAACAATGGCTATTATTTCACGAACACAGTCTGATAGTGAAAAATATTACGAACAGCTTAAACATCTATTTCCTAAATCAGCTTTACTTGGCACAGATGATTCTCAATATAACGGAGGCATTTCGTTTCTACCAGTTTATGTTTCCAAAGGCCTTGAGTTTGATGCCGTTTTAATTGTGGATGCCGATCAAAAAAATTACCCCTTAAATCCACTTTCTACAAAATTATTATACGTAGCATGTACACGAGCTCTTCATCATCTAACGATTATCCATCAGGACAATCCTAGTTTTATTCTTAACGATGAAGACTGCTAATTTAATACGGTCCAAAACAATAAAAATCTCTTTCTTAAAAACTGATAATTACAAACTTTGTCGAATGAATTGACATTTTCTGTTCACATTTTTATAGTAGGTATAGTACTAACTACTAATAGGAAATGAGGACATTATGGAGGAAGTATATAAAGAATTACAAAAGCTCGGTTTTTCTAAATATGAATGCAAAGCATACATTAGTTTATTAAGACACTCCCCCATTACAGGGTATGAAATTAGTAAACGCTCCGGTGTTCCTCGTTCTATGATATATGAAGTAGTAGGAAAGCTTGTTGATAAAGGCGCTGTCTATACGGTTCCTTCTGATCCAGTAACCTACGCACCCTTACCTGCTAAAGAATTGCTAAGCCGTCTAAGACAGAATTTCGAGGATTCTTTTGATTTTTTAGAGAATAAATTAGCTTCCTTAGAATCTGAACAAGAGGTTGATGTGATTCGTCGTATTAGCACAGATGAACATGTATTAGCTGAAATGCTCGATATGGTGACTAAGGCGAAGAATGAACTGTGGCTCTCCATCTGGAGTCCGCAAGTTTCTAGTATTATAGAGGACGTCAGGGCGCGCATTAATCAGGATCATCTTGAGGTTTACTCACTTATTTTTGGTGCCCCTGATACAGAGATTGGTGTTACGACCCACCATGATTATATGGAACCTAAAATTGCAGAGGAAAGAATGAGTGGACGACTCACGATTATTGCTCGTGATTTAGAGGAAGTATTAATTGCAAACTTTGCCCCTGATACTAGTGCTTGGGCTATCAAAACAAAGGATCCTGCTTTAATTTTAGTCGCCATGGAATATATTCGCCACGACATGATGTATTCTCGCTTAACAGAGACTGTGGGCCCTGAAAAGGCTGCTAGTCTTTGGAAGGACAATGCGGATTTATACCATGTTGTGACGGGCAAACGGTTCATCTAATTGTGAACCGTCTTTTCTTAGCAAAAAACCTAGACGTTATTACACTAACTACTTAAGATTTTAATAAAGAGGCAAAGGAGTTTTGAAGCATGGGAATGGTTGATATTAACTTAAAGGAAGTACATAAACCTAAAAAGAATGAAGCAGAATTTTTATTCGGAGTAAAATCTGCCATTCCTACAGTTATGGGCTATGCTAGTGTAGGAACAGCAGCTGGCATTGTAGGAGTTGCTTCTCAATTTAGTCCTTTAGAAATCAGTTTATTAGCTCTCTTTATGTATGGAGGAGCAGCTCAATTTATTATTTATGGTCTTTATGCGGCTGCAACTCCACTAGCGGTCATTATTCTCACAACCTTTATTGTGAACTTGCGACATTTTTTATTATGTCTAGCATTAGCTCCCCATTTTAAAGAGCATTCAACCTGGAAAAATGTAATTGTAGGTGCCTTTGTTACGGATGAATCCTTTGGGGTAGCCTCTAATCAGATTACAAGAGGCAAAACACTATCTCCTTATTGGATGTTTGGTCTAAACTTCAGTGCTTATTTGACATGGGTAACAGCCTGTTTAGCTGGCTCATTATTAGCTAAATGGATTGCTAACCCAGAAGCACTTGGACTTGATTTTGCACTCACTGCCATGTTCGTCGCTTTGCTTATCTTACAATTGCAGTCTGTTACTTCGAAAAAGTTAAAACATCAACTGAGCTTAGTTCTTTATATGATCATTACTATGGTAACTTTTATGATGTTTATGCCTTCTCATATTGCTCTTATTCTATCCACAATCATCGTAGCAACTATTGGGGTGGTGACCGATAAATGAGCCTAAGCTTACCTATACTATGGTTAATTATTGGCTGTGCACTCGTCACTTTAATTCCAAGGATTATTCCATTTCTTTTTGTCAAAAAACTAACTTTACCAGACGTTGTATTAAAGTGGTTATCCTTTATTCCTGTCTGTATATTAACAGCATTAGTTATACAAAGCGTTTTATCAGTCGATGAAACGGGCTTCGTTTTTGATCAAACGGTTCTTATCGTATTAATTCCAACCATACTTATTGCTATTTTTACGAAAAGCCTTTCGATAACGGTTATTGTAGGGGTTGGCTTAATGGCAGTAACAAGGGTGTTTTTTTCCTTATAAAACCAAATATAACTACTCAGCTTGTCGAACATGAAAGAATCGACAGGCTTTTTTTGCAGCCTAGAACTAAAATAATTAGGTAACCAAAAGCATATCCTCATCCCTACCTATATATAGGTCTAACAAAAAGTTGTAGATACATTTTCAATCAAAAAAAAACGAGCAGCTCGATAGCCACTCGTTCATATCTTGTATTTTTTTTGAATCAACCTTATATATTACAATGACCGTCCGAGCATGCATTTCCCTCTTCTTTATCACTTAATACAGTGAGTTTAGGTTCTTGCTCACTCTTCACCTTTTCAAGAACCTCTAGAAAAGCTTTAGGGTCCTGAGCACCTGAGACAGCATATTTACGGTCAAAAACAAAGAAAGGTACTCCCTGCACTCCTAATCCTGAACCCTCTTGTTGCTCAGCGATTACAACATCAGCGTATTGATTTCCTCTTAGGAAGCTTAGAACGTCTTCTCCTTGAAAGCCAACTTCCTCTGCAAGACTGACTAATGTTTCGTGGTCTCCTACATTTAGACCTTCCGTAAAGTAAGCTTTTAAAAGCCTCTCCATCATTTCTTTCATCTTACCTTTTTCTTTAGCATAATGACTGAGACGATGCGCATCTAACGTGTTAGTAGGTTTAATTTTATCCATTTGAAAAGATAAACCAACCATTTTCGCCGTATCAGCTACTTGTGCATTCATATTTTTTGCTTGTTCTTCTGATACTCTATATTTTTTCGCCAAAACTTGATCCATGGAAAGGTCCGTATTCTTTTTGGCGTTTGGATCTAGCTGAAAGCTTTTAAATTCTATCTCGACCTGATCTCTGTCTGAGAAATCCTTTAATGCTTCTTCAAATTTTCTTTCTCCTATATAACAGAAGGGACATGCAACATCAGACCAAATTTCTACTTTCACTTTTAAAACCCCCTTTTTAAACTCACTATAAAAACACGAGTTACTATCTATTATCTAGTATACAAAAAACAAATGCAAAGAATGCGCCTTATTTTAAATGTGTTTAAACTTGCTTAAACGCTTTTGCTTTTATAAAAATAACCAACGTAAAAGCTAACCCAATCAGTCCAAAAGCAAATAAGACCGTTTGAATAGAAATGCCGATAGAGACAAGTCCAGTTACAATTCCGTAGGAAATTGGGTCAAATCCATTCATCGCTAGAAAGATTAAACTCATGACTCGTCCCATAATTCTTATATCCGTTTGCTCTTGTGCCACTGTAAAAAATGGTACATAAACAAATACCATCGAAAATCCAATAAAGAAGATGACCATAGTAAGGAAACTCAAAGATCCGATAGAACTAAAGATTAAAAATAGAATTAATGTTACCAGCAAACCGTATATAGTGGTCGCTCCTCTTCTCGTTTTAATCGTGTAAAAACTTAATATAGTACTTCCACAAAGCATACCAATCCCTAAGCTAGCCTCCATAAAACTTAAATTTAAGGGTGACCCATTAAACATATCAACTAATAACGGAATCGCAATGTGTAAGCTTCCAAAGACAAAGAAATTTAAGATAATTAATACTAAAATTCCTGTTAATAAGAACGAAGAGCTTCTTACATATTTTACACCTTCACTCAAATCCTTCCACGGACTCTGAGCAACCTTCTCTTTATCATCATCTTTTTCTTTTATTAATGGTGGAAAAACAAATACAGCTGATATAAAGACTAAAATCATCGCGACAAAAAAGCTTCCTGAAATCGAATAATACTCCATTAATAAGCCTGCCAAAATAGGACCAATCACGAACGAAATTTGATCAGCTCCTTGAAAAATTGCATTCGCCTTTTGTAATAACTCCTTCGGAACGATTTTGGGTATTAAAGATGAGCTAGTCGGTCCAAAAAACGCATCTAAAACACCAAACAATCCTGCAATAATAAGTAGCATAAAAAATTCTAACATTTGGTTGGCCATTAATAAAAATAGTACAAGTAATAAAACGGCCTGCATAAAGTTCGTAATAAACATTATCGTTGTCTTTTTATATTTATCAGCTACAATCCCACCAAAAACCATTGTTAGAAGACGAGGAACTGTGGCTGTCATTAATATAATTCCTACTGCACTAGGACTTCCTAATTCACTAATCGCATACCAAGAAACGGTTGTTAAGAACATACTAAATCCCACTACAGCAAATACTCCAGCTATAAGAAGTAACACGAATGTTCTATTTTTTAATAAATGATTTTGTTGCATTACTTTCACCTCTCTTAATTAGACCGACCAGTCGGTCTGTGATATAATATATAATAGAAATTAAGAGATTGTCAAGAAGAAAAAGAAAGGAGTTTGATAGATGAAAGAGACTATTCTAGCTAGCGCTCGTGAATTATTTATAAAAAAAGGGTATACAGCTACTTCTATGGGTGACATTGTGAAGGCAGCGAATACAAGTAAAGGTAATCTGTACTATCATTTCACTAACAAGGAGCATTTATTCTTAGATATATTAGAGAAAGAGGAGGATCGTTGGGCTAGCCTATGGACCAAGTATGAAAAAGAGTGTTCAACTGCTTATGATAAATTTATTCGTTTAGCTGAATTTTCTGGCTCTACTCAAGCACAATACCCGATGCAAATGGCTTTAGCGGAATTTTATGCTAAAGAACACGACTCGGATTTAATTAAAGAAAAAATAGAAGAGCTTGAGCAACGATTTGTTCATTATTATCATAAGATACTGGAGGAAGGTGTTCTTAACAAGGAATGGACTATAGAAGAAATCGACGAAAAAAGTGAAATGGCTTCCGCCGCCTTTACGGGATTGGATATTTGTTTCTATTTAAGGGACGAAAAAGAAAGAATTAAATTATTTAAAGATTTTGCTCAGGTCTTCCTAAAAGGAATGATGAAGTAAACGATTAGAATGAACTATACGTACGTTGAGAAAATAGCTACATTACCGATCATCACTTACAAAAGACGAGCATTACTAAAAGAGGAATGCTCGTCTTTTTATTTTAGGAACTCTTGAGGAACTGGGCCTTGTCGTCTCCAAAGAGGAGACTGAAGCTTGTACCCTAAAAGTCAATCATTCTTAACTCAATGTTTAAGTTCTTTTTAAATAATGTCTGCACTTTATTTATTAGTAGAAGCTCGTTTCATTGATGCTTCTTTACTTTCCTTTTTCGTATCTTCAATGAGCACCATGATTAGAAAGATAAAGTAGCTAAGAACTAATGCCATTCCACCTACTATATAAAAGATTAAAGTAAAGGTTTGTGGCAGTGGAAAGGGTTGAACCATATATAACCACATGCCTAGCGTTAAACCAATAGAGCCGATGACAGCGGTGATTGTTTGCCAATCGGATAAACGCTTTCTCTTAGGCTGATATACCTTGTAATAAATACTCCATGAAAAAAGAGTTAACCAACCTACAACTAAAATATGGGCATGTACGGGCCGAATCGCATAAGAACCTGCTCCTGCCATATGCGCTCCTAAAAATACACCAATTAAACCAAAAATAGCCGATAGAACTAATAATATTTTTGCATGATTCACAATAAATCCTCCTTAACTAGCATAATCTGAAGTTTAAACTTATTTGCCTATAATTCCTACATAGATATCTTTGTTTCCTCTTCTCTTTTCTTAAAATAGCATACATTGATCGATTACAGTCAATTTATTTGTTTTTTACCATTAAAAAGCCCCAAAACTCCTTTGAATTTTGAGGCCATCGTTTTAGCTTTACTATTTATTAAGTGCTGTTTCTATTTCTACTAAATCATAACCTAAATCACGTGCAACAGCTGGATAGGTGACTTCCCCATTTGCAGTATTTAACCCTAAAGATAAACCTTGATTTTCTTTTAGCGCTTTTTTTACTCCCTTATTTGCAATTTCTAAAGCATAAGGAATGGTGACATTAGTCAATCCAAGCGTAGAGGTTCTTGCTACGGCCCCTGGCATATTGGCAACTGCATAATGAACCACTCCGTGTTTTACATAAGTAGGACTTTCATGAGTCGTTATTTCATTAGCAGTTTCGATAATCCCTCCTTGATCGATGGCTACATCTACTATAACCGAGCCCGGTGACATGGTTTTAACCATTTCCTCAGTCACTAACTGTGGAGCTTTAGCTCCTGGAATTAATACCGCTCCAATTACTAAATCAGATTCCTTAACTGCATTTGCAATGTTCATAGGATTTGACATTAACGTGCTGATGTTATTTCCAAAAATATCATCCAAATAACGGAGACGCTCCGCACTTAAATCAATCATGGTGACATCTGCACCAAGGCCAATAGCAACCTTCGCTGCATTTGTACCTACAACACCTCCACCTATAATGGTCACCTTCCCACGCTTTACACCTGGAATTCCCGAAAGTAAAATCCCTTTACCACCTTTTGGTTTTTCTAAAAATTGTGCGCCCACTTGAGAAGCCATACGACCTGCCACTTCACTCATCGGAGTTAATAAAGGAAGTGTGCGATTGACTTCCACCGTTTCATAAGCAATGCTAATCACTTCATTTTCTAGTAATGCTTTTGCTAGCTCTGGTTCCGCTGCTAGATGTAGGTAAGTGAATAAAATTAATCCTTTACGGAAAAATCGGTACTCATCTTTTAAGGGCTCTTTGACTTTAATAATCATTTCTGAAGAAGCCCAAACCTCACTTGCTTGTGAAAGAATAGTAGCTCCAGCTTCTACATAATCTACATCTTCAAATCCACTACCAATGCCTGCCCCTTTTTCAATGAATACATTATGACCATTATTGTGTAACAACAAAACTCCTGCTGGAGTAATAGCCACCCTATTTTCACTATTTTTTATCTCCTTAGGTATTCCTATAATCATAAACGAACCTCCTAAAACGGCTTAAAATTAACTATATTAATAGTATAAGCATCTATATAAATGCTGGCATTGTGCACGCTGTAAAATAAAAAAGCAATGAGTTGTGAAATATCACAACTCATTACTTTTATTTAATAACTTCAAATCTAGATATAATCCTAATTTTTGAACAGGGTCTTTAAGTGATATCCCGGTAATCTCTTGAATTCTCTTCATACGATAGTTAAGCGTATTCACATGGCAGTGTAATTTCTTTGCGGCTTCATTTACATTTCCATCTTTATTTAATATCACTTCTAGCGTTTCTACTAGATTCGTTTGATTTTTCCGATCATAATCCTTTAACTGCTCAATGACTGCGCTCTTTTCTACACCGTGTATAGCCTCTGCTTTCTTTAAAATATCGATATACTTAAAAACCCCTAATTCATGCATATATTCGCTATTCATTAGCTCATCTCGATATAATTTCTTTAATTGAACCACTCTTAAAGCCTCTTCATAGCTATTTTTAATAAGCTTAAAATCCTCATAGGCATACCCTATTCCTGTCACTACGTTTTTCATAGAAAACCGTTCAGAAATTTGTTGCTTAAACGTTTGAACAAAGGTTCTTAATATATGGTTCGAGCTTCCTTGATTTTCTGTTGCGACCAAAACGATTAGATGATTATCATCAATTGTTTGGATGAGACTTTGTAATTTTTGAGTGGTTTTCGCTACATATAATAATTTTGTGGATAGCTCTGTATCTAAATTATTAAAGGAAAACAATAAAATAGCGAGCGACTTAGAAGTAGGTAGACCTAGTCTATAGAGCTTTGATGTGATTTCTCTATGGTCTTCGAGATGACCGGTTATTAATTGCCATAGAAACTCTTGATGATTTTGCTCCTTCTTCTTTCTTTGTATATTTTGCTTTAATAATTGATTTTTGGCCTTCTCGGCTACTATTTTTAGCAAGTCTACACTTGCTTGATTTAGCTTTTGCTCACCCTCTAATAACCAGATGTATCCTAGAACCTCTTGGTTTTTTCTTATAGCAATAGCAGCACGATTTCCTAGGCCAATGCTTGGTATACTCGAGATAATTAAGGGTTCTTCGCTCTGATGAAGCTTTGGTATAATTCCTTCCTTCCAAAGTCGGTTAATGACCTTTTCTGGTACTCTACGACCAATAATGGTTGAAATACGAGCTTCATCCGTTTGTTTATCATGAGTACTGTAAGCTAATAAGTCATGATTAGCATCTTCTATTGTGACCGGACATTGTAATTGTTCACTGATTACATCAACAAACTCTTCTAATGATTCAAATGAACGATTAAATGATTCTGTTTTGTCTTTAATGTCCATTAACAAAGCCCCTTTTATCTTTAAAAAATATTTTTGCTAGTTAAAAGCATATCATATTTTGTTATATTTAAATCAATTTCATCATTCATATCTTTTAATAAAAACCGAATGATTAGGTCTGATTTTCACTTCAGGTTAGATGCTTTCCCAAGGGCTTGTCTTCAGCTAACTCTGACTACGCAGAGCGTCGTCAGAGTGGATCCTTTGGGAGTCACTACCTACCGTTTCAATCATCCAGGGAATTCACAAACAGTCAAAATATATTTTATAAGATACGTTCGGTTTCATTCACTTATAGAGCAATGATGAAATTCACTCATTTATATGATTACGTTAGCTAAATATTTTCTAAAAAGGGGTATTAGATAAAGCTTTTCGATTTTATAAGGAACCGTCCGTATTAACGGATTGATTTACGTAAAAATTGGCGATACCCTAATAAAGCAATTCCGAGTCCAATAATGGTATATATAGCAATCACTAAGAAAGCTATCCATAGATTGACAGACTCCGTTTCAGATACAGCAAATAATAAGGCCTGATGAGTCCAATATTGAGGGAAGAATTTACCGATCGTTTGAATAATATCAGGTAAGATTTCAAAAGGCATCCATAGTCCCCCTAATATAGCACCTACAAAGGCAATGACTTGTGTTAAGACAATTCCTGTATTCTCCGTTTTCGAGAAAACGGATATTCCTAATCCCCAAGAAGAAACCATAAAGGCTAAACAGAGAGTAATAAAATAATATAAAAAGATTTGGTCGATACGGACATCATAAATAACGAAGCCTAATAACGATAAAAATACAAGCTGAGCTACAATGATAAAAACGAAAGGAAATATTTTTCCGATAAAATAACCTGATACAGTTAAAGGAGTACTAGCCATTCTGGCAACAAAACCACTATCCTTATCCTTCACAAAGGTTATGACAATCGATATAATTGTAAAAACGGCAAAAAACACACTAAACCCCGTAATAATTTGGTTGGCAACGGCCACTGTATCTGGAGCATCATTGCTGAATATCATCATAAATCCTACTACAAACACAACAGGTAATATAACATTCCAAAATACTAATGATTTATCCTGTAGTTGTTTCTTTGTTTCTAATATGGCAACAGCCCACATCTTGTTCTACCCCCTTATGCAGATTGATTATCTCTTAATTCAGTACCAGTTAAAGTAAAAAATACATCCTCTAGTCGTGGCTGGACAAGCGATAACTGACTAGGAACTATCTCTTTTTTCGTACATTGATTTGCAAATTTGGCTAATGTCTCTAAAGGTGTATCTGTTTGGATGACCCAGCCTCCATCCTTTTCTACCTTGCTTTCTCCTTGTAACAATAGTTCAGGGATGTCTCCTTTAATATAAATTCCTGGCTGTGAGTAGCGATGCAGAAGCTCATTGATGGTACCTTGTTCAATAATTTCACCCTTATCAATAAAAGCTACTTGATCACATAGGCTTTCGATTTCTTCCATATAATGACTTGTATAGATAATGGTTTTTCCCTGCTTTTTTAATTTCTTAATGAGCTCAAAAATATGTCGCCTTGACTGGGGATCAACTCCTACAGTAGGCTCATCTAAGATAACAATTTCCGGCTCGTGTATAAGCGCACACCCTATGTTAAGTCTTCTTTTCATACCACCAGAGTAAGTCTTTACTTTCGAAGTTTTCCTTTCAGTAAGACCCATATCTTTAAAGATAATCTCTTGCCTTTCACTTAGTTTCTTACCTTTCAAACCATATACCATTCCATAAAACTTTAAATTTGCGGAAGCTGTAATGGTCTCTTCTAAACATATATCCTGTGGAGTGTAGCCCATTGAAAATGTTTTATTAGAATTAATGTTAATCTTTCCTTCGTATTCTTTAATAATATTGGCTAATATTTTCATTAAAGTGGACTTACCAGCTCCATTTGGCCCAACTAAGCCGAAACAGACACCAGAAGGAATGGTTAAATTTATATTCTTTAGTGCAGAGATCGAGCCATACTTTTTACTAACATTTTTCAATTCAATCATTTCTTCACACCTCTCATACCCTATTATTTTTAGTCCCCATCCACAAATATTCTAAAAATGTAATTAATCCTAATTACTAACTAAATTAACTTTACTATATGTCGATCTATAAAAGCAGTCGAATTTTTTGTTTTTTTAGATTTTTCAAAATAAACGTCAATACCGATTCATGCTACTTGTTCAAGTTCATATATATAAGATTAAATAATTTCTTTAAACAGTCCTCCCTCCATTTCACACCTCTTCTTTACCATCCAGTTTTTAGGTTAGTTGCTTATATAGTTAACCATATATCCATTCGTGCATAATGTCAAGCATAAAAAATAGAAATAAGTACTCATGTAATTTTGTACATGCACGTATATATTATTGAATAAAGACAAGTAATATCTTATTAGACGTGATGAATCGATAAAAGGAGCAAAATTTAGAATGGAAAATTGGATCGTCAATATGATGGAACAGTTCGGATATGTCGGTATTATGTTATTGATTGCTTTAGAAAACCTGTTTCCTCCCATTCCTTCAGAAGTTATTTTGACTTTCGGAGGATTTATGACTACTTATTCAAGAATGTCTGTAATTGGCGTGATTGCCTTTGCTACTATTGGCTCTGTTGCAGGTGCTATTATTCTATATTACATTGGCTCTTTATTAGGATTACATCGAATCGAAAGATTGATAAATCGTTACGGTCATTTCATTCGTTTAAATAAAAAAGATTTTCACCGGGCTTATAATTGGTTTGAGCGATATGGACCTTGGACCGTATTCTTTTGCCGACTTGTCCCTTTAATTAGAAGCTTGATATCAATCCCTGCTGGTATGACGAAAATGAATTTCGGCTTGTTCGTCGTTTTGACCACACTAGGCTCCCTTATTTGGAACACAGTTTTAGTAACAATCGGTTCTGTAGTGGGAGAATCCTGGGGAGCCATCGTACAATATATGTCTTTATACTCTAATATCGTTTATATAGCCTTAGCCGCCCTCATCTTGTTTTTTCTGATTTTTTTCCTTTTAAGAAGAAGAAAATAAATATACCTGATTCAATCAAAAAAACACCTTCAGTAGGATTTGGGTTATGATTAACCATCCGCTGCTAAAGGTGTTTTATCATTTAACTTCTCCATGCATTTCTTTTCGTTTTATCCCTCGTTAGAGTAAGAGCTAATAGAACGGCAGACGCACCACCCGTTAATTTGCCTATCACCATTGCTGTTACCATTTCTTGATTAACTCCTGCAACGAAGCCAAGATGTCCACCTAAGACAAACGCTCCACTTACTGCAAAGGCAATATTAACGATCTTGCCTCGTTCATTCATGTCATCTAGTAAAGAGAACATAGGAATAATATGCGCAAGTGAAGCGATAATTCCTGCAGTCGAGCTTGAATCTAAACCTATTGATTCTCCTACTCGGTTTAAAGGCCTCTTTAATACCTTTGTCATAAACGTAACGAGGGGAAAGGCTCCCATTAATACTATAGCAATCATTCCAACTATTTGAATTCCATCTGTTATAGGAGCTAGACCTGGAATTATCACTAATCCAGTTAAAGTTTCTACACTGATGGCGACTAACCCAACAATCGCTATCAAAGAAACAAATTTGCCGATTAATTGAAAGATTTTCATTAACCCATTCATGAAAAATAGTAATCCGATTACAATGAATAAAGATAACAAGCTCGGTATTATTAAGTTTTTTAATAATAAATTTAAAGAAAAACCAGCTATTAATCCACCGATTAAACACCCTAACGGAATCGTGCTTAATCCAATCATAATGCCTTTAGCTAAAAAAGGATGATTTTCTCTTTTAACTAAACCGAGTGCGACCGGAATCGTAAAGGAAATCGTTGGCCCTAACATCGTTCCAAGCAAAACCCAGGCAAATAGAGCCGCTTCCTCACTCAACGCCATTTGTTCAGCTAAAGCGAAACCTCCCATATCTAAAGCTAAAATGGTATTGGCGAAAGTTGCCGGATCCGCCCCAATCATCTGATATACAGGTGTAACAATAGGTAGTAATAGGTTAGCGATAACCGGAGCTAGCGAGACAATCCCAATAATGACAAGCCCCAAAGGGCCCATTGCCATCATCCCTTCTTTAAATCGCTCTCCAAAACCAAATTTGTTCCCTAAAAGGTAATCTATGGCGCCTATTATAATAAATAATGATAATATAGCTAAAATAATTTGATTCATATTCATATTTTATATAAAGCCCCTTTTTATTATGTCCAGACCTATTCCATTAAAATGATTAGTATTTATTGATAGTTGAACTAATTTCATCCTTCCTATCTTTTAATGAATACCGAGCGGTTAGGTTTTTGATTTCCACTTTAGGTAGATGCTTTCCCAAGGGCTTGTCTTCAGCTAACTCCGACTACGCAGAGCGTCGTCAGAGTGGATCTTCAAACGGCGCTCATCCTTTGGGAGTCACTACCTACCGTTACAATCAACGAGTGATTTCGCAAACATTCAAGACATTTTTATAATGAATGGTCTGTTTTATTCAACTTTAAAGCAATTATGGAATTGACTCTAGTTATTTTCAAAGTTTGATGGTCACTCCTCCGACCTCTTCTATTTTAACCGAGGTATTCATTATTTGATATTAGAAGTTTAAAAGAGTACCATAATGCTCCAAACAAAAGCCTACCCTAAAAAAGGCAGACTTAATTAATAAACCATTTATTTTTCTGTTAATTTTGCCATATTCGCATGAACAGCTTCTATAATCGCTGAACGAAATCCATTCTTTTCTAGAGCAGCCATGGATTGAATAGTCGTTCCACCTGGAGAACAAACCTCGTCCTTTAATTGTGCAGGGTGTGTGTTTGTTTCTAATACCATTTTTGCAGAGCCTAGCACCGCCTGTGCAGTAATAGCATATGCTTGCTCACGTGGTATTCCGTATAAAACGGCTGCATCTGCTAAAGCTTCGATATACATATAAATAAAGGCAGGAGAAGATCCGCCAACTGCACTAGCTATATCCATTAATTTTTCATCAATCACTTCTGTCTTACCAACTTTATTAAATAAATCAACAATAAATTGACGGTCTGTATCTGTCATCAATCCATTAAAAGATAGAGTCGTTAACCCTTCCTTTACTAATACAGGTGTATTAGGCATAGCCTTCACCATTTTTACCTCTTTCATAAATCTTGATTCATTTTGCTCAATAGATTGACCACCAGCTATTAAAACGATAATAGCATCTTGCTTAATACGGTCTCGAACTTCCTCAATGACAGTTGGGTATTGATCTGGTGTTACAGAAAGAAATACGATATCAACATTTTCTGCAACGTGGGAATTGCTCTCTGAAACTTGAATGCCATACTCATTTCCTAAGCTCTCTAGCTTACCTTTAGAGCGATTCGATGCATATATATGCTCACGCTTTATAAAGTTAGATTCTAATAAACCACCAATTATCGCCTTTGCCATATTACCACTACCAATAAATCCAATATGTTTATCCATAAAAACTTCCTTTCTATTTTCCTATCATTAGCTTATAGCTCATAAATAAAAGGCTACCACAACCTCAAATGAATAGGAAGTTAGCCAATCATTAAGTGAAAATGACCATTTATGAAGCAAAGTAATAAGGCTATACCAACTCTATGTAAAGTACCAACCCATTAAAATCATGAATCCACTCTAATGTAACAGTTCTCAAGCACCTGAATGCTTCTCACCATAAGCACCTTTCATTATATATAAAAAGCTAAGAGGCTATGGCAAAACGGTTTAAACAACACATGTAGATAAACTTGAAAAGAAATGTGAAGGATGCAAACACTAATAACGAACAATGAACCCTCCTTCTTGTAAAAAGAAGGAGGGTTCTGTTAAACGGGTATATTCTTTATGGAAGACGAAATCTAGCGGACACAAAGCATGAAGACTCCAGCGGGAGGAAGTGGCCATGCCGAAATCCACTTTTTAAAAAAGGTAGTTTGGCGCCGTCCCATTGGCTTTTACTCCACAATCTTAAAGCTATGCTTTTACTTTATCCTTTTTAATCTGCTTACTGCGCAGTTGACCACATGCTGCATCAATATCGGTACCATGTTCTAGACGAACTCCACAGTTTAGACCTTTTTTCTTTAGCGTATCGAAGAAAATACGGATATCTTCGTTATCACTTCTTTGATATTGGCCATGCTCATCAACAGGATTATATGGGATAAGATTAATATAAGTTAATTTTCGACGATGACTCCCAATTAAAGAAGCTAATTCTAAAGCATGCTCTTTTTGATCATTAACTCCCTTTAGCAATATATATTCAAAGGTAATACGACGATTAGATTGCTCTAAATAATAGTCAACTGCGTCCATTAACTTCTCAATTGGAAAAGCTCGATTTACCTTCATAATTTGTGTTCTAAGCTCATTATTTGGTGCATGTAATGAAATAGCTAAATTAACTTGTAATTTTAAATCAGCAAAATCATAAATTTTCGGTACGATTCCACTTGTTGAAACGGTAATATGTCTCGCACCAATTGCAAGACCCTTTTGGTCCTTAACAATTTCAAGAAAATCGACCATATGGTCAAAATTGTCAAATGGCTCACCGATTCCCATTACTACAATATGACTAACTCTTTCATCATTTTCACGAGTATCAAGGTGAAGCTGCACCTTCATAATTTGTTCTACGATTTCTCCACTAGTCAAATCGCGGTTTTTGCGTAATAATCCGCTGGCACAAAAGCTACAGCCTATATTACAACCAACCTGAGTCGTCACACATACAGAAAGTCCATATTTATGTTTCATTAAAACGGTTTCGATTAAATTCCCGTCTTGTAGCTTTAATAAAAATTTAATGGTTCCATCCTTTGATTCCTGCTGGAGATGGACTCCCATTGTTTCAAAGGCAAAGTTGTCTTCTAATAATTGTAAGCAATCTTTGTTCACATTTGTCATCTGAGAAAAATCAGTCACACGCTTTCGGTATAACCAGTCCCAAACTTGCTGTGCTCTAAAGCGTTTATGTCCACGCTCTAATAACCATTCTGTTAATTGCTCAATCGTTAAACCGTAAATTGAATGTTTCATCCTATAAAACCCTCCGATACCACCTTGAAATGCACCTCATTCTCTTAAAAAGGTTCTCCATTGGATGTACCCTTTCATACATCGAATAAAAGGATTTACTTTTCCTCATTTCAATAAATGGTCAAATTTTTAATAGAAAAGAGCTCTTATCACTTTTTTCTACCTCATCCATATTATCACGTTCAAAAAGGAAGTCAACCACCTCATATATTCGCAATAATATAAATAATCAACACTTTCATTTCTCGGTTAGTTATATCTATTTTTTTAACATCTCTTAATTAAAAAATCGTTAATTCTTTTGCTAACGTTTTAAATTTTTTCTAATTGGTAATAGGTGAAAGAGAAAAAGAAAAGGAGGGACATGGTGTCACCAGAACTGATTGGATTTAGTTTTATTATTCTTGGAATTCTACTTATGATTAGTAAATGGATTCGGGTAACGATTCCCTTTTTACAGAATGTATTAATTCCCAGCTCCATTATAGCTGGTCTGCTCGGCTTATTATTGGGTCCTGAAGTACTTGGTCTATTGGACATTGAACTTTTTGAGGAAGGCGGGCTTTTTCCAGAGGGGATGATTACCGTATGGGAATCATTACCAGAGTTATTGATTAGCATTATTTTTGCCTCCTTATTTTTAGGAAGTTCTATACCCTCTTTCAAAAAAATGTGGAATATTGCAGGTCCTCAAATTACTTTTTCTCACTTTATATCTTGGGGACAGTATGTGATTGGGGGAGTACTTGCCACTTTTCTTTTAGTACCTCTTTTTAACTTAAATCCAGCAGTAGGAGCCCTTCTTGAGATTAGCTTCGTTGGCGGACATGGGACAGCAGCAGGTCTCTCCAGCACCTTCTCAGCTGTAGATTTTGAAGAAGGGCGAGACCTCGCAATTGGACTAGCAACAGTCGGTGTTTTGTCTGGTGTCTTTATTGGAATGATTCTTATAAATTGGGGAGCAAGGAAAGGAAAAACAAAAATTTTAAAAAGCCCTGATGACATTTCTAAAGAACAGAAAAAGGGATTAATTAAAATGGAGGATCAGGATGATGCACCTGCAGGTCACAAAACAACAAGATCTGAAGTCATCGAAACATTTACTGTTCATTTTGCTTATATAGGTATCGCTATAGCTCTCGGATACCTTATTTTAGAAGGACTCATATTAGTGGAAGAAGCACTTTGGTCAGATACAATTGAACTATTTGTCAATATGCCTTTATTTCCATTGGCTATGATTGGAGCAGTAATTGTACAGTTGACTTTAGATAAAACAACAAAAGAACCAATATTAGACCCCGGGTTGGTCAAAAGAATTCAAGGATTCGCCCTTGATTTGCTTATCGTCTCTGCAATAGCTACTTTATCTTTAACTGTAATAGGAGACTATCTATTACCATTTCTTTTCATGTCAATTGCCGCCATTTCTTGGACTGTTTTTTCCTTTTTATTCATTGCTCCAAAGATGATGCCTGATTATTGGTTTGAACGTGGAATTGGCGATCTTGGACAAGGGCTTGGAATGAGCGCTGCTGGATTACTTCTTATTAACCTAGTAGATCCTAAAAATGATTCTCCAGCAAAAGAAGGGTTCAGTTATAAACAGCTTTTGCTAGACATCTTTGTCGGTGGAGGAATTGTAACTGCTGCTTCGGTTCCATTAATTGTAGCTGTAGGACCTGTAGTCTTTTTAATCATTGCATTTGTTGTGATGATAGGTTGGTTGCTCTTAGGGTTATTGTATTTCGGGAAAAAGAGAGCCCATAAATGATAAAGATTATCGGGATATGTCTCAGTTTTTACATTTTTTTAATCGCAATAAGTTGTGTATAAGTTCATTCATAAAAGGTTTATTTTAACGATTTGTCGGGAAGAAGCGTGGTGAAGGCACATATTTAAAAAAGCATCTGAGAAAAAATAAAAGCTCTGTACAGATTTGTTCATTACAAATGAAAATACGTTTTCTAATCTTCATTATCTCAATACAAAACTCTTGGCGGAATAAAAACGTAAACGAACCGATACTATCATAGGTGAAAGTATAATGATGATGGTTATATTAATTGAAAAGGGATTTGTAAACTCCCGTTAGAATTCAAGTATCTTTCACAAGCGACTTTCAGTATCTAATTATGTGCGTTCTAAAGCCTTTCTTACAAATGATTCTACACTTTCAATAACATCAGGATTGTTGAATATCTTAAACCAACTAAACACATGCATTTAGTATTATTTTTTTCAGGAGGTAAAGTACATGGATAAAAACCAAAACAAAAACCGTAAAGATGAACAATTAGATGCTTTCAGAACCGAAGACCGTAATAAAAGTATGACAACTAATCAAGGATTAAAAGTATCTGAAGATGAATTCTCTTTAAAGGCTGGAGAACGTGGGCCAACGCTAATGGAAGATTTTCATTTTCGGGAAAAAATGACCCATTTTGATCACGAGAGAATCCCAGAAAGAATTGTACACGCAAGAGGATTTGCCGCGCACGGGGAATTCGAAGTGTACGAATCAATGAAACCGTATACAAAGGCGAAGTTCTTACAAGATCCTGGAACAGTAACTCCTGTTTTTGTTCGTTTTTCTACAGTAGCAGGTTCAAAAGGCTCAGGAGAGCTTGCTCGAGATGCTCGGGGATTCGCTACTAAATTTTATACAGAAGAAGGAAATTATGATCTGGTTGGTAACAATATCCCTGTCTTTTTTATACAAGATGCAATGAAGTTTCCCGATTTAGTGCATGCGGTCAAGCCAGAACCACATAATGAAATTCCTCAAGCTGCGTCTGCTCATGATACATTTTGGGATTTTATTGCGAATAATCAAGAGACCGCTCATATGATTATGTGGAAAATGTCTGATCGAGCGATTCCAAGAAGTTATCGAATGATGGAAGGTTTTGGTGTTCATACCTTTCGTCTTATAAATGAAGAAGGAAAATCTCATTTTGTAAAATTCCATTGGAAACCTAAACTGGGTGTCCATTCCGTTGTTTGGGATGAAGCCCAAAAAATTAACGGAAAAGACCCCGACTTTCATAGGGCTGACTTATATGAGGCGATTGAGGAAGGAAATTTCCCAGAATATGAATTCGGTGTACAAATTATTAATGAAGAAGACGAATATAAATTTGATTTTGATGTTTTAGATCCAACCAAGTTATGGCCAGAAGAGGAGGTACCTGTAAAAATCATTGGTAAAATGACACTCAATCGAAATGTTGATAATGTCTTTGCTGAATCAGAGCAAGTTGCCTTCCATCCTGGTCATGTAGTACCAGGAATAGACTTTACCAATGATCCTTTACTTCAAGGGAGATTATTTTCATACACAGACACTCAGTTAATTCGATTAGGTGGCCCAAATTTTCACGAATTACCAATAAATCGACCTGTTTGTCCTTTTCATAATAATCAACGTGATGGTTACGGTAGACAGACTATTAATGTTGGACAAGTTAGCTACCATAAAAACTCATTGGCCCATAACACCCCAAATACTGTTCGACCAGAGGACGGTGGTTATGAGCATTATCAGGAAAAGGTTGAAGGACGAAAAGTAAGAGCTCGTAGCATTAGCTTCAAAGACCACTTTTCCCAAGCAAGTTTATTCTGGAATAGTATGAGTAAAGCAGAAAAAGAACATATTATTGAAGCCTTTAGCTTTGAACTAGGAAAACTAAAAAATGTTGAAATTCAACAACAAGTCATTGAAATGTTTGGAAATGTTAATTTGGAAATGGTACAAAAAATAGCTAAAAATATTGGATTAACTCCACCATCAGAGGGAGGCTCTAATTATACTAAGTCCTCACCTGCACTAAGTCAGGAAAATACAATAAGAAAGGGAGATACAAGAACGGTTGCTCTTCTTGTTGATAAAGAATTTAATGGCAAAGAACTAGAAAAAATAGTGGAAGGACTAGAAAAAGAAAACATTCAAGCAAAGATCGTTTCTGAGTCATTAGGTACTTTAAAAGGAAATGACAATGTTGAGATTAAGGTCGATCAATCTTTCTTAACAGCAGAGTCGGTACTTTTTGATTCGGTTTATATCGCATCATCCGGAGAGCATAACAGCACTTTCCATTCAAAAGCAAAAGAATTTATTAAAGAAGCCTTCTCCCATTATAAACCAGTCGGTGCACTGGAGGCAGGAGCAGCTTTACTGACGGAAATGCAAATTGACCACACAGAGCCTGGGGTCATTGTCAATCATAATTCTGGTACATTCATACCTAAATTTGCTGAAGCCATAGCCAACCACCGTTTTTGGGATCGAAAGATATAACTGGTTTTTGAAAGAACTTTAAAACAAATGATTACCGAAAAACAGGAATCTCAATCCATCATATTTAGTGTATATAGACTAAAACTACCTCATCTAATATAGATGAGGTAGTTTTTTAAGCTAAACAATGGTCTCTTCTACAATAACAGACCAACCTTTACCTTTATAAGCATTATAGCCTTCTGTTAGACTATACGCATAAATACTGTTGTCTTCAATGGTATAACCTCTTGTTTCTTTTCCAGAAAGGATTTGCTGTACAGCTTGCAGTGAGGTTAAAGATTTTTTTAAGATTTCTTCACGATTTTTGGAGGCTATCACATAACCTTCTGAATTAATCACATACAAATGGCTGTTTGCATCTATTTTAACTCGCTCAATGATATCGTAAATATATTCCCAATTAAAACGGGTCGTGAACACACCAATCACTTCACCAGCATTATTTCGAACTGGACTCGAATAGCCGATCGTATAACCTTCTACTACATCGGAATAGTATAAATCAGTCACATAAACATCATTGGATTCTACCGTTTTTTGAAACCAAGTTCGGTTTGATACATCTTTTCCTACTTGCTTAGAATTCTTTGCAGCTGCCACTACTTTCCCATTTATATCAACAACAAGCAAATCGAAATAAACTTCATAAATATTATAAATGTTCTCCATTAGTGCCTCTGCAGCTTGCTTCGTTTCATTTGATGAATTTAATAAGCTTTCTTTAATAGCATCAAACGTTGCCCAGGCCTGAACGTCACAGTTTCTTTCAAATAAGTTACGATCAATTTTATCAATTGTATCGTAAGCAACATCTACTGTACGAACAGCCATTATTTCATTTGCTTTGTTTTGAATACGATTGATCAGATCTTCACTTTCGTTACTTGCATTTAAGCTATCCTCTGCAAATTTCTTTATTTCTGTTGCTACAACAGCAAATCCTCGCCCTGCATCTCCTGCTCGAGCTGCTTCAATGCCAGAATTTAAAGCCAAAATATTCGATTTCATCGATATATCCTTTATATTCTTCATCGTATTTTGCATATTTTGATTATCTTTCTTTAATTCGTTCATTAATATAGAAACATTCAAATTTTTTTCGAGTGTTTTTTCCATTACCACCATCTCCTCATTGAAAATTTTAACAGAAAAACAGACTTTTGTCCTATAATAAAAACCATTTTTTAGTATAATTGGATTATATCATAATCATTTCAGAAAATGTTATCTCTCTATTAAAACTATTTCGAATATTTACTAGTCCTATTGTCTCTTCTACACTTTTTTTTAATATTAAAAAAAGGCTATCTGATTAGCTGCTAGCTACCAAATAACCTCTCCCAAAGCATTCTCCTTTTAGAATAAATTATCAAAGAAGACTCTCACTACATCGGCTCCACCTATGAATGTACCTAAGGCACTACCTATATTAGCTAAAAGGACAATTAATAATATTCTTGTCACTTTATTTTTCCAAAACCCTTTCACTGAATGCACATCTTCAGAAAGACTTTCAAAATCTCGCACGCTCGGTTTATTAAAATAGGCCTGTACTAATCCAGCTAACAAACCAGCGGATATTAAAGGGTTTAATGAACTAAAAGGAGCTACAATAAAGGCCGTAACAATTGAAAGTGGATGTCCTAATGCTACAGTGGCTCCAATAGCAGCCAAAGAGCCGTTCCATAATATCCAGCTCAACGTTTGCTGCATACCAGCATCAGGATTGGACCAGAAAGTAAAAGCAATAATTCCAATGATAAAAAGTGGAATCAGCCAACCAATCATTTTCGGCCACTTTGGTTTAGGTGGTCTTTCATTTAATTGTTTAATATTTTGCTCATTATGTATTTCTTCTGTTATACCTGGAACATGCGCAGCCCCTAATACCGCTACCACTTTTTGACCAGGAGCCGTCTTTATATGATGTGCTAAATATTGATCTCTTTCATCAATTAACGGTTTCTTTAGGCGGGGAAAGGTGTCTGTTAAATCTTTAAGCATCGCATTTAACATATCCTTCGATTTCATTTTTTCAACTTCTTCTTCCGTCAAAGATTCATTACTGAAGATAGAGCCTACTATTTGATACAGAAGGTCGACTTTTCCTCTTAAACCAATTTGATTCCATATTCTAGAGAACGTAATTTGAATATTTCGGTCCGCTAGAACTAGCTCAGCTCCTACTTCTTTGGCTGATTCAATACCCTGTATCATTTCTTGCCCAGGCTTTACATCAAATTGCTTAGCCATTCTATTTTGGAAGGAAGAAATAGCTAGGTTCATTAATAAAAATGTCGCTTTTTTTTCCTTAATTACCTTGAATATGTCCATATCTTTCCACTTGTTACGATTTTGTATAGATTGGTATCTTTGTTCATCTAATTCAATACAAACCGAATCTGGTCTTTCTGTCGCGATAACCTCTTTAACTTGCTCAGCACTTTGTTTGGAAACATGAGCTGTACCAATTAAAATAATTTCTTTGTCGTCAAGCATTAGCCTTGTTATATTCTCTTCAGACATGGACTCCCCTGCCTTTATCATTTTCTTTGTATTATACAACTTTTATCTATAGTTGTATCTTATCCGATGAAATCATTCTTTGCAAAATATGACTACTTTTATCTAGTTAAAATTTTTTTCTCCCCTTTTATATTATATGATGGCTGTTCTGTTACTATTAATCTTGAAAACAAATAAATTATTTTATAGCAAAAAGTGAAATCTTTTTATTTTATAAACGTCAACTTATATGTAAAGAAAATCATTTGTAAAAGGGAGGTGCCCTGTGTGGAGGAGCATTGGATTAAAGAAATTAAAAAAGGGGATTTACACTATTTTGAGAAAATCATAGAAAAGTACAAAAACCCTCTTTATGCAACCATTTTAAGAATGACCAAAAATCCAGAAGATGCTCAAGACCTTTTACAAGAAGTTTTTATTAAACTGTATCGCCAAATAGATAAATATAATGGAAATGGTAGTTTTGCAGGCTGGTTACACCGTGTTACCGTTAACCATTGCTTAGATACTTTCAGAAAGCATGAATATAAAATAAAAAAAGAAGAGATACAGGATTATGCCTCTGAGGAATCTCAGCAGCCTGATGTCATTTACTTACAAAAAGAAAATCAACGGCAATTGGAGAAATTAATATCTTCCTTACCTGAAGACGAACGATTTATTATTTTATTACGATACAGTAACGAACTGAGTTATGAAGAAATTGCCGAAAGCTTAAATATTCCTGTTACCACTGTTAGAAACAAGCTTCATCGAGCCAAGAAGAAAATGCGACAAAACCTTAAACAGAAGGGAGAGTACTTCTATGACCTGTCCATCAAATGACGAACTTTCTCAGTATGTAGACGAACTTTTATCACAAAGTGAACATGCAACCATAGAGAAACATCTTCCTCATTGTCATGAATGCAGAAAAGTGGTCACCCATTATCAAAAGGAAAACCAATTTATTAAGCAAACATTGAAAGAACCGGTCCTCCCCGCTTCCTTTCAAACTCAATTATTAGATACATTAAAACCTATACAAATAAAGAAAAAGCAAGCTAGACAGAAACCAATGAAACTAGTTTTAATTGCGGCCTGTTTCCTTTTGGCAGTGACTTCTATTCCTTTAACCTTCCAAACAGCGATTGGTGATTGGCTTGAGAATGTCTTTACCTCAAATGGAGGAATTGATCCAGGATTACGAGTGGCCTCGGAAGATGGTTTTATCGAAAGTGTAAATAAGAAGAGCATTGATGAAAACCTTACTTTTCAAATTGACGATATTATTGCCGACCAAACAAGAATTGCTTTCTCCTATCAAATATTAGACAGAAAAGGACAGTCCTTAGATCCGTACGTCGATTTATCAGATCATCGAAATGATATTGTCGTTAAGGATGAGGACAATCAGACCATTCCTTTATCTGGATACAGCTGGGGCTATCAGGATCACTTTGGCCTTTTGGAATTTTCATTGCCTGTTACTGAGAAATTAAAAGAAAAATTAACGGTAGAGCTTAACATCCATTATATCCATGGACGAGAAGGTAATTGGACTTTAAATCTTCCTGTTGATTTATCGAAAAGTTTAGCCGCAACCGAGGTTATTGACTTAAAAGAGCACCAAATCCATACAAATGGAATAGAGCTTTCCTTAAGTTCGGCAAGGTTTTCTCCTTCTGCCAGTGAATTAATTTATGATACCAAAATTAGTGAGGAGGAGATGGAGGCCACTAAAAAAAATATTCGCGAGCTGCATAAAAAATTTGGAATTAGTATGTTTGGAGCTTTTCCTTATGTCGGTAACCAAATCCAATACCACATCAAAAACGATCAAGAACAACTAGTTTATCAGCATAATATCTTCTCTAACGGTTACCCAACTACTGTTGGTCATTTATATTCCTTTGCTGAGGAAATAAAAGATTTCGGTCAAGAAAGATGGATGGATACTTTTATACCGCAAAAGGATGCATCGCTCTCCTTTGCGCTAACTGGTATTTTCAAAATGGAACCAGCCAATTTTTCAATAAGCTTTTCACCTGAGGAGCTTCATAACGGTCCTATTGAATTTGAATATGAAGGAAACTATATGTCGATTAAAGAAGCTCAGTTAAATACGAACTATCATTATCAACAGTTTACTTTACCAGCTGAAGAGAATTCTATTGTGATTGAGATTGAAGGTTCAAAGGAGGAGCAGTCAAGCGAACTAGGTCACTGGGTCATGACGAATGAAAAGGGACTTGCATCCATACCTGATAACGAAGGTCTATTCTTAGATGAGCAAGACAAAAACGGACGTCAAAAAATGGCTTTTTCACTCACCTCCTTCGATTTTGAAGAGATGCCAGAAGAGCTAACCCTACATCTTGTATCTGTGAAACGCTTTTATCCTTTAACTGAACCGTGGGAAATTCCCATCAAATAAATGGAAGAAGTCCGGGACAACACCTGTTTAAAATAACCACATGAGAGATAATTGAAATGATGTGTAATGGATGCAAACATCAACAACAAACCATGAACCCTCCTTACTGTGAAAAGGAGGGTTTTTTGATCGGGTAGATTCACAATGA
Source organism: Alkalihalobacillus trypoxylicola (assembly GCF_001590785.1). Classification (GTDB taxonomy): domain Bacteria; phylum Bacillota; class Bacilli; order Bacillales; family Bacillaceae_D; genus Alkalihalobacillus; species Alkalihalobacillus trypoxylicola. The sequence goes on from NZ_LTAO01000023.1 coordinate 248,533, forward strand.
AAATGGTAAGCTAGCGGACACAAGACATGGTGATTCCAGTCGGAGGAAGTGATTATGCCGAAATCCACTTTTATAAAAGTTCATTCGGCAGCACCCCACCGGACTGAACTGTCTTGGGGTAGCGAACAGCCGGGTACCTAACATGTGAGGAAACATTCGTTCAAAAGATGGTCTCATCCTCGATTTATTAATAAATCGCTTCACGAACTTGTTTGATATAAAAATGACGAACAACTAGGAAGTAAACAATCTGTATGAATGCAAAAAATAATAGCACAGTCAGCGTTTCTTTTAATAAATTCGTTTGAAAGGCATTGGACAGTGCATTTAAGGCAACAAAACCATGAATGAGAGCAACGAGAATCGGACTAAAAAATAGCAGACCAATCTGTCGATTCAAAATTCTTTTCAGCTCTCTGTCTGTTAGGCCCATTCTCGATATTGATTTAAATTTCTGCTTATCAATTTCAATATCACTATATAGTCTAAAGTATAAAAAGCTTCCAGAGCAGACAAAAAAGACAATCCCTATAAATAATCCAATAAAGAGTAATTGGCCAAAGCTTTGCTTAAAAAGAATAGATGTATATTCTGTTGCAAATACTTTGGTAGAATCGATCTCGCTATTAATATCTTCACCGAATAAAAATAGAGTTTCCTCACTCACCTGCTCCATTTCATTCCATGCCACATAAACATTTTCGAAGCTCTTTTCCTCTAGTAAATCTTCTTGAAGATGATCCGGAATAATATAGTACAAATAATTTCCAAGTGCATCACTTTCTATTAATCGATTAGGGTAAATGTCCCCAGCTTCTAAAAATTGCAAAGGGATATCTAGTTGCTCTTCCACTCCAAACAAATAGCCATTCGGGGCTGCCGCTATCACGATTTCGTTTCTGTCTAAAGATAGAAGTTCCTCGTCCATCATATTAGCCATCTTATTATATTGAGATTGTGTCAGAATCATTAATGAACTGTTTAATGCACTATTAATAGAATAGAATGGTCTGATAAGCTCTACCTTTTCAGCATTTATCCCATAATCAGCTATTAACTCATCTACATAACCGATTTCCTCTTCTATATTGGCTGTATTTTCCTCGTTTTCAGCTATATCTTCGCTGTAGGTTACCATCGGACTTATTCCATAAAACTGATTAGAAAACATATTCTGAACTCCATATAATGTTCCAATGGCACTAAATGCTACAGTTGAAATGATGGCAACCATAAAAAAAGTTCTTGCATTATCTTTCATACGAAAGGATAAATCAGAAAATAAAATCATATTGGTTTCTTTCCAGTAAATAGAGGTCCTTTTCTTTAGAAACCTTATGATGAAAACACTTAGTTGGGTGAATAAAAAATACGTTCCAATAATGACGAGTATAATAACCGGTATCATCGCAAGGAAGACTTCTACTCCCTGAGATGTGATAGCAAAATAATAGCCTGTTCCTAATAATAAAAGGGTTAGTATACTCAAGATGAAAGAGCTTTTTGGTTCTCCTTCTGATTTGTTACTACCCTTAATTAAATCAATCGGTTTTCCGCTTTTGAGAACGATGGAAACAAAGAAAGAAATCATTAAAAATAATCCGCTAAATGCTCCAACGGTTGTAATGATTGCTCTAGTCGGAAAATAGAAAGCAAGATTTTCTCTTAATACTAATACGTTTTCAGCTAGAAGCATGATCGCTTTTGCAAAGACTAGCCCTAAAAGAACTCCTCCGATGGTCGCAAAAAAACCAATGACGATATTTTCTAAAAAAACTAGCTTGCGCATTTGATTTGGTGAAATCCCTTGCATAACCAGCAAGCCAAATTCTTTTTTTCTCGACTTCAAAAAAGCACTCATTGAATACAAAACAAAAAATATAGAAAACAAATAGATAATAACTTGGGCCACATTCATTCCAACAGCTGCTTGTTGAATCAATCCATCCTCCAGCACACTTGCTTGGAGTAATGGATGATAAGCGAAAATTGCAAAGGAAAAAAAGACCATCACCATAAACAAGCTACTTAGAAAATATCCAGCGTATAGCTTTTTGTTACGTTTTACATTATTAAAGGCGAATTGACGAAAGGTCATGTGTATTCCCCCCTAATATAGAAAGAGTATCGATAATCTGCTGAAAAAAAGCTTGGCGATTATCACCTTTATACATTTCAGAATACAGCTCACCATCACGTATAAAAATAACTCGGTCACAATAACTCGCTGCAAGGGGATCATGAGTAACAAGCATCATCGTCGTTTTCTCTGTTTTATTTAGATTTTGTAGCATTTCCATTACATCTTTTGAGGCTTTAGAATCTAAATTCCCTGTTGGTTCATCTGCTAATAACAGCTTGGGTTTATGAATCATTGCTCGGGAAATGGCCACTCTCTGTGCTTGTCCTCCAGAAATTTCATAAATTCGCTTTTTCATAATACTTTCAATGCCTAGCTTTTTTGCTATTTCAGAAGCTAGCTCTTTCATTTCCCTGACTTTTGTTCCATCTAATGTTAGGGGAAGGACCATATTTTCTTCCACGGTCAAGGTGTGAAGTAAATTAAAATCCTGAAAAACAAAACCCAGCTCTCTTCGCCGAAATTTTGCCAACTCCCCTTTTTTGAGTTGGTGTGGATTTTTATCTGCAATATGAATATGCCCAGTAGTTGGTTCATCAATAGTGGCTATTAAATTCAATAGGGTCGTTTTACCACTCCCAGATGGACCCATAACCCCTACAAATTCCCCTTCCTCTACTTTTAAATCAATATCCTTTAAGGCTTGATACGTCACTTTACCTTCATAAATTTTACTGACTTTCTTTACTGTTAGCATCTATACACGTCCTCCTTATGGTTACACTGCTATTACTCATATCATCAGTGTATCGGAAGGATATTTTTCAAACGATCGATCGTCCTTTCATTTACCTTACAATCTTGTAAGGTTTTGTGTTTCAGAAAAGATGATTCGAAAGCTTGTTCCTACACCTACTTCAGAATCAAACTCAATATTATGCTCTAAAAAATCTAGAGCCTCCTTTGCAAGATAAAGGCCCATACCAGTAGATTCACGATTTTTTCTCCCATTTTCACCCGTAAAGAATGGTTCAAATAAACGCCTGAAATCCTTTGTAGGAATCCCTACTCCATAATCACGTATTTCCAAAATCACTTCTTTCTTTTTCTGATATACAGAAATTTCAATTGTGCTACTTTTTCCAGTCGAATACTTTACTCCATTATTAATTAATTGAGACATAATAAAGTAAAGCCACTTTTCATCACTCTTTATGTGAATTCCTTGCTGTTCCATTACCATTTTAGGATAAACTTGATTTCTAATAAAAAAACGCTTTTGAGCTTTTGTGACTTCTTGGACTAATTGATATAATTCAATTTCTTTCACATGAAAATCTTGTTCAATAGTACGTAACCTAGACATATACAGTATCGTATGTAAGCCTTCCTTTAAGCGGTCTGATTCGGCTCGTAAATCAGACGATTGTGGTTCATCTACTGTTTCTGCTGTTAACTCTATAACCGAAAGTGGTGTTTTCATTTGATGAACCCATTGGTCCATAAATTTCCTATGATGATCTTGTTGAGCCTTTAACTCATTCATTTCTTCTTTATAATAACGATATTGTTCAACTATTCGTTTATCAAACATCTGGGCAATTGGATTTGCATTCGTTTTGCTGTAAGATTCGTCTAATGTTTGAAAAGGTTTCTCCAGCCTTTTGTAATACACCTTTCTTGTTTGATAATAATAGAAACAAAAAAGCACAAATACAACCAAGCATAAAAAAATAGCATAAAAAATGATCGTTAAATTTCTATACCCCGCTAGCCAAAGTATCGATAAAATAATGACGAATTGGATGAACTGAGCAAGAAATAAAGTTTTATATTCCTTAAAAAATAAATTCATGGTCAGCCTCCATTATTCCCATGTAACCTTTAGAACATAACCAGCTCCACGTACTGTTGCTACAGCATCGAGAATCCATAACTGTTCCAATTTCTTTCGAACTCTTGTTATATTAACATTTAGTGTATTTTCATCAACAAACGCTTCATCATCCCATAATTTATGTAATAAGTCCTCTCTTCCAGCAACTCTTGGATATCTTTCTAGTAGAATTTCTAAAATATAGGATTCATTTTTCGTCAAAGCTAGCGTTTTACCTTTGAAGGTTAATGTTAACCGCTCTGGATATATTCGTAGTCCCGAAACCTCTATACTTCTTTCCTTTTGCTGTGCATATTCACCATAGGCTCTTCTTAATTGGCTTTTGATTTTAGCTATTAAAACTTCAGTATGAAAGGGCTTAGTCATAAAATCATCGCCGCCATTTTCTAAAGCCATCACTTGGTCCATTTCTCCTATACGGGCAGATAAAAAGATGACAGGGCATATCGATTGTTTACGAATTTGTCTACACCAAAAATAGCCATCATAATGAGGCAAATTAATATCTAGAAGGACAAGACTAGGTTCCACAGTTAGAAAGTCTTTTAATACATTTTCAAAATTGCTTGTAACAAATACAGTAAAACCGTATTTTTCTAATGCTAACTTTATATGCTCCGCTATTTTTTGATCATCTTCAACAATCATGATTGTTTGCATCTAATCACTCCCTACGATAATTATGTCATAATTATCGTTCAAAAAAAATGTAGGGCTTTAGGATTTTTGGAGCTCATTCGTTTCTTTTTTATAAAAAAAAGTGAAATGGCACGGCTCCATCTCACTTTGTTGATTTTTGTTAGTTTCTGTTATATTCTATTTCGCCTTGCTCGAAGTTCAGAAAAGGTTCTGTCATAATCTCCTTTAATCATCTAAGAAACAAACGACCTTCTGTTCCGTCATATCATCAATGGCTGCTGCAATCCCTTCACGACCAATACCAGAACCCTTAATACCACCAAAAGGCATCGCATCTATCCTAAAATCACTACTATCATTAACCATTACTCCACCAACTTCTAACTCAGCGATTGCTTTGTTTGCTGCTCTCAAATTATTAGTGAATATTCCGGCTTGCAGTCCAAAATCAACGGAATTCGCTTCAGCTATAGCGACCTCTAAGCTGCCAACAGAAAATATTAAAACGACCGGACCAAATATCTCTTCCTGCGCAATTGGATCTAACCGATTCACATTGGTTAAGACGGTTGGTTCTACAAAGCTTCCATACCTCCGGCCTCCTATTTCTATAACCGCCCCTCTTTCAGAAGCCTCCTCAATTAGACGCTCCACACGCTTCGCTTCTTTTTCATTAATGAGTGGACCCATACTTGTTTCTTCTAACAGCTTCTTTCCACATTTGATTTTTTGGGTCTGCTCCACAAACCTTTCCACAAATGAAGAATAAATTTCTGTTTCAACATATATTCGTTGAACACTGAGGCAGTTTTGACCAGCTGCCCAAAAGGCGCCTGATACGGTAGATGACACCGCTTTTTCCAAATCAGCATCTTTTAAGACAATGACGGGAGAATTCGAGCCTAGCTCCATACTTAGCTTCTTGAGTCCTGCTTTTTTAGCTATGGTTTCTCCAATATGCCGACCACCTGTGAAGCTAATCATACGAACGCTAGGATGTGTGACTAAAATATCCCCAAGCTCAGCACCATATCCCGTTACAATTGAAAGAATATTTTCAGGCAAACCAGCACGATCAAAAGCCTCTGCTAATAACAAAGCACTTATAGGGGTTTCTGAGGCAGGCTTTACAATAATCGCATTTCCCGAGGCAATGGCTGGACCAATCTTGTGCGCTACAAGATTTAATGGATCATTAAATGGTGTAATAGCGGCGATGATTCCAATTGGGAAACGATAATAATAGCCATGTCTTGATTCACTTCCTGGCATCTGTCCAAAAGGAATCGTCCTTCCTTCCACTCTCCTTGCCTGCTCTGCACTAATTCTTAACGTTTCTACCGCTCTACTAACCTCCTTCCTCGCTTCCTGGATCGTTTTACTACCTTCACTCGCTATCGTAATCGCATACCTTTCAGAATCGTTTTGTACATGATCAGCCGCCGTATGCAGAAGCCTCATCCTTTCATGGATGGGAAGGCTTGCCGATGTTTTCGCACCTAACTTAGCTCTTTCAATACAATAAATCATATCTTCCTTAGAAGCAGCCGGGACATAATCTATCAAGCTATAATCCTCTGGATTGGTTACTTCGATTAATTCTGTTCGCGTAACCCATTGACCAGCTAAATACATTTTTTGATTCATTAATTTTAAATCCATAGCGTTCCTCCTTCATTAAGACCTGATTTTTATTGAGCTTTGCTCATATGAATCAAATCGATTAATAGAGAACATGCCGTTTCAGTTTGACCTGCCCCAGCTCCCATGATTGTAACCGGCCCTAATAAATCACATTCAAAAGTAACGGCATTAGTCGCTCCACTTACCCCTGCCAACGGGTCAGTTATTGAGAGCTTTTCTGGTCCTACCTTAGCGAGAATAAGCCCTGCTTCCTCCCGAACATTAGCTAAAAGCTTCCAACGCTTTCCTTCTTTTTTAGCCTCCTCAATCATCTCAGAGGAAATGGACGTAATGCCTGCACACTCAACTTCTTCAACCTTAAGTTCCCCACCCATCAAATGATTGGCTAAAATAACCGCTTTATAACGAGCATCTAGCCCTTCTACATCACTGGATGGATCAGCCTCTGCATAACCAAGATTTTGAGCTTCTTTTAAAGCGCTCTCATAAGAAATTTGTTCGGATTCCATTTGCGTCAATATATAATTGGTAGTGCCATTTAATATTCCTCTAATCTCCGAAATTTTATTCCCCTTTAATCCCACGTCAGGTAAACGCAAAGTAGGCGTTCCGCTCATTACAGTACCCTCAAATCCCCACTGAACCTGATTACTTTTCGCTAACTGAGATAATTTCTGATAAGCTAATGCCACGGGGCCTTTATTAGTCATGACGACATTTTTACCATTATTAAAAGCCACTTCACAATGTAATATCGCTGGCTGACCTGTTTTTACATTCGTATAGGATACCTCTACAATCGTGTCAGCGTTACAATCTTTTATCGTTTGTAAACTATCCCAGCCTCGTATTAATCCTGGTTCATCTGAATAAGAATCTAGATGACCAGAATCTTCAATAGCCTGCAATGCTTTCTCGATATTTAATCCTTTCGAATGATAAAGAGAGCCTTTTTGTACATCTGAAATTGCTACAATACTCGCTTCAAAACCCTCATTACTTTTTAAGCTTTCTTTTTTTTCTAACAAAATTTTTGCCAAGCCCTGTCCGACAACCCCAAAACCAATAAGTGCTAGTTTATGGGTCATGTTTTCACCTCCAAAAAAATGAACTCTTACTCTCTTGATAAATGAAATTGTTCAAAATAATCGATGACCGCATAAACCAAGATTTCAACCCCTAGCTCGAGTGCGGCTTCATCGATATTAAATGTCGGTGTATGAAGATCAGTTGCTTTATTTTCATGGTCACTGCATCCTAAAAAAAACATCGAAGCTGGTAACTTTTGAGCTACAAACCCAAAGTCTTCTCCTCCCATTCCGTAAGGCTTTGTTATAATCTGATGAGCATCATCTATCTTTTTGACTGCTGAGCGTACAAGTTTATTAAGAAAGGGATCATTGTAGAGTGCAGGCTCTCCCTTTTTGATGGTTAGTTGATAATCTCCTTCCAAAGCCTTAATAACCGAAAAGGCTTGCTGTAATTGATTCTCTAATAATTGTCTAGTAGACGGATGATAGCTTCTTATTGTACCTCTTAAACGCACATCAGTTGGAATAATATTCGTGGCAGTTCCAGCTTGGATTTCTCCAATACTAATGACTGCATGTTCCAATGCTGACACCTTCCTTGGTACAATGCCATGGATAGCTTGTAATAAAAGCCCTAGCATCCAGGTAGGATCTGTCCCCTTTTCTGGATATCCACCGTGGCCTCCAGTACCTTTTATAACAGCTTCAAACTCATCAACATTTGCCATACTGTAACCATCATTTATTTGCACAGAGCCAAGAGGTAACCAAGGACACATATGCAGTGCAAGCGCAGCGCTTACTTGGTCATAGACCCCTGCATTAATCAAGTAGCTTGAGCCAGAAAGTCCGTGTTCATCAGGTGTTTCCTCTGCGGGCTGGAAAATAAATTTGATGTTCCCCTTCAGTTGACCAGCTCTAGCTAATTCTGATAGTACATGAGCAACACCAAGTAGAATCGCTGTATGTGCATCATGACCGCATGCATGCATAACGCCATCTCGACTTGAACAGTAAGATACTTCATTTTCCTCTTGAATAGGCAAAGCATCTATATCGGCACGTATGGCTAATGTCGGTCCGTTCTCGGCATGTAAATGCCCTATTACACTAGTGCTCAAACCAATAGCCGTCTCGATCTTTATATTTACGTTTTTAGAAAGCTCCTCCTTTATATACCTCGCTGTTTCGAATTCCTTAAAGCTTAATTCGGGATATTGATGAATATGACGTCGCCACTTCACAAGATGGTCTCTTTGAGAGTGGATGAGCTTTTTAATAGATAATGCTCTTTCTCCTTCCTGCATGCTGTTATACCTCTAACCCAGCTTCCACACTAGCAAAGGCCTGTTCAAAATCAGCTATAATGTCTTCTGAGTTTTCAATGCCACACGATACACGAATCAAGCCTTCTGGAATACCCATTGCCGCTCTTTCTTCAGGAGTACATTCAACATGACTCGTCGTTCTTGCTGGTCCAACAGTTGTCTCCACAGCTCCTAGGTTCGCAGCACGATGCGCATATTTGAGCTTAGGTAATAAAACTCTTACCGTATCCATCCCACCATGAACCGAAAAGCTTAGCATTCCTCCAAAGCTCTTCATTTGATCTTTAGCAATATCATGATTAGGGTGACTCGTTAACCCTGGGTAGAAAACCTGTTCTACTAACTGTCTATTTTGCAAATACTTTGCCAGCTCTAAAGCATTCTTCGATTGTTCTCTTACTCGTAAATGCAAGGTTTTCATTCCTCGTAAAGTAAGATAGGCAGCCATCGGATCCATTGTCGCTCCATTAATTTCACGATAATGATAGATTCTTTCTACTAAATCTTGTGCTCCACAAACCACTCCCCCTAATGCATCCGCATGACCACCAAGAAACTTTGTTGCACTATGAATCACTAAATCCGCACCTAAAGAAAGTGGATTTTGGTTCATTGGTGTACCAAACGTATTATCAACAATCACTAATGCTCCTGCACGCTTTCCTGCAGCCGCCATTCGCTTAATATCTGTAATTTTGACAGTAGGATTTGTTGGTGTTTCTAAATAAAGAATCCGACAGCCTTGCTCAAGCTCCCTTTCCATTTGCTCATGATCACTCGTATCACATAGTGTTACTTCTATTTGTTGTCTCGGTAAAAACTCAGTAAATATCTTATTTGTTCCTCCGTACGTATCTTTTATTGAGATTATTCGATCTTCCGGTAATAAAAATGTCGACAACGTATTACTTATTGCCGCCATTCCCGTTGAAAAGCTTGTCGCTGCTTCAGCACCCTCCAATACCTTTACTTTGTCTTCAAATGCTTGAACCGTTGGGTTCGTATTTCGTCCATAAATATGCCCCTTCTTTTTCCCTATCGCAACATCGTACCAATCATCCATATCATCATAGTTATACGCAACACTCAGTACAACGGGTACTTGAGTAGCACCGTGCACTAGATAATCCTTTTCACCTGCCCACACAGCATTTGTTTCCTGCTTACATTCATGATTCATATAGGAAGCCTCCTCAATTAATCAGTTATCAATGATCATCTAAAAAATAATTAGATTAAAGTTTTAATATTAAGAATAATCTGATTTATATTTACCCTACTGGGTCAAGATTTTTAAAAGTCGAATCATCTTTTACTACTAATTCTCTTGGTAATGTTACTAGCGGCTCACACCCTGTCGACGTAATACGCAAAGATTCGCTTATTTCAAAGCTATCACCCTCCGACCAGATAGCTGGAATTAAATGAAACGTCATATTAGGCAAGATTACCGTCTTATCTCCTTTTCTAATGCTTGCCGTATGCTCACCCCAGTCTGGAGGATAATTTAGCCCCATCGAATAGCCAAGCCTTGATTCTTTGAACACTCCATATTTTTCTACAGTGTTGCGCCACACTTCTTCAATTTCCTCACATGTAACACCTGGTTTTATAAATTCAATACAAGTATTGAGTCCCTCAATGACTACTTCAGAAAGGTTTTTCATCGAGATCGTAGGTTGACCAACATGAACAGTCCTTGCAAGAGGCGCATGATATCTTTGGTAACATCCTGCTATCTCCAAAATGACGGTCTCCCCTTTTTTATATGGGGTATCTGTCCAAGTAAGATGAGGAGTTGACGTTCTTTCTCCCGATGGTAATAAAGGTACTATTGCGGGATAATCACCACCATATTGAGAAGTTCCTTTTAACTGTGCATAACTTATTCGAGCAGCAACATCGCAACCTCTTACTCCTTCATTCACTGCATCTATACCTTCTAACATAGCATTATGCGCAATCTTGCCCGCCTTTTTCATTAAAGCTATTTCAAGATTTGATTTAATGATACGTACCCAATTCACTAACAAAGTAGCATCATGAAAATGGGCATTTGGTAAACCATTACAAAGTGTCTGATAGCACTTGGCTGAGAAATAGTAATTGTCCATTTCAACACCTATTGCTCGTTTATCCTGACCGATTTGTGTCAATATTTCAGCGACAAATTCCATAGGATGCCTTGTTTGTGATTGAACGTATTTGTCAGGATACGAAATAATATTTTCGTGATATAGCCATGTCGTTACTTTTGCTCCATTAGCATCAGCTGTTCTTCCTATCCAAATCGGCTGCTCTTCATCATCAATGACGATGAGTAATTGATCGACATAGAATGACCAACCATCATATCCTGTTAAATAATTCATATTAGCCGGGTCAGTCACTAATAGCACCTCTATACCTCTATATTCCATCCTTTCCTTTGTTTTTTTCAATCTTTCCATATATTCAATCAATTCGAAGTTCACCACATACACCACCTTTAGAGACTTAATTTCGTTTCATTTTTCCTTTGTTTTTATTATATCGAGAAAACATAAATAGGGATATTCACCAAGTTGTATGAATTTTCGGATTAATAATAGTCAAATTAGCGTACATCATCGTTTGATTGTCTAACAAAAACTTGTGTATACTAAAAAAGCAAGATACTTAGTGATGGCTATAAAGTTACCTTTCTGAATGTTTTTAATTCGATAAAATAGGGAATTAAAAGCAAAAAGTGCGCGTTTTATGAGATCAATGAAGCTGGGTCAATAGGTAGATTTTGCTCTACATAATGCTTTTTTTACAGTGAAGAACGTTTTTGAAAACGAACGATATTAGGAGAGGAGTTGTTTTTTTGTCTTATGTGATACTAAGTCCATGTGTAGGAGAAAAAGCAGGAGAATGCGTTGATGTATGTCCTGTTGATTGTATTGAAGAAGTTGAAGACCAATATTTAATAAATCCTGAAATATGTATCGATTGTGGCGCTTGCCAAGTTGTCTGCCCTGTTGATGCGATAGAAGAAGAATATGAATTGACTCCAGAGCAAATGCCATATCTAAAAAAAGCAGAAGAGTACTTTGGTATCGAAGGTTAAAGACACCATGTAAACATATTAAGAAAGCATAAAAAACGCCTACAAAATATGTTGGCGTTTTTGAAATGGGAAATCTAGATTAGGATTTATTGGTGAAGCCCTAACTTCCACGCTTTTATACTTAAATCGAGCAAAAATAGATGCTCAGGATTATTTAAAGATAATCGAGTTAAAGCTTCAATTTTTCTTAAACGATATAATAACGACTGGCGATGGAGATTCAAAGAACGAGCAGTCTGACTCACATTTCCTCTAAATTGATTAAAGGCTATGAATGTACCAATTAAGTCCATCTGCCTCTCTTCGTCGTAGTGAACGAGCGGCTCAATCGTCTCGAGCACAATTTCTCGCATTTCTTCTTTTTCAAGTAATTGTAGAAGAACCCTGTCAAGCTTGGTCTGTTCATACCATGTTCTTCTTGTTCCCTTACTTCTTCCAATTTTTAATGAACGATTCGCTTGTTGGTAGCTTTCATGGTAGTGTTTAAAGGTAGCTATTCGCCTCCCTATTCCCCAGGTAATACTAATTTCTGGAATTAAATGTCGCATTCGTCGATCCACATGGTCTAGAAAGTCTGTAGCATACTCATGCTCTGTTTGATGTTGTATTTCAAGATAAATAATAAGTTTATCCCCTTCACGCGTAATCATTAATTGTCTTTCTAAGGTCTTTCCTGCAAAAAAAAGCTCCTCTTCTATATAACGAAACATACTATTCTTCCATTGCTCCTGAGAATAATGTTCTTTTTGTCTTTTTTTATCATAAAGAATATCCAACCCCTCTGGAAAACAAAGAATACAAACATAAGGAAGCTGCAGTTGATAACCTAATATTTGCGAACGAGAAACGGCTTGCTCATATTTAGAAATATAGCCTCTTGCTAATTCAGCTACAAAGTCACTTCGTAACCTTAGCTCTGTCTCTTCTATTGCATTCTCCCGTGAAAGCCATAAAGCAATGGAGGTTGCTGCGTGTTCAAGCACATGTACACGTCTAGAAATTAAAAAACTTTCGACTGAACAAGCTTTTGGAATATCCACATATATATAACCTTGTGGCTCTCCAGATACCTTTAGAATCGGAATTTGCAATAATAATTGACCTTCCTTCGAAATTTTTTCAAATTTTTGAATTAGAGGATCATGATTTTGCTTGGTTACTTGCTTTTTCGGTAGAATGCCTTTTACTACATCTTGTTTCCATTTATTTAAGAATATCTCTGTGTACTGGTGAGATTCTTTAAGATTTCCGTTTTGGTCGGTTAAAAAAACCGGCGCTTCAACATGTTTTTCTATATAGTGTAGGATTTCTTTAAGTTTCCTTTCAGCTAAAATGAAATAAAGTAATTCTTGCTGTATTTTCTCAGAATATTCTCGGTCCTTATTGGATTGATTACTTAATTCCTTCATAACGGTTTCTACAATATTCGCAAATCGCACTTCCCACGGTATCGTAATAATCATAAAATCATGTTTGTTTGCAAGTTCTATTGCTTGCTGAGGTATATCAAAAAGAAACCTACCTAAAGCGACCATTAAACCTGCAGCTTCTGACTTTATCACATCATGAACAAAATCAATAAAAAGCTCTGGATTACTTTTGCATCCTATAGCCGTTGTAAGAACTACCTCGTTTTTTCTCACAAAATTTTCTACCGGCAGCTCAATAACAGAAATCCATTGCACATCAACCGTCGCCTCTTCCCCTTTTCCTGAAATAACCTTGGCATCTTTTAACAATGGCTCTTGTAATACATCTTTCATCGATACGCTCATTGCTAAAACACACTCCCTTTCTCCTCAATTCTTTCAACACTATTCCCCATACAATCAAATCCGAATCTATTATTAGTTCATAAAAGCTTTGAAAGCTTTGTACCTCTTAAATTAGCTTATTTGAATCCATTTCATCTTTATAATGAAAACCGAACGATTTGGTTTTTGATTTTCACTTTAGGTAGATGCTTTCCCAAGGGCTTGTCTTCAGCTAACTCCGACTACGCAAAGCTTCGTCAGGGTGGATCTTCACACTGCGCTCATCCTTTGAGAGTCACTACCTACCGTTACAATCAATGTGTGAATTCGCAAACATTCAAGACATTTTTATAATAAATGTTCCGTTTGATTCACATATAGAGCCATTATGAAATTCACTTATTTATTAAAATTATGATGAATTACTACATTTTCCTGCTTCAAACTAAAACTTTTTTATGAGATGCCTCCAATTCGAGGGTGGGACAATACTCACGAATCAATGATTCCACTCAATTTAGGCTTCCGCCTGTTCGCTCTCCCAAGACACTTCGCGTTTATTTGGGTGCTGCCGAATGAACTTTTAAAAAAAAGTGGATCTCGGCATGGCCACTTCCTCCCACTGGAGTCTCCGTTTCTTGTGTCCGCTAAGTTTAAAAAACCCTCCTTTTTCGAAAAAGGAGGGTTCATGGTTCGTTATGGATGTTTTCATCCATTACACATTATGTCAAGTTTCGCTAATAGGATGTTTTGAAAGACGTTTTGTCCCGGTCTTATCCTGATTATGTTTCATGATTCTCTATACCATACAGATTTAACCTTACAATCGATTAATTTTCGAGTACTTCTTTACGGTTTTTCTTAAATAATTTGGAGAGAAGCTCATACACAATCGGCACAATGACTAAGGTTAATAAAGTCGAGCTTGCAAGACCTCCGATAACCGTAATAGCTASACCTTTCGATATCAGTCCACCACCACCAGCTCCAATAGCTAGAGGAATTAAGGCTCCCATTGTGGCAATAGCGGTCATCAAAATAGGACGAAGTCTCGTCACCTTTCGATATCAGTCCACCACCACCAGCTCCAATAGCTAGAGGAATTAAGGCTCCCATTGTGGCAATAGCGGTCATCAAAATAGGACGAAGTCTCGTTGCACCGGCTTCTAATATGGCATCACGCATGTTCATACCATCACGTTCCATATGAATGATTCGGTCTACTAAAACAATGGCATTGGTTACGACAATACCTATTAACATGAGTAGTCCCATCATAACYGATACAGAAATYGTTTCTCCTGCTATCCACAAACCAACAAATGATCCGATAATYGCAAATGGTAGAGAGAAAAGAATGGCGAAAGGYGCTAATCCTTCCCCGAAAGTAACCACTAATATAAAGTACACGATAGCAATCGCTGCTAACATGGCTATACCTAATTGTGTAAAGGTTTCCTCCATATCAGCTGTAACTCCTGCTACACCTGTCGTCACACCAGATGGCATCTCAAGCTTATCAATCGCTTCATTAACCTCCGTATTGTGTAAAGGTTTCCTCCATATCAGCTGTAACTCCTGCTACACCTGTCGTCACACCAGATGGCATCTCAAGCTTATCAATCGCTTCATTAACCTCCGCAGTCGCTTTCGTCATATCATCGTCTAAAATGGTGGCCGAAACAGAGGCATAATATTCGCCCTGACTACGTGATAAAGTGTTTAAAGTGGTGCCTTCCTCAACAGTAACAAGGTCYGATAAAGGCAAACTYGTTCCTAAAGCCGTTGGTACTTCCAGCTCTAGCATTTCCTCAATCGAGTCCGGTTGATCGAGTGCCTCTCTTTGAACGACCACTTCTAATGTACGCTCATTATGATCAATGGTCGTTAGAACTTCCTTACTATGGTCGTTCATCAGCATCATGACCATTTGACCGGTTGTCAAACCATACTGAAGTAATTCATCTTGTTCAACCTTTAAAACATGCTCTACATAAGCATCCTCTGCACTTGAACTTACATCAGCAAGACCTTCTGTYTCRTTCATCACTTCTTCCACTAAACCGACCGCTTCATTTAAACGGTTTAGGTCTTCACTATAAAACGTGTAGCTAAGCTCATTTGTGCTCATGTTCATCGAAGCAAAATCTTGACTTTTCCACTCTCCTGATTGATCGATATTGAATACATAGTCCTCAATTTCCTCTCTTACCTCAGGAAAGTTCTTCATATCAGGGTCGAAGGTAATGAACATGAGGGCTCCTCCTGAACCTCCGCCCATCATTGCGGACATGGCATCTCCATTATTATTCATAGAAAATTGGAGAATCTCGATATCATCACGCTKCAATAATTCATTTTCTACTTCTTCAATATTTYCTATGATTTGTTCACTCAATTCACCGGAAGAAGGAGTATAAGTTAAATACATCACCTTCTCCTCTTCACTCCCGAGGAAACTAAACCCAATAAATGGTGTTAGAAGTAAGCTTCCCACTAATAAACCAATGGAAATAAGAGAAGTAATGATTTTATGGTTTAATGTCCATTCTAGAACACCTTTATACCAATGAGCTAGCTTACCCACCTCTTTATGCTTACTTTCTGATTTCTCAGTGTATAGTTTTTTCTTAAATAGAAAATGAGAAAGTGCGGGCACAATGGTGACGGCAACTAGTAAGGAAGCRATAAGMGCAAATGTCATCGTTAACGCAAACGGAAGGAATAATTCTCCCACCATTCCACCTACAAATACAAGTGGAGCAAATACGGCTACAGTGACAATCGTCGAGGACAGGATSGGCTTAAACATTTCAATGGTCGCTTCCCGAACAAGAGCACGCCCTGTCAGCTTCTCTTCTTTTAAATGTAATCTTCTATATATATTTTCCACAACAACAATAGAGTC
>NZ_LTAO01000023.1:265012-585104 GCF_001590785.1 Alkalihalobacillus trypoxylicola
CGATTTAAAGTCACGTACGATTTAAAGTCACGTAAAAACAGCAAAATAATTAAAATCGCAATCAAACCACCAAAGAGAGCCTTTTCTACCATGGTAAAAATAGATTCTTCGATAGGGGTYGCTTGGTCTAAGGAAATATCAAYGATAAGCCCTTCCTTTGCTTCAAGCTCCTCATTTACAAGCTCCTTTACTCGATTTACGACATCTACCGTATTATCCTGTGGCCCCTTTACGATTTGAATGGCAATAGCCTCTTCGCCATTTGTTCTCGAAAGCGATTCTACATAACCAATCACTTCTATATCTGCCACACCTGCTAATGTTACAAAAGGAATAGGGTTTTCTTCCGAAGGTGTAACTGGAATAAGCATCTCTTCCAGCTCAGTCAAAGTCATAAACTTCCCATCAACTGCAACTGCCTGCTCACCTTCTTCAAATTCATACAAACCTAGATCTATCTGGAATAAGCATCTCTTCCAGCTCAGTCAAAGTCATAAACTTCCCATCAACTGCAACTGCCTGCTCACCTTCTTCAAATTCATACAAACCTAGAGAAATCGCAAGGTCACTCGCCTCTATCATCTGCTTAACTTCTTCTTCTGTTAATTCGTAGCTSGCTAACGCTTCTGCATCATACCTCAACTCTATCTCTTCTACATGCTGCCCYGAAATCGTCGCAGAGRCAACACCAGGTATCTTTTCAATCTTAGGTAAAAGATCTTCTTCTACCGTATTCGTTAAATCTACAATATCCTCTGCAGTGCTACTAATGCTCAATGCAACGACTGGCATCATATTCATACTAATGGCCGTAATTTGTGGCTCTTGAGCTCCTTCTGGCAAATGAACATTAGATAGAGCTGATTCCAATTGCCTCTTCTTTTCATCCATATCGACCCCATAATCATATTCGACTTGGATACTCGCCATGTTTGAATACGAATTAGAGTAGACCGATTTTACATCCTCTAAGTTCTCTATCGTTTGCTCAAGAGGTATCGAAACGCCCTTCATAACCTCTTCTGGAGTTGCGCCCGGATAAACATCCATGACCATTAAATAGGGAAGCGAAATATCTGGAAGTGTYTCCATTTTCATTCTTGTACTTGAATAAATCCCTGTAACAATGATAATGATAGTTAGTAACCAAACTGCGAGCTTGTTTTTTAGAACAAAATTGACTAAACTTTGCATATTACACCTACCCCTTGTAATCTATATCTAAATCTAATTCCATTACTTCTTGATTTTTTTTACAACTATTAATCAAATCTTCTTCTTTTAAAAATAATTACACATAATATGATGCTAACGAATGCCCACAAACCTAGTATTAATAAATGCTCTATAACCGAAGTACCTTCATTTAAAGCCGTTATTAGTAAGGCAAACCTTGGCTCTGGCAAAAAGTCAAGGATACGATTCAGATTTCCTATCGGAAATAATTGAGTGAAAAAAGAACTCGTTCCAAGTAGCAGCATGACCGGCGATCCTAGTACAGAGGTTTCCATAACTGTTCTAGACAAAAGTCCTAAAATGGTTCCAATACTAATAAAGAAAATCAGGTTGATCCCAGTTCCTAAAACGAAGAACCACCATTGCTCCGGAATCTTGAATCCACTTACAAAAATACAAATCATCACTACTAAAATTGACACGATTACGGATACTAGACTTTTCCCTATAAATATCTCAGAAGTATTAAGAGGTGAAAGCAAAAGACCTCTTAATGTGTTTTTCTCTTTTTCTTCTGCAATCATACCCGCTTGTATAAGCGAACCAACAACCACTAAGCTTAACGTTATCGGAAGAGCAAGCAAGGCGGCATCCTCAATTTCTCCTCTACTAAACATGTAAGCGAAAAAAATGGGTATAATGACAGTTGTCAGCATATAGGAATTTTTCATTAAATCTTTATAGTCTTTTACAAAAATGGTTTGAATTCTTTTCAATGAAATCATTGTACGAGCTCCTTTCCTGTTACCTGTACGAAGAGGTCACCTAAATTAGGTTCATTTGAATGAATCGATAATAACTGACCTTTTTTGATCGCTTCTCCAATCTCATGTAGACCTTCTTCATCTTTATCGACTACTTTTACAATTCCACCCTTTAGCTCTAGCGTAATCGAGCTATCTACCTGTTGTAGCTTTAATTCCTTTGGAGCTCCTAATAATTTAATTTGTCCTTGGTCTAGAAACGCAACCGTATCACATATCTTTTCTGCTTCCTCCATATTATGGGTCGTTAAAAAAATAGTGGTACCTTCATTATTAAGCTTTTTTAGTATTCGATGAATTTGAGTCGTATTAACTGGATCTAATGCTGAAGTAGGTTCATCTAAAAAAAGGAGCTCAGGCTT
This sequence comes from Alkalihalobacillus trypoxylicola, assembly GCF_001590785.1. Lineage (GTDB taxonomy): Bacteria > Bacillota > Bacilli > Bacillales > Bacillaceae_D > Alkalihalobacillus > Alkalihalobacillus trypoxylicola. Next base: position 267,375 of record NZ_LTAO01000023.1, read on the forward strand.
ATGCAAAATAGTTCTTGCTAGTGTAATACGTTGCTTCATTCCTTTCGATAACTTCTTTATTACTTTTTGCTTTTGATCAAGCAATCCAACATCTGTTAAAACCTCATCGATTCTATCAATAGAGACATCATATAACTCACAATATAATTTTAGATTTTCTAAGACGGTCAATCTGTCATATAATCCTGTATTGTCTGTTAACACACCGATTTTTTTCATTTGCGCTGGCTTTTTTAATTCCTCTAATGTTTTACCTAAAATCGTTACATTCCCCGAATAACCAGAAAGCTGAGAAGTTAAAATTTTAATAGTAGTTGTTTTTCCTGAACCACTTGGTCCTAAAAATCCAAAAGTCTTCCCTTTTTCAATCTCAAAGGATACGTCCTTTAATGCCACTTTCCCATCAAACATTTTTTTTAACTGCTCCACTTGAACAGCATAATTCATGTAATCCCCTCCGAATTTTTTTGAATGAATTGGTATTTGTTGACTTCATTCTACCCCGTCATTATTCGGAAAACCTTACTTTACTGTTAAGTGGCTTCAATTTTAACTTAAATGGAGAAATAAGGAGCATCATTTATTTATGATTGTAGCGAATGGCATCTATATTAAGGTGAGAGGAGTATGTTCATTAGACCGAAACTGACAATTTCCGGGGAAATATTAAAATAGTACCATAGTACCCTTACATTCTTAATATTCTTTTTAAATCTGGCAAATTCCCTTTAGATAAAGGAATCGTGCTTCTTTTTTTATCATCTAAGTTTAAGCTATAACTATTTCTCGTCCAGGAAATGACTTCGCGAACCTTTTGTAAGTTGACAATATAAGAACGATGACATCTAAAAAAGCCAAAGGGCTCTAATCTTTCCATTAATTGATTAAGTGTGAGCGTGCATGGAAAGGATTCTCCCTTTACATGAATCTGCGCCATTCCATCTAGACTTTCTATGTAATCAATTTCAGTCGGATCAAACAATATCACCTTATCTTCTACTTTAGCTGGAATTCTTTCAATTTGATGCTGCAAAGAGGATGCTTCTTCAGCCTCCAAACTCTCTTTTGTCTTCTGTGCTTCGTCATTTGCAGATCCTTTATTTTCATCTATTAAGTTCATTTCTTTAAGCCCATCCGAACTAAGTCTGTAAACCACATTCGATAAAATGACGGCACTTTCCATATTACTTGTAACCATTAAAATAGCCATACCAGCTTGACTCATTTCGGTTAACACTCTCTGTAATATTAATTTACTTTCCAAATCAATATTTTGATCAGGCTCTTCTAAAATGACAAGCTTTGGATTATGCACAAAAGCTTTAGCCCAAAGAAGTCTTTTTCTCTCAGATAAATTTAAACTTTTTATTATTTTCTTCTTTACATAAAGAAGATTGAATTTTGTTAAAATAGAATCTATATTAGTGGTAGCTCCATAAACACCTTCAAAGAATTTTAAATAATCATAAGGAGTTAATTTATCATATAATCCCTCAAGTAATAATGAGTATCCAATATCTTTACTCAAGTTTTTTGTGTTAGCTTGGGGCTGCTCAAAATAAATTACCTGTCCTGCTGATGGCGTACCTTCTCTCGTCATCATTTCTATTAAGATACGTCCAAGCTCTCTTTCACATTGAATCGCGACAATCTGCCCCTTTTTTATTTGTAAATCGATGGGAGAAAACCATACTTTATTTCCCTCAATTTTCTCTACACCTTTTAGTTCTAAATAAAGTTCATCCAATTCCATTTTTTACCTCCGACTATTCCATACTAATCATTTCTAGGTTCCATCATATCCTATTTTCTACCACTTCAACTAGCGTTAATTTTTAAGATTACCACAATTGTTCACAAGGTCTTAAAGGTTCGTAATTATTTAATAAGAAAAAGAGGTGTATACTATTAAAAACGAATGATCATACTCATTAAAATTGGAATGTTAATTGGAGTGAACTAGATTGGAAGCGAAAAAAGTATTGCCTATTTTATTTTCAGTTATGTTTCTCGTGATGGTAGGTTTCGGTATTATAATTCCTGTCATCCCTTTTTATGCAGAGCAGCTAGGTGCAACTCCTACTCAGCTAGGATTATTAATGGCGGTCTATTCATTTATGCAGCTTATTTTCGCTCCGATGTGGGGGAAGATATCTGATTCTATTGGTCGAAAACCTATTTTATTAGTAGGTATAAGTGGTCTAGCACTTTCCTTTTTTATGATGGCTTTTGCAACGGAGCTTTGGGTATTATTTGTCGCTCGAATTATCGGGGGATTTTTATCAGCTGCCAATATGCCTACTGTAATGGCTTATGTGGCCGATATTACTTCTGAAGAGAACCGCAGTAAAGGAATGGGGTTAATAGGAGCAGCTGTTGGTCTCGGATTTATTTTTGGCCCTGCAATTGGAGGCATTTTTTCTGAGAACAGCTTGGCTACTCCATTCTTATTAGCTGGATTTTCTTCACTCGTTACTCTAGTTTTAGTAGCAACCGTTTTAAAAGAATCGTTACCAGCCGACAATAAAGAAACAAATACCACCCTTCATAAACGCTCATGGCTTCAACAACTAAAAAGTCCTTTAGGTTATCTATTTCTTCTTCAATGGTTTGTTTCATTATCTTTAGCAGCATTAGAAGCTACATTTGCTTACTATGCTTATGAAACAGCTGGTCTTGAATCAAAGCAGCTTGGATATATCTTTATGATCATGGGCTTTGCAGGAGCATTAGTTCAAGGTGGACTCGTTGGCCAGCTTTGCAAAAAATGGGGGGAAGGAAGAGTCATCCAAATTGGTATCCTAATATCGGCACTAGGTTTTGGGTTAATTTTATTCGTGGATAGCTTTTGGACTGCCGCTTTATTTTTATCCATATTTGGGATAGGAAATGGATTTATTCGCCCTAGTATTTCCTCATTGTTAACAAAAAGGGTGACCTCTGGCTATGGACAAATTACGGGCATGTTATCCTCATTTGATTCATTGGGGAGAATTATCGGTCCACCTTTAGGAGGATTCCTTTTCACCATATTTATACCCCTTCCTTACATTTCAGGGGTTTTCCTATCGTTAATTGCCTTCCTTTTTTATTACCTCTATACTAAGCAGGATAAAAAGATTAATGAAGTGAATGCATCGATTTCTAACTAACCTAAAAAAGAGAGCAAAACTTGCTCTCTTTTCTTGCGTTTTATCGCCCCATTGAAATTAATGTAATAGCATTTTCGTTCTTCTATATTCTTTAGGGTTAACTCCATATTTTTCTTTAAACATATTATTAAAAAATCCGTGATTTTGATATCCTACTTCTGTCATAATCTCAGCTATACTTTTATCACTATGCTTTATAAGATACTCTGCTTGATTAAGACGTTGTTCTTGGACAATTTTTTTGAAACTTTTACCTGTTTTTTGTTTTATCAGTCTACTTAAATAATTAGGATGGAAGGAAAAATATTTGGCCACACTTTCAAGTGAACAGACTTTATACTGTTCTTCTATATATTTCAAAATTTCCATCACTTGATTTTTCCCCTGATAGGCTTGTAAGCCATCCTCATTTCGATAATTGGTCAAAAGTTCAGAGAAGATAATAATCACATACGCATTTATAATTTCATTAGCTGAAACGCTTGGGTCATAGAATTCACAAAGTAAATATTCTACAAGGGTTTTGAGTTTATCCATTTGTAGAGATCTAAATAAAAGGTAACGATTATGTTTACGGTCCTTCGCCATTGCTTGAAGAATGAAATCTGACATTATGTCATTACTTGAAAGCTGACTTAACATAGATGTTGTAAAATAACGTTTATTCATTAGAAAATTGATGACAATATCATCATCATGAACCTCTTTAATGGTATGAGGAACACCTGTATCTAATATACAAACATCTCCCATTTTTAATGGAACCCTCTTATTTTGAATGACGGCTACGCATGAGCCAGAATATACATAGTTCATTTCAATATAATCATGAACATGAATTGGGATATTAGAATATCTAGAATGCTTGACTATTTCTAATTTAGGCTCATGTAAATAAGGAGAATTGACAAAGGGAGGTTTCTTTTCCTTATCAAAGCTAAAATTAACGACTTCTTGTCCCTCAACCTCTGTTTTATCAAACTGACCATATATTGGATTGATATAGTCTGGGTTCTTTTTATACATCCATTCACTGTTTGACATCGTAAACAAACGGCGTTTGAGCTCCTCTATATTCATCTATAATCACCTTCTCTAAAAGTTAAGTTTCGTACATTATAAGTAATAAATCGAAATGTTGATATGGATATAAATCTACTATAATCAAGAAAGATAGCGATTTCAATCTAAAAAATTCACTTATCTAAATATGATAAGTTCCGATGAAGAGGAGTGTGAAGAATGGATTATCAAAAGCTGGCAAAAGAGATAATCATGCATGTTGGAGGAAGTCAGAACATTGAACATGTTACTCATTGCATGACAAGACTTAGATTTGTATTAGACGATGATACGAAAGCAAACACAGAAAAAGTTAAAAATATCTCAGGTGTACTTGGAGTTACTTCTTCTGGTGGCCAATATCAAGTCATTATTGGAACCGCTGTTTCTAAGGCATTCGAGCAAGTCGTCAAGCTTATTGACATTAAAGAAGAGGAAACACAAAAGAGTCATGGACCAGAGACACACAAAAAGTCAAAAGAGCAAACTAGCCTGTTTAATCGCTTCTTTAAATTTATTTCTGGTATTATCTTTCCTGTAATCGGTGTCATGGCAGCAGCAGGTATAACGAAAGGTCTACTTGCAGGATTAAGTTCATTTGGATTAATTTCCACAGAAAGCGGTACATATCAAGTGTTATTTGCAATGGCGGACGGATTCTTTTATTTCCTACCGATTATATTAGGGGTAGCCACTGCTAATAAATTTGGTTCAAATATTTATATAGGCGCAACAATTGGTGCTACCCTTGTCTATCCTGAATTGCTTACTCTTTTTAATGAAGGAGTCAATCTTACTTTCATAGGTATCCCATTAGTTTTAGCAAATTATGCTAATTCTGTTTTTCCAATAATTGCAGCGGTTTCACTAGCTGCTTTGATTGAAAAAAGAATAAAAGATAAAATACCTAGCTCTGTTCAGCTTTTCCTAACACCCTTAGTTACTTTATTACTCACCGTACCCGTAACATTTTTGGTAATTGGACCTGCCATGTTATTTATCAGTGATTTTCTTGCAACGTCTACTCAATACATCTATAATTTAAGCCCAATTATAACAGGTATATTACTTGGTGCGTTCTGGCAACTTATTGTCATATTTGGGTTACACTACGCCTTTATACCGGTACTAATTAATAATATCGCTACTATGGGACAAGACCCTGTAAATGCGATTTTAAATGTGACTGTATTTGCATTAGCAGGTGCTGCATTAGGCTTCGCTTTAAAACAAAAAGATAAAACAAAGCGCTCACTTGGATTCTCGACAGGATTAACGGGATTATTTGGTATTACGGAGCCGATTATTTACGGAATTGCCGTACCTTATCGAAAACCTTTTATTGCCGCATTTATTGGTGGAGGGATCGCCGGAGGAATAACAGCTGCAATGGGCGCCAAAATGTTTGGTTTTGGAGGTAATGCTTTATTTGCGGCTCCATTATTTATTAACCCAGAAGGAATCGATATAAGCTTCACAGCATATATCATTGCATCAAGTATTGCCTTTTTTATACCACTTGTCATCAGTTACCTCATTATGGATCGAAACGCTAAAGTTTAAATAGAGAAAACATTAGAAGGAGTGGACGACCATATGAAAAAAATAAATGAATTGCTGCAACACAAACAAAACAATTATATTTATCCATTTTTATGGATGCATGGAGAATCAAAAGAGAGAATTGAAACGTATGTAAATAAAATAAACGAAAGTGGGATTAAGGCCCTATGTATAGAACCTAGACCTCATCCTGACTTTTTAGGGGAACAATGGTGGCATGATGTGAAAGTAGTATTAAATGCAGCTAAAAAATTGGACATGAAAGTTTGGCTTTTTGATGATGCTCACTTTCCGACTGGCTATGCCAATGGAGCTATTGTGAATGATTTTCCTGATTTACGAAAGAAATTTTTAAAAATAGCTCAAATTGATTATCATGGCCCAAAAAAGAACACAGGGATATTAGTGAAATGGCATGCAGGTGGAGATCGCAATTCTATTATGGCTGTCGGTACCAGTCCACAAAAACAATCCATACAACTTCAACAATCTTCTGACAAAATCATAGGTGTTGTTGCTGCTAAGGTCGTTGATTTTAACAGCATTGACACAAATTCATTAGTCGATATAACCGATCGTTTAGTAGATGGTGTAGTATATTGGGATCTTCCAGAAGGTAGCTGGAGAATTTTCACTCTCATTGAAACGTTTCATGGTGGAGAGGCAGCAACTGAGGGTTACTTAAATCCGATAGACCCCCGCGCAACTCAAGTATTAATTGACACGGTTTATGAATCACATTATGAGCAATTAAAAGAATATTTTGGTACAACCATTGCTGGTTTTTTCACCGATGAACCTAGATTTGGAAATGTGAAAGGACCCCATGCTAAGCTAGGCGAAACGGACATGGTGCTTCCATGGTCAAAAGAGGTATTAAGACAATTAGAAAATTCCCTTGGTCAGAAGGCTATTAAGTGGCTGCCACTGCTAGTATCCAATGGCTCAGAGCGCCAAAGTGAAATCCGCTATACTTATATGAATATTGTTTCTACCTTATACGGGAAAAACTTTACCGATCAATTATCTAATTGGTGCGTAGAGCACGGTGTAGAATATGTCGGACATCTGATAGAGGATAATAATGCTCACGCGCGGTTAGGCTATGGAGCCGGTCACTTCTTCCGTGCTTTAAACGGACAAACGATGTCTGGTATTGATGTAGTCCTACATCAATTACTCCCAGGACTTGATTCTGGCTATTTTAAAACGTTCACATCAACCGGTTGGGATGGGGAATTTTTCCATTATGGTTTAGCAAAAATGGGTGCTTCACTAGGTCATCTTGATCAAAAGAAAAAAGGAAGAACGATGGTGGAGCTTTACGGTGCTTATGGCTGGTCTGAAGGATTGAACCTGATGAAATGGATGACTGATCATATGCTTGTAAGAGGAGTCAATCATTTTGTACCACATTCCTTTAATTTGTCGACCTTTCCGGACATTGACTGCCCTCCTCACTTTTATGCTAATGGAGAGGACCCTCAGTTTCCTTACTTAAAAAAGTTAATGAATTATACTAATCGGGTCGCTCATCTCTTAAGTGATGGAACTCATATAGCGAGTTCTCTCCTTCTTTATCATGCAGAAGCAGAATGGTCCGGGGAGTCTATGCTTTTTCAGAAACCTGCAAAGATGTTAATGACGAATCAGCTCGATTTTGATGTAATATCGATTGACCTTCTAGAGGGCAGTTCCATTCAGGATGAGCAAATCATCATTCATAATGAAACATTTAATCAAATTATTATTCCGTATGCATCGACTCTTCCTTTAAGAGCATTTCATGTATTGACAGCTTTAATGAAAAAAAACATAAACATCATCTTTATTGATGGATTACCGGAGTATTCTAGTGAAGGAGTATCCATCGAAACTTATATTGAAGAGTGGTCTAACTGTAATAATTGTCATGTGACGAACTTAAATCAGCTAGCGACGCTCGTTCGTAGCTTTAAATCACATGAAATCATACTTGATACAGCGGAGCCTTCACTTAGGTATTATCAATACCGCCACGATGATGAGGATGTATTTATGTTTTTTAATGAATCAGCTAATCATACAGTGAAAAATGTCGTGGAATTTAGACGGAAGCGTTACCTGTACCAATACGATGCTTATTGTAATAAAGTCTATCAATTAAATAAAGGTAAACCGACTTCAAAGCTCTCATTAGAATTACAACCGCAAGAATCCACTATCTTTTTATCATCTGATCAACCCATTCATGTTACCTCTTCGATTAAGAAAGATTGGATTGAAATAAATCAGAGAGAAATAGAAGGAACTTGGAATGTTGAATTATTTAAAAACGTAAAAGATAGTCAGCCTGACCAAACGGTCGCATTAGATAAACTCGAGAATATGTCTCATTACTCTAGATTCCCTCGTTTTAGCGGTACATTTAAATACAAATTAGATTTTCATATAGACAAATTAGAAGCTGATCATGCATATTACCTTGATTTAGGAGAAGTATATGAAGTAGCAACGGTTACTATAAATGGACAAGTACTGAATACGAAAATAGCTAAGCCATATACCTTTGATTTAACAAAGCCTTTAAGGTCTGGAAGTAATCATTTAGAGGTTTCAGTGATTAATACTCTAGGAAATCAAGAGCAGGATTTTCTTTCTCAATATAGACTCCTAGAGCCTAGTGGCTTAATAGGTCCAGTAAAATTACGTAGCTATAAAGAAAAGAACCTGATTGAAAATTAATGAAAGGTGGTTGGAGAAATGTCTAAAACAATTAACGGTTTTAATGAACATTTTTTATGGGGAGGTGCAACGGCTGCTAACCAAGTAGAAGGAGCATTCGACGAGGATGGAAAAGGACTATCTACAGCTGATATGGTTCCTTTTATCCCAAAGGAAAAACGTGGTTTAGGCTTTGCAATTGATGTAAACTCTCAATATATCCAAGATGTTTTAGCAGAAAAAACTAACGATATTTATCCAAAACGTTTTGGTATTAATTTTTATCATACTTATAAAGAAGACATTGCATTATTTGCCGAGCTTGGATTCAAGGTGTTTCGTTTATCCATTAACTGGTCGCGTATTTTTCCTAACGGCGATGATGAGCAACCGAATGAAGCAGGCTTACAATTTTATGAAAATGTTTTTAAGGAGCTTAAAAAGTATAATATTGAGCCACTTGTTACATTGTCCCATTATGAAACTCCACTTGGTCTCACATTGAAATACAATGGTTGGTATAACCGGAAAGTCATTCAATACTTTACACGCTATGCCGAAACAGTATTTAATCGTTACAAGGATTACGTGAAATATTGGCTAACTTTTAATGAAATAAATGTGATCACTCATAGCCCTTATACAGGAGGAGGCATTTTAATCGATCAAATCCCAGAAAAAAACAGCGATCAAATTGCCTACCAAGCTGTCCATCATCAATTTGTAGCAAGTGCACTCGCTACTAAGCTAGCTCACGAAATTATTCCTGATGCTAAGGTAGGCTGTATGCTAGCACGCATGCAAACATACCCTGTTACGAATCACCCTGATGATATCATTAAGGCACAAGAACAAAATGATTTAAATCTATTTTTTACTGATGTACATGCTAAAGGGCAATATCCTGATTATATGAATCGTTATTTTGCTGAGAATGACATTATCGTCGAAAAAGCCGATGGTGATGATGAAATCTTAAAAAACCATCCTGTTGATTTCATATCTTTCAGCTACTATATGTCTATTTCAGTTACCACTCATGGTGAAAATGATGAAACAGCGGGTAACCTTGTAAAAGGAGCGGTTAAAAATCAATACCTTGAGTCGTCAGATTGGGGCTGGCAAATTGATCCAAAAGGGTTAAGAGTAACTTTAAGGGATTTTTATAATAGATATGGTAAACCTCTATTTATCGTGGAAAATGGGCTAGGTGCTTATGATCATGTTGAAGAAGATGGATCGATTCATGACCACTATCGAATTGACTATTTAAAAAAGCACATTGAACAAATGAAAGAAGCGGTTAAGGATGGCGTTGATCTTATGGGATACACCGCTTGGGGACCAATCGACCTTGTTAGCTTCTCGACTTCAGAAATGTCAAAACGATACGGCTTCATTTATGTAGATCAGGATGATTACGGAAATGGGACACTTAAGCGCTCTAAGAAGGATTCCTTTTCGTGGTATCAAAACGTCATCGCAACAAATGGAGAAGATTTGTAATAATCATTCTGTTGCCTATCACAATAAACATGTTGGGACAACCCACATGTAATGAGGCATGACGTGGAAAGAATCCATACACAAATACGAACAATGAACCCTCCTTCAAGAAGGAGGGTTCTGTTGCACAGACGAGATTTAGGAGACACAAGGCACGAAGACTCCAATGTTAGTTCGGCAGCACCCCATCGGACGCGGGTCTTGTGGGAGCGAACAGCCAAGTACCTAACATGTTCATACCTATTGTCCTACCCCCTGGTGATATTTAAAGCTTCCTAATAAAGACCACCTTTAGGTAATTTCCTTCTTTGAACGAACGAGTAGTTTTAAAATCGCTAGGAAGAGTATATTCTTCTTCGATTTTATACTGCCCGTTCATTTCTTTAAAGGCACTGTCAATATATCCTTTAAAGACCTTCATATTAAAGGACGCACTATTTGTGGAAGCTACAATGACACCCTGATTTTCCGTAATTTCAATGGCCTCTTTTAAGAGATTTTTATAATCCTTTGATGCGCTGAACGTCATTTTTTTTGAGCGTGCAAAGCTCGGGGGATCAAGGATTACTAAATCAAAAGTCTTTCCTTTTTTTCTTGCATACTTAAAGTACTTAAAAACATCCTCTACAATAATATCCTGAGATTCATAATCTATTTCATTCAAACTAAATTGCTCGATCGTTTTAGCATAACTACGGTTTGCTAAATCGACACTAGTCGTCTTAGAAGCGCCACCCAATGCAGCATAGACAGAAAAAGCTCCAGTATAGGAAAAAGTATTTAATACGTTCTTATCTTTCGAATAGTGCTCACGAATTTTTTGCCGTACCTCTCTTTGATCTAAGAAAATCCCAACCATTGCTCCTTCATTTAAATAGACTGCAAATTGTACGCCGTTTTCTTTGATAAGGAGAGGAAAATTCGCTTTTTCTCCTTTCACAAAGTCATCATCTTCTACGTATTTACCACCGTGCTCAAAACGCTTTTTCTCATAAATTCCTTTATAATCACTGACTGATTCAAGCGCTTCTATAATAGCGTCCTTAAACTGATAAATGCCTTTACTATACCAATTTAGCAAATAATATCCGTCGAAATAATCAATTGTCACTCCTCCGATACCATCTCCCTCGGCATTAAATACACGAAAAGCATTTGTCACTTCACTTTGAAACAGGCTCGCTCTAGCTTCTATTGCTGCTTTCAATTTCCTTTGGAAAAAATCCGTATTGATTTGTTCATTTTCTTTGTCGCTAAGTACCCAGCCATACCCTTTATTTTGCTTCCCATAATAAGCTTTTGCGATAAATTGATGCCGTTCATCTACTAACCTTATAATACTTCCTTCCTCTTTTAGATCATTTAACTGTTCAAATTGTTCTTTATTCAAAAGAGGGTAACCAGCCTTAAGTGGCTTCACGGCTTTGGCTTTTACTTTTAACGTTACTTCATTCGGCATAAACTCTACATCCTCATCATTCATATTCTCAATATTTTTTATTGTACCTTTTTTGAGCTAGAATAACTAGTTTGCCCAATTTGTCGAATCAAGTCTCTATCACTATATTTTTTTAAGTAAGCTCAACAACAGAATTTTTTTTAGTAGTATGGCTCACTTCGGCTCGCTCCTAACAAATTATGTAATCCATAATTATACATAAATAAATTCAGGAGCCCATTTATGCTCTTATAAAGAACAAAAAAAATAAAAGGGGGCAAATCCCCTCTCACTTTTTCAGCCAACAGAAGCTAGTCACGTTTCAGCCCCTTTGAAACTTATCTATTTTTTCTAAAACTATAATTCTTTGGTCATATAAATGCTATTAGCATCCTCTTTATAGTTAGAGAAAGGCTTACAGCTAGAGAAACCAAAGCTTTCATACAGTTTTACGGCTGGTTTAAAAACTTCCATAGAGCCTGTTTCTAAGCTTAATCTTTGATAGCCTCTCTTAGTTGCTTCATCAATGATATGCTGTAGCATCTCTCTAGCTACACCTTTCCTTAAATGATTAGGTGCCGTTTTCATCGACTTCACCTCACCATGAGCTGGTTCAATTTCTTGAAGAGCACCACAGCCCACAATCACTTGATCTTCCCAGGCACTCCAAAAGGTTATTTCTGGCTTCTTTAAAGCTTCTAGGTCAAGTGCGTGCTTACTCTCAGGCGGGGAATGTTTCCTCATACTTTTAATATGATCAAAAATTAATTCTGCTACTTCGTCACTCGATAAATCGTCTACTTTTATAAACATATCGCGATCTCCTCTTTCAAATGATTACTACTTGAATCAATTTCATAATTCTTACCTTATAATGAGAACCGAACGATTAGGTTTTTGATTTTCACTTTAGGTAGATGCTTTCCCAAGGGCTGTCTTCAGCTAACTCCGACTACGCAGAGCTTCGTCAGAGTGGATTTTCAAATGACGCTGATCCTTTGGGAGTCACTACCTACCGTTTCAATCATGAAGTTAATTCGGTTTAAAACATATTTTATAAGAAACGTTCGGTTTTAGAGCAATTATGAAATTCACTCACTTATTATATTCCTATATTTATTTGAAGAGAAAATTTTGTTAGATAACCTTACGATTCATTTTAAAGGTTAGTGACTTCTATTATTTAATGTTTGTCCTATGCTCATGATTTCTTAATATACTGAAGCCTTTTCGGATTATGTTTCACCAACCATAATTCTGCTTCTGGTATGAACCAACTACCGAACTGCTTTAAGAACATGATGATTTTATGAGGATCGTTAATGGGTTCAATCGCATATTCTAAGGCCATTCTCATCTCTTTTTCTCGTTCTGGATTATATTGAGAGAATCGTTTATAAGCAGGATAAAGATCGCGAGTATAACGATTATTTTCTCCTATGAAAAGCGCTGCTCCAGCACGAATCAGTATTTTCATAATCCATTGACAGCAATCTAAAATATCCGCTTCTCCCTCATTGTTTTGTAAATCATCTATAGCTACTTGAATTTGATTTTCTAAAGGAAGCAGGTGTTGGTTAGCTAGATTTTGATCAGCCTTAAATCTCGGAAGTCTAGGTTGTATGTTTTCCCCATAAACACAAAGACTGTACGTTTGAATCATAAAAGAAAGCATATAAGAGCTATGCAGGTCAAACAAAGCTTCTTTTTCTACAATATTACTCTCTATATCTACTATAACAGGATAGTCTTTCATTAATTCTTTCTTAGATAAAGTAAATGGAGTTAAATCCTTTTGTACGTTTTTAGATAAAACAATAATTGTATCTAAATCTGATATACCATCTATACTATTTCCGTTAGCTATTGAGCCCCTAATATAGATACTATGCAGTTCTGAACCGAAGAAGCTTTTGGCTATCTTCACATAATCACGAATCAATGCTTTTTTTCCTATACTTACTTTATTTACACTTGCCTCATTAATTAAATAACCTGAAGAATCTACTCTACAAAATTGACCGAGTTCTTTTATAATGTTAAATCAACGTCCTTTTATATAATTTTCGTATAAAACCATACTTTAACGATTTATAAGTCTAGTCTAACTGGAGTACTTATGTATTCCAAATATTTTTCCTCAAATATTCTAAAATATAAAATTGTAGGCATAAAAAGATTGGGATAAAAAAAGGAAAAACGAATATTCCTAAACTCGCAAACAAACCTTCAGCTGGTTTTAAAAAAGTTTGAGGAGCAACTTTAGCAAATATAACAGCGGCCGAGCATAAGAGCAAAGATTGAATGAACGTTCCAATCCCTAAACCAAGCCATTTATTCTCTTTCCATTTAGCGACCATTAAGCAAACAATCGTCGAAATTAGAAAAGATACGAAAAAGACTGACATTCCTAAAATCTTCAACTCTCTCTACTCCTTCACGAAAATAATACCATTTTAGTTTAGCTCTAACATTGACAAGCAAAGACTTTTCTCCATTAATGCTCTGCGTTTATTAAATGTTGCTCTAAAAAGTGTAAAACCGTTTCATTTATCTGTGCATGTTGTTCCTTTGCAGCTACCTTGCCAGTCATCCCTATCCAAGAAGTAATCGGTGATAATAAAGGAAAATCGGTGAAATCCATATGAAGGGCTCCATCTATAGAAATCATATATTCTTTACCACTAATTTCTTCAATTCTTTCATAAAACTCATCTAAATATTGAGCATCATCTATAAGTATTGGTAATAATTCTTCATCGCTTGTCATGGTTAAAAACGGCTGGTCAACCCCAAGCTGATATGCTTCACCATATGGAAATCCATCCATATTAATCCCTACTTTAAAGCGACTATCGACAGCTAGCGTATGGCTGGCAGCTGCTCCACCGAATGAATGTCCCAAATATCCAAGACGATTCAAATCTAGCTTACCTTCTAATTGCTCCAACCAGCTATGGTCTGCAATACTGCCAGCATTAACTTCTTCTACCCAGTTGGCAACACTTTGTGCATCTTCACTCCACTCTATTACATAAGGATCCATGATCTCTGGTTCTTGACTGAAAGGAGCATCATTTAACCCTGGTATCGAGCCATCAGGAAAAACGGTTCCTAACGAATAATAGGTATGGTCGATACTAATCACGATATATCCATGACTAGCTAACTCATTCATTTGGAATTGACTTTGACTTCTGTTACTACCATAACCGTGTGAAAACAATAAAACAGGAAAGTTTTTGTTTGATTTTAATAAAGGTGCCTTTTCCCATGCAAATGTTTCTTGCTTCACAAAGGACTGTAATAAAAAGCCTGGAATTCCGTTTTCTTTTGAAAAATCCTTCATATATAGCGCTGGATGAGAATGGTAAGGAGCTTTTTGACCATCTTTAACTTCATTAGTTGGATACCACATTTGAACCATTAACCGTCTAGGCGCTTTCTCTGTTACCCATTTTTCCTCTCTATTATGATCTGTTATCTCGAAAGACTGAGTTCCTACTTTATAACTACCTGTAGGCTCATGGAAAGTAGACCAAGGAAATAAATAGCTTGGTAGTAGAAATGCCAATAATAAAAAGCCCGTAAAGGTTATTTTCTGTTTGAGGGTAAATGTACTTTCCCTCCGGTAAAGCCTCCAGCATAGAAGAATTGGTAGTATATAGAGAGGAATCATCGGCCAGCGCCAATCCCCCATAATAAAAATAGCCATAAGTAATACGAATAGAATGATTTGAAAAGAAAAGTGTAACCCCCTCCTTTTCAATGTTAATAATGAACATAATAAAACCAAAAAGAAGGTAATCTCTATTAAATTCATTTTGCAGCACCTCTTCTCTTTGATTATTGTATAAAATTCCCTTTATTTACTCTTTACGTAATGGTTTCTGTAAAGTTTCAAAATGTCTATAAAACTTATGCAAAATAAAAAAATACGTTTATTCTGATTGTGAAAGGGAACAGAAAAATATATTCATTTCATATTTGAGGAGGCAATAATATGACAACCGTATTAGCTGGAATTCAATTGTTACCAAATCAAAAGGAAGATCATACAGGAGGAACCATTAAGCAAGTCTTAGAAATGATTGAAAGCGCTGGTGTCCGTTATGAAGTCGGTGCTCTTGAAACCGTTGTTGAGGGAGATTATGAAACTATCCTAAGCTTAATCAAAGATATTCATGAAAAAGTAGTCGATCTAGGTGTAAATGAATATTCAACCAATATAAAAATTCATTATCGTTCAGAAGGTGTTTCTTTTGAAGATAAATTTTAATCATCGCCAGACATAACAAATCAAGGATTTCACTATAAAAGCTGCTGACTTTATTAAAAGTTAGACAGCTTTTATTTTTCTTTCTCTAAAGTTAGAATATGGCTACTTCCAACCTCTTTCCGTTTTCAATGAGAATCTTACCTCATTATAAAAAATCACAAAAAACTTCGTCGTAAAACCTAACAAAGTAACACCGTTCTTCCTTTGGTCATTTTATACTTACAATCATATCTACCTTACCTTTTTCTTATCACTTTTGATGATGCTTTATATGTTATAGCAGATTATCTTACGTTCATTTTTAGAGACTTTGACCAATTATTCTCGTCTGCTTTAGATATAGTATCTATGCTCAAAAAGTAATCTGGATGATAGTATAACTTTAACCATTTCATTAGGCAGGGGGAAATGAAGCATGAGTTTAAAACAGTTAAACGAGCAAGTAAAAAGAGATTTAGACTATTTAAATTATGATGATCCTACTTGGGTGAAACCCCGACAAAGTGAACAGGGCCATATTTTTGATGTCGTCATTGTTGGTGGGGGGCAAAGTGGTCTTGCGATCGCTTTTGGTCTTTTAAAAGAGCGTATTTCAAACATCCTCATTATAGATGAGAATGATAAGGGACAAGAAGGTCCATGGGAAACCTACGCGAGAATGGTTACATTAAGAACGCCCAAACATATAACCTCTGTTGATCTTGGCATCCCCTCACTTACCTTCCGTGCTTATTGGGAATCACAGTTCGGAGAGAAAAGCTGGAGTGAACTAGATAAGATTTCTCGTGGAGATTGGATGAATTATTTAAAATGGTATCGAGATATTTTATCGCTTCCTGTCCAAAACCAAACAAAGCTTGAATTAATAGAGCCTGTAGGGGACCATTATTTTGCCCTACACACGAAAAATGCTTACAGTAAAGAAACGTTACTTACTAGAAAAGTGGTTCTTGCCACTGGTATCCAAGGTGGTGGAGAATGGCATACACCTCATTTCATCTCAAAATCCCTTCCTAAGCACCTGTATGCTCATACGTCAGAACCTATAGACTTTATGAATCTAAAAAATAAAAAAGTTGCCATTCTTGGAGGCGGTGCTTCTGCTTTTGATAATGCTAACTTTGCTCTTGAACAAGGCGTATCAGAGGCTCACGTTTTTGTACGTAGAGAACAAATGCCAAGGATTAATCCTATTAGAAAAATGGAGAGCTCTGGAATGATTGAACGATTTCAAGCCCTAGCGGATGAAAAAAAATATGAAGCCATTTCCCATTTTTTTAAGCATAATCAGCCGCCTACTAACGATACATTTAACCGAGCAAAAAGCAATAATGGGTTTAAGCTTCACCTCGGCTCACCATGGAAGAAAGTCGAAGAAAGACCGGATGGAATCCATATCAAAACACCAAAAGGAGAGCATCTTTTTGATTTCCTCATCATTAGTACCGGACTCATAACAGACCCTGCTCTTCGACCAGAACTAGCTTTATTAGAACACAATATTAAACGGTGGGGAGATGTGTATGATCCCCCAAATTCCTTGAAGAACCCTATCCTTGATTCTCATCCTTACTTAGATAAAGGTTTTTCTTTCCAGGCGAGAAATAAACATGAACAATTATCAGGATTGTATGCCTTTAATTACTCCGCCCTCATTAGCTGCGGTATTACAGCCTCTGCTTTGTCTGGAATGAGATATGGTGTCCCACGACTAGTATCAGCTATTGCTGATGAATTGTTTTTAGATGATGAAGAAGAAATTCTAACTGAATTTTATCAATATGATGAAGAGGAATTTATAGGACAGTGGAAAGCTGAAGAACTGCAATCATAAAAGCCCTGAAGAGAATCATATACTCTTCAGGGAATTTTTTTAGGTTAAATGGCTAGGCAACCTCGAAACCCTCTAGCCGCATAATAGGAAGAGGCACCATTATGATAAACAAAAACCTGCTCATATCGATTATCACAGAAGAGAGCACCACCTAGCTTTCGAATATTACTTGGAGTTTGAATCCAGCTAGATGTTTTCTGATCAAAGTCACCTAAATTCTGTAACCCTCGATATTGTTCCTCTGTTAGAAGCTTAATACCCATCTCTTTTGCCATATCAACCGCATTATAATCCGGTTTATGATTTTTTCTAGATTCTAATGCTTCATAATCATAACAAACACTTCGCCTTCCCTTAGGACTTTCTGGTGAGCAGTCATAGAACACATATTGATCCTTTTCATGTTCATAATCAATCACATCCGGCTCACCACCTGTCCGCTCCATTTCATGAAGAGACCAAAGCTTTTCAGGGCTCGCTTCAAGTTTTTCTTGTATTGGCTTCCATTTCAATTCGTGATGACGACGACTATTTTTCTCAAAACGCTTCTCTAACACCTTTATGAACTCTTCTTTCTGCTCAACAGTAAGTTGCTTTTCGCCCATTGTTATCTTCCTCCACAATCTTGATGACAACATTTTTTTATTATTGTACAGCACTCTCTAATATGGAAAAGGTAGCGTGCTCACAATCTAACTCTGCTAATATCCCGTATGGTAAAATACATTTTGGTTCAGTATGTCCAAAGTTTACATTAAATAAAATAGGTAAATCAGTTAAACCATATTCTTTCATGACCTTAATAATTTCACTTTTATATTCTTCTGCATATTTATCATCATAAGGTTTGGCAAAAATCATTCCATTAAGCTTTTGGAGAATGCCTTGTGTAGCATAATTTCTTAACCAATACCTGATCATATCAGGTTCAGATTTTACTTCTGCTGTTTCTAAAAAGAGGATACTATTATGCCAATATTCTCCCTTTGGCCATAATTCTGTTCCTTTTGCAAATTCTAGTACTTCAATGCATCCACCTATCAACCGACCTCTCGCTTTCCCAGAGCCTTGCAAAATATGATAACCTGAATTTTGATACATGCGACGCTTTTTTAATTTATTTTTTTCTTCCCAAGCCAAAAATTCGCTCGTCCATTCCTTCGCTGGAGCAATTTCCCCTATCACTTCATTAGTAAATAAAGTACGATTCACCATTTCAATCGTATATGGGTCCATGGCAACATTCTCTGCAAAATCCGTTAAAACCGCAGGACCATAAAAAGAGGATAGACCCGCTTTATGACAAATCAAATGAGAAATCGTCACATCTGAATAGCCCATAAATATTTTCGGATGATTTTCTATTACTTTATAATCGATATAAGGAAGCAATCTTACGCTATCTTCACCACCAATATTCGCAAAAATCCCTTTTATGCTAGAGTCACTAAAGGCTAACATTAAATCCTCTGCTCGTGCTTCGGGATGCTGATATAAATATTCAGAGCCTTTTAAGCTATTCGGCATTGGTACAACCTCTAATTCAAAAATAGATTCTAATCGCTCAACCCCTTGATGATATCTCCAAATAAGGTCTGAATCACCAGCTCCACCCCATGAAGTACTGACAGTTGCTATTTTATCTCCACGATTCAATTTATTAGGTTTAGTCAGCAAAAGCTCTCACTCCATTCTGTTTTAAAATGGTTAGTAAATTAAAACTTGTTAGAACTTGCGTATGCCCTTGCCATTGTTGATGGTGAGAAGGTGATCTGGTAGCGACCAGCTAATTCTTTTTTTAGCTTTTCTGTCATAAATTTACCTTGTCTATTATGTTTGTCCTCCATTTCAACTCCATTTGGAAGTAAAGTATCACGATTCCAATCTATCCATTCACCATATTCTTGGGCCCAGCACATTAATTCTCTTTTTAATGGAGAAGAAATGGTGATATCATCTAGATCGAGATTGCAGCCACATTGCTGGCACCAAATAGGTTCAGCTCCAACGTCTGCTTCTATTTTTAGTAAATAAGTTATTTCCGTATCACAAAAACAATTCACCTATATTCACCTACTCTGCCTTTATTTATTTCGTAACTAAAATCATTCTTAATAGAAATATTTTACACTTAATTAGAAAAAACCTGTAGATAAAAACAGGTTTTTTAGTGGATGATGGTTATTTACTTTCTATTGGAATTTGATTTCCCCAAATAGATACACCTTGATCTGAGGAGGCTGTAAACGTAATATTCCATTCTCTTAGCTCTTGATCCCATTGTTTAAGAACAAAGCCATCATAGATTATTCCATTCATTTCTATTTCGACTATGTTTGGTTTTTTAAAGACCCAAGTACCATTTACGTCCCCTGAGACGAGACCGTTTTTTTCTAATATCATTTCTTTTGATCTCTTAATCTCCGTTGAATTGTCCATTCCGTGATGAATTAGTTGAAAGGAGCCTCTCACATCCCTTTCCTCGAGGGTCTCAAGCGTTTCTCCTGCATAACGAAATGGTGCAATAACAGGCCATCCTGCCGAATTCATCATTAGCCTGTGCACCCTTAATTCATGTCTTTCGCCTTTATTAGGAAATCGTGTATGAAACACAATCCACTTATCTCCTGTAGTTTCATCAAAAAAGACAGAATTATGTCCTGGTGATGCATAACCCCATCCTTGACCTGTTTCCCGATCTCCTGCTTTTTTTTCAAATTTGAAATTTCCCATTAACTTATTTCCAATAGAAGAATTCTCGATATTGCCTAAAAGAACGGCATTTTGCCCTTTTACGTCTAGATAAGGACCTTCTGGATTAGTGGAGCGAAAGACTCTCATATTATAGCCACCATCTACTCCTAACCACCCATAGGTCATGAACAGATAATAGTAGCCATGATCACGGTCATATTTTACGTAAGGACCTTCCCCAGACTTTCCAAAACCTCCTGCAATTTTTGTACCGAAATAGCGATCGATTAAACGACCATCTTCTGTTTCACCATCTTCCCTTGGATAAATCATTTCTCCTGTTTCTTTATCTAGCTCTACAATAAAAATCCCACCTGACCATGAGCCATAAGTCATCCAAAGACGTTCATCTTCGTCATAGAATACATTAGCATCAATGGCATTCGGATATTGTTGGTTATTATAAGAACCATCTCCATTGAACCATTTTTGATTTTCTTCATCTATAAGGTCTTCATCAATCAAAGATTGAATATTTGTATTCGTCCACTTCTTATTGACCTCACTATTTTGGTCAAACGCTTCTTTCTTTGTAAATCCTGAATAAACGATAGTCTGGACATATCGATAAGGTCCTTCTATTTCCTTTGATACGGCATATCCAATAGCCGAACGCATATAAGTTGAAGATGCACTATAATAGAGCATAAAAGCCCCCTTGGTACCATCGTCATTTCGATAATCCTTATTCCAAAAAACTTCAGGAGCCCATACCGCATACCCGCCTTTACTATCTGCATCATTTTCGCCAGCCCATTTAAAAGATTCAGCCAAATTTTCAGATAAATCACCGTAAAGGATATTATCAGGAGTTTTATAGCCATTAGAAAAACGAGACCAGCTTATTAAATCAGGTGAGCGTGCTGCTTCTACATGTGTTCCAAAAACATAATACATGGAATCAACTTTGATGATAGAAGGATCGTGCACAGAAACCTCATTAAATAAAGGCGGATCAATAGGTGCTTCTAACCCTTTTTTTCCATGTAGAGATGATACATTAAGCTTTGCCCATATTAAAGCTGACACGGTTACTCCTGTTACAACGACTCCAATGAGCATTTTTGTCCTTTTTTTCTTCTTCATATATTCCCCCCTCAATGTTAAACGCTTTCACAAAGAGTTATAATTTATTAACAAATTTATTATTAGGTTAATATTACTACGAATAAAAAAGAGAAACAATCTTTCTTTTATACTGGAATCAATTTCATAATGCATATCTTATAATGAGAACCGAATAGTTTGGCTTTTGATTTTCACTTTAGGTAGATGCTTTCCCAAGGGCTTGTCTTCAGCTAACTCTGACTACGCAGAGCTTCGTCAGAGTGGATTTTCAGACTGCGCAGATCCTTTGGGAGTCACTACCTGCCGTTTCAATCATGAAGTTAATTTGCAAAAGTTTAGAACATATTTTATAAGAAACGTTCGGTTTTATTCGTTTATAAAGCAATTATGAAATTCACTCATTGAAAACAAAAAATCTGAACGATTCAATTTCATCGTTCAGATTTACTTCAGTAAGTATGCTATTCGGTTATGCCTTCTCCCCAAGTTGAAGTATGGCCGCCTTTTTCTAATGGACCATTCTTCATGAGTAGATAGGAAATCACTAAAAAAGTAAGAGCAATAGCTAATAAAATGTGAATAAATAGTAATGGATTCTCCACTATATAGGTTAAAAGTGACGCAACATTGCCACCTACCATATACCAAGTTAATAATCCTAACCCAAATATTGTCGCAATCATTAAAGACTTTATAGCTCCAAAATAATGCCATAACGCATTAATAATAAAGCCAATCGAAAAAGCTAGGATAGCCCATATAAAGTCACTCCAAAAGTATAGAAGAATTGATTCATTAGGTAGAAAACTACCCGTATGTATCAAGTTAAGGTAGGTTAAGTCCCTTACATACAAATATTGATTCAAAAAGTGAAGACTATTTAAAAGAATCATCGCTATCGCTATGAATAAAAAGGCATTAATAAAAACACTTAATAAAAACTGTTTTCTTGTACCACCTAAAGCCATAAGATTTTTATACCCCTTAGTAAAAGCTATAAAAGGGTAAATAAAAAGCAATCCATAAACAGGTCCGAAAATAGCATGATTAATTTGAACCGCAACCACATAGCCAATAACTGACGCAACAGCAAAAATAAAAGCTGTAATAATAGCAATTATTGTCATCTGCATCCGAAAGTCTTCAAAAAACAATTGAAATGGCCCCTTAAACGTATTCATTTAGTGAACCTCCTTTTTAACCATTGTTTTTTCAACTAAATAATCTTGTAGTGGTGCTTTCTCAATAGAAACTCCTACATCTCTTGCTCTTTCTAGCCATTCATCACTTAACCTTTCACCTACCATGACCTTTAACTGCTTGCCGAATGGCTGCTTAGAGAGAATGTGCTTATTATCAAGAAATTCCTCGACTTTTCCCTTTTCACCTGTTACAAAGAAGCCCTGTTGCTTTATCTCCTCCATCTCAACATAGTGTTCAATCGTTTGATTATGGACTATGGCAAGCTTTTCACACATCGGTTCTATTTCATCGATGTGATGCGAGGATATTAAAATAAAACGAGGATCCTCTTCATAGGTTTCGAGCAAGGCAGCGTAAAACTGTTTGCGCATATGAGCATCTAATCCATTTGTTGGTTCATCTAATATCGTTACAGGCGCTTTACTAGCTAAACCTAGAACAATTTTTATCATCGTTTGCATTCCTTTGGAAAATTTACGAATTTTCTTTTTTCGAGGAAGGTTAAAAATTTCCACTAATGAATTAGCTAATTCCTGATCCCAATTGGCATTAAAATAGCTTCCAAACCTCAAGGCATCATCGACACTCCATATATCTGAAAAGGGATGATTTTCTTGCATATAGGTGATATACTTCATTCCTTCACTATTGTTATAAGGGTTTAATCCATGGATTTTTAGTTGTCCTGCTGAAATTCTCTCTTGCCCCGATAATAGCTTCATTAAAGTCGTTTTTCCTGATCCATTACGCCCCCATAATCCTATAATAACGGGTTCGTCCTCAAATAAATTTATATTTTGTAGGGCCAAATGTTTTCCATAATAGAATGATACATTCTCAATAGCAATCATTTACTCTTGCTCCTTTCTTATGAATTCTATGATTTCATCTTCACTTAAATGGATTCTCTCCGCTTCCTCTTTTAGAGGTCGAATGAATTGCTTATAAAATAGCTTCTTTCTCTCTTTTAGAAGTACTTCCTTAGCTCCCTTTGCAACGAACATTCCAACCCCTCGTTGCTTATAGACTAGCCCCTCTTGAACCAAGGTAGACAATCCCTTTTGAGCCGTAGCACGATTAATCTGATAAAACTGTGAAATTTCTGTCGTAGAAGGAATTTGATCTCCCTCTTTCAGTTCCTCTGTGACTATATCATCTGCTATCATATCGGCAATTTGTTGAAATATCGGTTTAGTATGATCAAAAACGGCTTTCACTACATACTCCTTCCTCCAGGTTGATAGGTTGATTACTTGTGTAATCAACTATACAATAATCATTCAAATTAGTAAAGAGTTTAATTTGGCTTAAAGTACGATTATATAAGCGAATTCTAAAAATACATAAAATTCCCTCAATAAATCTCCACTATTTCTTTGACATCTCTATAAAAATAAGGTACAGTACCAAATGGGCGAACAATTTTTATCTAATTAATATAAAATATTCGTATTTAGAGGTGTTTAACATGGATAATGTTTTTGATTATGAAGATATACAATTAATTCCTGCTAAATGTATTGTTAACAGTCGGTCAGAATGTGATACGACAATTAAATTAGGCGGGCATTCTTTCAAGCTTCCAGTTGTACCGGCAAATATGCAAACGATTATTGACGAAAAAATTGCGAAATACTTGGCTGAAAATGGCTATTTCTATATAATGCACCGATTTGAACCTGAAACGCGCGCTACCTTTATTCAAGACATGCAATCAAAGGGCTTCATTGCTTCTATTAGTGTGGGGGTAAAGGAAGAAGAATATGATTTTATCGTGAATCTTGCCGAACAAAATTTGGTTCCAGAATTTATTACGATTGACATAGCTCATGGCCACTCTAATGCTGTTATCGATATGATTAAACACATTAAAAGACACTTACCTAAAAGCTTTGTTATCGCGGGTAACGTCGGAACGCCAGAAGCGGTTCGTGAACTTGAAAATGCAGGAGCGGATGCTACTAAGGTTGGAATCGGCCCTGGAAAAGTTTGTATAACAAAAATAAAAACGGGCTTTGGAACGGGAGGTTGGCAGCTAGCTGCTTTACGTTGGTGCGCAAAGGCTGCTAGTAAACCGATCATTGCAGACGGAGGAATTCGCACTCATGGTGATATCGCTAAATCGATTCGATTTGGTGCTTCTATGGTCATGATTGGCTCTCTATTTGCTGGACATGAAGAATCACCAGGTGAGACCATCGAAATGAATGGAAAATTATTTAAGGAATATTTCGGTTCTGCCTCTGAATTCCAAAAAGGCGAAAAGAAGAATGTTGAAGGGAAAAAGATGCTTGTTGACCATAAAGGTTCTCTTCAAGATACCCTTAAGGAAATGGAGCAAGATCTTCAGTCTTCTATCTCCTATGCTGGGGGAAATAAACTAGAATCTATTCGTAATGTAGATTATGTGGTTGTAAAAAATTCAATCTTCAATGGAGATAAAGTATATTAATCATGAGTCCCTCTTTTCATATCGGAAAGAGGGTTTATTCTTTTGGGGAACCCCTACAAATCCGAACAAAAATCATCGGATCTCGTAGCTTCAAATCATTTATCCTACATATAGAAGGGAGGTTCATTCCGTGGATATTTTAAAGAAATTAAACGAGGCGATTCATTATATTGAGGAGCATTTAACAGACGAGATTGATCCACAAGAATTAGTTAAGATATTCTGCTTTTCCGAGCACCATTATAAAAGAATGTTTTCTTTTATCACTGGTTTAACGATAGCAGATTATGTTCGTAAACGCCGTTTAACTTTAGCTGCTTTTGATCTAATAGAAACAGATATGCGAGTATTGGATGTAGCTATCAAATATGGCTATGGCTCAGCTGATTCTTTTTCAAGAGCCTTTCAATCCTTACACAATGTTCCACCTAGTAAGGTTAGAGAGAACACGGTTCCATTAAAAGCCTACCCACGAATGACCTTTCAAATATCTATAAAAGGAGATGTTGAAATGGATTATAAAATCATTAAAAAAGGGAGCTTTACCGTTGTAGGGAAAAGGGAGTATGTTGCTGACAGTGGAGGGGCGTTTGAGCCTAACCTGTGGGAGAGCCTTGAGCAAATTGAGCTTGAACTAAAAAAATTAACCCCAACCGCATTTCCAGGCATTTTGCATGTATCCATATCTTTAGAAAATGGTGGCACAGACTATTATATTGCAGCTGCAACCTCTGATCCTTGTCCAGAAGGAATGTCTGAGCTTCGCATTCCCGCTCAAACTTGGGCTGTCTTTTCAGTAACAGGTCCATTACCTGAAGCTCTTCTCGAAACGTGGGAAAAGGTGTACACCGATTGGTTTCCTACTTCTGATTATGAGCTAGCTAATGCTCCGGAGATGATTGATTCAGAACAAACAGAGATTTGGATACCTATTAAGAAAAATTAACTTCATCGTCAAATTAATCATAAAGAGTTTGGGAAAAGCCAGCAGGCACTGCCCCAAACTCTTTTTCATTTC
Source organism: Alkalihalobacillus trypoxylicola (assembly GCF_001590785.1). GTDB lineage: Bacteria > Bacillota > Bacilli > Bacillales > Bacillaceae_D > Alkalihalobacillus > Alkalihalobacillus trypoxylicola. The sequence goes on from NZ_LTAO01000023.1 coordinate 293,407, forward strand.
CAATCAATATTAATGATTAGGAGTAAACCATTCATTCATTCTTCGCTCATCAGGCACTCCCCACTTCTTTAGTAGCTCATTAATCGCTTCCATAAAAGGTTGTGGTCCACAAATATAAAAATCATGGTCATAATGAGCTAATAATGATTGCATCCATTCTAAGTCAATATAGCCTTCTTTATCGTATTGATTGTTTTGTCTATCCTGTTCAGTAGGATTAGAATAACAAACATAGCTACGAATATTAGACGATAATTCTGCCCAAGACTGGATTTCCTCTTTCATTCCATGCACATCTCCATTTTGGGCTGCATGTATAAAGGTGATTTCTGTATTAGTTGAACCTTGTAATAAGCTCTTAACCATACTAATCATAGGAGTTATTCCTACTCCACCACTAATAAACACGGTTGGACGAGAAGGTTCTTTTAGTATAAAATCACCTGCTGGTGCTGTAAGCAATAATGTATCTCCAACGGATGTTTTATTATGTAGATAGGTTGATACAACTCCATTCGGGTTGCCGTCATGAGCATCTTCACGCTTCACACTGATTCGATAGTAATCTTTATCGGGTGCATCAGAAAGGCTGTAATGTCTCATATGTGTATATATTTCTCCATCTATTTCTGCCTTTATAGTAATATATTGACCTGGTTTAAAGGTTGGTAAAGGCTGGCCGTCTTGTGGAGTTAAATAAAAGGATGTAATAACAGAGCTCTCTTTTACTTTTTTTGCTACAACAAAGGGACGAGTATCAATCCATCCACCTACTTGCTGTTCAACCCCCTTGTAAAGCTCTTTCTCCATCTCAATAAATAAATGAGCGATTTCGTTATAAGCAGCACCCCAAGCCTCTATAATTTCTTCTGTAGCTACATCTCCTAAGACATCTTTTACAGCTTCAAGCAATGTTTGTCCTACAATTAGATACTGGTCCGCCTCTACCCCTAATGCTCGATGCTTTTGAGCAATTTTCTTTAACATCGGCCGTATACTTTCTAACTGATCAACATGTGCTCCGATGACATATACGCTTTTTGCTAACGCGCCCTGTTGTATCCCTCTTTTTTGATTACTTTGATTAAATATATTTCCTAAACTAGGTACCTTTAAAAAAAGAAGTGAATAAAAACGCTCTCCTATTTCTTGGCTATAATTTTCTAATACAGGTGCAGTCGTTTTGACAATATTGATCGTCTTCTCAGTTAGCATATAATCACCTTTTCCATTTTATTGGGCTAAATTTTAAAGAAGTATTTAAAATACATCTTTAAAATAGTCGATAAATATGTTAAAAGCAATATATATAATACTACTTTTAAAATTTAGACACATTTAAGTTAACGAGGTGTTCACATGCAATTAACTTCATATACCGACTATTCGCTAAGAGCTTTAATCTATATAGGTGCACTTGAACAGGGAAAAAGAACGTCCATTAAGGAGATTTCCAGATTTTATCAATTGTCCAATAATCATTTGCAGAAAATCATTCATGAGCTAGGGAAAAGAGGTTATATTGAAACAATCCGTGGAAGAAATGGCGGAATCCAAATGAAGATGGATCCAAACGATATTAATGTAGGTCAACTAGTACGAGAAACGGAGGATTTGAATATTGTCGAATGCTTTAATCAAAATCATAACTGTGTCATTAGTTCAGTCTGCAAGCTAAAGAGTGTCCTCTATCAAGCAAACGAAGCTTTTTTACAGGTTCTCGATCAATATACGTTAGCTGATTTAATGATGAACAAAGAGGAGCTTTCTAGACTGTTATTTTCTGAGCGATCATAAAAAAAAACCAAATATACAGGCCTTTTATACCTGTAATCTGGGTTTAATGAACATCCACTTAAGAATTCAATTTTTTCCATAGTATAAAATCTATCCAGCTTGAGGGGAGCCATCTTTTAGCTAAATAAATGAATTTAATATTTTTTCCGATTGGATATCGCAGCTTTGGATTTGATTTTTTACAAATAGTTAGGACTAAGCTTGCCACTTCTTCTGGGTTTGCAGCATTTTCAGAAGAAGCTCTTGCTTGCTCCATCACTTTTTTCTCAAAATCATTAAAGGACTCTGATTGGTTTTCCACTTGCTGCAAGGATTTGTTCCATATTTTCGTTTGATAGGAACCAGGTTCAACTAATGAAACGGCAATTCCCTCTTTTTTCAGTTCCCATCTCATACTCTCACTTAATCCTTCTAATGCAAATTTCGATGAACAATAAGAGGATAAACCAGGTAATCCAATCAAGCCACTCACGCTACTTATATTAATAACTTTAGCTCTCTCAGATTTTTTCAGCAGCTCCAAGAACAGGTTTGTTACAATAAACACCCCTGTTACATTTACATCTAGCTGCGATTTCCACTGTGTTAATGTTAAATCCTTTAGAAACCCCGCCTGGCAATAACCAGCATTATTGATGAGTACATCTACTTTTCCATACTTCTCTTCAACTACTTGAACAGCCTCTTTAATTTGCGTTTCATCCGTTACATCCATTTGCCAGACAAACAAATTAGGTGCTTTATGGTTTTTTTCTGCGTAATGCATTAACTCACTTTGATTCCTAACATCTCTCATTGTCGCGACAACTATATAATTAGCTGCTAAAAGCTTTTGAGCTATCAGTAAACCAAAACCACTATTAGCTCCTGTAACGACGGCAACCTTCATGCTACACTTCCTTAGACCATTTTTTTAAACAGCTTCTTTATCGACTTTTGTAACTGATTTCATTAAATGACGTTCATCAAAATAATAACGAAGTTTTTTTATAAAGTAGCCGACTAAAAAGGCTGATAAAACCGTTCCTTCCCTTATCCCAACTATCTCTCCTAAAAGCATTAACGACGAGAGAAAAGCTATAACTACTAAACTCCAATCAAACATAATTTTCATATTGCCAAACTGGATATTCCATTTCATTGCTAACACTTTGACTATTCCTTCACCTGGATTCATAATAACATCGGCTCCTACCTGCAAATAAATGCCCAATGCCAATATAAAGGAGCCAAAAATAACTGCACCAAGCTGTAATACGTATAAATCTATCGTTATAAAGGAAAAAAGAAACATTCCGAAATCAATAAAAAAACCAAAAATAGGCCCAACTAATAACTGTAGATATTGAACCTTCGGAAACTCTTTACCAACTATTAGAACTTGTAATAATAAAAAGATGACACAAACAATGAGTATCAATGTCCCAAATGAAACAGGAACGGCATAGCTCCATACATAAGGTACACTTGATATTGCTGTCGTTCCAAGACTTGATTTGGTAACAAGAGCAATTCCTAAGCCCATAAAAAAAAGACCTAATATAAAAATTAGATAACGTTGAAATACAGGTAATGAATTCAATCTTCACCTCTCCTTTTCAGGATCAGTCAAAATCTCAAAATAACATATAAAGATTTTTTTGGCCGATACCTATTAAATGATACGACTCTATCATAACAGATTTTATAGGGAAATCAGAAGGAAAAGCTTTACAGTCATCATTTAATGACGTTGCTAGACACAAAAATAAGCTGGTTTAAGTTCATACTGAGCTTAGACCAGCCAATCTACTAAATACTTAACTAGTAAATCATTCGAAAATAACTTCTATATCTCCGTCCTTGGATTGAATGTTTAATGAGTGCTCAGTATCCACTGAAGAAACAGCTTTTGAAGAATAATCATTTCCGTTTATTGTAATATCACCAAAACTAGTTTCAAGCTGATAGCTTAATTCGGATTCCGTATTTTTTAAATCTAGATATACATCTCCAAAGCTAGAATGGATGAACGTTTGCCCCAATAGCTCACCGTCTACTTTTAAATGACCATCAGTTATTCCAAGCTCCGTCTCTTTACTTGAAAAATTCTTTAAAGTCACATTCCCAAAATGATTCTCTAAAGATGTATTAGTAGACTCTATAAAATCCAATTGAGCTTCTCCATCACTCATCTCTATTTTTACATCATCTGTTTTCACTTCAGAAGCGGTCAAATCTCCGAATTGATTTTTTATCATTAATTGATTCGATTGAATATTATTCATCGTCACATCACCGTCATTCGTTAAAATATTTATTTGGTTGGAGGTGATGCCAGCTAACTGTATATCGCCAAATTTATTTGCTAGGTTTATATCATCAAACTCGATATCCTCAGGAACATAAATTTTGATATTGGTTTTATGGATGTTTGCTGAAAAGCTCATTGCAAAATTAAATCGAGAGAACGCTTTATCCTCTATGACTAGAGTATTATTCTCAACAGAATAATTAACCTCTGTATATCTTAATTTATCCATTTCTATTTTAAATTCATCTGAAGGAATGACTTCAATATCTGCATTCGAAAGATCTAACTGAATTCGATTAAAATCATCTAATGTTACTATCTCTTGTAAACGATCTTCTTTACCTACAGCCTGAAATCCATTCGCTGTTGTAATGATAGAAAATTTCGTTCCATTTAAAAGACCAACTAATGCTAGAAGAATTCCTATAAAAATAAGTGCACTAGCAAATACGGTGAAGACTCTTTTGGATCGTTTCATCTACTTTTCCTCCTTGCTTTTCGGTATCATTTTATCAAACAATCTTTTCAGCAATTTCACTAGCCTTGAGTTGGCTGCCTTAGTAAATCGTATAAAAGGGCCATATAAAAGGACTCCTAAACCGATAGCAACTAGACCTACACCTACAAAGAATATAGAGGTTTGCCAATGTTGAAAGATTACCGCAAACCCAGATATGACACTATAAATTCCGCTAATAGGCAAACAGAAGACCAATATGGATAGTGTTAAAATAAAAAGTCCGTACACAAGAATTAAACAAAATGCTAGAGTAACCATAACGATTAACATAGGTAGAGCAATTGGAGCTGCTAAAATAGCTAGTATAATGAGCCACATAGCCGAAAAGCTCTTTTTCGTTGAAACCGTTGGGTGATCCAATTCTTTAACCGCATAATCTGCCAAAATTTGTGATGCTACAAAAGATGGAGAACCTAGCCTCGAAATGACAGCTTCTGAATTTTCATCTCCCGCTTCTAGAAAATACTCATTATAAAAGTCCATTACCTCATTGATATCTTCCTTAGGTAATTTTTTAATTTTAACTTGTAGCTTTTTTAAATATTCTTCTTTACTCACTCTGTTTCCCCCCCATTAAAACGGAATCAATTTTATGTTTAAATTCCACCCACTCTTTATTAAGCTCTTCATATCTTTCAATGCCACTAGCTGTAATTCGGTAATATCTTCGATTTCTACCTTGAAATGGCTGATCGTAAGTAGTTAAAAATTCTTTCTTTTGCAGCCTGCGCAATACCGGATAAAGAGTAGATTCTGATATATCCATCACCTCACGTACTTGTTGGGTAAGTGAATAACCATAAGTATCCTCTTTCACTAAAACCGCTAACACACACGCATCGAGTAAAGAGGAACCTAACTGAAATGACATTAAAACACCTCCGTTCCATCCATATAATACTATACGACATATAATATCATTTTCAACAATATTATATGTGGTATAGTATAGTGTGTCAATATCATTTTTTAGAGCACATCTTAAGGAGTCAGAATCATACGAATGAATGAGGCTTGATGGCTGTTCACTGGGTAGGCATTTCTTAGAGGAAATTTCATTCAAACACAAAGTAGAAGGATCGTTCATGCAAAAAAAAAACAAAAAAATCCTATTATCAGGACTTTTTTGTTACGGAAATTAAAACAGGTATTATCTATTTACTTGCCGCAGGTCTCTCTTGGGCTTTGTCGGCTTCACTTGCATTTTTCCTTGCCTCTTCTCGATCCTCTGCCATCTCTTCTACGCTTTTCACCTTAATGCGTGCAGCACCTGCATACTCTTTCGTAGCAATTAATGGCCCATTTTCCATTCGTTCCTTTGCCGACTTAATGGCTTCTGAAAACTGAGGTAACCATTCCTCTTGAGCAATAAGCATTTCATCGACAAGCTGCCATATTTCTGGCGGATTACAAACAGCTCCTACTAAAGGATCGATCATCATCGCTTGTCGTAATAATTGATCATTCCCTGATATAGCGGCTTCTACTGAAAGTCTTTGTACAGATATACTTGTGTTGCAAACAGCTGCGCAGCCTAATGGAAGCTCTCCGATGTGAGGCATGTTTATGCCATTTCGATCCACATATCCAGGTGCCTCAATAATAGCATCATTAGGCAGATTAGAAATAACTCCATTATTTACAACATTAAAATGACCTCGGTATACCCGCCCCGTCTCTAAGCCTTCAATAATATAAGATCCGTGCTCTTCCCCACGCTTCTCTAGGCTATACTCTAAGGCCGGTTCCTTTAACCAGTTCGGGAAATCTGTTTTAAACCAATTTCTACCTTCTGTACACACTCTCAAATATCCGCCCGTTTCTCCATTAATCCAAGATCCTAAATCAATCCACTCATTGATTTCTTCAGGACGTTTTCTATACCACGGCACATATTCACTTAAATGACCATTAGATTCAGTTGAATAATAGCCAAATCTCTTAAGCATATCGATACGGACCTTTTCTGTTTTTGAAAACTCAGGATGCTGCTCAAACGCTTCTAATACCTTTGGTGTTAAATCCTCGCCCTCATGCTTAACGCTAATGTACCAAGTTTGATGATTAATTCCAGCGCAAATGATATCAACATCTTTCTTCTTCAAGCCAAAAGCCTCTGCAATTTGCCTATGCCCACCTTGAACACCATGACATAATCCAATCGTTTGGACTCCTCCGTAATGATTACATGCCCATGTAATCATAGCCATTGGATTCGCATAATTGAGCAATAGGCAATCAGATGCTGCTACTTCACGAATATCCTTACAAATAGCCAGCATTTCATGAATACCTCTTTGTCCATACATAATCCCTCCAGCACAAAGAGTATCGCCTACACACTGATCAATTCCGTATTTCAATGGAATATCAACATCATATTTAAACGCCTCTAGCCCACCAATCCTCACGACTGAAAAAATATACTTAGCGTTTTCCAAAGCCTCTCTACGATCGGTGGTAGCTTGAATGGTAATCTTTAATCCATTTTCATCGATATCTCGTTGACATAGCTGAGTTACCATCTCTAAATTATCACGATTGATATCAGTAAAAGCGACTTCAATATTTTTAAACTCTGGTACAGCTAACATATCTCGCAATAAGCCTCTTGTAAAACCAATACTTCCAGCACCGATAAACGTTATTTTAAATGACATTTTCTTCAACTCCTTGTTTTAGAAAATTACTATGTAAATAAAGTTTATCAACAACCATATAAAAGCGTTTTCAAATCTATAACTTTTGGGTCATTTTAAAGTAAAAAATCTTAACTTCTTTTTTCGAAAAAGGAACATTATAAATGAACTTCTATTCTACTTCATGATCTTATTCTTTAATTTGATGAACATTACGCTGGCTAAACTTCCTATATTGTAAAGGTGTCGTTTCCGTATATTTCTTGAACAATAAACTAAAATATTGACGACTATTCATCCCAACATAAACAGCAATATCGATAATCGGAATTTCTGTTTCAGATAATAGCATTTTAGCTTTTTCAATTCGTAAGCTAGTCAAATATTCGACCATTGTTAGATTCATCTGCTTTTTAAAAATTCGATGTAAATATCCAGGATGAAGATTAACAGCCTCACCCACATCCTTTATTTTAATATCACAATCATAATTTTGATGTAGAAAATCAATCGCTCTTTTCACATATACATTCGCCTCTTCATTTTGAGGAAGTGCATTCTTCATCATCCTTGCTAACCATACAAATAATTGCGTCATATGGAGCTGAACCATTAATTCTTGCTCTTCTTCCTTACTATCTAATTCAAGAACGAGACTTTTAAGAGTATGATAAATTTCATTTGTATCCTTTAAAACTAAGTATTTAAAAGGAAATCTCAAAAATTCATGTAAGTTCTGAGATTCATTGATTAATTTTCTAAGAGGGGGAAGGAGGTTGTTTTTTTCTACAAAACCAAATTCAATATTTAACATTCTACATGGCTTGTTTGGGTCAATGACTAGCTTATGTGGAACATTAGCGTCTAATAAAATAAAGCTTCCTTGCTTTAAAAGTAACGACTGTTTCTCTACCTTTACTATACATTGGCCTTTCAACACATACATAATTTCAATATCATCATGCCTATGGAAATCCATATAGAAAGATATCCATGTCTTAAAATAAAAAGCGGTCACCTTAGGGTAAAAATCATGTTTTAATAGACTTCCATTTATACTTTTAAAATGACTCATGAAGACCACCCTTCTCTTTATCTCCTCCACTTGTTTTTTTCACATGAAAAACTTCTGTAGACGCTACCATTAATTCAATAATTTGCTCGGACATAAAGGAAGGAGATTCCGGGAAATCCTCTTCTATCCAACGAATAATGAGTCCTGCGATCCCATGGGCTCTATATATGTAAAACCATTTTGGACTTAAATCAACCGAATTTACGTATTCATATTCATATTCCTTTACAAATAATTGCTCTATTGCTTTAGCCATTTGATAACGAAAATCTACACTTAGATGTGGGCTTAGTAAAAGCTTGTAAAGTCTTGCATTCTCCTTAAAATAAGAAAATAATGTAATGTCCTCTGCATGTAAACTTCTCATATTAACTTTTTGACTTGTCATATAAGGTGTTTTTATTTGTTTAATCATTTCATTCAATGTATCTTTTAATACTTCATCTAATAGTTGTTCCATTGATTCAAAATTTGCATAGAAAGTACCTCTATTATAATTGGCTTCTCTAGCTACTTCCGAAACGGTTATTTGTTCAAATGGCTTTTGCTGTAATATTTGAAGAAAGGTTTGTTTTAAAGCAGCTTTTGAACGTTGCACACGCTTATCTAAATAATCATGCTCCATTAATTTCGCCTCCCTCTTTATTATGTGTAAAAGCTACATAATTTGCAATTTTACTGAACACAATAAGCAGGGTTGTTTAGTAATAAACAAAGTCACTAAGGTTGTTTATTGTCAGCTTTCTTTAACATTACTATAGTGAAAGAAAGTATTGATTTTTAAATGAGGAGAGGGATTATCATGACATTTCCAGTATTAGAAGGAAAAGTAGCCATTGTTACAGGTGCTGCAATGGGTATGGGAGAAGCTACGGCTAAGCTTTTTGCAGAAGCAAAAGCAAAAGTAGTAATAGCAGATTTCAATGAAGAAAAAGGTCGTAAAGTAACAGAAGACATTGTAGCAGCAGGAGGTGCAGCCGCTTTTTTCAAGGTTGATATTTCTAATTCTAATGAAGTGAGAGAGATGGTTAGTTTTGCTGTTCAAACTTATGGAAAAATAGATGTAGCCGTAAATAATGCAGCTTTAACTCCTGATGACAAGCCCGCTGCTGAATTTGATGAGGACTATTGGGATCGATTAATTGCTGTAGACCTTAAAGGTACGGCATTATGTATGAAATATGAACTTCAACAATTACAAAAGCAAGGAACAGGCGGTTCAATCATTAATATATCATCAGTAAGTGGCTTTAGACCTCAACCAAACAACATTGCTTATGTTGCCGCAAAGCACGGTGTTGTTGGCATGACAAAGGTGGCTGCAATGGAAAATGGTCCACTTAATATCCGTGTTAATACAGTAGCTCCTGGTGCCATTGATACCCCAATGCTTAGAGGCGCTTTAGAGCAATTTGGATTTTCAGAGGAGGAATATGCACCACAATTAAGCCTACTTAACCGCTTTGGTCAGCCAAGAGAAATTGCCGAAGCTAGCCTTTGGCTTGCATCTGATGCATCTTCCTATATTACAGGAACGACTATCCATGCAGATGCCGGATACACCTCTCGTTAATGATTATAAAAACACATAAATAAAATGATACAGCGAAAAAAACACCCCCTACATCATATTAATAGTATATGATCATTAGGAGGGTGTTTTTAGCCTACAAAAAGAATATCTGTCATAGTTGAGCATAAAATGACCGGATCGTTAATTTGCTCCATTTTATAATAAGAAAGAGGCGGAGAAAATGAATTGGATTCATAACATACAATCAGCGATTGATTATATGGAGGAAAACCTACTAGAGGATATCAAACTAGACAAAGTAGCGGAGCAAGCAAATTCTTCATTATTTCATTTTCAACGAACATTTGCTCTTTTAACGGATTGTTCAGTTAGTGAATATATTCGTCGCAGACGTTTATCATTGGCCGCAGAAGAATTGTCCTCCTCGAAGCAAAAAGTCATCGATATAGCCTTAAAATATGGTTATGACACTCCAGAATCATTTTCTAAAGCTTTTCGCAAACAGCATGGTGTAGCACCATCTGAAGCCATGAGATATAGAGGAAAGCTAAAGTTTTATGATCGCCTCATTATTCAAGTTATTTTGAAGGGAGCAGAGCCAGTGAAATACAATATTGTCGAAAAAGAAAGTTTCAAAGCAGTGGGTATTAAAAAGACGTACTCATTAAAAGGAAATGAAAATTTAGTTGAGATTCCAAAACTTTGGCAAGAGGTTAACCATAACGGCACAGTTAGCCAATTATTCGAGCTTAATAATGGTGGTATAAAAGGGGTTTTAGGAATATGTGATGATTTAAAAGTAGATGAACAGCTGATTGATTATTGGGTAGCCGTGGAATCGACTATGACAGAATCCGATCTGTTCCAATTGATAGATATCCCTGCATCCAAGTGGGTCGTATTTGAAGTGAGTGGACCAATGCCTGAAGCGATGCAAAATACGTGGAAAAAAATATTTTCTGAATGGTTTCCTACTAGCGATTATGAGCATGCCGGAACGCCTGAGATGGAAGTATATCCTGAAGATGGTTCAGACAAAACCAACTTTTATTCAGAAATATGGATTCCGATTAAAAGTAAAAAATAGCACTTGTTAAAAACACTAAAACTACCGGACATTCCATAATTAAGGAATGTCCTTTTAGTAGTAAATAACAAAATGACCTGACTACGCTTCATCTGCGCTTGGTCCATACATACCAGGAACAGCTACATCTAGCATTCTTAAATAGACGATTAACTGTCCACGGTGATGATACCAATGATTGAATAATAACGAACGAACCATTGAATAGCGTGGTCCATTCATAATTGACACACCGTTATTAGTCATCGACCATGTTGCTTGTAAATCATCTTCGTTCCAATTTGCCAATATAGACATTGCTATTTCTTTACTTCTCTCAAACTCAGCCATTAATTCTTGTTTTGAAGCTACTTCGGGCAGTGGTACATCTGGTATTTCATGACTCTCTGCTCTAAATAATTGAGCCAAATTCCCTGGAATAGATGCAATATGTAAGGCTAGCTGTCCAATTGACATCGATTTCACATGAGGCCGCCAACTCCAATGGTTTTCAGGAATTATGGTTAAAATACTTTTTGTCTTTTCAAATTCATCAATTATTTCCTTCACTAATTCTTCATGTACATTCAAATCTATCACCTCTTTTTTATATCATTTTATATCCTACTTCAACACTACATTACTTCTATCTTGCTACAATTGTTGAACACGTTGTAAAAATGTCTGCATGAGTAAAGGTAAAGATATTAAAATGGGTGGATCATCTAGTGAAGGAGGCCTAAGTGTAAGATGATAATGAGGAAGATGATGATTTTCTTTTACAATGATTGGCTCTTTTATACGCGTTCGAAGAGTATTAAATGGCAAAAACACTTGGCTAATAACAGCATGCCAATTTAATGCTGTTACGAGTAAGTGATAGGTGCCAGGCTTTACATTATTAATAACAAAGTCGCCTGTTCCAGAAATTAACGTTCCAAACTCAGGCATCCCTTCTGGAATTGGCTTTTTAAATAAGCCTATAAGAGTTACACCATCAAAAGGCTTCTCAGAACAAATCGTCCCTGTCAATTGTGAATAACCAAAATGAGCTTGGATAGGTTCATTCCAATTAGAAAGTCTTTTGAGCAACTGTAGGTGATGATTGTCACTATGTCCCATTCTTCTAAATGCTCCAGGTGTCATTCCGACTTTTTCTGAAAACCTTGAGGTAAAGGTTCCTAAGCTTTGTTGCCCAATTTCCATTCCAATGTCTCGAATAGTAAATTCAGTTGTTAAAAGTAGCTCCTTTGCTTTTTGAAGCCGTAAAGAGGAGACATAGTATAACGGTGACATACCGGTTTCCTTTTTAAATAGCCTAGAAAAATGATATGGACTATATGAAATATGCTTGGCTAATGCTTCTAATTCTATGGAATTATAGAGGTTTTCTTGTATAAATATAATCGCTTCTTGGACTTCTTTATTGATTTCTGATTTCAATTCAAGTTCCTCCTAAAGAGTAAATATCTAATTTATAAATTACTCTCATCTTCTAACTACGATAACAATCATTGAAATCCTTTAAAAATATACTAATCTTCCATTAAACTCATCATCAAGAAGTTAAAAATCATCTCGGTTGCCCTCAATACTCCGCGCTCGTAGTAAAAAGCTAATGCCTACTCCTGTTAAAGCAGGTGCTCAAGTCACCATCTGTATATCAAGCAATAATGTCAAAACCTCCGCTCATTAATTTGAGCAACTATAAGAGAATGGGAAAGTAAAAATGCCTTTCCAAAAACTTCATTCAGCCCTGGTTATGGAAGCCTAGTTGATAAATTCGGTAACATTTTTCTTATTGATACAGTTGAATAAAAAAATGAACCTAAAATAGCAACTGTCTAAAATGGCTAAATATTCTTCATTTATATTGTAGTAGGAGCTGTTCTGCTGAAATGATCAGCTCTTCTATTAAATAGGTTGGAGAAATGATTTTCAATTGATGCCCAAAGCCTAGAATATATTCCAATGCCTCTTGTTTATCGTTAAATACTAATTGCGCCTTAACTACACCACCTGGTTGTTGCTCCTTGTTTATCAATTGTACAAATTTGGATGTGTAGGTTAGACGACTTAAAATCGATTCATTCACTTCAACTTCAACAGGAAATTGGGGCAAGCTTTCAATAAACCTTTTCTTAGATGCCTCCCAATAAGCTTTTAATTGAAAGTGAGGAGGTCGCTCAAAAACAATATCAAGTACAGTAGCAGACAGGATTCTAGAAATTCTATAATTACGAAACTCTTCCCCTCTCTTAGCTACCAGATACCAGTTATGATTTTGTATCACAAGTCCTAAAGGCATAATGAAGACCTCCTTTTCCTCTCCACTATATCCTTTATAGATTATTCTTAGCTGCTTGCTTTCAAAAACAGCTGTTTGAACGAGCCCAAGGTACGTTAAGCTCTCCTTCGATTCTCTCCATCCCTCTGTGTCCATATATATTCTTTCCCAAATAAATTTGGTCTTGTCACTAGTATGAGTTGGTAAAGAGGATAATATTTTCTCTCTAACCTCAATCGTTTTCTTTGAAGAGACCCCTAAATCATTTAGTACTTTTTCCGATGGAGAGGCAATTAGTGAATATAAATCTTCTTCTTTCACATTCATAAGATTTAATTTATAATCATTTAATATTTCCCAGCCACCATACTTACCTCGCTTTGAGTAAATCGGTATACCGGCCAAACTTAAAGAATCCATATCTCTAAGAATCGTTCTCTGAGAGACATGGAGCTCATCTGCCAGTTCTTTTGTTGTCATTCTTCCTCTATTTTGTAAAAGAATGATCATATCCAATAATCGCTCTGCTCGCATAATATCCCTCAATTAACTATATTTTTAATCATGACATTAGTTGTCATATTATTTTTTTATAATAAGAGTATACTAAAAAGAGGTGATGAAAATGAATACAAACAGAAAAGTAATGTTATTTATTGCGGTCAGTTTAGATGGATATATTGCGACTGAAGAGGACAAGTTAGATTGGCTTTTTGAAGTTGAAGGCGAAGGGGATAATGGTATTTCAGACTTTTATAAAACGATTGATACAGTGATTATGGGTAGAAAGACTTTTAATTGGATTAATAACCCTGCTCATATAGAAGAATTTCCCTATGCCGATAAAAAAAGTTACGTTTTAACACGCTCTCAATTAGAACATTCGGAGAATATAACTTTTATTAACCCTAATATAGTTGATTTTGTAAAAGAATTAAAACAGAGACCCGGAAAAGATATATGGTTACTAGGGGGAGGAGAGTTAGTTACTTCTTTTGCAAAAAAAGGATTAATCGATGAGGTGATTATGACCATTGCTCCAAAGGTTATCGGCCAAGGAATTTCCCTTTTTCAAAAAGGAGATTATTTCATAGATTTACATTTAAAAAATGTCAAAACGTATAATCAATTTGTAGAATTACATTATGTCGTAAATCACGAATAAGGAGATATATTTATAAACACAGTTGCTGGAAGAAGGGATTTCTTTAGGAGATTAACATTCCCCTAATCCCCTTCTTTTCAATGATTCTAATCCTAAAGTTTTTTTCTTATATTAAAGATGAGATGACATGGGAAAATTGGAAATCATATGCTACTTTTTATTTATGGCGAGTCCTTTGCTGAAGATTATCAGTAGAAACAGAAATACATATTTATTGAAATCTCTTTTATCTAACATTACGAAATATACATTGACAATGAAAAATCAACATACAAATTAGGACAGAGTGGATTTCACTGTGTCCTCTTTTTGTCTTCTATTCAATCTATCCTTTTTAGGAGGTAATAATCTTACTAGTTCGCTAAAGCTTAAAGAATAAACCATAGCTAATACAAGTGTAGAAAACAATCCTTTACTTTTTAGATATTAATACGATTTTATTCACACCTCTAATAGGGATTGGGTCGATAAGATAGTAGCAAACTCCTGATGAAGAGTAGCTATCGATAGCCCATGAATGGTCTCAGCATCATAATAAACATTTTGATGGTCAGTCATACCAAATGCAGCTGTTGCATCTTCAATTAAATAAGTCTTGAATCCTAAATTACTACTCATTCGAACAGTTGTTGATACACAATGAGGTGTAGTTAAACCTGTTACGACTAATGAATGGATCTTATTTTGATGTAGAAATGACTCTAATTCAGTGCCTATAAAGCTACTATTAACCTTTTTCGTTATAACGACATCCCCTTTTTTAGGCTCAACTATTTTTTTAATTCTAAAACCATCATGATTGGGTGAAAAAAGAGAGGTTGGAGAATCCGATTGATGCTTAATATAAATAATCATCTGATTTTTCTCTCGCCAACGTTTAAGAATTCTCGCGATATTTCCCTCTGCCTGAGGATTATTTCTAACTCCCCATTTTTGATGATAGAATGCTTCCTGTACATCGATTATAATAAGAGCACTTTCTTCCACAAAATTTCCTCCCAATAAGAATTCATCTATGCTTTTTTGGTTAGCTTCCCATTACAGTTAAGGCAAATCATCTGCAATTTACTCGCACAGCTATGACAATACGTACAATGATGAACACAGCTATAGGCCAAACCTTTTATGGATGAAGAACATTTCAAGCATCGGTTATCTTTGCTCATACAAAGCCCCCCTCTAACATTTGATATTATTTTATAATGCATCAGGACTTCTACACATACTATTTTCACGTAATTAATCCTGTTATACTTTAAAAAAACAGATTATCTAACGAAATACATTAATTATTAAGGTTGTGAAAATAATGGATGAACTTAATCGGAGAATTTTAAATATTTTACAGAGAGATGGTCGAATCTCTATGACAGATTTAGGGAAGAAGGTTTCCTTATCAGTCCCTGCTGTTACAGAAAGAGTTAAAAAATTGGAGGAGCAAGACGTTATTACAAGCTATCGAGCTATTATTAATCCTAATAAAATAAATAAATTAGTACAGGCCTATATTCTAGTAAAAACCCATAGGTGTAAGGCTTTCAGAGAGTTTTGCCTAGAACATCCTACTGTTGTTGAATGCCATCGATTAACAGGAGAATATAGTTATCTTGTTAAAGTGGTTACAGAATCCAACGATTTATTAGAGAGCTTCATTGATTTAACGATGGAATACGGAGAGCCATATACAATGATGAAGCTTTCCTCTCCTATTTCTCATAAAGTGATGTAAAACTTATAAAAAGTAGGTATTTGAATCCATTTCATACTTGCATTAGTGACTCCCAAAGGATGAGCGCCGTTTGAAGATCCACTTTGACGACGCTCTGCGTAGTCGTAGTTAGATGAAAGCAAGCCCTTAGGAAAGCTTCTACCTAAAGTGAAAATTAAAATCCTCTATAGCTCTGTTTCATTAAAAGATAGGAATGATGAAATGGGTTCATTTATAAATAAAAAAGGTGCTTGAGTATAAATATTTTCAAGCACCCATTCGTTTATAAAAGAAGTTCGTTTAACACTAAGCTTTATTCCATTTTCTTAAGGGTTTATAACCGGAATGGTAGATAAAGTTTTTTACAGTGTCTTCACTCAACCCATTCATATTAATATTCTTTTCTAATGCTGTAATATGCATTTTTGCTGTATATTCAAGGGTTTGTAAAGCCATTCTAGCTTCTTTTAAGTTAACATCACACACAATGACACCATGATTTTCTAATAAAAACACATTTGCCTCATTAGCTTTTTCCTTTATAGCATCGGCTAACTCTATACTGCCAGGATTATAAAAAGGTATGCGTGCTACCTTTTCAAGATAATACATCGACTCCACAAAATAATTAGAAGGTAACTCTAAATCAGAGTTTGCAATCAATGTGCTATAAAAGGGTGATGCATGTAAAATCGCATGAATGTCGTCTCGCTCTTCATAAAGGTACTGATGAAAAATATATTCTTTAGAGGGCTTCTTTCCCTCCAAATGCTTTCCTTTGGAACAAAGAGAAAAATCATCGATTTGTAGTTCACCTAAATAGGTTCCGGTCGCCGATACATAAAACTGATCATCTGATAATCTTGCACTTATATTGCCAGCTGTACCCCAAGCCAAATCATTGTCCATCATAAACTTCCCTGTTTCTTTTAATGAGCTTATCAAATCCATTCGATCCATACTATCTACTCCTCCATTAAAATATTTATTTCATCCATTCTACAAAGCTTGTCGTTATAGAAGGAATAAACGTAATGATAAGTAACGCTATTAAAATCGCTATATAAAAAGGAATCATTCCTTTTGTTAAATGGTCAATACGTACTTTTCCAATTTTCGAGACAATAAATAGATTTAATCCTAGTGGTGGAGTAATCATACCAATAGCCAGAGCTACAATCATTACCATACCAAAATGAATAGGATCAATTCCAAGCTCCATCGCTACAGGTGCCAAAATTGGTGCAAGAATAATAATAGATGCATTCGTTTCCATAAAAAGACCAATTACTAATAATAGAATAATAATGAATCCTAAAAAGATTACAGGACTATCGGATATTGAAGTAATGACACTAGCTACTCGATGCGGGACATTTTCAATCGTTAATACCCAACTAAATAAGCCTGCCGTCGCAAGAATAAACATAATAGTCGATGTAGTAATGGATGCTTTACTTAAAATTTCACTTATATTTTTAAGATTAATCGCCTTATAAATAAATATACTTACAATTAAAGCATAAGCAACTGCTATTCCTGCTGCCTCAGTAGCGGTAAATATTCCACTATAAATTCCACCTAGAATGATCATGGGCATAATAAGGGCAGGAGTCGCCTCAACAAACGCTTTCAATATTTCTTTTCCAGATTTCTTCGGTTCACGCTTATAATTTCGTCTTTTGGCTATGATAAATACGGTAATAATTAGACCAATACCTAAAATGATTCCAGGCACTATTCCCGCGATAAATAGGTCACCGATTGATGCCCCCACTGCTGTACCATATAAAATCAAAGGGATACTAGGTGGCATGATGATGCCCAATGTACCAGATACGGCTTGAATACCTCCAGCAAATTCTTTATGATATCCTCTGTTGATCATGGCTGGTATTAGAATAGCTCCTAATGCAGCTGTCGTCGCAATACTTGAGCCTGAAATAGCCGCAAAAAACATGGTCGTAACAACCGTAACAATCGCTAGACCACCAGAGACATGGCCTGTTAAAGCATTAGCTAAATTAATTAACCTTTGTGAAATCCCTCCATATTCCATAATGACTCCAGCTAAAATAAATAAAGGAATCGCTAACAGAGGAAATGAATCTAATGATACAAAGAGTCTTTGAGCAACAACTAATAAAGGCATATCACCAGCCACGATTAAAGCTAATACCGTAGATAAACCAAGCCCCACTGCTACTGGTACACCTAAAATAAAGAATATAAGCAAAGCTACTATTAATACTGTTATCACTTTAAATCACCAACCGTTTCTGCCTCTACTACTCTTTCTTTTTTTAAATCGATTAATACAGCTATTGCATTTAACAGCATGACACTAGAACCTATCGGTACAGCTGCATAAGCAAAAGCCATTGAGTATTGTAGAGTTGGAGTAGATTGGCTCATAACTAATAATGTTAAATGAGTGCCAAAAAAGACTAAAAGGCTGAAAAACGCAACACAAACCCACAAAATAAAATAGGTTAAACGTTTTTTATTTTTTGCACTAATTACATCAAGTAAAAAATCTATGGCAATATGCTGCTGGGCTCTCATAGCAAGTCCAGAGCCCAAAAAAACAATATAAACCATTAAATATCTTGCTATCTCCTCAGTCCAACTTAATGGAACATTAATAACAAATCTCGTTATCACTTGTAAAAATACTAAAATGGCCAGCACTAATAACATACCAGATACAATGTATTTGATACTCGTATTTAAACGGTCTATAAATTTCAAGTATAAATTCACAGATGCTCCCCCCACTATTCTGTTAAATTCGTAATAGCATCATAAAGTTCTTGTCCATATTTATCTGCTAATTCACGGTGAACACTCTGCACAGCCTCTCTAAATGGCTCAAGTTCAACTTCAATCGTTTCAATCCCAGAATCCAACATCATCTGTAAAGCTCTTTCCTCTTCATCGAAAACGATTTCATTTTGGAAAATACGAGCTTCTTCTGCCGCTTCTAAAACGGCTTCTTGTTCAGCCTCAGTTAAGCCTTCAAAGGTTTTATCACTCATTAATAATTGTACATATCCAAATACATGGTCTGTCATTACTAAGTACTTCTGTACTTCCTGTATTCTTGCACTAGCCGTAAATGCAATCGGGTTTTCTTGAGCATCAATAACTCCTGTTTGCAACGAAGAGTATACTTCTCCGAAATTCATTGGAGTAGGATTGGCTCCTAAAGCTTTCCACCCCTCAACAGATGCTTCAATATCAGGTACGCGTATTTTAATACCTCTTAAATCTTCTGGTGATTCAACCGGACGATTGGTTGTTAATTGTCTAGGCCCACGTAACCAAAATTCCAAGCCTCTTACACCTGTTTCTTCTAACATTTCTTCTTGCAGACTTTCTCCTTCACTTCCATATACAAACTTTTCCAAATGTTCTAAATCTTCAAATAAATAAGGAAGCTCTAATATTGAGTATGGCTGGTGAAAGTTCGACATTACTCCTGCTACAAGTGCGAAATCAACAGAGCCAATTTGCATCCCTTCAATTAAATCACGGTCAGCTCCTAAAGTAGAGCTTGGATAAACCTCTACTTTAACAGAGCCATTCGTTTTTTCATGAACCAATTCGGAAAATTTTAATGAACCTTTATGCCAAGCATCAGCTTCATTTTGAATATGGCCTAGCCTTAGAGTTTTCACTTCATCTGTTGAAGCTCCATTTTCACTATTACATGCTATAAGTGAAAAAACGGAAATGAACATTATAAATGTTAGCCATGCTTTTTTATTCAATTTAAGCCCTCCCTTTATTGAAAGGAGACAAGCACCTTGACTGATTGTTCCTCTTTTTTATCAACAATCCTAAAGCCTTTATCTGCCTCGTTGTAATTTAAATAATGTGAAATAACTTTATCTACTGGTATTTCATTTTTCTCAATAATTTCTAACGCTTCTAACGTATCGGGACGATTGTATGTCATACACCCAATAATCTCTTTTTCATTTTGTTGAAGCTGTTCGATATCAATGGTTTGTGGCCCGTGGAACATAGCGACAGTCACTACTTTTCCACCTTTTTTCAATAAATTAAGGGCATCATTGACAATCCCTTTTACACCTGCAGTAATAAAGACTTTGTCAAATGAACCTCCCATTTCTTCTTTACTTTGTTTAATCCAATCTTCATTTTCCATTATATTTAAGGTTTTGGTTGCTCCTAAATCTATAGCAACATCTAGGGAGTATTGTAATACATCAGTTACAAGAGTTGCTGTCACACCACGAGCACGAACCGCTGCAAGAGTTAATAAGCCAATAGGTCCTGCACCTAAAATAGCTACACGATCGGTAGACTTTATATCGGCTTTAAACGCTGCATGCACACCAACCGCTAGTGGCTCGACCAATACTCCCCTTTCGTAGGAAACAGAATCAGGCAAAGAAATAACTTGAGAAGCTGGAGAAACAAAATATTCAGCCATTGTCCCTAACCAATCTCCCATACCAGGTGCGAGGCGTTTATCCGAGTAGTTCACATTTCCTGTCATTTCTCCCTCACTCTCACCAGATCCTATTTGAGGTTCAACAGTAACTCGGTCACCTACTTTTATATCATGAACCTCATTTCCCACTTTTATAACTTCACCAGCAACCTCATGGCCTATAACTACTGGTGGTTTTCTAAAAGGATGTAACCCCTTATAAGTGTGAATATCTGAGCCACATATACCTGCTACAGCTACTTTTATTAACACCTCATCCTTTTTTAATTCGGGGATATCTATCTCCTTTACTTCAATTTTTTCTGCCTCTGTTACATACACTGCTTTCATTATATTGTCTCCTTTAACTCACAAGTAAAATCATTGATATTATTGAAAATAGATTAACTTCGAGTCTATTAAATGTTTTCTCATTAAATCCGTACTGTCTTCTCGATTTCCCTTTAAAGCTTCACAAATATCGACGTGTTCTAAATAGAATTTTCGGACTCTATCCGGGTCTTTTTTCAAATGTCTTAGTGTGATTCGTCTTAAGTGATCTTGATAATTTAAAAGGATTCTTGTAATTTCACTATTTCCAGCAAATTCACTGATAGCTAAGTGAAATTCGTGATCAAGCGTAGCAAAAGCTTTTACATCTTTTCTTTGGGCAACCTTTTTCGTCTCTTCCAAATTTTCTTCTAATTCCTTTACCTGCTCACTTGTTATTTTCCGGTAAATTTCTTGACAATTAAATGTTTCTAAAGCAATTCGTAGATTATAAATATCGTTTATTTTCTCTATTGATAAATCGTTTACAAAAATACCTTGTTTAGAAGATACTGTTACAAATCCTTCTGATTCTAATCTAACTAACGCATTCTTAATAGGTGTTTTACTCATCCCTAATTCTGCTATTAACGTTCTTTCTGATAGGAATCTTCCAGGCTCGTAAAACTCCTCTAGTATTTTATCTTTAATTTTTTCATAGGCAATATCCTTTAATAGCATGTTTTGAATATCCTCTCATGGTTTATTTTGCTTTTGTTCAACCAACTCGGAATATATTCTCAAAGAAATGTAACCCACCAAGCTGTCCACTTTTCAAAGCAATTTCTATCCCATCATACCTTTTATTTTGAGAATAAGCTAAACATAAAGGAGCTCCTGGAGCAACGGATTCTACTACCTCAAGTCCATAGATTTCTAGTTGAGATGTAACAAAGCCAGATGTATCTCCCCCAGAAATAATCAACCTTTCTACCTCACTATGGTCCATCATATACTTTGTCCAGTCTCCGAGCTTTTCGCCAATAAAAATTCCGATATCCTCTTTTTCTATCCCTGCTTGTAATAAATGCTGTCTCGTTTGTTCAATAGCAGCATCTTCTCTACCTTTAGCTGTATAAAGGATTAATTTAGGTTTAACCTTCAGTAACTCTATCATTTGATTCAGATAAGATAACGCTTTCTCATCGTTTGTAAATAATTCATAAGGTATTTTCTCTAGATGAAATCCATCTTTTTCTGCTTGGTCAAGCTGTTGCTTTGTAACCTCTGAAACACTACCTGAAAACCCTAAAACAGATTGAATGTTCTTTTTCTTTAATGGATTGGAAGAATGAAGTGAATAACCCCCTTCTTTTTCCATCTTTTCGCCAAGTACATACTCTATACCAGATGAACCTAAAAGAAATTGCGTATCTTCTGCTTTTTTATCCCAAATGATGTCACCAATCTTGCTCATATGTTTCTCCTCTAAAGCGTCAAATAGCAAAATATCTTCTGAAGTTGCCGTTATTGATTCTTCCAATACCTTTTCTAAATCTAAAATGGTAACCTTACCAACATTTTGCTCAGTTTGCTTTTGCAGATGTTTTACAAGATCTGATTCATCCATTGGAGTGACCGGATGCTTTGACATAACAGGATGCTGATCTAGACGAAAAACTTCTTCACCAAATTTTGCAAAATGATGGCCAAATGCGGTATACCTTCCTAACCTTGGGGCAGCCACTAATAATGGATAATAATCATTTCTAAAATATTCCCTTGCTAAATCAGCTGCGTATCCAATACTGCCCACCTCAGGAGATGAATCAAAGGTTGAACATACTTTGTAGTGAACAAAGTACGGATTCATTTTGTGAAAAAACTCTAATATGGGAGTCAGCTCTTTTTTCATACCTTCTTTTCGTTTAGCTCTAGCTGTACCTGCAATTCCTATACATGGGTATTTATCAAATGCCTTAAGATGTTCTTCATCAGGAACTCGTAAGAAGAGAATAGTCTTGAGTCCGAATTTATGTAACGCTTCCATTGCATCGGTGGAGCCTGTGAAATCGTCACCATAAAAGGCAAGCAATCGTTTACTCATTATGATCCCCCTTTAGAAATCTAACATAGATCTATCACGACGTTTGGTTAAATCCAACTTAGATCTATGTTGGACTTATTTCGAATCTTAACATGCTCATTTTAGAAATGTCAAACTAATTTTTTTGGATTTTTAAAAGAGTATGTATAACTCATCCATTAACACATACTCTTTCTTTTTTTATAATTCCTCTATCATTAAAGCTAACATCTCTTCTGTTACCTTGCCTTCAAATTGATTTCTAACTTTAAAATCTTTGTCGATAATGACTGTTTTAGGTAAATAAACCACTTGATACATTTGACTTGCTTCGTCTTCTAAATCAAATAATATAGGAAAGTTGATTTGCAGCTCTTCTATTGATTCATAAGCACGTTCTTTTGTTATTTCCGTTGTTGTTCTATTTATCCCTATAATGACTACATCTTTCTCTTTGTTATGTTCATACATACTTATTAAATCAGGCATTTCATCGATACATATGTCGCACCATGAAGCCCAAAAGTTAAGGATAATCGTCTTTCCTTTATATTGTTCTAACGATTGCAAATGACCATTCTCATCTTCTAGATGTAAATTAATAGCTTCTTCTCCTATCATCATCCCCTCAGAGGAACTATCAATAGATGTAGCTATAATTACGATACTAGATACTATAGCGAATAATAGAGCGATTAAAGTTATACGACGCTGAAGCACTTTTTTCACCAACCTTCTTAGAACCCATTTCTAATTATTATTTCGAACTTTTAATGGTTTGGTACTTCATAAAAGAATAAAACTTGCCAACCCTACAAAAAAAAGGCCATGAACACCAGACCTCTTCAACTTGTTTATCTTTTTCATTATAGCTTTTAAAAAAACTTAATAATACCGTTTATGGAAATTTGACCCGTTTTTTACCTAATGATTATTTTGTCTTTAAGAAGCTTAGCGAAAAGTATTCATCAAAATAATGTGGCTGTACAAAGCCCAAAAATGGTAATGGCGCATATACAAACAAAACAGGACCCTCCTTCTTTTGATTGAAGAAAGGTCCTGATACTTTGGAGATTTTCTATGAAAGACTATTATTTGTTATGAGATAACTAAATACAACTCTTACCTTAATTGAACATTCATTCCTGCTAAATCTGATTTCCCTTCTTTTGTTGCATAGATATAAATATTATAATATCCTGCTTCTAACCTCTCGCCATTAACGGTTCGATCCCATTCGTAAATCGGATTGTACCCTGAGCTTACATCCGTAAGATGAGCGATGTCACCGATATATTCTAATGGTTCCTGCCCTGCATTAGAATGATAGATAAATATATCTACAATCTCTGCTCCTCCCGGTAATGAGCCACCAATTTCATAAACATCAAGTCCAAGTTGAGTCAAAAATGGATTAGCAACTCGAGGGTAATCTGGCTCCTTCACAAATAATATCGTTGGAACCTCAACTGTTTCATTCCCACCTGATATCGTAATCGTGCCTTCATAATATCCAGGATCTAATTTACTGGCATCGACTTGAACATTCATATTAACCTTCTGAGATTTACCAGGATTAACACGTAAATTATTACTTGTCATCACTTTAATTGCTTTACCACCATTTTCAATTTCAACATCAAAATTATAAGCAATTCTCTCCGATGATAAGTTACGAATCGTAAAGTGCTGTCTCTCAACCTGCTTTCCTTTTTCCTTTAAAAATGTTCCAAAAGAATGACTACCTGGAGTGACCAGTGTATTCGTTTCAAGCGAATTTACGATGCGAATACTACCTGCACCTTGTGTATTATGTGGGTATCTACTATTTGTATCAGGGTTCACTAATGTTTCTGCTGTATTCATTAAAGCTGCTTTTACTCTCTCTACACTCCAGTCAGGATTATCCTGCAAAATAAGCGCAGCTGCACCTGCAGCATGTGGCGATGCCATACTTGTACCCTGCATCGCAGCATAGCCATGTGGGTTTTCTGGATTATGAGTTGGGACCGTACTTCTTATATTAACACCTGGTGCTGAAACATCAGGCTTAATCATCCACGTATCCGTTACAGGACCACGTGATGAGAAGTCTGCCATTGTTTCTCCAACTGTAGAATCATATTCTAGCTGGAAGGTAATTTCATTTAGCCCATTTTCAAGTTCCTCTAACAAATTGGCTCCATCTTCTGCCGTTATTCGGAATGTAGGAATATCCGTACCTGGAACCATAACAATCTCACCTGCTGCATTATTATACATAACCGCAGCAACGGCGCCAGCATCTTTAGCCGCTGTTGCTTTATCTACAAAGGCAATTCCAGCTCCACGACTTATTAAAGCTACTTTACCTTCTACATCTTTTCCGTCAAATTCCTCTGGTGCCCCGAACCCTACATCTACAAATTCATAAGTCTCGCCATCTAATTCTAGTAATTCATCATCACTTGGAGAACCCATTACTTTTGCAGAAGGGTATGAAAAATCTCCTAAAGTATCAAATTCAACATGATAAAGATTATAAGGAAGCTGTGTTGCACCAACAGACAGAGCTTCTCTTGAGGTACCTGGAGAACCTACTGTCCAGTTATTCGGCCCACTATTTCCGTTCGATGTAACAGCAACAACACCTTCAGACATTGCCCAATCCAATGCTATACTTGTTGCAAAATCTGGGTTATTAAGAGAGTTTCCTAACGATAGGTTCATAATATCAGCACCATCTAGAACAGATCGTTCAATAGCAGCTATGACATTATCAGAGCTTCCAGAGCCCCCTGGCCCTAAAACACGGTAAGCAAGTAAGGTTGCATCTGGTGCTACACCTTTTATTAATCCATTCGCTGCAACCGTCCCAGCAACATGGGTACCGTGATTCGTTTCATCTCCTCTAGGATCGTTTGGAGGAGTTTCTTGCGGGTCATCGTCATTATCTACAAAGTCCCATCCTTTATAATCTCCAAAAGCTCCTTCTAAATCAGGGTGTGTATAATCTACACCCGTATCAATAATGGCAACCGTAACACCTTCCCCTGTTAATCCGGTCTCCCATACGAGGTCTGCACCAATATGAGGGGCACTTTCATTCATAAGGGGAGAATAGGCATCTTCTGCAATAAACTCCGGTTCACCGACCGTCGTTGTCGTGTATGTAATATTAGGATAGACAGCCTTAATTCCAGGTACATTTAGTAAGACTGGAACTTCCTCGGCCTTTAATTCCATCGAAAATCCAGAGAATACATGTTCAAATTCATGTAGAAATTGAGCATCATCTATAACATCAGAAATATCGGTTTGAACTTGTTGTCTGGCATTAGATAGATTACTTTGGGTTTGAACTTCTCCTTCTGACTTCGCTTCTATAACTGACGGCTCGGTCAGCTCGACGATAACGGAAGTAATCTCATTCGTGGTAACATCAATTTCACCAATCAAGTCGGCTAAAGGATCAGCATTTGTCGTTTGAAGTGTTCCCTCTGCCCCTACACCATTAGAAAATGGAAAAAAAGAAAAAAACATAAGAAAAGCAATTAACCAAACAGATGTGAATGATTTTCTTAACACAACATCAAACTCCTTTTATTTAAATTTATTTCATAATAGAAAAGTGAGTGAATTTCATAATTGCTCTATTAACGAATAAAACCGAACGTTTCTTAATATAATATTTTTTTAACGTTTGCGAATTAACTTCTTGATTGAAACGGTAGGTAGTGACTCCCAAAGGATCAGCGCAGTCTGAAAATCCACTCTGGCAAGCTCTGCGTAGTCAGAGTTAGCTGAAGACAAGCCCTTGGGAAAGCATCTACCTAAAGTGAAAATCAAAAACCTAATCGTTCAGTTTTCATTATAAGATATGAATTATGAAATTGATTCAAGTATAAATCTATTAAAAAATAGTGAAATGAAAGAGAATACGCAAAACGTTAGAATGTTTAAACTATTCTAATAAATCGTATCCTCTTAATCTAATTCAATAAAAGTAGAAAATTACCTTGAATCGATCGTCTTATTTATTTTTAGTTAATTTTAAGTCTAAAAATATAAACTCTAAAAAAATGCTTCGTAACACTAAAAAGATCTATATCAAAAGTCATAAATCTTTATAATACTTTTTGTTTTATCACATTTTGATTCAAGCACTGTAAATACACGAATTTAAATGAGAAATAGTTGCCGTCTATAAGATGTAAAAATATTAAGCAAAAGAAAAGAAAAAGTTTACAAAATCCCCTAAAACAATGTTTGTTTACTAAACAAACTAAGTGTATAATGTAATTAGCAAGCGTTTACATTTTAATTATTAAAATCAATGTATACGTTTTTAATGAAACTAAGTTTTATCTTTAAATGAAGTTTATATAAGTGAATTGAACACATCACTTATTAGCTTCTTTAAAATACTTTTAAAAATAATGAAAGGTGGAAATATGATGTCACTCATTCAAAACCCGATTTTAACTGGCTTTAATCCAGACCCTAGTATTTGTCGTGCAGGAGAAGATTACTATATTGCCGTTTCAACATTTGAATGGTTTCCAGGAGTTGGAATCTATCATTCTAGAGATTTAAAGAATTGGAAGCTTGTTTCACGCCCACTTAATAGAGTTAGTCAATTAGATATGCGCGGAAACCCAAATTCCGGCGGTATATGGGCTCCTGCTCTCTCTTATTCAGATGGTAAGTTTTGGCTCATTTATACAGACGTCAAAGTAGTCAATGGTCAGTGGAAGGATTGCCATAATTATTTAGTCACTTGTGATAGCATTGATGGTGAGTGGTCCGAGCCCATTCACATGAATAGTTCAGGGTTTGATCCTTCTCTATTCCACCATGACGATGGTAAAAAGTACTTTGTCAATATGGTTTGGGATCATCGAATGGGTAATCATAGTTTTTATGGCATCGTATTACAAGAATATGATCACTCAAAAGAAAAACTAGTTGGAAAAAGAGAAGTCATTTTCAAGGGAACTGATATTAAATTAACAGAAGCTCCCCACCTTTATAAAATAGGTGACTATTATTACTTATTAACCGCAGAAGGCGGAACAGAATTTGAACATCAAGCCACCATAGCTCGTTCAAAGGATATTTGGGGACCTTATGAGGTTCATCCTGAAAATCCATTAATTACATCCTACCCTTCTATTCGTAATCCATTGCAAAAAGCAGGGCATGCTTCTATAGTACAAACTCATACAAATGAATGGTTTCTCGTTCACTTAACTGGTCGCCCTTTACCTAGAGAGGGTCAGCCATTAATCTTACCAAGAGGGTACTGTCCACTTGGTCGAGAAACGGCTATACAGAGATTAGAATGGAAAAATGATTGGCCATATGTTGTTGGTGGAAATCAACCGGCATTGGAGATTGAAGGCCCTAATATTGCGGAGCAACCTTGGGAGGAAGAGCCTGTTCTTGATGATTTTAATGACGAAAAATTAAGTCTACATTATCAATCCTTACGAATTCCTTTAGAAAGAAATACCTTGTCATTGACCGACAATCCGGGTCACCTACGTCTTTACGGGAAAGAGTCGTTAACTTCACATTTTACTCAAGCCTATGTAGCTAGAAGATGGCAGCATTTCCGCTTCCAAGCTGAAACAAAGGTGAAATTCAATCCAGAAAGCTTTCAGCAAGCAGCTGGTGTAGTTAATTACTATAATACTGAAAACTGGACAACCTTACAGGTCACATGGAATGAAGAAAAAGGTAGAATTCTTGATATTATGACATGCGATAACGGTAGCTTTGGTCAGCCTTTAAGAGGTCATGAAATCATCGTTCCAGATTCCGTCGAGTATGTCTATATCAGAGTAAATGTAGAAACTCAACATTATCGCTATTCGTATTCATTCGACGGTCAAAACTGGAACCAAATTGAAATAGATTTTGACTCATACAAGCTATCTGATGATTATATTCGTGGAGGTGGTTTTTTCACAGGCGCCTTCGTTGGAATGCAATGTCAGGACTCAACAGGAGAAAGCCTTCACGCTGATTTCGACTATTTTAGCTATGAAGCCAAATAAACGAACTCTAAAGTGCCGGGACTAAGAAACTCCTAAGTATTGATTTAGTCATTTGTTCGATACCCCAAAACACTCCGGTATGGCGGCGCCGAACTAACTTTTTTAAAAGTGAATTTAGGCATGTCCACTTCATCCCACTGGAGTAAATGTGTCTTGCGTCCGCTAAAAGAACGTATTCTCAGAGGCAATACAGCAAGGCCCTTCTTCTTATAATAAGCAGGAAGGGCTTGTTCATTATTTATTTCAAGTTTTGAGTGTTTAGCTCACTTTCTCTAAAAAAATAGTGGTAATCGCTTCGAACGATGACCTTCTCCACTAATTTTGGTCTCTTTTTTTGCGAAGTACTTTTCGACCTCGTTTTAATCTTTCTGAACAGCCTTAAAAGGACACCCCCCTTTTATAGGCTCACAATTATCACTTATAAAAAACTGCTTCCATTCATGATGATTCGGATCTCCGTAATGACTAATGTCTGGATGTTTAGGGATTTGATCCCACTTCTCTACACGCTCTCTGACTGCTTGGCGCGATTGAATACCCCCTAAATCTGTTCCTTCTAAGCCTTCAAAAATGATTCTTGGTTGAAACCCAATTACCATACTTTGCCCTAAGTCTCTTGTTTTTCTTTGTTTATAGGCTGGTGCATTCGCAAAAGCAAAAATAGACTGTTCATCAAAGCAAAAGCTCCATAAGTAATGGTTCGGATCACTCGGCGTGTGTAATGGCCATCTTTTTTTATCTTGGATATTTAAATATTGCATAACATCCCAAAAGTATTGACGATAATACTCTAAACTTTGTTCTTTTTCTTCTGGCTCTACAAATACAAAAAGCCCTCTTCTTACTAAAGGTCTCTCCTGAGTCAACAGCAAAAATTGCCTCAAGGTTCGTGGCAGCTCACTCCAATCAGCATGTGGCAAAAAGGAATATCGTAGCTCTCCCATCTTTTCAGCTCTTCTCCCAAAAAAACAAGGAAAATCATTCTTTATCACTACTTGTTTGAACTCGTCATAGCTTTTAAAGAACCAGCTCGGTAATGCCCTTTCTTTCATACTTTGTTGATCCAATAATAAGCTTTGCTTCAATCGATTCACCTCTCTCATCACATTATATGAGAGGCTATTAATCTATAGACGACATAATTGAGATAAAAGTGTCTCTCTGTTCTAATTTTGTCCTAAAGAGCATGTACTATTTAATAAGGGGGTATGTGAACATGGACCACTTTTTATCATCTATTATTCTAGGAATTAGTCTAGCTGCTCCAGTTGGTCCCGTTTGCATTGAGCTCGTTCGCAGAGGAATTAATGGTGGGTTTTTTAATGGTTTATCCGTTGGGCTTGGTGCAATGTCTGCCGATTTTATTTTTATGATTTTTATCTTTTTAGGTTTACACCAATTTTTACAGCAAGTATATGTTCAGTTTTTTATGTATGGAATTGGGGCCATTATCTTACTCTATTTAGCACTTCAATCCTTTTTAAATAATCAACAATTGACGACATTGTCAACTCCCTTATCTCATCAACACTCTAAGCTTCGTTACTCTTATGGGGCCGGTCTATTCATTGCCTTATTAAACCCTATTAATATTCTTTTTTGGTTTGCTATTTACGGCTCTATCCTATCGGAACAAATCCATCAACCGCTAACGATCCTTTTCGGAAGTAGCCTATCTATATTTATAGGTATATTCATTTGGAATCTTAACCTTGCCTTCCTAGCACATTTCTTAAGCCACATTATGAAGCCTTCTTACTTCCGTTATATGAACATTTGTGCAGCCGTTATTTTAACTTATTTTTCTGTTCATTTTTTTATCAAAGCTTTTTTACTTATTTAATTGAATCAATTTCATCATACATATCTTATAATGAAAATCGAACGATTTGGTTTTTGATTTTCACTTTAGGTAGATGCTTTCCCAAGGGCTTGTCTTCAGCTAACTCTGACTACGCAGAGCTTCGTCATAGTGGATCTTCAGACTGCGCTCATCCTTTGGGAGTCACTACCTACCGTTACAATCAAGAAGTAAATTAAAAACGTTTAAAACTTATTTTATAAGAAACGTTCGGTTTTATTCGTTTATAAAGCAATAATGAAATTCACTCAATTGTTTGATGACTTAAAAAATCGTAAAAAAAACAATTCTTCTGTCCTCATTGAACGGAAGAATTGCTTATTTACTAAAATGCTGGAATCGCTGTTTCATCATAATTTACTTCTAAAAACTCACGTACAGCTTCACTTGTCATAGCTTCAGCTAGCTTCTGAACGGCTGCTGAATCCGCATTATCCTCTCTTGCTACTAAAGTAATGGCAAACTCATTGTCTGTACCTTCTGTTAGTAATGCATCACTTTTGGGTGTAAGACCTAACGGAGAAGCATAGGCTGGTGTCATGACAACGGCTTCTGCATCATCATACATTCTTGAAAGCATCAATAAATCAACCTCTTCAAAATTATAATTTTTAGGATTATCGATTATATCTGCTTGTGTATAGTACTTCTCTTCTGTTTCAGCTAATGTGATGATTTCATGCTGAGCTAATAGTGCTAATGAGCGATCAATATTAGAAATATCATTCGCAATCGCAATCGTTGACCCTTCAGGCAAGTCTTCCATTGAATCGTAATCTTTAGCATACACGCCATAATTGGCAAAGTATATTGGAACGATAGGTGTTAGCTCTGCATTCTGGTTTTCATTGAAGTCCTCCATATAAGGGACATGTTGAAAAAAGTTGGCATCGACCTCATTTGCTGCTAGTGCAGCATTAGGTTGAACATTATCACCTAATACGACGATTTCTAAATCAATTCCTTCTTCTTCTAACATGGGTTTTACAAGTTCTAAAATCTCCGTCATCGGTGGAATTAACGAAGCCACTTTTAATGTTTCCTCAGCTTGTTCACTTTCGCCATCCGTTACTTGTTCCTGTAAATCCTCATCCTCTTGTCCGCACCCTGCTAACACAAGGAAGGATATAATCAAGATTAATAATTTCTTCATGTTGATTCCCTCCGAATCTTTATCGTTTATCAATGATTCTTGCTATTGTTGTTCCAGTAAATTGAATCAGTTGTACAAGTATAACCATAATAACAATCATATACATCATTAATTCTGTTTCGAATCGTTGGTAGCCATAGCGGATAGCAAAGTCTCCTATTCCCCCACCACCAACTACTCCCATAATCGTTGAATAGGAGATGAAGCTTATAATAGATGTCGTTAATCCAAGAACAAGTCCTGAACGAGCGTCAACATAGAGAAACTTGAAAATAATTTCTCTCACTGATGCTCCCATTGAGATCGCTGCTTCCATCACCCCTTTAGGTACATCTAATAATGATTGTTCTACTAAACGTGAATAATGAGCAATAGCAATAATCGATAATGGAACCGTTGCAGCTGCCGTTCCAATTGCGGTTCCAATCACCAACCTTGTAAATGGGATTAAAAAAACGACCAATAACAAAAAAGGGAAAGAGCGAATAATATTCACTATTAAATTTAGAGCAGAAAATACAAATCGATTTTCTAAAATCTGCCCTTTTCTACAAAGGTATAGTATTGTCCCAACAGGAAGTCCCAACAATACGGCAGCCAATATAGACACAGCGACCATCACAAAGGTTTCTCCGATGGCCCCCAAAATTTGAGCTTCATATTGAATTAAAATTTCAGGCATGACTGCTCTCATCCTTCTTCAGCTGTTTAACAAAATATTGTGGACTGTTATCGATCTGTGGGATACCGACAGGCTGTTGTTCTACCGTCTCATATATTTTTCCATCAGCCATTACTGCGACACGGTTACATACACTTTTAATCACATCCATCTCATGGCTAACAATCACAATCGTCACACCAAGTGTTTGATTGATATTTTTTAAAACGGTCAAAATCTCTGCTGTCGTATTCGGATCTAGCGAGGATGTCGGTTCATCGCATAACAATACTTGTGGATTATTTGCCAACGCCCTAGCAATCGCCACTCGCTGTTTTTGTCCTCCACTCAGTTGCGCAGGATATTTCCCCTTAAATCTTTCAAGACCAACAAAATGAAGACATTCCTCAACTCGAGCTTTTCTCTTGTTTTTAGGGAATCTAGCCAATTCTAAAGAAACAAACACATTTTCATATACGGTTTTATTGGCAACTAAGTGAAAATGCTGAAAAATCATTCCAATCGATTGTCGTACTTGTCGGAGTCCTTTGCTGTTAAGACTCGTTAATTCTTGATTTGTTACCTCTATCTTTCCTTCGTCTGGAACCTCCAATAAGTTCATCATTCGCAGTAAAGTTGATTTGCCAGCTCCACTTGCTCCTATAATTCCAAATACTTCACCTTTATGTATATTCAGTGATACTGATTGGACGGCGACCTCTTTTGAATAGCTTTTACTCACTTGCTTCAATCGAATCATAATAAACCCATCCCCCATTTTAAAAGGACAATCATAACGTCACTCATTATAGCTTAACCCAAATCTGATGTCACTTACGAAAACCTAAAAAAATAAACCGGCGCGAAGTTCATATCTCTTCACGACGGTCCTCATTGATTTATTTTAAAAAAACATACCTGCAATTGAAGCACTCAACAGAGACACTAGCATACCCGCTGCCACTGCTCTTAAACCTATTTTAGCAATTTCACTTCGACGGCTTGGAGCTAGTCCACCTAGACCTCCTAATAAAATAGCCATTGAGCTGAAGTTAGCAAAGCCGCAAAGAGCAAAACTTACAACCAACACGGTCTTATCTGACAGAATATCAATTTGTGGTGCAAATGCCGAATAGGCAACAAATTCATTTAAAACAAGCTTCTGACCGATAAAGCTTCCTGCTGTAACGGCTTCTTCCCAAGGTACACCAACAGCAAAGGCAATAGGTGCAAAAACGAAACCTAAAATTCCTTCCAGGGTAATGCCACCGAAGCCAAACACTCCGCCAATTCCACCTAATATTCCATTAACTAAAGCAATTAAGGCAATAAACGCTAATAACATTGCCCCCACATTTAATGCAAGCTTCAGACCATCTGCAGCCCCTTTTGCTGCTGCATCAATCACATTCACAGCTTTTTCGTCTTCTTCAACCTCTACTTCTTTTTCAGTAGTAGTTGGCTCTTCCGTTTCTGGTAGCATAATTTTGGCCATTACTAATCCACCAGGAGCAGCCATAAAACACGCAGCCAACAAATATTCAAGTGGGACACCTAATAATGAATACCCTACCAATACAGATCCGGCTACGGATGCTAGCCCTCCTGTCATAACGGCAAATAGCTCTGAAATAGTCAAATTCTTTAAGTATGGTTTAATAACTAAAGGGGCTTCTGTTTGACCAACAAAAATATTTGCAGCTGCAGACATTGATTCTGTTTGACTGGTTCCTAATAATTTCGAAAGACCCCCACCAATAATTTTAATAAACCACTGCATAATTCCAAGATGATATAAAACAGAGATTAAAGCCGAAAAGAAAATGATAACGGTTAAAACTTGAAACGCAAAAATCATCCCAAATTGATCGGGCTCACCTAAAGGACCGAACAAAAAGGTTGCTCCCTCTTGAGAGAAATTGATAATATCTTGTATCCTCATCGTTACCCAATTTAATGCCGCTCTTCCCAAATCCCATTCTAAAACGATGAACGCAAAAGTGATTTGGATAGCTAGTCCAACTAATATCGTTCTAAAATTAAGAGATTTTTTCTTTGTAGAAAATAGAAACGCTAATCCTAAAACAACAATGATTCCAAACAAACCCCAAATGATATTCATTTCCTCACCTCTACTTGTGCATATAGACTCTAAGTTAGCATTCCCTTTCTGCTCCAAAGTCAATCATTTACTCGCTTTTGTCAAGGTATTGGCCAATATTCGTACCAAAAACAAACCATAATTCCTAGATTTTAAGGCAGGATTCGAAATTAATCATTGACGAAAAAAATAAATAATGATACATTCATTAAAACGGACCGACGGTCGGTCTAGTTATTTTTTGGAGGAATTATGTGATGAGGATAACTAAGGATTCTGATAATAGAAAAAAAGAGATTATGGATGCTGCCGAGCTTCTTTTTGTCACGAAAGGCTATACCCAAACAACCGTTAACAATATTTTGCAAGAGGTAGGAATTGCAAAAGGAACATTCTATCACCATTTTCAGTCGAAGGAAGAAGTTATGGATGCGATTGTCAATAGGTTTATCAAACAGGCGGTTGATTCAGCTCAAAATATTGCTAACACCCATGACTTAAGTGCACCAGAAAAACTCCTTTATATTTTTATGCCTAATCAAGAAAATCAGCATAAAAAAGAAGTGGCAGAGCAATTCCATACAGTTAACAACGCTGAAATGCATCAAAAAAGCATTGTAGAAACCATCATGCAGCTAACGCCCATTATTACGACCATTATTGAGCAAGGAAATAAGGAAGGTCATTTTTCTACCCCTTTCCCTAAGGAAACTGTAGAATTTTTACTCGTTTCCTCACAATTTTTATTCGATGAAGGCATTTTTGAATGGACACCAGAGGAGCAGATGAATAAGGCAATTGCCTTTTCTCATATTATTGAAACCACTCTTGGTGCAAAAAAAGGAACATTTGATTTTATCAAAGACGTCTTAACTGGCTCGACAGAAAATGATTAAAAACAACTGGGTTTGATTGTATGGCATAAAAGGAGGGATAAGGATGAACTCAATTATTAAGGTTGAAAATCTCGTAAAAAAATATAGAGATTTCATCGCAGTTGACCACGTTACCTTCGAAATAGAAGAAGGAAGCATTTTTGCTTTTCTCGGACCGAATGGTGCGGGAAAAAGCACGACCATTCATACGCTATGTACGATTTTGGATAAGACCTCTGGAACAATCCTTATTCAAGGGAAGGATGTGAGTAAACAGAAGGAGGAAATTCGTCAATTGATAGGGGTTGTTTTTCAAGATTCTACGCTTGACCCCAAAATGACCGTTGAAGAAAACTTAAAAATGCATGGTCATTTTTACGATGTACCACAAAAAGAAATGAGTAAACGGATTGATATGACCCTTGAGCTAGTTGATTTAATTGGTCGAAAAAAAAGCCCCATCCAAAGCCTATCTGGTGGAATGAAGCGTCGGGTTGAAATAGCGAGAAGCTTATTACACGAACCAAAAATTCTTTTCCTAGATGAGCCCACAACTGGTCTCGATCCACAAACCCGCTCAAAAATTTGGAGCTATCTAACCGACCTTCAAAAGAAAAAAAAGCTGACGATTTTCTTTACAACCCATTATATTGAAGAAGCTGAAATCAGCCATAAAGTTGCCATTATGGATAACGGAAGAATTATTGCCTTTGATAGCCCAAAATCGTTAAAAAAACAATATACAAAGGACCAAATATACTTAACAACCATGCAACAGAATAGCTTAGAACGACAATTAAAGCTTCAAGAAATACCTTATCGGAAACTTTCAAATGGTTACTACAAAATAGAGTTTGAGCCGATAAAAGGGTTTCTTAAATGGCTTCAAGAACATTCTAATTTATATAAAGATTTGGAAATTAGAAAAGGAACATTAAATGATGTTTTCTTAGAGATTACTGGGAGAGAAATGAGGGGGTAGAGAAATGAGAGTCGTTATCGCTTTATGGATGAGGAATATTAAGTTATTTTTCCGTAATAAATTACAGCTTATTTTAATTCTTATTATGCCATTTTTCTATTTATATTTATTAAGTACTTTATTTGAAAGTGCCCATATAGCTGAACCCTTTCCTTATGTCTTAACAGGAATCGTTATGATCGTCGTCTTTCAAACTTCTTTAAATATTGCCTTCTCAACCATTGATGATATCGCCTCAGGCTATATGAAAGAGATATTAGTAAGTCCTGTCAAAAGAGTATATATTGCATTAGGTCAAATGCTCGCATCAACTACTGTAGCAACGCTTCAGGGTACTATTATTCTAGTTATTGGCTTTTTGTTCGGAATTCAGTACTCATCTTTTCTGACACCGATTTTGCTATTCCTCTTTCTCATTACAATGGGTTTGACTTTCTCTGCATTCGCATTATTTATAGCGGCTTCTATTAAGAGTGCCCAAACTTTTCAATTAACCTCAATGCTCATAACCGTTCCGATGACTTTCCTTTGCGGGGTATACATACCCATTAGTTTGCTTCCAGGGGGGTTACAGCTTTTAGCACTTTTCAATCCTATGACATATGCCACCTCCTTTTTCAGAATTTTGAGTCAAGAAAAGCTGTTTTACCCTATCGAACAATTACTAAATGAGCAGCTCGCTTACAAAATTAATGAAATAATCGTTACTCCACAATTGAGCCTCATCGTTTTAGTTACCTTCGGGACTGTATTTTCCCTCTTATCCACTATGACTTTTTCACATGTGGATTTTTCAAAGATATATCGGCTGAAGGAAAAAAAGGATGTGTTTCAACAATAAAAGGAGGGGAGGTAATATTCTCATGTGGATAAAACTAATCAAAAATGACCTTAAAAGAAAGAAGATCATTCATATAACCTTATTCATTTTCCTAGTATTATCAGCTTTCTGCATTTCAAATGGCGCAACTATGCTAGTTAAATTATCTCATTCCATTGAAGAATTGTTTGCCAAAGCTGAAGCACCTCACTTTGTACAAATGCATGCAGGTGATATCGATCAAGCTCAAATTGATTCATGGTCTTCCTCTAGCCCATTGGTCAATCTCCAGCAAACGGTAGCAATGATTAATATAGATGGAACCAATTTATCTTTGGCAAAAAAACAAAATCCTGAAAACAATAGTGTCATGGATATAAGCTTCGTTAAGCAAAATGAAAAGATGGATTTTCTTCTAGATGAAAAACATAATCTATTAACGATCTCAAATGGAGAAATAGGTGTTCCTCTATATTATAAATATCGTGATGATTTAAAAATAGGTGACAAGGTATACGTTCAAGAAGAACATTTTTCAATGGAATTTACTATTTCAGCCTTTGTTCAAGATGCTTTAATGAACCCTTCCCTCGTTCACTCTAAAAGGTTTTTAATTAATGAGTTAGACTTTAATGCTTTATACCCTCACGGAGAAATCGAGTACTTAATACAATTTCAACTAGCCGATAAGAAACAATTAACAGATTTTAGCCTACATTATCAAACAGCAGCATTACCGAATAGCGGCCCAGCCATAGATAGCCAAACATTCATGATTCTACATGCACTATCTGACGGAATTGCTGCCTCTGTAATTATTTTATTAAGTTTTTTATTAGTCAGTATTGCCATACTGTGCCTACGCTTAACTATATTCGCCACCATTGAAGAAGATTTTCAGGAAATTGGCGTCATGAAAGCTATCGGTATTCCTCCTTCTTATATCAAAAGGATATTTCTGTCTAAATATATCTTTCTTGCTGCTTTTTCATGCTTATTGGGTTATCTTATTTCTCTCTCTTTAAGTCCTTTTCTTTATACTAAGATGGCTATATTAACCGATGCACCATCAAATCAAATCATCGATATCATCATCCCATTGCTTGCTAGCAGCTTCCTTTTTCTGTTAGTCGTTTCATTTTGTCATTTATCTTTTAATCGCTTTCGAAAAATTAGTGCAACTGAAGCATTAAGAGAGGGTAGCTTAGCTACGAAAACACAGAAAAATAACTGGATTTCTTTAAGGAAAAACCGATTTTTACCAGTAAACTCCTTTCTTGGTATTCAAGATGTTATGATTCGTTTTAAAACCTTTATCCTCTTACTAGGTGTATATATTATTTGCTCGTTTTTAATGGTTGTTCCTTTAAATTTTTTAACGACTATAGAATCTCCAACCTTCATCTCTTATATGGGTATTGGTGATAGTGATATAAGAATTGATCTACAGAATGTTAGAGAAAGCGATCAGCGATTTAATGAAGTGTTGAACTATATAAAAAATGACCCTGCCATTTTAGCATTTAGCCCCCTCATTACCTCTAGATTTCAGGTACTTGACCAAGATGGAAAATGGGGACAAATGCAAGTGGAAACAGGTAACTTAGAGGCTTTTCCTCTCGTTTACCTTGAAGGTCGAGCACCAGCAAAAAACAATGAAATTGCTCTTTCTTATATAAATAGCTCAGAGTTAGATAAAACGGTAGGAGAACAGCTCTTTATTAAAAGAGGCCCATCTGATGATGAAAAACAAGTTACTATAAGTGGGATTTATCAGGATATTACGAATGGAGGCCGCACCGCCAAAGCTGTTTTTGAAGAAAACTCAGAAAATATTCTTTGGTATGTAATAAGTGCCGATATTCATTCAGACTACTCTATTCCAGAAAAAATAGCTGAATACTCTTCTCGTTTTTCACCGGCTAAAGTAACACATTTAGAGAGTTATTTAACACAGACTCTCGGTCAAACAATCAATCAAGTGAAATTAATAACGATTATTTCATATATAACAGGGTTATTTGTTTCAATGCTCATCACCATTTTATTTATAAAGATGCTTCTAGCAAAGGATTTCTCACAAATTAATATCATGAGAAGAATGGGTTTTTCTATTAAGGATATTCAGATTCAGTTCCTCTCTAGAGTCAGTTTTATTATGTTAGCAAGTGTTCTTTTAGGTACGTTACTTTCTAACACATTAGGTCCTCTTGTAATCAATACGATTTGGGGAACATTGGGAGCGTCACAAATAGAATTTGTTATAAATCCCATTTACGCTTATCTCTTAAGCCCTCTTTTCTTAATTGTATCTGTTATGTTCACCACCATGCTCAGCATGTCATCTTTAAAAAATCACCACTTAATGAATGGAAAGTGAGGCAAGATTATGAAAACGATTATCGAAGCGACCAATTTAAGTAAACATTACGGAATGAAAGAAAGGCAATTAGCCTTGAATACTATTAATTTAAAGATAGAAACAGGCGAATTCGTCTCCGTAATGGGGCCATCAGGATCAGGTAAAACAACTTTACTTCACCATTTAAGTGGGATGGAAAAAATCATGAAAGGAAGTGTTAAAATAAACGGGAAAGAGCTATCGACACTTTCTGAAAAGAGACTAGCAGAATTACGACTTCATCAATTAGGCTTTGTTTTTCAACATATCCATCTATTAAAAAATTTAAATCTGTTTGATAATATCCTCTTACCTGCTTATTTAGCTAAAAAGGAAAGTAAAAAACAAATCCATCTCCAAGCACTCGAACTTATGGAAAAAACAGGGATTTCCAAACTAGCTAACCATAATATTACGGAAGCCTCTGGCGGGCAGCTTCAGCGTGTTGCCATTTGTCGAGCTCTCATTAATTCTCCCACTATTTTATTTGGCGACGAACCGACAGGGGCCTTAAACTCTGCCGCAGCTGAAAATATTATGGATATTTTTACAATGATTAATGAAGAAGATACTACCATCGTACTCGTTACACATGACAGTAAAGTAGCAGCTAAAACAGAAAGAGTCCTTTTTATGTTAGATGGAAAAATAGTAGCTGAAAAATATCTTGGAAAATACTCAAGAGGGTCGGGGCATTTAAAGGAACGAGAGGAAGCATTAACCAAATGGCTGAAAACAATAGGCTTTTAAACTTTCCTTTTGCTTTTTCATTTCATATACCTAACGGCTTACCACACATTTCCAACATTACCCTTATTTTTCGTTTTATTTTTTTTGACTTGCTGATTGCTATTTTAAGGATATGCTGATAATATAGAATTGGCTGAATTGGAAAGTTAGTATTCAAAAGTTTTGAGTATTTCCAAGCAGATAATTTTTTGACCACTTCCTTAGAAAGTTAAGGCCATACGGACAGCCGGGTCAAATGCCGATTGGCAACATATCGTTGCCTTATTGATTGAGTTAAAAGCTCAAATTTTATAAGTTGGTTACTTTACAACCAGTGCATATGCATACAACTTGTGAAACGGTCAATAAGAGTGGCAAAATAATTATTTGCTATAAAGACTCTGATCCTAAATGATATATTTTGAATATGAAAAGCTTCCTACTTTGTTTAAGATTTTATTGTAGATGTATATTTAAAGGTTTATAATCTAAATATACTTATGCTTTTTTTGGAATGAATATATTTTAAGCAAGTGTTGCGCGCATACTATGCGTATTGCACTTGCTTTTTTATGTCCAAAGTATAAGAGAGGCTTTGGAAACTTGTAGTTAGTAGGTTTATTCTCTCTAAACCTAATATATAAAGATAGGAGATAGGTAAAATGGGAAAAGCACTTATCATCGGTTGTGGCGGCGTTGCATCTGTTGCCATCCATAAATGTGTTCAGAATCATGAAGTATTTGAAGAAATTTGTATTGCTAGTCGAACGAAATCTAAATGTGATGACCTTAAAGCGAAGCTTGATGGTGGTCCTACCAAAATAACAACTGCACAGGTAGATGCAGACAATGTAGATGAATTAATTGCTTTAATACAAGAAGTAAAACCAGATATTGTGATGAATCTCGCTCTTCCATATCAAGATTTAACGATTATGGATGCATGCCTAGCAACTAAAACGCATTACTTAGATACAGCGAACTATGAGCCGGAGGATACGGCAAAATTTGAATACAAATGGCAATGGGAATATCAAGAAAGATTTAAGGAAGCAGGGATTACAGCCCTTTTAGGAAGCGGCTTTGACCCTGGAGTAACGGGTGTCTTTTCGGCTCATGCTTTAAAGCATCATTTTGATGAAATTGAGTATATTGATATTTTGGATTGTAATGCCGGAGACCATGGCTATCCATTTGCAACAAACTTCAACCCAGAAATTAATATTCGTGAAGTTTCAGCTAACGGTAGATATTGGGAAGAAGGTCAATGGATTGAAACAAAGCCTATGGAGATTAAGCGTGTTTATGATTTTCCAGAAGTAGGCGAAAAGGATATGTACTTACTTTATCATGAGGAGCTTGAATCTCTAGCTAAAAACATTCCAGGTCTAAAACGAATTCGATTCTTTATGACCTTTGGAGAGAGTTACCTTACTCATTTAAAATGTTTAGAAAATGTAGGGATGACTTCCATTGAGCCAATTGAATTTGAAGGAAAAGAAATCGTTCCTCTACAATTCTTAAAAGCCGTTTTACCTGATCCAGCTTCACTTGGACCTCGTACAAAGGGTAAAACAAATATTGGT
Organism: Alkalihalobacillus trypoxylicola; assembly: GCF_001590785.1. Taxonomy (GTDB): domain Bacteria; phylum Bacillota; class Bacilli; order Bacillales; family Bacillaceae_D; genus Alkalihalobacillus; species Alkalihalobacillus trypoxylicola. The sequence continues at coordinate 335,519 of NZ_LTAO01000023.1, forward strand.
TGTATTTTTAAAGGTAAAAAAGATGGCAAAGAAAAAACCTATTACGTTTATAATGTTTGCGATCACGAAGCTTGCTATAAAGAGGTTGGTTCACAAGCTGTTTCCTACACGACCGGTGTTCCAGCTATGATCGGTGCGATGCTTGTTATGACAGGAAAATGGAATAAACCAGGAGTTTATAATGTTGAAGAGTTCGATCCAGATCCATTCATGGATGCTCTAAACAAATGGGGATTACCTTGGAAAGAAGATTTAAATCCAGAAATGGTTGACCCTGAAACTAGTAAAGAAAAAGAATCGGAGTACGCTCGTTAAAATGAAATTTGAAGAATTACCGACACCCACTTATGTAGTAGATGAAGGATTAGTCGAGAAAAACCTAAACCTATTAAAAGGTGTTATGGATCGAACCGGCTGCAAAATCATTTTAGCTCAGAAGGCATTTTCTATGTTTCATATGTACCCGCTTATTCGTGAGTATTTAAGCGGAACGACAGCGAGTGGATTATTTGAAGCTAAGCTGGGCTTCGAAGAGATGGGTAAAGAAAATCACGTGTATGCTCCAGCTTATCGTGATGACGAAATGGATGAAATCGTCGAAATTTGCGACCACATCATTTTCAACTCTTTTTCACAGCTCATGAAGTACAAAGAAAAGGTACTTCAAGCAGGGAAAAAAATAGGCCTGCGTATTAACCCTGAGTGCTCCACTCAAGAAGGGCATGCTATATATGACCCTTGCTCACCTGGCTCCCGCTTTGGTGTAAAAAGTGAGCAGTTTCAACCTGAATGGCTAGAAGGGGTTACAGGTCTTCATTTTCATACTTTATGTCAGCAAAATGCTGATGATTTAGCTACTACTTTAGATGCTGTTGTGCAAAAGTTTGGTGAGTGGCTACCTCAAATGGAATGGATTAATTTTGGTGGTGGTCATCATATTACAAGAGAAGATTATGATCTCGATTTGTTAGAGAGCTCTATTAAAAGAATGCAGAATGAATATAACCTTGAGGTATATTTAGAACCTGGCGAAGCCGTTGCTCTCAATGCTGGCTATTTAATTACAACCGTACTTGATACCACTCATAACGGGATAGATATTGCCATACTTGATACTTCAGCATCTTGTCACATGCCTGATGTGTTAGAAATGCCGTACCGTCCCCCTTTGTTTCATTCCGGTGAAGCTGGGGAAAAGCCTTATTTATACCGCCTTGGAGGACAAACTTGTATGGCTGGTGATGTCATAGGAGATTATTCCTTTGATCAGCCACTAAAATTGGGGGATCGCTTAGTTTTTGGTGATATGGCTATCTACTCTATGGTTAAAAACACGACATTTAACGGAATGGCTCTTCCTTCTATTAGTATTAAAAAGAAAAATGGTGACTGCGAAATTGTTCGTGAATTTGGTTATCAGGACTTTAAAATGAGATTAAGCTAGCAAAAAAACGCCTTTGAGATTCATTTCTCAAAGGCGTTTTGGCTAAGGTCTGAAAGCTGTTTAGACAGCTTTTTTCTCATTATTTCTTTGGATTTAAATATATGCTAGTTTTTGTACTTTTTTTTTGCTTAGTTCAAGCGTTTGACTAGTATGAGCATGAACCTCTCTTAAAAGCTCCTCATCATTCATTAAAGATTGTCCATATGAAGGAATCATTTCTTTAATCTTTGGTGACCACTCATCTATATGCTGAGGGAAACATTTCTCTAATACCTCTAACATTACTTGAACAGCTGTTGAAGCTCCAGGAGAAGCACCTAACAATGCAGCAACTGAACCATCGGCTGAGCTTACTACCTCTGTCCCAAATTGTAGAGTACCTTTCCCAGCAGGTGTATCCTTAATAACTTGAACCCGTTGTCCTGCCACTATTATTTCCCAATCTTCCATTTTGGCATCTGGAATAAATTCGCGTAATTCTTCCATTCTTTTTTCATTAGACAATAATACTTGCTGAATTAAGTACTTTGTGAGCGACAGTTCTTTTACACCAGCAGCCAGCATAGTCAAAACGTTTCCTAAGTTTACCGAACGAATTAAATCCATGTTTGAACCCGTTTTTAAAAACTTTGGAGAGAAGCCTGCAAATGGACCAAATAATAATGATTTCTTATTTTGAATATACCTTGTATCAATATGTGGGACGGACATCGGTGGCGCACCGACCTTTGCTTTTCCATATACCTTTGCATGATGCTTTTCAACAATTTCCGGATTATTACACACCATAAATAGACCACTAACAGGGAAGCCACCAATTTGCTTAGATTCTGGAATTCCGGTTTTTTGTAGCAGATGTATACTTCCGCCACCGCCACCAATAAAGACAAATTTTGCAGTGTGGACATCCGTTTGTCCTGAATTTATATTTTGTACCTTTACTTGCCATGAACCATCATTAGCTTTTTTCAAATCCTTAACCGCATGTTGATAATGAACTTGAACACCTTCCTCTTCAAGATGATCAAATAGCATTCTCGTAAGAGCACCAAAATTCACATCTGTACCTGAGTCAATCTTAGTAGCTGCAACAGGTTCATCTAGAGAGCGCCCCTCCATCATAACGGGTATCCACTCTTTTAATGTTTCAGGATCGCTTGAAAATTCCATACCTTCGAAAAGAGGATTTTGCGATAACGCTTCCAATCGCCTTTTTAAAAAATCAACATTATTTGCCCCTTTTACAAAGCTCATATGTGGAATCGGCATAATAAAATCCTGAGGATTTCGGATTAAATTATTTTGTACAAGATAAGACCAAAATTGTAACGAAACTTGAAACTGCTCGTTCACTTTTATAGCTTTTGTAATATCTATTGAACCATCTGGTTTTTCAGATGTATAATTTAACTCACAAAGAGCTGCATGACCCGTTCCTGCATTATTCCACTCATTTGAACTTTCCTCACCTGGGCTTGATAGCTTCTCAAAAACCTTAATATTCCAATCCGGCGCTAGCTCTTTTAATAAAGACCCTAGTGTTGCACTCATGACTCCTGCACCAATTAAAATAATATCTGATTGATTTCGATCGTTACTCATGCTAACCTTCCTTTTTCCCTAATTTACAAAAAAAAATAATAGGTTCATTGTATCATCTATCATGTATGTGTATTCAGAGTTCGTTTAACATGACACCTTTAATCTCTACTATGTCATCATACTCTTATGTGTAAAGAATATCTACCATTTAATAATTGTATTATCTGATAATTATAAACTATTTAAGAGATATAAAAAAGTGAAAATGTTTCCACAGGATAAGAAACCATAAAAAAAGCACAAAAAACGAGTCCGAAGATGAACTCAGACTCGCTTTATAATTTTATTATTCTCCTTTATAAAAAAAGAAATGGCGACAAGCTCTTATTATTAAATAAACGGATTATAAAAACGACTACCATCATAAAAAGTAATCAAAATGGTGAGAATAAATAGCAGAATAAATGCTATGATGGTCAGGTAATCACTTTTTTTAAAGGGGCGTAAGCTATACCAGGTTCTTTTTTTATTTTTTCCAAAACCACGTAGCTCCATCGCATGACTAATCGTGTCTATCTTTTCTAGACTAGATAAAATTAAGGGGATGATAATCGTTGCTGCATTCTTAATCCTCTTTGGCCACTTTTCATTACTCGACATATCTAATCCTCGCGCCTGTTGAGATTGCGCTATATTTCTAAAATCTCTTTGTACATCCGGAATATAACGGAGCGCTAATGCTACACTATAAGATATTCGGTAGCTTATGCCCATTTTATTCATGGATGCCGCAAACTCACTCGGATTGGTAGTCACAATAAATAAGAGAGCCACTGGAATAACGGTTAAATATTTCAAAGTAATGTTCACTTGATAAAAGATTTGCTCCAGTGTCAAATTGTAGCGTCCAAAAAGTTCAAACAAAACCGTATTACTCTCGTAGATGGCCACTCCCTCTTGGGGGGAGAATAAATAAATCGCAATATTATTTAGTAAAAGGAATATTAAGATAAAAATTAAGATAAACGACACTTCTTTTACCTTTACTTTAGATAAAATAAATATATAAATTCCTAATACAAACAGAAAAGCTAAAATTCTAGTATCATACGTAAGCATGGCAGCTGTTGACCATAAAATAAAACATAGAAGCTTTGTGACACCTGTAAGCTGATGAATCGGAGACTTTCTTTCAATATAAGATAACATCTCTACAGCCATTTTTTTCTGACCTCCCTATCATAGGAAATAAAAGAATCGACAAAATGCTGTGGATTTTTTATTTCAGCTCTTTTAGCCAGTTCAAATAAGGAGGTCTCTTTTAAATTAGCTCTTTGTATTATAGTAGGTTCTGTTAAGATAAAGGATGATGCATGGTCACCTATCTTTTTACCCTCTTCAATAACGATTGCTCTAGGTGTATATTCTAGCATCAAATGCATATCGTGAGTAATAATTAAAATCGTTTGTCCTTTTTCATTTAATTCTACTAAAAACTCCATAATATCTGTATAATGCTTCAAATCCTGGCCAGCAGTGGGCTCGTCTAAAATAAGGATGTCTGGCTCTAAGACCAATATCGACGCTATTGTTACTCTTTTTTTCTGACCAAAACTTAAAGCTGAAATGGGCCAATTACGATAAGGATAAAGACCGCAAACTTTCAGCGTTTTTTCTACTCGCTCTTTAATTTCTGACTCTTCTATTCCTCTGTTTTTTAAACCTAAAGCAATTTCGTCAAAAATCATATTTTTTGAAATCATATGATTTGGATTTTGCATGACCATCCCAATCTGCAAAGAACGTTTCTTAATAGAATCGTTTGTAATTTCTTGCCCTGACAAAAGAATCCGTCCTTCATTGACCTTTTCGAACCCACAGATTAGTTTCGTTAATGTTGATTTGCCTGCCCCATTTCGTCCTACAATACTAATCATTTCCCCCTTATCTACCGAAAAGGAAATGTTATCAATGACCGGCCTACCATTTTTATAAGTAAAACAGAGATTTTCTACTTCTAAAACGGGCTCTGCTTCCTTCTTCTCCAACTGAAACGTCATCTTTTTATACCAATCATGTAGTTGCTTTTTACATGATTGAACATCAAAATCGGTCAGTGAAGCAGGCCGCATATTTTCTGTAATCTGGCAACCAGCATATTTAACCGCTTTTAGGTAAAGTGGCTCTCGTATATTACTTTTCTCTAAAATAGAGGTAGTTAGAAGAGTGTCAGGCGAAGCATCTGCTACAATTCGACCATCAGACACCACAATAATGCGATCTACCTCACAATGAAGAACATCCTCCAAACGGTGTTCAATCATAACAATGGTTGTATTAGTTTCTTTATGAATACGGTCAATGAGCTCTATTGCATGCTTACCCGTTGCTGGATCTAAATTCGCTAGTGGTTCATCAAATAGTAATATGTCTACCTGATCAACCATTACTCCACCTAATGAAACCTTTTGTTTTTGACCACCTGAAAGCTCATGAATGGAAGAACGGAGATGCCCATCCATTTCTACCATTTTTGCGACTTCATGAACGATTTCGATCATTTCCTTTTGTTCAGTCCCATCATTCTCTAAAGCAAAAGCAATGTCTTCTCCTACTGTTAGCCCTATAAACTGTCCGTCAGGGTCCTGCAAAACAGTTCCTACCATTTTAGATAGAGTAAAAATATCTAATTCCTTTGCGTCTTTCCCTAATACTTTAAGGCTTCCAGTCACTTCACCTTTGTACGAAAAAGGAACAAGTCCATTTATACACTGACCAATTGTACTTTTTCCAGAGCCTGACGGACCAACTATTAACACTTTCTCACCCTCATATATAGTGATGTTAATTTCATGGAGAGTCGGCTCTACTTGACTATTATATTTAAAGCTAAATTGATTAAATTCAATGACTGGTTTTTTCATGATTATCTCCTATTACACTATTACAGTTCCTTTTGAAGACTGTTATCCTGCTTTCGTGTTTTCGCATACGCTAGCAATAATATCGTTCCAATCACCCCAACCGTAATAATGTTCGATATTCCAGCTACAAAACCTTGGGTAAAGACCTTGTTAGCAGGCTCAGCGTATATGAGTATATCAAGGGTGGGGGCAATAAGAAACCAACCAATCCCTTGCGCAATGATTTGAACAATATTAAAACGAATGACTTTACTTGTATTAAATATACCAGATTCGATACTAAAGAACTTAGCCAATAGTCCAATTAAAAAGCCGACAAACATCGATACAGCGACCCAGCTCCACCAAATAGAACCATAAGTAATCGCATCATTAAGGGCATGACCAATAAGGCCGATTAAGGCTCCAGCAATAGGACCAAACACAACCGCCATAAGCGCTAGAAATGCATAGGCCGTTTGGATAGAGGTATTCGGCACAGGTGATGGGATTGCAACGAATTTAGCTAAAATGATAAATACAGCTGCTCCAATACCTATAGCGACAATCGTTTTAATAGAAAGTAAATTTTTAAACATTTTAACCACTCCTTCTTATTTTTTGAGCTTTTTAAAATCCAGCTTTCGGAATCTTCCGAATATAAATTCTCCAATTTACACCTGTTTCAATATGATACGCTTTAGCAAAAGAACCTTGGTTAAGGGCTACACCTATTTTATCAAGCGAATTAACATAAAGTAATGGCTCTCCCAGATGACTATCTGCAAAAGAACGACCATAAGTCATAATATTTCTATATACTTGGCGAGTATTATTTTCAATTAACACCTCAAAGGAATCTCCATATTTAATATCTAATTCTTTAAAAAGCTCTCTATTTATATTAGTCCATAAATTCCCAAAACGAATATCAAGTATATCAATAGTCCCAATTACCTTATCTTCTTCTAATTTAGCTTCCACTACAGTTAATTCGACTATTGATTCAACATCGACTTTAGGACCGACTTCTTCAAATGATATGACTCCTGTTGAAAGCCTTGCCCCAGTAAATGCATAAACATCTCTTCCATGAAACGTGTAGGATTCACCAGATTGGGGTAGTCGGTTTACTTTTTCATCTATTAATCTTACCTCGACAATTCCTAGCTGCTTTTTAATTTGCGTCAAAGTTCCATTATCGGGGGTTACAATATACTGATTTGTTGCTGTCTTCGCTACAACACTTCGTCTTTCAGAGCCAACTCCAGGATCAACCACTGAAACAAAAACCGTTCCTTCCGGCCAATAAGACACCGTTTGGTAGAGGCGATACGCTCCATCCCAAATATTGTACTGTGGAATGTCGTGGGTTAAATCAAATATTCTTATCGTGGGGTCAACGGACAATGCTACACCATACATCGCACTTACCGCCCCATCACTTATTCCAAAATCAGATTGTAAAACTAAAAATTTGCTCATTCTTTATTCCTCCATTTCATTACCTTTAAATATAAAAAAACACGTCCTTATCCTAAATTAGGATAAGGACGTGTTGTCATCACGTGGTACCACCTTACTTTACTGCTTGCTCACACAAAACAGCCTCATCAAGTACGAGAGTGACATTATGTCCCCTTTATACTGTGGTCTTGATAACGAGGACCAAAACTCGTCGAAGCCTAATAATATTTTACAATACGTTCAGCAAGAAACTCAGAGGCCATTTTTCGGATACTTATTTTTGCTTCTTCTCAGCTACCGAAGCTTTCTGTAAAAAATAGATATATCTTACTTTTTCTCTTCATCATTTTTGAAAAATTTGTATAATTCGCAAGTTAAAAATGATTATATAAGATTTCTTTATGATATACAAGAACTTTTTTTCACTTTTTTCTATTTGAATCAATTTTATAATGAAAACTGAACGATTAGGTTTTTGATTTTCACTTTAGGTAGATGCTTTCCCAAGGGCTTGTCTTCAGCTAACTCTGATTACGCAGAGCTTCGTCAGAGTGGATCTTCAAACGGCGCTGTTCCTTTGGGAGTCACTACCTACCGTTTCAATCAAGAAGTAAATTGCAAACGTTTAAAACATATTTTATAAGAAACGTTCTGTTTTATTCATTTATAGAGCAATTATGAAATTCACTCATCTAAGTTATGATTAGCGATTATTCAAAGAGATTTCTTGTTTTGATTGCTTTCTATTTTTACTTTCTATTTTCATAAAAACCACGTAAGCAAATCTCATAACTAGTAAACTGAGAATACTCCCTGAGAAGAAGGGAGCAACAGCCGGAAATACACTAGACAAGTAGATGATCACTACAGAAGTTAGAACGATATAAAAGGACTGTATCGGATACGAGACGCTAATGATAAAGCTATATTTAAAAATCTCTAAGCCTTTAATATCAAAGTGGACATAGACAGGAATTAGGAAAGCTACGAATAACAAGTAAAAAATAGCTAATGCTATAGATAGATAGAATAATAAACCTCCAACTTGATTATTCATTTCAACAAAGAATATAAGGTTACGGTAAAGGATGTAACCAATCCCTACGATAATCGGCGCCCACAAATTGACTTTTAAAAAGGATTGCTTATAGCTTTTCCAAAAGGTACTCCATATAGGAAAATCTTCTTTTCCCTTTATCCAATGCCTCACTATCGTAAACATTGAAATCGTTGATGGAAAAAAACCCAAAATGACTAGACCTAATAATGAAAAAAAGAGCCATAAAACATTAACATAGGCTAAGCGCATCATCCAAACAGTAAGTTTATAAAGCTTAGAATCTAATGAGAAGATATTCATTTAGCACACACCTCTGTAGGATTAATTTAATAGAAAACAAAGGAGTCTATTAAGACTCCCTTAGTTTTTGACAGCTCCAGCAATACCCTCTATAAAATAGCGTTGCATAATAATAAAGATGAACATGACAGGAAGCAAAGATATCGTTGCCCCTGCTGCCATTCCGGCAAAATCCGTTGCATATGTCCCGACAAAGCTTTGCATCCCAACCGCTAACGTTCGGATTTCTGGACGACTAATTGACAATACAAGAGGAATTAAGAACGAGCTCCAAGTCCAAATAAACTGCATAATCGCTGTCGTTGCTACAATTGGCATACTTAGAGGAAGCATGACCTTCCAAAATACGGTTAAGAACCCCGCACCATCAATTTCTGCAGCCTCTTCAAGCTCTTTCGGTATATTAGCAAAGAAGGAAGCAAACATTAAAATAAAGAGCACATGTGCACCCGATGATTCAGCTACAATCATTCCTAATATCGAATCTTGCAACCCCAAAAAGCTAACGATTTTAAAGAGAGGAATAATCGTATAGCCTTTTGGTATGAACATAATCGCTACTACGATAATAAGGATTACTTTTCGACCAGGAAAGTCTATTCTACCCAATACATAGCCTGTAAGGGCAGACAGCACTATGACAATAATTACCGTTGCAATCGTGAAAATCACGGTATTCACAAAGTAACCTGAAAAGTTAGCGGTCTCCCAAGCTCTATAAAAATTCTCCCATTGTGGGACCTCTGGCAATAAAGTCGTTCCGCTTGTCAGAAACTCTCTATTAGTCTTTAACGAGGAAAAGACCATCCAAATAAATGGGTATATCCATATGATCCCGAAAGCAATTAAAAATATATGGATCATAAGGCGTGCTGATTTTGTTGTAATCATTTGTGAACACCACCCTTTGGTTCAACTTTCATTCTACGCTTCATTAAATTTTTCCCAAATGCAGCAGCTCCAAAAACGGTACTAATAATAAAAGTAAAAATTCCTAATAAAACCCCTGCCGCAGAGGCGTAGCCCATTCTAGTAGTTCCTCCACCAAATTGACTTGTAAAGGCAAAATTGTAAATGAATAAATCTAGCGTTTCTGTTGCAAAATTTGGACCTCCATCTGTAAGTGTTTTGACTAAATCAAAGGCATTTACACCACTTACTAATGAGAGCAGGATAATAACCATCATCATTGGCTTTAATAAAGGCAAGGTAATGTACCATAGCGTCCTCCAGAAACCCGCTCCATCTAACTGGGCGGACTCATACAGGTCATGGGGGATCGACTGAAGACCAGCTAACCAATAAACCATATTAATTCCAAGCCCTTTCCAAGCACCAACGACTATCAGAATCATTAAAGCTAAAGTCCCCTCAGTTAACCAAGTGATAGGTGTTGATATAATATTTAATTGAAGAAGAAGCTGATTCACAAGACCTCTTATCCCAAATAAATTACTCATGATAATTCCGACAATTGCTGTTGTCGTTACTACCGGTAAAAAGTATATGACTCGATAAATGCCCCTCCCTTTTAGCTTCGCATCATTTAAAATAATCGCTAATATTAAAGCAACCCCTACACCAATCACCGTAGTTCCGACAATATAATAAATAGAAACGACTAAAGAGTTCCAAAACCTTGGTGAATTTAATAATTGGATATAGTTACCCAGTCCTACAAAATTATTTAATGGGCCGATTCCCGTCCAGTCATAAAAAGAGTATATGTAGCTCATAACAATTGGATATGCAGAAAAAACAAAAAATACAATAATTTGTGGAGCAAGGAAAATATACGCCCATATTGCCTTTTTCCTTTTTTGCACATTTAATGTACCCTTTTTACTATCTGCCAAATGCATCGAACCGTCCTCTTTATTTAGTTTTGTATTAGACATGTTACACATCCACTCCCTCTATTCAAAAGTGTCCATATAAAAGTCATTTCACTAAGCACATGAATCATTACTCTAATTGTGAAAATGAAGACTATCTGTAAATAAATCACTATAGCCAAAGCTACTGACTATAGTGACGTTATAATTATCGTGAAATGAAATTTACCTTAATTCTTCATACATGTCATTCGTATACGGGACAAACGGCTCCCAATTTGGATAAGTGAAATCATCCTGTGATACTTCATCATTTTCCTCTAATAAATCAAAGAAATGGTCTTTCACGTTATTTTCAATTTGTCCTAAGGCCGCTTCTAGATCGGAAATATTATTAGTTAAATAACCAACAAGTGCCTCTCCAATCCCACTCACCTCTAATCGAGAGGATAAGTCTCGTTGGAATTGGATCGTAGCTGGATTTAATTCACCAGGAATCGGTACAGGTATAGACAATTGTTCTTGTAATTCTCCTATTGCATGATACTGCTCAAACGGAGGAGTACCTTCAACGTTCATTTTCGCCGGGATACCAGCACCTGTATTCACATAAACATCCTCATGGAAATGCTCTACCGCATACTCTAAAAAGAGCTTAATTTCCTCCCAATTTTCTGTATCATTACTCACCTGTATACTACTAGCTTCTGAACTGGCTCGATAATAATAAGGTTCTCCATCCTTTGTTGGCAATGGAGCAACTCCCCAATTATGAAAATCATTTTCTTCCGTTAGCTGCCTACCAACCCAATCACCACTAAATAAAAATGCTGCCCCTCCAATTGAAAATATAGCTTCAGACTCTCCTAAACCAATTTCTACACTTTCTGGAGCCATAATCCCTTGATCTAACATATCTTTCAACCAATAGGTAGCTTCTAATTTACCTTCTGTCATAAGTGAAGGTTCCCCTTCGATAAAGTCATAATTCCATGGAGTTTCTGGACTAATTGCCGTACCCATCATAGAGACCAATTGTTCATTTGCCCAGCCTGGATTATTCCATATTAGAGGATAAATAGCTCCCCCAGAACGCTCAAGAATTTCTTGACCGATTTGTTCAAAATCATCCCAAGTGGTAGGTACATCATCTTCTGTTAACCCTAACTCTTCTAAAACATCCAAATTATAATAAGTCATCATTGCTTTACTTCTAGGTGAAGCTAACGGAAATCCATAGACAACTCCTTCAGAGGTTGTCCCGTTTTCAAAGAATGACCCTTCGTGAAAAAGCTCCCTCACTTCATCTGTAAAAACCTCATCTAAATCTTTTACAGCATCAATACCTACTAATTCCTTTAACTCAACCGTGTTTGTCCACATATCAGGTAAAGTCCCCTCTGATAACGCTGTCCTTAATTGAGTTTCAGCTGTATCACTAGGAGTTTCCTGTCGATCAATTTTTATATGCGGGTATTCTTCTTCAAACTTACTTATAAATTCATCTAGCCCACCCCTAAGCTCTGCATAACGATTCCATAAGGTAAGCGTGACCACATCACCATCTTCTTGAGTGCTACTATCTTCGTTCCCACAAGCCCCTAAAATGGCGGTACATAACAAGCTAACTATTAATAACGTCATCATCTTTTTCATAAGTTCTCTCCTCTCGTTTTGCAAGAAATCTTTCTTAATACCTATGTGAATCAATTTCATCATTCATTACTCATAATGAAAACCGATTGATTTAGTTTTTGATTTTCACTTTAGGTAGATGCTTTCCCAAGGGCTTGCCTTCAGCTAACTCTGACTATACAGAGCGTCGTCAGAGTGGATCTTCAGACTGCGCTGATCCTTCGGGGGTCGCTACCTACCGTTACAATCAATCAACAAGAAATTCAAAAACATTCAATTCACATTTTATAATGAACGTTCGGTTTCATTCACTTATAGAGCAATTATGAAATTCACTCACTTAAAAAACGAAATAACTAAACTTTTTAAAATTTCTGATTGTAAGCGCTTATACAAAAATGTTAAATGAAACTCTCAATAAAAGTCAAGTAAATATTTACTGAATGAAACCGATTAAGATCAGTAAATATAGAAAGACAGTAATTAAAACCCTGATTTCTATCAATTTTTCTGCATAAAAATAATAAAACCTTAATCGATTAGGTAAACATTTACTAAATAATTTTTGTTTTATTGACTATTTCATTCTAATCGTTTACTTTAACTTTAGAAGATACAAACAAAATGACAGGATTAAAGAAGGAGTTGAAAATGGCTACCATAAAAGACATAGCGAGAAGGGTTGGGGTGTCTAATACAACTGTATCAAGGGTCTTAAATTACGACCCCAGCTTATCAGTAGGAGATACAACCAAAAAGGAAATATTCAAAGTTGCAGAAGAGCTTTCTTATACTAAGAAGAGAAAAAAATCTCAATTATTAAAAAAGGTTGCATTCATTCATATTAAAACAGAGCAAGAAGAATTAGATGATGTTTACTATATGGGCATTCGCCACGGTATCGAAGAGCGAGCTGAGCAGCATAACATACAACTTTTAAAGTTTCTAAAGAATGATTATACCAGTATCCCCAACGATATAGATGGAATCATTGTTGTTGGAGATACGTTTGAAGAACAAATAGATTCTCTAAAGGAAATTTCACCTAATATCGTTATTATAGATTCTTATTATACAAGTGATGACTGCGATGCCGTTTTGGTGGATTTCAAAAAGGTATCGAGTCAGATATTAGACTACTTTATTGGAACTGGACATAACCATATTGGTTTTTTGGGTGGATTACAAACATTCCTACATAATAAACCTCCCATTCAAGAAAAGCGTGAAATGTATTATAGAAAATATATGAGTGAGAAGGATTTACTGAATGAGAAGTACATTTTCGTTCAATCCTTCACGGTTAATGCAGGCTACCGCTTAATGAAAAGAGCGATTGCCGAATTAGGGAACGAGCTTCCAACTGCTTTTTATATTAGTAATGATTCTATGGCAATAGGAGCGATTAGAGCGTTACAGGAGGAAAAGATTTCTATACCAGATAGAGTGAGTCTCATCAGTATTAATGACATTAGTGTATCTAAATATATCTTTCCTCCAATTAGCACCGTTAGGATTGAAACAGAGCTTCTAGGTGAATCCGCAGTAGATTTAATAATGGAGCGAATGGTTCATGGACGTAAAATTAGTAAAACCGTCTATGTTGCCACTAAATTAATCATTAGAGATACGACTTTGCAAGAAAATGTAAAGCTAGAAAACCATCAATAAAACCCACCTATAACAAAAAAAGCCGGTAACCATTAGAAAAGGTCGCCGGCTTTTTACGCTTAAGGAAGGTTCAACAGGATTCTATGAACGTTTATTAAACAAAAAGTGAGATGAAGTCCAAGTCCACTCCATCTCCCCTTTGTCATGATACTATTATATCCTTACTATTTCCCAACATATTCAAACCAATCGAAATAAGCGTTGTTTTGACTTTCTTGACCGTTGGAGCTGGCATATAACCCAATTTCTGTTCCAACAAATCCTCCAGCCACATCTGTGCTTAATATTCTTCCATCGACATTTCGTTTTAAAGGCTTATAGTCTTTAGAATCCTCACTATAATAGAAATGATAATTTTGTTCCTCTGCTTCTATTTTCAAATAAAGCTTTTCTTGAGAAATCTTCTCCTCTTGAAGTATGGTTTCCTCTCCAGCTTCGCATTTTGTGAGTCGAATAACGAAATCATCTTTTAACTTTGACAGTAAAAAAGTATAGTGATATTCATTACTTTGAATGACTACCATACCTGCCGATTCAAATTCATTTTTTGGAGAAAACTCTATTACGGTTGATGCAGAAAAATGAATATGCTGCTGTCTTCTTCCGATAAAACTAGGATTCACTTTTTCCGAAATCATTTCAGGTCTAAGCTTTAATGATAGATAGCCTTCTTTGTCTTTTAAACTATAAAAATCCTCTGTAGGAGTTCTCAAAAAATTCCACTCTAAATCTAATTGATCACTATCAAAATGATCGCAGGCACTTGGAGTCACTTTCGATGTCTCCGCTTTAGGAAGTTTAGGAATGGCGTAATGCTCTTCTAGCTTTCCAGTGCCCGGGCTCATAATAGGCCAGCCATCTTCCCAAATGAGTGGAAATAAAAAGGTTTCTCTTCCTAAATTACGATAATATCCACCATAAATTCTCGACGCTAAACCTACAGCCCACCATTCCCCATTTTGAGTTTGAACGATATCACAATGACCGACATTTACCACGGGATAATCTCTACCAAAATGTCGGTGGGTAAGGATTGGATTACTAGGATTACCAGTGTAGTCGCCATTAATCTTTTCACTTCTTGCTACAGATACCGCATGCTGGTGACCAGTTCCTGCCTCTGAAATCAATAAATAGTAATAACCATTTATCTTATAAATGTGCGGACCTTCTGGCCAAATAACATCTCGAAGAGCACCCCTCCATAGACCATAAGATTCACCTACTAATTTAAATGATTGTATGTCTATTTCTTGTAGCCAAATCTCCCAGTTCCCACTATATTTTTCACCTTCAGGTGCCGGTCTTGTACCTGTGTAGTAAGCTTTACCATCATCATCAAAAAAGAGAGAAGGATCAATTCCTGGCGCTTCTAAATAATGAGGATCTGACCACGGCCCTCTTGGATCGGTTGCTGTCACAATAAAGTTCCCTCCATAAGTGACATTGGTCGTAATCATATAAAAAACACCATTATGATGACGGATCGTTGGTGCAAATATTCCTCCAGAATGCTTGGCTCCCTTCAAAGGTAACTGAGAAGGCCGATCAAGGACATGGCCGATTTGCTCCCAATTAACTAAATCCTTACTATGAAAAATAGGCACCCCTGGAAAATAAGCGAAGGTTGAGGTTACTAAATAATAATCATCTTCTACTCTACATATAGAAGGATCAGGGTAAAAGCCTGGTAATATCGGATTTTGGAAAGTCTCTTTCATATTGTTCCCTCCTAGAATTTAATAAGTTCCTGTTACATCAAGTGTTTGATTCTCACTTTCACTTTTATTAAAGGTCGATGAGGAAATCTTTTCTTGAAGCTTTTCATAAAATAAATCCTCATCAAACGGAATGTTAACCCAATCGTCCGTCCATGCTGATAAATGCATTGCATTTGAAATCGTTAATCCATGGATGCCTTCTATCCCTGGAGCTAACAGCTTTGTTCCATTTTGAATCGAATCTACCCAATTTCTCATAATACCGATATGCTGTAAATTCTCACCTGTTGTCGGAATTTCACATTTCCAGCATTCAGGACTTCCAAATCCACCTTTAAAATCACGATTAAATTGAGATTCTGGAACTCGCAAACGCCAAAAAGTTAACTTATCATCTTCCACAACTATTTTTCCTTTGTCCCCAGTAATCTCCAATCTATTCGTTCCAGGTGCTTCTCCTGTAGTTGTAACAAACAATCCAGTTGCACCATTTTCATACTCAACATAGGCTGTCACATCGTCCTCTACTTCTATATTTCTGTATTTACCAAATGACATAAACGAGCGCACCCTTTTTGGCATTCCGCATATCCATTGCCACAAATCAAGCTGATGTGGATCTTGATTGAGGAGAACACCTCCACCTTCACCAGCCCAAGTGGCTCTCCAGCCTCCTGCATCATAATAGCTTTGCGAACGGTACCAATTTGTAATAATCCAGATAGAGCGTTTCAACTCTCCTAATTCACCAGCATCTATTAGCTCCTTTAGCTTCAGATAAATTGGGTTTGTTCTTTGGTTATACATAATGGCAAACACCTTATCGCTTTTCTCAGCTACCGAATTCATTTCACGAACAGCTTTTGTATAAACTCCTGCCGGCTTCTCTATGAGCGTGTGATAACCACTCTTCAAAGCTTCCATAGCATTTTGAGGGTGATCGTAATGTCTTGTAGCAATAATAACAGCGTCAAAATCTTTGGATTGATAGAATTCTTCTTGAGAATCATAACAGGCCACATTTCCCCCCCAATGATCCCTTGCCCACTGAACTCGACTTTTACTGACATCGCAAATAGCAGTTAATTTAGCTTGTGGAACCAAATTCGCTAGCAGGCTCTTGGCATGACCCGTGCCCATATTACCTATCCCGAGTATACCTATTCGAACTTGCTTCATATAAAACTCCCCCTTTATGATTTTATTTCCTTTAAAATGTTTCCCAAAGCTTGAACAGCAACAGCAAAATTCCTTTGATCTCCCTCTGGTAAGTTCACTGCAGGAGAGTTTGGCTCTAAATCTTCGAATCCCTTGAACCCCCATAGGTGTGGTTCTAACGATAGAAAGCCTTCATAGCCATCTTGAGCTAACTCACTTAAAACTTCCTTAAGCTTTCCATCTCCTTCTCCAGCAGGAACCACTTTATGATTTTCATAAAGTGCGTCTTTTACATGGATATAAGAAATCTCTTCCTTTAATAATTCATAAGCGTGAGGGAAAACCTCCACATCACATTGAACAAAATTGGCAAAGTCGAAGATTAACGAAACCCTCTCCGATTGAAGCGCTTTCATAAGTTCTAAACAACGCTCTGGAGTATCCCCAAAAATACCCTTCTCATTTTCATGTAAAAGAATGATTCCTCTTCCTTTTGCAACCTCTAGAAACTGTTTCCAACGACTCACTACCTCATCTTTATAACGATCTGGGTTCTCGTCAGCAGGAATAAAAAAGCTAAACATCCTAATATATTGGCAACCCATGATCGCGGCAATTTCGATCGTATGCTTAAATAAGTCTAAATGGGGCTTAAAATCATCTGTTATCGATATTTTCCCGATAGGAGAACCGATTGCCGACAATTTAAAGCCTCTCCCATCTAATTTTTTCTTAATTTCTTTAACCTCTTCTAGAGAGTATGAAACAAAATTTCTTCCATTTACACCTCTCATCTCAATATGCTTAATACCATGACTTTCTAAAACATCCATTTGAATAGTTAAATCCTCATCAATTTCATCCGCGAAGGCTGACCAAACGAATTGATTCACGATATTATCATCCCTTCCCACTTGGCTTTTTTTATATTTTGTTAGTTAGTATTCTATGTTATCTTAAGCATATAATCATTGATTTTATTGCTCATTATATTGCAAATCTTGCTTTAGTTTTAAAAAGCTTAAAAGGAGGCAAAAAAATGGATACCCCTATACTGCGTCACTTTAGCCCGCATTTCTATCTTAATCATACGAAAACAGAAAAGCCTGTCGATGTCGCCACTCATATCCATGATTGCTATGAATTATTTTATTTTATTTCAGGTGATTTAACTTACTATATAGAGGGTCAAGCCTATCAGCTCTCTCCTCATGATATGATTTTGACGAACTCAAAGGAGCTTCATCGAATCGTATTCAATTCTTCTCACACATACGAAAGGAAATTTATCCATTTCACCTCTGAATATATTTCTGCGTATCAAATCGACGAATACAATATGCTTTCACATATAGAAAATAGAAAATTAGGTCATTTTAATCGCATTCCAGCTTCATTTGTCAAAAATGCAGGTATAGATACTCTTTGGGAAAACATTGAAAAAGCCTCTAGAGAACAATCTCTAGAGACTCCGATTTTAATTAAATCTTATTTTATTCAGCTGCTCATAAAAATAAATAATCAAATCGCCCAATACAATAATAAAGAGGAGCTAAGAAAACATGACGATAAGATTATTGCCATTTTAGAATATATAAATAAAAACCTAGAAGAAAAAATAACATTAGATTTGTTAGAGCAACAATTTTATGTTAATAAGTATTATTTATGCCACATTTTTAAAAAGAGTACTGGGTTTACAGTGATTGAATATATTACGTATAAAAGAATCATGAAAGCTAGCGAATTATTAACCTCTGGATATTCGGCACTTGATGCATCTCATTCAGTAGGATTTCATGATTATTCAGCCTTCTACAAAGCTTTTAAGAAAATAACAGGAGTATCTCCAAAGCAACTAAAAGAACATTAAATGTTTTAAATGTCCCTACCTTCTTTAATAGTCGTTATTACGAAAGAAACGGATAGCTTTGCTAGTACATAGGATAAAACAGCAAACACAATGGCAAAGATTAAAGAAAAAAAGTTATGCTCCTTGCTGAAAATGTCCCATGTATTGTAAAACCAACTAAATAAACGAATATAAAGGACAAAAAACATAAGGATTAACAGCGTTTTGACTGTCTTAAATTTCAACTAGCTCCCTCCGAACTTATAGAATTTTCAGAGTTATTATACTATATTTGAATGGCCCAATCTACATAGACATCAGTCAAAGTATCATTAAGGATACTATAATACAATAAAGTGCCTACTTCTATTTCTTATCCTTTAGTTATATGATTAGTTTAGTAAGAAATCATAATTAAAATAAGCCATTAAATAGGAGCGATAAATATGAGCGATAAATTGAAAATTGGTATTATTCTTGGAAGTACACGTGAAGGAAGAGTAAGTCCTCAAGTTGGTAATTGGGTAAAGGATATTGCCAGTGAGCATAAAGAAGCAGCATTTGAAATTATTGATATTGCAGATTATCATTTACCTTTCTTAGGCACGACTGATGGTAGTGAGCCTGGAATTGCCAAATGGAATGAAAAACTTAACGAAATGGATGGTTTTGTTTTTATCGTTTCTGAATATAATCATAGTATTAGTGGAGCACTTAAAAATGCGATCGATTTCGCAAGAGAAGCTTGGCAAAATAAAGCGGCTGGAATTGTTAGTTATGGTTCCACAGGTGGAGCGCGTGCTGCAGAGCACCTAAGAACGATTATGGGTGAATTAATGATCGCAGATGTTCGCACACATCCTACACTCTCTTTATTTACGGATTTTGAACAATTTACAACCTTCAAACCTGCTGACCTGCACCTTGATAACATCAACCTTATGTTAACTCAAGTAATCAGCTGGTCAACAGCTTTAAAAACCATTAGACAACCATAGTATAAAGTCTGTGCAAAGTCACAGGTTCATAGAGACCGGGACAAAACTTGTTTTAAAATCGGATGCAAACATCAAGAACGAACCATGAAACCCTCCTTGTAAAAAAAGGAGGTTTTTTTTTGAAAGGGTAGATTCCCTGTGAAAGGCGTAAGCTAGCGACACAAAGAATGGAGACTTCAGCGGGAGGAAGCGGCATGCCGAAGTCCACCTTTAAAAAAAGTTCATTCTGCAGCAACCCACCAGACGAAGTGTCCTGGCGGAGCGAACAGCTGGGCACCTAACATGCGAGGTAACATTCGTTCATGAGTATTGTCTCATCCCCTTTCTTCGTATATGGTTGAAAATTGCTTAATAGAGGGTTTTAATATACTCTTTTAAATTTCAAGAACATAAGGTCGCTTAAATAGCATAGAGAATACAGCTAATTACTCACTGTTAGTATTGAGTAATTAGCTGTTTTTTATATGTAAATGGAACCTTTTATATAGATGGACAAATCCAAAAAAGAAATAACTCCCAAGTGCCATGCACAGAATTTTAAATAGGATCCATTTATGACTGAACCTTACTTGAATTACACTTTACAAATTATGATAATCGCCTTTTTAACATTAAATTTCTTATATACACCGTTCCGATAACTAAAAACATTCATATTCTGTGAAACATGAAAGGAGGTCAATCTATGGAAATAGTAACCTTATATAAAAATGAATTAAAGCGTATTGCTTGGCGGTTACAATATAAAGCCAGAGTGCTTAGTAAAAGAGAGTGTCGTTCTATCGAAGATATCACTCCACACTATCACACTTCTAAAGAAGTAGATAATCTCATTTTAATCCAAGAACTGCTTGGAGAAATCCCAACCAATATGGGACGAAGGATTATTAAGGATTTGTTCATTAAAGATTACTCTGAAGCTCAACTAGCGAAAGAGTTAAATATGTCTCAACAGGCGGTGAATAAATGGAAAAGAAAGACGCTCAATTTACTCTCACAGAAAGTGAATTTTTGGACTTATTAGTAAAAGCAAGAAATAAAGATGAAAAATCAATATTAATACTTTTACATTATTTTGAACCGGACATGCGCTCTCATAGTCGCTATATTAAAATGCCCAAGGAAGATGCCTTGCAAAGCATGCGATTAGCGATGATCGAACTTTTTCATCATCCTCCCAAACCAGTGGCAGATATTCACTTTCCGGATTTAAACATTGAAAAGAGAGATTAAAACCTTTGACTTTCAATAGTAAGGTCAACAGTTTCAACAATTGTACTTGAATAGGTGTGGTCACTCTTTAAAAATAGACTCTTTTAACATTTAAAAACGGTTGTAAAAACAAGTTTGATTTTACCTTTTATAATGAGAGCGAATTAAAATAACAGATACAAACGTGGGATCGATTGTATTGTTATCATCCCTTTAATTCCCTCATCTATCCTATTACTAAAATATAATTTTAAAGAAAAGAGGATCACTTATGGCTTGTAATCAAAGTACTAAATCAATTGTATCAATCCCTAAACCTTCGAATTTGCCTAATACACCAAGCGCTTCTCCATTTGAACAAACTACTCGATTTTTTTGTTCGGATAACCCAGAAACGATTAATTCAAGTACCACCACCTTCACAAATGGTTTTGCAACTTTGTGGAGCGATACCGTTTCCGGCAGCTCTAGTGTACGATACAGAGTTTTTGCTTGGCATTATAATTCGACCGTATCACCTATGAAATTCGGTATCACAGTAGGTAATGCTGGTACTTCATCCTATTCTATTCATAATTTGAGAAATGCGATAGAAGTGCGTCCTTTCGGTCAAATTGGAGACTTAGGTAGATGCGCTGCTTCAGCTTTAATCGGAAATACTATGGATTCTATTACGCCAACGGATTCTTCTGCTCCAATAGGTGGCATCGGTGTAGTAAGAGAATGGATAGTCGGTGCTGGACAACTAGTAGGGGGAGTTATCGAATTTACAATAAGCAATACGACTCCGAATGTTGGAATGAATTACAGAGTGCGTACAGTCATGGCAAATAGTTCAACCGCCAACTTACGTTTAAATCAAACTCCCGTTGTCAACTATTTTGTTGGGCAAAATAATAGTATTCACCCTCGTGGCTCATGGGGATTTGCTGGCATTTCTAGTTCGGTAGCATACGAAGCCGCTGCATCCGGACAAAAATGGGAATACCATAGCATTAGTAACAATGCTACTGATAACCTTCAAACGGAGACTAATTCTTACAGAATACAAGGGGCTCCAACCAGTCAAGGACCCGCTTCCAGTAATAAAGGACATTATGGCTTAAAATATAACCTAGCAGTTACTCTCACAAATCGAAGTCAGGTTCAAAAAACGATAAAGATTTATCTGGCTGCGCGAGGTGCTGATTCCTATTTTGGTGCTGTACAATGGAGCGGAGATGGTATAACTTATAAAATTCCTACTTTAGCTCCTGCTAACGCAACAAGCTCTAATCAGAACGCTATTGAGGTTGCAACGGTGACTCTAAATCCAGGAGTAACCATCAATCGAACTATTACTATCTCAAACGCAGGAGGGGCAGCAACTCCCGTTCTAGTTGCATTTCAAACCGTATAGATAGAAATGTTTAAAATAGATAAAAGGGAGCTGTTACATGTGACAGCTCCCTTTGGCTTAATAAGACTTTCTTTAACGTGATAGCTTTTGCTTTTTGAACCACTTTTTATAAGCGAATAAAATAATTGCACAGATAGCTGTTACTGCTAAAAAGGTCCATACAAAAGAGCCAGGGGAATAGATAACACCAAACGCAACCTGTGTTTCTAAATAGGCAATGCTTGTATACTGTTCTGCAATTTCAGGCATATTAGAACTTGGTTCTATGCTACTTATTAAGAATAAACTTACATAGTAAGCAACGTGAATCAATAATGATCCTAAAACTGCTTGAAAAATGATTTTCATTCTTCCTTCTCCTTCTATAATGAATCATAAGCACTCATATATTCCACTCGTTAAAGGTGCTCACCACTTCATTGTCATATACTACCATTATATGGTATGAATTCTTGCTTTTGAAGAAAAATATTATGGTCTTGTCCATAAAAATATGAACTTTACGAACAAATAAATGGTTATGCTATTCACTCACTAGAAAAGACTGATCACCTAATTGAAATAGGTGACCAGCTATGGTTATTAGAGATAGGAGTGTCCTATCACCTACCCATATCTTTAAAATTCCTTTTTTTGATAAATAAACACTGTCACAAAATAAGAAAGGATAAAGATTATTAGATTTAAAACTAAGAATAGTAAAGAAAAAATTAAATCTATATGACCTTCTACAGATAAACCAAACCAGCCTAAGCTAATGATTTGTTGAAACAGCCAACCAGCAAAAATGTAAATGCCGATAGCCGAGAATACACCAATATATAAAATCATATCCGATTTTTCCGTACCATAATAGTACGTTAGTGGATAAGAAACATACCCAATAATGAACGCGATACCCATTCCATTCATTAATGAATTCAGGAGCGCACTCACTTGAATTCCTCCGATAAACTCATTCATCGCAAAGATTAAAAGAAAGGTTATCATCGTTCCCGCTAGTAGCAATAGTAAAAAGAAATAATAGTGACTTTGAACAACATGTCTTCTTTTAATCGGAAACGTCAGTACAAATTTATTCCAGCCTGATGCAGATTCATGCTTCAATGCTTCAAAAGCAGGGGAAATCATAAACATAATCGGAACCCAAGTAGCCATAGAGAGCAGCATATCATTGCTTGACAACAGCATAACTGCTACAAGAAGGACACTAATGAAGAAATAATTTTTTAAGCTCTTATCAACTGTATAATATTGATTAAGCACTAAGCCTCTCATCGTTTTTCTCCTTTCATTAATAAAAGCGTAACATCATCGATGGAAAAGGGTTGAACCTCTAATGGAGGTAGAATGGCTTCACGGTTATTGAAAAGGATTTGAACCTCTCCATTCTCTATTTTTCGGTGTGCCACTACATGATGATGATTGACTATTTTTTTGTACTGCTTCTCCTCACAGGTAGCTATAGCATAGCTATTTAGAAGCTCTTCTTTTTCAACCTTTAATACGATTTCGCCATCCTTTATAAAAACTAGCTGATCAGCAATTTTCTCAATATCTGATGTAATGTGTGAAGACATTAATATACCTTTTTCTTGATTCTCTACAAAAGCCTTTAGTACATCTAAAACCTCTTCTCTACCAGAAGGATCTAAACCAGCAGTGGCTTCATCCAGTATGAGAAGTTTCGCCTCATGAGATAGCGCTACAGCTACCGATAGCTTCATAGACATTCCTCTAGAAAAATCCTGTAGTTTCTTATCATTAGGTAAGTTAAAGAGTTTAATATAGTGGTGAAATGTACGTTGATTCCAACATTTATAAATCCGTTTAAGGACCTTTTCTAATTTCTTAATGGTAATTGCCTTTGGAAGCTTCATATCATCATATACGACTCCAATATCCTCTTTAAGAAGCTGGTTATCTGTATGCATTTCTTGACCAAATACCCTTATTACACCTTGGTCTTTATATAAAGTTCCTAGGACAGCTCCCATCGTTGTAGATTTTCCTGCTCCATTTTGACCTATAAAACCAACAATAGAACCACTAGGAATCGTTAAAGAGACATCTCTCAAGGCAAATTCAGACTTTTTATAGCGTTTACTTAAATGGTTTACTTCTAAAATAGCTGTCATTAACTTTTCCTCCTTTTTTTATTTAAAACTCTTTAGATTGATAGATTTTGATTGATAAAATCCAGGATAGTACATACAGTAAAATACCTACAGGAATCATGAAGCTCTTGAAGCCTTCTGCTATAAGATGGTAAAAGTTAGACAGTGCTTCAAATATATAGTCTACCTGCTTTCCGTTCATAAACTCTAAAACACCAAAGCCTCCTATGATGAGGATAACCGCCATTATAATGACTGTTTGAAAATTAAATTTATAGATTAGAGGCATAACAAGAGCAGAAATGATTAAAATGATTAAATAACTGACCGCCATCATCGAGAAATCAAATGAATAGTCGGTACGGTTCATTACATGATGTCCTATCAAATAAATAATGATGAGAGGCAATGGAAAAAACAAAACAACTAAATACCTGGCACTGACGATTTCTTTCCTTGTATAAGGTAATGAAAGAAAGAGTAATTGAGCTTTATCCTTTTGATCACTATAGAATGCTGTTGCCAAGAATACTAAACCAATAAAAACGACAATAAAATAAGGGTGAAGTCCAGAAAAGATGTAAATTAGGATTAGTATTGGATAAAAAATAAAGCTCATCCTTTGCAAAAATAAATCCTTTTTTATTAAATTAAGCATGTGCTCTCCGCCTTTTCGTAAAATACATGATGTCTTCTAGGCTCGCTTTTTCTATTAAAACCTCTTCTCCAAATAGATTTTCTACATTAAGTACTTGATTCGTTAAGGCTTCAAAGCTAGAATTTGATTTTTCAATCGATAAAAATTCACGTTCTGTATCTTGATCAAGAAGCTCTATATTTCCTCTAACTACAGCAAACTCTTTTTCTATCTGATAAAATTCCTTTGTAAAAACATGTGCTCCTTGGTCAATAAAGGTAATATAATCGGCAATCCGATCCATATCGGTCGTAATATGTGAGGAGAAAAGGATAGATTTATTTTCATCTAGCATTAATTCTCGTAATAATTGTAAAAACTCTCTCCGAAAAGTAGGGTCCAGCCCAGCAGTCGGCTCATCCATTAATAGAAGCTCCGCTTGGTGTGAAAGGGCAAATGCCAAGGACGCCTTCATTTTCATCCCTTTAGAAAATTTGTTGATTGATTGCTTTTGTGGTAATTCAAATTTGTCTAGATAGTATTGGAAATCGGATTCTTCCCATCCTCCATAAGCAGGTGCTATTATTTTTTTTATTTCATGAATCGACATCGATTCGAATAAAATATTTTCATCAAAAACAACACCGATTCTCTCTTTAATCTCTTTTTCGTGCTTTTGAAGGTCTAAACCAAATATAGAAATTTGACCACTATCAGGCTTAATTAAGTTTAATAGCATCTTCAAAATCGTTGTCTTCCCCGATCCATTAGCACCAATAAAACCAGTAACAAAGCCTTTTTTTATCGAAAAGGACATATTTTGTAATTGAAATTCCTTAAAACTCTTACTCACATCATTCATCTGGATAACGTTTTCCATTAGGATTCCTCCTCGTAAAGCAATGACATCATTTCCATTAATTCTTCTAACGAAATATTTAAATCCTTAGCATTCTGAATGGCATCCACTAATTTTTCTTCCACCACTTTTAATTTCCTTTCTTTGAAAATCTCTTGATTTTGTTCGGATACAAATGACCCTTTGCCAACTATTGAATAAATGAAACCAAGCTTTTCTAGTTCCTCATACGCTCTTTTGGTTGTAATCACACTGATTTGTAGCTCTTTTGCTAGTTGCCTCATTGAAGGAAGTGCTGCCCCTTCAACTAAAGAACCTGTTAAAATCTTGTTTTTTATTTGATGACTAATTTGTTCATAAATAGGCTCTTTTGATTGATTTGAAATCATAATATGCATGTAGCATAACCTCGCATTATATTGTATATATACTATATACACAATATACACATATATCAAACATAAATCAACTAGAAAAAAGATTTTCTTCTAAAAATAAGCAGTAATCGCTGCTTGCTCCAACAAAAAAAGCCTGCTGTACCCCGCATTTACAAAGATATAACAAGCTTTCCTCATTATGAACTTTTTATCGTTTTTTTCTTTAGGCGAATCATAATAGCAAGTAATAAAGGGATGAATCCACCAACAATAAAAACAAAAGAAACCCAAGGTAAACCTACTTGATAAATAATGGAGCTTGCATTTGGAGATACGGCTTGTGCAATCGCAAATATGATAAATACAATAGGGAAAATTAACATACGATAGCTTGATAATTTAAATAAATGCTCAAGTAATTTTAACCCGATATAAATCATTAAGCACAATTTAATAAAAGAGGTCATAATCCATTGAATCGCAATAAAAACTTCTATCCTTTGCAAAAAGTCACCTATATATATTTTTTTAACTACAAAGAAATTCGGAAAGTTAATAATAGAGGTGAGCTGTGGACCAATCGTTAAGATCGTAATTAAGACTTTAAACACTAATATAATGCCACCAAAAATAACGCCTACATACATAGCTTTTTTTGCTTTTTCTGATTGATTAACCATTGGGTATATGGTGAGAAGTAAGGAAAGCTCAAGAAATGGTATGGATGTCATTAGTAATGAGCCTTTGAAAACCCTTGGAAATCCCTCTTCTAAAATAGGAGTTAAAAAATCAAAATTGAAATCCTTTACAGATAGAAGGATGGTAATAAATACTATAATAATGACCATTGGAAAGAGTATTTCTGCCGTTCTCGCTAGTACCTCTATTCCATATATCATCGCAATTAAAGCCGGTACTAAAATGAGAAATTGAATCGCATAAATAGGTGTTTCAGGAATGATTTGCGACTTTAGAAAATCACCTACATCTCTTAAAGTTAGGCTAGCTATGTAAAGCGATAATAAGCTAAAAACCAAAATGAAAAGACCACCGATTACTTTTCCAAAAGCACTTTCTAAAAGTAACCCAAATGATTGCTGATTTCCCTTTCTATAAACCTTAGAATAAATAAAAACGAAAATTAAACCAAAACCTATTGCCATTAAAGCAGATAACCAAGCATCCTGCTTGGCTAGTCCCACTAAAGCGGATGGCAAAACAAGTATAGAGCTTCCTAAAACGTATAAAGTAATTAATATCATGAATTGATAAGAAGATATTTGAATAGGCATTCACTTTAGCTCCTTTAATAGGTTAGTGATCAGGAAAAAACAATCCGATAAAATCAAAAGGATCTGGCAAGCTCCCCTTTCTACTTAAAATGAAATGGAGAGATAACGCAAAAATAGTAAAAACAATATAGATGGCCCATTCTTTCAGCTTCAAGCCTTTTCTAATTAAATAAAAAACATCAAAAATCACCATGACAACGATAAGCAAAACGACAAATTTAAGCGGCCATATCACTTTTTCATTCTCCTTTCAGAAAATGATTGATGGATTGAGTCATATTTCCTTTACTTCTAATATTCATATCAACGACAACCTCGACTTCCACTTCCTTAAACTTTTCATTCCAGTTTTTTTCTACACCTTCCCAAAATGGTTTATCTTCAACATGAAACTTTTCACCAAAACCAAAAATATCGATACCGTATTCTTTCGCTTTATTAATCGAAGCATGGATTTCTTCCTTTATTTTTTCACCTGTCTTTTTCTCTAAATCCTCCATAATTTGATCCGATTCAAACGTAATAGGACACGTTGCATGTCCAATTTGCGCATCAGCTTTTATTTGTATTTTGGCATTTAATGGTCTTGGTTTTGTCTCTACAGTAATTTTACTTTGAGTAGCCAAAACCTCTACTCCAATTGTTCCTTTTTCACAAGGAACATCGACAATCGTGCTTTTAATCTCTCCTTTTATAAAGTTATAACCTCTACTTTGTTGATCATTTAAGTAGCCTATTAATTGATCTCCATTAAAAACGGCTAAATCATTGTTTGTTGTTAAAGCTGGTAGTACACTGTGCTGCATACTTTCTATCGTTTCTCCTTTCTTTTGATTTCCCGTTATATATACAGTTGGTAATACCCCCATATTTCCTTTGCTCATAATAGAATTCACTAAGGTATCCACTGTAACTAATGAAGTAGTTCCCCAAGCCTCAAACGACGCTTTTAAAGATTGTTGTATTTCATTAGCTGGTATTTTATCGAGTATCGTTAAGACCTCTAATACATCTTGTGCTCGATGATTCCGAGCAACTAAAAAATAAAAATCTGCTCTAAACTCATGATCACGAATGAGAAAGTCTAAGCTCTCTGCCACACCTTTTTTGGCTAGATCTTCCCCTAAAATAATGACTTTTGTATAGGCTTGATACAACTTTCTTGGCAACTGAGTCGTCAGCTTACGGAATGCTTCAATAATGGTTTTTCCTTCTGCATGATAGACAACAACAGGGCTATAGGCACTTTGCCCTGTTTCTTGAAGAGCAACAGCAGTCGGGTTAATGACCTGCACCGTTACTAAAAAGTTCTCGTCGTCTGTGTAATCAATTCCTAACGCAGCAGATATGGATAATTCATTTAATTCTCTACTGTTCCAGCAGCCTGATAGAGTACAAATGACTAAAAAAAGGATTAAGATTTTTTTGATTTTTTTATTCATCGCTATTTCCGCCCATTTTTTGTGTGTTCGAGTTGGAGCTCGTTCTCATTTTATTATCATGATTCAATAGCTTTGGTCGTTTGTTCATCATCCAAATCGGCAATCTTAAGATACTATCCTTTTGGTCCTGCAAATTAAATGGCGCTATCGGAGACATATAGGGAATTCCAAAAGAGCGTAAGCTACAAAGATGTAGCAAAATAATTAAGCAGCCAACAGCAATTCCATAAAGCCCGAAAGTTGCTGATAAAAGCATCATTGGAAACCTTAGCATTCGAAAGGAAATACTCATGCTGAAGGTTGGAATAACAAAGCTCGAAATCGCTGTAATTGCAACAATAATAACCATCGCTGCAGATACTAAACCTGCTTCAACTGCGGCTAAGCCAACCACTAACGTACCGACAATCGATACTGCCTGTCCGACTGCACGAGGCATCCTTAGTCCAGCCTCCCGTATGATTTCAAAAGCAATTTCCATAATAATCGCTTCTACAAAGGCGGGGAAGGGTACTCCTTCTCGCTGAGAGTACAGACTGACTAATAAGGTAGGAGGAAGCATTTCATGGTGAAAAGTGGTAATAGCTATATATAATGAAGGGGCTAATAAAGATAAAAATAAAGCAACGAGCCTTAAAATTCTTAACAAACTAATATAATCGAATCGCTGATAATAATCTTCAGGAACTTGATAAAACTCTATAAACAAAGCAGGGACAACCAATACAAAAGGCGTCCCATTTACTAGGATAGCAATTCTGCCTTCTAACAATTTACCAGCAACCTTATCAGGTCTTTCAGTATTCAAAATCGTAGGAAAGGGTGTCAATGTTTTATCCTGAATTAATTCTTCAATATATCCACTTTCTAAAATCGAATCGATATCGATCTTTTTTAATCTACGCATTACTTCATCTACTAAATCCTGCTCTGCAATATGATCCAAATAAACAACCGAAACCTCGGTATTGGTCGTAGTGCCTATTTCCATAGAAATAACCCTTAAGTGAATCGAGCGAATTCGTTGCCTGATTAGAGCTGTATTCGTTCGAATGACTTCTGTGAAGGAATCTCTTGGTCCTCTCACTAAAACCTCTGTTTCAGACTCTTGAATAGCGCGCTCCTTAAAGCTTTTTGTATCAATTCCGAGACAGTGATCAAAACCTTCAACGAGTAAGACTGTATAACCATTTAACAGCCTCCCTTGAACCGTTTCGATATTCTCTAAAATTTCTATATAACCAATCGAGATATACTTTTTAATCTGAAGTATATCCTCTAATTGAATATCGTGGCTTACTTTTTCAACGGTTAATGACTTAATAATAAATTCTTCAACGCTATGTGAATCAGCAATTCCTTCAATATAAACAATGGAGCAATCATTTTTGAACAGTGAGGTAGATACTTCCCTAATGATCAAATCACTATCGTTCTTAAAAGTACTTTCTAGTACAGAAATATTTTGTTTATTACTTTTAGATAAAGCTAAAGTAGAGGTTGATTTGGTCTGCTCATCTTTTGGTTTGTTTCTCGATGCTTTGGTCATAGAACGATCCTCTCTTTGGGAAGTATACTTTCCTTATTGTGGAACTAAACAATCATTTATATTCTTGAAAATATAAAATAATCTATAGTGGATATGAGCATGTATAGCATTCCATTTCGTCGTTAATCACATGATGATTAGAACTTATAAGCAAAAAAAAAGCAGCTAGAGTTACTCCCTAGCTACTTACTGTATGTTTTTATTATTTCGAGAAGTTAATGTTCTGTTTTTCATCGTTCCATATAATCGATGATTGTGGGGCTTTGTTTTCAGCTATACGTTTCCCAGCACGAAAAGAGTGAGTGACCATTGCTTGTCTGCGAATTAACTCATATTCATTTTGAGCATCTACTACAATAAAATGAGCCGGCTTCCCTACCTCAATCCCATATTGATTCTCCACATTTAATGCTTTTGCACTATTATGTGTAATTAGATTAACTGATTGAACAATCTCCTCATAGCCTAACAATTGCGAGGCATGGATTCCCATGTGCAGAACCTGCAGCATGTTTCCAGTTCCAAGTGGATACCACGGGTCAAAAATATCATCATGTCCAAAACAAACATTCAAACCGGCACCTAACAATTCTTTGACGCGAGTTAATCCTCTTCTTTTTGGATATGAATCAAATCGACCCTGCAAATGGATATTGACCAGAGGGTTAGAAACAAAGTGAATATTAGACATTTTCAATAAGCGAAATAGTTTAGAAGTATACGCATCATTATAAGAGCCCATTGCTGTCGTGTGACTGGCTGTGGTCAGGTGGCCCATCTCTCTTTCATAAGCTTCCTTCGCAACCACTTCTACAAATCTTGATTGCTCATCATCAATCTCATCACAATGAATATCAATCAACTTATTGTATTTCTCAGCTAAATCAAAGGCAACCTTCATAGAATCGACCCCGTATTCTCGCGTCAACTCAAAATGAGGAATACCTCCTACTACATCGGCCCCCATCTTTAAAGCTTCTTCTAATAATTCGACACCGTTAGGGAAAGACAGAATTCCCTCTTGGGGAAATGCAACGAGCTGCAAATCCACTAATGAAGACATTTCCTCTTTCACTTCCAATAAAGCCTTCAAAGCGGTTAGATTTGGGTCGGTAACATCTACATGAGTTCGTACAAACTGAATTCCTTGAGCTACCTGCCACGTTAATGCCTTTTTAGAACGCTCTTTTACATCTTCATGTGTTAAAAGCGGCTTTCTTTCTGTCCATCTTTGTATTCCTTCGAATAAGGTTCCACTAACATTCCACGATGGCTCTCCTGCCGTTAACGTACTATCTAAATGAATATGAGGCTCAATAAACGGAGGTAATACTAATGAACCTTTTACATCTAAAACTTCTTTGTTGGAGTTCTCTATTTCCTCCTTGGTAATGGTTAAAAATTGTCCCTTTTCGATTTCAATATTCCAAAGCCCTTCTTTATTGTGCAGCTTTGCGTTCAAAATAATCATGATTTATCACCGATTCCTTTTTTTTAGCTTTCTTCTCTGCAATTAAGCTTGAAACTAAATAGACGATTGCCGTACTAATTAATGCATTTAATGGTGCTATTCCAGGAAGCAATTGTGTACATGCGATTCCTGATGCCCATGCTATTATAGCCGGCCAATTCACTACTTTATAAACTCTTTCCTTCATACTACGATATTCTTTAGACTTTATAAAATAATCCATGATAAGGATAGCCCCTATCGATGGAATCGCTATTCCAAGAATATTTAAGAAGCCTACGAAATTGTTATACATCCACATAGCTAATATTGTACCAATTAATCCATTTATGATAACAAACCATTTTTTAGGTAGCTTTGTAATATGAGCAAATCCTAACCCTGATGCATATAAAGCATTATCATTCGTTGTCCATATATTTAGACCTAAAACGATAATAGCCGGAAGCATTAGCCCTTGTAGAAACATGACTTCAGATATCTCTGCTATTCCATATACCATTGCTCCTACTGCTCCGAATAAAAACATGAGCGAGTTTCCTAAAAAGAAAGCGATAGTTGTTGCACTCACTGCCTGTGTTGATGTTTTCGCAAAGCGAGCAAAATCTGGAGTCAAAGTTCCCCCACTAATAAATGAACCGATACAAATGGCAAGAGCTGCTGAGATAGCCATTGTTTGAGTAGGCTCATAGCTCATAAGGCCTTGGATTCCACCTATCTCTCCTACACCCTCTAAAACCGAATATCCTCCTAAAATAGCAATCGCTGGCACAGCTACAAAGCCAAGTATGACGAGTGTTTTAATCCCGAATATCGCTGATATCGTCATCGCTATACCAAATATAAAAATGAGCGCATATACATTCCAGCCCATTACTTCCGCGACAGGTACAGCAAACATAGCAATCCCAACTCCAAACCAGCCTACCTGTGTAAAACCTAGCAAAAAGGAAGGTAGATAGGAGCCTTTTTCTCCAAAAGCAGCCTTTGCTAATAAATGAGTAGAAAATCCAGTTTTAGCAGCAATATGTGCTAGTGCTCCTGTATATAACCCTAGTATCAAATTTCCACCAAGTACAACAAGTAAAAATTGAGAAAAGCTCATACTTATTCCTAACTGCCCACCAGCTAGCATACTGGCTGAAAAAAAAGTAAATCCTAGCATCACTGATAATGTCTTTAAAAAATGATTCCTCTCTGTTTTAGGCACTGCTTGCCATGAATATTCTTGGTCGTTTTTTAACATGATGATCTCCTCCAAGCTTAAGTACCACAAACAGAAAAAAGGCTAATTATCAGTAGATCTGACAATTAGCCTTCAAATTTGCAGAATCATACCTACAAATGTGTGTAATTTCATCACATTCGTAAGCCTGTCCATCCGCAAATGTCCGCTGTCCTTGTCAGCCTCTCTGGACTGATTTAAAGGTACCTTATTTAATTAGCTATATTATTACAGGTGCAAACTTACTTCGTCAAGTATCAATTTTCTAATCGTCACCTACCCCTTATTAGCACTGGTATTAGTAATTTTTTACAGTTGTCTCACCACCTATTCATCATCTGCCAGCTCTTTCTATTTTATATAAAAAATAGAATATCACAGGTCAAAAAACTACATGTAATCGGGTTGTTGCTCAACTATTGTAAGCGCTATATTTATTTTAATGATTTTTACTATTAATTTATTATAGAGGGGGACTATCATGAAAATTTGGAAGGTTTTATTGCTAAGTTCATTAATGCTAATCCTATTTGCTTGCAGTAATGATGCGGACACTACAGCTAGTGAAGAACCAGTCTTAGAAGATGAAACGGATGTAGTTGATGAAGGTTCGGATGAACCAGAGGCAGAAGCAGAAAATTCAAATCCTAATGCAACACCAGAGATGGATTTTGATATGGAAGGCAGAGTAATTAAGGTCGTATCTTGGTACGATGAGGCTATTCCTGATAATAGTCCAGACAATATAGCTCGACTCGAAAACCTTGAAGAATTAAAAGAAAAGCATAATTTCGATATTGAATATATTACGGTTGATTATGGTGAATACCGAGACAGGGCGACCGCCGCGTTTATGGCAAGAGAGCCTCTTGGAGATATTATGAGACTTCCAAGACCATGGATGATTCCTACTTTAACCAAGCAGGATATGTTTGAACCGTTAGATGAATATGTTACAAACGATAATGCATTTGTTTTAGAATATACAAATGATTTTTCCCAATATGATGGAAAGGGCTATGGCTTTAGAATTGGCATCATGGGAGCTGCTTCGGGCATTTTTTACAACCGAACTTTACTCGATGAGCTGGGAATGAAGCCGTTACAAGAGTATATTGAAGAAGACAATTGGAATTGGGAGACCTTTATAGAAGTAGCAAGAGAAGCCAACCAGGATACAGATAACGATGGCAATATTGATACGTTCGGACTGGCTACTAGCAGTATAGTCGTTCAAGCGTTAGCCTCAAATGAAGCTAGTCTCGTTAATGGAAATGAGCAATCTTTAGACGACCCCAAAACGGTGGAAGTTCTAGAATTCATTTCAAAATTAGACACAGAAAATATCGCAAGACCTACCCAAGGAGGAGACTGGACAGAGCCTAAACAGTTCTTTTTAGAAGGAAACACGCTCTTGTATGCAGGAAGTGATTATGAGGCCAATGACTTTAATGAAGGTCTTGCTGAATATGATATCGGCTTCTTACCATTTCCTAAAGGTCCAAGTGCATCAAGCTATCACAGCCATAATACGATCCCTAACTACTATACAATCCCAACAGGGACTGATGACCCTGATAAGTTAGTGTATCTATGGGAAAAAATATATGATATTGAATCGATTTATGATTATCCGAAACAGCCAGATTTGGAAACCTTCTTTTCAAATGAAGACGATATTAACAACGCTCGACTAGCATCTGAAAGCATGCAGATTATCGAACAAATCGACTACTATCCTTCTATGCCCTATTATGAATTTGTAGATGAACTTCGCGAAGGCG
The DNA here is from genome assembly GCF_001590785.1 of Alkalihalobacillus trypoxylicola. GTDB lineage: Bacteria > Bacillota > Bacilli > Bacillales > Bacillaceae_D > Alkalihalobacillus > Alkalihalobacillus trypoxylicola. Next base: position 370,469 of record NZ_LTAO01000023.1, read on the forward strand.
TATCAGTCTCAACATTAATCGAATCGTATCAAGCACCTTTCCAATCAGCTATAGACGAAATTTGGAACGATTAAACTTAAAATAAGTTGAAAACCAGCTTTCAAGCTTAAATGGGTTTCAAAGGATTATCCTTTGGGACCTTATTTTTTGCCTTCCTTCATCATTTGTTTTGGTCGATTAATAAAATCGAGACAGATGCTTCTTCTAGACTTATAATTACACTATACTTACACAAACCCCTTTGGTAAGCACAAACGGGAATTTAGATGAGGTATCTATATGTCAAAAAAGAAGATGTTTATCCTTTTATTTGCTTTTATGGTTGTTCTTATAGGCTTTAGGTCTATTTGGTTTTTTAATTCCTTACAAACGGACCAGCCCTTTGCTGAAGATGGGTTACTCGACTTAACTAAAGTGGATATGGATCATCGTGATATTTTCACCTTAAATGGTGAATGGACGTTTTATCCAAATGTTTGGCTGACACCTGAGCTTGCAGAGGATTCAACTACACTACCTGAAGCAGCTGCGATTAAAGTTCCTAGTAACTGGTTCTCTAATGATTCCTTTAATAAGAATATGAAAGATGGCACCTACCGATTAACGATTCAGGTTGATGATGATCAAATTAGAAAATATGGCTTGAAAATACGGAGAATTTATCACGAGTTTGCTCTATATGTGAATGGAGAGTTAGTCGAGCAGAAGGGAAATCCTTATCATACTACTTCTTCTAACGATTCAACACTAGTGCCATCCGTAACCACAGTTATGTCGGACTCAGAAGGTACAATCGACCTCTTACTCGCTGTTTCCGCTAGTGAGGCCATTTATGATGGCGGAATAATCGGGTCTGTTCGATTTGGTACGGAAAAAGCTATTATGAACGATCATACTACAACCTCTTTTCTTCAGCTAATGATGGCGGTTATTATGTTCTTACATAGCGCTTATACCTTGATTTTATTTTTAATCAAATCAAAGAGAAAGGAAATTCTCTATTTCTCGGTCGCAAGCTTTTTTGCTGGTTGTTCAGTCCTTGTTAGCGATGATCGCTTTTTATTAGAGTGGTTCCAGCTTGATATAGAGCTCTTACTAAAGCTTCTCTATTTTTCCTATACAAGCCTCTCTCTCTTTTACTTACTTTTTATGAAAAGCTTTTTTAAGGTTAATCGTTTAAACCCATTGATTTATACATTGACTATCCTCTCTGGAATTTATGCTTTATTTATTCTCATTGCACCGCTTTATCTCGTTAGAGAATGGTCGTTTTTGTTAACTGGAGTTTTATTCTCCTCCTTTTTTACCATCGCTTTTCTTTGCTTGCAGCTCCTTTTAAGAAGAGAGCGAGACTCATTATTTTTATTACTTGCTGCCATTTGTGTTGTATCAAGTGTTTTCTGGGGCGTACTTAAAAGTAACGCAGCCATTATTAGTGAATCTTTTGCTGTAATGTTTGATCCAAATTTTTATCCACTTGATTTCATACTAGCATTTATTTGCTTTTCTACTTTTTGGTTTCTGCAATTTTTCCGTGCCGGTGATCATAATGTTGAACTTGTTCATAAGCTCCATAAAGAGCATGAACGCAAGGATCAGTTTTTAGCGAATACGGCTCATGAGCTGCGTAATCCACTCCATGCAATGCTCAATATGGCACAAGCCGTAAGCGAAGACCATCATAATCAGCTTTCATTAAAGGGAAAGGATGAGCTTAAACTCCTAATGACAGTTGGTAGAAGGATGTCTTATTTACTGAACGACTTAATTGATGTAACAAAAATGGAGCAAATGCCCTTAAAATTAAATCAAGAGTCTCTTGAACTAAAGCCCGTTATCAAATCAGTTATTGATATGCAAACCTTTATGATGCAGGAGAAAAAGGTACCGATCACATTAGAAATTCCTGATTCCTTCCCTCCTGTTTATGCAGACCAAAATCGACTCATTCAAATTTTGTTTAACTTACTACATAATGCAGGGAAATTTACAGATGAGGGCCAGATTGATGTCCTTGTTCAACCCAAAAAAGAGTTTGCTATCATTACGGTTCAGGATACTGGTATTGGCATTAATAAGGAAAGACAGAAACAAATTTTTGAACCTTATGAGCAAGGAAACAACAGCTCTTATGATGAAAGTGGCGGGCTTGGACTCGGTTTAAGTATCTGTAAACAGCTAGTAGAGTTACATGGTGGTACCTTAACCGTTCAATCGACTCCTTTTATAGGTTCCAGCTTTGCTTTTTCTCTTCCTTATGCCAGTGAGCTGCCACAGAAAGATGCTCCTTCTATTTTCTCAGTCGTACAAATGGAAATAGCAGGAACGACTTCTAATATAGAGGAGAAACAAGCATCATCTCTTCTAAAAAGTAAGGCAAAAATATTAGCCATTGATGATGATCCACTTAACTTAAAAGTCCTAAAGAGCATCCTGTCATCGGAGAATTATAAGCTGGAGACAGCTTTAACTCCACAAATAGTCATGGAACGTATCGATGAGGACTGGGATTTAATCATTGCCGATGTCATGATGCCTGCAATGTCAGGATATGAGCTTACGAAAAGAATTCGTCAACAATACACAATATCTGAACGACCCATCTTACTATTAACAGCTCGTAATCAGCCTGAGGATATTTACAACGGGTTCCTCTCTGGGGCCAACGATTATGTCGTTAAGCCCGTTGATTCTCTAGAATTAAAAGTAAGAACCGAAGCGCTTATTCATTTAAAGCATTCGGTGCATGAGAGGTCTCGATTAGAAGCCGCTTGGCTACAAGCTCAAATCCAACCGCATTTTCTATTTAATACGTTAAATACGATTGCCTCCCTTAGTGAAATCGATACAGAGAGAATGTCAAAAATGCTCCAAGCATTTGGTCACTATTTACGAGCCAGCTTTGATGAACGCAACTTAAATCAACTAGTGCCTCTTAAGCATGAAATTGATTTGTTGAAATCCTATCTTCATATTGAGCAAGAACGTTTCGGCAGTCGGTTAATAGTGAAATGGACGCTCGATCCAAACATTACCTGTCAAATTCCACCTTTATCTATTCAGCCGATTGTGGAAAATGCGATTCGACATGGGGTTTTAAAAAGGCGAGAAGGAGGACAAGTTGAAATTACGATCAAAAGAGAAATGACCTCGATTCGTATGACAATTTCTGATAATGGTATGGGTATGACGGCAGAAAAAATTAAAGAGATTTTCTCGCCTAGCCATCACCACCATGGCATTGGGCTCCTTAATACTGATACTCGTTTAAAGCAGTTATACGGAACGGGACTTTTAATCGAAAGCAAACCAAACATAGGTACGAATATCTCTTTTGAAATACCTGATGAAAAGCATTAGTTAAATAAAAACAGGACAAGATGATACATTTTTTTAAAAGAATACCTAAAAAAGAACACCCTATATTTTAGAGGTGTTCTTTCTTCTTTTATATTCAAAAAGAGATTCCCACGTTTAGTGAGGAACCTTTAATCGTATACATTCTCCCTTTATTCAAGTGTAAATGTAAATATCGCATCATTAATTAAACCCGTACCAGCAAGCCCTGGCTTCACCCGTAGGTAGTTCTCTTCATCAATATAACCATGATAAACCGCTGTACCTGTCATTTCGTCCCCTGGTGCAATTTCTCCTTCAACGCCCTCATACTGCTCTGTATATTGGGATTGGTCAGACATACCCGACCCTTCGAGGAAATCGGTATACTCAAATACTCGTGAAGTCTCTTGAGCATCAATAGCTTCGTCTCCAATGTTCTTAATCGTAATTGAAGCAATAATATAGCCATCTAGCTCTGGTTCCTCTCCATCAAGCTCTTCCACCATTTCAACACTATTTAAAGTAAATTCAAAGGAGGAAATATTACTATGCATAATGGCTGTGTCACCTACAACGAGGTCCATCTGATCCTCTCCTGCTTCACCAGATGCTTCTTGCTCTGAATCATCATTCATTGTGTCATCTTCTTCCTCGATTACTTCGTCATTTGGCAGACTTTCACCGTTCTCGCTTCCATTAGAATCACCACAAGCTACTAACAAAAAGGAAACACCTAACAGCGGTGCAAGAAGTTTTGTTGCTACTTTCATATGTATGACATCCTCTCGTAAAATCGTTCCCTTTTGATATAGCCTAATTTCCATTTTTTAAACATTCACTACCGATATAATCCTATGTAATATCAAACACTAAAAATCTAAGAGTAGATTGATAAAATCATTTAATAGACTACTTGTTTTTTTGTAAACATTATTGATAACGCTTACATAATCAATTATAATTCTTTTAACTTATTTATTGAAGGAGGATTTGATGAAACAAGATTACTTAGAAATAATCAATAAAGTCATTGAAAACGGAAGCTTTAAAGATAATTGGAACTCCCTATCTCAATTTGAATTACCTACTTGGTACCAGAAGGCGAAATTTGGTATTTTTATTCATTGGGGAGTCTATTCAGTCCCAGCCTTTGGAAATGAATGGTACTCTCGTAATATGTACATTCAAGGATCAAAAGAGTATGAGCATCATTTAAATACTTATGGTGCCCATCAAGATTTCGGTTATAAAGACTTCATTCCTCAATTTAAAGCAGAACATTTTAATCCGGAGGAATGGTCAAAGCTTTTTAAAGATGCTGGCGCTCGTTATGTAATGCCAGTTGCTGAACATCATGATGGCTTTCAAATGTATAGAAGTAGACTATCATCATTTAATGCATATGAAATGGGACCGAAAAGAGATGTTCTTGGAGAATTAAAAAAGTCTTTAGCCAAACACGATATTGTATTATGTGCATCCTCTCACCGAGTTGAGCATTGGTTTTTTATGGGGCATGGAAAGGAATTTGATAGTGATATTAAAGAGCCGCTAAAGGAAGGCGATTTTTATTGGCCTGCCATGCCAGAACCAAATCATCATGATTTATTTAGTCAACCAGCTCCATCTGAAGATTTTTTAGAGGATTGGCTTATTCGAACATGTGAAATAGTTGACCAATATAAACCGCAAGTTATGTATTTCGATTGGTGGATACAACATAGCGCTGTTAAACCTTACTTAAAAAAGTTTGCTGCCTACTACTATAATCGTGCGAAAGAATGGGATATAGAAGTAGCCATAAATTACAAGCATGATGCTTTCATGTTTGGTACTGCTGTAGTGGATATTGAAAGAGGACAATTCTCCGATCAAAAGCCTTACTTTTGGCAAACGGATACTTCACTTGCCAAAAATTCATGGTGCTACACAGAAAATAATCAATACAAAACAGCAAATGAAATCATTTCAGATTTAGTAGATATTGTCAGTAAAAATGGTTCCTTATTATTAAATGTTGGTCCAAAAGCAGATGGAACGATTGCCGATAAAGAACGTGAGCTTTTACTTGAAATAGGTGCATGGTTAAAAGTAAATGGAGAAGCGATTTATGATACCAAAGTATGGAGAACATCAGGTGAAGGTCCGACTAAAATCAAGGAAGGACAATTTACAGATGGCGAAAGTAAATTTTTTACCGAAAAAGATATCCGTTTCACAGTAAACGGATCCTATCTTTATGCAACAGTATTAAATTATCCCGACAACGGAAGAGTCTGCATCACCTCACTTGGAGAAAAGGACGCTTCTATATTACCTCATTTTCATGGAATCATTAAAGATATTAATCTATTAGGGTTTGATGAAAAACCAACCTGGTACCGTACTGAGGAAGGTTTAGTATTGGAAACGAAGTCCGTACAAAGCGATAAACCAGTTGTAGTAAAAGTATCGATTGATTGAAGCCATTATGATTATTAAGGTGCTTAAATGGTTTAGAATATCTTAAACAAAACCACACCTTTGAAATCATCATTCTTAAAGGTGTGGTTTACGTTTTGTTCACAGGAGTTAAGCTCCATAGGACGATGTGATATCCATTATTACATCGACAGTCGTTATTTAGCCTCTATTTCAAAGATTTCATCATCGAGAATTTTTTCATGGCCTTTAGCTCTATCAATAATATATGGAATAACCTTGAGCTTTGTAACGTGACTATCTAATGCTAAAAATCTGTTATAGTTCTTGCCTCCCATAGAGCGTGCGGAGAATTCCTGTAATTCCACCCCATTTTGGTCCTCCAATTTAAAATTCACATCATTCGTAACATTTTCCATACTATAACTTAGCCTTGTTGAAACAGGAGTTAATACCAAATCCTCCACATTTACGAGCTGGTCATCCTCTATCATAAATTGCTTATCTATTGATACGATTTCCCTATCTTCCATCAGTTTTTCACCTGATGCCGTAAATGAAAAGCTCCATTTTCCTTCTATCACTTTCTTTGAATCAAATCGCTCCAAATTATGAAAAACAATTTTAATTTGTTGATTATCTTCCATTTTTACATTAGGTAGGTCATTAGTCCAAAAATAATTTACATATGAATCTGTTATTTCTTGAGGGCCTCCTCCACCACCAAGAGTAGTTATTTCACTACCATTAAGATATACCTCTATATCTGAAAACCAATTATATTCTAAGTCTTCATCTGATAATTCAGTGTGAAAGGTACTACTAATAAGAAGTTGGCCTTCATCTAATACGACTTCATTTAGTGTGACACTCATTCCATTATCTTCTACTGATTCTCCAATAACCGTTTTATAATCCTTTAAAGAGTATTCTTTTGAGTACACAAATTCCTCAAGTGCACCTCCGATAATGGGTAAATTAGATAAAGCCGCGGCCATTCCAGTTGAAAAAAAGCCTGATGCCAGTATTATTAGACATAACCCACTTACAGCTAGTAAAGAACTTTGTACGGATTCTCTAACCTTTCGTCGTTTCTTTCCTTGAAGCATAGCTATATTTTCCCTTGCCAATAGCTTCTCAACTGGTACCTCAATATCATCTATTGAACGATTAAATTTTTCTTTATTCATAGAAATAATCCTCCTTTAAAATTGGCTTAAGCTCTTTTTGCGCCCTATTTATATGAGATTTTACGGTTCCTTCAGGAAAATTCATAATAGTAGCAATTTCTTTAATGGAAAGATCGTGATAATATCTCAGCAATATAATCGTTTTGTATTTAGGATCCAAAAACTGAAAAGCTTCAGACAAATCCAGAGAATGCGCTATATGATTAATACTTTCATTAGATATGAGCTCTGAAAATATATCCTCTGAATCGGTAGTAAAAGATCGAGAATCCTTCCGAATAAAATCAATAGATTTAAAAACGATTATTTTAATAATCCAGCTTTCAAAACTCTCAGGTTTTTTTAATAACTTCAGAGAAGTGTAAGCTTTATAAATGGTTTCTTGATAGATATCAAGAGCATCTTGTTCATTTCTAACGTATGAATAGGCTGTCCGATACAACTTTGGACGTACAGAGCTTATTAATTGTTCAAACGCCTCATCATTACCTTTCTTTGCTTTTTGTACTAGCTTACTTATATCCATTCAGGTTTTCCCCTCCATTTCATAGTATAGTCGATTGGGAAGGTGAAATCGTTGCATATTTCTTTCTCTTCTCACATTTATAGCTTCTTCTCAGTAAATAAACGATAAAAAAAGTACCTCTAGACACTCTGTCTAAAGGTACTTTTAACATTTTTACTATTTTATAAATGGAGTTACTTCTTTTCCATCCTTAAATACTCGCTTTTCCTTTCGTAAAGCATCCAAATCCTTAATTGGATTCTCTTTCAATAAAAGTAAGTCTGCATAGCATCCTTCAGTAATTCTACCTCTTAATGGTCGTTGACACGCATCAGCAGCGATACTCGTTGAAGCTTGGATGACCGCCATTTTACTCATTCCTGCTGATTCCATAATCGTTAGCTCATCAAAATACTTCGAAAATGGTGTATCCGGTGCCCCGCAGTCTGTTCCTGTTGCAATTTTCACACCTAATCTAACCGCTTGCTCAAGCATCGAAAAATGAGGCTCGATCACTTTCTTTGCCTTCTCTGCACGCCATGATGCAGTCTGTTGACTAGCTGCTAAATTTCTCATAATGACCATTGTTGGCACTAAAAATGTTCCTTGCTGCTTCATTCTTTTCAAAGCTGCTTCGTTAGCAAAAATACCATGCTCTATCGTATCTATTCCTACATCTAAACAATTTTCGATTCCTTTTAACCCTTGTGCATGAGCAGAGGTGAATTTATTTTTTTTCGAAGCCTCTTCTTTTGCTGCACGCAGCTCATCGATTGTGAATTGCTCAGCTCCAGGCTCTTCACCAAATGTATGAATGCCTCCTGTAGCCATTAATTTAATCACATCGACTCCCTGTTTTAATAGTCCACGAGTCGCCTTACGTATTCCTTCTGCTCCGTCAGCCTCCATTCCAATATAATGAACATGCCCACCTGTAATACATAGTGCTGGACCAGAAGAAACGATTGTAGGACCTGGTAAAATTGAAGCATCAATCATATTCCGAACGGATAAAACCGTATTTCCTGGTGATGATAGGTCTCTTACCGTCGTTATTCCATGCTGTAAAGCAATCAACGAGTGACGATAAGCTTGAAGTGCGATATCCTCGGAGGAAGATTTACTAATACGGTCTTGGGGGTTACTAGAACCACTCCATATTAAATGCACATGACTATCGATTAAACCAGGCGTCAAATACTGACCGCTTCCATCAATGACTTCAATTTGATGAGTCGTAGGAATGCTTCCTCTTCCTACTTCTTTAATTTTCCCATCCTCAACCCATACATAAGATTCTGGAACCGCTTCGTTCGAAACGCCATCTATTAATGTCACATTTTTAATGATAAAGCTCATTTACTTAACCTCCCCCGAAAATCTCTTGATGATTTCCTTGATGTGTATAATTCCCTCTACCATATCTGCCTTTCGTATCGACTCATTTGGAGCATGATAATTTGAACCAATCCAACCAATTCCAGTACTAATAATAGGCACTTTTAAAAGGTGACCGATTTCGTACATTGGTCCAGACCCTGGATGAGTCGGAATAAGTAAGGGAGGATTCTCATATACCTCTGCTGCTGTATCTAAAACCATATCAACAAAAGGATCACTAGGATTTGAGCGATAGGCTCTTTGCCCATTAAGCTGATTAATGACAACATCTTCAAAGCCGTTATCATCTAGATGCTTTCGAAGTAATTTACTTATTTTATCAGGGTCTTGACCGGGTACTAAACGGAAATCTACTTTAGCAGCTGCCTTATAAGGGAGTACCGCCTTTGCACCCTCACCACTATATCCACTCGTAATTCCACAAAGATTCACAGTCGGTTCATAGGCTTTATCATAATTAGGATTTGTACCTCTTCGCTCAGATAAAAAAGGTTGCTTCAAGCCGAGTCTAGCTTTTATTTCCTCACCATCAAATGGTAGTGATGCAGCAGTTGCTATTTCCTGCTCTGTAGCTTTAATAATATCATCATAAAACCCTTTAATAAGCACTTGTCCGTTACTATCACGCAAAGTGGTAAGGGCATGAGTTAGCCTCCATGCGGCGTTATCTATAAAGACACCTTGAGAAGAATGTATATCAGATTCACTTGTCTGGACGGAAAGCTCAAAATAAGCCATGCCTTTTAATCCTGCAACTACATTTAAACGCTCATTCTCATCTTTATTTCCAAATTCCCAAACACAAACATCACTAGCGAAATGCTCCTGATATTGCTCCAAGCATGCAGCTAGACTCGGGCTACCAATTTCCTCTTCTCCTTCTATAAGGAACTTTATGCGACATGGTGAATATCCTAGCTCCTCCTTTAACAGCTTAACCGCCGTCAATCTTGCTATAATATCACCCTTGTTGTCACCTATACCTCTACCTATTAATAGCTCTTCCGTTTCCGTTAAACGAAATGGTTCACTATTCCACTCTTCAATCGGGTCAGCAGGCTGAACATCATAGTGATTATAAAATAAAAGGGTCTTTTCACTATCACCCTCTGGTCCAGCTTCAAATAGAACGGAAAGAACAGGAAACCCGCGGTGCTCTGTTAATACTTCAACAGAAGCACCTGCCTGTTTAAACAACTGACTTAATAGATTGATTGCTTTATCTGAACCTTTATTTTGTGCAGCAATCGATGGGATCGCGATTAATTCTTGTAATTCTTGCAGCATATTCTCCCATTGCTTCTCTAATTCAGGTATTTGATCAAACATGTATAACATAACCCCACTCTCTTTACTGAGGACCTGTAACACTCCACTTATTTAAATCATAGTGCATTCCAAGAGGTCTTGGTCCTCCAAAAGTAACATCCTTGGAGACAGCCGCAAAATCAAAATCGGAATATAACGTAATAAATGGTAGCTCGTCCTGCCACACTTCTTGAAGTTCATTATAAATTTGAAGTCTATCCTCTGCATTATCTGCTAATCTACCTGCAACAAGTAAATCCTCTGATTTCGTACTATCATAATTCATAAAGTTATAAGGTCCTTCTACACCTAGTAAACTTGAATAATCAGGATCAAGAGTAAAAGTAAAGCCCATTAGCATTAAGTCAAAATCTCCTGCGTTTGCTCTTTGCATAATGGTTGAGAAATCGAATGTAGATATTTCTACCTCAAAGCCCGCTTCTCTTAAATTTTCTGCAACGATATTCGCTGATTGCTCACGAATTTGATTTCCTGTTGGAACAAGTAACTGAAGAGGGCGATCCCAGTCAGAGCTTTCTAATAAGCTTGCCGCTTCTTCTTTGTCATATCCGATTATGTCTAAGTCCTCATTAAAATACGGGTGAAACGAAGTATATGGACCATCTATAACCTCGCCTGTTCCTTGAAGTAGCTCATCTACTAAGTATTCTCGGTTAATCGCTTTAGCAATCGCTTGGCGAACATTAGGGTCTTCAACCGTATTATGATTGAACATCATGGTTTGGAAACCAAGATTCGGTTCTAAGCTCGTTTCAATATGATCAAGCCCTTCGATTCGACTATAATCCTGAACAGGTATTTTCCCAATACTAGCAGATGCATTCATTTGCACCTCACCTGATTCAATTCGTACAGCAAAGTTCGAACCAGACATTAACTCAATATATAAAGTAGCCAATTCTGGTGCTCCACGGTAATAGTCACTATTTGCGGAGAATTGAATATATTGATCTCTCTTGTAATCTTCGAAAGAAAATGGACCACTTGTAACTGTTGGATTTAACATAAAAGGATGTTCACTTAGCTCAGACTTCTCTACATCCTCTAAAATATGTTTTGGTAATAACATCACATTAACCCCAATTTGTTCTTTCACTAAGTTAGGATCAACGGGTTGCTTTGTTGTAAACGTAAAGGTGTGCTCATCCACTTTAACTAATGAAGGAATATCACTCTCTCCTTCTGGCAACTTTCCATTGTCATCGACGCCTTCTAAAACAGCTATATAAGAACCAATTTGTGATTCTACCTCTTTGTCAGCAGCTCGATTTAATGTAAACAAAAAGTCGTCTGAAGTAATTGGTGTGCCGTCTGACCATACAGCATCCTGATTCAAGCTAATGGTAAAAGTTTGATTATCTTCTGTTTCAAAAGAATCAGCTAGCTTAGGCAAAAACTCTAAAGGCTCCTGCATGTCTAATAATGAATCAAACATAAAAGCTTGAACGAACTTAGAAGCCGCATCTCCACCATTGATCGTATTAAAGGTTAAAGGTGGATTTACTTGAGCCATAACCATTTGACTATTATTACTATCTACACCAGAAGGTGATTCTTCCGTATTTGTATCATTACTACCGCAAGCCGCTAATAGTCCGACACTTGCAATTAACGCTATTATTTTACTAAAATAATGTTTTTTCATTTTTTTTCCTCTATTCTATTGTGAATTTTTTGGATCCATTGCATCTCTTATTCCATCACCGATAAAATTAATCGATAACACCACTATGACAATCATGATACCTGGAGGCAGCCATAACCAAGGCCTATCTGCTAATATAGAAATAGATTGCGCTTCTGATAACATATTCCCCCAGCTTGCAGTTGGAGGCTGAACACCCATTCCTAAAAAGCTTAGAGATGCCTCTGTTAATATAGCGAATGCAACTCCAAACGTTGCGTTTACTAGAATTGGTGCAATAGAATTAGGTAAAATATGATTAAATAATAACCTCCATTTTGAAAAACCTAATGCTATTCCACTTCTCACAAACTCACTATTTTTTAGGGAAAGAACATTTCCTCGTACAAGTCGTGCAACTCCTGGCCACCCTAAAATCCCTAATACTAATATAATATTCGAAAGATTAGGTCCTACAATACTGACTAAAACAAGAATGACCATTAAATAGGGGAAGGATAAAAAAACATCTGTAATTCTCATCACAAGCATATCGAGCCAGCCTCCAAAAAAACCGGCAAGTGCCCCTAATATCGTTCCGATAATAATATAAATAAAGACCGTGCCCACTCCGACAATTAAAGAAATCCTCGAAGCGTATAACAAGCGACTAAACACATCTCTTCCACTTTGATCGGTCCCCAACCAATGCTCACTACCTGGAGGTAAATAAGAGCTATAAATAGTAAAAGGGTGATGGGGTGCAATGAAAGGTGCAATAAGAGCGATTATAATAATAGCTAAAAAAGAAATGCAGCCTACTAAAGCTAAACGGTGCCTCAAAAACCTTTTCAACATTGTACGGCGGTATGAATTCCCTTTTTCAACGCCTTTAGAAGGTAGCGATACTGTCTCCATTTGATTTCCTTTCTTTTAATTGTATTTTATTCTCGGATCGACAACGGCATAAAGCATATCAGTTATGGTATTTACGGAAAGAACGACAACAGCAATTAAAAGATTTAAGGCCATAAGCGTAGAGTAATCTCTCGACCCTATGGATTGAATCATCAGCTGTCCCATTCCCGGCCATTGAAATACTTGCTCTGTTATGACAGCCCCTCCAAACAGCACAGGAATATCTAACCCGATAATCGTTATGATTGGAATTAAGCCATTTCTTAAGGCATGCTTCACAATCACAACCCATTCGTGCAAGCCTTTCGCTCTAGCCGTTCTTAAATAATCCTGACCCAAAACCTCTAATATACTAGACCGCACATAACGAACCATGTTTCCTGCTATGGCTGTCCCTAAAACAGAGGCCGGTAAAATAATATGCTTCAGTAGTTCCCCAAAGCCTTGATTGGACCCTAAGCTATACATCCCTCCTGTAGGGAGTATTTGAAAAGTTAAAGCAAAAACGAATATTCCCATAATTCCTAAGAAAAAGTTAGGAATAGATACTCCTAAAAAAGAAAAAGATGTAAAGAAATAATCCATCCACGAATATTGCTTAACAGCACTAATGACCCCTATTGGAATAGCAATGCTATACGCAATAATGAGAGAAGCAAACATAAGCAAAAGGGTTGGACCAATCCGTTCAGCTACTACCTCAATCACCGGTTGGTAACTGGCTAAGGAATACCCAAAATCAAATTGTATGATGGCCAAAAGCCAACGAAAATACTGTACCCAAAAAGGATCATTTAACCCCATACTCTCCATCCGCATATCAATATCGCCTTGAGACAAGGAAGGATTTATATACATCTCTGCTGGATTACCAGGGGCGAGATTAATGATAAAAAAATTAAATATCGTAATACCGAATAATACAGGAATCGCAATGAACAATCTCTTCATGACAAAGTGAGTCATATTCTTAGGTCACCTCCCTCTCATCTAAGTTCAGTATTGGATAATGGCAAGCTGCTGATTGTCCCTCTGAGCAATTAACCAGCTCAGGCTGCTCTAGCTTACATTTCTCCTGAACATTTGGACACCTGCTCTGAAAGCTACAGCCTTTAGGTAAATGAATAGGATCTGGTAAATCGCCGTCAATCAGTGGGGGCGAGTCCTTCCGTTTACTAGGATGTGCAGGCGGATAAGAGTCTAATAATGCTTTCGTGTAAGGATGGGATGGAGTGTTAAACACTTGCTCGGCCTTACCGATCTCAACGATTCTACCTAAATACATAACTGCTATACGATCGCTGACATATTTAACTGCACCGAGGCCATGTCCAATGAAAATAAGCGTTAGATTAAATTGCTCCTTTAAATCTAGTAGTAAATTTAGAATTTGGGCTTGAACCGACACATCGAGTGCAGACACTGGTTCATCACAAACGATCATGGAAGGATTTAGCGATAAAGCACGTGCAATTCCAATCCTTTGTCTCTGACCTCCGGAAAACTCATGAGGGTATTTACGCTTGTGTTCACTATTTAAGCCTACTAGCTCCAAAAGCTCATCGACCCTCTTATCTAAGCCACCCTCTGGGCTCATTTTATGTACATACATCGGCTCTTTCAAAGTTTCTCCAATAGGTTTTCTTGGATTTAAACTAGAATAAGGGTCTTGGAAAATAATCTGAAGCTGCTTACGCACATCAAACATTTCCTTGGCATGAAGGCTCTCTATTTTTTTATTATTGAAAATCACTTCGCCACTTGTTGGTTTCTCAAGATTCGTTATTAATCTTCCTAATGTTGATTTCCCACATCCTGATTCCCCAATAATTCCCAAGGTTTCCCCTTTTTTCACCTCTAAACTAACATCGCGAACAGCATGAACGACCTCTTTACTTTTAGAAAAAAGCTTCCTTTTCGCACCATAATTTTTAGATAAACCACTAAGCTTCAGTAGGATTTCTTGATGATTACCCATTTTCTAAGCTTCCTTCCTGAACATATTCTTGATCATCAAGTAACCAACAACGAACTTGATGGCCAGTTGTATATTCTCTCAGCTGAGGTTGAATTTTACATTGTTCCATTGCATAAGGACAACGATTTGAAAAGCTACACCCTTCCGGAAGCTTATCGATTGGAGGAACATTTCCTTTTATCGATTTCAATCTAGTCTTAGAGCTAGAATGAAGATGCGGGATGCACTCCATCAGTCCCTTTGTGTATGGATGCTTTGGCCGATCAAATAATGAGTAAACATCCGTTGATTCCACCACTTCACCTGCATACATGACAATGACGCGGTCAGCCATTTCAGCAACAACATTCATATCATGAGTAATTAAAATAATTCCTGCTTCATACTCCTGCTTTAAATTTTTTAATAGATTAAGAATTTGGGCTTGAATCGTTACATCTAAGGCAGTAGTTGGCTCATCGGCAATCAATAGCTTAGGATTACAGGACAAAGCAATGGCTATCATTACTCTTTGTAACATTCCACCTGATAAGGCAGAAGGATACTCATCTAATATCGCTTCGGCCCTCGAAATTCCGACTTTTTTTAGCATCAAAACAGCATAATCTCTCGCCTTTTTTCCTCTCAGACCTAGATGTAATTTAATAGGCTCTAATAATTGATTACCAATTGTATAAACAGGATTTAAAGAGCTCATTGGCTCCTGAAATATCATTGAAATTTCTTTCCCCCTTAATAACCTTTTGTTTTTCGGAGAAAGCTTCATCAAATCTTGTCCATCAAAATGTATATCCCCTTTTGCCACTCTTCCATTTTTGGCAAGCAAGCCCAAAATAGATAATGAGGTCACACTTTTTCCAGACCCCGACTCTCCGACTATAGCAAGTGTTTCTCCCTTCTTCACATGAAAGCTTACATCTCTAACAGTCACAAGGTCTTTTTTATCCCTTTGGAAAACGGTTTGTAATGAATGGACCTCTAATAAGTTCCCCACTTTGCTTGCCTCCTCTCAATTGTAACTAATACTATATATCATATCGTATAAGTCGGTTTAATTAACTAAAGTTACTGAGTATAAGAGAAGAAGCCCTGTGATTGATGTTTGAGATACACACCATAAATAACAATCACGAGACTAGTTTTAAAAAGGCTTCTAGCAATCTCATTCTCCTTTTAACAGACCTCAGTTACTGTTCAATATACTGAAAGTCATTTTACACATTCACACTATCTTCACTCATTTTTTGATAAAAAAATCAAATTCATACAAAACAAATAGAATCGATCAGATATTAGTCAGATAATATTTCAGAATTTTTTATTTGTCAATAACTGAATTTTTATTATTTTGCTGTTTGCTGAGAAATATGAATGAACATTTTAGCGGCTGGTGATAGATGCCTCATGCGCTTATGAGCGATCCCTACTTCTCGAATATATGAGCTAGACAATTTTTTTTGGACGAGTGGTTTTGGAGCATGAACTAATAAGGAGCTCGGTAAAATAGAAATACCTAAACCCTCGTTTACCATCGTTAATATGACTTGGTCTACTGCAATTTCGTAAACGATATTCGGCACGATTTGAGCATCTGATAAAATTTTTGAAACATCACGGTCCGTTTTTCGACTTGGCATAATCCATCTTTCGTTTTTTAACAAGCTCAATTGTAATTCAGATTTTTGGGTTAAAGGGTGATTAGATGACATGATACAAACTAGCTCGTCTGTAAAAACAGAATGGAATTCTAGTGTTTTAGTATTAGGCTTAGTAATAAACCCAAGATCAATCATATCTCGATCAATCCATTCCTCAATTTGATCATAGTCCCCTTCCATTAGTCGAATATCTAATTCTGGATGATGCTCTTCAAAATAAGCTAACACCTTAGGAAGCAATACTAAGGATACACTAGGTAAAGTACCAATAATAATCGTGCCACCAATGACTTTCTTTAAGTTGGCTACCTCTGAATACAATTGCTCTTGTTGCTGTAGAATGTTTTGAATATATTGATAAACAACTTCTCCTTCATTCGTTAGCTTAATATTATTACGACTTCTGATAATAAGTGACAACCCTAAATCTTCCTCAAGTTTATTAATACTATGACTAATCGATGATTGAGTAAGATTTAATTTAAGCCCTGTTTCGGTGAAATTACCGGTCTCAATCAACGTATGAAATGCTAAATACTGTGAAATAGACATCATAAACTCCCCTTAATATGAATTTAATTCATAATAACTATCTATAATATTCATTTGATTTATTATAACATGAAACTTTATAATTAATTCCAAGTAAATCAATGAGCATTAGAAAGAGAGGCCATAAAATGACACAAGAAAAATTAATCATGAAGGCCTTTTCCATGGATGTTATTACAGCCAAAATGTTTAATGAACTTCACCTTTCCATTACGAAAACCTTTAACACGCAGGGAAAGTCTTTAATTTTAAAGGGCTTAGAGCAATTCGGGATTAAAGATGCAGAAAGTATCGCAAAAAAAGCAACTGCTGAAGGTGAAAATCATTATTTTTATGATTACCTTCCAGCTCATATACAAGACATAGAACAGCATGCAGAGCTTACTCCTTTTGCTCGTTTTTCAAAATTGTTTGCTGAAATTACCAAACAAGTAGTCGATACGTTTGGAGAAGAAGGTGAACAAGTCGTAATGAAGGCTGTTGCAAACTTTGGAGAAAACCGTGGGAGAGGCATTGCCCAAAGAGCTTTTGCCAATGGCTTAGAAAACAGCGCAGAAAATTATTTAAGTAATTACGATATGGGTCGTAGTGATTTGTTTGAATATGAAACGATTCAAAAAGAAAATGAAATTGAACAAACCTTCACCAAGTGCCCTTTAGGACAGCAATGGGCAGATGATAACATGGGTAAATACGGTATTCTTTATTGCAGGATGATCGATCCATCTATTGCAAAAGGTTATAATCCAAAATTTGAAGTGGAGCATGATCAATATGTTCTTAAAGAAGGACAATGTCATTTTCAATTCAAAATGAAAGAGTGAGCGTACATGAATGATAATCATTCCTCTTTTGCTAAATCCCTTATCAATGAAGGGCGGTTGATGAATCACCTTGATGAATTAAGTCGAATTGGACTAAACCCAAAAACAGGAGGAATTAATCGTTTTTCTTTTACAAAAGAAGAAGAAGAGGCCAACTCTCTAATTAAGAAATACATGGAAGAGGCTGGGATGACTGTCTCTATTGACGGAATTGGAAATGTTATTGGAAGCTATGGTCAAGGAGATGAGGTTATCATGCTTGGGTCTCATATTGATACCGTTCCAGAAGGCGGGAAATACGATGGAGCTCTCGGTGTTATCACGGCTATTGAAATTGTCCACTCTCTTCACGAACAGCAGATTACCCCTAGCGTAAGAATTGAAGTCGTTTCTTTTAAAGATGAAGAAGGAACTCGATTCGGTTTTGGTCTTATTGGCAGTAAGGCAATGGCTGGCTTATTGACTGACGAGCAATTAAATAATTTTGACGAAAAGGGAAACAGCATAAAAAGCATGCTTCCAAATCACGCTTTTCCACTCAATAAATGGAAAAGAACTAATATTAAAGCTTACCTAGAAATGCATATTGAACAAGGTCGTGTACTAGAAAATCAACATTTACCAGTTGGTGTTGTAACGGGTATCGCTGCACCAATTTGGCAGGAAATTACCTTAAATGGAAGAAGCGAGCATGCCGGAGCTACCCCTATGAATGTTCGCAGTGATGCTTTAACAGCTGCTGCTGAAATGATATTAAAGGTAGAAGAGCTTTTAAATAAATCAGATTCAGCTGCAGTTGGAACGGTTGGGAAGCTGCATGTCACTCCAAATGGCGTTAATGTGATACCAGGCCAAGTGACATTCAGCATTGATTTACGCGACATTGACGAAGAACAACTAGAGCTTTTAAATGGACATATACTTGAGGAATTAAATAAAATCGCCACTAAAAGAGAAATATCCTTCTCCTCTAAGCTTTTACAACGAGTGACTCCTGTTAAAACCGATTATTATTTACAGAAGCTTTTGGAGAGTAGTATTAAAAAACATCATATTGAGCCTTTTTCTTTAATAAGTGGGGCAGGTCACGATGCCATGAACATCGCCCAAATTGCACCTGTCGTTATGCTATTCGTCCGTTCAAAGGACGGTATAAGCCATAACCCACTTGAATATAGCTCACGAGAAGATATTCTTACGGCTACCCATGTTCTTTATGACACCGTTCTTGAATTAATCAATTAATATGAATACAAAAGAACTTTTTTTAATCTAAAATTATTTAAACAATATCTTGTAATATATATCCCCTTTAGTTACCTTAGCCTTACTTTCCCTTTGAAACTGCCGATAAATAACTGGTGTGTTTTTTGGTGAAACGCTAAGATTAGAAGAGAGAGTTTTACGATAAAATTCTATTTCTAAAGGAGAGTTCAAGGATGACACAACCAATACAAACGCCATCAGCACCATTATTCAGAGACCCCATTTTTGACGGAGCAGCAGATCCCACTCTTATATGGAACACCGTTGAAAAGCAGTGGTGGATCATCTATACGAACCGCCGTGCCAACATTAAGTGTGAAGGAGTATCCTGGGTTCATGGAACCGATTTAGGAATTGCCTCTTCATCCGACCATGGTCAAACTTGGACTTATCGCGGAACTATTGAAGGGTTGGATTTTGAACGAGGTAGAAATACCTTTTGGGCTCCAGAGGTTTTTTACCATAATGGACTTTATCATATGTATGTAAGCTATATCCAAGGAGTACCTAATCAATGGAGTGGACACAAGCGCCAAATTGTCCATTATACAAGTGGAAATTTATGGGACTGGAGCTTTCAATCAATATTAAAGTTAAGCAGTGAATTTGTGATAGATGCGTGTGTGCACCCTTTAGAAAACGGGAAATTTCGAATGTGGTATAAAGATGAAAAACATCACTCTCACACTTATGCAGCCGATAGTAACGATTTGTACGATTGGGAAGTCGTTGGACCTGTTATTACGGACTTTCCACACGAAGGTGCAAATGTATTTCGTTTTGAGGGTTCCTATTGGATGGTAGTAGATAAATGGGCCGGACAAGCAGTCTACCAATCTAATGATTTAGAGACATGGACCTATAACAACTCGGTATTTGCTGATGTAGGAATGCGAGAAGATGATCAAACGATTGGACTACATGCAGATGTTCATATTAGTGACGATGCGGCCTATATCATTTACTTTACTCACCCACAAAGGTCAGAAGAAGTTGATCCACAATCTTATGAATCAAAACGAACCTCTATCCAAGTAGCCAAGCTAGAAATGAAGGACCATCTATTAATTTGTAATCGAAATAAGCCATTTTCCTTTTATTTAACATAAAAAAAGTGAAAGTTTCACTAGGACAAAGCTGATTTTTAAATCATCCCATATGAAATTTTAACTGCTGGTATGGAATAGGCTTACACACGAACAGGCCCTTTCTTCTTTTAATAAGAAGGGGGCCTGTCGCATTTAAAGAGGCTCTATGTGATAACGTGAAGTTTAGAACCTTGTTTAATCAAAAAGGTGAAAACCATATTAATTTAATGACTTTGACTTTTCTCTTGCACACTTTATAAGGCTACTTTTAGCTCTAATACACTTCCCTTTTGAAAGCTTGCTAGCTTAGAAACGAATACATCTAATCTATCGAATTCCGTTGTTAGATAGAAATTAGCTTGCAGTTTTTCCGGTACTTCAAGTTTATTGTCTGCACTTACTTCTATCCCAATAACTCCTACCTTGTTCTGTAAAAAGAAACGTAAAGAAAGGAGAGGAGTGTCTTCTGTAAATTCTAGTCTCCAAATAAATTCTTCTTTACCGAATGATTCAATAAAATCCTTCACTCCATCTATTAGTTTCGAAATTTCACTCTCATCTAAATAAGAATCCATGATAATACTACTGTTCTGACCAACAATATTGAAGTTGGCTTCAAAAAAACGCTCATCTTCCCATGTTTTTTTTAATGCAAATAAAGACTCCATCATCATCTTCCTTCCAAATTCAATCCTATTATATTTTATCGTATAAAAAGATAAATTTGTTTATTTGAATCATTTTCATCCTTCCTATCTTCTAATGAAAACGGGACGATTTGGTTTTTGATTTTCACTTTAGGTAGATGCTTTCCCAAGGGCTTGTCTTCAGCTAACTCTGACTACGCTGAGCTTCGTCAGAGTGGATCTTCAGACTGCGCTCTTCCTTTAGGAGTCACTACCTACCGTTTCAATCATCGAGTTAATTCAGAAACATTCGTCTTTTAATAAAGACCGACCAATTAGGGTTTTGATTTTCACTTTTGGTAGTTGCTTTCCCAAGGGCTTGTCTTCAGCTAACTCCGACTACGCTGAGCTTCGTCAGAGTGGATCTTCAGACTGCGCTCTTCCTTTAGGAGTCACTACCTACCGTTTCAATCAACGAGTTAATTCACTTATAGAGCCATTATGAAATTCACTAATTTAATAAAACAAAGCAAAAAAGAGGATGAGACAATACTCATGAACAAACGTTTCCTCCCATGTTAGGTGCCCGGCTGTCCGCTAGCTTACGCCTTTCACAGAGAATCTACCCTATCAAAAAAACCCTCCTTGTTTCACAGTAAGGAGGGTTCGTGATTAGTTCTTAATGTTTGCATCCATTAAACATCATTTCAATTTTTTCTCATGTGGTGATTTTAAAACAGGTTTTGTCCTGGTATCTTTCTCATCAGTTCTTACATTAAAATTTTTCTCTCAATTTTCTATTATAGTAAAATACGGCAGATAGACTAAGTAAGATTAAACCTAACAATATAAATAGATAAGATGATGTAGCGGTTTTCGGTAAAAGAGAATTCGTTTCCTCATTAGGATTTTTATCTGCTACCGGCTCTTCGCCTTCGACTGGCTCTTCTCCCTCAACTGGCTCTTCGCCTTCGACTGGTTCTTCTCCCTCTACCGGCTCTTCGCCTTCGACTGGTTCTTCTCCCTCAACTGGCTCTTCGCCTTCGACTGGTTCTTCGCCTTCGATTGGCTCCTGTTCAAACGCACCATCTTCATATAATTGACTATATAGCTCGTGATCCTTTAAAACCTGCGCATAATACTTTAAAGAAACTTCTGCGAATTCCATTGAAAATTCTGGAATTGCGGTTTCGAGTTCAGCTACTAATTCATTCGCAAAAGCTTGGTTTCCTAAATGATTTGCAGCTCGTACATGAGCATACGCCGTTGCTTCTGCACTTGCTCGTATAAAGTTGTCTAAATCCTCTTTACCACTAAAATCTGATGCCCCCACTTCATCTTTATAAGGAGATCGTTCTTTTACTAAAAAGGATTGTTCACCTTTTTCTAAAACACCCCAATGGATGTCGGGGTAGTTATGCATCGCAAAAACACCCTCAATGGTTCTATATGCATTAGGTCCCATCTCAGATCCATTAAACAAGTCTGAATACTCTACAGCAGAGCGACCTTGAGCTTTAATATCTAAAATAATGTCATCATCTGTAGAATCTGTTTCACCTTCAATTAACACATAATACCGATCATAGCCAAGACTCCCTAACCCAGCCCCTGTTCGACGGGCGATATCCTTAATCGTGAAATATTCCACACCGACCTCATCCAATATATCTTGAGAAAGATTCTCCAAGTAGGTAGACCAGCTTTCTTCTATTTCTTGATATTCAGCTTCTGTAACGGATGCCAATCGATTATTCGTTAAATCAAACCTTCTACCATCCTGAAGAGTTGTCCAACTTATTAATTGATTATTTAAAGGCTCTGCTTGAACGGATGTCGCAAAATCCCCAATAAAACCAGAAAGATTTTCACTAGTAAAATAATGCTCTCGAACTGATACTTCACCAGCTACTACATTTTCCAAAGCACTCTGATAATATTGTGCATAATTTTGAACGATTTCCATAATGTCAGTATCATCTAATTGAAGCCTTGGCCCCACATCATTCAATAAATACAAGCTAGTTCCAAAGTTAATTAAATCCGTATAAAATGGAGCGATTCCTACCTCATCAAAGTCATTTAATTCAAAAACAACCTCTTTAAAACGATTTCCGTAAAAACCTATATTTTCGATATGTAAATCTCCTGTTACCCATGTACGAAAACGAGAAAGACTTGTCCATGACTCTGGTAAATCAACTACTTTATTTTTAATATCAAGGAAAAATAACGAAGCGGTTCCACGATAAAAAGCAAAAGGATTGAAAGCTAACTGCTGTAGCTTTGAATCACGAACGGACACATCATTAATATGCGTATTCGTCTCTATCAAATGTTCGAGCAACGTTTTCATTCGTCCTTCTCCCGCTACAGGATTTAACTCACCAAGATCGATTCCTGGCTTACCAGGCAGGACAAAATCAACATCCTCAATAGCATCATAATAAGAAGCAACAGGTGAGAAATCAGCAATATTATTTCCATCTAAATTAAGCCTTATTAGAAGATTTTCTAGATTAGCAAGTGGACTAATATCAACAATTAGATTATCTCGAATGTTTAAATCTTCTAGAAGTGTCATATTTGCAAGTACTGAAATATCTTCAATTTGATTTCGTCTTACGATTAATGATTTTATTTTAGTTACATTCTCAAGCGGAGACAGGTCTTTAACTTGATTAGAATGTAAGTTAAGATTGATTAACTCTGTCAACTCTTCTAACGCCGTTATGTCTGCAATAGCGTTCTCACGAGCATTAAAATCTTTTAATTGATACAAGCTTTTTAAAGGTGTAAGATCTACAACCCGGTTATCTCGAATATCAAGGTTTTCTAAGCTTGCTAAAGACTGTACTGATTCAATCGATTCAATAGAATTACCTCTTACATCTAAAGTGACTAAATTCACCAAATTCTCTATACCTATTAAGTTTGTCAGGTTATTCTCCCTTAAATCCACTTTTTCTAATAGAGTAAGCGTTGATAATGGTATAAGATCTGATATTTCGTTTGAACGCAATTCAAGCTCCGTTAAATTCGTTAATAGCTCAATCCCTTTTAAGCTAGAGATTCCCTCATTACGTATTTTTTCAAGCTTGGTTACTTGCTCAAGCGCTTCTTTCGTTAACTCTGTATAACCCTCGTTTTCGATGCTACTAATGACCGCTTCTAACAAAGCTGCATCCTCAAATTGGGAAGCTAATTCCTCCTCAGCAGCATCTTCTTCAGCTAACTCCTCAGCTAATCCTTGACTTTGTACATAAAAAGATAAAAAGATCATGACCATTAAAATCAATAAATAATTGCGTTTGAATTTCATCTAGCTCCCTCCTCCTTTATTCCTTGTCCAATATAGCAGTTTTGAAGAATTCGAAGGGGAGATTTACAGATTGTTAATAGAAAGCTTACAAAATTAATAGTCTATTAAAACTACTCAACCAGTATTATAATTTCTTAGAAATATAAGGAAGATAGTTGTTATAAATATTTCATATTTTCCTAGTTTCTTCCTATTATAATAAGTAAAAAAAAGAAGCAGAATCAAAAGTATCCTTAAACTCATGGGAAACCTTCACTTTCATAACAAAATCTCCCCCCTACCTTTGTAAAAAATGGGGCATTACACAAAGATTCTGGCATTATACCTTCATCACTAATTTGGTCATAATTACAAAAAAGTCGCTTTCCCTTGGGCGCGCTTGTTTCAATTTCACCTTCTTTTTCAACTAGAATGCTTTCATTTAACCAACTAAATCGATGCATTTTTTTGCAACTCATATATACGTTTATATAAAGATAATAGTTAGAAAGGATGCGCTGCCAATATAATATTCCTTATTTATCTATATTACTCAAGCTCTTCCACTAATAATTGTTATAACAGACGAAAAATGTAGTAATCCACTCCATACGATTCGTCAAACTTGAATTTAAATTTTATTTTTATATAATAAAATCATCTCAATACGGAAGGGAATGAACGATGCACAGAAATCAATAGCTTAAACTCAGAGTATTTTCAAATACGGAGGTAAGTATATTGATGACAAAAATTGTAACAGAACGATTACTGCTAAAAGAAATGGATAATTCCCATTCCACTAGTCTTTTTAAAATTTGGAGTGACCCTGCCGTCACTAAGTTTATGAATATTGAACGTTTTACAAGTGAAGAGCAGGCCGTTCAAATGATTGAACTACTAAAACAGCTATCTAAAGAAAAAAAAGCGATTCGCTATTCTATTTTCCTCTCCAAAACCAACCAAATCATTGGTTCATGTGGCTTTAATTCTCTCGATTTTGAACACTTAAAAGCCGAAATAGGATATGATTTGGGTAAAGATTTTTGGGGTAAAGGATACGCTGCAGAAGCTCTTGAAAGCTTATTGAATTATGCGTTTCATTCTTTAAATATCCAGCGAATCGAAGCCAAAATTGAGCCTGGAAATACGCCTTCTATAAAATTAGTTGAAAGATTAAATTTTCAATTCGAAGGGACATTAAGACAAGCCGAAAAATCAAAAGGAACATTTATTGATTTAAACATGTATTCAAAACTAAAAACCGATTAAGCTATTTTTAAAGTAGATGGAGTGTGCACCTTACGATGATGACTAAACTAAAAAACTTATCACTGATAAAAAAAATCCTTCTATTATTGCTCCTCATATTGTTCATTTGTGTATCGGGATTTTTAATATGGGCTTCATTAACATTCGATGCTACTTCTGAATTAAAGGAGCAGGTTAATATCGAAGAAATTCATCAAGAAGATAGCTGGATGATATTTGCGAAAGACACATATACCCAGCAAGAAGGAATCATCATTTATCCTGGAGCTAAGGTAGAGCCAGAAGCTTATAGTTATCTTGGGCAAGAATTAGCCAACCAAGGATACTTAGTTGCGATTCCTTCCGTAACATTAAACCTTAGTATTTTTAATTTAAATAAGGCAGAGGAAATCATCTCTGAATATCCTAACCTTGAATGGTATATAGGAGGCCATTCTATGGGTGGTGCAGCGGCTGCCATGTTTGCCGATGAACATCTAGACCTTATAGAAGGATTATTTTTCCTTGGCTCCTACCCTGGAGGTAGTGTAGATTTGTCACAGGAATCTCTACCTGTTCTTTCAATTTATGGTGAGCTTGATGGATTAAGCACGCCGGAAAAAGTAGATGCTGCCGCGCCTTTATTGCCACCTGATACCTTCTATGAAGAAATAATTGGTGGAAATCATGCTCAGTTTGGATGGTATGGTGAACAAAAGGGAGATAACCCAGCTCAAATATCTACGATAGAACAGCAGGATCAAATTATAGATGCCCTCCTTTCTTGGTTAGAAAGCTTAGAAAATGAATAGGATACAAATCGAGAAGCTTACACTTCTCGATTTTTTATTTACTTAAGATTTCCCCTATGACCATTTATTATAAAGGGCATACTTTTCGCTTTCAAAGGTTTGGAAAAGTACCGTTCCTTTCATTAGGGCTCTGGCTTTTGACTCTTCCTCGTTTCACCACGGCTTTTCCTTCCGATCAGACTTTGCTTTTCACTCTTTTCTTGCTCGGAGCTTTTTCTGTCCAATTATTCTAAATGCTGAACATTAAAGAGTCTTTCTTCTTAATCTTTAAGAATGGGTATAAGTAAACTTTATGTTTCTTAAGATTTTCTTTTCTCTTATCTTATTTTTGATATCTATACTTCTTTTTATAAAGGAGTGAATTCAATGTCTAATAAATTATTATTTCTTACTATACCATTTACTATGATCCTTTCTATTTCCATAATTAACGTCACACAAGTGGAAGATGATTTTATTCATCTTCTATTAGATATGAATACAAATACAATTGTAGTCGAGCATCATATTGATTAAGCTGTTCCTATCGCTAGTCTTTCTAAGCTAATGGTTGAATATATTTTGCTAGAGCACATAGAGCTAGGTGCTGTAAATTGGAATGACGATGTTCAAATTAGTTCTCATGCGGTTCGACAAGAAGGTGTGAAGATAGAATTAATCGAAGGAGACTTTGTTTCATTAAAGGATTTATACATGGCTATGCGTTTACCTTCAGCTAACAATGCAACCGTAGCTATAGCAGAGCATATTAGTGGTTCTGAGGAAAGCTTTACCATACTAATGAATGAGAAAGCTCAGGAATTAGGTTTGTCGAGTACACAATTTGTTAACGCAACTGGACTTACTGGTCATGAAAAAAGCAATACAATGAGTGCTAGAGATATTTCTACTTTGGCATCAAAGCTCATTACAAAATATCCAAGTGTGTTAGAGTCCTCTTCTATTCCCTTTTACACGTTAGAATATTTGGACCAGGAAATTGAAACGACTAATCATATGCTAACGAAAAATAGCCTCATGTTTGATGGGTTAGATGGGCTAAAAACAGGATATACAAATGAATCAGGCTTCAGCTTTATTGGAACAGCACAACAAAATGGACAGCGTTATGTGACCGTCGTTTTAGGAACTCCTCATTATGATTCACGTTTTATAGAAACAAAAAAGCTTCTCTCGGACGCTTTTGAAGAAAAATACGTACCTTCTATTGAATCTATTATTGTTTTTTTACAGGAGATAAAAGCAAAATTATGGCTAAACTAAATAGACTTTTTCAAAAAATAAAAAAAAATTTCGTAGGTATATACAGGCGCTTAAAGCATGACCTTTTAGTTAATATGATAGGTAGATCCTTCTTAACGACTAGAAGCGTAAGAAAATTAGTCTATCGACTAGCAGGGATGCAAATCAAAACGAATGAAATTCGTCCTAACTGTACGATAATAGGAAATCAATTAACTCTCCAAAAAGGTGTCTTAATTAATTATAATGTATTTATTGACTGTAAAGAATTAGTCAAAATTGGAGAAAGAACATTCATCGCATTTGGTGTTCATATATGTACGTCTACACATAAAATCGGCCACTCTGAAAAAAGAGCAGGTGATGCAACGAACAATCCTGTATGGATAGGAAAAGGGTGCTGGATTGGAGCAAATGCAACTATTCTGCCTGGTTCTCATATTGGTGATGGTTGTGTCATTGCAGCGGGTTCTTTAGTGAAGGGTAAATGCTTACCAAATCATTTATACGCAGGGGTTCCAGCAAAGCCTATAAAAAAATTACCATAAGGAGATTTTTATGAATCATAAATATAGAAAGTACATGTATAAAATTTTGATCGCATTCGCTGTCTCAGGTGCCGTGACAGGAATCATCATGTCGTTTATTTATTTTCTTTTTCGATTTGGTTATAAAAGTCTAAGTATAAATGCCTTCCTTTACAGTATTGTTGAAAGTATTCAGTTTTTCTCCGACACTTACTTAAATACCGTAACGGTGATTAGTTTTATATTATTTATTTTGATTATGCTCGTTATTCTTCATAAGCACATTTTATATTTAGTAAAAATAGAAGAAGGCTTAGAGAAGATGGCCAGTGGTCAATTAAAAGAAAAAATTGAGATAGTTGAGGATAGTGACTTAGCTCGAATTGCCGAGAAAACAAACCAGCTTTCAGACAAATTAGAACAAACGATAAAAGAAGAAAGATTAGCAGAAGAAGCAAAAACCGAGCTAATAACAAATGTGTCACACGATCTAAGAACACCGCTCACCTCAATATTAGGGTATTTAGAATTAATAGAGCGAGATCAATATAAAGACGAGGTAACTCTTCGATATTATACGGATATAGCATTCCGCAAAACAAAGCAAGTTCATGCTATGGTTAACGATCTATTTGAATATATTCGCACAAAAAATCCAAGCTTAGTTTTAGATAAAAAAGTCATTGATTTGAAAGAATTAATCAAACAATCGACTGAACAGCTAACGATTCAATTTAACAAAGAAGAAATGACATGCAGAATAGAGCTACCAGAACAAGAATCCAAAATAAATATTGATCCCGAAAAAATATCTCGTGTTTTCGAAAACATACTAGGTAATGCCTTAAAATACGGAAAGGAAGGCAAATATGTCGACATCAATTTCCAACAATCTCTTGATGAGGTTAAGATTGAAATTAAAAATTATGGAGATCCTATTTCTAAAATGGATATTCCCTATTTATTTGATCGATTTTATCGGATCGAAAAATCCCGTTCGAAGGATACAGGCGGATCTGGTTTAGGCTTAGCGATAGCTAAAAATATTGTTGAGCTTCATAATGGTAAAATCAAGGTAACTAGTGACCAAACTGGAACAGCCTTTACCATTCAATTACCTAAATCCATTGTGCCTGTTCAATAAAACCAACTTTAATCACATTGAAAAGTTTAAGGATTTAGAGATAAAATGGCATGCTCGAGCCGAAATCCACCACTTCCCACTGTAGTTACGCTTACGTCTTTCACAGGAAATTTACCCATTCAATAGAGCCCTCCTTCTTTCACAAGAAGGAAGGTTCTTAGTTCGTTATTAGTGTCTGCATCCATTACACAACATTATAAAGTTTTGCTTTATGAGACGAAAAAGACTGTGTCCCACCCTTTTTTAAATATAAATTACTTAGACAAGCAACTACTTTGTGTGAAGTTCTTCATTCATGCGCAATATACAAGCTGCTTTTTTAATTATCATCCAGTTTTTCTACAGTTACCTTTTCCCTTTCGTTTATGTAGCCATTTTTATGTTCTTAAGGTTTCTTTAATTTTTCTTTCTTTTTTCTTTAATCTAGTTATGTAAATTAAAGATATTAAAATGACATTAGGAGAGAAACGCTATGAACAAAAAAAATATTGCGGTAATCTTTGGTGGAGTATCATCTGAGCATCAAGTTTCTATTACATCAGCAACTGCTATTATGGAGGGTCTTCCTTCCGATAAATA
This sequence comes from Alkalihalobacillus trypoxylicola, assembly GCF_001590785.1. Lineage (GTDB taxonomy): Bacteria > Bacillota > Bacilli > Bacillales > Bacillaceae_D > Alkalihalobacillus > Alkalihalobacillus trypoxylicola. The sequence continues at coordinate 400,044 of NZ_LTAO01000023.1, forward strand.
TGACATAACACCGATTATCATTAGTCAAAAAGGAAGCTGGTACTTATTCGATCAACCTTTAAATGAGTTAGCAAATGATGATTGGGAAACTCGACTTTCTTTAAAGAGAGTGCTCATTAGTACAGACCACCAAAAACCTGGATTAATTATTTTTGATAAAGAGCGTCTTCAATATGTATCAATTGATTGCTATTTTCCTGTACTTCACGGAAAAAATGGAGAAGATGGAACTATTCAAGGTCTACTTGATTTAACGAATATTCCTTATGTAGGCTGCGGAACATTAAGCTCAGCTTTATCGATGGACAAAGTATTTGCTTATCAAATCGTAAAGGAATTAAAAGTTAAGATTCCTGAATTTATTTCCTTTCATCAGCAGCAATATAATGATGAGCTACTAGCACAAAAAATAAAAGAAACTTTAGGTTACCCTTTATTTGTGAAGCCTGTAAACTCAGGGTCTTCCTTTGGGATTACGAAGGTATATCAAGAGGATGAGCTCAAAAAAGCAATTGAACATGCGTTCCTTCATGATCAGAAAGTCATTTGTGAAAAAGCCATAGTAGGAACAGAGGTAGGCTGTGCCGTTTATGGAAATGAGAAGCCTGAAACAGGATTGGTTGGGGAAATTTCAGCAAGTCAGGACTATTTGGATTTTAATGATAAATATATTTATGGTCAAATTAAACAATATGTGCCAGCTCGAGTCGATCACGATATACTAAAGCTCGTCCAACAAAAGGCGATTGATATTTATCAAACATTAGGTTGCAGTGGATTAGCTAGAGTCGACTTTTTTATCAAAGAAAATGGAGAAATCATCTTTAACGAGATTAACACAATGCCAGGGTTTACTCCTTCTAGTAGATATCCTAAAATGCTTGAAGCATCAGGGATACAATACTCAGATTTGTTAGATGAACTGATTGAATTAGCTTTGAGCAAAAAGGAGATTGAATATGAGAAATGCTAGAGCTTGGGCACCGGTCTCCTTGTCTAACTTGAAGCATAATCTATCCATCATTCAAGAAATCATTCCTTCACAAACCCAAATCATGGCTGTCATTAAAGCCGATGCTTATGGTCATGGAATAAAAGAAGTCTCTGAACAATTATATCTCTTAGGAGTTAAAGCTTTTGCCGTTGCTACTCTTGATGAAGGAATGGAGGTTCGTAAGACGTTATTACTTCATGACGATATCGAAATTTTAATTTTAGGAAGAACTGATTGTTTCGATGCCAATTTATTAGAAAAATATCGATTAACGCAAACCTTATCCTCTCACTCATACGCTTTGGAATTAGAAAGGTATGCAACCGAGCACTCCTTGACGATTGATGCTCATCTAAAAATTGATACAGGAATGCATCGATTAGGCTATGACTGGGACCAAATCGATATCATCAAACAGACTTTTTATTTAAAACATATAAAAATTAAGGGCATTTATAGCCATTTATCTAGAGCTGATAGCTTTACTCAGGAAGATGTAGATTGGACTCATCAACAGATTGACCGCTTTAACGATTGTCTTGTTGAATTAAAAGATTATCCATACGGGAAAACACATTTACAAAATAGTGGTGGAATCATTAATTATTCTCATCTACAATATGATTATGTAAGACCAGGGATTATGCTGTACGGTTCACCATCAGGAGAAACACATTCGATCGGCTTAAAGCCTACTGTACAGTTAAAAGCAACGATAGCTTCTATAAAGCAGGTCAATGTAAATCAATCGATCGGTTATGGAAGAAGCTATATTTCGAAAAAACCTATGAAAATCGCATCCGTTACGATCGGCTATGCAGATGGATACCCCCGCAGCTTATCGGGGCAAAATGCACCTGTGCTCGTAAATGGGCAAATGGCTTCCCTCATTGGGAACGTTTGTATGGACCAGATTATCATTGATGTTACTCATATTAAATCAGTAAACGAAGGAGATATTGTCACGTTGATTGGTGAGGATCAGCAGCAATCGATTTCTATAGCAGACCTTGCGAATTTAGCTCAAACGATAACCAATGATTTATTGTGTCAATTTTCACTTCGGGTACAGAGGTTATATACTTCAGACAGCTGGAAGGATGTGCAAAGATTTGCCCAAGAAAATTTTAATTGTTGATGATGATTTTGAAATCGCTCAATTAATCAAAATTTCATTAGAAAATGATGGCTTTATTACTAAAAGAGCTGAAAACGGATTAGAGGCTCTTTCTTTGATTACTGAGGAAGAGTTTGATTTAATTGTCCTAGATATTATGATGCCTAAAATGGATGGACTTGAGTTTTGTCAGGAAATCCGTAAAACCAAAACGATTCCGATCTTAATGATTAGTGCCAAGTCTGAGGATATGGATAGAATTAAAGGCATTATGACAGGCGCTGACGACTATATGGTCAAGCCCTTTAATATTCTGGAGTTATTAGTAAGAATAAAAGCCTTAATAAGAAGAGCCTATTACTTTAGACAAAATGATCAAAATGATGGAATCATTGAATTAGGACCGCTTTTGATTAACAAGTTAAAGTACACAGTAACAGTAGGTGAAGTAGAAATTAAATTGACCTCCAAAGAATTCGATATTCTCTATCTATTAGCGAGTCATCCTAAACAGGTCTTCGATTCAGAATCGATTTTTAAGCATGTTTGGAAGGAAAAATATTTTGATTCCAACAATACCGTCATGGTACATATTAGTAATTTAAGAGACAAGCTAGAAAGAATAGTTGGCTATAAAGTCATTCAAACCGTTTGGGGCGTTGGATATAAAATTGAAATATAATGAGATCAACAAAACTACTCATAAACCATCATGAGTAGTTTTTTCTATTTATCGAATCGGATCTTCAAAATTCCAATTTGTAAAAATAGCATCTGCCTTCACTGGGTTTTCATTAGGATTTTCGGCAAATCCTCCAATCAAATTACCTTCTCTAAAAGTTGGTTCAAATAACTGTTCATCCTTTGGTCCAGCAGTCGGTCCATCGATTCCTAATTTAGTCTCTTCGGTCACCACAACCTGCATACCATTATCTAAGGTAAAGCTCAATCCATCCTCGCTCACTTCTGTAATATATCCTTCGATATTAAGCATGACGCTAGCAGCTGGTGCATTAGGATCTACTTCAATCCGATCGGTTAAATCTAAGGCTACCTCATTATTAGCATTATTAAAGAAAATAACAAACGCCAAAATGGCACAAGCAACAAAACTTCCACCCAAAATGCTTACTTTTTTCATAGAGAACCTCTTTTCACTTGGTTTATAGTCGGACATTTCCTTTTTCATCTTCGTCTTAAATTCCTCTGACGCTTTAATTTGCCTCATCGCTTTTTTATAAGCGCTCATTTCTTTAACTCCCTTCCTCTAATATAAATCTCAATTTCATCCGTAATCTTCTTAATTTCGAGCTAACGGTATTCACTTTCATTTCTAAAAGGTTGGCAATTTCAGCAATTTTATAGCCTTCATAATAATGTAAGTAGACTATAGTTGTTTCCTCGAGCTCTAGCTCGAATATTTCAGGCAATATACTTTGTTCTTCTTTTGCCATAAAAGTCATCTCTTCTGTGATCGGGATATTTTTTCTAACACGAGATAATTTAAAATAGTCTTTGCATTTATTGTAAGTCACTTTAATAAGCCAACCCTTTAAATGGGCTTCATCGTCAAAGAAATCCCTTTGTTTCATAAGTGACATATAAACTTCTTGGACAATGTCCTCAGCTTCAGACATATTTTTAGTCTGCTGGATAGCAATGCGAATGAGAGTATCACTGAAATTTTCTACAATATCATGGATACGTAAGCCGGCGAACGTTTTCATATCCAACCTCCTTCACTTATAATACGAATTACGAAAGGAAAATCGTGCAATTCGTCTAAAAAAAAGAGAAAGTGCTTACCTCTTTCAAGGTAAGATCTCTCTCTAAGGATATATTGTACATCGTGCATTGTAATCTTCTTTAGCAATTGAAGTTTTATTTTCTTGCCACATACAACGTCCATCTATCTTTTTCAATGATTTTATCCATATTAGGCAATGACTCGTCTATATAATCCATTAATTGGGCAAGTTCCATGTCAGAAAGCTCGTGAAGTATACTTCTGCCCTTTCTCTTTTTTATATCCTCCAAAAGAGCTTGTTTTTCTTCGTAAACCTTTCTCGTTTCCCATATTTTTAATTCTGATATCACAGTAAATCCTGATTCAGAAAAACTTTTATGAATATCTTTGCTTGTAAACCTCCGTTTGCTCTCTAGCTGCTTTAGCCTTGGAAAACAATCAAAAAAATACCCTCGAATATGTTGATGCGAGCCTTTTACAAAACAGTCCTCTGGTGTTCGATCTTGGATAATCAAGTATCCATCTTGTTTTAATATTCTATGTGCTTCTGCAAAAGCTGGATTAAGTTGATCTAGATGATGAATGAGTGCTCTTTGTAGAACGAGTTCACAACTACTTATTGGTAATGTCGTATTTTTTGCCGTACCAAAACGAAAGGAGATCGTATCATCAGGTTGACAGGTTTCTTTTGCACCTTCCAAATTAGACTTCGAAAAATCTATACCTATCGTTTTTTTAACTCCAATATCAGAAAGAGCTTTACAATAAATCCCACCACCACAGCCAACATCAACAGCGGTTTTCACCATTTTTTCACCGAGAATTCCACTTACGGTTTTTTTCCATTCTGCGTCAACATTTCTAGTTGTATAACTATACTTATGTTCGTTGCTATGAAAATTGATACTCATCCTTCCCCCTCCTCTATACCTATCATTTTATGTCTTAACCAATTAGTTAGTCTAATACAGAAAGGTGATAGCAGAGGATAACAAAGGCTTATATAGATTGTATAATTTTTCAATTTTTAGCAACTACATTCATATGTTTATGAATCCTTATTCCTTATACATTCTTATTTTTTATCGATTTTCCTCATTTCGTAAATCTTTAGCCCAACTATACCTCTTCTTCATTTTATCTTTATTTTGTTTCGATACTCTTTACATGTACAAAATTTTAAATGGAATTGAGGAAGAAGGAATGAAAAAACACTACCAGATTCTAATCCTTTTCTGTTTGATCCTAATGTCCGGATGTCAGCAGAATCATTATGAAAAGGAAATAAGCGAAGAGACCTTACTTTCACAATCAATAACCCTTGATGAAAATAAGGAGAAGGAAGAGCTTACTCATACTGAAGAGAAAATTGAAAATGAAGCAACTAGCGAAGATACAGAAGAATTAATAGATATTGATACTGAGGACAATGTCGTCTATTTAACCTTTGATGACGGACCTAATTTAGCCACTTCTACTATATTAGAAGTTTTACAGGAATATGATGCAGAAGCGACCTTTTTTTTGATGGAGCCTTTAATGAGGGAATACCCACAGCTTGTACAAAACATCTTAGACGAAAACCATGCCATAGGATTACACGGAGTTACTCATAACAAAGATAAATTTTATGAATCCGAACAATCAGCTTTAAATGAAATGCTTCAAGGACAGGAGACATTAAAGGATCTTACAGGTGTTCACACAAACTTAATCCGTACTCCATATGGAAGCATTCCTTATTTAACAGAATCTTATCGAGAATTATTTCAGGAGAACAACTTTAAAATTTGGGATTGGAATGTAGATAGTAGTGATTGGTCATTAACTGGTCAGCAATATGTAGACTCTGTCATTAACCAAATAGAAAAGCTTGATCAGGCAAATATCACACCTATCATTTTATTACATGATACAGCTGAAACCGCCGAGCACCTTCCAACTCTTTTAACCTATTTAAAAAATAATCATTTTACAATGAAGAAACTAACGGACCAATTAAAACCTTATCAATTCAGCTGCCATGAGCGCTGTTATCGATTAAACTCTGGACAGTAAAAAAGTAAATTTTCAAAGGATGAGCGCGATGAAAAAACGTTGGTATATCATCATTTCGACAATCATACTATTAATCTCTTTAATCCCCATTTATAAATGGTATAATGGATCTCTTTTTGAAAACATACCAGACGTTAACATGGAATGGACCAATGAACAAATAAGTGAAAGAACTTTTGAGGAAGAGCATATTGAATATAAGTATAAAGTAGTGATTGATCCTGGTCATGGTGGCTCTGATCCTGGAGCTATAGGATTTAGTGGATCATATGAAAAAGATTTTACATTAAGTTTATCAACCAAAGTGTTTAAATTATTAACAGAAAAATATCAAATAGGCGCTACTATGACAAGAGAAGGGGATCAGCATCTTTCATCGAAAACAAAAGATAGACCGAATATCGCTAATCATTTAGAAGCTGATTTATTTATTTCGATACATGCTAATATTTTTGAAGATTCAACCGTAACAGGTACAGAGACTTTTTATTATGATGAAGATTCGAAATCACTTGCTGATATTATTCATAAACATGTCATAGAGGCAACAGGGTATCATGATAGAGGTGTTAAAGTTGGGAATTTCTTTGTTCTAAAAGATACTGAGATGCCGGCAGCCTTATTAGAATTAGGTTATTTAACAAACCAAGAACAGGAAGAGGACATGCTTTCAGAATCATTTCAAAATCGAGTTGCACTAGCTATCGTAGAAGGAATTATCGAGTATTTAGAGCAATAAAGAGTTCGATTAAGAAAATCGAACTCTTTTTTCTTTTAACTATTAGCTTTTTTTATTATGGACTTGTAAATAAAAATAAAACCTAACTCCAGTCTTTGTATTTTCGACTCCATATTGACTATGATGAAGCTCGAGAATATTTCTTGATATCGCCAAACCTAAGCCAGTTTCATTTTGCGATCTTTCTCGTGATAAATCCCCCCGGTAAAAACGGTCCCAAACTTTTTTGAGCTGCTCATCTTTAATAGAATCTCCTGTATTTTCTACGCTCACCTTTACTAAAGGACCTTCAGCACTCGTTGAAATGGTTATTTTCCCCTTGTTATCTGTGTGACGGATAGCGTTTGTTAAGAAGTTAGTAAGTACTTGCTCAATACGATATTCATTAGCCATTACTTCTAAAGTGAGTAATTCTTTGCCTAGCTGTATTTCCTTTTGATTCATTTCGTAATTAAGAGAGGCAGATATTCTCTCAATTAATTCATTGATAAAGAATGGCTCCATTTCCATTTGATAGGTGCCCGACTCGTACTTAGCTAAATCAAGCATATCTATAATTAAACGATTCATTTTTTCAACCTCTTGTTCTAAAGCCTGAAAATAATAGTCTTTTTTATGCTTAGCTACATCATCCTTTAAAATTGAAATTGTACTTTTCATAATACTTAAAGGTGTTTTAAGTTCATGAGAAACACCGGAAATAAATTCTTTTCGAGTATTCTCTAGCTGTTTTTCCTTTTCAATATCATCCTGAAGCTGATTAATATGCTTATGCAGCGTATTAGAAAGGACATTTATATTTTTCGACAACGTCCCTAACTCATCCTTTGATTTAACCTCCACTCGCTCTGTGAAATCCAAATGAGCAATTTTCTTCGTCGTCTCATTTAACTTTATTAATGGAGTGGTAATGATTTTTGAATAGTAAAAAGAAGCTATGATTACAAGCAGCATCACTAAGATAATTAAATATACATAATAATCTTGTACAATTTGCATCGCTTCATCAACAGGCTGCAATGACGTCATTGCTAATAAATATAACGGCTCATCATTTACAGTTATTGATTTTGATATTAATTTATACTGAATATCATTATGATTAAAATCGCTAATTTGCACCTCAGATTCATTGCCTATCAAATAGCCTTCTTCTATGAGCGATGCTTGGAATTCCTTCATTTTATTTAAAAATAACGTATTGTTCATAATAGAGACATCATTTTGATTAGGAATGTGTACATTTACAACCATCCCCTCCTTAAAAATAATATCTCCATCTTTAGAGTCAACTTCTCTCTCTCTTCTTTCAATTGGTAGTACTTCATCCTCCATCGATTCTGTTGGTACAAATTCATCTTCATATAAGAGATAATGATCATACTCGTACTGTTCACTTAAGAATTCATCCATAAAATTTTTCAGATAATCATTCTCCCAGTAAGATAAATTTTCTCGAGCGTCAAAATACTTTAACTCCGTAGAATAAAGCTTCGCTAGCTGAATCGCTTCAATAGTTCCAGAATAACCTATCAAAGATGGTAGGAAAGTTTTGTTGTAATTTATACCAAATAGTTCAATACCATCATATTCTTGAAAGTTAAAGTCTTCCGATAGTGCATCCTCAAGTGAAATTAAGTAGTGTAAAGGAATGTTTATCGCAAGACTTTCATCTACCGTTTCTGACCATTCGTACAGTATATCAATAGAAAAATCTTCGGCATTTTTTGGATTTCCAATTCCATCTAAAGTCGTAATCCAAGTGCTATGTTTTTGATAAAAATCCTCTTCCAGCTTTCTCTGTGCATCCTTATCTGGGTTAGCTCTTTTATAATCCTCACCGTATTGGTGAAAAGCAGTTTGTATTTCCTCCATTTTTTGATACACATAATAGTGTTTAAAAATAACAGCATGTCCAATAAAAACCGTTGCGAGAATAAATATACAAAGTAAGGTTGTTAAAGTAAATAATTTTATGACAATTCGACTTCTCATGATAAATCCTCAAATTTATAGCCTTGGCGAACCATGGTCTTAATCATCCCCGCCTTCTCCCCTAATTTAGAGCGTAAATTACGTATATGTGTATTAATCGTTCGATCATCTCCTATATATTCGTGACCCCATATCTTAATAATCAATTGTTCTCTTGTAATAACAATGCCGATATTTTGAACGAGATAAGACAATATTTCAAATTCCGTGTTCGTCAGTTTAACAATGGTATCTTCTACCTTCACCTCTCTAGCTGCAAAATCGATGCTTAATCCATTCATTGATACTAGCTGTTCATGTCCAGCACCTTTTTGATTATAATTTTGTAATAATCGCTTGGCACGAGCTAATAATATTGGTGGACTGTAAGGCTTAGTTACATAATCATCTGCTCCTAACTCAAAGCCTAATAATGTATCCTCCTCATCAGAACGAGCGGTCAACATAATAATTGGAACAGCTCCATGTTTCCTTATTCTCCTACAAACAGACCAGCCATCTAACTTCGGTAACATAATATCTAATATAATTAAATCAACTTTATGCTCATCAAATAATTCAAGAGCTCGCTTTCCATCCTTTGCTTCTAGAACATTAAAATTCTCATTTAGAAAATAGTCTACGAGCACTTCTCTTAGTATTTGTTCATCTTCTACTATTAGAATAGTTTCTTTCATAAAAAGGCTCCTCAATTTACTTTATTTGCAGTATAACAAGAAAATGTAAAGATTATGTCAAGATTAGAAGAATGAACAAAAAAACACCAACGACAACCTATAAATGGTGTCGCTGATGCTCTGTCATTGTTTCGTTTAAGCTTCTGCTTTTTCATGCTTATAATGTACGATAATCACAATCGCTAAGCCTATAATGAGTAAAAGAGCTCCAAGGGCAAAAGCTGTAAAATTTTGCGTGGCTGTGCTCGGCAGAAGTTGGTCTGATTCAGTTCCTTTATCATGATCCTGATTGTCTGAATGGTTTTGGTCGTTAGTATGGTTTCCTCCACCACTATTATTCGAACCACTGTCTCCACCATCGGTAGAATCATCGTTCGTGATATCCTCTAAATCTTCATCATCATCTTCCACTGGATTCGGATTTGGATTCGGCTCTGGTTCTGGTTCTGGTTCTGGTTCTGGTGTTGGCTCTGGTTTTTCTTCATCAATTACTCCCATTGTGTCAACGATTCTTCCTTCAAGAACCGGATTAACCACTCCGTTTAAATAAGTTGGAGCTACCAGATAATCTAAAAGCTGCTGCCAATCGATCTGACCAAGATCTCTTACTCTTCCTTCTTCATAGGCTCTTGCGAAGACATCAAATCCATCTCCGCCTTTTGCAGTAAAATTATTGGTCGTAATTAAGTAGGTTTGAGTATCTTGAATTTCTTCGTAAACACCATCATTATCTACTAAAGCTGAAACAATACGGGAGCCTGGCTCCTTCGTACTATCGTAAGTAAATGTCATCCCTGCTACATGAAGAAAAGCACCACTTTCTTCAGGAGCTAAACGAACACTGTGTTCAAGAGCTTCTCTAATTTCCGCACCAGAAAGCTCTACAACGGTCGGGTCGTTACCAAATGGTAAAACTGCAATAATATCACCAACCCTAATCGGCCCTTCTTCAATTGCAGCACGAATTCCTCCACCGTTTTGCATCGCTATTTGTACCTCTGGAACCTGCTCTTTTGCTTTAGCAAGCATAGCATCAGTAATTAAGTTTCCTAATTCGGTTTCGTTTGCTCGGACACTCACTTCACTATCACTAAGGCGTGGGTTGTTTAATCTTTTCTGAGCAATTGCTCCTGTTTCCTGATTAGCTAAAGCTTCGATTTCTTCTTTAAAGGGCTGTAAAATCGTTTGCGCTTCTTGATTTGGCTCTCTTTCATTTGTATCTAAAAGCTGACCGCTATATTCTTTAATAATGCCATCACCGTCAAATGACACCTGTAAATCACCTAAAAAGTTCCCATATTGATACGCTTGTACGATTAAAGTCGGGTCCTTTTCATTACCCTGTAAATCTCTTTCAATCATTACGGGCTCAGATAATCTTGTGTGAGAGTGTCCACCAACAATAACATCAATCTCGTCGACCTGCTGAGCAAGCAATATATCATTACCTACCTGAGGATTACTATCAAAGCCAAGATGTGTTACCGCTATAATTTTGTTAACACCAAGCTCTTTAAAAGAATCTACTGCTCGTTGTGCTTCTTCAATATAATCAGAAAAGGTTACGTTAACTGGACTAGCAATATCAGCCGTTTCTTCTGTTGTTAATCCAAAAATACCAACCTGCTCTCCATCAATCTCTTGAATGATTCCGTCGTAAGCTTGTCCAGCTTCTGGTGCAGCAGTAAAGGTTTTTTGTGCCTTACTACTCATAAAAGCATCTCTTGAAAAATCAATGTTTGTTCCTAGAAAAGGAAAATTAGCACCTTCAACAAACTTAGCTAAAGATTGTTGACCGTTTTCTGAAGAACCTAAATCAAATTCATGATTACCAAAAACCATGGCATCAATATTCATCAAGTTCATTAGAGCGAGGTCAGCCTGTCCCTTAAATTGATTAAAATAAAGAGTTCCCGAAAAAACATCTCCACCATGTAATAATAGAGAATCAGGCCTTTCGTTACGCACCTCTTGTATGGTTGATATTAAACTTGGAAGCTGTTCAACATGTGCATGAGTATCGTTCATATGTAATATGGTTAAAGTAAAATCTTCACTTTCTTTCTCTGCTGCATAACTATTTAATGGAACCAAAAAACTTATTAAAATGAGTAAACCTAACAAATAGGTTATAAAAACTGAATTGAAGTCATTAGTTATTTTCATTAAATGATTACCTCCATTTATCAATTTTTTGTTATCGGCTTCATTCTAAATGAATTTCTTTAACGTAATATTAAGCTATTGTGAAGATATAGTGGGTATTATCAGATTATATAATAGGAAGCCCTATGATAATAGGCAATTAATTAGCTCCCTCATACTGAAATCAAATTTGTCATGGCTACTCGAAAACATTCGTTTGGATTTCTTTCTCCTTTAGAAAGTCCTCGATTTTTTGCTGTTCGCGACCATTTAATATTTCGGGAACATTAGCTAACGACTCAAGTTGCTCAATCGTCATCTCACCATCTGATAACTCATTAAATACTTGGTCTAATTGAATAAGATATTGATTATGAGCAGTTATATAGTGACTGATATGCTCTGTTTCTTCTGCAAAATCTTCAGGTAAAGTATTTTTGGATATAAAATCAGAGAAATTATGATCATTCTGTTCTAATAGAGCATTAATTTTTTCAAGCTTTTCAAGCTCACTTGTATCTAGACTATGCTCTATATCTAAGAAATTTTCAAAGTGAATTCGTAATTCATATAAGTTCGCACTACTATCTAAATAGGTTTGTAGACTTTGCTTCATTTCCTCTTCACTAATAGAAGCATCGGTTTTTTCAGATTGGAAAACCGTATCAGGAATGGTTATTTCCGCTAAATCCACCACCTCATTCGTAGTGTTCTCTTCAGGTTGTGACCCTTGTTGATAGCAGCCAGCTAAAATAAAAATAGCGATTAAGCCCATATACCATTTTCTCATGCTATCTCCCCCTACTCTGTCATCATCATCTATATAATTATTCCTTTTTACCTTTTATGGATTATACTGGATAGCATTATTTTTTCATACCCCTAAATGCAAAGACGCCGCTTATTTAGTAGTTATTACATAAATGATTCGTTTTGCAGGTAGGTATATAGAAGGAGCATGTATAAAAAATAACCACCTTCACTAAAGACTACATAGAAAGTAGAGCTTTGAAGGTGGTTTTGTTCCATTTTTTTATTCTAAATTAGCATGCTTACCATACATTTGCTTTGTGTTCAGCTCTCTCTTCTCCATAAAGCGCAAAATCACTGCATCATAAAAAAGAAGGGAGGTTTGCTCAAAAAGAGAGCCCATTGGTTGAATGGTTTCATATTGGTTACCTTCTTCTCTGTCTTTAGGTGCTCCTGGTAGAATAACCTTCAAATCCGCAAGCTTTCCAATCGTTGAATCCGGAGAAAGAGTTACTGCAGCCACTGTACCGCCAAGGCTCTTCGCTTTTTCAACAATTGGAATTAAGGTTTTCGTCTCTCCTGAGCCTGTCCCGACAATCAATAAATCATTTTCTTCAAGGTTTGCTGTTACCGTTTCTCCGACTGCATAAGCATCAATACCCATATGCATCATGCGCATCACAAATGATTTCCCCATGAATCCAGAACGCCCCGCCCCAGCTACAAAGACTTTTTTCGCTGCTAAAATAGCTTCAACTAGATGGTTCGCTTCATCCTCGGAGATACTGTGCACAGTACCATGCAATTCCTGAATAATCGTCTCAAGATATTGAGTTGTGTTCATTTATTAGCCTTTGTTGATAAGGGCTTTAATTTCTTGTGCAGCTGTTTTCTTATCGTCTTTAGATGTAATTCCTCCACCAACAATTACTAGGTCTGGTTGAGCCTTGATTACTTCTGGAAGTGTTTCAAGCTTGATACCACCTGCGATAGCCGTTTTAGCATTTTTAACAACCGATTTAATTTTTCTTAAGTCCTCGAAAGAATCCTTACCTTCTGCTTGAAGGTCATAACCAGTGTGTACGCAGATGTAGTCTGCTCCTAGCTGGTCAAGCTCTTTTGCACGCGTTTCAATATCTTTTACTGCAATCATATCTACTAAAATTTCTTTACCTTCTTTTTTAGCGGCTTCGACCGCACCACGAATGGAGCTATCTTCAGCAGCACCAAGAATCGTTACGATATCTGCTCCAGCAGCTGAAGCTTGTTGCACTTCATAACCAGCAGCATCCATAATTTTCACATCTGCTAATACTGTTAGATTTGGATAAGCTTTTTTCACTGCACGAACCGCTTCGTGACCTAAGCTATTAATGATAGGTGTTCCTATTTCGACAATATCAATGGAATCTTGAACTTCAGAGACAAGCTCAATCGCTTCCGGTATATTTACAAGATCTAACGCTAATTGTAATTTCATTTGAAAAACTCCTTTATAATCAATTAACAGCTAGCGATACTTTACTAACTGTCTGGATGCAATTATACTAAGTACATTATCATTATGGAAGTACGCACATTTTCCACATATAGTGTAAAAAAGTATACTATGGAGTGCACAATCAAGAAAAGGATGGTTTGATATGCCTAATTTTAAAGACCGAACGTTTAACTGTGAAAAAGAGCTAACATTATCTGTTATCGGTGGGAAGTGGAAGATGCTGATACTTTGGCATTTAGGCAAGGAAGGTACGAAACGGTTTGGTGAATTAAAAGCACTCATGCCAGGTATTACGCAGAGAATGCTCGTCAATCAACTACGAGAATTAGAGGATCATCATATATTACATCGCGAAGTATATCCCGTCGTTCCTCCAAAGGTCGAATACTCTTTAACAGAGCATGGAGAAAATTTATTGCCCATTCTTGATGCTATGTATGAGTGGGGCAAGGATTATATTAAAAATGTTTTAGAGACGGAATAGAACAAAAAGAGTTCATCTACAAAGAGTTATATCTTAGTAGGTGGACTCTTTTTTTATAGTTACTTAAAAAGAAGTTAGTATACATCTAGGCACTATATGCAAAAAAAGTGCGTACTTACTAGAAATGTATATAGGGACTATACTATGTTGGCAGCAGAAAGTAAGTAGATTTTCTAGAAAAAGGATGAGTTTGTTAATGGAGAACATGTCATTTATCTTGTTTGGAGCAACAGGTGATTTAGCTAGAAGAAAAATTTTCCCAGCTCTTTTTAATCTATACAGAAATCAAAAGCTACCAAAAGCTTTTTCTATTATCGGAATTGGCAAAGAGGAACTGTCTAATAAGCAATTTCAAGAATTGGTGATCGATTCCCTTTATGAATATTCAAGGCACTCTGTTAATGATAAAGCTCAGAAAGCGGAGTTTGTAAAAAGTATTACCTATATAAGCTTAGATATAACAAAAGAAACGAGCTATCAAAAATTACTTACATTAGTAAAAAAGGTTGAACGTGAGCATAACCTTCAAGAAAATCGAATCTTTTACTTATCCGTATCTCCGAAGCTTTTTAATGTGATTACCACAAACATTAAGAAGAGTAATTTAAGCAATACTAGTGGATGGAAGAGAGTGATAATCGAAAAGCCTTTCGGTAACGACTTGAAAACGGCTCAGCAGTTAAATGATATCGTTCAAAATGCTTTTCAAGAGGATGAAATCTTTAGAATCGATCATTACTTAGGAAAACCAATGGTCAAAAATTTACTAACGTTTGTTTCAGCCAACCCTATGCTACAACCTCTTTGGAATAAACATATGATCGCAAATATCCAAATTACCGCTAATGAAGAAGTCGGCGTAGGCTCAAGAGCTTCTTATTATGAGCAAGCTGGTGCCGTGAGAGATATGTTTCAAAATCATATGCTTCAACTGATCATGATGACTGCAGTCACTATGTTAGATGAGAGAAACGCTATAAAACTAAGAGCCGAAAAAGTTCAATTAATGGAAACTATTCGAGTAGAGAATCAGCATGATGTGGTTCGTGGTCAGTATACAAAAGCTCCCTGTATTAAAGGCTATAAAGATGAATTGGGGGTTGATTCAAGTTCAAATATTGAAACGTTTTTCGCTGCCTCACTCTTTATTGAAAATCCATTATGGGAGGGAGTTCCTTTTTTCGTTCGTACAGGAAAAAGATTAAATAAAAAAGAGACGAAGATCGTCATAGAATTCAAAAACGTATTAAATAATCATGAAAAAAAGACTAATTCAAAACCAAATTTATTAACCATTCATATAAACCCTGATTACGGGATATCGCTTCAGCTAAATAGCAAAAATCCGATAACTGGTGAACTAGAAACGATTACAATGAATTTTTCATCTAATGATAAAGACATCCCAGAGGCTTATGAATATTTATTAGCTGATGCCATTCAGGGTGATTTATCCTATTTTACACATTGGGATGAAGTCGAGTTAGCATGGAAATCGGTTCAACCGATTATAGAGAACTTCCATACGAATAAGATACCCCTTAATTTTTATCAAGCTGGCTCTAACGGACCAAAAGAAGCTGATGACTTAGTAAATAAACATGGATATAAATGGTGGTAAATTTACTTAAAAAAGGAGAAATGAACATGAATATAGGATTAATAGGTCTAGGGAAAATGGGCATGAATCTTGGTAAAAACTTGATTGACCAAAACTATACAATAACAGCAACTGATGTAAATAAAGAGGCAATACAACAGCTAAAAAGCTACGGAGCTAAAGAAGCGCTGACGATAAAAGACTTAGTGAAATCATTATCTGCACCAAGGGTCATATGGCTAATGGTTCCACATTCCGTTGTTGATTCCATTTTAACTGAGCTACGCCCTTTATTGAGTAAAGGAGATATTTTAATAGAAGCTGGAAACTCTCATTATAAAGAATCGATTCGTCGATATAGTGAGCTAAAAGAGCAAGGAATTCATTTTATGGATGTTGGAACCTCTGGAGGAATGAGTGGAGCTAGAAATGGAGCATGCTACATGGTTGGAGGAGATCCAATCGCTTGGCAAATGGTCGAGCCTATTTTTAAAGATACATCCGTTGAAAATGGATATTTATATGCTGGAAAAGCTGGTAGCGGCCACTTTTTAAAAATGGTCCATAATGGCATTGAATATGGGATGATGGCAGCTATCGGCGAAGGGTTTGAAATTCTAGAAAAAAGTGAGTTTGATTTTTCATATGAAAAAGTGGCAGGAGTTTGGAATCACGGCTCTGTCATTCGTTCATGGTTAATGGAGCTAACAGAAAAAGCCTTTCAAGCTGATGAACATTTGGAAGAAATCCAAGGAATCATGCATTCTTCGGGTGAGGGTAAATGGACCGTGGAAACAGCACTTGAGTTACAAACGGCTACACCTGTCATCGCCATGTCTTTACTTATGCGCTATCGCTCCTTAAATCAAGATACATTCTCAGGAAAGGTCGTTGCCGCACTAAGAAATGAATTTGGAGGACATAGAGTAGAAAAAGCGAACCATAGCCTATAAAAGCCTTTTTAACCTGATGCATATTACTATTTCATTATAACTTCAATTAAGGACCTTCAATTTATTTCAATAAAATAAACTTTGATAAGAAGCTCTTTAAAGCAAAACTTATTTTGGTATGTAATGGTAGCAAACATGAAAACAAACTAAGAATCCTCCATCTTGAAAGAGGGTTCTTTTGAATGAGTAAATTCCCTCTGCAAGAGTAAGATAGCGGTCTCAAGGCACGGAGACTCCAGTGGGAAGTAGTGGCAATGCCGAACCAAACACGAAGTGTCTTGAGGGAGCGAACATCTGAGTACTTTACAACTATTAATTCCTTAATCTAGTGTCTAGTCTCGTCCTTTTCAAAGATCATTATATTAGAATCATAATAACAAAGAATATTGTTACAGTAAGGTTTTCAATATATGCAATAATAAAAGGAAAAAAATGTTTTAAAAAAAGGATAAAAAAACATTTGACGTCGCTTACATATGATGATAAATTAAAGTCATCAATTAAATAATTGGATTGTTACTGATTCGATCAGGCATTACCATGTTAAAAATACGGATTGTCATTTCTTGATTGTTCTTGAAAAGACACCTTTGTATTTTTAAGATGGATTTTTTTGTTTTAAGAGATGGGGGAAGTAAGGTGAGGTATATTAAAGCCTTTAATAATAACGTGGCTTTAGTTATAGATCTCTCTGGACTTGAATGGGTGGTGATGGGAAAAGGCGTAGGCTATCAAAAGAATCAAGGTGACCAGATTGATGAAAATGACATCGATCGCAAGTTTGTAGCAGAGCCTTCAATAGCTCGAAGACCGTTAATGGAGGTCTTAGATAGTATAGACCCTGATGTTTTAGATGTCTCCGTACAAGTGGTTAAAAATGCTGAATTATCAATCGGCAGTACATTTGAGAATAATATTTATTTAACCATGGCTGATCATCTTAATTTCGCTATTAAACGAGCGAATGAACAACTTGATTATATTTCTACAAACCGTTGGGAAGTAAAGAATCTTTATCCAAAAGAATATAAAGCGGCTAAAGAGGCAATTACCCTTGTTTTTGATACTCTAGATGTGCTGTTGCCCAAAAGTGAAGAAACTTTTTTGACTTACCATTTTGTGAATGGCCAGCAGGCGAAAAAGACCAAGATTGAAGAAACACTAAAAATGACAGAGGTCATTAACCGCATTATTGAAATTATTCAATATCATTATCAAATGAAGTTAGATGAAGAATCTTTAAATTATATTCGTTTTATTTCTCATTTACGTCATTTCTTCATCCGGCAATTTCAAGCAAATCAGATAGATGACCAAGAAGTGGATGCAACGATTTTGGATATTGCACAAAAAAAGTATCCGCGCTCTTATGAAGCCGTCGATAAAATTGCGAAATTTCTTGAACAAAAGTACGGTTGGATATTAACGCCAAATGAGAAACTATATCTTGCTCTTCATATTTGGCGTTTAACTAATCAAAACAAAAGTTAATACATGGATTCATTGTGGATTGTTACTGATTTTATAATCAGGCATTACCCAAGCAAAAAGGAGCATACAAGCTCTGTTTGTTTGGGTATTTTTTTTTCAAAAGAGAGGAGAGTTTCGATGAAAGCTCATAAAGATTTAGCCAAACAAATTGTTGAACGACTTGGCGGTAAAAATAATGTAGACCAAGCTTGGCACTGCGTCACTCGCTTACGATTCATTCTAAATGATAAAGACAAAGTAAACATGGAAGAAATTAAAAATTTACAGGGTGTTATGGGTGCTCAGTTCTCAGGTGACCAATTCCAGATCATTATTGGTAATAAAGTAGCTGATGTATTCCTAGAGGTAGAGCCTCTTGTTGAAACGAGTGGTAATAATGAATCAACAGGTGAGAAAAAAGGTCCTGTATCTAGCGTTTTTGATTTTATTTCCGGTGTGTTTACGCCATTAATTCCAGCTCTTGCTGGAGCAGGTTTATTGAAAGGTTTTTTAGCTTTATTTGTAACCGTAGGTTGGTTAGATAATACTGGTGAAGTCTATCAAGTTTTCAATATGATTGGAGATGGACTGTTCTACTTCTTACCATTCTTCCTTGCCGTTTCAACGGCTCGTAAAATAAAAACAAATGAGTATGTAGCCCTTGCTCTTGCCGCGCCATTATTATACCCAACGATGGTAAACGCGGTTGCAGGCGGAGAAATTACGCATTTTACACTTTTTGCAGGCGTTTCAATACCAGTTATTAACTATTCATCTTCTGTTATACCGATCATTATAGGTGTTATTTTACTCAAGTACGTGAGTAATTTTATCAAGTCTTGGATGCCAGGACCTGTTACTCTTATGTTTACACCATTACTTTCGTTAGTCATCACAGCTCCGATTACACTGTGGCTCATTGGACCAGCAGGAACGTTTGTTGGTAATGGAATTGCAGACGGCTTAATTTGGTTATTTGATGTAGCTGGACCTGTTGCAGGATTTTTAATTGCTGGATTTATGGCTCTTTTAATTATGACAGGTATGCATTATGCCCTTGTTCCAATAGCTTTACAAAACTTTGCAACTTTTGGATTTGATCCGATTGTAACTCCTATGATGCTTATTAATAACATAGCACAGTCTGGTGCTGCATTAGGTGTTGCTGTTAAAACGAAAAACTCGAATATGAAGCAATTAGGATTTTCATCTAGTTTATCCGCTTTATGTGGAATCACCGAGCCCGCTATGTATGGGGTTAATATGAAATTAAAAAGACCACTATACTATGCAATGATTGTCTCAGGTATTCTAGGTGCCGTTGGTGCAGGTCTTGGTCTGAAGAAATTCGTAATGGGTGGTCTACCAGGTATATTCGTCATCCCAACCTTTGCGAATCCTTCTGGTGAAGCTTTTAACTTAATACTTGTTTGTATTCTATTTGTTGCTGCTCTTGCTGGAGCGTTTCTACTAGTCGTTTTATTGGGCTTTAAAGACCTTCCTGCAGATGGAAATGAAGCGACTAACAACAAGCAAACAGAATCTACTGAATCAAAAAATACTAATGCAACAACCACATCTACAGATAGCCAAAAAACAGATATTCTTTCACCAATGAAAGGACAGCTTGTACCATTAAAAGAAGTATCTGATCCTACCTTCTCTGGTGAAATTATGGGTAAAGGAATAGCAATAGAGCCTGATGAAGATCGTATTGTTGCACCAATTAATGGAGAAGTAACGGTTTTACCAGATTCTAACCATGCCATTGGAATTAAAGGTGCTAACGGTGAAGAAGTGTTAATCCATATTGGAATTGATACGGTATCACTTAAAGGCAAGCACTTTAAATCTCTCGTAAACGTATCTGAACAAATTAAAGTAGGCCAGCCATTAATTGAGTTCGATCGAAAAGCGATTCGTGAAGCAGGGATACAAACGGTAACGATGATTATTATTACAAATACAAATGAATATTTAGATGTTCTGAATATTACTGAATCTGGTCCTATCTTTGAGGGAGAGCATTTATTAACGCTCATTAAATAAATTTTTCTAGCTTTAGTTAATAAATGAGGTGCGCTTCATTGCGCACCCTCATTTAAAAATGTAATAAAAGGAGTGCAATCGTAATGAACAAGAATATGAATGGATTTCCAGCTAACTTTTTATGGGGTGGTGCTACAGCAGCTAACCAAGTCGAGGGTGCCTATAATATTGGAGGAAAAGGACTTACGACAGCCGATATGGTCCCTTATGTCCCTAAAAGTGAAAGAGGTTTGAATTTCGCCATTGATGTGGATTCAAATTATATCGAGAAAGTATTAAAGGGAGAAATTCAAGATACATACCCTAAACGATATGGTGTTGACTTCTATCATCGTTACAAGGAGGATATTGCTTTATTAGCTGAATTAGGTCTTAAAGCGTTTAGACTTTCTATCAACTGGGCAAGAATCTTTCCAAATGGTGACGATGCAGAACCAAACGCGGAAGGACTACAGTTCTATGATAATGTGTTTGATGAATTAAAAAAATATGACATCGAACCTATTGTTACTCTATCTCACTATGAAACACCTCTTTCATTAACTCTAAAATATAATGGCTGGTATAGCCGTGAAGTGATCGGTTTCTTTACGAAATATGCAGAAACAGTATTCAACCGCTATAGTGATAAAGTGAAATATTGGATTACCTTTAATGAAATTAATATGATCGGACACTCTCCATATACTGGAGGAGGAGTACTGATTGATAAAGTTCCAAATAAAACGAAAGCTCAAATTTCCTATCAAGCAGCACATCATCAGTTTGTAGCGAGTGCACTTGCTACAAAAATAGCCCACGAAATTAATCCTGAAATGAAGATAGGCTGCATGCTTGCTAGAACTCAAACGTATCCAGTTACCAATAACCCAGATGATGTTCAGCTTGCATTACACCAGAACGATTTAAATCTTTTCTATACAGATGTACATGCTACTGGTGAGTACCCGGTTTACATGAATCGTTATTTTGCTGAAAATAACATTGTCATTGAAAAGGAAGTTGGCGATGATGAAATTCTTAAGCAATACCCAGTGGATTACATTTCATTAAGCTATTATATGTCCAAATCAGTTGCTGTGGACCCTGAAAAGCATGAAGTAGTTGCTGGTAATTTAGTATCCAATGCGGTCAAAAACCAATATTTAGATACATCCGATTGGGGCTGGCAAATTGACCCTAAGGGTTTACGTATTACTCTACGTGATATGCACAATCGCTATAAAAAACCACTATTCATTGTAGAAAATGGATTAGGAGCTTATGATAAAGTAGAAGAAGATGGTTCCATTCATGACACTTATCGTATTGACTACTTACAAAAACATATTCAGCAAATGAAGGAAGCTATTAAAGATGGTGTTGATTTAATTGGTTATACATCGTGGGGTCCTATCGATTTGATTTCCATGTCTACATCTGAAATGTCAAAAAGATACGGCTTCATTTATGTTGACCAAGACGATGAAGGAAATGGAACATTAAACAGAAGTAGAAAAGATTCCTTCTACTGGTATCAAGGTGTCATCGCAACGAATGGTTCAGAGCTGTAAGTATATATGAAGGAAGCTAGTGGGAAAAACCACTAGCTTTTTTTTGTACATTTCAACCTAACTTCTCCAAAAGCTTTTTTAATATCTGATCTTCATCGGAAAGGACATCTTCTCTGGTTCTTTCTATTAGAATATCTGGATATAATGCATCTATATGCTCAGGATATGTTTTGGGCATTATGAACTCTTTATGGGAGAGGTAGACCTGAGCGTGAGAATGAGGCAATTCGTACATTAATAAATCACCAAACTGACTATTCCCTCCTTGACCTGCGGGTGATCCCACTATCGTTACCTGCTTAAGATTACTTAAAATTTCTGCAAATAGATAACCAGAACTAAACGTATGCGAGTTAATTAAAACGATGATATCACCGCCATAAAGAGAATCTACTTTCTTATTATTAATAATCATAACTGGACCGTCATTATGCTCATTCTCAATTTCTATAGAATAACCTCTTTGTAATTTTGCTAGTTCCGAGTATTTCACTTTTTGTTAAAAAAAGGATACTCTTCAATATCGAGATATGTGATGAATTCATTAATAACTCGAGAATCTCCACCCCCATTATCCCTTAAATCTAGTATAATCCGTTCAATTGATTGATTATCAACTTCTTTAAAAAAAGATGCTAATTCGTTTCTATATTCATCATTCCATAAACACTGATTTAATTTAAAATATCCGTATCTTATATCATCGTGACTTAACAATTTCCAATCAAACGATTTATTTTGTTTCATAACAAGATTCTGAAAAGTTTCAAATTCTATCAATTCAACTTCAATATCGAGAAATTCTCCTTCTCTTTCTACTCGCACTGCAACTTTCCCATTTTTTAATACTTTTAAATAATCCAAGACAAATTCAAAATTAAGTAAATTACCAATCATCACTTGCTTCCAATATTGATTTTCTGCTGCAACAATTTTCTCCATATGATTAGTCAATTGTTCTAACTCAAGGTCACCTATATTAACAATAAGGTCACCTTTTTTTAGTTGATGATCGAAAGTATCAGAAACAACTAGACCTTCCTTTAACATTTCAATCTTAACAGGGAATATCTTTTCATCATGAATCTCTTTTGGTAGCAAATAGGTATGAGCATCACCTATATTCTGTATAAATGACATTAGTTCTATCATAAATTCGTCTTTTGTTCTAGGTTCTTTTATGCTATCCTGCAAATCTTTTACTAACCTATTCCACTCGGAATCTCCAATATTTCGTTTAGGATCTGGATGAACCTCAATAAGAATATTAATTAATTCTTGCAAATCCTCCTTCTTATCATTTACAGATAAATATTCTACAGATTGTCCCTCATCACGACAGCCTATTAATGAGAAAATAAAAATGCAAAAAAATGCCAATTCTTTTTTTCTCACGAAACTCTACTTCCTTTCTTATAGAATTTAATATTTCAGGAGAAACGTCCCAAAAAGAGTTCTCAATATGCACATCATTATTAATACCTAATATGGTAATATCACTAAATATCGCTTTAAACTGGACTTTTAAGTGATTCAACTAGTCTTTCTAAAAATAGATTAATTATTTCTATTGAGCTTTTTATATATTTATACCTAAGTCCTTTGATTCACTCTTTTTAATTTTAAAAAATGACACGAAAACTTCTCATAAGGTTATAGATTGATTAAATCTTTAAAATTGATCTAAAATTATATACAGTTATTTATTGGTACTTTTTAGGTAATTATAACATTTTTTATAAAATAACAAATTCTTATAATGAAAACGGAACGATTAGGTTTTTGATTTCCACTTTAGGTAGATGCTTTCCCAAGGGCTTGTCTTCAGCTAACTCTGACTACGCAGAGCTTCGTCAGAGTGGATCTTCACACTGTCCTTTGGGAGTCACTACCTACCGTTTCAATCAAGAAGTTAATTCGCAAACGTTTAAATCATATTTTATAAGAAACGTTCGGTTTTATTCGTTTATAGAGCAATGATGAAATTCACTCAATTACCAAAAAACAAGTCTTATTTTAATTTTTTAGAACTGTAAGGAGGATTTTAAAATGAATCATAATGAGCAACCTTCTAAGCTTAAAGTTATTTCATTTGATAAAGAGCAAAATAAAATGGTTGAACTTGAACAAAAACTAGAAACGTTTGCAGATATTGGTGGACTAGAAGAGGTAAAGAAAAAAGTTAAACTAGATTTTATCCTACCGATTCAATCACCGGAAGTTTTTAAAGCCTATGGAAAGGAGTTAAGTGGAGGGTTACTTTTTTATGGTCCTCCTGGGTGTGGAAAAACTTTTTTGGCTCGGGCGATTGCCGGCGAAATTCATGCACATTTCCTACATTTAGATTTACCTTCCATTCTATCAAAATGGTCCGGTGAAGCAGAACAAAATTTACATGAATTCTTTGAGGATGCCAGAAGAAAAACTCCTTGTGTATTATTTATAGATGAGCTAGATGCGGTTGGTGGTAATCGACAAGCGATGAACAGTCATCACGAGCGAACTCTTGTTAATCAATTATTAATGGAACTAGACGGAACCAAATCTAATAACGAAGGGATGTATGTAATCGGAGCTACAAATACTCCTTGGTATCTAGATCCTGCCTTAAGAAGGCCTGGTCGTTTTAACTCTCTCATCTTCCTGCCTCCACCAAACCTAGATGGACGAAAAGAAATATTATCTATAAAAACTGATGGCAAACCACAGGAAGACCTTCAATTAGATTTAATTGCTAAATATACAGAGCACTTTTCAGGTGCAGACTTAGAATATGTCATAAAAGATGCGATAGATTTAGCGATAGCAAAAGCCTTTGAAACAGGTGAAATTCAACCATTAACTAATCAAGACCTGTTAACCTCAATGAAAAAGAGACAACCAACGACGCTCGATTGGTTTGCTACTGCAAAAAATTATGCCGTTTTCAGTGATGCCAACCATGAGTATCGCGATGTGTTAGATTATATATCCGTTCACAATCTACTAAAAGGATGAGTTAAATGTCTTCTGATTACAGTTATTCGTATCGAGGTAAAGTGAATCTAATAAAGTTATATCATTCAAGAGGGGAAAGTGATAGAGCAAAAGCCGAAGCAGAAGAAGTGATTCGTGACACCCCAGAAAGTCCAATTGGATATGCTTTGATGACCTTTCACTATCAACACTTAAATCAAGAAGAGGAGATATTCTATTGGTTACATGAGTCATTAAGGGTAGGACCAGAAAGTGATATTTCAATTGGGCTAGCTCTTAAAATTTATAGACTTTATCAATATAATGTTCAAGCTAGAAAAGAATTACTAGATATTGCATTACGATTATATCCGAATGAGCATGATTTTCACATAGAAGCCGCTTATCTATATATCTTTTTACTAGATTTTAAAAAGGCTGATATGCATTTTGAAGAAGCTATAAAACTCCAACCTCACAATGCTGAGTATTTAGGGTTTTACACAGTCTTTTTGCATTACCATCTAAAGGACAAACAAAAAGCTAGGACTTATGAACAGTTAGCTTTTCAAGCAGATCCAAATCACAATTTACTTAGATTTGCCGAATTAGCCTATGAAGAAAACAAATTTAATAAAGCTAGATTGTTTGTTGAAAATGCGATGGAGATAAATCCTGAGGACGAGAACGTTCGGTATTCTTATGAAAAAATTTACCCTACTATAAATCGCTTTGTTCGGTTTAAACATCGGTTAAACCGTTTCCTAATTCCAGTTGTTAGGATACCTAGTAGCTGGATATTTAAGCTCTCAAAAGGAAAGTGGAATATTCCTATGATTGTCTTGCTTATAGAGATTATTAGCATGTATCTCATCTTCAAAAATCATTTTTTAGTTATTTTCGGATTATTTTTGTTACTATCTATAGCCAGTATGACTATTTCACAAAAAGTTTTAAAGAAGGCTGGCTTCTCTAAGCATGATAAAAGGGATATGGAATCTAAAACAGATCTTGAGAGAAGATCAAAGTTTAGAGAAATTGAACGGACTTTATCTAATAAGGAAAGTGACAATCGAGATAAAAGTGAGCTAGTCAAAAAAGAAAAACCAAAATCTTTAACTCCTGAAGAGCTTGAAGCTCAACTAGCAGAAATTTGGAATTCAGACAATCTTAACGATATTAAAGAAAGTACTCAGCAAAAATTAAAAGATATAGCACCTGATACATCCGTTGATACCTTCGAAGTTACTAACTTGAGTGAAGAGGATACAAGTAGTAAGGAAATAGGAGAGATTACTAACTCGCCTGACTCAGATTCAAAAGTTTTCTCAAGCAATGAAGAAGCAGTTATTTCAGTTGAAAAAAATGAAACTCAACAAAAGTCAAACTCTACCATAATGGAATACCCTAAAGAGTCTAGCAACTGGCCTGTCTATTTATTAATGATTGGTATAAGTCTAGCATTAATCGCTCGTTTTGTACCGACATTCACTGAACAAATTAATCGACCCCAACCCGTTTCATCTGAATTAGTAGAATCTATTCAAGAAAGTAGAGAGCAGATTAATCAAGAAGAGCAGCTTTCCACAATGGAAGCACATTCAGAAACGATCGAGCAATTTATGGCTGCTTTAGAAGCTAGTGACTTAGAGCGAGCTCTACAATATGTAACAGCAGAATACCAAGATGTTATTTTAGCGAAGAGTGAACATCCACTTTTAGAGAGACTAGCCGATTCTCAAATAAGTGTCATTAGCCAACAAGAAATGGGTCTTCCCATTTTTAACTTCTTATTAGTAAATGATACGGAGAATGTAAACATCATCCTTGAGGTGTTTAACGGAAAAATCATGAACATGCATGCTGAGGAATGGAGTGAGACAGAGGAAGAATTATCAGAATACCAAGATCGTTTAGAGCAAATCCAAGATTAGGAGCCTTATACTATGTCAAAAGATAACTTTTTCGTTCATACTGACCCGAGCTTCAAAGAGCCTGATATTAGTCGCTGGGTATGGTGCTTAGAAGATATACGCAACGAGCTAATCAAACAAATAAGCCCTTTAAATCAACATCAACTCGATCAACCTATGGAACAAGAAAGTACAATTGGCTCTTTGTTATATCATATAGCCTTAGTTGAAGCAGATTGGCTATTTGTTGAGGTTCTGGAGCAAGAAAATTTTGATTCTGACCTATTAGAGCTCTTTCCATACCCTTTTCACGGCGAGGATAAAAAGCTTTCCATGGTAACGGGTGACTCGATTGAATTTCATTTATTAAGACTTCGAAAAGTGAGAGAAAGGTTGCATATAGTCTTTCAACAAATGTCACTAGCTGAATATCGCCGCCCACGGACATTCGACACATACAACGTTACACCTGAATGGGTGATTTATCACCTAATCGAACATGAAGCCAATCACCGAGGTCAGATTTTTTCAATGATTCGCCAGATAAAAAATTCTTAATTATATAGCATTTTGCTGCGAAAAAATCTGATTTAAAACATCACTTTAGAGAAATTCGAAAAAATGTGTAATGGATGCAAACATCAATAATGAACTATGATCCCTCCTTTTTTGGAAAAAGGAGGTTTTTTTGAACGGATAGATTCCCTATGAAAGACGTAAGCTAGCGGACACAAGACACGGAGACTCCAGTGAGAAGTAGTGGCCATGCCGAAATCCACTTTTTTAAAAAATGTTAGTTCGGCGCCACCCCACCGGACGCGAAGTGTATTGGGTAAGCGAACAGGCGGGGACCTAGAATAGTATAATTATTTATTAGTGAGTTTTGTCCCGGCCTCATTTGCCCTTAAATATCGTTTTGAGACCTTTGATTTGACGATGCCATTCTCTATAACCTAAAAACCCCACGAGCTAGATTTTCTCTAACTAGTGGGGCAAAATACTTTTGTTTTTCATATTACTTTTAATCCTTCGTATCAAACAACGATTGACCATTGGTTGAAATGACGTCTTTATACCAGTAAAATGATTTTTTCGGATAACGATTCATCGTTCCGTTACCATCTTTATCACGATCAACATAAACAAAGCCGTAACGCTTTTCCATTTGTGCAGAAGCTGCACTAATTAGGTCAATACATCCCCATGAGGTGTATCCAAATACATCGACTCCGTCCTGAATCGCTTTTCCGACCTCTATTAAATGACTTTTATGGAAGTCAATTCGATAATTATCATCGACCGTCAAAGTACCATTTTCTTCAATAGGATGATCGATCGCTCCCATTCCATTTTCTGAAACAAACATCGGAAGCTCGTAGCGTTCATAATAGAAATTTAAAATATATCGCAAACCTTGTGGATCAATAGGATAATTCCATTCTGAGTACTCAAGGTAAGGGTTTCGTAAACCTCGATAAAGATTTCCCTGTGCTAATTCATATTTAGACGGATCCTTTGCCACTGTTTTACTATTATAATAGCTAAACGAAATGAAATCGACCGTATGCTTTAGATGCTGCTTATCTTCTTCCGTTATCTCTAATGTAATGTCTTCTTGTTCAAATAATCGCTTTGTATAGTAAGGGTACTCACCTTTGGCATGAACATGTACAAATAAAGTCAGCTCCTGTTGCTCTTCCATCGCATAAGTGACATCATCCGGATGACAAGTCATAGGGTACCGTGGAGCCGAAGCTACCATACAACCAATCTTAAATTCTGGATTAATATCTTTACCTATTTTGGTCACTAATCCACTTGCGACCAGCTGATGATGAGCAGCCTGATACATATCTTGCTTAGTCAATTGGTCTCTTGGTGTAAGCACCCCCCCACCTAGTAAAGGAATATGTGAGGTGACATTGATTTCATTAAAGGTTACCCAGTATTTTACGCTGTCTTTGTAACGTCTAAAAACTGTTTTTGCATATTTAGCAAACAAATCAATGAGTTTTCTACTTCTCCATCCATCATAGGCTTTACTTAAATATAGAGGAGATTCGTAATGAGATAACGTAACTAATGGTTCAATCTTGTACTTTCGGCATGTATCAAAAACACGGTCATAAAATGCCAAGCCTTCTTCATTTGGCAATTCCTCTTCCCCTGTTGGGAATATTCTAGTCCAAGCAATCGACATCCTAAATACCTTAAAGCCCATCTCGGCAAGCAGCTTAATATCTTCTTCATACCTATGATAAAAATCAATCGCGTCTAGCTTGAGATTATCCTTTGTTGGACCATCTGTAATCGGCCCAAATATTCCGCCAGGTAACACATCCTGAACAGATAATCCTTTTCCCCCCTTATTATAGGCTCCTTCACATTGATTGGCGGCTGTTGCACCACCCCATAAAAAATCTTTTGGAAAGACAGTCATATAAAAAATCCTTTCTAAAATTATTTAACGGCTGTATACAAAACCGTATCATTCGTTACTGTATCTATGTCACCTTCTACCACATCTAAATACTGACCAGTATTCGTGACAATGATAGGTGTCGTCAAATCAAAACCTGCTTCTGCAATCTTTTCGGTATCAAAGCTTAATAGGGTATCCCCTTTTTTAATAAGGTCACCTTCTTGAACATGAGTTGTAAAGAATTGCCCATCCAGCTTCACTGTGTCAATTCCAACGTGAATTAAAAGCTCTAATCCATCATCACTTATTAACCCAATAGCATGCTTAGTTTTAAATACCATAGCAACTTTGCCATCAAATGGTGCGAACACACTACCTTCAGTTGGTGATACGGCCATACCTTTCCCCATCGCCTCCGTCGCAAAAGCATCATCATTTACATCTGATAACGGAACGGTACTTCCAATTAAAGGACTGTAGACTTCTGTCTTTTTATTCATATTTTCATTCAGCTTCACACTCGAATGACTTTCATTTTGTTTCTCTCCATCTTGGTCACCTTTTTGCTCATCCTCTTTAAATAAAACTAATGAAGCAATAAAACCAACAACGATAGCAATAATCAGTGTGATAATTGCATTATAGAAATTCCACATTGTATCTCCACCCATGTAAATGGGTAGAGAGAATATATTGGAGGTTCCTGCCGAATAGGTTTTAATTCCTGTAATCCCTGCATACAAACCAGCTACCCCAGCTCCAATCATTGTTGATGCTAATGTTCTCTTATGCTGTAAGGTAATACCATAAAGAGCTGGTTCCGTTATTCCCATAAAACAAGATAAACCTGTTGATGTAGCTAATGTTTTTAGCTTTTTGTTTTTCGTTCTTACAGCGAAGGCAATCACCGCACCACCTTGTGCCATATTATAAGACAAAGTCGCTGGTGTAAGTATTGATCCATACCCTACCGCTGCACGCTGTGTTGCTTGCACAGCACCTAAGCTGTAATGCATCCCTGTCATAACAATAAATGGTGCAAAGGTCGCCACTAAAAATGGTACTAACCAGCTTGCTCTTTCATCTAAAAACGTAAAGCCTTGTGCTAAATATTCCCCGATAATTGCGCCTATTGGTCCTAATACGATTAATCCAATTGGTCCTACAATAAGGATAACAACCATCGGCACAACAAAGATTTTGACAACATTTGGCGTGTATTTTTGCATAAATCTTTCTACATACGATTGAAGCAATACAATTAAAATAATCGGAATAACAGATGATGAGTAAACAGCTAATTTAATTGGTATTCCTAAAAATGAAGCTTCCAAGCCTTCTGTTCTAAGAGCCGTTAAGTCAGGATGGAGTAGAATTCCTGCGAACACTAACGCTAGCAATGGACTAGTATTAAATTTCTTCGCTGCTGTAGTGGCAATTAAGAACGGTAGAAAATAAAAGACGGCATCGCCCATCAGGTTTAAGATATAGTAGGTTTGAGATTCAGTCGTCATCCAGCCAAAGTTTGTGCTTAACGCTAAAATCGCCTTAACCATCCCAGAGCCAGCTAATGCCCCAACAATCGGGATAAAGATGGCCGCTATAATATCTAATACCTTAGCAAAGCCTTTCTTATCATCCTTCTCGGGCTTTTCACCACTATTCATATTTCCAAGCTTATTAACCTCATCAAACACATCCTTCACGTGAGGTCCTATAATCACTTGAACTTGTCCACCTTTATTGACACTTCCAACTACACCATCAATTTGCTTGATTTTCTCTAAATCAGCCAGCTGGTCATTTTTTAAATTAAATCGTAAACGTGTCACGCAATGAGCTAGATTCGATACGTTTTTTTCCCCACCAACCTGCTCAAGAATCTCTTTAGCGAGTTCTGTATATTTCATGGTTCTTCCCTCCAGTTTTTGGTCATTAAAAAACACCTAGAACGAGCAAGCATGAAGAAAGCATGACAATACAAGCTTCTTTCATACAAGATCATTTTAGGTGTTGCCTGCCTAGCAGTTACAATCCGTTATGAGATCTTATTTGATTTTCCCTATTTGTTAAACGATTAATATGAAGAATAAAATATAATTGCTCCTCGGTAGTCATGGAAACATTCATCTTTGATTGAAAATAGGCATCTATTTTTAATATACACTGATAAGTATCTGTATATTTAGCTTTTACTTGCTTAAACAATTGATTATCATCTGAATCATATCGTACTTGCCCATTAATTCTTTCTAGAAAAAATCTTAAATGAGTCACAAATCGGCTATAATTAATGGAATCTTCTTCTATCTCCATTTTAAAATGGAATTTAATAATATTTAGGATATCTAAAATAACGGCATTTTCCCTATTACCTTTTATATCGATATCTGATTCTACATTTTGACCATTAACAAAGTGTAGGGCGATAAAGCTTGCCTCATGCTCTGTTAACTTAATCTTTTCATAATAATAAATGGTTTCGAGTGCATGAAGAGCAACCTTGTATTCTTGAGGATAAAACTTTTTGATTTCCCATAAAAACGCATTTCGTATATGCTCCCCTTGTTTGTGGCGGAAGAGAGCATAATTAATATGGTCCGTTAAACCAATATAGATACTATCATTAAATGTTGTATTTAATTGTTTTTCAGCTTCTTTAATAATAATATTTGTTAGCTCAAAATGCTTTATCGGAATTTCATGAACTAAATTAACAAAGCTATCAACTAATTCTTTCGTCTCTAAGGTAAATATCTTCTCCACTTTCTCCTCGGTAACCTCATCCCCCTCTTTCTTTCCAAAGCCAATTCCTTTGCCTAACAAAATCTTTTCAACTGATTTTTCATCGTGAGCCAAAATAATGTTATTATTATAAATTTTCTTTATACGCACGATGCTCCCTCCTAAAAATAAAAAAACACCCAAATAACCAAATAAGTATAAAGTACACTTATTTAACGGTTATTTAGGTGTTGCCTGCCCAATGCAGTTACAATCCCAAAATATTATTATTTGATGATATTGTAAACGCTACAAAATCGTTTGTCAATAACCAATCAACCTAATAAATAAGCGTCATCTCAATGAATTTATCCCATAAAACCAAATATTTTCCTAATTAGCATATTGGAAACTTCCAATACAACCCGTTTAGCTAATCTCATTTTGTCCTTTTATTTGCAACTTTATGTTAAGGAATTCACTTCATACTCTTATTTACCTAGATCCTTACAGTCTCCATGCTATTAATTGGTGCTTTTCTAAATCACTATTGGCGTAAAGAGACTTTAAATCGAAAATCAATGAAGAATCGGTTCTAAGCATCTTTTTCAATTGATTAGGTGGACATTCTTCTTTGAAGATATCGTGTGCCACTGCAATGACGACTGTATCTAGTTCCTTTAATTGTGATTTCTCGACCAAATCGATCCCATACGATTTCTTCACTTCTTTTCGTTCAGCGATTGGATCGTATACGAGTACTTCGACACCATATTCCTGAAGTTCCTCGACTACATCGATGACTCTTGTATTACGTGAATCGGGGCAATTTTCCTTAAAGGTCATTCCTAATACGCCAATTTTCTTTAAAGAATGATTTCCTGTTTTGAGCAATTCTTTGACGATATTTTTTACGATAAAAGAGCTCATCGAATTATTAATTCGTCTTCCTGCCGTCATTATTTGCGAATGATAGCCTAATTGCTCAGCTTTATATATAAAATAATACGGATCTACCCCTATACAGTGCCCGCCAACTAACCCTGGATAAAATTTTAGAAAGTTCCATTTAGTAGACGCTGCCTCAATGACTTGGGACGTATCAATATCCATACTATTAAAAATCATCGATAGCTCATTCATAAAGGCGATATTAATATCTCTTTGGGCATTTTCGATAATTTTAGCGGCTTCTGCTACTTTTATAGAGGAGACTCGATGAGTTCCTGCATCAATAATAGAGGAGTAAATCCCATCTACTCTTTCTAATGCTTCCTCATCCGATCCAGATACCACCTTTACAATGTCACGTATACTATATTTTTGGTCTCCAGGATTGACTCGTTCGGGTGAATATCCTACTTGAAAATCCTTCCCTAGCGTTAATCCCGACAGCTCCTGAAGAAGCGGGATACAAATTTCCTCCGTTGTGCCAGGGTAAACAGTTGATTCTAAAATAACTAAATCTCCTACTTTTAAGACTGAAGCTACCATCTCACAAGCACTTTTTACAGGCTCTAAATCAGGCGTTTTATCTGAATGTATCGGCGTAGGTACAGCAATAATATATACATTGCAGACCTTAATATCTTCTAAATGATACGTGAATACCATCGATGTACTTCTTAACCGTTGACTTCCTACTTCCTTCGTCACATCAATACCTGCCTGAAGCATTTGAACTTTTTCCTGAGATATATCAAAGCCTTTTACTTTATATTCTTTAGCTAATTCGATTGCTAAAGGAATCCCCACATAGCCTAACCCAATGACGGCAATATGAGCGGGTTGCTTTATTGTCATTTTCGTTTCTCCTTCATAACATCCTCGTTTAAATTTGCTAGGTGATTTAATGTACTTTCTGCTAATTGACCTGCACGCCAAAAGGAAAAATCACGATAATCATCCAGCTCCATTAAATACTCTACCCACGATTTAAGGGTAATGCCATCTGCATACCATACCTCAACTAGTTGATGATTCTCTATAAAAGTAAAGGTCATTGCACCGCTATTTGGATCTCGCGTTGGGGTCAATTCATGCTTACTAATTAATGCTAAAGCGTCCTGTTCAGACAAAGCTTGTACATGGTCCCCTTGCCAGCTAAACCCTCCTGTCGCTAACGCCATTCCGATATTTCCTAAATCATTAGGAAATCTCTTTGATAAAACTTCAAGAAATTCATAGCTTGCCTTAGGACCCGGTTCACTATGAAAACCGTATAGATTGTATGCCATCACTACATAATCGATGCTCTCCTGTAATTCATTTTCTTCAGGTAAAAATCCAGGCTCTAAAACCACTCTTAGAGAAAGGTTAAGAGGCTGAAGCGCTTGTCCTAACTCCTCTGTAAATAGAAAAAAATCTGTTTTGTACTCAGTAGGAATTTTTTCATAATCCATTTCAATTCCATCAATAGGTTTATCATGAACAAATGATAGTATTTGCTCGATATGTTCTTTTCTACTGTAATCTGTCTCTAAAATATTCACTAATAAATCTGGGTTTTTCTGAATAATCGTCCCATCATCCATAAATTGGTCGTTCACAAAAGAAAGATACACTGATGATTGATGTTCTTTTTCCGTTAGAACCGTTTCTACCATTTCTTCTGCTGAATCAGGCTGGTAAAAATCGCCATTTTCATCGAAATAGGTGCCAAATAAAATAAGGTTATGAAGGGAATGACTAATGGTCTCTGCATCCTGTAAACTTTCCTCACTCTGCCAGTCAACGACCCACAAACTAGTAGTCAAGTGGAGAGCCTCCTGCAATTCTTTCTTATCATTCATGCTGCTATGATCATTAGCTTGGCAACTAGCAAGTATCAAGCTACAAAGACCAATCAGTAAGAAATGGCGAGCTGACATCTAATTCCTCCCTTTTAAAACTCTTGAACAAAGAAATCAATTAACTTTGAAAACCATTGTGATATCTTATGTTGATAAAAGGAGGTTTTCGATTTTGTCGGTTCAATATATTGAACATTTTCTCCTGCTTCCATCTCAATCTGTTCAAATATGGAATCATAAATCGTATCCACATATTGCTCAGAAGAGGTTTCTTGCTGTATAAACTCTCCACCAAGTGATAATGTATATCCTTTAGTTGAAGAGGAGAATTCACCTTCATATAACGGAATAGCATCCATTTTTATTTGAAGCTGATCCTCATCCATTTTTAGAGTGATTTTCCGGTTGTTCATCAAAGTACTTGGATAATCATCTTGATTGATTCTTGACCCTGCTTGGGTTTCGATATAGTCATAATGTGTTGCTTTATGGAATGAATAATCTTCTCCACTCCAAGCTATTTCATCAAGACTTTCTTCAAATAGCAATTGCTCCGTTCCTTTAGCGCTTAAGTAGCCATATATTTTATTTTGTTGCAAAATGACCGTTAGTTCCGTTTTCTCATCTAAAGATTGAAGGGAAACCATTTGTTTGCCTACAACGGCTCCACTTAATTGAAGAGAGATGTTGAAGGTATTAGGTAAGGGAGATTCTAGAGTTGCTTTTACCTCTTCGTTTGGCTCAGAGGTTAATATCATTTTTTGATACTGAAATTCCCCAACCCCATTCTCGACCTGCCACATATCAGCGACTTCTTCAGTTCCTCTTTCAAAATTTAAAGAGAAGAAAGAGCTTGAATCATATTTCATTTTCATGAGTAGATGATTAACCGGCCAATGTGGCGCTACTTGAAGTCGATTTAAATTGTATATATCCTCTTCGGAATTATTAAAAGCATGCACATCACGGTTAAAATGAAGAGCATACAACTTCTCTATCATCTCTTCATTAATGGCTTCAACGGAAGAATCCATGTTATTGTACATGGAATTTGCATGCATAATCGCATAGGACTTAGGCATTTCACCAAAATACTGCAGATAGCTTTCTTCCATGCTTTCATAATCGGCTTTGATTCGTTGTTCCATTTCATGACGAGTTTCTTTGCTAATACTATATTCATCTCTTAGGTAATCCATTAAATAATGATTGTAGTATTCTATTAAGGTTTTATTTGGCCATGCATTTTCTTCCATTTCACCGTAATACTGCCCCTCTTTATCAAAGATATTTATATACTCTAAACGATGTCCATTCGACCCGAGCTCCCAATATCCACTTTTCATCATACTTTTTAAATGAGAGGGCTTTAGGAACTTACTATCCTTTGTTTGTAGCTTTTCGGTATAAGTAAACATTGTTGCTTGATAATTGAGCTTTTCTAGAATTTTTTGAGTGAATATACTAGAGTCAGTTCGTCCATCCTCAAACGAGAGAAACAGTGCCTTTTCTGGCAACGGCTTCCTTTTTTGATAAAAATCAATGACTTGCTGTTGTGAAATCGTTTCAAAACCTTGCTCCTTCAGCAGTGTTAAATGTCTGTTCAATTCATCATTTGATATATGATTCGTTGAACCTGTTCGATCAACGCCAAAATAGGATAAAGAGATAAACCCCTCTGTATTGGTAAACTCACCCTCTG
Organism: Alkalihalobacillus trypoxylicola; assembly: GCF_001590785.1. Taxonomy (GTDB): domain Bacteria; phylum Bacillota; class Bacilli; order Bacillales; family Bacillaceae_D; genus Alkalihalobacillus; species Alkalihalobacillus trypoxylicola. The sequence goes on from NZ_LTAO01000023.1 coordinate 436,384, forward strand.
ATAATGCTTCATACGAGCTTAAAATAAAAATGGACCGGGCTATCATGACGAACATAAAAGAGATGACAAGGAGTTGAAGCACCACCTTAACCTTTTTCCTGCGATTTTTACGTTTCCAATTATAAGGTTTATCTGCTGTTTTTGGTGGCATTTATTTACGCCCCCTCTTTCATCTTTTCGGTCTGTTTTCTATCTTTTTTCCTTTGTTTTTTTTGCTGCTCTAGTACATCTTGAGGGGTATCTCGCGTTCCCCATGTTGACTTCCAAAAAGTTACCCAAGCAACAGGCATTTGCCATAATAAAACAAATTCATAATATAGAACAAAAACAAGTCCGAAGAGCCATAATTTACTTTTCTTAAACATTAAGTGAGCAAAGCTTAAAAGTAAGGCCATTAATAATAAGCCCACTAAAAAAGTAGTCGGAAATATGCCGTGAATAAACGGAACATATAATAAGTTATAGGTCACTACAATAGGTGCAGCAATTGGAACAATTAAACCAACAAAGAAAAAAAGAAACATGAAGGGTTCTTTTTTATACATAAATGAGAAGGCACGCAATGATTCTCTCAGCCATGACCGCTTCCAACGCATTTGCTGCTTCAGAAATATACGAAAGCTAGAAGGAACAATCGTTGAACAAACCGCTTGGTCCTGATAGCCAGTTCGATGACTTTTAAGAATATAATTAGTCATACTCCTGTCATCACCAAATGTTGCTGGATGTCCTAAAAATCGCTGATTTAACCAAGCGTCTGAATGCTCGATAACTAAGCTCTTTCGATAGCAAGATAATGGACCAGACAAACATGTAACCGCATCAAAGGTCGCTTCTGCCGCTTTCATAATTCGAAAGGCAATATAATAACGAACCGTTTGGAGCTTAGTCAAGGTATTGGTAAACTTATTTTCTACCTCCGTACGACCAGCGACCCCACCCATTTGTGGGTCCTGAAAAGGTTGAACAATATTGCAAATCGCGTTCGGCTCCAAGAAGCTGTCTGAGTCAACAAACACCACTAAATCATGCTTCGCCCTCTTCACGCCCTCTACTAGCGCCTCACGTTTTCCTGAATTTTTTTCTAATACATACAGTGTTAAGCGTTCACTTGTGCGAAATAGCTTTCCTTCTTGATTAATTTGAGCAATGGCCTCTCGAGCTTTTGCGACAGACTGATCGCTTGAACAATCGTCTACGACAATAACTTCTAATTTATCAATAGGATAGCTCTGATCGATACAGCTATGAATCGTTCTGTGAATCCATTTTTCTTCGTTAAAAACAGGAATAATAATTGAAACCCCTGGCTCAAAGCTTTTGTTCACCGGTATATTTCGATACATTAACCCAAAAATATATCGACTTAATAAAAAAATAGCCGCCATGATACTGTAGAAATATAATATTTTATTAAATTTAAAATAAATCACACTTTCTGCTCTCATTAAAAGAACAAGGAGCATGATAAACAATAGAAATAAGCTCGCTGCAAAAATAGACAATCCCCATCTGCGCTTTTTTAAATAATTTGAAAGAGATTGTTCAAATTCTAAGGCGACGAAATAACACTCTTTTTCATCAATTATTTCTGTGTACTGCCTGACCACTTTTGCTTCAATAGATACCTTAGACTCAAATCCTTCTGGCATAACGCCGTCAGGAATTTCAAATTTCAGTTTCATTTTTCCTTCTAATTCATTTCCGTCAAAAAAATGATCGTTCTCTAATTTTAATAAAATCCCTGTGCTCGAAATATCGACACAGATTGAAGAATGACTTTGTTTTTTTGTTATTTGTTTTAGAGATACTGGAAATTCTGCATAATATCGCTGTCCAGCATAACGTTTTTGATATGCTTGGTTTACACCCTCAGCTTGCTTTCCATTAGAAAAGAAACCCCTTCGGTCGTATCCATTTCTAGAAGGATCAGGAATGTTAGAGAGCAGCCTTCGATCCTTTTTAGGATTGCTCAGTATTTCTTTAATGATCATATAGTACCTCCGTAACCGCTCTATCATCGTTCATCATTTCCGAAATACGCCTCATTTGATAGCCTTCATTTTGGAAGTATTCGATGACCTGAGGAAGAATAGAGACGGTATGAGCTCCATCTAATATATGAAGTCCGACAATGCTTCCAGGCTCTGCTCTTGTTGTAATTCTTTCAATGATTTCCTCTTCTGATCGTGACAGGTCCCAGTCTAACGAAGCGACATCATACAGTACAATATATTCGATACCCGTAGCAGCAATCGCATTTGCTGTTTCTTCATCGATTAACCCTTGTGCGGGTCGGAAGTAATTTAATGGTTTTTCTTGTAGAGCATTCGTTAAGATTTGATCATTCAAAACCAAATCCTCTTGCAGGTCTTCGATTTCCATTTCCGTAATCACTTGATGGTGATAAGAATGACTCGCAACCTCATGTCCTCTATCGATAATCAATCTTGCAAGCTGAGGACTAGCCTCTACCCCTTTACCGATTAAAAAAAAGGTTGATTTTACTTGATATTCATCTAAAATGTCTAAAATAGCTTCGAGCGTTTCATCACTTGCCCAATCATCAAATGTTAAGGCTATTTCCTTTTCATTCGTTTCAAACCTTTTAATAATAGTAGGTTTGGTTTCAACTGTATTTGAATGGAGTGTAAGAGAGTTCGTTTCAACTGGCTCACTCTTCATATAACTCCCGAGCTCCATTTCTTCCAAGCTTGTCAGCTCATAACCTGATTCAACGGCATCATGATAAATCAATTCGATCGCATCAATAACCTCCGGGTTCAAGTACGTATTTAAAGAGATAATCGAACCTCTTTTTGAAAATCGTTTTACATATTCAGCAATCTCTTCTGCTGACTGCATTTGACTATCACGAGGATTAATTGTGCTAGTGACTACCTCCATATTTAATGAAGTCGCTGCCTCTTCAAACTCAAGGCTTGTTTCATTAGAACGGCTTCTTACATAGGTTGGCTCTATATTTATTTTTTCCTTCAAAACTCGATTCGCTAGCTTCATCTCAAGAAATGCCGTTTCATAATTCAGTCCTTCGACCATAACATGATTTAATGTATTATTTTGAATCGTACTTCCTTGGTCAAGAATCCTTTGAGCTAATTCTGGATTTTCAGCTACAGCATGTCCATTTAGGAAAAAGGTAGCTTTGATTTGTAAAGTGTTTAATTTCTCTAATAATTGCTCCATCGTTTGCTCATCAGCTAATCCATTAAAGGTGAGAGCCATCTGCTTTTTTGTGGTGATAATTTGCTCAATAGGTGCTCTCGCCTCTTGATTTAATATTGGAATTTCAATGTTAGGAGTAATAGGCTCTGGTGCATCTGCATGACGACTAAAACAGCCTGCTAAAAGAAACAGACCCAAACATATAAAAAATAAAACAAGCCTCTTCATTCCTCATCCTCTTTCAGTTTTAAGTTAAATGAATGGAAAAAAACCATTCTAACACAAGATTTCTTTATCTCTCTATTTTTTAATTATCATGAAAATGTGAAAAATTCAGTATGGTCATTCTCGTTAATTATGATAAACTGAGGGGAAACTCAATGAGTCTTTTTAACTGCTATTAAGCTATCATTCTACTTCCTTGTTCTGTACAAATTCTGTACAAAAAATGGATGGAAAATAGGGGGAGCTTCATTGAAGCGGTCGTCAAAATATTTTGTCATATTCACATTCATAAGTGTTGTTTTAATCATAGGTTTACGCATTTTTTGGTATGATTACCACTCAAATTCAGTGGAGCAAGTAGAGGTAAAAAACGGAGTCGCGGATTTAACTCAAATTCATTTAACGGGTAAATATCTAAACCTAACTGGAGACTGGTCTTTTTATCCTAATGAACTGGTTGATCCGAACCAAAATCATACGACCGAAGAAACGATTACGGTGCCAAGTAATTGGAATGGATTAATCGATTCTACGAATTCTATCAATCAAGGTACTTATCAGCTTCAAATAGAATTGCCAGAATCCTTTAATCAACATTTAGCTTTACGGTTTTACAGCATTTTTTCTGCAGCTGAAGTTTTTGTTAATGGAGAGTCAATATATAAACATAATGAGTTACATCATGGTTTGAATGATAGAGGGTTTATACGGGGGCCCTTCCATGTACATATTCCGGCTGAGAAAGAGAGCATTGAGCTACTTATTCATGTAACGAATCAGCAATTCCCTATTCGTGGAGGTCTTGCAAACAACGTCTATTTAGGTAGCCAAGAAGTAATAGAAGAACAGACTACCTTTGCTTATGCTATGCAGCTAATTGTTAGTATAACCTTCTTACTGCATGCAATTTATTCTCTAGTCATTTACTTTATTTTGAAGGATATTAGGAAGAAAAACTTCCTACTGTTTGCTATGATGCTACTTTTATTTGGAGCTAGTATTATCCTTGATGATGAGGTAATTCTTCAACTACCTATTTCTATAGCTGATGCAAATCGATTATTGCTGTTACTATTAATTGCTACCTTGTTCGTTATGGTGAAATTATGCAGTAGTATATTTCAGGTTTCCTTTAAAAAATGGAATCATCCTAATCTGCTTTTTTATCCATTATTAATAGCTTCTATCTTCATTCCCATTGAATATATACATTATTGGACCATGCTTCAATTTTTGATTTTTTTATTAACGATTATTTTTATGCTTTTTTTATCGATCAAAGCTATTTTTAAAGGCAATTATAATGGATATTTCATCTTTTTATTTATTTGTTCTTATCTATCTAATTTCATTTGGGGTGCATTACTTAAATCTAATGTCATTCAAATGCCGTTTTATCCCCTCGACTATCTTTTATCCATGATTTTTATCATGATTTTATTTTTTAAGCAGCATGCAGATACAGTAGAGGAGAATAAAAAACAGACGGAAATTATTCTTGAGAACGAAAAAAAGAAGGACCAATTTTTAGCAAGTACAGCGCATGAGCTTCGCAACCCCTTACATGCTGTAATCGTTGTATTGGAGAAAGTACTTGCTGATGAAAAGAAACCTCTCTCTTCCAAAACAAGAAGTGAGCTTACATTAGCTTTAGACGTCTCCCATCATATGAAATATACATTAAACGACTTACAAGATATGTCACGTTTAAAGGACCATAATATTTCGTTAGACATAAAACCAACCTATCTATATAGTTTGAGTAATAATATTGTTGAAGTACTTCAGCTATACGCACAAGGAAAAGCTATAAAAATCCTTAATCAGATACCAAGAGACTTCCCAGCTGTAAACGCCGATCCGCAAAGGTTATTTCAAGTGTTATTTAACCTTGTAGAAAATGCACTTAAGTACACAAGAGAGGGAACTATTTTTATTAAAGCTATTCAAAGAGACAACAAAGCGATTATTACAATAGAAGATACTGGTATAGGTATACCAGCCAAGGATTTGGAAAGAATAAGCCATCCCTATACACGCGGATCCAATATATCCGATTATGACGATCATGGTGGAGTCGGCCTTGGTTTAAGTATTTCACAGGAATTCATCGCTTTGCACAAAGGTACGTTCTCGATCGAATCGCAAGTGAATAAAGGAACAAAAATAACCTTCAGCTTAACGATTAGTGAAAAACAAAATCAAAACATTGATTCTAGCTCCTATTCATTACCGAATCATTTTATTGAGTCCATTCCTTTTACACATTCGGATACATCGAAGGAAAAAATTATTGTGGTAGATGATAACCCCATTAATTTGCAAACAATTCGAATCGCATTATCAGAGCAATACGATGTAACCACCTTTGACAATCCAGAGAATGTTTTAAAATTGAAGAATCTCTATGATTACTCTTTAATCATAACCGATATTATGATGCCTCAAATGTCGGGCTATACGTTAACGAAAAAAATAAGAGAGCACTTCACTGTTACAGATTTACCGATATTACTTTTAACCGCATTAAATCATCCAAGTGATATCGCAACAGGGTTTCAAAGCGGGGCGAATGATTATCTATGTAAACCAGTTGAGCGTCATGAATTAACAGCACGAGTTAGTACGTTAATCCAATTACAGCATGCGATTAAAGATAAGGTGGCAAAAGAATCTGCTTGGCTCCAAGCACAAATCAAGCCCCACTTTTTATACAACACGCTCAATTCTATTGCTTCACTAGGTCACTCTAACCAAGATGCCATGGTTGAATTATTATTTGAATTTGGAAATTATCTCAATCGTAGTTTTGATTCTAACAATACTAAACAGCTGGTGCCTTTAGAACATGAAATTGAACTAGTAAACTCGTATTTAAGCATCCAATCGATTCGTTTTCCTGCTCAGTTTGAGGTTCATTGGCATATGAAGACGAGCCGTACGGCATTCATTCCACCGTTAGTATTACAAACACTTGTGGAAAATGCCTTACATCATGGCGTTTTAAAAAATCGTCAACAAGATGGACGCATTGATATTAAATTAGAGGAAATAAAGAAGCAGCTCAGATTATCTATACAAGATAACGGGGTCGGTATCGATTTATTAAAAGTCTATAAAATCCTTGCTTCAGAAAACCCAAAAGAGGTTGGTATCTATAATGCGCACAAGCGATTAAAAAGATTTAATAAAGCGGGGTTAGAAATTTCTACAGCGAAACCGAACGGTACTCTCATTTCTTTTATTTTACCAACGTCAAGCGAGGATACCGGTAACTGATTCATCTAAGTTTTTGTTGGATTTTTTGAGTACCAGAAGAGAAAAATCAATCATACTCGTATGAAACGATTACCGTATTTTTGAGGAGGGATTACTCTATGAATATCGTATTATTTGATGATGAACCATTAGCTCTAGACTATTTAGAGCATCAATTACGTTTAATCAAAGATATTAATATTATAGGTAAGTATACGTTTTTTGATCCCGAGAATATACAGCAGCAAATCAAAAATGCAGATGTCATTTTTTCAGATATTGAAATGGTTTCGGTAAATGGCTTAGACCTAGCTGAGATTATTTTGAAAGAAAAAAGAAATATCCCTATTATATTCGTAACAGGCTTCGAGCAATATGCCGTTAAAGCATTTGAAATTAATGCCTTAGATTACTTATTAAAGCCTGTAACCGGAAGTAGGCTCAAAAAAACCTTTGAAAGAATTGAAGGATATTTTAAAGCAAGCAATAGAGATATAGCTCCTACTAAGCATCCATTACACATATCAGTTCTTGGAGATTTTTCCTTTCAATTACAGGATCAGCCTTCAGAGGTGATTAGTTGGCGCACCCACAACGCATGTCAGCTATTTTTATACTTATTGCACCATCACAATCAGGTTGTGACAAAGGACTATTTAATAGAGCTACTTTTCCCACATCTAGAGCTAGAGAAAGCTAAATCTCAAATATATGTGACGATTTATCAATTAAGACAAGCGATATCGAAATACAAAGAATATATTGAAATTTCTAGTATTCAAAGTGGTTATATACTCAAATTAAAAAACACTACGATTGATAAGGTTGTGTGGCAATCAAGATTAGAAAATGCCCCTGCGATTGAACCCCATACCATTACTCAGCATGAAGAAATTGCTGCTTTATATAAAGGGGATTACTTAAAAAGTATGGACTATGTTTGGGTAGACCAAGAGAGAATACATTTAGAGAAAAAATGGTTAACACATATTTCTAAAATAGCCGCTTATCATTTAGAAAACAATCTTGACCAAGCAGAATTCTGGTTTTTAATGATTTTACAAATCAATCCAGAGAACGAAGAGGCTCGCTTCACACTAATGAAAATATTTGCCCAAAAAAAGAATACAATGCTTCTTGATCAACAATATTATCAATATGTAAAAGCGATGAGTGATTTGGAATTACCGATTAATCCTGAAATAGAGCAATGGTACAACCGTTATAAAAATAGCCCTTTTATATATTAATGACAAAAAAGAAGAACGTTCCTTAAGAGGCACGTTCTTCTTTTGTTTTTTAGTAGGTGAGCTACTGGAGAACCGGAAGACTTCAACGTATGGAATCCCATTAACTTTCCAAGCCCCACTTTTTAAGATAGTGTTTTAATGACTTTTTCTGGTTCTTCTTTTAATGTTCAGCAAAGCAAATCCAATTCCTACAATAAGCAATCCAATTAATAGATAATTAAACGAATGGGTTGCCGTATTTGGTAGGTTACCCTTTGGTTCATTTTTATTATTTTGAACGGCCTCCTGCTGATTATTTTCTGCTTTTTCTTCCTCTTGCTCTTCATCCTCCGTTACTGGGTTATACGTATTAATCAAATCAAATCCATTAACGGTCGTTGTATAATCTGCAACTGAAACCTCATCAATAGAATATTCTATGAAAACACCGCTCTGGTCATAAGCTGGTAAATGTTCAAACTGATAATTCCAATCTGAAGCCTCTGTTACGGTTTGTGTTGCTACCTCATCCCCATTTGCATAAAGCTCAACAATAATAGAGTCTGGGCGTACTTCTTCATGATCATTTACCCACGTTTTTGTGCCTTCAACACTTGTTGTACCGACTCGTAGGTTCGTAATGTCATAGCCATTAATAATCGTTTCGTAGCCTTCAACAGGCTCCTCTTCAATCGTGTACGTGTACGCCTGACCTTCCTCATCGTAAGCTTCTAATTCTTCAAAGATGTACTGCCAATTTCCTTTCTCTGTTAACTGTGCTTCATCAAAACGTTCTCCATTTTGAAGTAAGTGCACGGTAATTGATTCTGGACGGTCGGCTGATTCATCGTCTAACCACGCCTTTGTTACCGGTACAGTTGTTTGTTCCGAGCGTGTATTCGTTAAATCATAACCCTCGACATCTGAGCGATAACCTGGTACTCCATGCTCGCTAATACGATAATCATAAAGAATTCCTTGCTCATCGTATTGGTCTAAATTCTCAAACTGATAACTCCAATCCGTATCAGATGTTACCATTTCGGTTGCAATGACGACCCCGTTTTGAAGGAGATTAACGATAATACTTTCCGGTCGGTCCGCTTCACGGTCATCTTTCCATGTTTTGTTTCCTTCTACATGGATAGTACCAACTCGTAGATTGGTAATGTCATAGCCATTAATGATTGCTTCGTATCCTGCTACCGGTGCTTCTTCTACCGTATATTCATAAGCGACCCCTTGCTCATCATATTGAGCTAAGTTTTCAAATTGGTATGACCAATCGTTCTCGACCGATACGGTTTCAGTTCCGATTACCTCTCCATTTTGCAATACGTTAATCACAATGCTTTCTGGACGGTCTTCTGACTCATCATCCCACCACGTTTTTGTGCCTTCAACACTTGTTGTGCCGATTCGTAAATTCGTAATGTCATAGCCATTGATCGTTGTTTCATAGCCTTCAACAGGCTCCTCTTCGATACTGTAGGTATACGCCTGACCTTCTTCATCATAAGCTTCTAGCTCATCAAAGGTGTACTGCCAGTTTCCGGCTTCGGATAGCTCGCCTTGGTCAAAGCGGTCTCCGTTTTGTAGCAAGTATACCGTAATCGACTCTGGGCGTTCGGCTGATTCATCGTCTAACCAACCCTTTGTTACTGGTACCGCTGTTTGTTCCGAGCGTGTATTCGTTAAGTCATAACCCTCGACCTCTGAGCGATAGCCTGGTACGCCATGCTCGCTAATACGATAATCATAAAGAATTCCTTGCTCATCGTATTGGTTTAAGTTCTCAAACTGATAACTCCAATCTCTTTCAGCGGTTACTTCTTGTGTATCAATCACGACCCCGTTTTGAAGAAGATTAATCATAATACTTTCCGGTCGGTCCGCTTCACGATCATCTTTCCATGTTTTACTTCCGTCTACACGAGTAGTGCCAACTCGTAGATTGGTAATGTCATAGCCATTGATCGTCGCTTCATATCCTGCTACCGGTGCTTCTTCTACCGAATATAAATATGCGACCCCTTGCTCATCATATTGAGCTAAGTTTTCAAATTGGTACGTCCAATCGGTATCAACTGTTACTTCCTGTGTATCAATCACGACTCCATTTTGAAGGAGGTTAACCTCGATTGACTCTGGGCGCTCTTCCGACTCATTGTCCCACCACGTTTTTGTGCCTTCAACACTTGTTGTGCCAACTCGTAAATTCGTAATGTCATAGCCATTGATTGTCGTTTCATAGCCTTCTACTGGCTCTTCTTCAATACTGTAGGTGTAAACCTGACCTTCTTCATCGTAAGCTTCTAGCTCCTCAAAGGTATACTGCCAGTTTCCTGTCTCTGTTAGCTCTGCTTCATCAAAGCGGTCTCCGTTTTGAAGCAAATGTACGGTAATCGACTCTGGGCGCTCGGCTGATTCATCGTCTAACCAACCCTTTGTTACTGGTACCGCTATTTGTTCGGAGCGTATATTCGTTAAATCATAGCCCTCGACCTCAGTGCGATAACCTGGTACGCCATGCTCGCTTACACGATAATCATAAGAAACTCCAAGCTCATCGTATTGATTTAAATTCTCAAATTGATAACTCCAATCCGTATCAGCTGTTACTTCTTGTGTATTAATCACCACTTCGTTTTGAAGGAGATTAACGAAAATGCTTTCCGGGCGGTCTGCTTCACGGTCATCTTTCCAAGTTTTACTTCCTTCTACAATAGTAGTGCCAACTCGTAAATTGGTGATATCATATCCGTCGATGGTCGCTTCATATCCTGTAACAGGTACTTCCTCCACTGTATATAGATAAGCGGCTCCTTGCTCATCATACTGAGCTAAATTTTCAAATTGGTACGTCCAATCGGTATCAACTGTTACTTCCTGTGTATCAATCACGACTCCATTTTGAAGGAGATTAACCTCGATAGACTCTGGTCGGTCTTCCGACTCATCATCCCACCACGTTTTTGTACCTTCAACACTTGTTATGCCGACTCGTAGATTTGTAATGTCATAGCCATTGATCGTCGTTTCATAGCCTTGAACAGGCTCCTCTTCGATCGTGTATGTGTAAGCCTGACCTTCTTCATCGTAAGCTTCTAACTCATCAAAGGTATATTGCCAGTTTCCAATCTCTGTGATCTCAGCTTCATCAAAGCGATCTCCGTTTTGAAGTAAGTGTACGGTAATCGACTCTGGGCGGTCTGCTGATTCATCATCTAACCACGACTTCGTTACCGGTACAGATGTTTCTCCAGTACGAATATTCGTCACTGTATAGGTATTGTCTATTTTGGATATTTCATTTTTATACCCATCTATTTGTTCCTCTATTAGTTCATATTCTAACTCATTTCCATCAATATCTGTTTCATCGACTGGCTGAAAGGAAGCTTGCCAATCATTTGCTTCATTTAACGTAAGCGTCTCTATTTCATCGTCACCTAGCATAAGAATGACAGTCACACTATCCTCAGAAGATCCCTTCCATATCTTTTCTACATTAAATATCACTTGATCTGGAATATACGTATTCGTTACTTCAAACGTAAGATCCTCTCTCACAATAGTAGAAGCATAGGAGGTCATATCTTCTTCAACCAGTGTATACTCTAAATCATTTAGATACTTATCCGTTTTATCGACTGGACTAAAAGAAGCATGCCAATCATTCCCCTCTGTTAATGTCACAGATTCTACTTCATCACCATCTAACATAAGTGAGAGAGTTACGGAATCCGCACGTTTACCAATCCAGTTTTTCTCTACATCAAAAGTAATCAGCTCTGGAATATATGTGTTGGTAACTGTAAACGAATTTTCATCTCTTGTAATAACACTTTCATAATTCTCTATTTCTTCTTCTTCCAAAACATAAAGATATGGCTCATCATTTTCATCTAGCTCATCGACATCCTGGAAAACATATTTCCAGTCATTCTCTTCATTCAATATTGCCGTTTCCAAAATCGTACCATCCAACGTTAAATGAACGGTCGCTTCCTCCTGTGAAACACCATCCCAAACTTTTTCTACATCAAAACGGACCATTCCAGCTTCTACAGGCCCTCTTCTATTCTCTACTTCGACTAATTGATAGCCGTGCTCTGGATTAATTTGATTTCTTTCAAGAGTAAATCGAACATCACCTGGATTTTGATAGCCGGGTAATGGAACTTCCTGTAAAACGTACGTTCCTTCAGCTATCGGAAAGCCCATATCCCAAGTTCCTTCATCATCCGTTACCCCTGAAATTAAAGCTCGACTACGATTGTTTTCGTTATATAGTGTAAAAGCTACACCAGGTAATAGAATATTAGATTCTTCATCTGTTTTCATCACCTTAAAGTTAACCTTTGCGGCTGAGCCTTGATTTCCATGGCGGAAATTGGCTAAATAAAAACCAGCTTGCCCTTGTGTTCCTTCCGTGCTCCAATAAGACATCGTCACATCATTTTTTAGCTCAGCACCATTTTCACCGAAGAAATACGTATCATAGACAATTAAATAAGCACTGTCAATTTCGTCTTGATTAATGGTCAGGACAAAGGTTCCTTCCTTATTATCCACATCCAAAGTATAAAACGAAGGATCAACTAGTTCCCTACTTTCCGTAGGTGTAGTACCTGTACCAGTTAAGGTAACTTCATACACCCTAAAAGAATCTTCTACATACATTTGGTTAGGATAATCTTCATCATCTTTTCCTACTACATCTGTAATGACAACATTTCTTAATACTGACTGGCCATAATTTAACTTCAATTCCCATTCAATATTTCTAGAATTACTTGGGAAATTCGGGTCTCTTACACCTTTTTCAATTCTAGTTTCGGTATAAGCAACGGTAACGGTTCTTTCCCATTCTGCAACCATTGTTTCATTATTTAAAAGCTGTGCCTTGTTTGTAATTCGCACATTGTCAGGTGTCATCGCAAATGTAAGGTCAGCATCTTCGGTCGTATAAGTAATTCGATAGGCTTCATCTATTTCACCTAAAGTTACTCTAATTTCATGATCCTCGGTAGCCTCATTAGCAACTTGTTCCTTTTCACCATCACCCGTAACCGTTCCATTTGGATGAATGATTAATTTTTCTTTATAAATCTCTAACACTTTTTGTGATTCTGGAAGCGTGTCAATAAAGACCGCATTCTCTAAAGAGTTCAGATTATAATTAATTCCTACTTCCCAATGAAAGGTTTTCGTTCCGTAATTATAATGACCATTTTTATAGCCACTGTTTCTCTGTTCTTCTCGTACTCTCACTGTGCTACTATCACTTGGATTAATAGGAAGTCCTGAATCAATAATGTTTATTTGATTATGATATTCACGATTGTTATTTCCAACATCCCTTATATCATAATCCGTGATATAGGTTACTTCTATGCGCTCACTCACTTCATTCAATAATTCAATTCGAAAACCAGACTTATCTAGGTTAGTTAAACGATAGTCAATGTCCTCTTCTAACTCGTCTCCACCTACTGCTACAACCAATGTTTCTGGTCGTAACGTTAAATTGCTATGTGTGAATACATCATCGAGTACGGTCCCGGCATCAAGCGTATAACCCGCTTGATTCGCTACAATACGCCAAGAAATCGTTTTATCCTGATAATTAATGCCATTATTCGTTTTATTTAACATAAAGTTATTTTTTGAATAAGTAGCCGTTTCGTTTACAGAATTATCTGGTCTATCCTCACGTGTAACCGTATTATGAATTCTCATCGTATCTGTAATATACGTATCTGGCCCCGGCTCAGTACTATAAGTAATCACATAAGGCTTCGTAACATCCTGATTAAATTGGATGGTAAAGCCATTTGCAGTTGTTGTAACTTGATATTGATTGGAATCAACAACCGTTGTTCCATCTTCCTCATATACAGTAATACCGTTTACACCATTTACTAGTACATGCTGTGCCGTTCCACTACTACTTCCCCCTGAAACCGTCCACTGATCGGTAAGAATCGCTTGAGCCTGTGGAATATTTCGGTTATTAAAGTTATAACGAATCGTCCAATCTGTTGTAAGATCGTTATTTACATGATGCTGTTTCGTTAATGGATCACCATATTGCGAGCGCACCGTTTCTGTGACGGTCCTCCCACTTCCACTCGCTTCATTCACAAATTCCGCCCAATTTTCATCACCCGGATCGGTAATTTCCGTTTTATAACGAATCTCATACGCTCTCCTTGGATTATTAGGAAGGTCTAGCGACAGGGATAAACCGTCAGCAGCAATCGTCGGTGTGACGGAAACGATATCTCCCAGTGTTCTTTCACCTGTTGGGGTAACGATGACTTCCTGCACCACAATAGAATCTGAAAGAAATTGATGATTATTTTCCTGGAGTGTATCTACAAAATGCAACGTATCATTAGAATCACCTAAATTGGTATTCATTCTGACAGTCCAATCAATTTCCTGGCTATCTCTACCATCACGATCAGGTGTACCGACTTTTTCTAGTGCTGACCCACCCTTAGGTCTAAATGTTAAGGAAATCATATCTCCACCAGGTAAAGCCACATCCTCGACCCAATCCTTTCCTGCTGCAGAAAGTGTCGCTCCAATATCGAAATAAGAGCCTGGATCAATCGCTACCCCTTGCCCTAATTCATCACGAATTTGATCATTAAAGGTAACGATTAACTCATGATTTTCATTCATCGATAATGTACCTAGTTCTCCAAAGTCGATACCATTTGGAAAGGTCACATTCTGAAACACATCTGGTAAAGGCAAGACCAATGTCGTACCAGGACCGTAATAATGCCCAGCTGGTAAATCAAGCTGAAAACGTAGAGAAACATCATCTCCATCCTCAGCCTCGGCCTCGTTTTCTACTACGACGCCATTTATTCTAAATGTCACTTGATGAATAACATCTTCACTCATCACTGGTTCAAACTCTTCTGTTGAGAATGTAGTAATAGAGCCCTCTTCTTCGGTTTCTATAATTTCTAATTCTCTATCCGAAGTAGGATTAGTCTCTTCATCCACCAATTCCTCTAACGTTTCTTCTGACTCCTCATCTATTAGCTCCTCTGAAGCTTCCCCTTTAGCTTCTTCTTGAGCTGTTTCTTCTGCTTGCTCTGATTCTTCATCCTCAGCACTTACTGGACGATCGATTACAGCAGAGAAAACAAAATGGGAGGATTCCTCTATGTTTTCATCTTGTGCGACAAGCTCCACTTTAAGGGTTCCATTGCTGTTGACATAATAATGACCTAAAGTTTTCTCGCCGCTTGAATCAGTAATAGCATTTGATAAATTCTCAACACTCAGCTGTTCAGGTAATGAAATGGTTTGTTGATAACCATCCGACAAATCGATTCCATCTGTCGACCCATGCACTTGAACAGAAACTTCTTCTAAATCTGTTGATAACAAATCTACATTCTGACCAGCACCATCTACGATTTTTATCGTATCAATAAAACCTTGAGTATAATCTTCAGCAGAAATTCTCATGGGCTGTACATATGTAGCTATTGTCTGAAAAATAAGCAAAAACACTAACACCATACTTAATTTCCGACTATTCATCACTTTCCACCTTTCTTTTTACAATCTTTCATACAAGAAACCATTAAACTAAAAAGTCCTATACAAATTCTGTACAAAATAGTGAAAATAATGGATAAATAGGTCGATTTATTTTTTAATCGAATAAAAAAGAGCGATTTACCGCTCTAAAAAATGAAAAAAACACTCAAAAAACCGAGTGTTTAAAGGATTTACTATAAAATTTGTTCATTCCTAAAAAACTTCATAAAAATTTCTTTTCTAAATTTAATCACCGACAGATGTGCAAGCTAAATACTTTTCAATCGTTTCACTTCATCCTCTAAACCAAGCTTCAGCATTTCCTTTACTATATATCACTTACTATCTATTAATTCTTATAATTTAAATATAAAATGATTGAATCAATTTCCTTATAATGAAAACCGAATGATTTGGTTTGATTTTCACTTTAGGTAGATGCTTTCCCAAGGGCTTGTCTTCAGCTAACTCTAACTCCGCAGTGCTTCGTCAGAGTGGATCTTCAGACTGCGCTCATCCTTAGGGCTTGTCTTCAGCTAACTCTAACTCCGCAGTGCTTCGTCAGAGTGGATCTTCAGACTGCGCTCATCCTTTGGGAGTCACTACCTACCGTTACAATCAAAAAGTAAATTCACAAGCATTCAAGACATATTTATAATGAATGGTCGTATTATTCACTTAACCCCACTTCACCATTCCCATCTTTTAATGAAAACCGAACGATTTGGTTTTTGATTTTCACTTTAGGTAGATGCTTTCCCAAGGGCTTTCCCAAGGGCTTGTCTTCAGCTAACTCTAACTCCGCAGTGCTTCGTCAGAGTGGATCTTCAGACTGCGCTCATCCTTTGGGAGTCACTACCTACCGTTACAATCACCGAGTGAATTCACAAGCATTCAAAACATATATTATAAGATACGTTCGTTTTTCATTCACTTATTAGCTTCTTTTTTATAAACAACCCTCGTTACAAGAGACTGCTCAACAAATTTTATTGAACGGAAAAATCTTTTTAAGGTTTGTTGAATACCAAAAAAGGGAAATCCTCCCTACAATAGGAGGGGAAGCGATTTGAGTATTCACCTTAAAAATATAAGCACTATTGGTTTAGGAATATTGATTATAATGAGCGTTATGTCGCTATATGGACATAACGTAAAAGCAGAAAATACTTATGATCTTGACGGGCATGAGATTTATTTACCCGATATTTATGAAAATACCGTCATTTACAATGGCACGACTATGCCTTATGTAAATTTAACACTTTATCATGAGGGAGAATATGACGGCATAGCTACCTCCGTTGATGAACAGCAGCCGTTCATTAATCAAGCAGGTCAATTTTCATTTGCCATTTACGTCCATGATGAGTTACAAGCGGGTGACATCGTAACCTTTATGTTTAGCGGACCACAGCTAAGTAGCTCAAAAGAGATCGAATTGGTCGTGCAAGAAGAACAAGAAGGGATGGAGATCATTGAACAAAAAGAATCGTCACCAGATTTAGAGGAGGCCATTCAAAATGAAACCTCTATTGATTATTCCGATCTTGATCATGAAGCGGTTTCCTTTGAAGTGACAACCGTTGGAGATGTGGACCAATTATACGGAAGAAGACAGGGTGAAACTCTTCATCAAGAATATAATCGCTTAGAGCATAATGCTGGGGATATATTCCAGCTATTTTTTACTGATGTTGAACCAGGTGAAACCTTTGAATTTTATATTTTAGCATCGGGTATTACGACTAAAATAGAAAAGCAAGTAGAAGGTGAAGAGGAAAACGAAGAGGAAACAGAAACAGAGCAAATCGAAGAGACAGAAAATGACCAGGAAGCGACTTCAAATGATAACGATAATAACGAAGAGGAAATCAATGAGATTGAGACTGAGATGTCAACAGAATCAACAAATGAAGGCGCTGTTGCCAATGAGCAGAACCAATCTCCACCATCAATGACAACAATGGTCATTATTAGTTTAATAGGTGTGAGTTTAATAATTGGAATTATTTTCTTAATAAGAAAAATTTGGAGCACGAAAAGTTCTTAAAAATAAACACGAGTCCGATGATAGGTTCGGACTCGTGTTTTTAGGTTGAGAATAAAAATGATTTAGCAGACGAAAGCAAGTGAAGAGCAAAACTATCCACTTCTTTATGCACTAAAATTTAATTCAAGCACTTCTGTCCATTATTTCGCTAAAATTTGATCGATTAGCGTAAGTTCGTCCTGACTAAATTCTAGATGATCTAACGCTTTAACATTCTCTTCAATTTGAGAAACACGACTAGCCCCAATTAATGCAGACGTAACTTTACCTTCGCGTAAGACCCAAGCTAAAGCCATTTGTGCGAGGCTTTGACCTCTTTCTTTAGCAAGCTCACTAAGCTTTTCTACCTTTGCTATTTTTTCAGGGGTAATTCCAGCTTCAGATAAGAATGGGGAATGCTCACTTGCTGCTCTGGAATTCCCAGGAATACCACCTAAATATTTATTCGTTAGTAGCCCTTGCTCTAATGGACAAAAAGCAATAGAGCCGACTCCACTTTCAGATAAAACATCTTGTAACCCATTTTCAATCCAACGATCAAACATTGAATATCTTGGTTGATGAATTAAAAGAGGCGTCCCCAAATCATTCAAAATTCTTACCGCTTCCTTTGTTTGCTCTGGGCTATAGCTTGAAATACCAACATATAAAGCTTTACCTTGTCTAACAATAAGGTC
Organism: Alkalihalobacillus trypoxylicola; assembly: GCF_001590785.1. Classification (GTDB taxonomy): domain Bacteria; phylum Bacillota; class Bacilli; order Bacillales; family Bacillaceae_D; genus Alkalihalobacillus; species Alkalihalobacillus trypoxylicola. Next base: position 454,587 of record NZ_LTAO01000023.1, read on the forward strand.
TAATGCTGCCATTGTTTCTTCTAAAGGTGTATTCGGATCTGGTCGATGGGAATAGAAAATATCAACATAATCTAAGTCCATTCTCTTTAAGCTTTGATCCAGACTTGATACTAAATATTTTTTAGAACCCCATTCACCATATGGACCTTCCCACATATAGTAGCCAGCCTTTGTAGAGACTACTAATTCATCGCGGTAAGGAGCTAAGTCTGTTTTCATGATCTTTCCAAACATTTCTTCTGATGATCCTGGTGGCGGACCATAATTATTAGCCAGGTCAAAATGAGTAATTCCTAAATCAAAGGCACGACGTAGCATGCTACGACCATTTTCGTAAGAATCTACTCCACCAAAATTATGCCATAAACCTAATGATAAGGCTGGTAATAATAATCCTGAGTTACCTGTTCGATTATATTTCATAGATTGATATCGATTATTAGCTGCTTGATAGCTCATTTTTTTACCTCTCTTTTCAAATAGAATGAGTGCGTTTCCAATAATCACAGCATAACCCCTCAAGTTAACTCTAGGTCAATAGATATGTTAAAATTATTTCAATAAAAATTCTAAAGGGGATTGAATCGATATGAACTATCTCATAAGTGAAGTTGCCAAAAAGCTTGATATTACCATACATACGCTACGTTATTATGATAAGGAAGGACTTCTCCCTTTCGTAGAGCGTTCTCAAAATGGTGTTCGTAAATTTAGAGAATCGGATGTTGAAGCGATTAAAATTATTCAATGCTTAAAGGTCACAGGTATGCCGATAAAGGAAATTAAAGAATTTATAGCATGGAGTCTAGAGGGCGATTCAACCTTAAAAGAAAGATATAATATGTTTTTAGAACGAAAAGCAGCCGTCAAAGCTCAGCTAGAGGAATTAAATCGAACCATGGAAGTTATTCATTATAAATGTGAGTATTTCGAAAAAGCAGTGAAAGCAGGAACAGAGGAAATTTATCATGATAAAAAATTAATTAATTTTAATTAACGGCTCAATAAACAATTATATGTGAGGTGCAATTATGCACCTCTATTTTTTCCTTTTCCATATGACATGTAATCCTAGCCTACAGCTTTATGCTCAGCCTTAAGAAAAGCCTTTTTAGAGGTTAATTGGAAAAAGAGGAATAAGCTTGTCATCCCTATCCAACTAATGATTATCGTTAAAATGACCGGCGAAAACCAGTTACTCATCATTAAAAAAACTCCCGCAACACTTACACCACCCATAACGGCTATTGAGTATAAAGCCATATATGTACTACGAGCGTAATCGGGAACGATATTGGCTAAAATGGTCTGCTGAATAGGAATATACATCATTTCTCCTATCGACGCGATTAGCATAGCAATTAGTAAAAGCAAGGGACTAGTAGAAAAGCTTATCACGCTATATCCAACAAAAAATAAAAACAGTCCTGTCATAAGCGTAAAGCGTTCATTCCAGCTTTTGATGATTTTCATTAATAACAAAGTAAAACATACAATGATAATCGTATTTTCAGTTTTTAATATTCCTAATAAGTTAATCCCATCTACTTCAAAAGAAACTATGTTCGTTATCGAAACTGGCTCAGGTATTTCATTTGCCAGACGAACTCCAATATAATTGGTTAATTGCTCTTCCACCATTATAATCATTGAACTAGACAGCAGGAAAATAGCGAAAAAGCGATGTTTCAATATGTGAAGATATTCCTTACCTATACTAAAAGGCTGATTTGCCTTTGATTTCGTTTGTTTAGCTGAGGGACGATAGGTTTCTTTAATAAAAAGTAGTGTGATGAGTAAGGATAGCATCGTCGTAAAAGCAACACCTATTAATAAAAGAAAAAGATGATTCATAAAGAGAAAAGCACCAACTATACTACCTATCGCAACTCCTAAATTACGTAACCAATACGAATAGGTATAAATGGTTTTTCTTTCATTAGGTGAGCTAACATCAATAACTAAAGCCTGATAAACAGGGTTCACCATCCCGTTACTAAACTGGATGACGATAAAAAATACGAAGGTTACATAAGGAAATGTCCCCCATGTATAGTTAGCTAATGCTGCACCCGTATACCCTAATACAATAAATAATTCAGCTAAAACGATAATTTTCTTCCTTCCTATTCGATCCGAAACATAGCCTCCTAATATAGAGCCTAAAACATTGGAGAACATCACACAGATAAATAAAATACCTGTGATCATATTTCCTAATTGTCCTGAAAAATAAATAATTAAATAAGGAAGTACAGCCATTGTTGAAAGTGAAGAAATAAATTGAAGAAACAAACGAATACGTATGGTTGGATGAAAATGTCTCATAAAATCCCCCTTTAACGATTGATTAATCAATCGTTATTAATGGTCAAAAGAGAACCTATTTTATAATAGGTCCGAATATATTTAAAGTTGATAAAGCTACCTTTTCAGAAATGTCACTATATCTTTTATCTGTAGAATTTAATCGAAAGCCAATTAAAAGACTCGTATATAAAGTCGCGACAATTAATGAATCTTGTTTTTCTAACAGTCCTTTCTGCTGACCGTTTTTAACTAATACACTAACCTTGCCTCTAAACTCATCATGAAAGGCATCTAATTTTTCAAAGCTTTCCCGAAAGCGCTCATGCTGACCTATATCCTGAACGACTAATTGCAAATAATGATTGATTTCAGAAAAAATCTTTATATGATTTGTAATCATTCTTTTTAACTCATCTAATGGATTTTCGGCATGCTCATCAAAAGCTAACATTTGCTTTGAAAAATCTTCTAAAGGCTCGACTACCACCGTATAAAAAAGCTCCTCTTTATCCTTAAAATAGGTAAATACGCTACCAAAACTAACCGTTGCCGCTTCTGATACTTTCTTAATCGTCGTTCCCCCATAGCCTTCTGTGGCAAATAAATAAGTAGCTGCCTCTAGAATTTTCTTTCTCTTTACCTTCATATTCAGTATTTGTTGCTCGGAAAGTGGCACAATATCCCCTCTTTTCACGATTGATTAATCAATCACTTGTAAAATATCATATAATGTATCCTTCCGTTTGTAAAGTGTATTGACCAAATCTCCAACTCACTTTAACCGCCCATTTTCTATTTTAATTAAAAATATTAAAATGAACAGTTGCCAAATTCCTCCAAGGGGTGTATTATTTACTTACCGGTAAGTAAATAAATAAAGGAGGCGTTAAAATGCGTAACAAAGAACAAACGTATAAACAAATTATGGAGACAGCCTTTACGATGTTTTCCGAAAAAGGCTTTGACCAAACCAGCTTGACTCATATTGCCTCAGAAATCGGCATTTCAAAGCCAGCCATTTATTATTATTTCAAATCAAAGGATGAATTAATTAAGACGCTTTTTGAAATGATTGTTGCAGAAATTCAGTCCATTACTTTTATAGACCTAGAAGAGCTAGATGCTAAAAATGTGAAATCAATCTTATATCAAGTTGGAGAGAGTGCTATTTTAAGGCAGGAAAAGGATTTGAAATTTAACCAATTATTTAATCATTATGTTCTTCTTTCCACTCGCGATGATTATTATTCAGAACAGCTTACAAAGATACAAAAAGACTTTCTAAACATCTTTGAAAACATCCTGACGAAAGCTGTTCACCTGAATGCTATTAAAGAAGAGAATATTGTGATCAAGTCACAATTATTGGCACTCGTTTTTGACAACATTACTACCTTTATACTGACCGATATAAAATTAGACTATAAGAAGATATGGCGTGAAGCTGTAGATAGTGTTCTCAAAGGGATTGAGCATGATGAGCAATAGTATAAATAGCAGCCGTATCGAGGGGTTAGACTTTGCACGGGCGCTTGCTATGTTTGGGATGCTGGTCATGAATTTTATGGTTGTAACAGGCGCACAAGGAAATGGAGCACCATTATTAGTTTGGTTTACAAACTTATTTGAAGGTAGAGCTGCAGCAACGTTTGTTCTTTTAGCAGGTATTGGGATTTCTCTAATGACCAAACGAGCTCGACTATCCTCCGAAAAGACGGTCATTCGAAATACTAGAGTTTCTTTATTTAAGCGTTCTATCTTTTTATTTATATTAGGAATGCTTTTATATGCAGTAGGGTGGGATGGCGACATTTTACACTACTATGGTGTTTACATGACTATTGCAGCGCTATTAATCCTTGCATCACCCAAAATTATTACTCTGTTCATCATCGTTTTTGCTTCCCTAGCTCAACTTTACCAAGTGACCTTCAATTATATGAGTGGCTGGAGTCCGACAAAGCCATTTTTAGAATATCTAGACTTTTGGACATTAACTGGATTTCTAAGAAATTTATTTTTAAATGGCTATCATCCTATCTTGCCATGGATTTGTTTCTTATTAATCGGAATGCTGATAGGAAGATTGAATTTAACAGATATTGGAATACGGAAAACCCTGTTTATTTTTAGTAGTGTAACGCTCATCATGACTGAGCTTCTATCGAAAATTTTGGTCGTTTCATTAGACTCAATTTTAGACGTAGAGAGTGCTAAGTTTTTATTCGAGACTGGACCGATTCCACCAAACATCTTCTACTTAGTTTCTAACACAGCCTCAGCTATACTCATCATCCTTTTATGCATCTATCTAGATGAAAAATTCCCTACAAACTGGCTGATACGCTCCTTGATTTATACAGGTCAGCTAACGCTAACTCACTATGTCAGTCATGTCCTTATAGGGATTGGAATTCTATTACTCTCTAATAAAGTAATTCTTTTTAATGGGTTCGTGGAGCAACCTCTTTCCTTCACCTTTTCATACGCATGCCTGTTTTTCATCGCAAGTATTATTTTCTCTGTACTATGGAGATTAAAATTTAAAAGAGGTCCTATAGAGCTGTTGATGAGAAAATACTCATAGTCTTATACATTAAAAACTGGTGAGACCTCCTCACCAGTTTCACACTGAATAACCCTCTATAATGAGGGATGACCTTTCCTTTGTTTAAGGATTATAAAATTTTTGAGTATATAACCATTGTAGTAGGTATGGATAGCAATAAAAAGGAAGTAAGGATGATTAAGACTTGCTGCGCATCCCAATTAAAATGGCTAAATCCTGATACTAAAAATAAAATAGCGATCGTACCGAATAAGACGAAATAATTTGCAAACATTGATTTTCCTAAAATCATTTTTGAGCGCTCATCTCTTTGAAATAAATGTGGGGATAGATAAGCCATTAATAAATGGTTCATTCCTAATGCTAGAAGCATTATAGCATTTGGAAAGTGACCCTTTATGACATCATCAATATTTATATAAATGGAAATAATCGTTACAATTAAGCCCGAAATTAAAAATAGACGTTTACTTTCCTTTGCTTTTTTGTTCATGCTTTAGTCCTCCTCATAGAAAAAGATATCTTCAATTTGACAATGGAAAATACGTGCAAGCTTAAAAGCAAGAGTAATAGATGGATTATAACGTTCTTTTTCTAAAGAAATAATCGTTTGTCTGGACACACCTAATTTCTCAGCCAGTTCATCTTGGGTTAAGTCATATTTTGCACGTAATTCCTTTATATTGTTCTTCATTTATATACCACCATTCTTGTAAAGCGAACTTTACATTGAAATCATATTAATGTCAAATGAACTTTACATTTAAACCCAAAACATGCCTTATCATATTTGCAAAGCACATTTTTTAAAACATCTACTCACTTTGCTTATCTAAACGGCGACGAAAAACTAAAGCCGAAACAGTGAATATAACAAAAGCTGTTGCCGATGCAGCCGTAACGATTTTCAAGACATTTCCTATCGGGGGGTTAAACAACAGAGAAACCGAGATGATTAAAACCGCACTCGATAATCCCATCCCTAAAATCGACATTGCCAAAACCTTATTCATCCAATCACCTCCAAGTAGATTAAAAAAAGCTATCGCTAAAATCAAGAAAGGGTCCTACTTTCTTTCCCAACCATTACTTTCTATTTTATATTTGGTCACCAACATACAAAGCTACATAGTCATTTACTTCTTTTTTCTTTGATTAGTAACACATAAGCAATAAATAAATAAGGGAGAAGAATAATCAAAATTATAACTACAGCTCCAAAGGTTCGAGAGTCCAAATAAATTTGGTTAAATATAAACAAACTAAGAATAAATAAAGCCATAAGGGAATACGATTTCCAATATTTCTTCACATAATAATTCTTGGGAACATCGTTTTCTGACATTATAAACCACCGCCTTAAGAATCTATAACTAGCGTTTTCAATTATAAACGAGTTCATGAAATGGGATCTTATGTAAATATTCTAACAGATCCCTCTAACATTAGACTACACATAAACAGAAAAAAGACCCCTTGTCCTTTTAGGGGTCTTATATGATTATATCCTATCTTCTTTTTTCTCTAATTCGAATTGAAGTGAGAGCTCCTGCAATTCCTCTGCCATTTGTGAAAGCATGCTGACGGCTGCTGAGATTTCCTCCATCGATGCTAGCTGTTCTTCGGTTGAGGCTGTGACGTTTTCTGAGTTGCCAGCCGTTAATTCAGCAATTGTTGAAATTTCTTTAAAGGTTACAATAAATTGCTTAGCACCTGAATCCAAATGCTTCGCTTCTTCATACACATCATTAATTTCCTGGGAGACGCCTTCAATAAATTGTTTTACTACACCGAATGTGTCTCCTGCATTATTGACGACTTTAATTCCCTTCTCCACCTGCTCTGTGCTTTCTTGCATTTTGACCGTCGTTTGATTCGTTTCCTGTTGAATGGATTGAAGAATTGTTTTAATGACGTTAGTTGATTGAGCTGATTGTTCGGCAAGACGGCGGACTTCATCAGCTACCACGGCAAAGCCTTTACCCTGCTCGCCAGCTCTAGCGGCCTCGATAGCAGCATTTAAGGCTAATAAATTAGTCTGTTCCGCAATACCATTAATTTCATCAATAACCTTGTTAACCTCCGTTGCTCTTTGACCAAGACCTGTTACACTATTTGACAGCTCTTCTACCGTTTGTTTAACTTGCTGCATCTGATGAATACTATCAGTTATCGCGGCATTTCCTTCTTCCACTGCATCTGTAGCTTGAATGGTATTATTTAAAACGAGTTGAGAGCGTTCTGTCACCGAAGTAACACTTTCGGTCATCTTTTTAGTCGCTTTATTTCCCTGTTCGATAAGCTCTTTTTGGCGGTCAACCTTTTCTGCCATCTCCTGAACATCCTCAGAAATTTGCTCCGTCGCTCTAGTATTTTCATCAGCACTAGCTGCGAGCTCCTCGGACGAAGAAGCAACATACTGAGATTTATCCTGCACATTGGATATCATCATCGCTAAGGAGCTTCTCATTTTTTCAAAAGCCTTACTTAAGCGATTAATCTCATCCTTTTCATTAGAAGAGATATTAAAATTCACACTCAAATCTCCACTACTCATTTGTTCTGCTGATGAAGTTAACGCTGCCAGTGGACGAGTAATAGAACGTATTAGAATTAACACAAGGACCATCCCAATAATAATGGCGGCAATGGTTACAATCGCAGAGGTGATGAGAATTGGTTGTGCTGCTTCTCTAACCTCTTTATTCATAGAAACGCTGACAATTTTCCAGCCTGTTTCAGGATTAGAAACATAATTTAAAGTCGTATCTTCGCCATTATAAATATAGTCAAGTCTACCACTATCGGTTCCTTGAAAAGCTAGAAATGAGTCACTTGCTTTCACTCCCACCTCTTCAAATGGATGCGAAATATAATGATTTTCATCATCCAATAAAAATACGAATCCTTCGTTTCCAATATTAATTTCAGATAGCATATCAGTAAGCGAATTTAAAGTAATATTTATTCCTATGGCTCCAAGTCCATCATCGGTCGTTTTCGCGACCGTCGTTACAATCGATCCGGTGGAGGCTGAAGGATATGGAGCTGTAATAACCACCTCTCCTGGATGCTTCTGTGCTAATTCATACCATGGACGAACTCGAGGATCATAATCGGGTTCTGATGGTGGTTCTGATGGTGATTTCATAAAATGACCTTCCACTGTCCCAACATACGATAGCTCTACATTCGTTCTAGAATTTTGAAAATCATCTAATAATACTTGCTGACTTGGAGAATCTTCCTCCAAGAAACTAGCCACATCACTTGTAGCTGCCAAATAATTAGCATTCTCTTTATGACCTATCATAAAAGTATTAATTGTGTTGTTAGTAATATTGAGACTTTCTTTTGCAGCATTTTCTAGCTGTTGCTTCACATTTTGACTCGCACTCATAAATGAAATGCTCGCAATCAAAATACTCGGTACAATTAAAACGAGTAAAAAAGAAAGAATGAGCTTTGTTTTCAAAGAAGTCTTTATAAATGAGAACGATTTACGATGTCTGATGTTATGCATGCTTATTTCCCCTGTCCTTTAGTTTTCAGAAAGTTATGTGTACTTAGGCCGAAAGTAACACTTACTTTCTTAATTTTCTATCGGTAGCGAAACTCTCTTTTTAAATAGACTTTACAATGATTTTAAAAAAATATTTTTGATGATGATTTTTTCCTTTGTTTGTTTGTTTATTCCATTTGAGAATAGTGAGCTTATTAAGTCCTTTCATTCACTTTTAAAGAATGGCTATGGGTCTTCTTAATCCTGGCTTTATGCTTTAGGAATCTGAAAGCCTATTTAAAATTCCCCCTTATGTTACAACAATAAAATGTCGAGCATTTTGCACATAACAAGAACAAAAAGTGAAATACTATAATTAACTTTTTTTGGGGGGATATTAATGAATTTACAATCTGGTACCTATTATTGGCCACTCACTTTTCCAAGTGCTCCGACCTACCCTGCACTGGAAGAGAATTTATCCTGTGATGTGGTCATTATTGGTGGTGGAAGCTCTGCCGCTCAGTGCGCCTATTACCTTTCAGAATCTGATTTAGATGTAGTTGTTATGGAGAAGAACCAAATTGGTGGTGGTAGCACTAGTTCAAATACGGCACTTCTTCAGTATTCAGGAGAAAAAATGTTTACCGATATGGTTCACACCTTTGGCCTCGATTATATGAAAAAGCATGTACAATTATTAAAACAAGCGATCGATGATATTGAAGTAGCCTCAAAAAAGGTATCGATTGATTGTGAATTTATGAGAAGAGATACTCTTTATTCCGCTAGCTGTTCAGAGGATGTAGAGCATTTAAGAAAGGAATACGATTTTTTAAAGAAGCAAAACTGCGAGCTAGATTTTTTATCAAAGGATGAGATTGAATCAAAATACCCATTCAGTAGGGAAGCCGCTATCTACTCTTATAACGATGCCGAAATCAACCCCTTTAGATATACTCATGCACTAATTGATTATGCTTCTAAAAAGGGTGTTTCTATTTACGAAAAAACGGAAATGAATGGTCACCATTATGATCAAGAGCAAGACAAGATGGTGATATCGACAAAGAATGGTCATTCTATCCAAGCTCAATTTGTCATTTTTGCCACTGGTTACGAGGGTATGGAAATCAATAAAGAAAAGAAAATCTCTTTTGTTAGTACCTATACGGTCACGACCGAGCCTGTAGAGGATTTATCAGCGTGGTATAACAGAACGCTCCTTTGGGAAACGGCTCGCCCTTATTTATTTATGCGAACGACAAAAGACAATCGAATTATTTTAGGTGGCTTAGATGAGAATACGACCAAGCCAGAAGACCGTGATAGTAAGCTTATTCATAAAAGAGATAAGCTAATTGAAGAGTTTCAGTATATGTTTCCTACCATCAAAGTCAAACCGCAATTTAGCTTGGCAGCGTTTTACGGAGGTAGCGTTGATGGAGTTCCGATAATTGGTCAGTATGAGAAATATCCAAATAGCTATTTTCTCTTTGCCTTTGGTGACAATGGGACCGTTTATAGCCAATTGCTATCAAAATTGATAGCAATTGACATAATAGAAGGTGAAAGTCCTGATATGCTTCTCTATTTGCAGGACCGACCCCTGCTACAAAAGTAGGTGGAAAGGATTTGCACACCGCTGCAGTCCCTTTTAACAAAAAAGAACACTCCTTTTTCTGGGAATGTTCTTCTTTTTAATGGAGCGAGTAATCTATCCAAAAATTTGCGCGGCAACCGCGAATAATGTCTGGTTTCTCACTGGCATCGTAACAGAATTCACCATAATAGGTGGTTGATTTTGCTTAACAAATCCACTTTTTTCTAATATTCTCATGAACTGTTCATGACCGGATATCACATCAATACGTAAATTCCCCTGATACTTGGCAGATAATTGTTGTACTAGTAATAATGCGATTTCGGAGTTTGGTGCTACAATAGGACCTAATACAAGATTAACTGGTCCCAAGATAGAAAGTCCGTACCCTAAAATGTTTCCTTGTTTATCCTTCGCGACAAAACACTTTTCTGACTGCCTTATTCTATTCATAAGAAAACGACTTCTATTCCCTCCAAAGGCAGCCTCATCTAGAGTGATAATCTCAGTAAGATGCTCGTCACTAAACTCATCAATGATGAACTCATTGTCATTAACCGGTTTTGGAAGAGCCGTATAATCCGTACATATAAATTTATAAATAGAATCAACCGATTGAAAGCCTAATTTTTTGTAGATAGGTATTCCTTCCTCTGTTGCAATGAGCATAATAGTCGTGTCTGTAGAAACCTCGCCTATACACTTTTTAATAACCTCGTTTCCTAATCCCATCCCTCTAAATCGTTGATCAACTATAACCATACCAATCGAAGCTAGAGAAGAATCGTAAGGAATAACAGCCGCACTAGAGACAACTTTCCCTTCTACATTTTTATGCCCGAATATTTTCCCTGAAGACAGAATGGTCTTTATTTCATTTTCGTTATAATCCCATTTAATTGAAGATGACAGTGCAATTAGTCCTGATACATCGCGCTCTTTCAATTGAACTAATTCAACTATTGGTTTATCGTTTATGGACATTAAGATTTCTCCTTCTTTAAAGCCATCATTTGAATCTCTTATGTAAAATAATACCACATCCGCTTTTGCAATCGAGGCAAACAAAAAAGGAGCTTAAAAAGTCCCTTTTTCAAGTACGACGCTACTTTTGCCTTATTAAAACTGAAAATGAAGGTAATCACTTGAATTCCTTGCTCTTTGATAAACATGCCATGCAGCAATCAAATCTAGAAAAGGTAACCCCACCATTCCATACACGGTAATTTGTTCTGAATGATTTCTACCTAAGCTCGGGTCGTAAAGCACTTCGCCTAATTCTGCATGAATGTCCTCTTCTCCTAAACCAACACCGCCAATCGCTCCCATACTGATGGCTATCTCTTTATCATCTGCAATAAAAAACGATTTTTTGATCAATTCGGCACTGACCTCTGCTTTATTTTTCTCATCAGGCCCTAAAGTCGTAATATGTGTACCTGGTTTTACCATATTCGAGAAAAGAAATGGTGCTTTAGACCATGTGGCAGTTATAATTATGTCCGCCTCATGTACAGCATCTTGTAGGTCGTCTGAAATCCTTATTTCGAAATCGTAAGAATGAAAGATTTTTGCAAAAGCATTGGCTTTGTTTAGGTCATAATCATAAATCGTGACATGAGAGACGTCTCTGAACTTAAGTAAAGAACGAAGTTGAATTTCCCCTTGTACTCCTGCCCCAATAATTACTACTTTCTCAGCACTTTTACTCGCCAATAGATGTGTACCTAATGCCCCTGCAATACCTGTGCGAATTTTTGTTATATATCGAGAATCCATTACACTAAGTAGCTGACCATCATTTCGGTCGAATAAATGAATGATGCCTTTAATGGCCTGACTGCTTTCAGGGAATTTCGAGTGATTTTTTATTGTAAATGCTGGAATCGGCTCACTATAACCAGGGAATAACACCATAGCCGTTCCATTTCTGTCAGGAAGTTTAGAATACACTCTTTTTCCTTTAAGATTTCCTTTATTGATGAATGGTTGAATAAAAGCTTCTCTAATTTCTTCTATCAAAACATCATGATTAATTAATTCCTTGATATCACTATCAGATAAAATAATGGTCAAAAATTTCACTCCTTTAAAAACGTCGATATTTTTAAGAAGAATGATAGAAAAATTCTTTTTGGTTATTTACTCCTATCACTCTCCGCTGATTTAATTTTATTTCTAATGGAAAGATTTTTGATTGCTTTTTGGAGAATAGCCATTTTTTTCCTTCACCCACTAAAATTAAAAATACCCCGTTTTGATTAATGCTAATGTTTTTAGTTTTTTTAAAATTATAAACCAATTATTAACATGATTCGTGTTCTATATAAGATTTTTATGGTAATCTTTAGTAATAGATGGAAGATTAGGAGGAACTTTATGAGATTAGGATTAGATGAATTAAGAAAGATAAGATTACTAACCATCATTGCTTTATTTTCTGATGATGATTTAATGGAAAATCTAGTTTTAAAGGGCGGTAATGCCTTAGAAATTGGATATGGATTAAATTCACGTGCATCAATAGATATTGACGTATCTATGATTAATGAATTTGAAATAATTGGCCTTTATAATACTGATGCAATAATAAAAAAACTAGATTATGTTCTAAATAAGGCATTTGAGCCTGAAGGTTATAAAATTTTTGATGTGAACGTGAAACTTAAGCCTAAAAAGCACAGAGAAGAAGTCGGTGATTTTTGGGGTGGATATGAAGCAAATTTCAAAATAATAGAATCTGATTTATTTCAGATACATAAGGGTAACGAAGTTGCATTGAGTGCCAAAGCACTTGCTACGAACCAAAATAAAAAAAATGTAAAAATAGATTTCGGTAGATTTGAATATTGTGGTTCTACTATTAATAAAGAATTAGATGGATTCGATATACAGATTTATACCCCTGAACTAATACTTTATGAAAAACTGAGAGCTTTATGTCAACAAATGCCTTCTTACCTTATATCTATAAAGAAAGATGCAAAATTCGGAAGACCTAGACCTAGAGATTTTTATGATATTCATACAATTCTAACAAGTAATCAAATTCCTAATTTAGATTTTAAAAGCGCTGAAAGCCTAGAGCACTTTGAAAAGTGTTTTGAAGCTAAGAAAGTCCCTCTTTATCTTATAGGTGAGATAAAAAATACACGTGAATTTCACAAACAAGATGAAGCTAAGCTTAGAGATTCAATATTAAATAAAGAAGGGTTTAAGGGATTTGATTTTTATTTTGAGTTCGTATTAAAAGCTCTAGGAGAAGAAATATCACTTCCTCAGAAACTCACTAATTAAATACTATAAAGAAGGTCACAAATACAGTACCTTCTTTATATATTTTTTGGATGATGTAGTTTCCAATTTTCGTTATAGCTTGATCCCGTCATATCATATGTAAGATAAAAATCATTTTTAATTGGAAATTTATTTTTGAAAGAAGTTATGCTTTTTTCTTTGTAGTTAGCTCTTTCCAAGAAAAATCCAATGGATTGATGGTAAGGATATTTTAAGTTCATTTTTTTTAAATAAGCAGCTAATCTATTTAGTGATAATTGATCACGTGCATTTTTAAATATTTCAAGAACTTCATAAACACCTCCAGAATATTGAGGCCTTACCGTAATATCTATAAGTGTTCTTTCCAAATCAGTTACAAAAAGATTTTGTCTATGAATAACTCCTAATTTATTTGTATATTGTCCATTTAGAAAATATATTCGTTGACTATTATAATCTAAATAGTTATTAGTAAGTCTCATGGGTTTAGAGAAAGCTAAGAAAATATCCTTTTGGTGAATATCTTTATCAAGATTATTTGATTTTTTTGGTGATTGTTCGTGCGTAACATAAATAGACTTATTTATTTCATCTGTTAAATCATGAAATGTAACAGCAGAGTAATGACTTAAATAAGAGTTAGAATAAAGATTTATTGCTAAAACATCGGTTTCTACATTGTTCTTTTTAAAGATATATCTAGTTTCAATTCTACTCATTGGACCAAATTGTATTGAAGTTAAAATTTCTTTCTTAGATGTAAGGTAATTAATAAATTCAGATCTAGTAGTATTATTAGGTAATTTCCAAATAAAACGATTTTCAGAGAGTACCTCTTCAATTTGAGATTTCTTTAGTGAATATTTATTTTTTGTTTTCAATGCACTGGTTATTTCTTCTACATATAAGTCCATTATTTGAAACTTATTAAGTCGTGCCAAATTTAAAACCACCTTAATGAATAGAAAGTATAATCATTGGGTAAAATGAAGTGTATACACTTCATTTTACATCATAAATCTCCTTTTTTCAAGTGCCAAATATGCTAAATCGCTTTAAAATACACGTTTTGTGACGAAATATTAAATGTATATTTTTATTCTTTTTTGGTATAATGAAGTGTATACACTTCATTATACAGGTAAAAAAACTTTGTTCAAGGGATTATAGTACTATTTTAGTTGGAATTTCTCAATACCATGACTAGGTAACTGAAACCTTTTAAATTATGATAAATAATCTATATACAAAGGATAGATAGATTGAGTAATAAAAAAAATAATAGCTATCTTCTATAAGTGAGAACCCTAATTGTTTGTCATAAAACTTTTTCATCTCTTCTAGCTTAGTCGTTTGTAATGTCAATTCTTGGATTTCCATATTCATCATCTCCTATCTCTGATTTCCGATTTCATTTTCTATAAACAAAATATAACGAAAATATCGATAAAAAAACTCAGTCCATAAGAGAATGTCCTCTACAACTTTAGTAGTATTCTACTCTAAATACCATTCATCAACTACCATTTAATAATCAAGTGGCATTCATTCCTCATCGACTAAAACACCTGGCGAGCGCAGTATTTTATGACTACCTAAAAATTAACACTTGAAAAATCATGACATTGCTTGTAAACTATTCTAGGTGTTGAGCGACTAGCAATTAAATATGAACCTGTATAACCTCAGAATATGGCTGAGGGTCTCTACCAGGAACCTTAAAATCCTGATTACAGAAAATGAATCTCATTTTTTGTAATCAGGATTTTTTTATTACGTAAAGAAAGGATGTTAAAAAATGAACTTTAAAGTATTGATACTAGCATTATCAACCGTAGCCGTTGGTTTAGTTGAATTAATTATTGGTGGAATTTTACCAACGATTGCCGATGATTTAAATGTTTCATATAGCTCAGCGGGTCAACTTATTACTATTTTCGCCTTGGTTTATGCGATTTCAGGCCCGATATTACTCGTTTTAACGAGCAAAATAGAACGAAAGAAATTATATCTTATTTCTCTATTGATATTTCTAATCAGTAATATACTGACTTATTATAGCCCAACATTTACGTTTATGATGGGTGCCAGAGTATTAGGAGCGATGAGTACTTCTTTAATTGTCGTATTATCGTTAACAATTGCCGCTAAAATTGTTACACCTAAACACCGCGCAAAGTCGCTTGGTCTTATTTATATGGGAATTAGCTCCTCACTCGTGATGGGCGTCCCACTTGGAATACTCATATCCGATCTGTTTAATTGGCGTTTCATATTTCTAGGAATTGCCCTGTTGTCGGTCGGTTCCTTTGTACTAATCTCTATCTTTTTAGAGAAAATACCAGGAGAAAAAGCTGTGCCACTTTCCAAGCAATTAAAGGCTGTGGCAAGTTTAAAATTAGGAAGTGCTCATTTAGCCACTCTATTTATGCTAGCCGGGCATTATACACTGTATGCTTATTTCACTCCATTCTTAGAGACTGAACTAGCGTTGAGCTCTAATTGGATTAGCCTTTTTTACTTGTTATTTGGAATAGCAGCTGTTAGTGGTGGAGCATTCGGAGGAATACTATCAGACAATATTGGAACTCAAAAGAGCATCATTGCTGTCATTATTTCATTTGCAATTGTGCTTGTTCTTTTACCATTCACCACTTTCTCACTCGTTCTTTTCATTCCGATGATGATGGTATGGGCAGCTCTTAGCTGGAGTCTTGCACCGCCACAGCAAAGCTATTTAATTGAAACCGATCCTGTGACATCTGACATTCAACAAAGCTTTAATAACTCAGCTCTGCAAATCGGTATCTCTTTCGGTTCCGCATTCGGTGGCCTCGTCCTTAATCAGACAGGTACGGTCTCTTATATGTCTTGGTTCGGCGCCATTCTCGTCGTAGTTGCCTTATTATGTGCGATTTTTTCGATTACGAGAAAACCAAAAGAAGAGGAAAATCAATCTCTCGCCGCTTAGATAAAAAAACAGCACTCTTTCATGTGAACTGCTCCCTATAAATTAGACAGGTTTAAAAAAATCTTATATATCTAGTAGATGGCCTCGGTACTGTTCCCGGGCCATTTGTTTTTTTCCCATTGGTAACGACCTGAATGATAATACCGAATAAACTCTTCGACATTTTACCCTCAACTCAATGAGAGTCTTGCATTTACTAGCACCCTTATAATGTTTAATGATTCCATAGAGGCATTGTATAAGCAGTTACCTATTGAAACCTATACTGTGTAAATCCTAGTTGCGTTACGACTGTGATACGTAGGATGCTTATAATGGATTGCCTTGATTTGAATGAAGAATGGCACCTAAATAAATCTGTCCATCTAGTATAAAAAGGAATTTTATTTTTTTATTTGAACACAAAATTTAACCATTTATTACCGTATTTTCAAACAAAGAAAATTACATATAAATTGGTTATCAAGAAGATAATTAGGGTAGTATATGTAAGTTAGAAATATTAACATATTTTTAGTATAAGGATGTGAATTCTTAGTTTTTTTTGACTAAGTTTATTTATGAAGAATCTTAATCTATCTGTAGTATTTTGGGCATCATTAATCGTCGCAAGTATCTTTATCTTATGGGGCTCACTGGCTCCAGCAAACGTGGAAAATGTTCTCGGAGCAATTGATAGCTTTTTATCCAATTACTTTGGTTGGGTGTATATAATTGCGACAACATTATTTGTGCTACTAGCCATTTTTCTTATTTTTGGACCTTTTGGTCGTATTCGTTTAGGGAAACCTGATGAAAAACCTGAATATAGCTATTTTACATGGTTTGCCTTTTTATTTACGGCAGGTATGGGTGTTGGACTTGTATTCTTTGGTGTTTCTGAACCACTGACTCATTACTATAGCCCGCCTTCAGCTGAACCTTTATCAGCTGCAGCTGCTGAACAATCTGCCATTTATACCCTATTCCACTGGGGGTTTCATCCATGGGCTACGTACGCTATAGTCGCTTTAACTTTAGCTTACTTTAAATTTAGACATCAAGCACCTGCATTACTGAGTTCGGCGTTAACACCCATCTTAGGGAAACGTACAACGGGGCCATTGGGACAAAGTGTAGATGTATTAGCGGCATTTGTGACCATTTTTGGAGTTGCCACTTCATTAGGTCTTGGAGCCTCACAAGTTACAGCAGGATTAAACTATACGACTGGTATTGAAAATAATATGGTTTCCACCATAATTGTCATTGTAGTATTCACAATATTATTTTTAATATCAGCTGTAAGTGGTTTAGATAAAGGGATTCGTTATTTAAGTTGGAGTAATGTCATTATTGCAATTGCTCTGATGTTATTTATCTTGGTGTTTAGTTCCCCTGTTCGAATCTTTGAAGGTTTTACAACGACAATAGGACTCTACATTCAGAACTTACCGAGTATGACATTAGGTATGAATGCCTTCCAAGGAGAAAGAGAATTCTTAAATGATTGGACTTTATTTTATTGGTCTTGGTGGATTGGATGGTCTACATTTGTAGGTACATTCATAGCAAGGGTATCAAGAGGAAGAACGATTCGCGAATTCGTTTTAGGCGTGATGGTGGTTCCAGCAATATTTAGTGCTTTGTGGTTCTCTGTTTTTGGTATTGCTGGTATAGACTTGGACAATGCATCTATGGGCGCGCTTTATGATATCATTCAGCAGCAAGGGAATGAATATGCACTTTTTGCTTTTCTTGAGCAATATCCTTTTGCTCCAGTTCTATTAGGAGTAGCTATTCTTTTAATTGCTTCTTTCTTTGTTACTTCAGCTGATTCAGCAACATTAGTATTAGGTATGTTAACAACTGGTGGGCATTTAAACCCTACAACTAAAGTTAAAGTAACCTGGGGTTTGGTATTATCAGGAACAGCTATAGTCCTTTTAGTCTCAGGAGGGCTTGAAGCTCTTGAGATGGCCATGTTAATCGCAGCGTTTCCTTTTACTATTGTCGTCATTCTCATGATGTATTCATTATTAAAAGCTTTAAGTAGTGAGTACGATATATTAAAACTCGAACTCAAACAAAAAGAATGGGAAAAATCATATCAAGCAGAGTCTAAAATCGAGCTAAAAGAGATGAGGGAAGAATTCGAACAGAGTATGCCAGATGAACTTTCTGATGAAGGAGTAACTATTAAAATAAATAATGAAAAAGAATAGTTCAAAAATATATAGCAATGGTGGTGAATGATTCTCACTACTATTGCTATTTTAGCTTGTTTCTTCATGGAAAGCTGTCACCATAAGGTATCTTATAATAAAGTTCCCGTAATCTCATAACCCACTCCAAAACCTATATATTGTGATATAATCATATTGTTTAATACTATATATAGAATTGTAGGAGCTGATTGTTTTGGATGCAAAGACGTTTCAGAGCTGGATAGAGAATTACTATACGGAGAGAGGCTGGCATAATTTAGATATCTTTATTCGAATTGGTTTTTTGGCAGAAGAGACTGGAGAGGTTGCGAGAGCCATTCGAGCGCTCGAGATTGGTAGAGACCGTCCTGATGAAGTCGACGGTTCCTATGAAGAAAATAAGCAGTTACTAACAGAGGAGCTAGGAGATGTGCTAGGAAACATAGTCGTTATTGCTAACAAATATGAGATTGATTTAGAGGATATTTTTTCAATGCATCAAAAAAAGCTGGCAGACAGATATCAAGAAGCGGATGAACAGAAATAGCTACTAAAACATCGTGTCAGTAACACTTTAAGACAGAATTCATTTGATAGAACTCATTATTTGCAATCTATTCTAGTTACATAATAATAATAAAACTCACCCATTATAATGATCGATGTGAACGAAGTTTTCAGAAGAATATACAAGAAAAGACTAGACTTATTGCGCTAGCTGTCCGCTTCCAAAAGGCACTTCATAAAGAATCTACAAATTAAACAGGTCCCTTCTCTAAGAAGAAGGGACCTGTTCGTTATTTGTGTATGCATGTATGACACACCATTTTAGTTTCTCTACATAACATCTTCTAAAAATAAATTATGTCCCATCCTTTTCTTATACGGTTATTTAACAAAGTTCTATTTAATATTTAAATTTACTCACATTATCTTGCATATTTTGAGCTAGTTTTGCCAGCTCCTCACTTGCTTTTGAAATCTCATCAATGGATACGGTTTGTTCTTCAACAGATGCTGAACTCTCTTCCGTAGCGGCTGCATTTTCCTCTGAGATAGCGGATAAGTTTTCTACCATTTCAATTAATTGTTTTTTCTTTGCTTCCATGTCATTACCACTTTGACTAATTTTTATCATGACCTCACTCATTTGTTCAATGGCTGTAGCTATTCCTTCGAATTTATTATTAGTGTGAGTAACACTTACTGTTTGTTGTTCAACAATTTGACTCACTTCTTCCATCGTGTGAACCGTTTGATTTGTTTTGTTAGTTAAATCATGAACAACGTTCGAAATCTCCTCTGCAAACTCACTAGAGCTTTCCGCTAACTTTTTTACTTCATCGGCTACAATAGCGAAGCCTCTCCCATGTTCACCAGCTCTTGCCGCTTCAATGGCTGCATTTAAAGCTAATAAATTCGTTTGTTCGGTAATACCTTTAATCATTTGACTCGCAACAGCTATTTTTTCAACACTTTCACCCGTATTTTTTATCGTATCGTGAATTACTTTTGTAGCGTTATTGATTTCATTGGTTTTCTCAACAAGTTTCTGTAGGATTAAAAACCCTTCGTCTTTTTCATGACTAACTTTTTGAGCAGATACATTAGCTTCATGTAAGTGCCTATGATTATTCTCTATCAAAACACCTAGCTCGCTAATATGTCTGACCCCTTCTTCCACATCGCTCGCTTGATTGGTAGCTCCTGTAGCAATTTCTTCAATCGCTTTAGCCACTTCATTGGCTAGCTGGTGTGTATCTTGACTAGTGGCGGTTAGTTCTTCTGAGGAAGCAGCTACCTGCTCAGATGTGATGCTAATATTTTTAATCATCTCTTTTGTATTTAATTTCATCTTATCTAATGCTACTGCCATTTCACCAAATTCGTCATTTTTATAGAGAATTTTTTCTGGAATTTCATAAGTTAAATCCCCAGAAGACATGACTCCTAATATTTCTTTAAATCGATGAATGAATTTTGCCGTTCCATTAGATATGACCCAAAGTACAATACTAAGTATAATAAAGGTAATCACACCTACTATGGCAATAACGACTATGTTTTTGATAATAGAAGCATTCACTTCTTCCATCGAGAGCCCTAAGTTTAAAGACGCAACATACTGATGATCCTCATACATCGGTAATGTTACAGAATAAACGTTTATTTGCTCATCTTCGTTAAAGTGTTCAGCCGTTTTCATTTCTTCTTGTTTAACGGCTTCTTCTATAAGCTTGTCTTCGTTAACCAAACCAACGAGCTCCTCATTATTATGAGCGATGATTTCAGCATCCGTGTTCAATACAGAAGCATACACAATATTATGTTCTTCCCCTAATTGTCTAACAAGCTCTTGATAACTAAAGGATTGCGTTAATAATTCAACTTCATTGGCATCAATACCGATTTGAGCAAAGTGCCCATCACTATGACGTAAATAGCCAAACTTATAATACACACCAGATACTGTGTCTTCTCGAATTTCTTCCATTAAATCTATAGATCCACTAAGTCTAAATTGATCTACAGGATGATCTGATGGAGGAACCCAACCTAAATAGGAATCGACTGTTGAGTAGATAACTTCTCCATCTGGTGAATACCAATAAATCTCAGTTACCCCCGTGTCTTCCATTACCTGACTCAAGAATTCATTAGACAACTGATCCTCGTTAGAAATAAGAACATTGCCTGCTACTGTGATTTTATCCTCTAGCATCTCATTTATTTTGACTAAAGATATACGATTATCCTCAGAACGATCGCTGACCTGCTGTGCTAAAGATATACCATTTTCCCTCATTTGAGTTAACAAACTATCTCTCACAAAAAACGATGAAACGGCACTAATAGCAATAATCGCTAAAAATATAATGAATAATGGTAAATAAACGAGCTTGACTTTAATTGAGGTTTTCCTCTTTCGTGTTTGTTTGTTTTTTATCATTCATGTTTCTCTCCTTTAAATACATCATCTCATGAGTATAAAAGAATAGGATTCTCAATAGTCAATTCACTGTATGGAGTCCATCTAAAAAGTCTGTAAATTCAGTCTTTAATATCACGACCTTCAATTAGTATTCGGACCATAGTTGAGAGTATGCACTAGCTTTTATTCACCATTTCTTATATTGAAATCCTATTAAACTAGATTGTATTTTTAGTAGAGTGTTGATCATATAAATCGAATCCACCGACTAATCTAATTTAAAAGGAGAATTTTTAGTATCAAATAACAAATAATAGTTCTTTATACCTACTAATTTCGCCGTTTTTTCACTTAGTTTGGAATCGCTTCAAAAACCCCCTAAAATACTATAGAATAAGCATAAAATAGACATAGGTACTTTTTAAAAACTCTTTTTATAGTACATAAGTAACAGATATCTGTTACTTAAATATATATTTATTTTTCGCAGCAGTCAATTTAAATTTTTGATAAAAAAGAGAAGTAGTTGATTTCACTAGAGGAGCGTATTGGGTGCTTAGTGAAACATCTGTTGAATGGAATGTCCTACGTTTTTTTAATACGGTTAAACGGTAGTTGAACATGCAGAGGATATCGAAGCCCTCTGCGAAACCGTATGTGAAATGGATAACGGGAGTTTAGTGAGAGTGGTTTAATCGAAACGATTATGGTTAAATCTATATACAACCTATTCTAAGGGAGTGAATTCATTGGATCCTATCAACCTTATTACATCCCTTCATTCTGTCAATCGCTCTATAAAAACTGCCGAGAAGGATGAAAAAGATGTTCGCCATGTTACTTTAGAGCGTTCTTTTTCTGTCCCGGTCGAAGAGCTTTGGGATGCCGTTACCAATCCTGAACGCTTGTCGCGTTATTTTGGTTATGTTAATGGTGAATTAAAAGAAAATGGCCGTTTTCAAGTTAAAGACAATGCGGAAGGTACAATTACAGAATGCGTTCGACCTCAATTTTTTGCCGTAACTTGGGAATTTGCTGGAGGATTAAGCTGGATCGAGGTTCAGTTTGCACCCGTTAGCACGGCTGAAACTTCATTAAAATTAACCCATATTTGTCCCGTAGACGAGCACTGGATGAATTATGGACCTGGAGCAGGAGGCGTTGGATGGGATTTGGTTTTAATCGGTTTAGAGGCTCACCTTTTAGATAAAAACTTTAATCTCACTGATGGCGAAGCCTTGCTAACCACCAAAGAAGGAATGAATTTTATAATCGGTTCGAGCGAGGACTGGGGCAAAGCAGCCATTGCAGCGGGTGAAAATCCCGAACAAGCCAAAGCAGCAGCTAAACGAACCACTGCTTTCTACACCGGTACCGCCGAATAGCGATTAGAAAAAGGAACTGGTCCACCCCTTATCTGGGTGTCAGTACCTTTTTTATAGGATATCCATTTTTGTGCGACGCTCCTAGTTATTTCAATACAAATTCCATATTTCTACTTTTTGTTTTCATCCCCATTGACTTATAAAAGTCGATGGGGTATTTTGCGATATAGCTTTCAAAGAACTTAAAATTTATTAATGGTCTAAATCGTCATCTAAAAAGCTTTTTTTACTTTTTATATTATTTTCATTAAATTTTCTAGTGAAATAAATACCGAGATTTGATTTATTAATACCATTAATGACTGCTAACTCAATAACTTTGTATAATATTAGTAATCCAATGATGTATACAATAATTGAAATAATAGTTGACATTTCAATCTCCTTTAGTTTTAATAAGTATATTGAGCATAAGATGGTTGGTATTCCATATGTAAAAGAATACAAGAATTCATTACTAATGTTTTTTTAAAAGTGAGAGTAGTTTCCATAAGCGTTTAACCTTTTGATTGCTTTCTCCAAGTTCCGCTATTTTTTGAAAAACGGCTTAAAAAACCCAAATATTTCAAAATATTGCTGTCAGTATTATATCAAACAGTTTAATATTTTGTATATATAATGTGTAATTATTAGCTATTTATTGCATTTATATAAATTACATGTCGTAATAACTCTAATTAACTGTAAATAACTCCTTATTACTCTTAATTTCTAATAGTTAAATTCCTTTAGATAATGATTATGTTTTCAAAAACAAAAACCAGAAAGGGACATTTTTTCCTGTGTCCACTTTCTGGAATATTAATAATACTGTTCTTATCTTTTACTATTTAAACATTACCTACTTTATTCTTCATTCTCTTCTTCTAGCTCATCGATTATGTCATTCATTTCCTCATCTAGATGCTCTTCTGTGTCACGTTCTTCAATATCTATATCTTCAGGCATAACATCTTCTAATAGGAAGAATGCTTCATCATAATCAATATTATGCTCATACTCGATGACATCAAGTGTTATTCGGAATGGGTTTTGCTCGTCTTCATTTTCCATTCTAATGACTTCATACGTTTCTTGGTCAAACCAATAATGAAGAACTTCCTCCTCACCAGTAAAGCTAACATGGTAAGTCGTATATCCGTTTACCTCTTCTTCACCTTCAAGAACTACATCATAATTTTCCAAGTATTGTTCAAATTGATTATTCATTGGATGGATATCAGCTGGATCACCTTCTACATCAAACATCTCCACACGGTAAGCAATATCTTCACCTTCAGTATATTGGAGACTATATTCACTATCATCAGCTGTGTATTCAGTCGGTTGACCTTCTACTATACGCTCTGTCCTTGTACTAACCGAACCATCTTCATGAACATAAGTGTATTCCAAAATTTCTTCCTCTTGGGCTACTCCCTCTTCTTCCTCTGTTATATTTTCATCTACATCTGCATCAATTCCCATAGTCATTACATTATGTCTAAAGGCACTTTGTAAATTCGCTTCCGCTTCCATAGCAGCTTTAACAATATCTTCAACTGCCAAAAAATCATTTTCTGCTTCTTCAGTCTCATCATTATTCACTTCCGTCTCAACCTGCTCATCCGTTTCTTCCGCCTCGACAGTATCATCATTATTTCCGTTATCTTCACCACAGGCCACCATAACCACCATTAAACTAGAAATCGCTAAAAATTGAGTAAACTTCTTCATATAGTTCTCCCTCTCTTTATCTATTTATTTACTTATTTGTTATGTATACCCAACTTTTATTTACTATAACATTACTAATAAACTTCATACCCCATTTCAAAACTACCTATAGGTGATTATTTCCTTCAAAAATAGAGTTTTCCATATTTTTACCTCCTAATCAATCTCCATTCTTTACCCTATTTTTAAAACAGTCACACGTTTTACCTTAAGTGTATTTTTTCCAAAAAAAAGATCCAAGGCACTTGCCTTGAATCGTCAGTCTGGACATTATAATTTTTTAGCCTTTTGTTCCGCCAGCTGCTAGGCCTGATATGAGGAAGCGTTGGAGGAATAAATAGACGGTTGCGATCGGTAATGCGATTAAGACCGAACCAGCAGCAAATCTTGTAAAGTTATTAGAAAACTGATCATTAATAAAGTTAAATAGTCCGACAGCTAATGTGTAATTTTCTTTACTTGAAAGCACAATCGATGGAAGGAGGAAGTCAAACATCGGTGCCATAAAATTAAACAGGGCGACTACTGCTAAAATCGGTTTTGCTAATGGTAAAATGATACTCCAGAACACTCTTAAATGCCCTGCTCCATCAATACGTGCTGCCTGATCGAGCTCACGAGGAATCGTATCTAAATATCCTTTTACGAGCCAAGCATTAAACGGAATTTGTCCACCAAGGTAGATTAAGATTAAACCTGTAAGTGTGTCTAATAAACCGAGCATGTTTAAAAAGATATAGAGAGCAACCATCGCCATCATGACGGGAAACATTTGGAGAAGTAAAAAGATATATAAGCCATTTTTCTTTCCGACAAAATTGTATCTCGAAAATGCGTAAGCGACTAGAGAGGTTAGTATCACACTACCTACAGCATTCGCAACCGAGACAATCAGTGAATTTTTATACCAAAGTAAATAATCACTGCTTTCACTAAATAACCATTTATAATGATCTAGTGAAAAATTTTGCGGAATGATAGAAGAAGAGTATAAACTAGTGCTTTGATTGAATGACATACCAACCGTCCATACTAAAGGGTAGAATATAATAACCGCTACGAACGCTATAATGACGTAGATGATGGTTACTTCAATTCTTGACTTTATTTTTCTATTCACTAGATTTCCCCCTCTTCTTTAAAAGCTCTTGTTTTCCTGAATTGATAAAAGGCAAAGCCTGAAACAATTAATCCCATGATGATCGAAATGACTGCTGCCATCGCATAATTATTCGTATCAAAGGTTAGCTTGTATACCCAGGAAATTAATATATCCGTACCTCCAGCATTTTGCCCCCGTACCGGCGGACCACCTTCATTAAATAGATAAATAATATTAAAATTATTAAAGTTCGATGCGTATTGCATGATTAATAAAGGAGCTGTGGCAAACATAACATGCGGAAAGGTGATGTTTCGAAATTTTTGGAAACGACTAGCACCATCCATATCGGCTGCCTCGTACCAATCACTCGAAATACTTTGCAGAATTCCTGTTATTAATGCAAAGATAAATGGAAAGCCAAGCCAGGTTTGGATCAGAATAATCGCAATTCTAGCGTATAACGGATCACTCAGCCAGGCGATACCTTCGCCACCAATAAGCGGAATAATCAGATCTCTATTAATCGTTCCGAAATCATCGTTAAACATAGCTGCGAATATTAAAATCGTCACAAAGGATGGGACGGCCCAAGGAAGAATTAAAATCGTACGTATCAATCTTTTAAATTTCACTCTCGTATCATTAACCAAAACAGCTAAAAAGAAGCCAACTGAGATTTGCAGCGTTGTCGCTACCACTGTCCATACGACCGTCCACGAGAACACACTAAAAAACGTATTCTGCCATATTGGAACCGTTACTAAGCTCTTAAAATTATCTAACCCGACCCAATCAACGAGATTACGCGGAGGTGAATTGTATAAATCATAATTCGTAAACGCTAATAAAATAGAGAATAGTAGTGGAAAAATCACGACAAAAATCATTAATAATAGTCCTGGTAGCGTCATTAAATACGGAAAGGCATAGTTATAAACCTCTCGAGCGGTCTCTTTGAACTTTAGAGGCTTCCAGCCTTGCTGTATTTTGATTGCCTGCTTTCTAGCATCTATCACATTAAATATATAAAGAGTAATGGCAATAACCGTTACTATTAAGGACAGCACCCCTAAGACGAGCAAGCGAATTGAATGATCCGTTCCAGGAATAGTACCTAATGTACGAAGTCCCCACAATCCAAAATTAATCGAATCTAAGCTCGTAATCAAAAACGACAATTGGATGATGATAAATATAGAGCCTTTCAAATATCTTCGGTTATATAGCTGCCCTAACCCAGCAAATAGAATCGATAATATCATCGCTATCCTTGGATTATGTTGTTTAAGGCGAGGTTTCTTCTCATTCTTTTTATTTACAGGATGTTCCATTGTTGGAGTAGTCAAGCCCTTACCCTCCTCCTATTATTTCAATATAATTAAAAAGGGAAGAGGCTCTTCCCTTTTTATTGTTTTAGTTTCCAGCACTCATCTCAATATTCATCTGTATTTGCTCAACTGCTTCGTCAAGAACCTCTCCTACCTCTTCACCTTCAGCTAAAAACTGTAATGCATCATTCATTGGTCCCCAAACCTGCGCCATTTGAGGCGTACTTGGCATTGGCACACCATATTCAATCTGCTCGGCAAAAGCAGCATAAATCGGATCGTCTAAATTATTTAATACGTCTGTATTTGGAGGTAGCTCTCCTGCCACTTCAAAGTAATGAGCGAGATTCTCTTCATTCGTCATAAATAACGCTAAATCCTGCGCCCAATCCTTATTCTCTGAGTAGTAAGAAACCATCCATGATTTTACCCCAACAAATGTCGCACTAGCTTCACCATTAATTTTTGGAAATGGCGCAAACCCTAAATTTTCTCCAATCGCTTGCTCATAAACAGGGATGCTCCAAGGCCCATTAATGACAGCCCCTACCTTACCTTCTGTAAATAATCCATCAATAACATCGACGGTTGTAGAAGCAGGAATTAGTCCTGAACCAAAGAAGGATTGATAGAGCTCGCCACCTTCGTAAGCGCCTTCATTATTTAAACCAATATCCTCCGTATCATATTCCCCTACATCACCACCAAAAATATAGGCACCGTAATTTTTGAGGAAAGGAAAAGCAAAATAGAGATCATTAGGTCTCATCAGAAATCCATATTGATCAGCTGATGCATCCGTATTTTCTTCAAGAATCGCTCTTAAATCTTCGATCGTCTCTGGTGCTTCTGGTACAATTTCTTTATTGTAGAAAATTCCATATGTTTCGATAACAGCTGGAACTCCATAAATATCCGTTTCTCCTTCGAACTCATAGGTGACCGCATCTATAGAGGAACTAGCATAATTGCTTAACTCATCATCTGATAGAGTAAGAGGATCAGCTAATCCTTGTGCCACAATATTTCCGATCTGGTCATGTGGCTGGAAAAATAAATCGGGACCATTCCCTTCTGGACCTGCTAATGACAATTCCTGCAATTGGTCCATCATCGGCTTTGTCTCAACCTTCACGTTAATTCCCGTTTGCTCTGTATAATCGTTTGCTATTTTTTCAATCGCCTCTAACTGCTCTTCTCTATCATTTGCCCAGATGGTTAATTCTTCAGGTTGATCCGCTTCCCCACCATTTGTATCCGTGGTTACTGCCTCTTCTTCCCGTTCAGGTGCACATGCCGCTAAGAGAATAATCATTAAAAACATGGTAATCAGTGATAATAATGAAAAACCTTTTTTCATTTCATTTCCCCCCTGAAAAAATTATATTAATCTAGTAAATATTGAGCTACCTCTATTATTAAGGAAAGTAACGCAAACGTTTGCACTAGATTAGATACAACAATCATACATGGCAATTCAAATTTTTGCAATCGTTTACAGTAAAGAATTTTTTGAATTTTTATTTAGTTACAATTACCTATTTACAAATGAAATGTCTATGAGATAAAAATAAATTAACAACTATGAATGTTCATATTCTCAATACGAGGGCAATGCTTTTGTTTTTCACAAACAACCCCGTCTTTTATTCCATTAAAAGGCGGGGTTATTTTATTGGATAAGGAGGGTTGTATTGCTTGTTCATACGATTCATTTTTAATGTATAGGGGGAGTATTTTTGAAAAATCTAACGGTTTTATTGAAAACGATTCCATTAGCTCTGTTACTTTTCATCCTTCTTTCTTTACCAACAGCGGCTCAGGCTGACGTTACAAATAAGGTTAATTATACAAGAGATGTTATTTATCAAATTGTGACCGACCGTTTTTCTGATGGAGATCCATCCAACAACCCAACGGGGGCGATTTATAGTCAGGATTGTAGCGACCTTCATAAATATTGTGGGGGCGACTGGCAAGGAATTATCGACAAAATCAATGACGGGTATTTAACCGATTTAGGAATTACAGCGATTTGGATTTCACAGCCTGTAGAAAATGTCTATGCTCTTCATCCGAGTGGTTATACCTCTTATCACGGGTATTGGGCAAGAGATTATAAAAGAACGAACCCTTTTTATGGCGATTTCTCTGACTTTGACCGGTTAATGGATACTGCACATAGTAATGGCATTAAGGTAATCATGGACTTTACGCCCAACCATTCATCACCAGCTCTTGAAACCGATCCAAACTATGCCGAGAACGGAGCGGTTTATAATGATGGCGTATTAATAGGCAATTATTCTAACGACCCTAACAACCTCTTTCACCATAATGGTGGGACAGATTTTTCATCCTATGAAGATAGCATTTATCGAAATCTATATGATTTAGCCGACTATGATTTAAACAATACTGTAATGGACCAATATTTAAAAGAAAGTATAAAGCTTTGGTTAGATAAAGGAATTGATGGGATTCGAGTCGATGCGGTCAAACATATGTCCGAGGGCTGGCAAACCTCCTTAATGAGTGATATATATGCACACGAGCCTGTCTTTACATTTGGCGAATGGTTTTTAGGATCAGGGGAAGTCGACCCACAAAATCATCACTTTGCCAATGAAAGTGGTATGAGCTTACTAGACTTTCAGTTTGGTCAAACGATTAGAGATGTATTAATGGACGGTAGCAGCAATTGGTATGACTTTAATGAGATGATTGCAAGCACCGAAGAGGATTATGACGAAGTGATTGATCAAGTTACGTTTATTGATAATCATGACATGAGCCGTTTTTCCTTTGAACAATCTTCAAACCGCCATACAGACATTGCTTTAGCTGTCCTGTTAACCTCTCGTGGAGTTCCGACTATATATTACGGTACAGAGCAATATTTAACAGGAGGCAACGACCCTGAAAACCGCAAGCCGATGAGCGATTTTGACCGTACGACAAATTCTTATCAAATTATTAGTACGCTTGCTTCCTTAAGACAAAGCAACCCGGCATTAGGCTATGGAAATACAAGCGAACGATGGATTAACTCCGACGTTTATATTTATGAACGAGCCTTCGGAGACAGTGTCGTGCTTACTGCTGTTAACAGTGGCGATACTAGTTACACGATTAATAACTTAAATACCTCGTTGCCTCAAGGTCAATATACAGATGAGCTTCAGCAGCTTTTGGATGGAAATGAGATTACAGTCAATAGCAATGGAGCTGTAGACTCGTTCCAGCTAAGTGCAAATGGAGTATCCGTGTGGCAAATAACCGAAGAGCATGCTTCTCCTCTAATCGGCCATGTAGGACCAATGATGGGTAAACACGGAAATACCGTCACTATAACGGGAGAAGGCTTTGGTGACAATGAGGGAAGTGTTCTCTTTGATTCTGATTTCTCTGATGTCCTTTCTTGGTCTGACACGAAAATAGAAGTAAGCGTTCCGGATGTAACAGCTGGTCACTATGATATTAGCGTTGTAAATGCTGGAGACAGCCAAAGTCCAACGTATGATAAGTTTGAAGTATTAACCGGTGACCAAGTTAGTATCCGTTTTGCTGTTAATAATGCTACCACTAGCCTTGGTACCAATCTGTATATTGTTGGAAATGTGAATGAGCTTGGAAATTGGGACCCAGATCAAGCGATTGGACCGATGTTTAATCAAGTGATGTATCAATACCCAACCTGGTACTATGATATAAGTGTTCCTGCCGAGGAAAATCTTGAATATAAATTTATTAAAAAGGACAGCAGCGGAAACGTCGTTTGGGAAAGTGGAAATAACCATACGTATACAACACCTGCAACTGGAACCGATACAGTCCTCGTCGACTGGCAATAACACAAAAAAAACATCAACTTAAGGGCTATGCATTGTGATCATACACAACAACCCCATTTTCCAAGATTGGAAATAGGGGTTGTTTTATAATGAAAGGGGAATTTACCTATGTTAAAAGAAGCGATTTATCACCGACCAAAAAATAATTATGCGTACGCCTATTCAAAGGATACGCTACACATTCGTCTACGCACCAAAAAGAATGATCTCACGCAAGTCGAGCTTCTCTATGCCGATCCTTACAATTGGAATGAAGATGGTTGGCTCTATGAGCAAAAAGCGATGCGTTTAGAGGCATCTGACCACTTATTTGACTATTGGATGATTGATGTTACCGTCCCATACCGTCGACTCCGCTATGGCTTTAAGCTTACAAGTGATGATGAAACGTTATATTATACGGAAAAAGGCTTTTATGAAACAGCACCTACCGATGATACGGCTTACTATTTTTGTTTTCCCTTTATCAATCCTGTTGATATCTTTCAAGCTCCTGAATGGGTCAAAAAGACCGTTTGGTATCAAATCTTCCCGGAGCGTTTTGCCAATGGTGACTCGAGCATTAATCCAGCCTCAACCCTCCCTTGGGGAAGTACAGAAGCTACACCAACTAATTTTTTCGGTGGAGATTTCGAGGGAATACTTAATCATTTAGATTATTTAGTTGATTTAGGCATTAATGGCATTTACTTTACTCCGATTTTTAAAGCTAAATCAAACCATAAGTACGATACGATTGATTATATGGAAATCGATCCACAGTTTGGAGATAAAGAAACCTTCCGGAAGCTCGTTAATGCCTGTCATGAAAAAGGGATAAAAATCATGCTTGATGCTGTATTTAATCATAGTGGCTATTATTTCGAAGCGTTTCAGGATGTCCTGAAGCATCAGGAGCAATCGAAGTATAAAGATTGGTTTCATATACGCGACTTTCCAGTCACTCCTGGTCCTAAGCCTAATTATGATACATTTGGGTTTGTTGAATATATGCCGAAGTTAAATACAGAAAACCAAGAGGTGAAGGATTATTTATTAAAAGTGGCGCGCTACTGGATCGAGGAATTTAATATTGATGGCTGGCGTCTTGATGTCGCCAATGAAGTCGACCATCAATTTTGGAGAGATTTTAGAAGAGAAGTAAAAGCGATTAACCCCGATGTTTATATCTTAGGTGAAATATGGCATGACTCGATGCCGTGGCTGCAGGGTGATCAGTTCGATGCCGTCATGAATTACCCTTTTACGGTAGCGGCTCTCGATTATATTGCGAAGGATAAGATTAATGCCGAAGAGTTTGCTCATCAGCTGACCGATGTTCTTTGCTCGTATCCAGCCAATATTCATGAAGTGACCTTTAACCTGCTTGGCAGTCATGACACGGCACGAGTCCTGACCGTATGTAAGGACAACAAAGAAAAAACGAAGCTACTTTATTTACTCTTGTTATCATCTAAAGGAAGTCCTTGCATTTTTTATGGCGAGGAAATCGGCATGGCCGGTGAAAACGATCCAGGCTGCAGAGACTGCATGATTTGGGAGGAAGACCAACAAGACCTCGAATTCAAAGCCTTTATGAAAAAATGCATAGAGCTCCGTAAAACAGAGCCCGCATTTAGCAGCGAGGCAAGCTTTGAAATTGTCGAAGCCAATACCGAAAGCAATCACCTTATTTATGTGAGGGAAATGGATGGAGAGCGAATCTATTTTGTTATAAATCCAACCGAACAACCCATTACTGTCTCGCTTCCTATCGAGCCTACAGGACAACAAATCAAAGACGCCTGGACGGACAAAAGCATTGAAGCGGCAGACAATAAAGTAACGATGGACATCTCGGCAACAGGATTTGGTATTGTGAAAGTAATCTAGCTTTTCATTCAATCGTCGTTCGAAAGCAAACTGACTACATATAAATCAGTTTGCTTTTTTGATTTTTTAATCTTCCATCTCTTTTACCTTTAATCCTTTAATGCTCTTAATTCTGGATGCTTCTTCATCTTTTGGATAAAAAGAACACTCTTTTTCATGAGAGGAGGTAGCCATCCAAACCTCTCCATTTTTAAAGAAAGATAAGTCTTCAGGTAAAGACGGCATGAGCCAATCATATAAAGATCTCGATTTACTTTTTATAATTTCTTTAGCATGTTCATCCGTTTTGAAGTAATAAACATCTGCTGTCGCTCCATCGCCTAAGATTGTACTTGCCCACTCAGATTCCTTCTTCATGATTTTGAACGAATCATTAAATACCTTTAAAGTATCTGGCAAATCACCTATAAAGCCCATATCAGTTCTAATGACCAGGTGAAACTCATCACAAACCTCGAAGCATAAATCTATTAATGCGTCATACACCTTATTTTTTGGGTTTCTTTCAATACTTAACATGACTTCCTCCGTATTTATGAATAGTAGATTATTATTTCTGCAGCTAGTATCTTTGTTCTTTATTGCAAAAACATTGCGAATTCTGGGGCTCTCCAAAGTTTAGAATCAATTGGAATTTTATCATCGCATGGTTTTATCCTAAAAGAATAAGAGATTAGCCCAAATATAGCTAATCTCCTTTAGATACCACTCAATCATCCATTCTACTATTTTGATAAGTGTTCTATTTGATGAAATTCTTTATCTTGACCTCAATGATATTCTATTTCTATTGTTATTTTTACATACTGCGTTGGTATTTAACTACTCCCTTATAAGCTCATATGTATTCTCGCCATTAATTGGAGCAGTGTTAAAATAACTCGTTCCATTGATGTCATACCTAACTGCATAGGTAATTCCGCCACCACCGTCTCTGATTCCCTTTATCTGAACCGTACCAACAGCTGGAACAGTGAATTCTTTTGGCTTATGTTTAATCATAAATGAGTCTGATATCGGAGTCCCATTTACAATAATCTGCACATAATCTCCGTCCTCTGCTGCATAGTCCCAAACCCAAATTTTCGTTTCATCTTCTGCTGAGTTATGAACAATATTGTGATCCATAGTGGTGAGTTCTTCATCATTTCTCAATAATAATGTACCTGCGGCGAGTTCAGCAGAAACTTGATCGGTAAGCGCATTTTCAGCAGCTGTTGATGTATCAACGGTGGACAAATCTGTGAAAAAGATAAAACCACAAATACTTATACCGAGTGTTAAGCCACCAAACATCTTTAATAACTTCTTGGAACGTAACGGAGCTTTATTAGTAGATGGAGAAGGTACTCCCGAAATATCCATTTGATCTCTTTCGGAGGTATCTAAGCCAGTTTCTCTATAATCCTGCTCATCAGTCCCATTACCTATTTGAAAATGGTTTTGTTTATGTTTGTCCTGATATCGCTTGTTATCTCTCGTAATAATGTCCTTCCTCCCTTCCAATGTTTACTGGTTTCTTCCAAAAGTAAAAACTCATTGCAAGTCTCCCTACAATAATAAAAGCAATCATTAAGATATAAAATATCGTATGCCTTGTTGGATTATTAATTTCATATCCATAATTTAGAATAACAGTACCCAAATGTAAAATAACATAACTTACAAAAAATATTTTTATAAACGGATATAGCCATGGAAAAACATCATATACTTTCCTTAAAACGGGCACAAGAAGAGATATGCCTATAAACAAACCGGCTATAGAAATTAGCACTATCCCGTCGTTAGGACCAGCAAAGCCCGATGTACGTGTAACACTTACATCACTCATAAACAGCATAGGTGTAATGACGAGTAGAAGGATTACAAAACCCATTGGAAAGATAAAATATAGGGTAGCAAATGTGAATCCAAATATTTTTTTTAAAATTCGCATATAGTCACACCCTTTCAATATCTTCTGCAGTAATTTCTGTTAAATCAGCTTCTGTAAGTTGTTCATTATTACTCAGGCGACTAGCCTGTAAATTTAACGATTTTTCATAAACATTTCTAACGTAGCGTCCATTGCCAAAGTTGTTATTAGTACTACTCTCCATAAATACTTCCTCTAATTTTGCCTCTGCTCCCAATGTCAGTTTAAACCCATGGTCATAGTAGAATTTCCTAGCGATCTCCATCAATTCCACCAATTCATAATTAGGAAACTCAATGATAGTTGGAAATCTGGATTTTAATCCAGAATTTACAGACAAGAAATGCTCCATATCTTCAGTGTATCCAGCCAGGATGACAACAAGGCGATCCCGGTGATCATCCATCATCTTCACAAGCGTATCGATGGCTTCTTTCCCAAAATCATTAGCCCCACCCTGTGCAAGTGCGTATGCTTCATCGATAAATAGAACACCATCCATTGCTTCTTCGATAACCTCTCTAGTTTTAATGCTAGTCTGACCAACAAAGCCTGCAACCAGCCCAGACCGATCGGTTTCAACAAGTTTATTTGCCTTGATGATTCCCAAGCTGTAAAGAACATTTGCGATAATTCTTGCCATCATCGTCTTTCCTGTACCAGGATTTCCGGTAAATATCATATGCAAGGTTTTGTTTTCATCTACAGGCAAGCCAAGCTTTTTCCTCTTTGCTTGGATACGCAAAAGGGCATGTAAGCTGCGGACGTGATTTTTCACCTCTTCTAAGCCAGCAATGCTTGCTAGTGCTGTTTCCAAATCGAAGTTTTTTAGAACACTTTCAGTCGGCTTAATATCCTGTGGAAGAATTCGGTTCATTTCCTCAACTGGAACATCATTCATTGCAATCCTCAAAGATTGATTTCTCGTAATTTCTTCTAAATAATTACGTACCATTCTTCCATTTCCAGAGTGGCTACTTGACTGTTTATGAAGTATAGCAATTTGTTCCTGGAGAACGCTTTCTGATTCTTGAGTCATGAAAAAGCCTTTGGAAGAAATTATAATTTTTGCAATTTCAAAAAGTTCATTCTCTGTATAGTCAGGAAAACTTACATTAAGTGGGAATCTAGATTCTAACCCACTATTAGATTTCAAAAACTCTTTCATCTCTTTGTTATAGCCGGCAAGAATAACCACGATATCTTCCCTGTGATCTTCCATCAGCTTAACAAGAGTATTAACCGCTTCTTGTCCATAGCTTGAATTGGATGTGAGACCATATGCTTCATCAATGAACAAAACCCCGCCAAGAGCTGAACGGAATATTTCCTCCGTTTTTTTCGCTGTTTGGCCTACATGTTCTCCTGTCAAACCTCCACTGTCCACTTCTACAAAGTTTCCAGATTTCAATAGCCCCATCTCTTTAAACATACTAGCCATAATTCTCGCAACGGTTGTTTTTCCAGTCCCTGGATTCCCACTGAAAATCATATGCAGTGACTGAGTGGCATCTACCTTTAATCCTGCTTCACGGCGTTTTTTCTCCGCAATAAGGAGGTTTTGCTGGGTACGGATAAGTTGTTTCACGTTTTCCAGACCGACTACCTGGGAAAGTTTAGTCTCAAGATCAAATTTACTGTTATCTTCAAACTCAAAATCTTCGAAAGCTAGCTCATCCATCGGTGCATTTATCTCATGAACTAGACGGCTCGATTGTTTAAGAATTGCTGCTTCAATGACATTTCGAACTAGTCGTCCATTTCCACTATCGTTCTTTCCTTTAATTTGGCTTTTTTCAAATAGCTTGAGCATAGCATCTTGGCAGCTGTCTGTAATTCGGTATCCCTTTTGTTTACTGATAATGCGTGAAATTTCCCACATCTCTTCCGGCGTATAATCTTCAAAATGAACAATATTTGGAAAACGAGATCTCAACCCAGGATTGGTATTAAGAAACTGCTTCATTTCCTCACTATATCCAGCGAGAATCACGACGAGTTCATCCCGGTAATCTTCCATCCCTTTCACAAGGGTGTCTATTGCTTCAATTCCAAAGGTGTCATGATCATTCCGAGACAGCGTGTACGCTTCATCAATAAAAAGTACACCGCCAAGTGCAGATTTAATAACATCGTTTGTAAGTCTAGCTGTTTGTCCGACATATTCACCGACTAGGTCAGCACGGGTCACTTCCCTTAATTGGCCAGTGGACAACACTCCGATTGCTTTTAGATACTTTGCCACAATACGTGCAATCGTCGTTTTTCCTGTTCCCGGATTACCTGTAAAGACCATGTGCATAGATATGTTTGTCTTACTGAATCCTTTGCTTTCTCTTAGCTGTTGGACTTTCAAATTATCTTCTATTTTCAGGATATAGTCTTTCACACTTTTAATCCCGACAATCTGTTCCAGTTCTTTTTTAATATCCTCAATGCTTGATTCTTTCATGCCCCGTAAGTAGTCTTCCAGTAGCAATGACTCCGTTTTGGAAATCGCTACATATTTTTCAGATTCTATTTTTATATGAACATATTCATTCAGCTTTTCTGGACTTTTGAGTCTCGCCTCTGAAAGCGGATGATACATTTGTTGTTCAGCTATCTCATTTAGTCCGCTAATGCCATTTACTGTCTTAAATTGCTTTGCAAGGAATAGAGAAACCTCTGGATTATAAGATAAAGTAATACTCAAATCGGTAGCACATTTTGCCTTTAGGTTCTCTAGTATACGAGTAGCAATTTGTTGAATTTCTTCTTCCGTAAAAGGATCTGTGTAAACCAAATCACCAATAGCATCCATAAAATCACTGCCAAACATATGGTACACATCTTTTTCCTTACGCTCGGAAAGGAAAACGAAGTACTTTTGATTGGCATGAATTTCACTTATTGTCTGCTGATCTAATACCCCTGTCGCATCCATTAATCGATTTTCTTGCTGTGTGTAGCGAGCCGATAATGTATATGTACCGTTCTTTGTCAATTGAGCAATAGTATTAACCACATTAGACGGAGCCTTTTCGATATTTTCAAATAATACAATGTCCGATTTAGCATATAAAGATTTATAAAGGTCAGAAAGAAAAAGCTGATACTCAGTGGCTGTTGTATAAGATGCGAGATCTATCCTTGAAACCGTCTCATAATGAATAAACTTTTTTTCCTTAAGGAAACCGGCCATTCTCGTTACACTGGATTTTCTTCCAGCTCCTTGGTGCCCAAAGATAAAAATCGAATTTTTAGGTTTTACTGGATGCATTCCGGTTACAAAAGGACGCTTAAAGGCAATACTCAACTGTTCTAAATAACTCCTCTGACCAATCCATTCGTTATCAAGTAATTCATTTATATGCTGAAAGATTGCATCAATATTTTCCTTTGGAATTCTATTTGTTTTCTTAGATACTTCGTTACGAATAGGAGTTTCGTAAGGTGTCCTACTATTTCTTTGACTACCGGAATTCCCCATTGGTTGATTTACTGAAGCAATTGGCGAGTGTGAGCTTCCAGAGGAGTGAGGAATACGGTTCTGATTGTTCGAAGTTCTCTTTCTAGACTTTTTTGAGATGAAACCATGATTTTGATAATCATCATATATTTGCCATTCCGGCAAAAGGAATTTTAAAAGGCCAACAACTTTTTTTTTCATTAATGTCTCCCTTTCATTGAAAAGCTCATCTTTATAGTATATCGGTATTTAAAGGGGTATTATTCACTAGAAAAATAGATTAAAAACCCTTCCAACGTTCATAAAGTATGGGATTATTTTACCATATTAAAGAACAGAATTATATGGAAAGTTAAAGGATAGGAGTTTTTTTAGAAGTTAGTTTTTGGGAGCCAATGGGGGAAGTCTATTTAAATAGGAGTCATTTGCTTCAAATATTCTATATATTACTTGTTAAAGAGTAAATAGATAACCAAGAAACAGAGTACCATTGAGGCACTCTGTTTCATTTTGTGAGGAAAAAGCATTGGAAAAGTGACTAACTAAGTAGTTATATAACCGTCCCCTCTTCACCTACATACCGATCTATCAAATTAGTAGCTTGTCCAATTCATATGTTGGATAAAGACTTAAATCTACAATGTCAAAGCCTATAAACTCATTAAAATCCTCATCAGCAAAACAAAATTCAATACCAGCAATTTTATATATATTTGCTACTTCCTCATTAGAAAGTCGAAAAGAATATTTATTATCTGCATAGATATATAGATTAGTTTTCGACACTTCTTTTAATTTTTTAGCGGGGTTTTCAAATAATTCGATTCCAACAATTCTACCAATTGTATCTAAATCTATGTTTATTAAAGGATTGACTTCAAGTTCTTCCGTTTTTTCAAATTCATAGTCGAATTCTGATGAAAACAAATGAATGAATCCCAAATGATGTTCCTGGTCGTAAGATATTCTATCTTTCATTGCCATTATAGTCATAGTGTAATCGATAAACTTCTCGTATTGTTCATTATACAAAACTTTAAAAGACCATTTAAACAACTTAGTTATGATAGAATAATAAGCATTTTTGGGTATAAGAATGGCTTCTACTTTAAATAAAGTTCCATCACTTTCTTCAGATAGACTATATTTGGTAGTACTCATTCCTTCTTTTGTACTGGTTTTTACCTCTGCATAGTAGGGGGGATTAAAAGCGCTATACTCAGCTTCGAGCTCAATGACCTTTTTACCAATCTTCTGTTTTGTAATAAAGGTGGACCCCTCTTTTAGCTCACTCTCATCTCCTTCATAAATATGCTCCACTATATAGTCATTCCACTCTAAAACATGCTCATCTTCGTTTAAACATGAAAACACAGTATCTATTGGTGCATTAATGTGCCTCTCAAATGTGAAACAGATAATTTCTTTCATTTCATACCTCTCTCTTTTACAGTAAATAGGATACTCATTTCTATTAAATGAACGATTATCATTTATATTATATATTTAGTCCGTATAAATGGATATATTTGTTTATCATGCATGGTATTAATTAAAAACAGATACTCTTATGGTAATAATTGTACTTTCACAGAATAGTGGAGAAGCTATTAAAAGTAGATAAACCAAAAGTTTGCCTCTATTATGGTAAAGCTGAGCGAATATTATATAAGAACCTAGTTGAGTGCGAACAAATAAAGACCACTTCATCGTGTGAGAAGTGGTCTTTGTGCTTACACCCATTTTTTTCATACTTAAATACTACTTAATGTGGTATTTTCACATAAATAGATTCAAACTCAACTGGCTGTTTAGAATCTCCTTCAAATTCCATCTGGCTTAATTCACCATTTTCGTCAGTTTCTACTCCTCCCCCATCTGATGGAAGTGCTAAATATGGAGTAATGGTCACTTCAGTAACAGTTGAATCAATTGGATCAAATTGCTTATTGCTATTAAACACCATTTTGTCTTTTAAGATTTCTCCTGTTACTCCACCTGAATGACTCGTAATTTCCTTTCCATTTTGATCAACCAGCAGGAATTCTATATCGCCAGCCCGACTTTTCTCAAAGTCCGATGCTTCTTCTGAACTCTCATATGAAATGGTTACACCCGTTTTACTTAATGATAAATCTGTTACAGTAAGGTCAATACCATCAACATTTTGTGAATGCTGAACAGGAATTTTATTAATATCTACAATTTTTTCAACCGGAGTTGAGAAATACCATGTTTCCCCATTCTCACCATGTAAAATTAGTCCAAGCTCAAAAGCCTCTGGCATATCCTTGGTTACGGTTATATCTTGAATTGCAGTCCGAGTTGTTGCCGATTGAACACTTTCCTTGTATCCACCTGATGATGAATACGGAAAATCACCATTAATGGTAAATTCCATACCCGTACCAAAATACTGTTCTCCCAGCTCTTTTTCTGAATCTATTATATAACCAATCGTAATATTGTTTTGATCATATAAAATTTCTTCAAGAGTAATAGATATCCCATTGTTCGTCTGAGTTTCTCCAACTTCACTTGTTAAACCATTTTTTTGAGCTTGTTGTAAACCGATTAAATCAGAGTCACCAAACACTGAGCCAATAACTGGTATTTTAGACAAACTACTCGCTAAAGCTGGAGAGTAATAAGATGAACCAACCAATATCCCGAAAGCAGCCGCGGCACTAAACATACCGTATAATATTTTCCGTTTTCCATTGTTATTTCTGTTACTATGAATGGTATTTGTCTTGTTATTAACTTGTTCTTCCGCCTGAATCATTCCTGCTTGGATAGCTGAACGCACTTGTTCTCTTGGAAACTCATTTAACTGATCATGTGACTTTTTCATTTAATTTATAGCTCCTTTCCAACTCACTCTTTAATTTTTTCTTCGCTCTACGTAAATAAGTTTTTACGGTGCCAACTGGTTTTTCCATAATCTCAGAAATATCTTGAATGGACAGATCATGATAGTAAAATAAAATGATAGATGCTTGATAAGTTGAATTAAGATTGGATAACGCCTCGCTCAAATGAAAAGACTCAATCTCTTTGTCCTGTCTCCTATTTAATCTCTCAAATAATTCGTTTTCCTCATATGGAATCATTTTTTCTCGCTTTTTTAGTAGACTGTAACACTCACGTATCAGAATTCTAAATAACCACGTTGAAAAATACTCTGGATTTCGTAATTGACTTATTGAAAGAAACGCCTTACATGAAGTTTCCTGAATGGCATCTAGCGCATCTTCTTTTTTACCAACATAAGAAAGAGCTTTATAATATAGCATTTTTTCCTCTTGATATAGCAAATCTTCAAAAGCCCTAGCATCTCCATTAATGGCCCTTTTTACTATATGTAAATCATGTTTCATAGTGTAATCTCCCCCTCCTTTCACTATTTAGATTGATTTGGACATATAAAAAGTTTCAACTTATTCATTTTTTTGGATTTATTTTTTTGATTCTATTATGAAGGGTTACTATTTCTGTACTTAATATGTAAGCAAATACTTTTACACAAAAAATTGTTATACAAATTTTTTTTGCATTCAAAAGGGAAACACAGTGGTTTCCCTCTTCATAAGTCTTTTTGTTTTTTCCTTTATTTATAATACAGCTCAGCGTAGTTATTTTAAAAAAAAATGGACAAGCTTCTGTTTGCTCTGTCCATTTCCCTTAAAAAAAGTCATTATTATTGTAACTAATTACCATTACTTCTCTACCTTATAAACTAACCAATCCAAGAAGATCTAATAAAAATACAATTCCTGCTAGTGAATTGTTTAATATATGTACTAATATGGCATCTAATATATTTTTCCTTCTGTAATAAGCCAAGAAAAAAACGACACCCAAAAATCCATATAAAAGAAAAGAAACAATATCTGTTGGCGTATGCAATAGCCCAAAAATGGTTGAAGTAATGATTAAAGGTAACCAAAAGCTTTGCTTTTTAAATAATAGATTCGTACCTATTCCTCGGAAGGTTAATTCTTCGGTTATCGGCACAATGATGCTTATTGATAATATAAAAAGGACAGAAAAAAAGACAAAGGAATCTGCAGAAGGTCCCGTTAAAGCCATTAATGCTTCATCATTTGCTGTCATTTCTGAACCGTAAATCATTGTGATTAACAGTGTACCAACTATAGCTATGACCCGTGCGATTAAAAAGAATAAAAGGGCGAATCCTATGTCACGTAATCCTATCTTTTGAATCTTTTCTTTCGAATACTTTTTATACTTTTTCCATAAAAAAATAATAATAAAAACAGAGAGTACTATATACAGAACACCTAGTATACTATTCGTTAATGTTGAAAATTCACTTTGTATTCCTATTAATGTACCTACCATTAGCATAGGAGCAAGCGCTACTACCATAAATCCAATAAATTTTAATATGCTTACAAAAATTGATTTCTTATTTCTATCTTGTTCTAATTGATTGATTTCTTGTTCCATAATACATTTCTCCTATTCTATCGATGCCAATAACCGGTAGCAGTATAATACTTAGCTACCCTAGTAAAGCCATTTTTGTTTTTAATTTAACCATGATTCTGTAGATGGGAAAAATAGATTCCTAATCTTCCTTTTCAAGTTTATTTGAAATCTTAGTCAGAATGGCATTTCTTTCTCTTTGGATGTTAATAAAGCTAATCCCAAACCATACAACAAAAACGACTAAAGCCATATATATCTTGAACGGAAAAAACATAAATAGATAATGCCAA
The DNA here is from genome assembly GCF_001590785.1 of Alkalihalobacillus trypoxylicola. GTDB lineage: Bacteria > Bacillota > Bacilli > Bacillales > Bacillaceae_D > Alkalihalobacillus > Alkalihalobacillus trypoxylicola. The sequence continues at coordinate 497,313 of NZ_LTAO01000023.1, forward strand.
AGCCCCGTTAAATATAATGATAAACCCATTAAAAGAATCGCCCAACTATTGAAAGATACTTTATTTTCTCCTCCTTATCAGAAACCCTTCTCATTTCAATATAATATAACAATCATTTCAAATTGTGGTTGATTTTTCAATCATTTTTTTTAAGGTGTTGATTCATATCAACAACGAATTGACATTCCCTCCTGTATTAAGGAACGTCTTTTATTAACTACCATCATTGTTTTAATGCCTTTCTCTAATGAGATGAAGTATATAAACTTGTGTGTATTACTTTAAACCAATGGATATGTAACAATAAGAAAAACACCTTCAAGTTCTTTAGGTTAACAATAACCAATTTCTGCTTAAAGGTGTTTTATATTTGTCTCATTTTTTTGGATAAAATCTCAAAGGTGTATTTTCCCATGAATCAGAAATCGTATTTTATGAAGCTTACATATTCAGACTACCCGTCTAAATTAGTTCCGTTGCTCTTAATTACTTCTTTGTACCAATTAAAGCTTTTCTTTTTAGAACGTTCAAATGTTCCTTGACCTAAATCGTCAACATCGACATAAATAAATCCGTATCGTTTACTTACTTCAGAGGTTGAAACACTGATAATATCAATACATCCCCAGCTTGTGTATCCCATAACCTCCACACCATCTTCAATCGCTTCTCGCATTTGAATAAAGTGTTTACGTAAATAGTCAATTCGATAATCGTCTTCAATCTGACCATTTTCATTTATAGTATCGATAGCCCCTAGACCATTTTCTACTACAAATAAAGGTACTTGATAACGGTCATACAATTTATTTAACGTAACTCGTAAACCAATCGGATCAATTTGCCAGCCCCAATCAGATGATTCTAAATAAGGATTTTTCAAACCAGAAAATAAGTTTCCTGGAGCTCTTTCCCCTTGTGGTCCAGCACTTTCTACTAGCGACATATAGTAACTGAATGAAATGAAATCTACCGTATTCTCAAGTAAAATCTCTTCGTCACCAGGTTCAAGGTGCAGTGAAATACCGTTTTCTTTGAAGAACCTATTCATATAGTTAGGATATTTCCCTCTCACTTGAACATCTGTATAGAAGAAATTCATTTGTTCTGCTTGTAATGTTTTTAGTACATCTTCTGGGTTGCATGTCTCTGGATATGTCTCAAGTCTCGCTAGCATACAACCAATTTGTGCTCCTGGAATTATTTCACGACAAGCCTTTACTGTAAGGGCACTTGCAATGAATTGGTGATGCAGCGCCTGATAGATAGACTGTTCCATGTTCTCGTGGCGGTCGTGTAGCAAACCACCTGCATTATAAGGTGCCAACGCGATCGCATTAATTTCGTTAAAGGTTAACCAATATTTCACTTTATTTTTATATCGGTTAAAGACCGTTTCCGCATATTTAACAAAAAAATCAACTAAGCGGCGATCCGTCCAGCCATTATAGCGTTCGATAAGTGCAACTGGCATCTCGTAGTGAGAGAGCGTAACTACTGGTTCAATATTGTATTTTAGTAATTCATCAAAAACGGCGTCATAAAATGCAAGACCTTCTTCGTTTGGTGTTAAATCATCACCATTTGGAAAAATCCGTGGCCAAGATATAGATAGGCGGAATGATTTGAATCCCATTTCTCCAAATAGTGCAATATCTTCTTTATAACGGTGATAAAAATCCACTCCCCATCTCTTTGGGTAGTTCCCATTTGTAGGATCATTTAATGCTTGGTTATATTGCTCACTTGTAATATGAACGGAATTGTCTCCATCTCTTTCCTCTTTAGGAATATATGGAATCATATCAGATGTTGACAGTCCTTTTCCTCCAAGGTTAAATCCACCTTCTAATTGATTAGCTGCTGTAGCTCCACCCCATAAAAATCCTTCTGGAAACTCTTTAAACATACTTCTTCACTCCTTTTAATTGGTTAAATCTCTTCGCCTCTTTTGATAATGCCTGGCTCTCGGTTGAAATCTAATCCATCAAAATCATGGCTATTTGTAATAATGATTACTGTAACTAGGTTATATCCTTTTGCTTCAATTTCCTTTTGATCGAACTTAACTAAAAGTTCACCTTTATTAATTTTTTGTCCTTGCTCCACCATTGTTTCAAAATGCTCGCCTTCTAGGTTAACTGTTTCAAGACCGATATGAATTAAAACCTCCACACCTTGCTCTGAGCGAAGCCCAATAGCATGCTTAGTCGGATAAACCACTACTACCTCTCCACTAAATGGTGCAACCACTTCCCCATTTTCGGGCTGAATAGCAAGCGTTGGTCCCATAACAGCACTTGAGAATGTTTTATCTGGAACACTCTCTACGGGAACGATTTTCCCTTCAAGTGGGCTATATAGAATTTTCTCACCCGTCATCACTTTTTTTTCTACATCTTGGTTGGGAGCTTCTTCTTTTTTTCCTGCCTCTACGTTCGGGATATCTTCAAAACCTAGGATAAGAGTAGCAATAAAGGCAACAACAAAAGCAATTAAAACAGAAATGAGCGCGTATACTACGTTCATTGAATCACTTGGGTCAATATAGACAGGGATTGCCTGTAATCCTTGCGCAACTAGTCCAAAACATTTGACTGTAAAAAAGACGGCAAATCCTCCACTAATTGCTCCAGCAATCATGGTTGCATACATTGGTTTTCTTAGTCTTAAGTTCACACCAAAGAGTGCCGGTTCCGTTACACCTAATAAGGAAGATAACCCGGAAGAAACAGAGATTGATTTTAGCTTCTTATTTTTTGTACGTAAAGCTACCGCAAAAACGGCTCCAGCCTGTGCCAAGCTATTAATAAAGTTTAGAGGTAAAATGGCAATATCATATCCGTTTTTACCCATATTCTGAATAATGATTGGCAAAAAGCCGTAATGCATACCCGTTACGATAAAGACTGGTAAAAGGGCACCTAAAACAATACCAGCAAATGCTCCACCATGTTCAAATAACCATCCAATTCCAATTCCTACATAGTCCCCAACAATAAATCCGATTGGACCAGATACGATTAGTGCAAAAGGAATCATAATGAGTAAAACTAATGTTGGAGTTAAAATGATACGTAAGATGTTTGGAATGACTGCGTTAATGTATTTATAAACATAGCTTAAAATCCAAACGGTTATGATAACGGGGATTACGGTCCCACTATAAGCATAAAAAGGGATGTTTAATCCAAGAAATTGCAATCCCTCTGCACCACTTGCTAAACCCGCTGTCATAGTCGGATATAATAGGGATCCTGTGATAGCGAGTGCTAAAAATTCACTCACTTTAAATCTTCTAGCCGCCGATACTGCTAGTAAAAATGGTAAAAAGTAAAAAACAACATCTGATACAATCGTTAATACTTGATAGGCGTCACTTTCTACCGATATCCACCCTAGCACCTGTAGTAATGCCAGAATTCCTTTCATCATACCAGCACCAGCTATTGCAGGAATAACCGGTGAGAACACTCCTGAAATCATATCGAGAAAACGGCTGACTGGGCCTTTCTTTTCTTGTCCTTCCTCATTAGATGAATCAGATGATGATTCTATATTGCCAACAATGGCTTCTACTTCCTTAAATACATTTGCTACTTTGTTTCCAATAATGACTTGGAATTGTCCATTTTGGAATTGGGCACCATATACATCTGGTAGTTCCCTAATAGCTTCAATATCTACTTTTCCTTCACTCACAACATGAAAGCGAAGTCTTGTTACACAATGCCATGCACGTTTTATATTTTCTTTACCGCCCATTTTCTCAACGATAAATTGGGCTAATGATGCATTATCCATACTCTTTCCTCCTATTTGTAAAATCCCCTTTAATAGATGAAGCATTAAAAAAACCTAAACGCTTCCTAAAAAACATAGCGTAAATGTATGTCCTTTAGATAACGTTTAGGTTATGCCTGATTTAACAGTTACACCCTAAATCATTTCTTTGATATTAACCTCGATGTCATTCTTTGAATATGAAGGATCAGATAGGTCATTTCATCTTTAGATATTTTCCATCCGTATTCTACCTGTAAATATTTCTTAATTTTGACTACACATTGATAAATATCCGGATATTGCTTCGAAACTAAATTAAATATAGAACCAGCCGAATCCGTGGGAATCGCATTTTCATCTAGGTGCCTTAAAATGAAGTAACGCAAGTGGGTAATAAACCTAGAATAATTTAAAGAATCCTCATCCAGCTTCATCTGAAATTGATAAGAGATAATTTCAAGAATCTTATTGGTCGTCTCTGTTACTTTAATCGTTTCTGACATCTCTTCATTTTTCGATTGCGCATTGACAAAGTGCAGAGCAATGGAAGTAGCCTCTGACTCAGGCAACTCTTGCCCCGTTTGCTCAAAAATCAACTTAACGGCCGCTTCGCCAACTTTAAATTCTTTTTTGTATAGATTTTTCACTTCCCAATGAAGTGGGTTTTTCAGATATAACTTATTTCGTGCACTTTCTACTGTAAAATACAAATGATCAGATAGAGTAATAAGAAATGCTTCATTAAATTTCTTTCCTAGTATGTTCTCTCCTAAAGAGATAATCTTCGTCGTTAAGTAAATAATCTCAGGTGGTATCTCATTTAAAATATTTAGAATCGGATGCTCTTTTGAAGACGAATTTAAAGAATACACTTTATCAACCATCTCTTGATCGATTTCATCGTGCTTTTTTTTGTTAAATCCAATCCCTCTTCCCATCACGACAATCTCTTGACCACTTTGATCAACAGCTAGGACCACATTATTATTAAATGTTTGTAGTAATTTCATTTCCATCACCTACCTTTACCCGTTATCATTTAATTTTTCCAAATAACGAAAAAAAAACCAATTATAAATAATGAGGACATAATAATAGCATGGACTCATAATTTATAATTGGTTTCGCCTGATCGAATCAGTGACAATCCCTCTATTTGATACTATAGTACCACTATAAGTAAGCGTAGTCAATACAGTAAAGCGAATATCGATGTTGGTAAACATACCCTTTATAGCTTGTAAAATGCCCTTTCTCTTAGCTCAGCAAAAGATTTCATTCTCCCACTTCATCCTATTGGAGTCTCCGTGCCTTGTGTCCGCTAGCTTGCGCCATTCATAGGGAATCTATCCTTTCAAAAAACCCTCCTTTTAAGGAGGGTTCATGGTTCGTTCTTGATGTTTGTATTCATTACACATCATTTTAATTTTCTCTCATGTGGTGATTTTAAAACCGGTTTTATCCCGGTCTCCACATGATACAAGGGCAAACAAGCAACTATTTACTCATACGTACAAATCGTTTACAACCTACCTAATAATCAGATTAGCTATCTAAACCGTTACGTCTGTAAGCAAATACAAAAACCGTCGCTGCTCCTATTAACCAGCCAAAGAGGACAGTACTATCTAACAGATTCCATTGATAGTGACCATCAGCAAAGAGACTGCTTGCGAAATTAGTTAAGACACCTGTGTACGTGTAGTCAACGAGATAAGCTAAATCTTCCTTCAAGAACTTCAATACAGGAACCGATGTAAAAATAAGTGTAACTGGCATGGCCATAACAGCAGCCTGTGCTTGATTTTTTGATAAAATCCCTACTACATATCCAATTAATAAACTGATTATACTGGCTACCGTAGTCATAACAAGATAGCTTACGAACGGAACCTCACTAAATGCGACTCCACTTGCTGGGATCATGAGTATATTCGTAACAGTAAGAATCATAAGTGGTGGAATAACCGTCCCAATCATATATTCAACACCGTTGACAGATGATGTCATTAAGACACGTAACGTATTCTTCTCTTTTTCCTCTGCTAACGGGCTACTGCTCATCGAAATACCGGAAATCGCAATATTAAAAACCATACCAAAACTTAAAACAAAGGCACCCGTAGAAAAAAACATCCCCGCTTCATTGACATCAACCTCTGGCATCAGCCGCCTCATCGCAAAAGCAAAAACAAGCGCTAACACAGGGCCAATAATGACACCCGTATTATTTAAAATCGTCTGGAACTTCATACCAATAATTGCGTTGATTTTTCTTATTGAGATATTCATAGTAACTCCCTCCCTGTTACTTCTAGAAAGACCTTCTCTAACGTCGGTTCACATGAATGAATCGTCATTAGTTCGTCCTTTGCCATCCACACGCGAATCCTTTCCGTCGTTTCATTTGAGTGAGGTAAAACAAAGGCCTGACCATCCGTAAGTTGGATTTTATACTTTTTCTCCGAATGATATTTAAGACAAACTTCCTTTGGAGGCCCGTGCTCAACAATTAATCCCTCATTCAAAAGAGCAACTCGGTCACAGAGCTTCGTTGCCTCATCCATATTATGTGTCGTTAAAAATATCGCCGTACCATTCTTTCTTAATTCAAACAGAAGCTCATGAACAGCCAAAGCTGTACTTGGATCTAAACCACTCGTAGGTTCATCTAAGAAAAGTACCTTCGGTTGATGCAATAAAGCACGTGCTAACACTAAGCGTTGGCCCATTCCTTTCGATAATTGATTTGCAAGCTTATGTTTATGCTCTTCCAATCCGACTCTTTCTAAAAGTTCAGTGATCCGTTCTTTTTTTACATTGAGTATTTTTGCAAAAACCTTCAAATTGCTATAGACGGTCATCTTTTCATACAGACCGCTATTATCGGTAACAATTCCGACCTGCTCATAAATATTTTCATTAATCTGTTCGACAGGTTTCCCCAGTACATTGGCTTTCCCTGAGCTTTGGGCAAGCTGCCCAGTTAATATTTTAATGGTAGTTGTTTTTCCTGAGCCTGATGGACCAAGAAACCCAAAAATTTCACCTGCTTGAACCGAAAAAGAAAGGTCCTTTAAGGCCGTAGCTTCTTTAAATTTTTTTGAAAGGTGCTCTACTGCTATCACTTTCTGCTTTTCCATGTACGATTCACTCCTTCTATTATCTTTTTGATAGTTCATCAAACATTCTAAAAATAATTAAGTTCGAGTTGATTTAGCTTAGAATGTCTATCTGCCTCTAAGTTTAATGAGAAGTGAGGGAAAAGTCGTAAATATCCGTTGAATCGTACTGTAAAAGGCTCAATTGTAACGAAAAAAGGTTGAAATGTATGCATCTCAACCTGAATGGTACGCTAAAACGTAATTAAACTTTTCATTTCCTCTAACCGATTACGGGAAAGTGGCAGCTTGGCATGAGGATTTCCTTTCAAAATGAGCGTATAGCTATTTTTTGAATAACTGATTAACTCGGAAACACGTTGTAAGTTCACTAAATACGAACGATGACACCTGAAAAAACCAAAGGTTCTTAGCTTCTCCTCTAATTGATTCATCGTTAAATCGGTAGGGAAGGATTCGTTATCGATTCGAATATGACTGACACTATTTATGCTTTCAATATAATCAATTTCATCTGGACTAAAAAAAATCGTTTTATCAGCCATTTTGCAGGTCACTTTAAACACATTTTTTGGTTGATTGGTTTCATTTTCCGGCTTATCCTGAGAAGTAACATCCGACTCTTCGACATAATCGGTTTTTTCTAAGCCGATTAAATGATTATAACGATATATTTCACCGCTTAATAACAATAAATCCTCGACGTAATTTGAAGTAATCAACGTCGCAATTTGATTAGAGCGCAAATGTTCTAAGGCTTTTAAATACAACTCAATGCCTTCGTCCGTTAAATTGTTTAAAGGGTCTTCTAATAAAATAAGCTGAGGTGAAAATAAATAAAGTCTATATAAACTAACTCTTTTTCGCTGTTCTCTTGTTAGTCTTTTAATTTTTGTTTGCCAAACATCCGATAAAGAAAAAGTCGCAATATATTCTTCTAATGGCTTTGTAAAACCTGCGATTTTTTTATAAAATTTTAAGTAACTCTGTACCGTCAAGCTTTCATACAGACCATCATCACTTTTTTCACTTAGGATCGAATCAATCTCACGTTCAATTTCCCCACTCGAAGGAATTTGTTTGCCCTCTATTAAATCAAACAATATCTCGCTTTCTTCACCAGACATTTTAATCCCAATTCGAGCGCTCTCTTTCACCTCTAAATTGACATTCTTAATAATCGTGCGATTTCCTTCTTGTTTTAAGACATTCACTAGTTTAACTAAGGTCATCTTCTACACACTTTCCTGATTATTTAAGAGCATTGAACCCATTTCATCATTTCTATCTTTTAATGGTAACCGAGCGATTAGGTTTTTGATCTCCACTTTAGGTAGATGCTTTCCCAAGGGCTTGTCTTCAGCTAACTCTGACTACGCAGAGCTTCGTCAGAGTGGATCTTCAAACGGCGCTTATCCTTTGGGAGTCACTACCTACCGTTACAATCAACGAATTAATTCATATGAGCTTTCAGGACATTTTTATCATAATGGTTCAGTTTCGTTCACTTATAGAGAAATGATGAAATGAACTCACATTAAAAAATTATCATCCATTTATTTCTTTATATAGCCGTTTCGTATGATGAGACGAACTAGCGTTTCAAGGTTTTTTGGTAAACTAGGAACTATTCGGCTGTTTATTGATTCATATATGTATGATTTCTATCCAATCAATTGGGATTTCTACAAAAAATTTATTTCCCTTTTCTCCCTACTTCAAACCACTAAAAGATAGCTTCTTCATTATTTATAGTTACGACGTTATCTCTTCCTATTATACTAGCTACTACAGAGAAACAACAAAATTTGTGATAACAGCAATTACTTTAATGGATGAAATTTAAAGAAGGTGATGGTTCTTTTTTGTCATGGGAATTTTTATTCTTATTAACCCCTAAAAATTCATCACACTTGGAAAACGGTCACATAGCTTGTAAATGGTTCAAAGTGTCTTGCTTTTTGAAAATGAAAATGATGGCATGACAACACCCTTTCGCTCACACAAATCCCGGATTATTTCTCCGATACTCTTTTTGTATTTTCCATAAATTAATCTTTCTTCTGTCCTTTGTTGCAAACACTATGTGAAACTTACTATTCCATCTTATATGTGCTAAACTATTCATGTCCTTCAAGGGGCATTACTTCTTCTGTTGCGAGATGAAGTGGTCGGGAAACCAACTTTGTCCTACCATGTGAAGTGCGGATTTTTTAATACCTCGCTTGAAGCTTTTTAGAACCCCGGCATAACTAGGGGTTTTCAAAAACACAAAAAAGTAATCGCCTTTTGATGATTACTCCTAGTACTTTATTGATTAAATTCACCACATATACCACAACGACAGTACTCAATAAAATCTTTTTCTTGTCCTAAATAAATTGTCTTATCACACAATTTTTACATTCATAAGGAGAATATAAATCAATACCGTATTTATTATAAAACTCTGGAAGTTCTAAATAGGTTATCCATAAAACCCGCTCATAATCAGATTGACTTTCTAAAAAAATATCTATTTCTTTCTCCTTCATATTTTGAAAATCACACTTTTTCATCCTACATAACCCTCTTTAATAAATTCGATTCCACCTTAGTTTTCATACGTAGGTCCTTCTGTTTGTATCTAATAAAGCACCACCCAAGTAGTTAAAAAGTTCATAGTACTAGTTTCAAGGTTACTTTTTTCCAAAGTAACCTCAAAAACACTACGCCGTAACCCTTTGTAAAAGGACAAACGGCTTTTTCCTTTTTCAAATGCAAAGCCTTTCTTTCACTTTATAATACAAGAAATTAGCATATTAAATTTACGTTTTATAGAAAGAATATTTTTACTTATTCTTTTATACTACACGTGTTTCACAGACCTTTAGAATTCCCAACCATAACCCAAGAAATAAAATGATTGTTGAAAGAATATACGCGAATTAACGTTCGATTATCCTACCAATACCCATTTTACGTCCATCTATTAGTCAATACTTGAATACTTAAAATAAGTTTACCTGGTGAAATTTTAAATATACTTGCTGTTAAATAAAATATAAATACAACAGATTATATAAAATTAAATATAGTAGCAGATAATAAGTTTTTAAGGTCACCATGTGGTCTTGAAATATAAATTATAATATTAAACTATCACTGCAATTATAAACGATCTATAAAAAGTTGATGCAACTTTTATTCATAACCTGCAGGTTTATAAATCATATTGTTATCCTCCTTGTAATACATTTTTGCAAGAAAACCATTATTAATATAAGTATTTAGAGTAAGATTCATAATTTACTACAGTTTTCAAATAAGGTTTCTTTTCGTTTGAATGAATCAATAAAAAAACATATCTCTGCAAAAAATAAAAGAATTTTAATAAATTCCCATCATACTAAATCCACTCCATTAATTAATTGAAAGACTCCTGTTAACCCACTCTTAATAAAATTTAAAGAAAGATGAAAAGAAACCATCTATTTTTAAGCATTTATTTACCTTCAACCATTTAAATTTACAAAAAGTCCCTCAAAAAAATCCTTTTAGTGAGATTTTTGTATATTAATTACATAATTACGATTATAATAGATTTATCCCAAAAATAGAGGAGGCACATTTATGAAGAAATTAATAAGCACTATTACATGTTTATCACTCATTACAGTAGCACCATTAGGAGCTTTTGCTCAGTCGCAAGGGAAGGGAAATACAAATATTCAACCAACTGACCTTGAACTACTCTATTCAAATGAAGGTTATGATGAAGGCCATTTCTTTGGTAGTGAAGAGTTAGAAATTATTGAAGATACTACTGAGAGTTTGATTTACGAGTATGAAGAAGAAGGAATTAGGTATCATGTCATTGAAACAGAGACTCAAGAAGGTACTACTTTCATTATTAATACTCAAATCTATAAATATACTGATAATAATCTTGTATTAGTGGATGAAGTTGAAACTGCTATAGTAGAAGGCACTACTGAGGGTGAAATTATTATAATTCAAGACAATGACACTGAAATTATTGACACAAGTATACATGAGGAAGTAGAAGAAGAGCCTTCTTTCGGTATTATGAGTGGAACTCGAGGAGGATCATACTTGGCTCAGGTTAGATGGGTAGATTCAGGTAATAGTAAAAAGCAGGCTTGGGCAACTGTTTACCCAGGTAATCAAAAGAAAACCACATCGACAAATAGTAACTTCAAAACTTTTAAATCCCAAGCCAACACAGTTAAATCTAAGGAAAATAACTTAATTACGCTTGGTGGAAAAGAGATTATAAGTACAATAATTGGACTAGCTAATTCAGGCAAAATTATTAGTATGAAAACATTGCAGACCGCCCTCAAGTTAGTAAAAAGATCTATGCCTATTATTTCCATTGCATCTGCAGCTATTCAATATGGCAATGCTATAAAAAAAGCGCGTGCTACACACAAAAAAATATAATAACAATCTATTAAAGAAATCATCAATGTAGTTTTTTTATTGATGATTTCCAAAATTTACTTTTATCTAAAAGGATAAGGTAAATTTTGAAATCGACTTTGACTCCCATTAATATTTAAAACATCGATTCTCAACTGATTGATTACATATTAAACTTCATCATTATAATCGCGCTCAAGACAAAATATGTTTCTCAAGATATCAACATTAATGGTAAAGCAACATATTCTCTCTGATTAAGAATTAGATAAGATACACCATTAAATTCAGTGGCATCCCTAGCTTATCAAAACTAAAATATTAAACAATTAAACTAACATTTTGGGGGATAAATTTACTGTGGGAGAGAAATTACAAGTTGTTAAACCTATTTGCTATATAAATAAAGTGGTAATTTATAGTTATACTTTTATAATTATTATTACATATTTATCATAGAATGAAATTTACGTAATTTGTTATAGGCTATCTTCAATAGTAAAGTCAGATATACCCGATATTTGTCTATTAATATAGAATTTATTGAATAAAGTGTTACACTCTTAAAGTTATGTGTTTAGTGAGATAACTTAAGTGAAAATAAAAAAACACCCTATCGTGTTTTTCTGCAAATTGCTATAAATGCTTGATTGTTAGATGGCATATCTATAGAAACTTCTACTTTTAAAGGAATAACTTTATAAGGAGAAGTTTCGTCCCTTTTAGATCCTCTGTAATAAAGTTTATGGCGTGCTCTTTTGTAACAAATCTTTTTGCTTCTATCAGAGAGGTAGTGAGAAGGTATCCTCCCCAGTTATTTTTCCGATTCCATAAGACCATATCTCCATCATCATCTGGTATTAATTATTGTCTAATAGGTGCGATTTGCTACTGCAGATACTCTTCTTATCATCATCTTGTCCCCTTTAGGTTTTTATTACCTATTTATATGCAGTAATATCATTTAATAGAGTTAAATAATACCTATATAAGGAAGGAAAATGAAGCATATTTTTCTTTGGTACCACCGTTTAAAAATGACAAAGGGGTACCCAGCCGTTTCATGCCCCTTTTAATGGAGTAAGCTTGACTAACAGTGCGTCCCTTAACCTTTTACCCTCACTTATGATAAGGTTCCCCACCATTTATCCGAAACGCACGGTAGATTTGCTCTAATAGGATGAGCTTCATGAGCTGGTGCGGGAAGGTCATTTTTGAGAAGGATAGTTTTTCGTTTGCTTTTTGTAGGACGTTATTGGATAATCCTAGTGAGCCGCCGATAATAAATGTGACTTTGCTTTTGCCGTAGGTGGCGAGGCTGTCTAGCTGCTGGGCGAGCTGCTCGGAGGTGGGCATTTTCCCTTCAATGGCGAGGGCAATGATGTGGGAGTCATTCGGGATTTTGCTTAGAATTCGTTTGCCTTCCTTTTGCTTGACCTGCTCCTCTTGAGCTGGACTTAATGATTCGGGCGCTTTTTCGTCGGGTACTTCTATGAGATTCATTTTGGCGTAGGCACCAAGACGTTTTGTATATTCATCCATTCCTTGCTTTAAATATTTCTCTTTTAATTTTCCTACTGATATAATCGTAATATTCACAGTGTTGATAGCTCCTTAAAATAATTATCCACAATAGTTATCCACATATCAACAGCTCGATTTTAATTTTCCACACTAACGATGTATTTCGCTGGATTTTGACAAAATTCGCAGTCTGTGGATAAATCATGTTGGTTTGTTAATATTTCTATATTAGGTGCTGTCTCTTCTTCATCTATAATCATTTCCATCGCAAGCTCTACATGCTCGCTACATGCTATATGCTTCATCATTTGTTCTTCCCTTCTTTCTCATTTTTCCATTATAACATGTCTATTTTATGCTGTGGATAGCTTTTCTCACTTCTACTACTTTTGTTTATCCACAGGTCATCATTTAATGCTATTCCTTATATTTCGACTTTTATTAATCCGCTCTTCGTAGTATTAGCCTTTTACATAAATATATTTTTACATCCTCTAAACTTTGCCGTAAATATTTTGAAGAAAAGTAAAACATACTGGGTCAAAACTATTTTAGATATCCTCTTTAACGAAATTAGATGCAGCTGCATAAAAGACAACGCGAAAAGGACCTTCCTTCTTTTGATTAAGAAGGAGGGCTGTTGATTTTGAAGAACAGCTTTGTAATGACGTAACTTAGCGGACACAAGACACGGAGACTCCAGTGGGAAGTAGTGGCAATAACGAAATCCACTTTTAACTAAAAGTTAGTTCGGCAGCACCCCACCGGACGCGAAGTGCCTTGAGGGAGCGTTTTGTCACTGCCTCTAGACTCATTACCTGCTAAATTGTTGCACTTAAGATTGACGTTTTCTACAAAGTCGCTACTGTATCCCTTTTCAACTTTCATAACATCACCTAAGATACTTTTGCACCATCGGTAGCATTAAGTGGTCTGCTATATTTTCAATATATTGACGTTCATACGATTTGCGTAAGATGAACATTCGATAGATAAGTAGAGCTGGGCCGATGTCGGCTAGAAGGTCTAGTTTGTCTGATTCAATACGATGATTTTCCTTTAGGAACGGCTGAAGGATTAACGATAAAGCGGATCGATGCTTTTCGTAGAAATCACTATGAATTCCCTGCTCCAGCTCCTTATTATGTGGAAGGGCAGAGCCGATTGCGGTCATTGCCTGCTGATAAAGCTCGTGCTCATCCTGAAAGCTAAAACAAAGCAAATCAATGATTTGTTCGCGTAGGCCTTGGTCTTGGTTGATTTTATCAATAATCGTTTCAAAAGGGTTAATTGAGGATATTGCTTCAATGACGATTTTTTCCTTTGATGCCCAGCGTCGATAAATCGTTGCTTTCCCGACTTTAGCTCGTTTTGCAAGTGCCTCTATCGTTAAGGAATCAAATCCAACCTCTGCTAGCAGCTCTATTGTTTTTTCTATAATAATCTCGTTTCGAGATAAATCCAATGGTCTTCCACGCTTGGTCTCTTCATCATGGTAATCAATTACCTCACTCACTGCTGACCTCCCCCTTATCATCTAAACTGTTACTTTCATCTTATCAGTTTTTTTACAAAAATAAAATACGAAACGATTGCGTTTCATTTAAAGTGGTGTTAAGATACTTTAGGAAACGACACCGTTTCGTAAATGTAATGAATAGGAGGAATGTATGTGGAAGTAGGACATACAGAGCAAATAAATGCAAAAAAAGACATGCCAGAAATAAAAGTGGTGCCGCTTTTGGCTGTATTGCTTTCTGGTGCATTTGTTGCGATATTAAATGAAACGATTTTAAATGTCGCGTTAAACGCGATTACGAATGACCTTAACGTAGCATATAGTACGGTGCAGTGGCTCGTGACAGGATATATGTTAATCATTGGGACGCTGATTCCAATTTCCGCTTACTTTATGCAACGCTTTACAACTCGTCAGCTATTTATTACAGCGATGTCGTTGTTTACGATTGGGACGATTATTTCAGGAATCAGTCCTACCTTTACCGTTCTGTTAATAGGTCGACTTACTCAAGCTGTTGCCACAGCAATTATGATCCCATTATTAACGAACGTTATTTTATCGGTTATTCCGATTCAGCGCCGTGGTGCTGCGATGGGAATGGTTGGTCTTGTGATTATGTTTGCGCCAGCGATCGGACCGACGGTTTCGGGTTTAATCGTAGAAAATTTATCTTGGCGCTGGTTATTTTATTTAGTCATTCCGATTTCTATCATCTCCTTACTATTTGGGATTAAAATTTTAAAAAATGTCACCGAGGTTTCGAAGCCAAAGCTCGACATTCTTTCGTTTATTCTCTCAACACTTGGTTTTGGAGGAATTGTTTACGGATTTAGCGCAGCAGGAAAAGGCGATGCTAGCTTTACCGATCCAATTGTCTTAGCCTGTTTGATTGTTGGATTTGTTTCACTAGGATTATTTAGCTGGAGACAGCTCAAGCTAGATAAGCCAATGCTAGACATCCGAGTATTCCGTTATCCGATGTTTTTGGTTGGTTTGTTACTCGTGATGCTAGTGATGATGACGATGTTCGCTATGATGCTTGTATTACCAGTATATATGCAAGGCGCGCTCGCATTTACGGCTGTCGCAACTGGGTTAGTTATGCTACCTGGTGGATTAATTAATGGAGCGATGTCACCAGTTATGGGACGTCTTTTCGATAAATTTGGTCCACGCCCGATTTTAATTCCAGGAACGATTCTGTTAGCAGTGACGGTATTCACCTACCGCTTCTCTACGCCAGGAATACCTATGTGGGTCATTATTATTCAGCATGCATTGCTGATGATTTCTGTCGCTATGATTATGATGCCTGCACAAACGAATGGCTTAAATCAACTTCCGACTAAGCTTTATCCACATGGTACAGCGATTGCGAATACATTAATGCAGGTGTCTGGAGCGATTGGTGCTGCTTTATTTATAGCGATTATGGAAAACGGACAGCAAAACTTCCTATCGACGATTGCAAACCCAACCGAGCCTGATATGGTTGAAGCGATGACGGTTGGTTCACAGCTAAGCTTTTCAACTGGATTCTACTTTGCTATTGCAGCCGTTCTTTTGGCATTCCTTGTGCGAAGAAGTAAGCCTAGCAGTGATATGGATTAATGAAGTGAATAAAACAAAAAGCAGATACTTCGATTCTCCGAGGTACCTGCTTTTTTTGATGTGGTTTTCAATTAATCAACCTCAATAAAAAATCTTCATCGCCATTTTACCGGAGACGAAGAATTATTTTTTAAGACTTTGTGCTTTCATTAAAAGCTTTGCTGAGCCTCGAGGGTGATATTGACGGTTTCTTCACTTCCATCACGGTAATACGTAATCGTTACTTCCTGCCCGATTTCTCGTTCGGTGTAAAGGAATTTACGTAAATCATGGGTATCGCCAATTTCTTCCCCATCTATTGCCACAATGACATCATACTCGGCTATGCCTGCGCGGTCAGCTGAAGACATCGGAGCAATGCTCGTGACGACGACGCCACTTCTTACATCATTCGGCAGATTCAAGGTTTCCTGCCAATGATACGATTGAATTTGGTTGAGTGAAATAATGCCAACCCCTAGCTGTGGACGTCTTACCTCCGAATACATTTCTAAATCCTCAATAATGGGGAGAGCAATCGCAGTCGGGATCGCAAAGCCTATTCCTTCTACAGCTCCTTGAGCGATTTTCATCGAATTAATTCCAATCACTTGGCCCTCAATATTTAATAAAGCTCCACCACTATTTCCTGGATTAATAGCTGCATCTGTTTGTAGTACCTCTGCATGCCAATCGACCTGCCCATCTCCATCTATGTCGACGGGAATACTTCTTTCGGTACCACTAATGATTCCTTGTGTAACAGAGCTCGAGAATTCTAATCCAAGTGGATTACCAATCGCAATCGCTGGCTCTCCTACACGAAGCGTATTAGAATCGCCGAAGTCTGCTACCGTATCCACCTCGGCACCATCAATTTTAATGACGGCCAAATCGGTTAGTACATCCTCTCCAACAACCTCTGCTTCTACTCTTGTTCCGTCAGATAACGAAACCTCAATCTGGGTCGCTCCTTCAATCACATGCTGATTCGTCACCACATAGGCTTCGTCATCGGTGACTTTATAAACAACTCCTGACCCGGTTCCTTCACCAGACATTCCTAAAAAGCCTGATTGCTGAATGTTAATAACCCCGACCACTGCATCAGATACAGTGTCGACAATTTCAGTAATGTCTGTATTGACTGAATACGATACAGATTGTAAATCACTAGGCTCATTTGGGGTGACGATTTCATTTTCTACATTTGCTTGCTCGCCGCCTGATTCATAAGGCAGCCAGCCTTGATCCGCTAAAAAAGGCAAAGCAAGTAATACTGCCGCAGCTCCGACAACCGCTCCAATAAAAGCCGGTATTACCGAGCTACTTTTTCTTGGTGTTCGACTAGAACGCTCTGAGACATGTTCATCATAATAGCCCATGCCCTGACCTCCCTTTATATCAATCTCCTACTATTCTTAACATACAATAATCACTGAAAAAAAACGAAGAATTTGCTTCACGAATGATCGACAAAATGCTTCAACTTTTTTGAAATAAGTACGTAACTGTAAAGATACTACAAAAACGTTGAATATAAAGCGTTCATTACGTGTTTCCCTCATAATCGCTTATTCTATGTAACGCTTTCGCTCTTTTTCAGCTTACATAATGTTATTATTACCGTTTCTAATTTATTTCAAACTAGACAACGGTAAGTGCGGTTGGAATGATCGGGTCGGTATCATAGAGCTCAAATTGCTCATTGACAGCTTGATTTTGCTGTTGAAGCACCTGCTCACATGTTAAACGCGCTAAGTCCTTCATATTGTTATCCATACTAAGGTGCGCTAAATAAATTCGTTTCGTTTCATCGGTAATAACCTCGCTTAAGGCCATCGCGGCATCCTCATTGCTCACATGACCGACATCGCTGAGGATGCGTCTCTTTATGCTCCAAGGATATCGACCCATTTGCAGCATATTGATATCATGATTTGATTCAAACACAAACATATTTGAGCCTTTAATGGTTCCTTTAATTCGGTCACTAACATAGCCCATATCGGTTGCTAGTGTTAGCTTGCGACCTTGGTGGTGAAATACATAAAACATCGGCTCGGCCGCATCATGAGAGACGCCAAACGATTCGACCTCTAAATCACCGAAGCTTTTACTTTCACCGATTTCAAAATGGAACTTTTGGGCGGTTTCTATTTGGCCTAGATGTCCCTCCATTGCTTGCCACGTTTTTGCATTCGCATATATCGGTAGCTGATGCTTTCTCGCAAAAATACCGACCCCTTTTATATGATCACTATGCTCATGCGTGACGAGAATTCCATCTAGTTCCTTAGGGTCTCGATTAATTTGTGTAAACAGCTCATTCATTTTTTTTCCACTAAGACCAGCATCAATTAATAAACGATGCTGATCGGTTTCTACATACATAGCATTTCCTGTACTACCACTTGCTAGCACACTAAATCTTAGTGTCATACTTCCTCACTCCAGTTTCCTCACATAAGGCTATTAAGCGAACAGAATGTGTCACAGCTTATTTCTCTAGCGATTTCCCCTTTAGAGAACTATTCGTCTGCTTCTTCGTCTTCGCCTTCTATGATTTCCTCTATATCTTCGAGCTCTTCATCCTCTTCTGCACTGCTTAACTGCTGAACATCACTTTCGATCGCATGAACTAAATAAATATTTTCACCGATTTCAATTCGCCACATCGGTGCATAAACAAGGTCCTCATTTTCTAACGGAATGCTACTATAATAGCCATAATCGATATTTGTAATTGTATCATTCATTTTCAAAAATTGATTGTTCAAAAGTACCTCTAACGCTTTTAAATAGGAAATGACTTCGTTCTCGCTTCCTATTCGAGAGAATTCATTGAGGCGCTGCTGATAGCCTGTTATTTCTCTTTCCTCATTCAAATAAAGAATAAGAGGTTCATAGCTGTTTGAATAGGCGGTATGCTCTTTATAGGTTTGGAAAAGAAGAATTTCATTTTCCTCTTCCTCATAGCTTCCATAACGGTATTCAGCACTAGAAATGATAAAATTGGTTAAAAAATCTCGTAAATCGACCCCGAATTGATCCTCAGATAAATAATAGGGCTCATCGAGAACGGAATGAATAACCTTTTGTTCATCATCGATAAAAACGGCAGTTTGATTTTCTAACCGGCCTCGTAACGCATCGGAAATTTCTACGTTTTTGCCAATAATATGATAATCCTTACTACTGACCTCAGGTATTTCCCCTTCAATCGTAATGTTATTTCCTTTTAAGCGCTCTTGAATCGTCACCTCAGGAATGAGACTAATCGTATTCAAACGCTCTTTTTCAATGAGCTGATAGGTCAAAAATAGATTAAGAAAGAGGAAGGTAATAATTAGTATCGTTTTTGTTTTACTCCAATTCATTTCCTTCCTCCTCGTTTATAGCAGCTTCAGCTTCCTTTAAATCCGGCTTAAACCAGCGTCCATCATACTGAATAAACCATGCAGGGACGAGCGTTACATATGAGGTATCTCGCTTTCTCATATCATAACCGACCATCACCTTACTCACTTTTGAAAGATCAAAGGTCATCTGCTGATCCATAAATTGCTGGTGCATAACCTCTAGTAGCTCCTCACCTGAAAGAAGCTTCACTTCACTAGAGTGAATAATATTACTTGGCTGAGATTCAATCGCAAACAACGGCCTTGAATAGCCAACCGTTTGCCCACCCGTACGAGTGACCGTCAGCTTCATTAAATCCTCATCCATATATCGTAAAACAGGAAGGTGATTCACCATCATCCGGAAGACAGCTTCCTCTCGTCCATCTAGAGAGGTCCAGCTCCATAGGTGATAATCATCGGTAAAGCCACCGTGTCCATTGATATAATCAAAGCTTGATTCGACTATCTGTCTAGAGCTTGGCTCAGAGCTATCCGACAATACGGGATAATGGAAATCCATCATATCCTCCTGACGAGTGACCTCCAAAATACGACTTCCATCCGTATAAAAGGTTCCGCCCTCTTGAATGGTAGGATTCACAACCGATGGGTTTGGAAATAGTAATCTTTGAAAGAAATCGATCGAAATCGACCTCGTTGTGTAAGAATACGTTCGTGCCTTCACTCGCTCTGTTGGTATATAAATTTGCTCCGCATAATTGTCGGTTTCTAACAGGTCTTTAATCGGCTTGGCTGGCTCAAATCCGTCCATCGAATCTAGCACGATCGATTGGAACATATTGCCGTCTAAAGAGCTTCTTAATACATAGGTCATCGGACCATTAGTTGAATATAGCTGAATAAATAGTTGTCCTTCCTCTGTAAAAAGAAACATCCGGTCTACGGATTCTAATGGAATAAAAAGCTCTTCCTCTTCCTGACGAAATAAATCCGTGAACACATCAATCGGAATATTCGTTGGGAAAATAATCTCTAGGCCATCTTGGTCACGCATTGGAAAAAAATTAGAGTTTGTTGAAACTTCTCCCTCTATTAGCTCTTGAAAAATTCTCGGATAGATTTGCTGATATTCATCGCTTTCTATCGGAATCAAATAGTTTTCATTGTCATTGTGCACGACTAAGCTTTCAGGCTTAATAACCTCTCTTAGCTCTTTCTCTTCATTCGTTAAAGGTTCTGTAGGTGAAATGTTATTACTATTCAACCATTCAATATCCGGCTGAAACGTCCACATTTCCCAAGTTAGTAATAGACTTAGAGCAACTAGCCCTGTTAATAGCCAATTTTTTGTCTGTTCGTGGCTCACCTACTCCCCTCCTTTATAGTTGTGAAAGGTAGTGTAAAGAAGATGGTAGTCCCCTTCCCATACATGCTTTCTACCCAAATTTCACCTTGATGTGCCTGAACAAGCTCCTTAGCAATCGCTAAGCCAAGGCCTGTTCCGCCAATGCTTCTCGCTCTTGCCTTGTCCACTCGGTAAAAGCGGTCAAAGATTTTACTTTGACTTTCTCTAGGAATTCCCATTCCTTGGTCGGCAATGCTCACATGGACATTTTGACCAAGCTGCTCCATCCTAATCGTGACATTTCCTCCATCTGGCGAATATTTCATCGCATTGGAAATGATATTATCTAAAACCTGTGTTAGCTTATCACGGTCAATTTTGACATAGGCTAACTGAGCGGAAATCTCGCGAATAAAGTGAATGTTGCGCTTGGATGCAATCATATCAAAGCGATCGATCACCTCATGAAGATACATCGAAAAATCAACGGTGCTTAAGCTCAATTGATAATCACGGCTATCAATTTTCGATAATTGCAGCAGGTCGTTGACAAGTCGGATCATTCGCTCGGTTTCATTTTGTGTCACATTTAAAAAGCGTGGTGCCAGCTCTTTATCGTCAATTGCTCCGTCCTCTAATGCTTCTAAATAGCTTTTCATCGTCGTAAGAGGCGTCCGTAATTCGTGAGAAACATTGGCGACAAACTCGCGACGCTCCTGCTCGATTTGCTCCTGCTCGGTCACATCATGCAGGACAGTAATAATTCCGTTAATCGGCCCATCATCTTCTTGAATGACAGAGAAATTCGCTTGTAGCATATAATCCTTTTTTTCATCACTAAAATCCAATTTGAGCGATTCATCATGGTCAAATAAATCATTTACCTCATAGGAATCGGTTAGCTGCAGAACCTCTGTAATCGGCTTACGAATCACCTCATAGGTTGCTTTCCCTAATAGCTCCTCGGCTCTTTTGTTCATCAATATGACGACCCCAAATTCGTCCGTCGCAATCACACCATCAGTCATATGCCCAAGCACAGAGCTGAGCTTCTTTTGCTCTCGGTCTCTTGTGGTCGTTGCTTCATGCAGCTTTGAGGTTAAATCGTTAAAGGAAGTGGCTAGCTGACCAATTTCATCATGGCTATACACTTGAACCTTTCTCGAAAAATCACCGTGGCCCATTCTTAAGGTTTGCTTTCTCATATCAATGATCGGTGCTGTAATCGTTCTCGTCAGCATAATCATTAAAATGACCGTTATTCCTAGTGCAATAAAGGTACCCGTTAATAAAATCGTATTAATTTGCTGCATCTGGTCGTAAATATTTTCAATTGATGCTTCAATATAAATCGCCCCGATTGTCGCCCCATTCGCTATTCCTGGCTCTTGAATCGGTGCGGTCATTACTTGTACGCGATCACCTGTCTTCGGGTCTCTGAGCAGGTTTTCTCCAGAAGTGCTTCCGACCAATGCACGCTTAACTAGTACCTCTCCGCTCTGCTGCCCTACTAAATGCCTTTTTGATATATCAGAGGTTGCCAATACGACCTGATTGGCGTTGACGACCATTACCTCTGCATCCTCTGTCGTAAAAATATCTCGAAGCACTGAGTCAATTTCACTACCGATGCTGTCAGAGTCACCCTCGGTCATAATTTGCCCTAGATTATAGGAAAGAAAGCGCGCCTGCTCAGTAAGAGCATCAAAATGACTACTTCTTAACTGATCCTCTAGCTGCTTCGTAAAATAAACCCCCATAATCTGCATCGCAATGAGAATTAATAAGACATAAATAATGATTAATTTAAATTGGATCGATTTAAAAAAACCAACCTTTTGCTTCATTTAGGTTTGCTCCATCGGCTCCGGTGAGGCTAGATAATAGCCGACACCTCTTCTCGTAATAATCCAGGTCGGGTAGCTTGGATTGTCTTCCACCTTTTCTCTTAATCGTCTCACCGTTACATCGACGGTACGAACATCACCAAAATAATCATAGCCCCATACCGCTTGCAATAAATGCTCTCTCGTCATAACTTGTCCTAAATGCTTTGCTAGATAATGGATTAATTCAAACTCACGGTGAGTCAGCTCGATCGTTTCTCCACGTTTTTTCACCTGATAAGCATCTGGATAAATCGTTAAATCACCAATTGCTAGCTCTTTTTGGGTCGAGGTTTCATCTGCGCTTACCTTGTGACGGCGTAGGTTTGCCTTCACTCTCGCCAATAGCTCTCTTGTGCTAAAGGGCTTTGTCACATAATCGTCTGCTCCAAGCTCTAGCCCTAAAACCTTATCTATTTCTGAATCCTTTGCGGTTAACATAATAATCGGAACATCCGATTTCTTTCGGACCTCACGACATACCTCCATACCATCCTTATGCGGAAGCATAATATCAAGTAAAATAAGGTCGGGATCAAATGTATCTACCTGAGTTAAAGCGTCTACGCCATCATAGGCACAGACGACTTGAAATCCTTCTTTTTCTAAATTAAATTTTAATATATCTGCAATTGGACGTTCATCATCTACAACTAAAATTCGTTTATCCATCTTAATCAACGCTCCTATTCTAAGCTATTGTTCAGCCTTCATTCTTTTAGTTTATCACAATTTATGAAAATACTTCATGTATCGAAATCGCTTCCTCATCACTTCTTTATGAAACGACTTTTCACCTGCTAAAATTATCTCTTTTTCAGAGCTTTTTTGCCACTTTGAAAAAACGCCTCTGCTTTTATAAACAGAGACGATGATAGACGTTCTTCAATAAAATGTATATAGGCCGTGCTAGGTCATGACAGAATCGCTCGTCTATGATCGCTTATTTCAATCTTACAGCGAAGCTTTCGGCTATAATCTTTTCTATTTTAGCACGAAGCACTACCGAAGAGTGGCCCTTTCAGAAAATGACATCAAAATGTAAAATCATTACCAATATTTATCGGTTTTCATTGATATGCTAGTAAAAAAGAGCCCTCACGAGAGAGCCCTTAACTGAAATTCATTGTTATCCTTCCACAATTTGATAGTACTTTTGGAGCTCTCCATCTATTTCAACGAGTAAGACATCTTCTCTTTCCTTTGCTGAATACACCTTTGTACCGACAGGAAGCTTATTCGACGCACCGTCCTCGAAGTTTTGATACCTTTCATGCTGTTCGGTAATTTCAAAGAGTTCGGCATCCTTCGTTAAGTCTAATTCATCGACCCAACGAATATTCGTCTGATAAATAACCTCTTCATATTGAAAAATGTCGGCAGCTGGATCGCCTTCTAATACATCACTTGCTGTAATCTCCCCTGTTGATACCACTATCTCTTGGTCGCTGTTCAACGAGCAGTTTGACAAACTTAATAGCATCATAATTGATAATGACAAAACCTGTAACTTCACCCTTATTTCCCCCTTTTCCATATATAACGGGATTTCAATAAAAAAGGTTTCAAATGGATTGGAAATACATTCAATGATTGTGGATCCTTTAATTCAATGGGAGATACTTCTCCATAAGATAGATGTAAAAAGAAATTTAGACAATAAAAAAAGCATGCGTCTTATGCATACTGAGTAAAATTTCGCTATTTAACTGATACTTGTGAAAAAATGGTGGCTTGGGACGGAATCGAACCGCCGACACATGGATTTTCAGTCCATTGCTCTACCGACTGAGCTACCAAGCCTCAATATGTATTAAAGAAATCATGGCGGTCCGGACGGGACTCGAACCCGCGACCTCCTGCGTGACAGGCAGGCATTCTAACCAACTGAACTACCGGACCTTATGTATTTAATGGTGACCCGTACGGGATTCGAACCCGTGTTACCGCCGTGAAAGGGCGGTGTCTTAACCGCTTGACCAACGGGCCAATACACTTACTTCATAAGAGTAATGGTGAGCCATGAAGGACTTGAACCTTCGACCCTCTGATTAAAAGTCAGATGCTCTACCGACTGAGCTAATGGCTCATTAAACTAGCTTGTCTCTGTCTTAGCG
Organism: Alkalihalobacillus trypoxylicola; assembly: GCF_001590785.1. Lineage (GTDB taxonomy): Bacteria > Bacillota > Bacilli > Bacillales > Bacillaceae_D > Alkalihalobacillus > Alkalihalobacillus trypoxylicola. Next base: position 521,995 of record NZ_LTAO01000023.1, read on the forward strand.
ACAAGATTTATAATAGCACAGACAATATTCGACTGCAAGTATTTTTATAAAATAATTTTAAGTTTTTTTCTGTCGAATTCATGCTGTCCCGATTTTCTCCATAAGCATATCGAAAACGATGCGAAAACGCAAGGATTTACTTGCGTTTTCGCGATCTTCTCTATTAAGCAAAAACTCCACGAACTAAATTCGTTTGGTTTCGATCTGGACCTACAGAGAATACCGTTAATGGAATCCCTGTAAGCTGAGAAACTCGCTCGATATAATGACGAGCATTAACTGGAAGCTCGTGAAGCGATTTAACACCTGTAATATCCTCTGTCCAACCAGGAAGCTCTTCATAGACAGGCTCACATTCGGAAAGTACCTTTAAGCTTGCTGGAAATTCCTCGATTACTTCTCCACGATATTTGTAGGCTGTACAAATTTTTAACGTTTCAATGCCCGTTAATACATCAATAGAATTTAGCGATAAATCGGTAATTCCACTCACTCGACGAGCATGACGAACAACAACACTATCAAACCAACCAACACGACGCGGTCGTCCTGTCGTCGTACCATACTCATTTCCTACTTCACGAATTTGCTGACCAATTTCATCATCTAATTCCGTTGGGAAAGGTCCATCTCCTACACGAGTCGTATAAGCCTTTGAAACACCAACCACATGATTAATTTTCGATGGTCCTACACCAGAACCAATCGTTACACCACCAGCGATTGGATTCGAGGACGTAACAAATGGGTATGTTCCTTGGTCAATATCAAGCATAACCCCTTGCGCGCCCTCAAATAATACACGGCGCCCATCGTCTAATGCATCATTTAAGACAACGGATGTATCACATACTAAATGAGCAATTTGTTGCCCATATTCATAATATTCATCAAGAATTTCTTCTTTTGTAAAACCACTCGTCTCATAATATTTCTCAAAAAGACGATTTTTTTCTTCTAAATTACGAATGAGTTTTTCTTCAAAAACCTCTTTATCTAATAAATCAGCAATTCGAATTCCAATACGAGCGGCTTTATCCATATAAGCTGGACCAATTCCTTTTTTCGTTGTTCCAATCTTATTGTCACCTTTACGCTCTTCTTCTACAATATCCTGTTTTAAGTGATACGGTAAAATCACATGTGCACGGTTTGAAATTCGTAAATTACTAGTATCAACATCACGTTCATGTAAATAAGCAAGCTCTTCTACAAGTGCCTTTGGATCAATGACCATTCCATTTCCAATTACACACGTTTTATCTTTATAAAAAATACCAGAAGGAATAAGATGTAGCTTGTACTTCACTCCATCAAAAACAATTGTATGTCCTGCATTATTCCCACCTTGATAGCGAGCGACAACCTCTGCTTTTTCAGAAAGGTAATCTGTAATCTTTCCTTTTCCTTCATCGCCCCATTGTGTACCAACTACAACAACTGATGCCATCTGCTCAACCTCCGCCCCGATGTCAAAACCGAGTAATTTTAAAAAACCATTGATAAGTATATCAATTCTCGCTATAGAAAGTCAATAAACCCGAACATTATTGTATATATTTTTTCATTTTGTTCGTATAGCGAACTTTCTCTTATTAACGGCTACTTGGTGATACAGTTTTTGAAATCGACCAGAAAAAGAAGCCTCTGAGACAGAACCACAGAGGCTTTTCAATCATATTCAGTCTTATCTATGCAGCACGTTTTTTCCTAATAAGGAAGATGCCTGCTCCAATCAGGGTCATACATATTCCAAGGACAAGCCACATGTACACATTTGTAGCGGTGCTAGGGAGGGTTCCATTTTTATCTTCAGAAGGAGATTCTCCCTTCTTCTCCCCTACGTTCGGTCCATTTACCTGTTTAGGTGGATTATTATCATTCTCACCTTGACCACCTCCTGGGCGTGGAGGTGTTCCTGTATTTCCATCGTCATCATTTGGATTTTCTGGAGTCGGATTACCTGGTAATTCTGGATCCTCAGGTGTTCCTGGTATCTCTGGACCTCCTGGCACTTCTGGATTTTCAGGTATTTCAGGTGTCTCTGGTCCTCCTGGAATTTCCGGTTCCACTGGTACTTCTGGAATTTCAGGGTCGATTTGTTCTTCTCCTTCATAGATGAAATCCCATATTGGTGAACGTGTTAGACCACCAAAATCATCTGCTACGGTTACATACCAATAATAACGGTTGCCTATCGTCAAATCTTCCCAAATGGTTTCGGCAATTTCACCATTTTTTACGCCAGTAACCACATCGATTTCCGTTTCTGAATAGACATTTACCGTAAAGGAATCGGTTGCCACTCTTTTTTCTTGTGGCTCTAGCCCGAGTGAAATCGTAAACTCATCTTTTCCAGGGTATACAACTGGGTCATAAAAATTATATTGATCTAAATAGGGTGAATAGGTTTTAACATGAATTTGGTTATTCACTGCATCGACATGTAGAAGACGAATAAAGCCCTGTCCTCCTTCAGGTCCACCTTGGTAATCAGCAAGAATTTGATAGACGGTTCGATCCGGCTCTCCATCTCCGTCATCATCAATCTCATCAATAACCATCTCTGAGCTATGATAATGTCCAGAAAGAACCATAACCACATTTGGATTTGGTTTGACCACCTCTTCAAATAATAAATCTCCTATCGGCGAACGAGTTCCTGTTGCGAGTAGGTATTCATGGAAATTTAAAATAGCGATTCGCTCTGGGTGGGCTTGGAGCACATCATTGACCCACTGAATTCCTTCCTCCTCTATACCCCAGCCTAAGTAAACCATGATATAGTCATTTCCACCTTCAGATATTAAATCATAATGTCCACGGTTATTTTGATAAGAGCCACCATAATAAGGTTGATCCTTAAATCGATCTTCGCCAAAATAGCGTCCGTATGCTTCGTAGTCCCAATCCTTGTTTCCGACATCATGATTTCCAGCAAGTACTCCATAAGGAATAGAAGCATCTTCTAACACACTCATATAGCGATCGACATTTTCCCACTGGTACTCTTCATAATGCTTATCAACTAAATCTCCTGTATGGAAGACATATTTTAAATTAAGCTCTTCCTTTGAAGCAGCTAACCAGTCTACCATACTGCTAAATATATGAGGATAGCTTTCTGAATAATATTGTGTATCAGACAACCAAGCAAACGTATAATCATATTGTGTCGTTGCTGCAATTTCATCCTGAACAAGAACATTTACTTCTTGATTCTCCACATACGATTTTGCTAAAACTTCTGCTCTTAGCTCAAAATCTTCTTCCTCTGCTATTTTGACTACCAATGCATCCCATTGATGATTCTCAATATTCCATGCATACATCGTTACTTTACGTCCTGGTAACGAAGCGCCATTCCATACAAGCTCGATTTGCGAATCATAGCTTACACTTTCATCTACCTGAATGGCAAAGCGATGATATGGAAATTGCTCTACTGAGTCTGTCGTGACATAGGACTGATCCATTTCTGAAGCGGCTTTTCTTTCCTCCTCTGTAAATGGAACCTCACCTTCTGGTGCTTTTTCATTTGGAGGCTCAATATCGACTGCATTTTTATAAGCTGACACATGCTCCTCATCAGCTAATGTGTAGCTAAAGCCTTCTTTAAAAGTAACGGTCATATCATCCTCTGTCGGATCACTTACTTGCACTCTCAAATGAGCTCCTTCACTAATTTGCTCTGGATCATTTGGATGTTCCTCTACAACAGAAAATACGACTTCTTTTTCCGCTTCATTTCCCACTAAATCTCTCGCGATTACCTTTAAAGTATGTTCACCCGGAGATAATTTTGCAGATGAAGCAGCATAAGGCGTTTCAATTTGTGTACCATCAAGGAACACGACAACTTGGTCGACTCCGGCAATAGCATCCTCCGCTTCTACATGTATCGTAAAAGCTCCTTTATACTCGCGTCCTTCTTCTATTGAGGTAGAAATAGTAGGTGCTGTGTTATCGGTTAAAATCGTGACCTCTGTCTTTTCATTACTTTGCGTGTTTTCAGCCTCGATTATATGTGGTCCATCCTCTAGAAGCGTAGTATCAAACGTATAACCTTGTGCGCCTAAGAATTCTTCACTAATTGTAAAGGTAAAATCTTCAAATGGTCTGTACGTACCATCATCACCTAAATCAATCAGCTCCTGAGGGTCTGAAAATACTGGATCTCTTAGTACCGTACCATCGGATAAAACGAGTCGAACATTTTTGACATCAAAATCGTTACGATTCTCTGGAGATTCTATATCAATCGGTGATGCTTTACTGCCTGAATAAATCGATATAACATTCTCTCCCATTTTCAATCGGTCGGCAGAGATCGGAATCAATAATGTCGTAAATTGACCATAACCATCATCAAAAATTTCTAAAATATCTCCGTCCATTACGACACCATTTTGGAAAAAGACATTTGTGCCTCTAACCTCAAAAGCAAAGTAAGCATCGTGCTCAATGACTCGGCTTGTTTCTAATAATGGTGTACCATCAACAGATATTGTTAAATCTTCAACTGAATCTTCTCTCTCTGCGGCTTTTAAATGATAAGTGCCGCTTAATACATCTCCCTCGTTTACATTTAAACGAAGCTCATCTGTCCAGTTACTTTCTACCTCGATCGTATACGTCTCACTTGTCGTCGTATTCGTCCCATCAGAAGCTACAAAGTAATACTCTAATGTTTTAGCTCCAATCAAGTTTGGTTTGACGATTTCGTATTCATACAGAGGTGCAATTTCATTCGTTAAATTAACCATCTGAAACTCACTATGGCGATCGGTTTTAAAATGGACCTCTGCTCGTTTAATCTGCTGATTATCGTCCATCTTCGCTATTAATGAAACCTGCTCTAATTCACTAACCTTTTCCACCGCTGTCTCATTTGAAATGGTCGGTTCTACCGTGTCCTCTTCAAGCTGAATCGCTTGGCGTGGCACTTGCCAGCTTTCCACAAAGCCCGGAGTTCCATTAACAATGGTCGAGCTCACTTTATCCATAAAATGAGTGCCATCCGTTGGGAATCGGTACACGACTCCTTTATCTGGGGCTGCATCTCGCTCACCATTGTCATTATAATAAGCAATAGAGATTAAATCTCCCGTTTTCGTCTTTATTCCCACACGACGCTCTGCTCCATTAGCCATCCCGCTATTGTGCATTCTAAATACTTTCTCATTCTCAACTAAATTTGTTCCGTAATTTCGATTAAAATCATCAATCGTTAAGTGTCCATTTGCTCCATTTATAATCCAAAAAACGATTGCCTCTTTTGGAGGAATGACGATGTCCTGATTTGCTGGATACCAATCTAAATAATTTCCAGCCGGATACTCATAATGGATTAAATAATCTTCAAAGGAAACCGGTTGATTGGTGTTATTATACACTTCGATAAACTCATAGGCATCAGAGGATCCGATATTGGCCGAATCAGGAACAAGCTCTGTCACAAGCAACTCTGGTACAGCGGTTGTATCTACTTCGTTCCCTGTTACCTCAAAGGAATACAGCTCTGTATTTGCTAGATTGACACCATCACTTGCTTCGATTTGATAATAGACAGATCCTGCTTCGAATACATACATCGGTAGTTCTACAGCATACTGGTCATCGCCTGTGCCGTTCATTTCCATTCTCGAAAAATCATCTGTATCACTTTGCTTATAAAGCAAATGAACCGATTGCACACGAACATTATCGGTTACCGTTGCCTCAAATTGGATGGAATCACTTTCACCGTCTACTTCTCCTACTATTGGTTCATGAATAATCGTCGGCGCTTCATTGTCCATTCCAACTTCAATCGCTTTCTTTGGAACTTGTCCTTCTTGAATTTGACCAGGAGTAGCCCTTTCATTCAAACCGACCTTTTTCATGCTAGTCGTGTTAGGAACGGCTTTATAGACAATACCTTTGTCAGGTATCGTATCATCAAATCCAGGCTCATCGAAATAAGTAGCTCTAGCTTGCTCTTCTCCACCTCTGTAAGAGATTGATAGCGCTCGTTCAGAGCTATTTGCCATTCCATCTGAATAGACAATGCTTAAATCTTCCAATTCTAGATTACTACCATAATGACGGTTAAAATCCTCAATTGATAGGTGATTATTTACGCCATTATGAATCCAAATCGTATGTGGTGATTGTGCTGGAATCGCTCCCTCAGAAGGAAGGCTCCATTCAACGACACGACCATTAGGATAGTGATAATCTAATTGTAATTGACTAAGCTGTATCGCTTCAGTCGTATTATTATAGATTTCAATAAACTCATAGGCATCAGATGATCCAATATTAGCCGAATCAGGAACCAGTTCAGTAATGAACAATTCATTAAACCTAGACGGATCCTCTTCTGGTGCTTCCACGACTGCTTCATACATTCCTTCAGCAGGGAACGTAGCATCGTTACCATCGATTGTTACCTGTATTCGATAGAAAAAGTCAGGAGACCAAAACAGATTCTGGTCAAGCACGGCTCCCCATGCTTCTCCTTCAATATGTACTAAGGCTATTTCTTGAACTTCCATCCCTTTACCAGTTTGAAAGAATAGTTTACCACTCTCTACTTGATTTCCCTCTGGAATATCAACAGAAATAGTAAGTGCATCCTCCGCATTTATAAGAGTGATGGGATCATGATGAATAGCTCCTTCCTCTGCTACTTCTAATTCCTGTGACTCGTCAGCTATGTCCGCTTCCAATTCTTGATGGTCGTCGCTCTCTTCATTTTCACTTTGCTCTTGCTCATCATTTAAAACAGGAGACGAAGTTGATTCATCATCAGTTTCTATCGTATTTTCTTCTTCTATTTCTACTACTGAATCATTGGAAAACATGAGTAATTGCTCGGTGTCTTTGCTCGTTATGATGGCTCCTTTAACATCAATCGGCTGTTCTTGGTTAATCTCAATCATTTCTAAATTTTGCTTGCCGATGAAGTTCACTAGCTCTTCTTGGTTTTTTTCTTGTTCATTAAGCCAAACTAGAACTTCTTCACCAACCCCGAGAGTACCTTCAGGAAATTCAATTTTGATTCGTTCCTCTGGGCTTTCCTCAAATAAACTTACATCTAGCTGTGATAAATCTGCGTTCTCATCCGTTTCATTACTTAAAATGAAATGCGTAAAGCCTTCTTCGAGATGTGTAGCTCCTTCTAAAATGGTGACTGTACCCGATTTTCCTTCCGCCTGTATGTAGTAATTAGGAAATGGGAAAAACAGTTGAAACATAAGGACAACTAATAATCCAATTGCTATTGTTTTCTTTTGGCCATTTTTTGGCATCTAATCCCCACCTTTGAGATAAAATTTCTTTCAACCTACAGCCTATCATCTCAAGTTACAGAAGCATTTTAACGAAGTGTTAAAAAATTGTGAAAATTCCACTTATAATCTTTACGTTACATAAAAAAAGCCCCCTGTGAATGTCTCCATCCAGAGGGGGGAACCGTCGTTATATTAGGCTCCAGGCGGCATGTCTCGTTCATCGTGTCGCCTGTCTAAGTTAACAAACTTATTATATTCCTTAACAAAAGCTAGCTCGACAGTTCCGACTGGACCATTTCGCTGCTTGGCAATAATAATCTCGATAATATTTTGATTTTCAGATTCTTTATCATAATAATCATCACGGTATAAAAAGGCGACAATATCAGCATCCTGCTCAATACTTCCTGATTCACGAATATCGGACATCATCGGCCGTTTATCTTGTCGGGATTCTACTCCACGAGAAAGCTGTGATAAGGCGATTACAGGTACCTCTAGCTCCCTAGCAATTGCTTTTAGTGTACGCGATATTTCCGATACCTCCTGCTGGCGGTTTTCACCGCTGCGACCATTTCCTTGGATGAGCTGAAGATAATCAATCATAATCATACCTAGTCCTCCACCTTCTTGCTTAAGGCGGCGACATTTCGCACGAATTTCACCAACCTTTATCCCTGGTGTATCGTCAATATAAATACCGGCTTTCGCTAAACTTCCCATCGCCATCGTCAGCTTTTGCCAATCCTCAGAGTTCAATGCACCGGTTCTCATGCGCTGCGCATCAATATTACCCTCCGCACAAAGCATACGCTGAACTAATTGACTTGCTCCCATCTCTAAGCTAAATATCGCAACATTTTCACTCGTTTTAGTAGCAACATTTTGAGCAATATTTAAGGCAAAGGCGGTTTTACCTACAGATGGACGGGCCGCAACAATGATTAAATCATTACGCTGAAAGCCTGCCGTCATTTTATCTAGCTCCATGAAACCAGTTGGAATTCCGGTAATATCACCTTTATGGTTTTGAAGCAATTCAATATTTTCATAGGTTTCTACTAGTACATCTTTAATCGATACAAAAGCGCCCGTATTTTTTCTCTGCGCAACATCTAAAATCGTCTTTTCTGCTTCATCTAAAATGGCATCGACTTCGTCCTCGCTCGTATATCCTTCCGCAGCAATATTAGTCGCAACACGAATCAAACGTCTTAGTACCGATTTTTCCTCTACGATTCGACTATAATATTCCACGTTCGCTGCAGTTGGTACGGCATTGGCCAAATCAGCTAAATAGGAGACACCTCCTATTTCATCTAACCATTTTCGATCCTGGAGCTCTGAAGTCGTTGTAATTAAATCTACTGGCTCTCCTTTTTCAGCTAGCTCAAGCATAATTTGATAGATTCTTTGGTGAGCAGCACGATAAAAGTCTTCAGGTTGCAGACGCTCAGAAGCCGTTACCAAAGCAGCATCCTCTAAAAAGATGGCTCCTAATACGGCTTGCTCTGCTTCTATATTTTGTGGAGGCGTTCGATCTGCAAATAAATCACTCATGCTACTCTTCCTTTCAACTTATGCATCTCACATATTCGTATTTATTGTTCAACAACATGAACCTTAACTGTAGCGACCACCTCTGGGTGGATTTTAATCGGTACATTCGTATATCCTAACGAACGAATCGGATCATCTAATTGAATTTTTCGTTTATCAACCTTTAAGCCCATATCAGCAAGTGTTTCAGCAATTTGTTTAGTAGAAACGGCACCGAATAAGCGACCACCATCACCAGATTTAGCGGTGATTTTCACATCTGCTGACTCTAGCTTTTCTTTATATTGATTGGCTTCTTCTAAAACTTCCTGTTCTTTCTTTTTGACACTTTTCTTTTGAGCCTCTAAGCCCTTCACATTGGAGTTTGTCGCCTCAACTGCTAAATTTTTTGGAAATAGGAAATTTCTAGCATAGCCCTCTGAAACGTTTTTAACTTCCCCTTTTTTGCCTTTTCCTTTTACATCACTTAAAAATATAACCTTCATTTTAAGTTCCTCCCTCTATCACTTCGTCAATGACACTATATAATTTTTCCTTGGCTTCTTCAATTGTAACATTTTCTAATTGTGTGGCTGCATTCGTTAAATGCCCGCCACCCTCTAGCTGCTCCATTATGAGCTGCACATTTACTTTTCCTAAAGAACGAGCACTAATACTCACTCGACCATCATGTCTTCTAGAAATAACAAAGGATGCTTCGACGCCCTTCATCGTTAATAGTGTGTCTGCAGCCTGAGCAATCGTCACCTGTGAAAAGACCTCATCCTCTTCGGCTCTCGCAATCGCATAGCCTTGACGATAATACTCCGTTTGTTCCACTAGCTGCGCTCGCTTTACATAAGAATCTAAATCTTCTTTAAGCAAATTTTGAACTAAGGTCGTATCTGCCCCATTCGTCCTCAAATAAGAGGCTGCATCAAAGGTTCTAGCTCCCGTACGATTCGCAAAGCTTTTCGTATCAACGACAATTCCCGCTAATAAAGCCGTTGCCTCTAAGCGGTCGAGCTTTAATTGCCTCGGCTGATACTCTAGCAATTCAGTCACAAGCTCTGCAGTCGATGAAGCATATGGCTCCATATAGACGAGTACCGGATCATCAATAAACTCCTCGCCTCGACGATGATGATCAAGAACGACAATTCTATCAACCTTGTCTAGTAGCTTTTCTTCAATGACCATACTTGGCTTATGTGTATCCACAATAACGAGCAAGGTTTTTTCAGAAACCACCTCTAATGCTTCTTGAGGAGTAATAAATTGTGACCATAAATGGTCGTGGACTTCGACTTCTTCCATTAAACGACCGACATCATGATTGACATCGCTAGGATCTAATACCACATATCCTTCTCGTTCATTAACATCGGCTATTTTAAGTACGCCAATCGCCGCTCCCACTGCATCCATATCTGGATTTTTATGTCCCATCACCATTACTTGATCACTATCAAGAACAAAGTCTCTTAATGCGTGAGATATGACTCGCGCTCTGACACGAGTTCTTTTTTCAACCGCATTTGATTTTCCACCATAAAAGCGGAACTTACCATTTTTTTGCTTAATCGCCACCTGATCACCACCACGCCCTAGCGCCAAATCTAAGCTTTGCTGAGCTAAATTCCCTAAATCGCGTAGTGAGGTGTCGCCCATTCCAATACCTAAACTAATCGTTAATGGTACACGCTCTTTTCCTGATATTTCTCGGATGTGATCGAGCAAATCAAATTTATTATTTTCTAATGTCTTTAACACTTTATAGTTCATAATGGCGACAAAGCGATCAGACGAGGTTCTTCTTAAGAAAATCTGGTGCTCGTGAGCCCACTGATTAATCGACTGCGTTACTTTACTCATTAACTGACTACGAACCTGTTCCTCTAAGCCTTGTGTGACTTCATCATAGTTATCTAATAGAAGATGAGCGACGACTGTCTGTGTATTAACAAACATCTCTCTTGTCTCTTCAATTTCCGTTACATCAATAAAGTAAAAAAGTCGTTCGTCCTTTTGCCTCATTGCATGGTAAAAGAATTCATTGATTCTAATGATTTCTTCATCAATATCGTCTTCAATCAACTTCGATAGCTTTTCGTGTACCTCGTGAATTTCCTTCCCCATTAAATCGCCCTCAAACATCCGATTAACAAATGGATTCACCCATTGAATTTTTAAATCTTCATTATATAAAAGCATTCCAACGGGCAGGTTCAACACCGCTTCTTCTCCAGCCTTTTGCACTCGATAAGAGAGGGTGGATACATATTCCTCAAGATCTTGGTTGTAGCGTTTTTTCGTATACCAAAAGAAAAAGGCAAGAGCGACCAATAGAAATGCACTGATTAGTCCTATTCTCCAGTTATAAAACATAGATACGGCTACAAGCATAGTCGAAAATACAAACATAGCGACTATAAAATAACCATACCACTGCTTTTTTATAAAATTCGGCATAAAATGGTCAGCTCCTATTTATTCTTCTTCGTAACATATGACCTCAAATCAAACCCAAGGTCGATAATTCCTAAAATCCTCACGATTTCTGATAAAGGGGTTAGAAAGGAGACGATTAAGATTAAAATGGGCAATGCGATTGATTGTTTCTTTATATGAAAATAATAAAAAATAAAGCTAAGGCCTTGGATAATCATAACAAAGCCAAACAATGGATATAAATTCGTTACGAATAAAAAGAGGGTCGAGCCTTCTTCAAATCCGATGAGCAATAAAAGCATCGTAATTAAATAATACCATATGAAAAACCGTGGAAATCTCCAATCTCGAAATGCTGGTAATTTTTCAAAAGGAATTCGTAACCTTTTTAAAATGGCTTGATTAACGATTACAGTTATGACCGCAATCGTACACCCCATAACGACGAGCATTAATGGAGCAAAATAATGAATCGTATCAATCATCTCATAAAAAGGCTGCAAATTGTCCGTGTTTTGTCCGATTGAACTAAGCATCGCTTCAGAAACATTTATTTGCTCTCTGAGCGATTCCTTAATAAAGGACATCGGGTTCTCTCCCATAATAAAGAAGGTGGCCACATAAAGACCTAACATCCCGACAGTGAAGGAAAGACTTGCGCCAATTAGCACTGAAAAGCTTCCTTTTTTACGACGATAAAGCTCTCCCATTACGACACCACTCGTTGCAAAGAAAAGAGCTAATAATAACCCTGATAATCCACCAAATATAAAAGCAAGAATACAAGAAACAAACCAAACGAGCAGATTTGCCTTAAGTGATGTTCGAATTCCGTACACGATAAAAGGTGTGGGTAAAAACCATAAGGTCAGGATAAACGCAAACGGAACGATCGTTGTAACTAAATAAATGACAATAAAAAGGGCCGCTATCATGGCTCCTTCTACCATCAAACGTGTTTGATTCACAAATTCACCTCATTTGTTATCGCAGAGGTTTTCATACATTTAGGCTTACAAGTTAAGCTTCTAAAAACCACTGATTTTCACATTACTGATTATTACCCATCAAATAAATCCTATTATTTAATGGATATTCACGATATTTATCAACTAGTATACCCATAGTCATTGATTTTTGGTCAAAGAACGATTCGTTTGTTTTAAATGAGTATACTAAACTCGTGCTTCTTCATTTTTATCTTTGTCTATTTTAGCTCATTTAAAGAAGAAGGGAAAGTGATCAAGCTATGACTACGGCTTCCAGGTTTTGCTTCCTCCTTTTTGAATGCTTTCCTTTTCTTTATAGACTTTTTTGCCATTGAGCTAACTCTTTATAGGTTGGTTGTAGAGCATTCGTCATTTGTTTGTAAAGCGAATACGTCTTTTGATAGACTTCATGCTTTATTTGATTTGGGTCGTGACGGTGTAGAGTTCCAACTATTTCCTTTACAGCATGTAGACTTTTTAAAGTTCCTTCTCCATATTGTCCTAAAATGACCGCGCCTAAGCACGAGCTTTCATAGCTTTCTGGAACGAGTACCTCTAAGCCAAAGATATCAGCAACTAGCTGTCTCCAAAAAGGGGAACGAGAAAAGCCTCCGGTCGCCTGTAAACAACGTGGTGTATCAATATGCTTCTCTAAGGTTTCGTAGACCATATATAAATTAAAGGTGATTCCTTCCAAGACCGCCCGAATCATATCAGCTTTTGTATGGTGAAGAGATAGCCCTACAAATGAACCTCGCGCATCGGCATCCCATAAAGGAGCTCTCTCACCGGTTAAATAAGGGAAAAACAATAAACCATTAGCACCAGGAGAAGATTGGCTAGCGATTTGAAGTAAATGATCATAAGGGTCTACTCCTAAGGTTACAGCCTCTTCCGCTACATCACGTGCTAGCTGCTCCTTCACCCACCTTAAGACGATTCCTCCATTATTCACCGGTCCACCTATTACCCAATAATCATCTACTAGCGTATAACAAAAGCTTTTTCCCTCATTATGAGTTAGGGGCTTGCGTACAACCGTCCTAAGCGCTCCACTAGTTCCTATTGTTAAAGCGAAAACACCTGGAGTAATCGCATTGACCCCTAAATTAGAAAGAACTCCATCTGTCGCCCCTATATAGAATGGGGTTTCCGCCGGTAGGCTCAATGCCTGCTCATATTGCTTATGAAAGGAGGTCAGTTTGTATGTAGTTGGAACGAGTCTTGATAGTTTGGAGGAGTCTATTTCACATACTGCTAAAGCTTCATCATCCCATTGACGGTTCTCCAAATGAAATAAGCCTGTTGTAGAAGCCATTGAATACTCAATCACATATTGACCAAATAACTTGTAAAAAATATATTCCTTAATCGATATAAATTTATCGGCCGATTGAAACATGTCTGGATATTCGTTCTTTAACCATCTTAATTTAATAAAAGGGGACATCGGATGAATCGGTGTGCCTGTTCTTTGATAGATTTGTAATGCTTCGTTTTCCTCTAAGCTGTCCATGACAGAAGATGCCCGTTGGTCCGCCCAGGTTATTAATCGAGTAAGTGGCTCCCCCTCTTTATCAACAGCCATTAAACTGTGCATCGCAGAGCTAAAGGAGACAAAGGATATCGTAATAAGCTGGTCACTATGTATTTGCTGACATTTTTTCATAACGTACTGAACTGCTCTAAAAATTTCCTTTGGATCTTGCTCAGCCATTCCGACCTTTGTAGAAAATAACGGATACTCAACCGTCGCTTGATTAATAGCGCTTCCATTTCCGTTAAATAAAACAGCCTTTGTACTTGTCGTGCCAATATCAACACCAATCATATAAGAATCTGTCACAATGTATCTCCCCCATTTATAGCAGGAAAAACCCCCAAAGCAACTGTTGAGAGTTTTTCACTGTCTATTTATTACGATTTTTTGAGTCTACCCAAAAATCCAGCAAGAATAAATCCGATCAAAAACATAATCATACATATTAGCCATTGGCCAAGTCCAACAGGAATTCCGGGAAAGATGACAAAAAGAGAACCGGCCACGCAGCCAATCATCACAGCATAGGTGGTTGTTCGATGATGCATAAAGAAATAGCGAACGAGCTTACTCGTAATTAGTAAACCGACTAACACACCAAGTCCCACGACAATTAGAACAGGAAAATGAAAGCTTGAAACAGCATCTAAAATAGTCACATATACACCAAAAATAAGAAAAACTAACGTACCGCTAATTCCAGGTAAAATTAAGGCAGAGCTTGCTAACCATCCTGATACAAAAAGCAATAAATAGGTTTGTGGTGTGATGTTTTCAATCACTTCCATTTGTCCTTCGCCAATAAACGCTGTAGAAGCAACAATTAATCCACCAACTAGTAACAAAAGATAATGCTTCCCTCGAAATCCTGATTTATAATCTACATCTTGTAATAAAGAAGGTATAATCGCTAACACTAACCCCATAATCATATAAAAGGTAGGTAAGGTATAATGAGTGATTAGCAGTTTAATTCCAAGAGCTCCAGCAACGATGGCGGTACCCATTCCTAGACCAACATTGATTAAAAAGAGAACATGCTTTTTCCATTCTTTTGTTGTAATTCCATGGATGCTATTAATTAATCGTTCGTATAATCCGATAAGCAAAGCCATTGTTCCACCGCTAAAGCCAGGAACAATCTCTGTAAAGCCAATGATCATTCCTTTAAAGTAAATTTTCCAATTCAACTATCGTCAAATCCTTCCTCATTGTGAATATGTACAAACCTCTCATTATTTTATCATAGTTATCATTGTATGAATGATTTAAAATCTAACGATTCTCGTCAAAAATAATGAATTTTATCCAAAAGCATAATCATCTATTTAACGTTTTTTCATTAAAAATCCTACCTCTTAGACCGATGAAAAATATAGAGAAGACGCTCTGCTGTATAAATAGAAGAAAAAGGTACGATAATGAGAAAACCACAAGTTTCATAGCTAATCATAGGTCGATGAAAAAAACTCATTATTATGAAAAAATGAAAGCTCCATTCTTTTCTTATCTACTATAAGACGTTATGATAGAAATAGGTTAATCTTTGTTCGAACTGATATGAAGGAGGCTTCACTCTTGAAAAAGGCACTGCCGATTAAAAAAATACTCATCGCTCTAGTGTGGATATTAATTGTCGTTTTATCTATTATTTATTTTTCACACTTAATGCCCATCCTTATCGCCCTGCTATGCGCTTTAATTGTTGAACCACTCGTAAGACTATTGCAAAAATGGTTAAAAACAGAAAAAAGGATACTTCCTGTTACGATTGTTTTTATTTTGTTTGTTTTAGTTTCAACATGGATTATTTATTTTATCATTACAAGGGTTTATAAATCATTCTATGAATTTTCCTTACAAATCCCTCAATATGCCTTAGAAATACAGAGATTCATTGATGGGATTATCATCAATATAAACGAACTTATTGAAGAGTTTCCACAAGCGAATGTGGTCATAAGAGAGTTAGAGAACTCTTCTGCTAATATTTTTGAAACAGCCGTACAATTAACATCGAAATTAGTCACCACTATCGGTGTTGGACTACAATCGATTCCTAATATCTTATTTGTATCATTGATTTTCTTAATTGTCTTTTTCTTAATCAGTCTTGACTTGCCGAGGCTTAAACAAACCTTCTTCCATTTATTCAAGCCGGAAATATCGAAAAAGCTTCAATATATATCACAAAAAATGGGTAAGGTCTTTTTAGGCTATTGGAAAGCTCAATTTATTTTAAGTGTAGGAGTATTTATTATTACATACATTGCTCTACGCTTTATCTCACCGGAGCTCGCGTTATTTATGTCCGCTATCATATGGGTCGTTGATATTATTCCTTTATATGTTGGCCCTGCTCTTATCCTCGTTCCTTGGGGAATTGTTGCCATGATTTTAGGGAATGTATCACAAGGAATTCAATTAATCGTTCTGGCATTCGTGCTGCTCATTATTCGTAGAATCATTGAACCGAAGGTATTAGGCGATTCGATTGGTCTTGCTGCCTTGCCAACGGTCATATCCATGTATTTTGGGTATATCTTTGCTGGAGTCATTGGTTTAATCATCGGGCCGTTCGTCTACATTGCCATTCGCTCAGCAATTGAAGCAGGATTATTCGATTTAGCTAAAGGAGAATTAGAGGAAAAAGAGATGAAGGACTCTCCTCAATAAACAACAAAAAAAACTGTTGCTTCGTTACTATACGAGCAGCAGTTTTTTTACGGTTGGTTTCTTTTCCAATAATAAATGGCTAGCTGAGTTCGATCACGAACCTCAAGTTTATCTAAAATAATCGATAAAACATTTCTAACCGTACCTACACTTAGAAATAATTGCTGGGCAATTTCTTGATTCGATAAGCCTTGAGCGATTAATTCAACCATATCATTTTCTCGCTCTGTTAATTGATTGAGTCTCTCTTTACTTGGCTCCATAATCGTTTTTAATACATCCGCATCTAGAACTGATGCACCCGCTTTCAATGCTCTAATTTGCTCCGCTATTTTTTCTATAGCAGAGGATTTTAATACATAGCCTTCCGCTCCAGCATTTAAAGCTAGCCTTATATTTTTTTCGTCCTTAAAGGTCGTTAGCATCATAACGAGAATCTCCGGCCATCTTCTTTTAATTTCACTCGTACTGTCAATTCCGTTTTTTACCGGCATTTGAATGTCCATTAAAATCATATCTGGAGCTTGCTGCTCACAAAACTGGATGGCTTTTTCGCCATTCTCAGTAATACCAAGCACCTCAAAGTCCTCTTCTTGCTGTAATAACAACTGAAGGCTTTGACAAACAAGAAAATCATCATCGACAATTAATAGCTTCAAGGTCTAAATCCTCCCTTCTATCGGCAATACACAAACGAGTAAGTATCCCTGTGACCGATTAACGGTTAGGCTTCCATTTAATGTGCGTGCTCGTATTTGTAGACTTCTAATCCCACTTCCATTTGAGTTAAATGGTTCATTATTGCCATTATCCTGAATTCTTAATCGCACAAGCTTGTCGGTAACATCTAATTCTACTTTTGTTTTTGTTGCATTACTATGGCGAGCCACATTCGTTAATGCCTCTTTTAAGCATGCTTCTAGCAATATCCACGCATGGATAGGGGTACGCTCCGTATTTCCTCGATAAGAAAAGCTAACGACAAGCGGTTTAGCTTCCTTTACAATCCGCTCCAGCCTTTCAATTCCTAATAAGGTGACAGGGGCCATATTATGAACGGTTTCCCGAAGTCTACTTGTGCTTCGCTCTAGCCTCTCCTTTACCTGCTGTAGCATGAGCTTGGCTTGGTCCTCATTCTTCGCTTTCTCAGCGGCCTGAAGAGCAAGAAAAGCTCCTGTTAAATCATGTCCGAGATGATCATGCAATTCTCTTGAAATTCGATTTCTTTCTTTTATTTCAGCAGCTTGTGCCACTTCATGATAAGCTTCTAATAAATCGGCTTTTACATGCTCTAATTCATATCTTGCCTTTCGTTCGATATCGGCTTCAAGCAAATATTGCTGACGATTTCCTATAAAGTAATATGACAAATAGCCAAAGAGGATGGCTAATAGCAAAAACCAAAAAAGAAGTCCGGTAAATTCAGCCATCAAAACGATGATTAACGCTATAGGGAGGAGCATATAAATGCCTTTTCCTTTTAAAGATGCTTCAAATAGAGGTAGAGAAAGACCAAGAGCATAAGCTGGGTCAATTGTAAGATAGAAGATACAAATAACAATATCGAAACCAAGTGACCAATCTGGTAAAACAAATCGATACCGAAGACTAACCATTAATCCTAAAAGAATGATAAAAACAAAGCCTACTAGTCCTTGATTACTAAGTAGCCAAAGGTGTGTAAGAGCTAATAAATTTAATAACCGCCAAATATTCACAAAGCGATGAGGATTATCTAACTTATTCATCACACACACCTCTATTTCTAATGAATTCTTTTTATACTTCCTACTATTAAAAAGATTAGCGCATATAACCATAGCATACCATTTATAAGGAGAAATTCCATAAGCTCCTCGCCGATTGCAATCCATGTCAAACCCTCTGATAACCAATAGGTTGGAAAAATAATAGCGATGTTTTGTAATAGCTCTGGCATCATATCTAGCGGTACGAGAATCCCTCCAAGTAGCGCTATTAAACTAATTAAGGAAATAAATATAAGAAAAGATGTCTCCTTGCTTCGATAAAACGAAATCCAAAATAATGCGAACGCAAGGGATGTAAGACTAAACGATAGAAAAAGGACCAATAAGAGATGTGGTTTAAAAAGCTCCTGTCCGTATAAAAGTCCACCGTAAACGATAACCACACACTGCACGATCATCAGCACAAAATAAGCTAACAGATTTTGCGATAAATATTGTAAATGTGTGATAGGCGCTACGGCTAGCCTTTTGACGACACCGCGTGAACGATCCTCTAGTATGATACTTGTTAAACGAATGCTCACAAACATCAGGAAGATTCCAAAATATTGATATCCAAAGGGCAACAAGGGCCAATAATCTGCAGCTGGCATGAACAGACATAGGATAGGCAGAAGCAGCAGAAAGATAAGATTTACTTTGTTAGCTAAGCTCCTTTTGAGCGCATATTGAAATAAAATCAATGAAACCTTCTCCTTCCTAAAAAATACATGATGATAAAGGTGGCTACAATCGCTCCAAATAAGATACTGACTGGAAACCATGCGCCCTGAATATCACCATTACGAACCTGTTCAATTGCCGCTACTGATAGAGATAATGGATTAACATAATCGTTAATAAAGGTAAAAATCGGCTGATCTGGCATCGGGAAAAATAGCCCTGCTAAAATAATAAACCCTACCCCATAGACTTCACTCAACCTCTCTGCCACTTTAATGTTGTTGACTGAAAACATGAAAATTAAGCAAACAATACTTGATAGAAGTGCCATCAAAGCTACTACAAAAACCGACCAAAGCCAGCTTCCCCAGTGTACGCCTAAAACTAAATCACTATAGATAATGAGTATCGTACCAAGCAAAATGGAATAAGCCGTTCCACACAGAGACAAAGAAAAAGCATAAAGCGAACGATTAAATGGAATAACCTGCATCCTCGCTTTTCGTTCTGAAAACAAATCATAATGAATATAGGACATAACAATTGCCCCACCAAATAATTGAAAAGCGAGTGTTAAAATCACAGCCTGCTCATCAATAATAAGACCACCATTTTCGGTTGTAGTATTACCAAAAATAAAAGAAAATACGGTTATTAAAAGTAGTGGTACGATTAATAATAAAATTAAAGAAATATAGTCTCGTAGCAATCTCAAAATAGTAAAAGGTACAGTGGATAAGACACGCATTACTGCTCGCCTCCATCTCTAAGCTTTTTACCAGTCAGTGTTAAGAAAACATCCTCTAAATTGGGCTTATCTGCCTGGATAGCTAATATCGCTGAGTGCTCCTTAATGATGGATAAAATACGGTCGAAATGTCCTGAGCCTGCTGTTGCAATAATCGTCATTTCATTTCCATCAGTCGTTACACTCTTCACTCCAGCCAAATCTTGGATGACCAGAATAGGAACCTGCTCTATATTCGTGACTTCAATTTTCATTTTTTCTTCATGCTGAATGTTTTTGATTAAATCCTTTACAGTCCCTTCGGTAATGATTTGACCTTGGTCTACGATTACCACTCTTGAAGCAATTGCCTGAACCTCTTCCATATAATGAGTCGTATACAAAATCGTCGTTCCTCGCCTTTGTAATTCTTTGACCGCCTCTAAAATATGGTTACGTGATTGTGGGTCGATACCAACTGTAGGTTCATCCATAATAAGAAAATCGGGACGATGAGTGAGTGCACAAGCAATATTTAAACGCCTTTGCATTCCTCCAGAGAATTTTGTCGGTAGCTTATTGGCATGCTCAGTTAAACCAACAAAGCTCAAGGCCTCCTCTACTCTTTGTTTCCGCAAAGCTCCTTTTATTCCATAAACACCTGCAAAAAATTTCAAATTTTCCTTTGCTGTTAGTTCTGGTAAAATCGTAATCTCCTGTGTAACGAGGCCGATTCTTTCCTTGTTTTTATTTTGAAACGGATTTTTTTCATCCTCAAAAAGAGCAATCGTCCCGCGATCAATTTTCTCCATTCCTGTTAAGCTTTTTATCAAGGTTGTCTTACCTGCTCCGTTCGGGCCCAGTAAGCCAATAATTTCTCCTTGCTGTATATCTAAATCAATATAATCTAATACGAGCTGATTTCCATACCTTTTAAGAACGCCTTTCATAGAAGCAATGGTCATAAACAAATCACCCTTTGTTTTTCATTTGTTGATTTTAGTATGCCAATTTCTAAAGGTGTCTCCTAGTTACATTTGTCATTACATTCAACTGGGGTTGTACGGGTAAAGGAAAATCGTTGATGTACGTTTAATTTTTACAAATAAAGGTATTTACTATTATATAGAATGAATGTAGGAGGAATACTGATGAGTCAGATTACGATTGATATGTTCATTTATTTCTTAATAGCCGTTGTTGCCTTTTCACTAATCATGTTTGCTTATACCTCCATTAAAAACAAGAAATAAAAGTAAGTTATGACTTAATCAAACATTTAGGAGAGAACATATGATAAAAAAACAGAAGTTACTTTCTTTATCGTTGATACTAGCTATATCTTTTTTAGTAGCTTGTAATAGTTCAACAGAGGATAATGCAGCTGAAACTGAAAGACCTGTTGATGAATCAGAGATTACGAGCGCACAAAGTCAATCTGAAGAGATAGAAGAGAGTAAAGAAGGTAATCCATCTTTAACAACTGAAGAAGTTCTAGAGGAAACGGTAAGCCAAATAAATACAAGTTTGCCTATATGGGCACCAGCTACAATGGAAATACCTGAAGGAAATCATCTCTCAGCAAAAACAAATACATCTAACGATTCGTATGAAGTGGAGTTATACGCATTAAATGAACCTATTCCTATTAATAATGAAGAATTGGGAGAGCAAGATTCTTTTATACTCTTTGGTGTGGCTGAATATGAGAGCAAGGAAGAAGCTATAGAGTATATACAGTCTGAGCTGGATGGCTATTTAACATTTCAAGGAGAGTCTGAGGAAATCAATTTAGGCTATAACATTCCGGGACAAATCCAAGCAGGAACTGGACACGCTGGCATTAGATGGAGTATTGGTAACTGGGAATTACGTTCTGTTGCTAATGGTGACCAAATTAAAGAGGCTGAACCTGTTGCAAAAGAAATGGTCGAATTACTCCAGGAAATTGTACTCCCAGCACCAGAAGAATTAGGGACGGTTTTTATAAATCAAGATCACGAAGAAGGCACAGTCACAGAGGTATATTATCAAGTGGGGTCCCATGTAATCAATGTCTATTCTGATTCATTGACACCAGATGAAGTATTAGAAACCGTTGCAAAAATGGAAGAATGGTAGGAAGCACAGAGGGGTTTTATTTTTTATAAAATCCTTTTGTAAATTCCACGATTCGGTGAGAATTTCCTTTTGATTTTAATCGATTTTTTGAAGGTCTTTCTATTTTGACCATGACTATAATTTCGTAAGAAGATTGATTCTATAAACAATTGCAATGGTAAAGACAGGTGTTAAAAATACTAGCCAGACGATTTTGTTTACTCCGATTATATGAGTCAAAATTGAAATTAAAATAATCCCTAAGCCAACAATGATTAAGAAAATGCCTGTTACCCATTTCATCATTCCTTTCTTTTAATGAAAACCGAACGATTAAGTTTTTGATTTCCACTTTAGGTAGATGCTTTCCAAAGGGCTTGTTTTCAGCTAACTCTGACTACGCAGAGCTTCGTCAGAGTGGATCTTCAAACGGCGCTCATCCTTTGGGAGTCACTACCTGCCGTTACAATCAACAAATGAATTCGCAAACACATTCAAAACCTTTTTAAATGTTCGGTTTTATTCACTTATAGAGCAATTATGAAATGGACTCATGTAATAAGGAGAACCTCCCATTTAAAAATTTTCCTTATTTTACATTGTACGTTATATAAGACACTAGGTTGCTTGAAAAAATAATAATAAACCAAAAAACCTTAAGCTCTAAAAATGAACTTAAGGTTTTCCTCTATTTTATTACAAAGCTCCTGACTCACAATCACTCATTAGATTTTGCATGATATCTTCTATAAATAATAAACAACCATATTCCTAATGCGATTGTAAACACACCTAAGAGCAAATAGTGATAAGACGATGAAGCTGTAAATGGAAGCTTATTTTTTTCATCTTCCATGTTCTCTTCATCCTTTTTATCTTCTTTCCCGTTATCTTCTTTTATTGGTTTAGAAGGCTCTGTTATTTGCTGCTCTTCTTCAAATTCTTCCTCATCTTTTTGGTCATTCTCTACCGGTTGTTCTTTTTCTGATGTAAAGATGGTTAGTGAATACTCAGTACTTGATCCGAAAGTATTTCTTGCGACAATGGTATAAGTATATTCCGTATTAGCGATTAATTCTTTATCTACAAAAGTAGTATGTTCACCCACATAAACGATTTCTCCATCACGGCTTAATTGATAAATCTCAGCATGTTCTACCTCAGTCCATGCGAATTGAATCGAAGTTTCAAAGATTTCTTCTACTTTTAACACTGGGGCTCTAGGAGCACTTCCCTCTTTTACTGCCCGATTCACTATCACCGTATACGTCTGCTCGTTTCCAGCCGGTGCCGTTACTTCGATCTCTATCACATTTTCTCCTACCGTAAGTGGAATCAAACCTACTTCACCAGCATTAACTCCATTTACCGTCATCGTACTATCAGGATCTACGGTGGTCGCTGTCACCGTTATTTCGTCAATTTCATAGGCTACACTTGCTCTATATTGATAGATATCTTGATCGAACTCAGGACTGAGCTCTCCTTCTGAGAAAGTTAATGAACTTAGGCTCGCTTCCGCACTTGCCGCTCGATTCACTATCACTGTATACGTCTGCTGATTCCCCGCTGGTGCAGTTACTTCGATTTCGATTACATTCTCTCCGACAGAGAGTGGGGTTGAGACATTTTCTCCATCGCTCTCGACTCCGTTAATGCTCATTGTGCTATCAGAATAAACAGCTGCGGATGTTACCATTATTTCTTCCACTTCATGGTCAACATCTGCTCTATATTGATAGATATCCCAATCGAACTCAGGACTGAGCTCTCCTTCTGATAAAGTTATCGAACTTAACCTCGCTTCAGGACTTGCCGCTCGAGTTATGCTCACCGTATACGTCTGCTGGTTTCCAGCCGGTGCCGTTACTTCGATCTCGATTACATTCTCGCCCACTGTGAGTGGGATCGAATCTACTTCATCAGCAGTAACTCCATTTATACTCATCGTGCTATCAGGATCGACGGTGCTCGCTGTCACGGTTATTTCGTTCATTTCATAAGCAACACTTGCACTATATTCATAAATATCTTGTTCGAAGTCAGGGCTGAGCTCTCCTTCTGAGAGAGAGAACGAGCTTAGTCTCGCTTCAGGACTCGCCGCTCGAGTTACGAGTACTGTATAGGTCTGCTCATTCCCGGCTGGGGCGGTCACTTCGATTTCGATCTCATTCTCTCCTACCGTAAGTGGGATCGAACCTACTTCTTCAGCATTAACTCCATTTACCGTCATCGAGCTATCAGGATCGACGGTGCTCGCTGTCACCGTTATTTCGTCCATTTCATAAGCAACACTTGCACTATATTCATAAATATCTTGGTCAAACTGTGGGCTCAGCTCTCCTTCTGATAGGGTTAATGAACTTAGGCTTGCTTCAGAACTCGCCGCTCGAGTTATGATTACTATATACGTCTGCTGGTTTCCAGCCGGTGCCGTTACTTCGATCTCGATCACATTCTCTCCTACCGTAAGTGGAATCAAACCTACTTCAGCAGCATTAACTCCATTTACTGTCATCGAGCTATCAGGATTTACGGTGCTCGCTGTCAACGTTACTTCTTCCACTTCATGGTCAACATCTGCTCTATATTGATAGATATCCCAATCGAACTTAGGACTGAGCTCTCCTTCTGATAAAGTTATCGAACTTAACCTCGCTTCAGGACTCGCCGCTCGAGTTACGAGTACTGTATAGGTCTGCTGGTTCCCGGCTGGGGCGATTACTTCGATTTCGATCTCATTCTCTCCTACCGTAAGTGGGATCGAATCTACTTCATCAGCAGTAACTCCATTTACCGTCATCGTACTATCAGGATCGACGGTGCTCGCTGTCACGGTTATTTCGTTCATTTCATAAGCAACACTTGCACTATATTCATAAATATCTTGGTCAAACTGTGGGCTCAGCTCTCCTTCTAATATATTTAAACTACTCAGGCTCGTGTTATAAGGAAGAACTATTGCTTCAACTTCATTAGATGAACCACTAACTCTATTCGGGTAGATAGCTTTGACTTTGTAGTAATAAGAAACATGTGTTGGTAAATCTGTCACTATATAGAATGAGTCTGAAACGGTTGCAATTTCAGTTCCTTCGGCTTCGTGAACTTCACTTTCATATATCGAGTATTCTATAGCTCCATTGACTGGAGTCCAAGATAAAGAAACCTCACCATTTTCTATATGAGCTGGATGCATAATGGGTACACTGGATAAACGAAAAACCTCGGCAGTAGTTCCACTCACTGTACCAAAAGGAATCATCCATATATTTAAGCCATCAAAGACGGCCGAATACCTGCCGTTATAATTATTTGGCTTATCAAAATCTTCCATCTCTCCAGTATGGGTGTCAATTCTATAAAATCGATTACTTCCATACTTTGTCCAAATATAGCGTCCGTCGTAAGCTCCAAGAGACAGGTTTGGATTCTCATCATAATTATGACCGCTCGGCCAATCATTGTAGCCTATCATCTCACCTGTATTTGGATCCAGCTTAATAATCATATTTGCTCCACTACTAGGAAGCATCCAGATGTATTCACCATCGAATAGTCCCTTTGCAAAGGAGTATCCACTTTTACTAAAACCATCTGGCCAGTTATTATATCCTGTCATCTCACCTGTTTCAGGATCCAGCTTTATTACTTGGTCGGCCAGAGAAGGAATTAACCATATATGTTTTCCATCATGTACGGCTCCATTAAAAGCATACTGTTCTTTTGTAAAACCATCTGGCCAATTATCATATCCTGTCATTGCACCTGATTTTGGGTCAATCTTAACCACCTTATTTGCCCTAGAAGGGGCCAACCATACATACTCACCGTCAAATACACCTTTATTAAAGTATGGCTTACTTTCCCCTTCACTAGAGTTAAAAAAGCCTGCAGGCCAATCGTAGCTTGTCATCTCTTCTGTCTCAATATCCATTTTCACTACTTGATCAGCAAGTGATGGAATCATCCAGATTGATTCATCATCAAACACCCCTCCGCTAAAAGCACCATTTGATTTTACGAATCCATCTGGCCAATTATCATAACCCGTCATTTCCCCTGTCACCGTATTCAACTTAACAACCTGATTCGTTTCCTGTGGAATCATCCAAATCTGACTTCGATTATCAAGTACAGCTTCTCCAAAGTAAGCAGAACTATTAGAAAACCCCTCTGGCCAATTGCTAAAGCTACTGATTTCAATTTCTGGTCCAAGATAAGTATCGTATTCTGTACTCTCACTGAAGGCACTCTGTGAAAACAGAATAGAGATAAAAAAAGTCATAGTTACTAATATGAAAAACCGTTTTATTTGTAGCATGATACATGATTCCTTCCTCTAATAATATCTCATTAAATAACAGATAATAAAAAAATTATTGCGAACTATGTTCTAAAAATAGCTTATTTTATCTTTATCACAAAATGTTTAAATAAGCTTTATTTCCACTATTTCTTAATCATATCACCACTTTCTTCAAATGGTTTTGATAACGGCAAAATGTGACTTTTTTCAAGATTTCCAACCAAAAATAATAGTTGAAAACTTTTTTTTTATGACTAGTATGACTCTCTCTATGACTTATTCTATGACTTATGTGAGACTTTTTTATTGTCTAGTAAAACAAAAAAAGACTGTATCTCAAAAGTTATTTTCATAACCCTTAAGAACAGTCTCTTTTAATTTGCCTCTATTTTGTACCAGTAGAGCCGTGTCCACCACGGTCTTCATTATTCAAATGCTTCACTTCGGTTAGCTCAACAACCGGCATCTTTTTCATGATTCGGAATTGACAAATACGGTCATTTTTTTCAATGACGGTATCTCTTAGTGCATATGCGGGAAAAAACCATTGATCTCCATCACCACAATAAGATTCGTCAATAACGCCCATTGAATTCGTTTGGATAATCCCAAAGTTTTTGAACGTACTTGAGCGTGGTACAACATGCCCTTCATAGCCTTTTGGTAATTGCATCGCTACTCCTAAAGGAATGAGCTTAAACTCGCCTTGCTTGAGTTCGACTTTTTGTGCCGCCCTTAAGTCAAGCCAATCACCTTGAGGAACTTTTTCTATCTTTATAAGGTCATCTTCAAAGTATTTTATCTTAATCTCAGTCATTACTATACTCGCTCCTTCAGATCCTGTAGCTCTGCTGTATTAATAGTCGTAATCTGATTCACTCATATCCTCTACTACAGAAAGCAGGTAGCCATTTCCAACCGTAGAGAAAAAGTCATGATTGGTTGTCCCTGTCGATAAGCCATTAATAACGATTGGATTAACATCATCTGCTGTATCCGGGAATAGAGGTGCTAGACCTAAATTCATTAAGGCTTTATTTGCATTATAACGAAGGAACACCTTCACATCCTCTGTCCATCCGACTTTATCATAGATAGATTCTGTATATTTCACTTCATTTTCATATAGCTTATAAAGTAGTGAGTACGTCCAAGTTTTGATTTCTTCTTTTTCTGAATCACTTAATTGATTAAAGCCTACCTTGAACTTATAACCAATATAGGCACCATGTGCGGACTCATCTCGAATAATTAATTTAATGACCTCAGCCACATTGATCAATTTAGCTCTTCCTAAATAATAAAGTGGCGTATAGAAACCAGAATAAAATAAAAAGGATTCTAAAAAGACACTTGCTACCTTTTTTTGTAAAGCCGAGCCATTACTATAAATATCATCGATTATTTGTGCTTTAATTTGTAAATAATCGTCCTCTCTTGCCCAACGAAAAATCTCTTCAATTTCCTTCTTCGTATTTAAGGTACTAAAGATAGAGGAGTAGCTTCTAGCATGCTCAGATTCCATAAATTGAATATTATTCAAGACAGCAATCTCATGCTGAGTTTTGGCATCTTTTCTTAATGCATCGATACCAGATTCAGATTGAAGCGTATCAAGCATCGTTAAACCACCAAATACCTTCTCTACTAAACGCTTCTCTTCCTCTGGTAGCTTTGTCCAATCTGAACGGTCCTTTGATACAGGCATACGGGTCGATAGCCAGAATTGCTCTGTTAATTTTTCATAGGTGATTTTATCGATCGCATCCTCAATATTATTCCAATTGACTGCTTCATAAGCTGCATATTTTGTCACCAATCAAAACCTCCTAAACACTGCACGATTCACAATAATTAGCGCCTACTTCGTTTCCATCATCTGTGTAGGTGCGGATATAATAGACGGACTTAATGCCCTTTTTCCATGCGTAGTTTCTCAAGATATTTAAATCTCTAGTTGTTTTTTTCGTAGGAAATTCACTATTTTCCTTCCATTCATAAATTCCAGCCGGTAATTCAGAACGTAGGAATAGAGTCATACTCATTCCTTGATCGACATGCTTTTGCGCGGTAGCATACGTATCAATAATTTTTCGCTGATCAATATCATAAGCCGATTCGTAGTGAGGAATCGTCTCTGTCGATAAGAACGGAGCCGGGTAATATACCTTCCCTCTTTTACCTTCGGTTCTTTCTTCAATTCTTTGAGTAATCGGGTGAATAGAGGCTGTTGCTTCATTCACATAGGAAATCGATCCTGTAGGAGCTACAGCAAGTCGATAGGCATTATAAAGACCATATTCCATTACTGACTGCTTTAGCTGCTCCCAATCCTCTTTTCTTGGAATAAAGATACCCTCGAATATCTCTTTTACTTTTTCATGCTGAAATTCAAATTCCACTTCATCCAAATATTTATCAAAATATTCACCAGACGCGTATTTTGATTTTTCAAATTCAGCGAATGTATTTCCGCTTTCTTTGGAGATGTTATTGCTCTCAACGAGCGTCCAGTAGTTTAATAATTTAAAATAGACATCTGTAAATTCAAGTGCCTCTGGCGAACCATAATAAAGCTGATTTTTTGCTAAAAATCCGTGTAAATTCATCGCACCTAAACCAACTGAGTGATACATCTCGTTTCCATTTTTAACAGACGGAACAACATCAATGCTTGAATGGTCGGTTACATAGGTTAAAGCTCGTAGCATAGTTCGAACGGATTTTCCAAAGTCAGGTGACTCCATTAAGTTCACGACATTTGTTGATCCTAGGTTACAGCTCACATCGTGACCTAATTCCATAAACGTTTGGTCATTGTGAATATTAGAATCTTTGTGTACCTGGAAAATCTCTGTACATAAATTAGACATGATAATATGTCCATGTATTGGATTCTCACGGTTCACTGTATCGATATTAATAATATAAGGATAGCCACTTTCATTTTGAAGGTTGCTTATTTCCGTTTCTATATCTCTTGCTTTAATTTTCGATTTACGAATATCAGGATTATCAACCATTCTGTCATATTCAGCTGTAATATCTATATAAGCAAATGGTTTGCCGTACACCTTTTCCACATCATGTGGTGAAAAAAGGTACATAAATTCATTTTTCTTCGTTAGCTCATAAAATTTATCTGGTACGACAAGACCAAGTGATAGCGTCTTAATCCTAACCTTCTCATCGGCATTTTCTTTTCTAACGGAAAGGAAATCGACGACATCAGGATGGAAAATATTCAAATAAACGACTCCGGCTCCATCTCGTGCTCCTCCTTGGTTTGCATAAGAGAAAGCATCTTCAAATAATTTCATGACAGGAACCACACCATCTGCAAGGCCATATACGCCTTTTATTGGGTCATTATTCGCACGAATATTAGATAAGCTAATTCCTACTCCTCCACCAAGCTTAGATAACTGTAGTGCAGAGTTAATACTGCGCCCAATTGAATTCATATCATCAGAAACGGTTAGAAGAAAACAGGATACCATTTCACCAGCCCGTTTTTTCCCTATATTTAAAAAGGTAGGTGTTGCTGGCTGATAACGTTGATGAATTAATTCCTCGGCAAGCTCCATCGCAAGCTCTTCATTTCCATCTGCAATAGAAAGAGCATTAAATGCTAAGCGATCTTCATAACGCTCTAAAAATCTCTGACCGTCGTCTGTTTTCATTGCATATTGGGAATAAAATTTATAAGCTCCCATAAACGAGCGGAATCGGAACTTTTTAGTATAAATTTGTTTAAATAGTTTTTTAACAAATGAAAAATCATATTTAGCCAAAAATTCTTCTTTAATATAATCGTTCTCTTTTAAATAATCGATTTTTTCAGCTAAAGAATGAAAAAAGACGGTATTCGGATTCACATATTCTAAAAAATATGCTTTCACCGCTTCCCGATCTTTATCGATTTGAATTTGACCATCCTTTGGGAGGTTTAGTAGATTATTCAGAGTAAAATAAGTATCTTCTTTTATTTTTTTACTTAATTCCGGCGCCTGCATATTGGTTCAATGCCTCCTTAAATTGATATACATCGTTAGGTGTACCACTAAATTCAAATGTATATAGTAAAGGTTTTTGGAAATTCTTCGCCAAATCCTTTGCGTTAAAGCAGTAATCATGATCGAAGTTTAAGTTTCCACTTCCAATAAAACCTAGTAAATTCTGTTCATTTGATCCGAATTGGACAAACAAAGAGACCTTTTCTGTAATCATTTCATCGTAGCTTGGCACAATCACAACAAACGGTTCTCCTACCTCTTCATAAGGACCATTATAATTTATTTCAATTGAGCTTAATCCTGTCTTTTCGACAAAGTCTCTAACATTACCTGTTAAAGATAGATAAGCAATTTTCACTTTAATTCAACACCAATTCTTTTAATTTATCTGGTTGGAAACCAGTAAAAGGCTCAGTTCCATCTGCAACAACAACAGGCATTTGTCTTAGATTTAGTGTATTGACGACATAATCAAACGCTTGCTCATCCTCTTCGATGTTTAATGCTTCAAAATCAATTCCTTCACCACTTAGGACAACCTTCGTCATTTCACATTGAGGACAACCATTTTTTGTATACACTGTAACTTTAGACATTTCAAGACCACCAATCTCATATATGTATTTAATATTTTCTTGTTCACACTAATTTGATCCAAAAATGTATGGTTCATTTTGGATCATCCTAGAAAGTTGTTTTATTCATTTTCATCAGCTATAATCATAAAAGTGTTTTAAAAAAAAGACTTGACTTTTGAATTCAAAACAACTATATATTGTTTCTACTCTATTATTTTAACACAATATATAGTGAATCGTAAACAAATTAAATTCGACTTCTCTATTAATTTTTCTAGTTCTTTTTTAGCATTACCCTCTCTCATACCCTAACATTCACGAGTTAAAACCATAAAGATGAACCGTTTCCCAAATCATTTTTTTCTACCCGATATTCCCTTTTAAAAGAGCCTTTATGAGCCATTATAAATGATTAATGTGAACAAAAAAGACGACACCCTATTATATGGTATCGTCCGTTTAAGGAAAAATCCCTACTAATCTAGAAATAATTACTACGAATAATAACGAATCTACATTTTTATCTAGTAAACGATCATCAGGCTTCCTTTACTGTGCTCTGACGGTCTTCCTTGAGACGCTTTTTACAGATATCAATAATCTCCTCTTCCAATAATGAATCTGCTTTATTTGGGTGCTGAGCTAGCAATTCGAGCGCCTCATTAAATAACGTCATAGCTTTGTCGTAATCTTGATCGATTTTCCAAGCGTACATTGCCTTGATGCGGGCATGAGAGACCATCTTTATTTTTAAATTTGCCTTCACATCTTTTTGATTATATAAAGCAATTACTTTATCCCGTTCTTGGTCTAAAAATAAATGGATAAACAGCCATTCTTTTGCTACTTCCATTCTGTAAAAATTTTTAGCATCAATTTTATCCCAAATATCATCGATTATCTCTTGAGCCGTTTGATAGTTTTTCTCTTCTAAAGCACACTGATAAGGAACAAGTAACGTCCAAATATGAAAGATATTCGAATAATCAACTGAAGCTGGCTTTTGAATCCATTCCTCCGGTAACTCAATAAATTTCGTTCCTACTGATGTTTCAGCATTTACCATGAGTTGATTATATAAGATATTTCGAATTTCAGGGTCTTTTTTAGCCTTGCTTAATGTACTTCCATCATTGAAAGAATAAGGGATAAGATTTACCATAGCCGTTAAAAGACCAGCTAATACAAAAGCCATCACATAAATAGAAGTCATGTCGAGTATAAGGGAAATGATTAGCACAATGAAGGCTATAATGATATTCATAAAGCCTCCACCTAATAAATACAGCTTAAATGGGAAATGACCATTTACCTTTTTTGGTGGAATCATTAAGCATTGGCCTAGCGTTCCGGGGATTGATAGTCTCTTGTATTCTAGTTTGCCATTATTCTTCACCCACATATGGGAAAAGATACGAAAGGACAGCATTTTATAGCCACTGAGCTTACCGAAAACGAGGTGACCAAATTCGTGTATAGTAAGATGTAATAAGAACGATACGAAAAAGGCCACTATTACAAGTCCAAAATCGAACCAGGTTAAATCAGAATCGATTAGATAATTAGCTCCAAAAAAGCCAAACGCTGCTCCAAAAAGCAGCATAGTGACCGTAAATAGGATTGATTTAATGATTTTCATGTTTAGTCTATTTCCTTTCTAAGATGAAGATGAGTATTTTTCTAATAGAAGAACTTCTCGCTAATCATTTTATTAGTTTCCTTTAGCAAGGGACTCTATATGTTTTTCAATTTCTTTCATCATGACGAAAGCACCGGAAGATTGATTAGAACAAACCGTCGATAGGATCGATTCTTTCGGATAATAAGCAGAATGAAAGCTGACTCCTGGATCATATCCCATTATATGATATTTATGAACTTCAGAATTTTTCGTATTTATCCATGTTCCATACCCATAGTAGCTATTTTCTTTACCTGTTCCGATATAGGGATTCAATAGCTTGTTCGTGAATTCCTCCTTTAATAATTGATGATTCAATAGCGCTTTCCAAATCTTGGACATATCATCAACTGTGACAAACGCTCCTCCATCTGAGCCACCTTTAACTGGTAAAGAATAGATATTTGTTTTCCATCCTCCATCAGGCGTATCAATATATCCTAATGCAATATGAGGAGGTAAACGGTCAAATTCAAAATAACCAGAATCTTTACAGCCTGCTACTTTAAAGATACATTGCTCAATATATTCGGAAAAAACGAAGCCTGAAGCCTCCTCAACAATTAATCCTAGGAGAATATAACCTGCATTATTATAATGAAACCTTTCTCCAACCTTTGATTTCATTTTATTATTCTGAAAAAGAGGGAGGAAATCCTTTAACTCTCTTATTTGATACATAGGATACGTTTTCCATAATTCCTCGAAGTCATCCATAAGTTCTTCATCGAAATAATCAGGAATTCCTGATGTATGCGTTAAAAGATGATGAACGGTTATATTCTCAGGAAAATTAGGAAATGAAACATTTAAGCAATCTTTTAATGAAGATGTAAAGGAGAGCTTATTTTCTTGTACAAGCTGACAAATAGCAATAGCCGTAAATAATTTGCAGCCTGAAGCAATTCCATATTTGGTGAAATTATGATTATTTAATTGCTCGGAACGGTTAGCAAAACCATAGCTTTCTCTCATCCAATCCTCGTCTTCTTTTTGAACTAGAAGACTTCCAGAAAACTGAACTTCTTTCTGAAGTTTCATCATATCTTTCTTTAATAAATTCATCGTTGATTTTGCTCCTTGCTTTAAAAGTCATTGAACTCTGCTATGTCTCATTCATTACCGTTGAGACGCTAGCCACTCACTTCTTAAAATCCCCATTTTAATCGCATCATAGTACTCACCATTCACTATTCTAGCCTCTCTTATTCTGGCTTCTTCTTTCATTCCTATTTTGTTGGCAACAGCAAGCATTCTTTTATTACCAGACCAACTAGACATCCCTATTCTATGTAAATGAGTATTTGTGAAAAGGTAGTTGATCCATAATTGATAAGATTCTGTGCCATAGCCTCCATTCCAGTAATCACTATCATAAATAACAATACCTGTTTCAAGCCAGTTCGTATTTCGATCGACCCAATAACAGCTAACATAACCAACTACTTTATTATTACATTTAATGACTAGTGAGGACGGAACTCCTGGTAACACTTCCTCTCTCCAGCTTTCTAAATATTTCTCCTTCGATACTTTCTCTTCTGGGATGTAAGGAGCATTCCACTTTTTTGCCTCTTGTTTTTTCTCTTCAAATTTCCAAAAATAGAGTTCATGGACATCACGATCGGATGCCTTCATTAATAATACTTTATCCCCAGCTATATTAATCACAAAAAACCTCCATATATATAAACCTTACTAATATTCACAGCGTTAGCTTATTTAAGTACCTAATAACAACTCTTTTAATTCAAATACGCTATCTACCATAAATGTTGGTTCCTCTGTTGCTAACTCGTTATATGAACCATATCCATAGGTCACAGCAATAGAATCTATTCCACAAAATTTGGCACCAATCATATCATGCTTCCGATCACCTATCATCACAAAATCTCTAAGTCGTTGCTTTTCATATCTATTCATAATATATTGTATAATTTCACTCTTTGATGTTCGAGTTCCATCTAATTGGCTTCCTACAATTAGGTCAAAATGTTGTTTAATGTTAAAATACTCTACTATTTGTTTAGCAAATACAGTTGGCTTAGAAGTCGCTACAACCAATATAAAACCCTGTTTTACAAGCTCCCTTAACAATTTATCAATGTTTGGATATAAATCATTTTCAAACATTCCCACCTTCTTAAATCTCTCCCTATATCTTTCAATAGCTTTATTTGTTTGCCTCTCATCAAATCCATAATATTCCTTAAAAGATTCTTGCAAGGGTGGTCCAATAAAGGAATCAAGTTTATGAAGGTCTTCCTCTACTATATTCATATATTCCAATGCATATTGAACAGATTTTGTAATCCCTTCTTTAGGGTCTGAAAGAGTTCCATCTAAATCGAACAGGATCACTTTATATTTATTCATATAAACACCCCTTTTTTCCTCTACCCAATCATTTTAACATACTAATAAATTCCAAAATACTTCAATCAATATTAATCAGATTATGCTCATCTCTAAATATTCAATGACCTAAAATGACATACTCCCTTACTATCTATTCAAATCTCCCTTATAGGTCAATAAAAAGGCATGTTAGAGAATACACTCTAACATGCCTTAGATGTTAATATTAGTTCACATCATTAACATATGGTAATAAAGCGATTTGACGAGAACGCTTAATTGCGATAGTTAATTGACGTTGATATTTAGCTGACGTTCCAGTTACACGACGAGGTAAAATTTTACCACGCTCTGAGATGAAACGTTTTAATAAGTCAATATCTTTGTAATCGATATGCGTAATTTTGTTTACTGTGAAGAAACAAACTTTACGGCGCTTTGGACGACCACGACGAGCCATTTTGCAGCACTCCTTTCTTCTTTTTATCTATTTTCCGTTTTTATTCATAGAGGTTTTGGGTTAAAACGGTAAATCATCATCTGATATATCAATAGGTTTTCCATCATTAGAAAATGGATCATCATTAAATCCACCAGATTGACGATTTGACTGCTGATTTCTTTGATTAGCAAAGTCATTACCCGCAGGTGCACCATAGAAATCCTGATTTCCTTGTCCTTGACCACTTTGGTTTGACCCTCGTGGCTCTAGGAATTGTACACTCTCTGCTACTATTTCTGTAATAAAGACACGACGGCCTTCATTATTATCATAGCTTCTCGTTTGGACTCTTCCATCAACACCAGCTAAGCTTCCTTTTTTTAAATAATTAGCTACATTTTCAGCTTGTTTACGCCAAATAACACAATTAATAAAGTCAGCTTCTCTTTCACCTTGTTGATTGGAAAATGCACGGTTCACTGCAAGTGTAAAGTTCGCAACCGCTACTCCGTTAGGTGTATAACGTAATTCTGGATCTTTTGTTAGGCGACCTACTAATACGACACGATTCAGCATCCGTACCCCTCCTCTTTAAAAATATCTATTACTGTTCGTCTTTTGTAACTAGGACACGAATAATGTTGTCGTTGATTTTCACAAGACGGTTAAATTCGTTAATCGCTTCAGAGTTAGCAGCAACGTTTAATAATACATAGAAACCTTCACGATAATCGTTGATTTCGTATGCTAAACGACGTTTACCCATCTCTTCAACCTTTTCGATTTCAGCACCATTTGATGTTAATACACCATTAAAGCGTTCGATAAGCTCTTTGTTTGCTGATTCTTCTAGGTTTGGAGCGATAATGTACATGATTTCGTACTTACGCATTCCGGACACCTCCTTTTGGTCTAAGCGGCTCCTCTAGGGAGCAAGGAGCAAAAACAACCTTATAGTCATTTTACTCGCATTATTAGAGTATATCAGATTCACTTGTCCTAATCAAGAACTTACGTGTTCATTTTATACATTAAATCGGAAATGAATGACATCTCCATCTTGAACGACATAATCCTTACCTTCAAGACGAACCTTTCCTTTTTCTTTTGCATTTGCCATTGAACCCGCATCGATTAAATCATCATAGGAAACAATCTCAGCACGAATAAATCCACGTTCAAAGTCTGAATGAATAATTCCAGCTGCCTGTGGAGCCTTTGTACCCTTTCGATAGGTCCATGCTCTAACTTCTTGCACACCAGCGGTAAAATAGGTTTGTAGGCCAAGTAAATGATAAGCAGCTCGAATCAACTGATCTAAGCCTGATTCTGAGATTCCTAATTCCTCTAGGAACATTTGCTTTTCATCGCCCTCTAGCTCTGCAATTTCCGATTCTATTTTTGCACAGACAACAATGACCTCACTATTTTCGCTTGTGGCAAATTCCTTTACCTTCTGCACATATTCATTATCTCCATCCGATAATAAATCCTCTTCACTAACGTTAGCCACATATAGAACGGGCTTACTCGTTAGTAAATGGAGCTGTTTCACAATCTTCAGCTGTTCCTCAGAAAAATCGATGCTACGAGCTGACTGCTCTGCTTCAAAGGCTTGTTGTAGCATTTCTAGTACTTCTAGCTCAGCAACCGCCTCTTTATCTTTTGTTTTAGCAAGCTTTGCTACTCTAGTAATTCTTTTCTCTACACTTTCAAGGTCTGCTAAGATTAATTCTAAATTGATTACTTCTATATCACGGATAGGATTAACACTGCCTGATACATGAGTAATATTCTCATCAGCAAAGCATCGAACTACATGTGAGATTGCATCTACTTGGCGAATGTGAGATAAGAATTTGTTCCCTAATCCCTCACCCTTACTAGCTCCTTCTACAATTCCTGCAATATCCGTAAATTCAAAGGCAGTTGGAATCGTTTTTTTAGGAACGACTAACTCTGTTAATTTTTGTAATCTTTCATCTGGTACTTCTACAATTCCTACATTAGGATCAATTGTACAGAATGGATAGTTCGCTGATTCTGCTCCTGCTTGTGTAATAGCATTAAATAAAGTTGATTTTCCAACGTTTGGAAGACCTACTATTCCTGTCGTTAAAGCCATTGTCTTCGTTCACTTCCTTTTTTTATCTATCATTTCTCTTTCCGAGCTTATCTTATTTCATCTTTTTTATTATAGAGTTCGTCCAACAAAAAAACAAGACAGATTGAGGGTTGACTCGATCTGTCCATTTATTTTTCCGCTGAAGATTCCAATACTTTTTTTATTTTTTTGCCAAATTCTTTCCTAGGAAGCATAACACTGTGCTGACATCCAAGGCATTTAATTCGAACGTCCATACCCATTCGAATAATTTTCCAACGATTTTCGCCGCACGGGTGTTGTTTTTTCATTTCGACAACGTCATGCAATGCAAACTCCTTCTCAGCCAACCGTTTCGCCCCTTTCAAAAACTATCATCCTCTTATATTATACACGAAAAAAGCAGATAGTAAAAAGGTTAGTGATTGATTTTATCTCTAATCGAACGATGATTTAAAATTGGATATAATAATATAGAAGCTAAAAGATAAAGGTTTAAAACTCCGTAGAGTGGATATAAGATACTTATTAAGGTTGAGAAGCCAAACATCGTTAACGGTGCCATAACCGCTACTAAAAATAAAGCTAGCAGCCATGAAGGAGATTGTACACTTTCTTTAATCCTTGAGATTAATCCAAAGACACCAGAGGCAGCTGTTGTATAGATGGCTACTGTTAATAAGCCACTCATTACTAGCACCATATAATAAGGATAATGGGTCATAATCGCAAACAAAGGAATTTCATATAAGACGAGTTCATTGGCGACTTCAACTAATGATTCATTATAAAAAAACGAAACGAGTCCTAAAATAAGCCCACTACCAATACTAGCAATCCAGATTTCTCCTTTATGAATAATCTTTTGTCCAACTGCTCCTATTACCGATACGAGTGGCAGTATATTCAAGGCTGTAAATGTGAGGGCTGATGGCCAATTACTTTGACCATCACTTATATTTTTAATCGGAAAACCATGTAGGGACTGAAATGCAAATAATACGCCTAATAAGGTGATAATGAGAATAGGTGTGATGAGTGCATGAATGGTTGTAATCCCCTTTACGTCCCAAATGAATAGGATTACGACAAAAAAGGCAATCAGAATAACCCCTGCCCAAAAAGGCAAATGAATGACCTCGAGGGTAGCTCCCCCACCTGCAAGCATAATAACGGTTGTTGAAAATAGATATAGAATAATCATCAAATCATACAATTTTGAGATTCTTTTTCCTAACAGCAAATGTAAAACAGGAAGGTAATGGACTGATTGAAACTGATGACTAATATTCATAATAACGTAGCAGCTAATCATAAATAAAACTGAAAACAATAAGATAGCTAGTCCGCTTTCAACACCAAAAAATTCCCAAATTTCACGACCAGAAGCATAGCCTGCTCCAATCATCGTTCCTATAATTAAAAACATCCATAGTAATCCGTTTCTCCACATACTGTTTCTCCTCTCACCTCATAACTTTTCTATTTCTATATGTATAGAACAGAAAAGATATCCGTATACTGTTACTACTATGGCGAAGGAGTCAAAAATATGAGTACAAACCATTGGTTTAACAAAAAATTGAATTCTTTTCGAATGCATATGGATTCAGATGAGCTTTATCCCGAATTTCTCAACGTATTGTTATCGTTCATTGAGAACCAAACAAAAAAGCCTTTAGTCATCGTATGTATTGGTACAGATCGTTCAACTGGTGATTCATTAGGACCACTTATTGGTTCAAAACTTGAATCTGCTAAACTAAAAAACTTTGATGTTTTTGGTACTTTAAAAGATCCTGTGCACGCTGTGAATATGAAAGAAAAGATGGATATCATTATGAGAAAATATGAAGAACCGTTTATTATTGCGATTGATGCATGCCTTGGAAAGATGAAGAATGTTGGAGAAATTACAATTAGTGATGGCCCTGTTAGGCCAGGAGCAGCGGTTAAAAAGGATTTACCATCTATTGGAGATATTCATATGACTGGCATTGTCAATATCGGAGGAATGATGGAATATTTTGTATTGCAAAATACGAGATTATTTACAGTTATGTCGATGGCAGATATGATAGCAAAGCTTTTGATAGAGGCTGATCAATGGATTGAGCAATCAGTATTACCATCTTATTCGAACACCTCTATCACGACTCATAAACAAGAAAAACGGTTGACGAGTGCTTTTCACTTTTTCAAGTCAGAAAAATTAAAATAACTCCATTTTATAATTCATAAAAAGACAAGACTCTACATAATTGTCCATTTTTAATTGGGTCAATCTAGTGTTGAGAGCTTGTCTTTTATTTTTAGCTATGAAAAGTTTGAAAAGAGAAGGACTAAAATACTAACCACTACGATACTAGGCAGCATATTCGCTACTTTAATTTTCGTTAACCCTAAAATATTAAGTCCTATAGCAACAATTAAAATGCCTCCAGTTCCTGTTAGCTCTATGATTAATAGATCTAGTAATTCCTCTGATATAAAAGCATTTATTTGAGTGGCTAATAAAGCAATCATTCCTTGATAGAGAATAACGGGAATAGCCGAAAATACGACACCTACTCCTAATGTTGAAGCAAAAATTAAAGAAGATACTCCGTCCAACATTGCTTTTGTATATAAAACAGAGTGATCGCCTCTTAAACCACTATCTAATGCCCCGATAATAGCCATTGCTCCTACTACATAAATTAACGTCGTCGTTACGAATGCTTTGGCTACTTTCCCTTCTTCCTTCGCTCCTATTTTTGACTCAATCCATAAACCTACTTGATTAAGACGATTTTCTAAGTTTAATTTTTCACCGATTACGGTTCCAATGACTAAGCTTGATATGACGATAAGAAATTGTTCACTTTTTAATCCCATTGAGATTCCTAAAATGATGACGGCTAATGCAATAGCTTGTAAAACAGTCGTTTTCATTTGTTCCGGGATATTTTTAATTTTCAATCCTATTAGCGCTGCTACTATAATCGCTAATCCATTGACAATTGTTCCTGTTAATACCATCTTTATTCCACTCTACTCTCCAGCCAATATAAAAGCTTCTCCAATAGCTTTCATTGCATTTATAAATTGTTTGACTTCCTCTTCTGTGTTGTATGGCCCAAAACTCACTCTTACTAACCCTGAATCAATGCTAGCTAAAGAATGATGAGTTTTTGGAGCACAATGCAATCCAGCACGAACAGCTATTTTATAATGTTCATCTAAAATAATCGCTAATTCTTGACTATCGAGCTGTTCCATACGAAATGAGATGACCGCTACTCTTTGCGTTAGGTCTCTTGTACCATATAGAGTTAATCCATTGATACTTTCTAATTCTTTCATACATAATTCTAATAGCTTTTTTTCATGCTCATGGATTTGCTCAATTCCCTGTTTTTTTATAAATTGCAAACCTGCATGAAGCCCGATAATTCCTGGAGCATTTAAAGTTCCAGCCTCATATCTCTCTGGCCAGTGACTAGGTTGACCAGGCAACTCTGAGTCTCCTCCAGTCCCACCTGTTATAATGGGCTCTAATGAAAAATCTTTTCTGCTTATTAAAACTGCTGTACCTTGTGGTCCAAGCATTCCTTTATGTCCGGCAAAAGCTAATAAGTCTACATCATCATTCTCCATATTAATAGGAATAATCCCTGCTGTTTGGGAGGCATCAACTAACAATACGATTCCTTTCGTTTTAGCGATAGCTGCTATCTTCCTTAACGGAACGATTGACCCCGTTACATTCGACGCGTGAGAAACCACAATCATTCTCGTTTTAGCCGTTATGACCATTTCAATTTCATTTTCAGTAATAAGTCCTTCTTCATTAGGTTCGACATAGGTCACATCAATTTTTTTCTGCTCCGTTAATCGATACAAGGGTCTTAACACCGAATTATGCTCGAATGCCGTAGTCACCACATGCTCTCCTTCTTGGAATGGAAAACCTAAAAGAGCTTGATTTAGAGCCATTGTAGCATTTTGATAAAACCAAACATGATTAGGTGAAGGCGCCCCAAACATTGTAGCCAATTCTTTCCTTGTTTCATTAATTTTTTGACTAGCGATCTGTGATAAGTGATGGCCACTTCTTCCAGGATTCGCACTATATTCATTTACAGCCTCCATCATGGCTTCAGCAACCTGTTTAGGTTTTGGATAAGAGGATGCGGCATGGTCAAAATAAATC
Source organism: Alkalihalobacillus trypoxylicola (assembly GCF_001590785.1). Classification (GTDB taxonomy): domain Bacteria; phylum Bacillota; class Bacilli; order Bacillales; family Bacillaceae_D; genus Alkalihalobacillus; species Alkalihalobacillus trypoxylicola. The sequence continues at coordinate 563,412 of NZ_LTAO01000023.1, forward strand.
ATGGTTCAATCCTTTCCTACGATGCTTTTCAACTATTAGAGAAAAGAAGTCACCTTTTATTAGATGACTTCATAAAATTTCTTTATGAAATAGATTCTTCATTCGATTGATTCATTAGTTGTAGGATACGCTCAAGATCATCATCTGAGTAATAATCAATTTCGATTTTCCCTTTTTTCTTACCTGGCTTTATCGTAACCGCTGTACCAAAGTGAGCTTTTAGCAAATCCTGACGTTCCTTTAAGAATGGTGTAAGCGAAGATTCCTTCTTCTTTGTTTCACGTGAAACATTCGTATTAAGCTTTTGAACTAATTGCTCTACCTCTCTTACACTAAGTTTGTCCTGTAAAACCTTTTCTAAAAGAGGGGATATTTTTTGTTTATCCTTTAAACCTAATAATGCTCGTCCATGCCCCATTGATAGTTTCCCATCTGAAATGAATTGCTGAACGACTTTAGGCAAATGTAATAAACGAATATGATTGGCAATATGCGGACGACTCTTTCCAATACGCTTCGCTAATTGTTCTTGAGTCACCTTAAGGTGTTCCATTAGCTTTTCATAGGCAACCGCTTCTTCAATCGGATTGAGGTCTTCTCTTTGGAGATTTTCAATTAAAGCTAGCTCCATCATTTTTTCTTCGCTTAATTCTTTTATAATGACAGGAACCGTTTTTAAGGAAGCGACCTCTGCAGCTCTAAATCTACGCTCTCCAACAACAATTTCATAGCCTTTTATCGTTTTCCTTACTGTGATAGGCTGCAATATTCCATTTTCTTTAATTGATGTTGCTAATTCTTGAATAGATTCGTCTGAAAAGGTTTTTCGTGGTTGATATGGATTGGGACGTATTTCAGTTAAAGAAATTTCTTCCACCTTAGACTCCTGAGTTTCTTCTTCTCCAGGGAAAAAAGCATTTAAACCTTTACCTAACCTTTTTGCCACCTGCCACCACTTCCTTTGCTAATTCTACGTAAACTTCTGCACCACGAGATTTTGGATCATAAATAATAATCGGTTTCCCATGACTCGGCGCTTCTCCTAAACGTACATTTCTTGGAATGATTACATCAAAAACCTTTTCTCTGAAATATTTTTTCACTTCATCAATTACTTGAATACCTAAATTAGTCCTTGCATCGAGCATTGTTAGTAGGACACCTTCTATTTCTAATTCTGTATTTAAATGTTTTTGTACAAGTCTAACCGTATTTAATAACTGACTTAATCCTTCTAGTGCATAATATTCACATTGAACGGGAATTAAAACGGAATCAGCTGCTGTTAACGCATTAATCGTTAATAGACCTAATGAAGGAGGACAATCAATAAAAATATAATCATAGTCACTCGCAACAGATGCTAAGGCCCGTTTCAAACGTACTTCACGTGAAATCGTAGAAACAAGTTCGATTTCTGCACCAGATAATTGAATGGTAGCTGGAACCATATCAAGGTTTTCGACCGTTGTTTGCTTTATAACGGTTTTAGTGTCTACATCGTTTACAAGCATGTCATAAACACATTCCTCAACGTCACCCTTTTCAATTCCAGCTCCGCTTGTAGCGTTTCCTTGAGGATCAATATCAACAAGCAAAACCTTTTTCCCTATATATGCTAAACATGCACTTAGGTTTACAGACGTTGTTGTTTTCCCTACTCCGCCTTTTTGATTTGCTACAGCAATGATTTTAGCCATGCTGTCACCTACTTTCCGTTCAAACATTCGCATTTCCGTTTTTATTTTATCATAGTTTGTATAAAAAGAGTTTTACAAAGTTTCTGCAAAACTTAAAAAAAAGCGATTTTGCGTAAAAATAGTTATAAAGTCGAGGGTGTGTCGTTCATTTTATTTTTTAAAATTTGATTTCTTTGATCATAGAATCAATTTCATTATTCAAATCTTATAATGAAAACCGAACGATTAGGTTTTTGATTTCCAATTTAGGTAGATGCTTTCCCAAGGGATTTTCTTCAGCTAACTCTGACTACGCAGAGATTCGTCAAAGTGGATCTTCACACGGCGCTCATCCTTTGGGAGTCACTACCTACCGTTTCAATCAACAAACATTCAAGACATTTTTATAATAATTGTTCATTTTTATTCACTTATAGAGCAATTATGAAATTCACTCAATAAAAAAAACCTATCATGAATGATAGATTATTTTTTAGGTATTCGAATCGTAAATTGATAGAATTCCTCATGCTCCTCTTCATTTGTATCTACATGAAGACCACTTTTTAAGACCATATCAACAGATTGTCTAATCGTATTCATGGCAATTCTCATATCTTTAGAATATGATTTTCGTGTTGCTTTTTTCTTTTCTGGTTCACTCTCGTCTGCTTCTAATAACTGTTTTACTTTTTCTTCTGTTTGTTTAACATTTAATCCATCTTTTTCAATGGCTTCTAAAACTTGCAACTGAAGAGCTTCATCCTTTAATGCCAATAATGAACGAGCATGTCTTTCAGAAATGACTCTAGATAATATCGCATTTTGCACTACTTCTGGCAAATGCAACAACCTTAATTTATTGGCAATCGTTGATTGTCCTTTTCCTAGACGCTGAGCCAAACTTTCTTGGGTTAATCCATGTAAATCAATTAACTTCGCATATGCAATGGCTTCTTCAATTGCCGTTAGCCCTTCTCTCTGCAAATTTTCGATTAGAGCAATCGATGCAGTCTGAGAATCATTAAATTCTTTTACGATTGCTGGTATGTGTTCCCAGCCTAATGACGTAACCGCTCTCCAACGTCTCTCTCCTGCTATAATTTCATATTTACCATCACGTTTTCGAACGACGATTGGTTGAATGACTCCGTGAGTTCGTATTGTTTGTGCTAGCTCTTCAATTCTATCTTGATCAAAAACCGTTCGAGGTTGGAAGCGATTAGGCACAATGTCCGCGATCGCAATTTGCTTTACCTCTTCTTGGTTTGTTAATTCTTCTTCTATGATTTCTTCTTGTTTCTCATTAAAGCCAAATAGGCGTGAGAACGGCTGCTTCATCGCCTAACACCACCTTTGTAAATAACCATTCCTTTTATATTCGACAGAATTAAATTTAATCCTTCTTCCGCTCTGTAATCATTTAACACTTGTCTAAAATAATTATTCAAGTAGACCCCTCCACTAACAAAGATGATGTTTCACGTGAAACATTCAAACTTTCATATAAATTTGAAAAATAAATAAATGAAAGTGTTTATTTTTTATAAAACTATCCGTTTCCAACTTATAAACTATTACTCTCATTTTCTCATAAAAATGGTAAATACTAAACTCTTTTACTAGAATAAATGAAAGAGTTTAGCAGACACATTTTGTTTTTTCTATTACATAAATTTTTTTAGTTGTGTAAACTTTTATTTTGATAACGGCTGCTTGTTTGGAGTACCTGGCTTTCTTGGATACTTCTTTGCCGTTTTTTTTGCTTTTTTAATGACTACGATTGAACGTTCGCTTTCTTCTTCTGGCAATATGAAGCTATGATGCTTCGTTAAGCTACCACCGAGAGTTTTTATTGCATAGTTCGCTTCTACTATCTCTTCTTCTGCATTCGAGCCTTTTAATGCAATAAAATCTCCATCTATTTTTGCTAGTGGAAGACAGAGCTCAGATAAAACAGACATTCTCGCAACCGCTCTTGCCATTACAATATCATATTTTTCACGATGAATGACGTTTTGAGCAAATGTTTCAGCACGGTCATGAAAGAAAGAAACGTTTTCTAATTCAAGTTCAGATGCTAAATGTTCTAAAAATCCAATTCTTTTTTTCAAAGAATCGACAATGGAGACATTTAATTCTGGAAAAACAATTTTAAGTGGGATACTAGGAAATCCTGCTCCAGCACCAACATCAATTATTTTTTGCCCTTTTTCAAATGAATAATAAAAGCTAGGAGAAATCGAATCATAAAAATGCTTTAAATAAACATCTTCCTCGGAAGTAAGAGCTGTCAAATTCATTTTTTCATTCCACTCTACTAACACTTCATAATATCGTTGGAACTGCTGCTGTTGTTTTTCTGATAATGACCTTCCTTTTAATGATAATTCTTTTACAAAAGCCTCTTTATTCATTCGAATCCTCCAACTTTTTTAATCAATTTTCGCTAAACGCCCTTGTTCAATGTACACTAATAAAATGGAAATATCAGCAGGGTTAACACCAGCTACACGCGATGCTTGCCCAATAGATAGAGGACGAACTTGACTCAACTTTTGTTTCGCTTCTGTTGCTAGTCCGTTAATTGCAAAATAATCAAGGTTATCTGGTATTTTTTTACTATCTAATTTTTTTGCTTTTTCCACTTGCTGCCATTGTTTTTCGATGTAGCCTTCATATTTTATTTGGATTTCGACTTGCTCAGCTACTTCATCTGAAATAAGCTCTTCAGCTTCTGGAATAATCGTTATCACATCAGCATAGCTCATCTCAGGCCTTTTTAAAAATGCCGATGCTCTCACTGCCTCTTGCAAAGGTGTTGATTGTATTTTTTCTAATAATGTTGCTACTTTTTCAGATGGCTTAATGATAATGCCTTCTAGTCTTTTCTTCTCGTTTTCAATCAAATTCTTTTTCGACTGATAACGTTTATATCGTTCATCATGAATTAAACCAATTTGATATCCAATTTCCGTTAATCGAAGATCAGCATTATCATGACGCAGAAGCAGTCTATATTCTGCTCTAGAGGTCAATAATCGATAAGGCTCATTTGTACCCTTAGTGACTAAATCATCTATTAAAACGCCAATATAGGCTTCTGAGCGGTCTAAGATAATACCTTCTTTACCTTGTGCTTTACGTGCAGCATTAATACCAGCCATAATCCCTTGACCTGCAGCTTCCTCATACCCGGAAGTTCCGTTGATTTGACCTGCTGTAAATAAATTTTCGATTTTCTTTGTTTCCAAGGTCGGCCAAAGTTGCGTAGGCACAATTGCATCATATTCAATTGCATATCCAGGTCTCATCATTCGTACATTTTCTAGGCCTGGAATCGTTTTGAGCATATCCAATTGAACATCTTCAGGCAAGCTCGTTGAAAGACCTTGAACATATACTTCAGACGTATTACGACCTTCAGGCTCTAAGAAAATTTGATGCCTTGGCTTATCATTAAAGCGAACAATTTTATCTTCAATAGAAGGACAATACCTTGGTCCTGTTCCTTCAATCATACCTGAATACATCGGTGAACGTCCTAAATTTTGGTTAATTATTTGATGGGTCTCTTCACTTGTATAAGTCAACCAACAAGGTAATTGGTCTGTAATAAATTTAGTGGTTTCATAAGAAAACGCTCTAGGCACTTCATCGCCTGGTTGAATTTCGGTTTTGTCATAATCGATAGAACTTCCATTTACTCTTGGAGGTGTACCTGTTTTAAATCGAACAAGATCAAATCCAAGCTCCTTAAGATGATCCGATAATTTAATAGAAGGCTGCATATTGTTTGGACCACTTTCGTATGAAAGCTCACCTAATATAATTTTTCCTCTTAAATACGTGCCTGTCGTTACGATAACCGACTTACTACGATACTCCGCCCCAGTATTTGTAATGACTCCTTTACAAGCCCCATCCTCTATAATTAAAGAGTCGACCATCCCCTGGCGTAGCAATAAATTGTCCTGCTCTTCTATGGTTTTTTTCATTTCATGCTGATATAGAAACTTATCTGCCTGTGCTCTTAATGCACGAACAGCTGGGCCTTTTCCAGTATTTAGCATACGCATTTGTATATGGGTTTTATCGATATTACGCCCCATTTCACCACCAAGCGCATCAATTTCACGAACGACAATTCCTTTTGCCGGTCCTCCAACAGATGGATTACACGGCATGAAGGCGACTGCATCTAAATTTAATGTCAGCATTAATGTATTAGCCCCCATTCGAGCCGCGGCAAGTCCAGCTTCCACTCCTGCATGCCCCGCACCAATTACAATAACATCAAATTCACCACCTTGATATTGCATGATGTTACCTCCTTTTAAAAATAAGATTGAATTTATTTCATTCATTCGATTAAACGAACGCTATTTATTTACCTAAACAGAATTGGGAGAATAGTTGATCTAATAAACTTTCTTGAACAGAATCTCCAATAATCTCACCTAATAATTCCCATGTTTTCGTTATATCTATCTGCACTAAGTCAATTGGAACCCCATCTTCAATCGCCTGAACCGCATCTTCAATCGTGCTTTTAGCTAGTTCTAATAAAGCGATATGACGGGAGTTAGATACATACGTAACATCCTCTGCTTCTAACCTTCCAGCAAAAAATAAATCTGAAATCGCTTGTTCTAGCTCCTCGACACCTTTATCTTCAATGAGAGCTGTCGTTATAACAGGTTTTGATGCTGCTAGCTGATAAACCTTCTCCATGTCTATTTTCTGCTCTTGGTCTGTTTTATTGACTATGACAATCACATTCATTTTTTCTACAACTTCAAAAAGCGCCTCATCCTCTTTCGAGAGTTCCTCGCCATAATTAAGGACAAGCAAAAGTAATTCTGCGTCTTTTAACACTTGTCTCGAACGCTCAACCCCTATTCGTTCAACGATATCTTCCGTTTCACGAATTCCAGCCGTATCTACTAATCGTAGTGGAACACCTCTGACATTCACATATTCTTCGATAACATCTCTTGTTGTACCAGGTATATCTGTAACAATCGCTTTATTTTCATGAACTAGGCTATTTAATAATGAAGATTTTCCTACATTCGGTCGCCCTATAATAACGGTAGACAAACCTTCTCTCACTATTTTTCCTTGTTCAGCTGTTTGTAATAATGAATTTATTTCTTCTATAACAAAGCTCGCCTTTGATTTAAGCAGCTCATGAGTCATGGTTTCCGCATCATATTCAGGATAATCTATATTTACTTCAACATTAGCAACGGTTTCTAATAAAGCCTGGCGCAAAATGGAGATTTTTTTGGATAATCTCCCTTCTACTTGATTCAATGCAATATTCATGGCCTTATCCGTTTTAGCTCTGATTAAATCCATAACTCCTTCTGCTTGAGAGAGGTCTATTCTTCCATTTAAAAAGGCCCTTTTTGTAAACTCCCCTGGCTCAGCTAGCCTCGCCCCATTTGTCAATGTTAACTGCAGAACGCGGTTTACAGACATAATACCGCCATGGCAATTTATTTCTACTACATCTTCTCTCGTAAAGGTTTTAGGTGCTCTTAAGACCGATACCATCGCTTCTTCTACCCTTTGGTTGGTCTTTGGATCAATCAAATGCCCATAAACAATAGTGTGTGATGGGGTTTCTTTTAATGTATTCTTTCCTTTATAAATTCGATCAGCTATTTCAATCGCTTGGTCACCACTTAGACGAACAATGCCAATCGCTCCTTCTCCTAGTGCCGTTGATACAGCTGATATAGTATCAAATTCCATTCTTTCTTCACTCCAAACTATATTTGCCCCTCTATTATAAACGCTTCAGGCTGCAAATATTTGTCGAAATACAAGATCAATTAAGAAAATGTTATTTCTTCATAGACCATCTATCTTATTTTACATGATTATTTCAAATAATGCTTGTTTTCCATTTTACAATACTACTTCTATATTCTATCCTTGTTGTCTGTTTTTAACCTTATACACATGTGGATAATCGATATCTAGTAAACTTATCCACACAAGCCTCCAACTATCTAGAATACCATATCACGTGATAATTGAAAAGAATGTAACTAAGCTTAGTTAAGAGATATAAATGGACATAAAAAAACCGAGAAAGATTTCTCTTTCCCGGCTCATTGATGATTGATTACTTAGGGGCTATAACAATATGACGATTTTTTCCTCTGCCTTGCGAGTAGGTTTCTACCCCTTCTATATCTTGCAGGGAGGTATGAATCACTTTTCGTTCTTTAGCACTCATTGGCTCTAAAACTACTTTATGTCTTCTTTTTAGAACTTTTTGACTCACTCTATGAGCTAGATTCTCTAACGCCTCTTGTCTTTTTGCACGATAGTTCTCCGCATCAAGTTGAATTCTAACAAAATCATCATCCAATCGGTTGGCTACTAAATTGGTTAAATATTCTAATGAATCAAGAGTTTGACCTCTTTTTCCAATCAATCGACCGATGTCTTCATTACCTACTAATTCAAAAAGTACAGTATCTTCTAAACGCTTTTCTTCTATTGTTACAGTAAATCCCATGTTCTCAATCGTTTCTTTAAGAAAATGGTAACCTTCTTCAACGGCATCAGGCTTAACATGAGCTGTTATTTTTGCGGGTTTTGTGCCGAGAATACCTAGAAAGCCTTTTTGTGGTTTCTCTACCACTTCATATACTAGACGTTCTTTCGTTGCTCCCAGTTCAATAAGCGCCTTCGAAACTGCTTCTTCAATTGTTTTGCCTGACACAGTTATTTTGGTCACTTTTTCTTCCCTCCTGTTTTTGCTTCAACACGAGCTTCTTTTCTCTTATTCGCACCTGGTCCTGTAATAAAGTATGTTTGTGCAATCATAAAGAGGTTACCAACTACCCAGTATAAAGCTAGTGCTGCTGGGAAGAAGAAAGCAAATACCCCAATCATAATTGGCATGATGTACAACAAAATCTTCATTTGAGGATTGGTTTGGTCAACCATCATCATTTTTTGCTGAATAAACGTAGTTAAAGCAGCAATAATTGGTAGGATATAATCTGGACGGTCCAATGCGAACCATAAGAATTGATCGCCACCGATCTCACGCGTTCTCATAATCGCATGATAAAGTGCAAGTAAAATAGGCATTTGTACAAAAATCGGTAAACATCCCGCTAGTGGATTGACTCCTCTTTCTTGCCATAAACCCATCATTTCCTGCTGTAGCTTTTGCTGAGTTTTTTGGTCCTTAGCACTATATTTTTCTTGCAATTTCTTAATCTCAGGTTGAATTTCCTGCATCGCTTTTGTACTTTTTGTCTGTTTTATCATTAGAGGTAGTACTAAAAACCTCAATAATACAGTAACTGCGACAATGGCCAAACCATAGCTGCCACTAAAAAAATCGGCTAAATAAATAATCAGCCAAGATAATGGATATACAAAAATCGTATTCCAAATCCCTTCACTTTCACTTGTAATTGGTTGGTCAATCTCAAAACATCCCGTTAATAAAACGAGGGTTCCAACCAATACAGCTGCAAGGCTAAACTTCTTGAGCACGAGCTCTCCTCCTTGTCCCTCTTTAATTATTTATTCCAAACTGCAACAAACCTGTTTGTCGCAGAGGTTTACTAGACTAAATATATTTAAGATTTTTCTTGTTTTCTCTTTTGAAAATAGCGACCTTTTCTCAACACATGATTAAGACTGCTTTCTACCTCAGAATATGTCATGTTTGACACTGGTTTCCGTGCAATCACAACATAATCATAATGACTATGTAGACGCTCTCTATTCTCTTGGAAAAAAGCTCGAATCATTCTTTTCACTCTATTTCTCGTTACTGCATTACCTACTTTTTTACTAACAGATAAGCCCAATCGAAACAGTTCTTGTCCCTCTTTTGATAATGCATAAATAACAAATTGGCGATTCGCTATCGAAACCCCTTCATTAAAAACGAGCGAGAATTCATCATTCTTTTTGATCCGTTGCTCTTTTTTCATTCTTTTACACCTCAAAACGCAAATGTATGATTCTTTTTGCGCTCAACATTTACCTTATTACTTATCTAGTACTCCATAGAAATCAAATATCGGAAAAAGACCACTGATAACCAGTGGTCTATGCAGATAACACTTTTCTTCCTTTACGACGACGACGAGCTAAAACTTTTCTTCCGTTTTTTGTGCTCATACGCGCACGGAATCCGTGTACCTTTTTACGTTTACGATTATTAGGTTGAAATGTTGGTTTTCCCATTTATTACACCTCCCTCGAGGATATTAAGAAAAGCGCAAAGCGCCTATTATTTAGCAATAGCAAATGTCCTTATAAAATTTCCATAAGATTTCTCGTCTTTATACCTCTATCATAGACGAATTAGCCTTGCTCATAAACCTCTTGCGCTAGACATCCATATTTAAATCTTTCTTTTTCCGAAATGCTTGATAAAAGACATTCTTGTAAATTATACGGAACATAAGGCTATGTTGTCAAGAATCGATTTGTTCGATCATTCTTTTATTTATTTTTTCACTTCCGTATTACTTTCTCCTCCGTTGTGGATAACCATTTATCGACAGCATTCGTGCTGTCCCCAAACTTATCGACAGATTATGCACATATCTTGTGTTGTGGACAAAAGGTAACCACAACATACTGTGCTATGTGGATAAAGTAATATAACCGTTGCGGTACAAGCTTTTTTTTGCTATGATTATTATGTTTTCACTCGTGGACATTAAAGATTATCATAAAGCCTGTCCACAGGCTGTGGGTAAGGTTGTGGACAGGCTTTAATTATTGTGAATTTTTTCATCCACAGAAGTGTGTGATCGTTTATAATGACGTTTTTCTACTATATTATATCTTACTACACATTTTTATCACATTTTATATTTATGCACCTCTATTCAATTACTTATACAAAACTTATACACTCGTTATTTTACTTACACTCTGTGATCTTTTTTTACCTAGATACCAGAGGTTTTTAAGTTTGCAAGCTTTTGAAGAGGATGCTCATCAGGTTATTTAAATACTGAAAGGAAAAGGAGGTTTATCTCTTGGAAAATATTCATGATTTGTGGGAGCGGGTATTAGCTGAAATAGAGAAAAAAGTTAGTAAACCTAGCTATGAAACTTGGTTAAAATCTACAAAAGCCAATGATATCCAAAATGATTCTATTATTATTACAGCACCAAATGAGTTTGCCCGCGATTGGTTAGAAGACCACTATTCTGAATTAACATCAGAAACGATAGAGCATATAACTGGTTCTCGTTTAACACCAAAATTTGTCATACCAGAGCATAAATCGGACAATGATTTATTTTTAGAGCCTATCCCCAAAAAACCGCCAGAGTCTCAAGATCAATCTACAAGTTCCTTTACAAAATCAATGCTAAATGAGAAATATACGTTTAATACATTTGTCATTGGTTCAGGGAACCGTTTTGCCCATGCAGCTTCACTTGCTGTAGCTGAAGCACCAGCAAAAGCTTATAACCCTTTGTTTATTTATGGTGGAGTTGGATTAGGTAAAACTCACTTGATGCATGCAATTGGACATTATGTGACCGATCATAATCCAAATGCTAAAGTGGTCTATCTTTCTTCAGAAAAATTTACAAATGAATTTATTAATGCGATTCGTGATAATAAAGCGATTGATTTTCGTAATAAATATCGAAAAGTCGACGTTCTTTTAATAGATGATATTCAATTTTTAGCTGGAAAAGAATCAACTCAGGAAGAATTTTTCCATACTTTTAATGCTTTACATGAAGAATCAAAACAAATCGTTATTTCAAGTGACCGACCTCCAAAAGAGATTCCTACTCTTGAGGATCGATTACGTTCTAGATTTGAGTGGGGTCTGATTACAGACATTACTCCACCAGATTTAGAGACAAGGATTGCGATTTTGAGAAAAAAAGCAAAAGCAGAAAACTTAGATATACCTAACGAAGTCATGCTCTATATCGCCAATCAAATCGATACGAATATTCGTGAATTAGAAGGTGCTTTAATAAGAGTTGTCGCTTATTCTTCGCTCATTAATCAAGATATGAATGCCGATTTAGCAGCTGAAGCACTTAAGGATATTATTCCAAATGCTAAGCCTAAAATGATTACCATTGTCGATATTCAACGAATTGTTGGTGAGCACTTCCAAGTAAAGCTAGAAGATTTTAAAGCGAAAAAGAGAACAAAGTCCGTTGCTTTTCCACGACAAATTGCTATGTATTTGTCCAGAGAATTAACCGACTCCTCGCTCCCTAAAATAGGAAGTGAATTCGGGGGACGTGACCATACGACTGTCATTCATGCTCACGAAAAAATCTCAAAGCTATTAGCTAGTGATCAAGATTTACAAAAGAAGCTTCAGGAAATTAGTGAACAAATTCGTTCTTAGTGAATAGTGTGCATAACATGGCCTTATTCACCCACAGATTATTAACATGTGAATAACAACTTAACACTAAGAAAATCTGAGTTATCCACATATTAACAAGCCCTATTACTATTACTACTATATTTTTAAAAGATCTATATAATTAAAAGGAGTTACAAGTATGCATCTAATAATCGAACGCAATCGCTTTGTTCATGACGTTCAAAGAGTAGCCAAGGCTGTTTCTTCAAGAACAACCATCCCCATTTTAACGGGAATAAAAATCGTTGCTAATAATCAAGGTATCACTTTAACAGGTAGTGATTCAGATATTTCTATCGAAACGTTTATTCCAAAAGAAGAAGAAGGTAGCGAAATTATATCGATTAAAGATCCAGGAAGTATTGTTTTACAAGCAAAATATTTTGCTGAGATTGTAAAGAAATTATCTGGAGATACGATTGAATTAAGTGTGCAAGATCAATTTGCAACCACCATTAAATCAGGTTCTGCTATTTTTAACTTAAATGGGCTCGATCCTGAGGAATATCCTAGATTACCACAGGTAGAAGAAGAATTAGTTTTTCGTCTACCGCAGGATATTTTAAGAAATACGATCAGACAGACCGTATTCGCTGTGTCCACTCAGGAAACACGCCCGGTATTGACAGGTGTAAACCTAGAAACAAACGAGGAGCAGCTAATCTGTACTGCAACAGATAGTCACCGTTTGGCTATGAGAAAAACTAAGGTTGTTCGTAATGATGAACAACTAACCTTTGAAAATGTTGTCATTCCAGGGAAGAGTTTGAATGAGTTAAGCAAAATTATTGATGAGAGTAACGAGGATATTGAAATTGTTGTTACGGATAATCAAATTCTTTTTAAATTAAAAAATCTACTTTTCTTTTCAAGGTTATTAGAAGGGAAATACCCAGTTACTAAAAATATGATTCCTAATCACTATAAAACAACGATGCAGGTTAAAACGAAATCTTTTCTACAAACATTAGAGCGTGCTTTGTTGCTTTCTAGGGAAGCCAAAAATAATGTAGTTAATTTAAAAACATTAGAGGATGGACTCATTGAAATTACCTCAATATCTCCGGAAATCGGAAAAGTAACAGAAAGAATACAAAGTGAAGGCTTTGATGGAGAGGATATGAGAATTTCCTTTAACGGTAAGAATGTTATAGATGCCCTGAAGGTTATTGATAGTGATGATATTAGTGTGGAATTTACTGGGGCCATGAGTCCTTTTGTCATTAAACCGATCGAACAAGACCATTATTTACATTTGTTTTCTCCTGTTAGAACTTACTAATATGAAGAGTTCGTTTGATTTTTTTGAATCAGACTTGGCGAGAACGATTTACTTTAGTACAATATAAAGAGATAAATAAAAAGCGGCTAGATGAGACAGCATTTCACCAACTGATTTGCTGTCTTGCGTTTGATAAGGGAATTCTTAAAAGGACGGAAAGAAGTGAGATGAATTGGAGTACATTAAAATTTCAACTGAATATATAACACTTGGACAGCTATTAAAAGAAGTAGGTGAGATAGATACAGGTGGTATGGCAAAATGGTATTTATCTGAGCATGAGGTCTATGTGAATAATGAATTGGAAAACCGAAGAGGTAGAAAGCTTTATATTGGAAATGTCGTTCAATTAGCGAACGGTCAAAAATATGAAATTATCTCTTAATTAGAGGTTAAATTGAATGTATATTAAATCACTTTCTGTCAAATATTTTAGAAACTATCAACAAGCAAGTTTGAGCTTTGATCCAAGGGTGAATGTATGTATTGGTGAAAATGCTCAAGGAAAAACCAATTTAATTGAGGCTATTTATGTCCTAGCTTTAGCTAAGTCACACCGGACAAGCAATGACAAGGAATTAATAAGCTGGGATGAAGAGTTTGCTCGTATACAAGGGGAGATTGTAAAAGAGACTTCGACGATTAAATTGGATGTTGTGATTTCTACAAAAGGAAAAAAGGCTAAAATAAATGGGTTGGAGCAGAGGAAGTTAAGTGAGTATGTAGGAGCGGTTAATGTGGTAATGTTTGCTCCGGAGGATTTAAACCTAGTCAAGGGTAGTCCGCAAATTAGAAGAAGGTTTATTGACCGGGAGTTAGGGCAAATTAATCCTCTTTATTTATATCATTTAAGCCTGTATCAAAAGGTGCTTCAACAAAGGAATCAATTGTTAAAGCAATTTCAATTAAAAAAAGGCTCTCCAGAGATGCTTGATATATTAACTGACCAGCTTATTCCATTAGCTGCAGAGGTTATTAAGAAGCGATTTCAATTTGTGAAACAGCTTCAGGGATGGGCTGAAGCTATTCATACTGATATTAGTAGAGGAAAAGAAAAGCTAGAATTAACCTATTTAGCTTCATCTAACGTATCAGAACAACTAGATTTGACGAAAATAAAAGAAGAATTCTATCAAACCTATCAAGCAAAAAAACAAAAAGAAATACAAAGAGGTGTGACGCTTTTTGGACCTCATCGTGATGATTTAGGATTTAAAGTAAATGGCAAGGATGTACAAACATATGGGTCTCAAGGCCAACAAAGAACAACTGCCTTAGCCATTAAACTAGCTGAAATTGAGTTAATAAATTCAGAAATTGGAGAGTATCCCATTTTATTACTAGATGATGTCCTCTCAGAGCTTGATGATCATAGACAATCTCATCTTATTGAGACTATCCAGAAAAAAGTACAGACATTTGTGACAACAACAAACCTTGCTGGTGTCCATCAAGAAGCGTTAAAACAATCAGCAATATTTGAGGTAGAACAAGGTACGATTCGTCAAACTTAGTAAGGTGGTGATCCATTGTTTATTCATTTAGGTGGAGATATGGTCGTTCGAGCTAGAGAAATCATTGCTATTTTAAGTCGTGATGTTCAAGAGTTATCGGCAGTAACAAGTGCCTATTTGGAACAGGAAGAATTACGTAAATCAGTTGTAACGATCAGTGAGGATTTTATAAAATCTATTGTTATAACCGATCGTACTATTTATTATTCCCCTGTATCGTCCAATACGTTGAAGCGAAGAGCCTCGATGAATGTGGACCTTGATTTGCAAATCGAGCAAGAATGAACATTGAATGAGAGATGGTAAGGGAAAGAAGTCAATCTTTGATAGAGAAAGTATAGAGAATGAAGGTGAAGAGCGTGTCGAATGAACAACATTCTGAACAACAATCCTATGATGCGGATCAAATACAGGTTTTAGAAGGATTAGAAGCTGTAAGAAAAAGACCAGGTATGTATATTGGCTCAACAAGTGTTCGAGGCCTACATCATCTTGTTTGGGAGATCGTTGATAATAGTATTGATGAAGCGATGGCTGGTTTCTGTGATCAAATTAATGTGTTAATTGAAGAAGATAATAGTATTACGGTCATCGATAATGGTCGTGGAATTCCTGTAGGCATTCATGAAAAGATGGGTCGTCCTGCGGTTGAAGTTATTATGACTGTCCTGCATGCAGGTGGTAAATTTGGTGGCGGAGGCTATAAAGTTTCTGGCGGACTGCATGGTGTGGGAGCTTCGGTCGTAAATGCTCTTTCTACTTCACTAGAGGTAGAAATCCAACGTGATGGTCATGTATATTATCAGCAATATCATAAAGGTGTTCCTGCAGCTGATTTAGCGATTATTGGTTCAAGCGATAACACGGGTACGAAAACGACCTTTAAGCCTGATCCTGAAATTTTCCAAGAATCGATAGAATATGTTTACGATACTTTAGCTCATCGTTTAAGAGAGTTGGCTTTCTTAAATAAAGGCTTGACGATTACTATTTCAGATAAACGTGAAGATGGCAAAACTGATAAGTATTATTATGAAGGCGGTATTGCTTCCTTTGTTAAACATTTAAACAGAAACAGAGAAGTTCTGCATGAAGATCCGATTCATATTGAAGGTGAGAAAGATGGCCTTAATGTTGAGGTCGCTGTTCAATATAATGATGGATACGTTGGTAGTCTTTTCTCTTTTGCTAATAATATTAGTACCCACGAAGGTGGAACCCATGAATCTGGTTTTAAAACAGGATTAACACGTGTGATTAATGATTATGCAAGGAAAAATAATCTCATTAAGGAAAATGACCCAAATTTAACGGGTGATGATGTTCGTGAAGGTTTAACCGCTATTATCTCGGTAAAAATTCCAGATCCACAATTTGAAGGTCAAACCAAAACGAAATTAGGAAACAGTGAAGCCAGAACGATTACAGATTCTTTATTTTCTGAGCATTTTGCAAGATTTTTAATTGAAAATCCTCAAGTCGGTAGGAAAATTATAGAAAAAGGACTTATGGCTTCAAGAGCTAGAGAGGCTGCTAAAAAAGCACGTGAGTTAACTCGCCGTAAAAGTGCTCTAGAAGTTAGTTCTTTACCTGGTAAGTTAGCAGACTGTGCCTCAAAGGATGCATCTATTAGTGAAATTTATATCGTTGAGGGTGATTCGGCGGGTGGTTCAGCTAAACAAGGGCGCGATAGACACTTCCAAGCTATTTTGCCTTTAAGAGGGAAAATTATTAATGTTGAAAAAGCTCGTCTTGATAAAATTTTAGCTAATAATGAAATTAGAGCGATGATTACAGCCTTTGGTACAGGTGTTGGTGGAGATTTTGATATCGAAAAAGCTAGATATCACAAAATTATTATTATGACCGATGCAGATGTAGATGGTGCCCATATTAGAACGTTATTATTAACCTTCTTCTATCGTTATATGAGACCACTTCTAGAGTATGGGTATATATATATTGCTCAGCCACCATTATATAAAGTAAGTCATGGTAAAGAAATTAAGTATGCTTATGTACAAAAAGAACTGGATCCGATTCTAAAATCTTACCCTGAAGGGGCAAAATTAGGTATTCAAAGATACAAAGGTCTTGGTGAAATGAATCCTACTCAACTGTGGGAAACAACAATGGACCCAGAGCATCGTACGTTACTCCAGGTAACTTTAGAAGATGCAATAAAAGCGGATGAAATATTTGAAATACTAATGGGTGACCGTGTAGAACCACGTCGTGACTTTATTCAGGAAAATGCCCAATACGTTGAGAATCTTGATATCTAGTTGGAGGTCTAAGGAATGGCGGAACAGGAACAATCAAAGATTAAAGAAATTAATATAGCCAATGAGATGAAGACATCGTTTATGGATTACGCGATGAGTGTTATCGTTAGTCGTGCGTTGCCAGATGCTCGCGATGGTCTTAAACCAGTTCACCGTCGTATTTTATATGCGATGAATGATTTAGGGATGACGGCAGATAAGGCTTTTAAAAAATCTGCACGTATCGTTGGTGAGGTAATAGGTAAATACCATCCACACGGTGACTCAGCCGTTTATGAAACGATGGTAAGGATGGCTCAAGATTTTAGTTATCGCTATATGCTCGTAAATGGACATGGTAATTTCGGTTCGATTGATGGTGACTCAGCAGCTGCAATGCGTTATACGGAAGCCAAAATGTCGAAAATATCAATGGAACTTTTACGTGATATTAATAAAGACACGATTGATTATACGGATAACTATGATGGATCGGAACGAGAACCTGTCGTTCTGCCCGCGCGTTTTCCTAATTTATTAGTAAATGGAACATCAGGTATTGCTGTAGGTATGGCTACTAATATCCCGCCTCATCAATTAGGTGAGGTCATAGATGGAGTTTTAGCTCTATCAGAAAATCCGGATATTGATGTGGCTGAATTAATGGAACATATTCCAGGACCTGACTTTCCAACCGGTGCAGAAATACTTGGGCGTTCAGGAATTAGAAAAGCCTATCAAACGGGGCGTGGCTCTATTACACTAAGAGCCAAATCGGAAATAGAAGAGCATAATGGTAAGCCACGAATTATTGTCTCTGAAATTCCTTATCAAGTAAATAAAGCAAGGTTAATTGAAAAGATTGCCGAACTTGTACGAGATAAGAAAATCGAGGGAATTACAGATTTAAGGGATGAATCTGACCGCGAAGGATTAAGGATTGTGATTGAGCTTCGCAGAGATGTGAATGCTAATGTTCTATTAAACAATCTCTACAAACAAACCTCTTTGCAAACTAGCTTTGGTATCAATTTGCTAGCGCTTGTTGATGGCCGACCGAAGGTATTAAATTTAAAAGAAGCGCTCGAACAATATTTAAAGCATCAAGTAGAAGTAATTCGTCGTCGTACCTCTTTTGAATTAAGAAAAGCGGAGGCACGTGCGCATATTTTAGAAGGTTTACGAATTGCTCTTGATCATATTGATGAAATAATTAGCTTAATTCGCTCTTCACAAACAACAGATATCGCTCGAAATGGGTTAATGGAAAATTATGAATTAAGCTATGAGCAAGCTCAAGCTATTCTTGATATGAGACTTCAACGTTTGACAGGTCTAGAAAGAGATAAAATTGAGAGTGAATACAAGGAGTTATTAGCTAGAATCGCTGAGCTAAAAGCTATTTTGGCTGATGAACAAAAGGTTTTAGCTATTATTACTGAAGAACTATTAGAAATTAAGAGTAAGTATAATGATGAGAGAAGAACGATCATCTCAATGAATGAAGAACAATTTGAGGATGAGGATTTAATTCCACGTCAAAATATCGTTATTACCCTTACTCATAATGGTTATATAAAACGTCTGCCGATTTCAACTTACCGAAGTCAACGGCGAGGTGGACGAGGAATTCAAGGGATGGGGACAAATGATAATGATTTCGTCTCCCACCTATTCACAACGAATACGCACCATACGATTCTCTTTTTCTCTAACAAAGGAAAGGTTTATCGCTTAAAAGGATATGAAATTCCTGAGTTAGGTAGAACGGCAAAAGGAATCCCGATTATTAACCTTCTGCAAATTGAACCAGGAGAGTTTATTAGTACGGTAATACCGATCGAAGAATTTAAGGACGATCAATACCTTTTCTTCTTAACGAAGCATGGTATTTCGAAAAGAACTCAGCTATCTTCATTTGCTAATATTCGTAAAGGCGGCTTATTTGCGATAAATATTCGCGAAGATGACGAGCTGCATGGTGTAAGGTTAACCAACGGAGAGCGTGAGATCATCATTGGTACGAAAAATGGTATGGCTATTCGTTTTCACGAAAATGATGTTCGATTAATGGGCCGTACAGCTGGTGGGGTTAAAGGAATTTCACTTAAGAATGATGATTTTGTTGTAGGTATGGATATTATCGAAGAAGACCATCAAGTTTTAATCGTAACCGAAAAAGGTTATGGAAAACGTACTCCAATACAGGAGTATCGAGTTCAAAATCGCGGTGGAAAAGGTATAAAAACATCAAATATTACAGATAAGAACGGTTCTTTAGTTGCTTTGAAGATAGTATCTGATCAGCACGATATTATGATAATCACTGTTGCTGGAACGATTATTCGTACTCATGTTGAAGGTATTTCTATTACGGGACGAAACACTCAGGGTGTTAAAGTTATTCGTATAGATGAGGGAGAAGAAGTAGCAACAGTTGCTAGAGTTGAGATTAATGAAGATGATTTAGATGAAACATCGTCTGGAGAAGAAGATTTAGAAAATCAAGAGAATCCAACTGAAACGAGCGATTTAGAAAACGAGTCTGAGTAAGACCTTATAGACTTACCACATGCTTTATATGTGGTAAGTCTTTTTGTTATAAATTATATTTAATAAAAGTTAGTAGAATTTTAAATGGGAAATCACTTTTTATGAAATTTCTATTGCATTATATAGAAAATCTATGTTATATTATGTCTCATACCCTTCTAAAATATCTAAAAGTATTATTTATATGTTTTTACTTTTTTCAAAAAAAGTTATTGACTCTACTTTTGATAAATGATATATTAGATAGGTCGCAAAAAAAGCGATATAAGTTCTTTGAAAACTGAACAAAAGCCAAGCGAATTAAAGAGATACAAGGTATCTCGTCAATKGTTAGTCATTGAGAAATCAATGCAAAATGGAACATCGATGAAAATCGAGGCCAGCAAATTATGAGCGAATCAGCTTATCCTTTAACGGAGAGTTTGATCCTGGCTCAGGACGAACGCTGGCGGCGTGCCTAATACATGCAAGTCGAGCGGACAGAAGGGAGCTTGCTCCTGGAAGTCAGCGGCGGACGGGTGAGTAACACGTGGGCAACCTGCCCTGTAGACTGGGATAACATCGAGAAATCGGTGCTAATACCGGATAATCGAAGAAACCGCATGGTTTCTTTGTAAAAGATGGCTCCGGCTATCACTACGGGATGGGCCCGCGGCGCATTAGCTAGTTGGTGGGGTAGAGGCTCACCAAGGCRACGATGCGTAGCCGACCTGAGAGGGTGATCGGCCACACTGGGACTGAGACACGGCCCAGACTCCTACGGGAGGCAGCAGTAGGGAATCTTCCGCAATGGACGAAAGTCTGACGGAGCAACGCCGCGTGAGTGATGAAGGTTTTCGGATCGTAAAGCTCTGTTGTTAGGGAAGAACAAGTGCCATTCAAATAGGGTGGCACCTTGACGGTACCTAACCAGAAAGCCACGGCTAACTACGTGCCAGCAGCCGCGGTAATACGTAGGTGGCAAGCGTTGTCCGGAATTATTGGGCGTAAAGCGCGCGCAGGCGGTCTTTTAAGTCTGATGTGAAAGATCGGGGCTCAACCCCGAGAGGTCATTGGAAACTGGGAGACTTGAGTACAGAAGAGGAGAGTGGAATTCCACGTGTAGCGGTGAAATGCGTAGATATGTGGAGGAACACCAGTGGCGAAGGCGACTCTCTGGTCTGTAACTGACGCTGAGGCGCGAAAGCGTGGGGAGCAAACAGGATTAGATACCCTGGTAGTCCACGCCGTAAACGATGAGTGCTAGGTGTTAGGGGTTTCGATGCCCTTAGTGCCGAAGTTAACACATTAAGCACTCCGCCTGGGGAGTACGGCCGCAAGGCTGAAACTCAAAGGAATTGACGGGGGCCCGCACAAGCAGTGGAGCATGTGGTTTAATTCGAAGCAACGCGAAGAACCTTACCAGGTCTTGACATCCTTTGACCACCCTAGAGATAGGGCTTTCCCCTTCGGGGGACAAAGTGACAGGTGGTGCATGGTTGTCGTCAGCTCGTGTCGTGAGATGTTGGGTTAAGTCCCGCAACGAGCGCAACCCTTGATCTTAGTTGCCAGCATTTAGTTGGGCACTCTAAGGTGACTGCCGGTGACAAACCGGAGGAAGGTGGGGATGACGTCAAATCATCATGCCCCTTATGACCTGGGCTACACACGTGCTACAATGGATGGTACAAAGGGCAGCAAAACCGCGAGGTCGAGCCAATCCCATAAAGCCATTCTCAGTTCGGATTGTAGGCTGCAACTCGCCTACATGAAGCCGGAATTGCTAGTAATCGCGGATCAGCATGCCGCGGTGAATACGTTCCCGGGCCTTGTACACACCGCCCGTCACACCACGAGAGTTTGTAACACCCGAAGTCGGTGAGGTAACCTTTTGGAGCCAGCCGCCTAAGGTGGGACAGATGATTGGGGTGAAGTCGTAACAAGGTAGCCGTATCGGAAGGTGCGGCTGGATCACCTCCTTTCTATGGAGTTTTAACTCTAGTCGAC
>NZ_LTAO01000024.1 GCF_001590785.1 Alkalihalobacillus trypoxylicola
TGGGGGCTTCCCCCTGCAAGAGTAGGACGTTGCCAGGCGATAAAGCACAACCTTTAGAGGTTGTGCTTTTTTGTATAGTTGGACCGAAGGTTCAGCAAAAACGAAAGAATAGATCGCTTGTATAAAATAAGAGCTTATTTCTTGGGCTTCATTATAAATCAGCCTTATTTGAATTGGATGAGCTGATGAAACAAATGAATGCTTTTATAAGGAAGCATATCTAGAAAGGTTAAAATATATGGATAGTCCATTCCTTCATAGGTGCTTATTAAATCATTCCACCACTCTACCTCGTAGCGGCAAATCATACTTAAATTGTATAGTATTAAATATAGAACAGCTAATTCTGGTAAGAGGAGATGTGTCTCTTTATCTTTTAGTAGAAAAAATTCCTTTTCTTTATTCATTAAAAAAGGAGGGATATATTTACGGTTCATATCCAATCCGTTCAATATTAAATCTTTTTCAGAAGCTTGAAGAGAGGTTTGTTTTTGGCTCTGCTCAGATATAAATTTATTAAAATATTGATATAGACGGTTCTGAGTCATGTGATATTGGTCTAATATGTCAGAAGGTATTAATAAACCCTTCGCTCGCTTTTTTATCTGATATGAAATAGATGAATTAGTTAATGTTGTGATGAGAGGATGAAGGTCAGCGATTTGGATAAAAAGATTTTTCATCTTATATCGTTCTCCTTCGACATGTTTCATGTGAAACATTTGAGAAAGAAAATGACTATACAACCCATTACGTTGTGTTTTGACTTCATCCTCTAAAAAAAGATAGGCATCTTTCTTTCTTTTTCTAGTCGTTACTCCATGTGCAAGAACTTGGCTAGATGAAGGGTATTGATAATCCTTTGTTAAGATGGATGCTTTCATAAATTGGATAAAGCCATAAAAAAATAGTAAAGGCTTAATTTCTAATGGAGCTGTTGAAGCCTGTTGGTAATATAAACAACCATGCTTTAAGTGAGAGATAAACGAATAACAGGTTGCATAGCTTTGTCTTGTTGGGTCGGTAATCCCCAAACTTTGATAATGAGAACTTAAAATAGTTCGAGTATAGGTAGTTGAAAAGTAAGGTAGGAATCGTTCAGTAAACTCTTTATTCATTATGGAAACCTCATTATTTGTTTATTCAGAAAAATATTATTTATTTTCTGTTCTTGACAGTAGTTTGCCCAGTTGTTAAGCTACTAATAATATTTTACGAAAAACCTGATTGGGGAAGGGGAAATAATCATGTGGGAGAACAAATTTGCAAAAGAAGGATTAACTTTTGATGATGTTTTATTAACTCCAGCTAAATCGGAAATTTTACCTAGAGACGTTTCAGTCGGAACAAAGCTATCTAATAATCTTCAATTAAATATCCCAGTTATTAGTGCTGGAATGGATACTGTAACCGAAGCAAAGATGGCAATAGCTATGGCTCGTGAAGGTGGATTAGGAATCATTCACAAAAACATGTCTATTGAAGAGCAAGCGGAGAATGTAGACCGAGTCAAACGATCAGAAAGTGGAGTTATTACCGATCCCTTCTATCTTACACCAGATAGACAAGTCTTTGATGCTGAACATCTAATGAGTAAATATCGTATTTCAGGTGTTCCAATTGTAAATGAAGAACAAAAATTAGTAGGAATTTTAACCAATCGTGATTTAAGATTTATTGAAGATTATTCTATACGTATTGATGAAGTTATGACTAAAGATAATCTAGTTACAGCTCCAGTAGGGACAACCCTTCAAGATGCAGAAAAAATATTACAAAAGCATAAAATTGAGAAGCTCCCACTTGTAGATGATTCCGGTTATCTAAAAGGACTCATTACAATTAAAGATATAGAAAAAGTCATTGAATTTCCTCGATCAGCTAAAGATAAACAAGGGCGCTTAGTAGTAGGTGCTGCCATTGGAGTAAGTGCAGATGCAGATGTTAGGATTGCAGCTTTAGTAGAAGCAGGAGTAGATGCGATTGTAATCGATACTGCTCATGGCCACTCTAAGGGTGTATTGGATAAAGTGCGTGCAGTAAGAGAACAATATCCAGAGCTTACTATTATCGCAGGAAATGTCGCTACAGCAGAAGGAACACGAGACTTAATTGAAGCTGGAGCAAATGTTGTAAAAGTAGGTATTGGACCTGGCTCAATTTGTACGACTAGAATCGTGGCAGGAATTGGTGTCCCTCAAATTACAGCCATTTATGATTGCGCATCAGAGGCACGTAAGCACGGAGTACCTATTATTGCTGACGGTGGAATAAAATATTCTGGAGATATTGTAAAAGCACTTGCTGCAGGCGGCCATGCAGTTATGCTAGGAAGCTTATTAGCAGGTGTAAGTGAGAGTCCAGGAGATAGAGAAATCTATCAAGGACGACAATTTAAAGTGTATAGAGGAATGGGTTCGTTAGGCGCCATGGAAAAAGGAAGTAAAGATCGATATTTCCAAGAAGATGCACAAAAACTAGTCCCAGAAGGAATTGAAGGTCGTATTCCTTATAAGGGACCATTGAATGATACCATTCATCAATTAATTGGTGGTCTAAGAGCTGGAATGGGTTATTGTGGAACGGCAACAATAGAGGATTTACGAGAACATGGTCAATTCATTCGTATTACTGGAGCTGGTTTACGAGAAAGCCACCCACATGATGTTCAAATTACGAAAGAAGCACCTAATTATTCTTTATAAAAATCAACCGTCATAGCTCCTGAAAAAAAGTTAACAAATTGGAAAATAGATAGGGCGAACTCTATCTATTTTTTTATTGATTCTTATGGTAAGATAAAACCTATGTGAAATGTTTGTGGAGGTGTAGTTGTGAACAATCGTGCAACAAAAAAATGGTTTACTGCAATGTTAGCTATCATCTTAGTATTTACTTGGTTTGGACAAGCTGAACGTGCAGAAGCTGCGTTAGATTTAGAAGCAGAAACAGCTATATTAGTGGATGCCAATACTGGTAAAATTTTATACCAGAAAGATATAGATAAAGTATTACCAATAGCAAGTATGACCAAGATGATGAGTGAGTATTTAATTTTAGAAGCTCTAGATAATGGAGATATATCGGAGGACCAGGTGGTTCCGATATCTGACCATATTCGTCAACTATCTTTACATACGGCATTATCTAATGTTCCATTGAGACAAGATTATGAGTATACGGTACAGCAGCTATATGAATCCGTTGCAATTTATTCTGCAAATGCATCAACAATGGCATTAGCAGAGCTTATTGCAGGTTCTGAAAGAGCGTTCGTTGATATGATGAATGCTAAAGGTGAAGAATTAGGACTTGAAGATTTTGAATTTGTCAATTCATCAGGACTTAATAATAGCGACCTTAACGGAAACCATCCTGACGGAACAGGAGCAGATGCTGAAAACATGATGTCAGCTCGGGCAACAGCTCAATTAGCTTACGCATTAATTAGAGATTATCCAGAGGTTTTAGATACGGCAAGTATCCCAACAAAAGAATTTGATGCGGGTCCAGATGAATCGATCACTATGCAAAACTGGAATTGGATGCTACCAGGTATTGTTCCTGAACATGATTATGAAGGTATTGACGGTTTAAAAACAGGTTATACTTCAGCAGCGGGTAATTCATTTACTGGGACTGCGAAACGTGGCGATATGAGACTCATTTCTGTTGTAATGAGAACAGAAACACGTGATGATCGTTTTAATGAAACGGCTAAAATCATGGATTATGGATTTAATCAATTTGAACATGTTGAAATTGCACCAGAAGGCTATGTTCCAGATGGTGAAGAAATCGTACCTGTTGTTTCTGGAAAAGAGAAAGAAGTCACGATCTCAAGCACAGAATCATTAACTACGATTATACAAAGTGGCGATGAAGATATGTACGAAGCCGCTCTTCAGTTGGATGGAGACCTTTTGAATGAAAATAACGAACTTGTGGCACCATTCGATGCAGGTGTGCAAGTTGGACAATTAATGGTTTCGTATACAGGTGAGGGTGAGGAAGAGTATTTATATCCTAATCAACAAACATCTGTCCCCGTAGCAGTAGATACTGGAATTGAAAAGGCTGGATGGTTTACCATGACAATGAGGAGCATTGGCGGATTTTTCTCAGGGATTTGGGGCTCAGCCGTTGATACAGTCCAAGGCTGGTTTTCATAAATTAATACATGTATGATTAATGGTTAATAAGTATAGAATATAATAAGAGAAAAACGCAGTAATTCAACCATAAGCAATGCTTGCAGTATAGTCTGAATGACTGTATAATCAAACAAAGATTTAAAACTTTCAACAAAAAATCATTGATAGGGACTAGTACGTAAAATGGCTAGCTAGAGAGAGCTGATGGTTGGTGAAAATCAGTGCAGTTATTTACTGAATCTACCCTTGAGAGACTGGTTAAGCCAGTACGGTAAAAGACCGTTATTTCTTTTGAGCTGATATCAAAAAGTAAATTGATATAATTAGGGTGGCAACGCGGGTTAATCTCGTCCCTTCTTCTATTTAGAGAAGGGGCTTTTTGTTGTTTTTAAGCTTTTGGTAAGCAGCATTGATTATAAATATAAGGAGGAAACAGGAATATGTTAGATGTAAAACGGTTGAGAAATGATTTTCAGACCATTAAAGAGAAGTTAAAAACAAGAGGGGAAGACCTTTCAGGAATTGATCAATTTGGAGATTTAGATGAAACTCGTAGAACTATCATCGTTGAGGTAGAGAAACTTAAAAGCAGACGAAATGAAGTATCTGAGCAAGTAGCTCAGTTAAAAAGAGCTAAAGAAAATGCTGAACACCTTATTTTAGAGATGCGCGAAGTATCTGATAAAATTAAAAAGCTAGATGAGCAATTAAAAGCTGTAGAACAGAATTTGCAGGATTTACTACTAACGATCCCTAACGTTCCTCATGAGAGTGTTCCAATTGGAGAATCTGAGGATGATAATGTGGAGGTTAGAAGGTGGAAAGAGGTTCCTCAGTTTCCGTTTGAAGCAAAAGCACATTGGGATATAGCGGTTGATTTAAAATTAGCTGATTTTGAGCGTGCTGCTAAGGTGACAGGAAGTCGATTTGTTTTTTATAAAGGGTTAGGAGCAAGACTTGAACGGGCTTTAATTAATTTTATGATGGATTTGCATCAGGATGAGCACGGGTATGAAGAATTATTACCACCTTATTTAGTGAATCGTACTAGTATGACAGGAACAGGGCAATTGCCAAAATTTGAAGAAGATGCTTTTAAAATTAGGGAGGAAGATTATTTTCTAATTCCAACATCTGAGGTACCTGTTACTAATATGCATAGAGATGAAATTTTACCTGTGAACGATCTCCCATTTGGTTATGCGGCATACAGCGCTTGTTTTCGTTCTGAAGCAGGCTCTGCAGGAAGAGATACAAGAGGCTTGATACGCCAACATCAGTTTAATAAAGTTGAAATGGTTCGATTTGTGAAGCCTGAAGAATCTTATGAACAGCTTGAATTAATCACATCTCATGCAGAGAAGGTACTGCAGCTTTTAGAATTACCTTATCGAGTGTTGAATATGTGTAGTGCTGACTTAGGATTTACCGCTGCAAAGAAATATGATATAGAAGTTTGGTTACCGAGCTACGGAGAATACAAGGAAATTTCTTCATGCAGTAACTTTGAAGATTTTCAAGCAAGACGCGCAAATATTAAATTCCGTCGAGATACTAAAGCAAAGCCAGAGTATGTTCATACATTAAATGGCTCAGGATTAGCCCTTGGAAGGACGGTAGCTGCCATTCTAGAGAATTATCAACAAGAGGATGGGTCAGTAGTAGTACCAGAGGTTTTAAGACCTTATATGGGCAATATTAATATCATTAATTAAAAGAAAAAAAGAGCATTCATTTTGAATGCTCTTTTTTTCCATTTGTTATCTTATTAATAGTTGAATTCCGAAAATAAAAGCTACACCAAATATTATCGACCATACTGATATAGCAATAATCTGCCATAAGGTAATGTATTGTTTACTAGTTCCTGCACCAAGTGCGATTAAAGCAGCAATATGGTAACCAATGAGAGGACCAGCTAAGCTTACTCCGGGTACACCATACTTTTGGAAAAAGGATTGAGCTCTTCTCCAACGATTACTTTCTTTTTTCTCTTTATTGGGTTTTCTAAATTTATCAATAATCCAAATTAATATAATTACCGATAATACATTTCCGATGATTCCAATTAGAATGATAGGTACTGGAGGGAAGTCTAAAGCAATCCCAACAGGTATAGCCACATAAGACTCCAAAAAAGGTACCATGGATATGACGAAAATACCAATATACTGTAGCACCGTATCCAATTCATTAATGTAAAGTATAATATCTTGTAAAAAGTTTTCCATATGTTATTTCCCCTTTCAATCTGTTACCACTATTGTAAGGTCTATTTATACATTAAGCTGTAAATATTCGTTCAACGGCGACATAATAGACGTAGATGAAACGATAATT
This sequence comes from Alkalihalobacillus trypoxylicola, assembly GCF_001590785.1. Classification (GTDB taxonomy): domain Bacteria; phylum Bacillota; class Bacilli; order Bacillales; family Bacillaceae_D; genus Alkalihalobacillus; species Alkalihalobacillus trypoxylicola. Next base: position 6,495 of record NZ_LTAO01000024.1, read on the forward strand.
AGGTTGAGTGGAAAATAAAATAGGCTTAGTGAAGCTAATATAAGCTTGGAAAACATTGAATTATTTCCTAAGAAATAAAAAAAGACTTGGAATTCATCCAAGTCTTTTAAACTTATACATAATTAGGCTCACGTTTACCTGCTGTAATCTCTTCCATGTAGTGACAAGCAGCTTGGTGTCCTTCTTTCATGATATCAGTTGTTCTTAATTCAGGCGTTTCCGTTTTACATTTATCCGTTGCAAAAGGGCAACGAGTGTGGAAACGACAACCAGTTGGTGGATCGATTGGAGAAGGTACATCTCCTTTTAAAATAATTCTTTGTTTTTTTATTTCTGGATCCGGTGAAGGAATAGCCGATAACAATGCTTTAGTATAAGGGTGCTGTGGGTTTGTGAATAAAGATTTTTTATCAGCAATCTCCACAATTCTCCCTAAATACATAACAATAACACGGTCTGAAATATGACGAACAACACCTAAATCATGAGAGATAAATAAATAAGTTAATTGAAACTCTTTTTGTAATCTTTTTAATAAATTAATGACCTGTGCTTGAATCGAAACATCGAGTGCAGATACTGCTTCATCACAAATAATTAACTTAGGATCAACGGTTAATGCACGAGCGATCCCAATTCTTTGACGCTGACCACCACTAAACTCATGTGGAAAACGATCGATTTGATGTGGTCCAAGTCCAACTGTTTCCATGAGATCACGAATTCTATCTCCGCGTTTATCTTTAGGTAATACTTTTTGAATAGCCATTGCTTCACTTAACACTTGACGTACTGTTTGACGCGGATTGATAGAAGCATACGGATCTTGGAAAATAATTTGTAAGTCTTTTCTTTTTTCACGCATTTTTCTTTTGCTTAAAGAAAGTAAGTCCTCACCATTAAATTCAATCTTACCATCTGTTGGCTCGTCTAATCTTAGGATCGCACGTCCGGTTGTTGATTTCCCACAGCCTGATTCACCAACGATACTTACGGTTTCACCCTCATATACAGTAAAAGAAATGTCATCAACAGCTTTTACATGGTTAACGGTTCTACCTAAAAATCCACCTTTAATAGGGAAGTATTGTTTTAAATTCTCAACTTTGAGAAGTTCTTTTTTCATTGACGCTCACCTCCGGATCGCCGTCCCACTCATCTGAGTAAATCCAACAACGAATTTGATTTCCATTTTCATCTTCTTCTAAATCTGGTAACTTTTCGCGACAAAGGTCAGTTGCAAAAGGACATCTTGGTGCAAAACGACAGCCTTTTGGTAATTCACTTGGGTTAGGCACTGAGCCTGGTATGATTTCAAGTTCACCTTCAACATCTTCATCATGACGTGGTAAAGAGTTTAAAAGACCAACTGTATATGGGTGCTTTGGATTGCGGAATAAATCTTTTACTGAAGCATATTCCACTACCTTTCCACAATACATAACCGCTACATAGTCACAGGATTCGGCTACAACACCAAGATCGTGTGTAATTAAAATAATAGACATGCCAAGACGTTCTTGTAGGTCTTTCATTAATTCAAGAATTTGCGCTTGAATCGTTACGTCTAAAGCAGTTGTAGGCTCATCTGCGATTAATAATTGTGGATTACAGGCTAAAGCAATTGCAATCATAACACGTTGACGCATTCCCCCAGATAATTCAAATGGGTACTGATGTACACGTTTTTCTGGTGAAGGAATCCCAACTAATTTGAGCATATCAACAGAGCGTTTTAGAGCTTCTTTTTTTCCTAATTTTTCATGAATTTGGAATGATTCACTAATTTGTTGACCAACTGTATAAACAGGATTTAAAGAAGTCATCGGCTCTTGGAAAATCATTGAAATATCATTTCCACGAATTTTACGCATTTGTGATTCAGATTTTGATAATAAGTTCTCACCATTAAATAGAACCTCTCCACCAACGATTTTACCAGGGTTCTGAATGAGACGAAGGATCGAAAGAGAAGTAATACTTTTTCCAGAACCTGATTCTCCTACAATTCCAAGAGTTTTACCTTTAGGAACACTAAAGGAAACACCGTCTACCGCTTTAACTTCTAATGCACTGGTAAAAAATGAGGTTTGGAGGTTACGAACGTCAATGATATTTTCCGATTTAGTCATTGCATTCACTCCTTTTCCAATAATTAATCTAAGTCAATTCGTTTATTTAATACTCGATAAGCAATGTCAACTAAAAGGTTAACAATAACAAATAACAAGGAGGCGATTAGAACTGTACCTTGTACAATTGGGAAGTCACGTGCTCGAATGGCGTCAATCATTAAACGTCCCATTCCATTGATAGCAAATACTTGCTCCGTAATAACCGTACCACCTAATAAAAATCCAAACTGTAAACCTACTACCGTAACTACAGGGATAAGAGCATTCTTTAAAGCGTGACGATAAATAACCGTTTGCTCCTTAACACCTTTAGCTCGTGCTGTTCGAATATAGTCTTGTCCAATAACTTCTAGCATACTAGAACGAGTCATCCTTGCAATAACGGCTGCACCTGAAGTACCTAATGTAAGGACCGGTAAAACCATTTGTTTGAAGGTGCCCCACCCTGAAGGCGAAAATATGCCCCAATCTATCGCAAAATATTTAATTAACATAAGTCCTAACCAGAAGTTAGGCATAGATAGCCCGAATAAGGCAATGACCATAATCCCAGAATCTATAAATGTATTTTGTCTTGTAGCTGAAATAACTCCAGCAATAAGTCCGATAAAAATACTTAAGATCGTACTATAGATAGCGAGTTCGATCGTTGTCATAAATCGACCTGATATTTCAGAAGTTACATCACGGCCACTTCGAATTGAGCTACCAAGGTCACCTTGAACGGCATTACTAATAAAATTATAATATTGAACCGGAAGCGGGTCGTTTAAACCTAAACGCTCTCTCATTTGTTCAACTTGTCTTTCAGATGCAGATTCTCCTGCAAGAATTTGTGCTGGGTCTCCAGGAATTAAGTGCATCATACTGAATACTATTATAGAAACCCCAATTAATACAGGAATCGTTTGTAAAAGTCGACGTACGATAAATTTAATCAATGTTTGGCCTCCTTTCTATGCTTTCATTTTTGGATCGAGTGCATCTCTTAATCCATCACCAAAAATATTAAATGCTAGTACAACAATAACGATCATCACGCCTGGGAAAAAGGCAACATGTGGTGCATCGTATAAATAGTTTCTTCCATCACTCAGCATAGCTCCCCATTCTGGAGAAGGCGGCTGTGCTCCTAATCCAATAAAAGATAAACCACTCGCTGTTAAAATAGCAGAAGCGATACTTAATGTAGTTTGAACAATTAATGGAGAAGTAACGTTTGGTAAAATATGTTTAAAAATAATCCTAAAATCTGTTGCGCCAAGTGCTTTAACCGCATCAATATACTCTAGCTTCTTAACAGCTAAAGTGGAGCCTCTTACAATTCTCGCAAAAACTGGTACAGAGAAAATCGCAACCGCTATAATCAGATTTCGAATACTCGGTCCTAGTACACTTACAATGGCTAATGCTAGTAAAATACCAGGGAAGGCTAGTAATATATCCATCACTCTCATTATAAAGGCATCAGTTCGTTTGCCATAATATCCTGAGACAACTCCTAAAACCGTACCAATAATGGCACTAATAAATACTGATGAAAAACCAATCCACATTGTAATGCCCATACCATAAATAATTCGGCTGAATATATCACGACCATGATGGTCGGTTCCAAACCAGTGATCACCAGTAGGTCCCGTTAATTTTACAGAATAGTTGGTTTCAGATTGTGTATAAGGAGCAAAGTGTGGTCCTATGAGTGCGATAATAATGAATACTAGAATTAAGATACCACCAATCATCGCACCTTTATTTTTTCTTAACTTCTTAAAGAAGGTTTTCCAGCTCTCCAATCTAGGATTATGAGGAGGTGGATTTGAAGTTACGTTGTTATTAACAACTTCATTGCTCATAAGTGGTGCTCATCCTTTCTATTAATGATTAAATTTTTAAACAATTTTATTGAATATATACCGAATGATTATATCATGAACATTCTAAGTTTATAAAGAGGAAATATCTGAAATATACTTTATGAAAATAACAAAATAATATAAATAAATTGATAATTCTGATAGATGAATCATTTTTTTGTCTGTTAGTTTAAAGCGTTTCATCACTAAAATAAATGAGAAAAATAAAAAAAATCTAAAATTTTTTGTAAGAATTTTTACTAACCTTCTTGTCTTTTTCTTTTGGATAAGTTATATTAATATTGGTTTTTAGAAACCTTAAAGTAAAAATAGGGGGTAAGTTCCGTATGAAAATGTCGAAAAATTCATTTTCTTTACTAGTTCTAGTTATGTTGTTAACAGCATTCCTAGTTGCTTGCGGTGGAAATGATAACGATTCAGAGCCTACAGACAACGGTACTGGCGATGAAACTGAAGAAGGTACAGAAGAAGGTACAGAAGGTGCTGCTGAAGGAGCTGAAGGTGGCGAGTTAGTTATTGTTCAATTATCTGATGCGGTAGCACTTAATCCACATGGTTCAAATGATACTCCATCAAGTAATGTTGCATATAACATTTATGAGTCATTAGTTAAGCAAGATGAAAACATGGTAGTTCAACCAGGACTAGCTAGTGAATGGTTCCAAGATGAAGAGGATCCTACAAGATGGGAATTTACTCTTCGTGAGGGTGTAAAATTCCATGATGGTACTGACTTTAACGCAGAAGCTGTTAAAGCGAACATCGAGCGTATTTTAGATGAAAACGTTGCTTCTCCTCGTTCATTCCTATATGAAATGATCACGGAAGTAAACGTAATCGATGAAACGACTGTAGAATTCGTAACCGAATATCCTTTCTCTCCATTAGCTGCTCACTTAGCGCATAATGGTGGTGGAATGATTTCTAAACAATTAATTGATGAAGATTATGCTGCAATGGAAGATGGCGAAGAGCCAGGTAGTGTTATTAACGCTGATCCAAGCGGTACTGGTTACTTTAAATTTGATTACTGGAATCCAGGTCAAGAAATTCGTTTAGTTCGTAACGATGATTACTGGGATGATAATAAAGCTAAGTTAGATAGCGTTATTTTCAAAGTTGTTCCTGAGGATTTAACTCGTATTGCTGAGCTTGAAACTGGTGGTGCTCATATCACTGATCCATTAAGCCCATCTGACGTTGCTCGTGTTGAAGGAACAGAAGGTTTAAATGTAAACCGTCAAAATAGTGTATCTCTATCTTATTTTGGATTTAACTTAAATAAAGAGCCATTTGATGACAAGCGTGTTCGTCAAGCGATTTCTATGGCTATTGATAAAGAACAAATCATCTCAGGTATTTATGATGATGCAGGTATTCCTGCGATTGGACCTCTTGCTCCAGACGTATTTGGTTATGATGAAAATGCTTCTGGTCTTCCATATGATATCGAAGCTGCTAAAGAATTATTAGCAGAAGCTGGTTATGAAGATGGTTTTGATACAACGATCTGGACAAATGATAACCGTGAGCGTATGGATGCTGCTACAAATGTTCAAGAGCAATTAAAACAAATTGGTGTTAACGTAGAAGTTGAAGTAGTTGAGTGGGGTGCTTACCTAGAAAACACAGCTGCTGGCCAACATGATATGTTCATCCTTGGTTGGACGACTGTAACTGGTGATGCTGATTACGGTATGTATGCATTATTCCATTCAAGTCAACATGGTGAGCCTGGTAACCGTTCATTCATCGCTAATGATGAATTAGACGAAGTATTAGACCAAGCTCGTCGTAGCACAGATGAAGCTGAGCGTTTAGATCTTTACAGCCGTGCTCAAGAAATTTTAGAAGAAGAAGCTCCAATGCTTTATATTCACCACCAAGAGTATCTATTAGGTTATAGTGATAAAGTTCAAGGGTTACAACAAACTCCAACTCAAATCCTATTACTTCAAGATGTAACTCTTGCTGAGTAATAAAGCTAAGCTCGTTAACTTATGTTAACGAGCTTTTTTACTTGTACAGAACATCAAAGGGATTTTCAAATAAATTTTTTTAAAATACCATTAAATGAAAAAAGCTACTTGCAATTTATTTGTAGTGGTGATATGATATTTTTTGTCAGTGAAATACGGAGGAATACCCAAGTCCGGCTGAAGGGATCGGTCTTGAAAACCGACAGGCGGGTTAAACCGCGCGGGGGTTCGAATCCCTCTTCCTCCGCCATAACTTTTTATTTAACACGACCGTGATGGTGGTGTTTTTTTATTTTTTAACTAGATATGCTATTCTTCATCGTACATAATATGTATAAAGTGTTTTTTTTGGATGAATCCTTTATATAGTGGAAGGTGAATATTGAGAAGTGGATTATAATGAAGAAAACGATATTGAATGGATGAGTATTGCACTTAGTGAGGCCGACAAGGCTGAAGAAATAGGAGAGGTTCCTATAGGTGCAGTTATTGTAAAAGACAATCAATTGATTGCTGCTGCTTATAATAGAAGAGAAGTGGATCAATCGGCAACAGCACATGCAGAAATTCTAGCGATTGAAAAGGCATGTGACACGTTAAAATCGTGGAGGTTAACAGGCTGTACATTGTATGTCACGTTAGAACCGTGTCCGATGTGTGCGGGCGCTATTGTGCAATCACGAATTGACAGAGTTGTTTTTGGTGCGACGGATCCGAAGGCAGGGTGTGCAGGAACATTAATGAATCTATTAAATGAATCTAGGTTTAATCATGAAGCTGAGGTCATTTCAGGCTGCATGAAGGAAGAAAGTTCGCATAAATTAACGATGTTTTTTAAAAAGCTTAGGCAAAAAAAGAAGAATCTTTCTATAATAGAAGGAAAAAATCAGTAAATGAATCATTCTTGCATTTTTTCTTCAAAACCACTATACTAAGATATGCACTCTTTAATAGTGCAATAACCATGTTATCAAATTTGCCGTGCTAGATGGGGAGGTAGCGGTGCCCTGTACTCGCAATCCGCTATAGCGAGGTTGAATTCCTTTTTGAGGTTATATCATCGTTTGGTCTGACCTAAGTAAGTGGTGTTGACGTTTGGGTTCTGCGCAACGGAAACCCATGAACCCTGTCAGGTCCGGAAGGAAGCAGCAGTAAGTGGACCCTTTCGTGTGCCGCAGAGTTGCCTGGACTGAGCTAACTGCTTAGGTAACGCTTAGGGTGGTATAATCGAGGAAAGGTGCACGGTATTAATTTTTTATAAAAAGGACACAGTCTTTAGATTGTGTCCTTTTTTATTTGTTCTTTATGAAATAGTACTTTTCATAAAGAACATCTAAAAATGTAATACTTAAAGAAATGGACTTTCCTTTGAAATGTTCAGTCATGGAAGCTATAATAAAATGAGAGAATTCACGTTTAAAAGGAGGGTGTGAGAATGAGTTATCAAGCTTTATATCGAGTGTGGAGACCACAGCTTTTAAAAGATGTTGTAGGTCAAGAGCATATCACTAAAACACTCCAAAATGCGCTCATTCATAATAAGTTTTCTCATGCCTATCTTTTCTCAGGTCCAAGAGGAACTGGGAAAACAAGTGCAGCTAAAATAATAGCAAAAGCGATAAACTGTCAGGAAGCACCTACTTCGGAACCTTGTAATGAATGTAGTTCGTGTATTGGAATTACTTCTGGAGCCATAGTAGATGTTATCGAAATTGATGCAGCCTCCAATAATGGTGTAGATGAAATTAGAGATATTCGTGATAAAGTAAAGTTTGCTCCTAATGAAGTCCGTTATAAAGTGTATATTATAGATGAAGTTCATATGCTTTCAACAGGAGCTTTTAATGCTTTACTTAAAACGTTAGAAGAACCTCCTGAGCATGTTATTTTCATTTTAGCGACAACTGAACCTCACAAAATACCATTAACCATCATATCTCGCTGTCAACGCTTTGATTTTAAAAGAATCACCATCTCTGCAATGGTTGGACGAATGAATGAGATTGTTCAAGCGAATGAAGTGACTGCTGATGAAGAAGCATTAATGTTAATTGCCAGAGCAGCAGAAGGTGGAATGAGAGATGCTTTAAGTTTACTTGACCAAGCTATTTCATTTGCCGAAGAAAAACTAGAGATGTCTGATGTGCTGTTAATCACGGGTATGGTGTCTGAGCGAATGCTAGCTGAATTAATGGAAGCGATAAAAAGTGGAGATACTGCTAAGGGATTGGATTTACTTAATCAGCTAATTCAAGATGGTAAAGACCCTCATCGATTGCTAGAGGACCTTATTTTCTATTTCCGCGATCTCTTACTATATAAGCACGCACCAAATTCTGAGCATCTATTTGAAAGAGCAAAATTAAATGATGCTTTTAAAGAATTAAGTGAACACCTAGATACAGCTTATTTATACGATGCAATTGACGTATTAAATACGAGTCAACAAGAGATGAAATGGTCCATGCATCCCAAGATATTTTTGGAAATGTCATTAGTTAAATTAATGAATCAACAAAAGCAAGAAGCACCTGCTGCTGTAGAAAAACAGAATCATTTAGAAACTCCTCAATTGCAAAGAAAAGTAGAGGAACTAGAAAAGCTTTTAAAAAATTGGCAATCAGAAGGCCCTGTCTCGCAAGATAGGAAGGAAAAAAGTACACCACCTAAAAAAACAAATCGACCTATTCCGCAGGCTAGAGCATCCATGGCTAAAGCAACAGAAATGTTAAAATCAGCTAATAAAACGGATTTACAACAACTTACTAGTCGGTGGGGCAGTATCATGGAGCGAATTAAATCCCAAAATATACCAGCAAGTGCATGGCTTAATGATGGCAAGCCTGTAGCTGCATCGCAAGAGTCGGTTCTTCTAGCATTCCAAAATGAGATGCACCGTGATATGATGGATACAAAGTTCCGTGAATTTCTGGAGACGGTTCTTACTGAACAATTCAATAAGCCTTTTAGCTTTATTACACTATTGAATAGTCATTGGGAGAACTTAAAACAAAATTACGTAAAAGAGCATTCTTCTTCTACAGAGGAAAGTGGTGAGCCAATAGTGGATGAAGCAGTAAAGCTATTTGGGGAAGAACTTGTTGAAGTAGTAGATTAATGTTAAATAAAAGGAGCGAATGGTAAAATGAAAAATATGGGAAATATGATGAAGCAAATGCAAAAAATGCAAAAACAAATGTTAAAGGCACAAGAAGAGTTAAAGGAAAAAACAATCGAAGCTACAGCTGGTGGTGGAATGGTAACCGTGATAGCAAGTGGAGATAAACGTATCATTGATGTGAAAATTTCTGAGGATGTTGTTGATCCAGATGATGTTGAAATGCTACAAGACTTAATTCTAGCTGCCACAAACGAGGCATTAAAGCAAGTGGATGAGCTTGTTGAACAAGATATGGGTAAGTTTACAAAGGGAATGAATATTCCTGGAATGTTCTAGGAGGGTAAGCGTTGCAATATCCTGAACCGATAGCCAAGTTGATTGAGGGATTTATGAGATTGCCAGGGATTGGGCCAAAAACCGCTAGCCGCCTGGCTTTTTTTGTATTAGATATGAAGGAAGACGATGTATTAGATTTTGCGAAGGCGCTAGTTAATGGTAAAAGGAATTTAACTTATTGTAGCCAGTGTCATCATATTACAGATATTGATCCTTGTCATATATGTGAGGATAAAGCAAGAGATCGTTCGATTATTTGTGTACTTCAGGAATCTAAGGATGTAATCGCTATGGAAAAGATGAAAGAGTACCATGGTTTATACCACGTTTTACATGGAGCTATTTCACCTATGGATGGAATTGGACCAGAAGATATTAAAGTTCCGGAGCTCCTAAAGAGACTACAAGATGAGACGGTACAAGAAATTATAATCGCAACGAACCCAACCATTGAAGGGGAAGCAACGGCAATGTATATTTCTAGGCTTGTGAAACCGACTGGAATTAAAGTAACGAGAATTGCTCATGGTTTACCAGTAGGTGGAGATTTAGAATATGCAGATGAAGTGACTCTATCAAAAGCTATGGAAGGGCGAAGAGAATTGTAAGGTGGTTGATTAAATTGTTGTTTAGAAAAAAGGGGAAAATCCGTAAAGAAGAAGATGAAAGGTTGCTAATTGCGATTGAGCAAATGAAGCAAAAATATGATAACCATCGTCATTATTTAGATCATAGTTTTGATCCTACGGATGACTCTAGGAATCAAATGAAGTTAGTGGAGTCATTATATTCTTTTTTGATTCGAGAAGCGCGAATTCGCCGAGTAAGAAAGGATAGGCTTTAGTTTGAGGAATGTTTTTCTGTTCGTTCAAATTCATTAATCTAAATAACAACTGTGATACTATTTGTTTGCAAAATTACTCAGGGTTTATTTGAACTCTGAGTAATTTTTATTTTAGCTGCATATCATTATTGAGTGTCAAATGAACTATTTTCACTTTTTCTCCTAGTTCTACTTTTTAGCTCTGTACATATAGTTAAGTAGACGAGCTATAAATTAGGGGGGATTAAAATGAGTCCAGGGTGGGTTATCGGATTATTGTTAGGAGTTGTTTTTCTTTTATTGTTAATAGGTGCTCCGCTGAAGCCTTTACGTATAATAGGACAATTATCAGTGAAATTTTTGATTGGAGCGCTTTTATTATTTTTAGTAAATTTAATAGGGACCTCATTTAATTTTCATATTCCAATCAATGGTATAACAGCTACAATTTCAGGGGTTCTAGGGTTGCCAGGTGTGATATTATTAATAGCAGTAAAACAATTTATACTCTAATTTAGAGATAAAAATCCTTTTCTGTACTTACTGAAATAAGTTTTTTAATATATTTTTTAAAAAGCTATTGTCAGGTATATTGTATGTGTGTTATATTATTTCTTGTCGCTAAAACAAGCGATGAAACAAAGAAAAATAAATTTTAAAAATGTTGACTTCGATTGTTGTAAATGTTATACTAATCAAGTCGCAAAAAAAGCGATATAAGTTCTTTGAAAACTGAACAAAAGCCAAGCGAATTAAAGAGATACAAGGTATCTCGTCAATGGTTAGTCATTGAGAAAT
>NZ_LTAO01000025.1 GCF_001590785.1 Alkalihalobacillus trypoxylicola
GTTTGTATGACTACGCCCAATACAGGTTCGACTTAAAAACAGCCTAACAAAGTCAGCAACTCATTGTGAATTCTTTTACACATAAATATAGACTTGACTAGCCGATGGAGTAGTAGGGTCAAAAGGGAAAGCTCTATTGAACGAAAAAGGAGCTGGACTAGTGAGAACGGTCAAAAGGCGAAGCTCTATTCACCCGAACCAGGAGCCGATGGAGTAGAAGGGTCAAAAGGCGAAGTTCTATCACACGAAAAAGGAGCCGATGGAGTAGAAGGGTCAAAAGGCGAAGTTCTATTCACCCGAAAAAGGCTCTGACCCAGTAGAACGGTCAAAAGGACCTTTTTAAATGAACCAATATAAAACGGAAAAAGTAAAAATACCTTTGAGAATCAAACTCTCAAAGGTATTTTGTCTACGGTCTGAATAGAGTTGGCTTTTTCCTTCTAATCTATCAATGCTCATCTAGATTATTTATAGCCTCCACCATAACCGCCGCCGAAGCCGCCCCATCCACCACATATAATGATGAATAAGAATAGTACAACGACGATAGCTATTCCAAAGCCACCACCGCCGTAACCACCACCATAACCACCGTAACATGGAGGTGGAGGCGGAGGGCAGCATCCATAGTTATAACCGCCACCATAAAAACCCATAAGTAAGCACCACCTTTACGTTATCATTTAGAAGTCCAAAGACTCCTTCCCTCTATTTTATGGTTGTATTACTCAATGAGTGATTGTCTTAAACAGAATGGGCTTACGATAAAAAAGAGGAAAATGTGAATAAATTGTGAAAAATATCTTGCTTTTAAGAAAGGAATTAGCTAAAATTTTAATGTATTCATCCAAAAGAAACCAATTATATGAAAGGAGGAGCATATCATGAAGAAATTTAAGAACTCTCATATTTTAGTCGATTCTAGCCAAAGCCAATTTCATATTGATATGCCTTTCTTTCATAGTAGTGTATAAGTAATGATTAAAAAATGATTAAAGGATGGCTGTCATCGTTGACGTTTATTCTTTGATTGAAAAATGAGCAGAGGGAAATGATTCCTGCCTTTTTTAAACATACCGTATAGACGGTATGTTTTTTTGTTTTTAAAAAGGTAAATCTAATGGGTGGAATAACAAATCATTGAAAGGAGAATGAAAATGTTACAAAAGAAAAGAAAGCTATTAAACAATGGAGAGTTAGAAGGTGGCTAGTTAGGAAGGGGAGACGTGGATGTTTCGCATTTTTAAACAATTATCATGGTTCTTTAAAAAAGAGTGGCGCCGTTATACTGTTGCACTCTTATTACTTACAATTGTTGGGGTTTTAGATATTATTCCCCCTACTTTAATTGGCCGTGCTATTGATTATTTTCAAGCGGGTCAATTAAATACAGAAGTTTTTATACTATTAATTTTAATTTTTCTTGGTGTTACTATCATAAGTTATGGTCTCACTTATATTTGGATGGCAAAGCTTTTTGGTGGGGCTTTTGTTTTAGAGAAAACGTTAAGAAAAACGTTTATGAAGCATCTATTAAAAATGGACCCCCCATTTTATGAGAAACAAAGAACAGGGGATTTAATGGCACGAGGAACAAATGATTTGAAAGCTGTTTCTGTCACAGCAGGATTCGGTATTTTAACATTAATTGATTCAAGTATATTTATGCTAACCGTATTGGTAGCGATGTGTGTGTTAGTCGATTGGAAATTGACGCTTGCTGCTATCATACCTTTACCAATAATGGCCGTTATCATTTCCATTTTAGGTGGGCAAATTCATACCCGCTTTACGGCTGCACAGGATGCTTTCGGGAAGCTTAATGATCGGGTACTTGAGTCGGTAGAAGGAATGAGGGTCATTCGAGCGTTCAGAAAAGAACGATTGGATGAACAAAAGTTCAAGGACATGAGCGAAGAAGTTTATAACAAGAATATAAAAGTCGCTCAAACTGATTCATTATTCGAGCCAGCTGTTAACATTTTAGTTGGAATAAGTTATGTCATTGGAATAGGGTATGGTTCTTTCCTTGTATTTCAGCAAGAAATTTCCTTAGGTCAAATGGTTACATTTAATGTTTATTTAGGAATGATGATTTGGCCAATGTTTGCAGTGGGTGAATTAATCAATATTCTCCAAAGAGGAAGCGCATCTTTGGACCGAGTAAATCAAACACTAGCAAGCAAACAAGATGTGGTTGATCCGAAACAAGGCAAAGTGGTTGAAAATCCGAGCATGATTGAATTTAAGGATGTTAGCTTTCAATACTCTAAAGCCACTCAATATCAACTACAGAATGTCAATGCTCAAGCGTTTGCTGGTCAAACAATTGGGATTGTTGGAAAAACTGGAAGTGGTAAAACGACTTTTATCAAACAACTTTTGAAATATTATCCGAGCGGTGAGGGCTCTATAAAGCTTGGAGATTATCGAATTGAAGAGCAAACGAAGGAACAAGTTCGTTCGTGGATTGGTTATGTTCCTCAGGACCATATTCTTTTCTCACAAAGTGTGCAGGAAAACATTTTAGTTGGAAAAGAGGATGCGACAGAAGAAGAATTAAATAAAGCGATTGTCTTATCTGCGTTTGAACAGGATTTGGCTTTTCTTCCGGAGGGTTTAGAAACCATTGTTGGAGAAAAGGGTGTTGCCTTATCTGGAGGACAAAAGCAACGTATTTCGATAGCGAGAGCTCTTATTTCAGATCCGGAAATTCTGATATTGGATGATTCCTTATCCGCAGTTGACGCAAAGACTGAGAATAAAATTATTAACAACATTCAAAGTGAACGCAATGGGAAGACGACGATTATTACCTCCCATCGTATGTCGGCTGTAGAGCACTCAGATTTGATTCTAGTTTTGGATAATGGAGAAATTGTTGAATCTGGAACTCATCAGGAGCTAATGAATAAAGGCGGTTGGTACAAAGAGCAAGTTCAAAGACAAACTCTAGTAACCGAAGGGGGTGTTGGCGAATGAGTGTAGGAAGACGATTATATCAATATGCCTTGACTAGTAAGAAAACGATAGGATTTGCACTTTTTCTTTTAACGGTAAGTGTGGCAGCTGAATTAACAGGACCTTTTATCGCTAAAACGATTATCGACCAGCATATTATGGGTATAGAGGAGCCTTGGGTGGAAACCACTGAATCCGAGAATGCCGTAGAGTATCAAAATGGTTTGTATGTACGTGAATCGAGAGCCGACTTATCAGTCGATTCATCTGATCGTGATGTTATACAATTAGTGCAAATTGGACTTCAATTTTATGTTGTGAATGAGTTAATCCCAATTGAAGGTGAGAAAAATTTTGTCGATGGGGAACTGATTATATCTAATAGTAATGATTCATTTAGCGCAGATGCGACCTTATTATCACCTAATGAAGTGTGGTCTTTTTATGAGCCTGAAATGAAGCCTGTCATTAATTGGTTGTTGCTTTATGTTGGAATTATTATTTTTGCCTCCTTTTTTCAGTATGGTCAGCGTTTCTATTTACAGAAAGCAGCTAATCGTATTATTCAAAAATTAAGAACGGATGTTTTTAATCATTTATCGACGATGCCAGTTCGCTTTTTTGACAATTTACCTGCTGGGAAGGTTGTGGCTCGTGTTACAAATGATACGGAGGCCATTCGTGAACTTTATGTGCAAGTATTAGCTAATTTCTTTACAAGTTTTGTTTATTTAATCGGTATTTATACGGCATTATTTTTGTTAGACTTCCGTTTGGCTATGGGGACATTGATATTAATACCTATATTAATTTTATGGGTAATTATTTATCGCAAGTTTGCGTCTACCTATAATCATCAGATACGTTCAAAGAACAGCGAAATAAATGCTTCTTTAAATGAATCAATCCAAAGTATGCCAGTTATTCAAGCCTATCGAAAAGAAGGTAAAAGAGAGCAGACATTTGAAGTACTAAATGAAGAGCATTATACCGCACAAAATAAAATGCTTCGTTTAAATTCTTTAACTTCACATAATTTGACCGCGGTATTAAGGAATTTAATATTTGTTGGATTGATTTGGTATATGGCTGGAGCACAGACAGGAATCGGTGCGGTTCTAACATTAGGAGTCCTTTATGCATTCGTTGATTATATTAATCGAATGATTCATCCTTTAAACGGTATCGTTAACCAATTGGCTAACCTAGAACAAGCACTAGTAGCCGGTGAACGAGTATTTGAGTTAATGGATAAAGAGGGAGAACTCGTCTCAGATGAGGAGATGACGCGTCCTAAAGGTGAAGTCATGTTCAAAAATGTTAGCTTCTCTTATAAAGAAGATGAGTATGTATTAAAGGACTTATCCTTTACCGCGAAACCAGGTGAGACGATAGCACTGGTCGGTCATACAGGCTCTGGTAAAAGCTCTATTATGAATTTACTTTTCCGTTTTTATGATCCTCAAAAAGGTGAAATAACCATTGATGGTCAAAGTATTCAAAGTATCCCAAGGCAAACACTGCGTGAATATATGGGGATTGTTCTACAGGAGCCATATTTGTTCACTGGAACTATTGAAACGAATATAACCCTAAATCGTGAAGATATTTCAAGAGAAGAAGCAGAGCATGCTTTAGAACTTGTTGGTGGGGACAGAGTGTTTAAAAGGCTAAAAAATATTCTAGACGAAGAAGTAAAAGAAAAAGGTAGCACCTTATCAAGTGGTGAAAGACAATTAATAAGCTTTGCTCGAGCGTTGGTGGTAAATCCAGCTATTCTTGTATTAGATGAGGCGACCTCTAATATTGATACAGAAACAGAAATGATTATTCAGCATGCGATGGACCAATTAAAAGAAGGTCGAACGACATTTATTATTGCGCATCGTTTATCTACTATAAAAAATGCGGATCAAATTTTGGTTCTTGATAAAGGGCAAATCATTGAAAAAGGCTCTCATGCTGAATTGATGAATATTGATGGATCTTATGCCAAAATGTATGAATTGCAGCAGCAAGGAAAAGACAGCCATTCAATTGTTACCTAATCTAATGTTAGTCTTAAAAAAATTTGTAGAAACACAATAGAAAGTGTAGCCATTCATTTGAGGAATCGCTAGATGACGGAGCGTTTAGAATAGGGTTACAATCTTATTTTTAGGTAAACAGTTTCCCTCTATTTGGTAAGTCAAGCTTTCCTATTTCACATTACGAAAAAATGTATGTAAAATATGGATTGCAGTAGAATAAGAATGACATTACTTATCGAAAAGAGGGAAGCTTCATGGGACAAATCATTAAAGGGAAAACGGCTCTTATTACGGGGAGTGGTAAAGGAATTGGGAAAGCAACGGCTATTGCTCTTGCCAAGGAAGGTGTTCATGTTGGGCTTTTGGCTCGAACAGAAGCTGACTTAAAAGCCGTCATAGCGGAAATCGAATCAACGGGAGTAAACGTAGCTTATGCAATAGCTGACATCTCATCACAAGAACAAGTTGAGAAGGCTGTTGAATCAATCACCAATGAGCTTGGTTACTTTGATATTCTCATTAATAATGCTGGAATCGGAAAATTCGGTGGCTTTCTAGACCTTTCTCCGGAAGAATGGAAAGAAATAATAGATGTGAATTTATTAGGGACCTATTATGTAACAAGGGCTGTCCTACCTCAGCTTATTGAGAAAAAGGGAGGAGATATCATTAATATTTCCTCGACTGCTGGACAAAAAGGGGCGCCACTTACAAGTGCATATAGTGCATCAAAATTTGGATTACTAGGCTTAACCGAATCACTTGCGCTAGAAGTAAGAAAGCATAATATTCGTGTGACGGCTCTAACACCAAGTACGGTTGCAACAGAGCTTGCCATAAGAGAAAATTTAACGGATGGTAACCTAGAGACTGTAATGCAGTCAGAAGATTTAGCGGAGTTTATCGTTTCGCAGTTAAAACTTCATCCTAGAGTCTTTATTAAATCGGCTGGACTATGGTCCACTAATCCATAATATCTAAGCATAAATAAAAGTATGAATAAGCTAGAAAAATGACCACTAACAGGTTGTTTTTTCTAGCTTTTTTGGTCTAAATAAAAAATGATAAAACAAAACTAGATAAGCACCTTAACATTCAATGATGTTTTCAAAGTGAAAAAGAAGATGGGATTGTTAACGAATTTCTCGCGTGAAAATCTATAAAAGAAAAAAATATTGGAAGTTGTCTAAAAATAGGAAATTTTTTTACACAAATGTTATGATGAATGAAGGATACTATTAATCCATAGAAAAAATAGTAAGTTATCGATGGAGTCCATTTCATCATTGCTCTATAAGTGAACGAAACCGACCATTCATTATAAGAATGTCTTGAATGTTTGCGAATTCACTCGTTGATTGAAACGGTAGGTAGTGACTCCAAAAGGATGAGCGCCGTTTGAAGATCCACTCTGACGAAGCTCTGCGTAGTCAGAGTTAGCTGAGAATAAGCCCTTGGGAAAGCATCTACCTAAAGTAAAAATCAACCCCAAATCGCATCGTTTTCATTAAAAGATAGAAATGATGAAACTAATTCGATTGGAAAAAGATTTAATTTTGTATAAGGTAGGAATAAAAACGATTTGATAGGTGAAAGATTACTAGTGATATAAATATTTTGATAGATTCTTATATTCGAACAATCGTTTGAAGGTAGAAGAATGGAGGATATAATGACAGCCTTAGAACAAGTTGAAAAAGTCATACACAATATAGAAAAAATGTTAGTAGGAAAAAGACAAGAAATTGAACTATGTTTAGTAGCTCTTTTAGCAGATGGGCATGTGTTGTTAGAGGATGTACCAGGAGTTGGGAAAACATTATTAGTAAAATCATTGGCTCGCTCACTTGGAGCAGAGTTTAAAAGAATTCAATTTACTCCTGATTTACTTCCATCTGATGTAACCGGTGTTTCCATTTATAATCAAAAAACTCAAGAATTTACCTTTAGACCGGGTCCAATTATGGCCAATATTGTGTTAGCCGATGAGATAAATCGAACATCACCCAAAACTCAATCTGCTCTATTAGAATCTTTAGAGGAAGCAAGTGTCACAATAGACGGTGAAACGATGATTCTTCAGAAACCATTTTTTGTCATGGCTACTCAAAACCCAGTTGAATATTCGGGGACATTTCCACTACCAGAAGCGCAACTAGACCGCTTTTTGATGAAGTTGAAAATTGGTTATCCGTCGGTAGAGGAAGAATTAGAGATGTTAAATAGAGTAGGTGGAGGCCAATCGGCAGAATCCTTACATTTTGTTATTACAACCGAGCAAGTTATTCAACTACAAAAGGAAGCTTCTAATGTAATAGTGGATGAACATGTAAAATCATATATGATTCAGTTAACACACGCTACTAGAAATCATCGCTCTGTAGAGCTGGGAGTAAGCCCGCGTGGAACGATTGCGCTTATGAAGGCGGCACAATCCTATGCTCTTATTCAAGGAAGAGACTTTGTTATCCCAGATGATGTTAAATATTTAGCGACATTTGTTTTATCACATCGCTTAATCATGTCAACTGAAGCAAAAATGGCGAATGTTACGGTAGAGCATATTATTAAAGATATATTAAAGAGGGTACAAATCCCTGTAGTAAGAAGAGGATTAACAACATCGTGAGATCAGAACAGATGCGCATATTAAAGGGAATAGTGAAATTCCTTACTGTACTGATAGTGAATATTAGTCTATTTGTGTATGCCATGTTTCAAGGTGGTTTTGTGAGCTGGTTCTTATTTTATAGTGTCTGCTTAATCTTTGTTTTAACATTCTTTTTTTCTTTTTTAACGATTAGACGTTTTGAAGTCGAACGAATGATTCAGCCTTCTTCTGCCAAAAGAGGTGAAGAGTTGCGTGTCACGATTAAGCTTAGAAGGCCTAAATTTCAACCTTTTATTTATTTTCATGTTAAAGACTATCTCCCTGAAAGAATTGGAGATGCCCACACAACTAGTGCTTTTTTCTTTTTTTCGTTGAAGAGAACTTTTGAATATCACTATTCTATTAATAACATAAAGAGAGGAAAATATCAGTTCGAACAAGTTACATTAACCTTCGGGGACTTATTTGGTATTTTTGAAAGGAAAATGAAGCTTGATGTCCTATCTTCTTATACTGTGTATCCCAATTATAAACAGTTGAAGGATATACCTACGATAAGAAAGGTAGAAAACACAGAGGGTAAATCGGTAGCACAAGAGCTAGGTGAAGAAAGGTCACTAGCTAGTATTCGTCAATATGTGCCTGGTGATCGTTTGACTAGTATTGATTGGAAGCAGTCGGCTAGAGCGACAAAATTAATGACAAAAGAATTTGAAACCTATCAAGGTAAAGGTACGGTCATTGTTTTTGATCCATTCTTAAAATACCGTGATATGCAGCAATTTGAGAAAAGTATAGAATTGACCGCATCCTTATTAGCTACTTTTTTAGAAACACAAACATCCGTCCAATTCGCAATTCCGCAACATAATTGGATTCTTAAAGAAATTCACTCTAAATCATTAGCTGAAGGATTAGAGTTGCTTGCACAGGCTCAAAGTAAAGAAACAATCACAAACTTTGAGCAGCTAATCGAACACTGGAATGGCTCAGCCGTTTATTACGTTTGCACTGAAATCGACCAAAGTGTCTTTTCTGCTTTTCAAAGACTTAGACAACAGCAGATTATGGCACAAGTTTTTTTAGTCAATCAATCAAAAGAAGAACAGTCAATAATTGAATCATTAAGGAAAATCGGGGTTTCGACACATTTTGTTAGAGTCTAATGATTTTGTTGAGTGATTACAGTGAGGAGTGCTTAGAATGCTTGGAGGAAAAACAAACGAATTTGGACGCAACCTCCTTCTTTATGGATTAAGCTTCCTGTTGCTATTAGAGTGGATTATACCGTTGCCGCAAATTTCAGATACTGGCTATATACCGATTTTTATTTTAATTACCTTTCTATTTTTTGTTGTAACTTTCTTACAGCTACCTTTGATGATTTCTATTCTACTAAAAATACTTATTATCATTTCTTCCATTCACTTTATTTTCTTTGATATATCCTTCTTTTCAATGGAATGGATTTCAGCATTTGTGCAAGAGCTTCAAAGAAATGTACAAGTGATGCTTGCTGGTAATTGGTATGCATTAACAGATACGTTTAGGAGTCTCCTATTTTTTATTTTATTAGCGATTATGAGCTATTTGCTATTTTATTGGACTGTTCATGCAAGAAGGGTATCCTTTTTTATTATATTTACTGTGA
Organism: Alkalihalobacillus trypoxylicola; assembly: GCF_001590785.1. Taxonomy (GTDB): domain Bacteria; phylum Bacillota; class Bacilli; order Bacillales; family Bacillaceae_D; genus Alkalihalobacillus; species Alkalihalobacillus trypoxylicola. Next base: position 9,254 of record NZ_LTAO01000025.1, read on the forward strand.
TTTACATTGCAGTGCTTGATACTTATACAGAATATGACGCTACGATTGCCATCATTCGAATTTTTATTATTGGCTTTGTATTATTAGGGCTTGTTACGGTATATAGGAAGTGGGAACAAGGGAGATTTGAAAATAATCGCTTCGCTACCTTTCGGATAACAGGAATGATTGTTGTTTTAGTTGTATCGACAAGTCTAGTAGCCTCACTTCTACCTAAACATGAACCGCAATGGGAGGATCCGGTGCCTTTTTTCAGAAATATTTTAGGTTTGGGACCTGCTGAAAGCTCTGTTCAAAGAATTGGCTATGGAAGCAATGATACTCAGCTTGGTGGTGGATTTGTTTATGACTATACACCTCTGTTCCACGGGTACTCATCACAGGCTCATTATTGGAGAGGGGAAACGAAGGATTTTTATACTGGAAAAGGCTGGGAAGTCACAACGCCTTCCTCTGAAGTTGATAGACCAATTCACCATTACTTTCCTGCTCAATCCGAAGAGGATTATATGGCTCAATTTGAACCATTGACGACAGAAGTGGAATTCTTAGAAGGAAGTAGTTCTCTGTATCCTCATTTATTTTATCCAGGAGAGCTAGAAACAAGAGGAGAAATCGACCAAAATGCTACGGTTAGTGTTGATTTCTATACAGGAAAAGCCCGAACAGTTAATACTGAGGGAGAGCCGCTTTCTCTTGATTCCTATACGTTTGATTATGCTTATCCGACTTTCTATATTGATGATTTGAGGGAAAGTCAATTAAACGACGACGGTGAAATTTATGATTATTATACTCAGCTACCGGAAAATCTACCTGAACGAATTGGTGAATTAGCTGAAGAATTAGTTGAAGGTATAGATAATCGCTATGACCAAGCAAAAGCAATAGAGTTTTTCTTATCAGGGCCAGAGTTTGAGTATGAGACGGAAGACGTTCCAGTACCAGATGCTGATGAAGATTATGTCGATCAATTTTTATTTGAAACACAGCGTGGGTACTGTGATAATTTTTCGACTTCTATGGTTGTGATGTTAAGAACACTAGATATCCCTGCTCGCTGGGTTAAGGGTTTTACAAATGGAACGATGATTGATTCTGCTAATGAAGAAGTAGATATATATGAAATAACAAATGCGAATGCTCATTCATGGGTTGAGGTATATTTTCCTGAGGTAGGATGGGTGCCGTTTGAACCTACTAAAGGATTCAATACGATTGGACAATTTACTTTTTCTCCTATTGACATGACAGAGGAGGATCCGGAAGTAGAGGATGCGCCTGAGGTGGAGGAAGAGGAAGAAGAAACTCAGACTGAAGAAGAAGAAACGGAAACAGAAGAACAAGAGGAGAATGAAGAGAGTGCTGTTGCAAGTTCGAATTCTTCCTTTAATCATTATTATTGGATTCTACCATTATTAGTTTTAATGATACTAATTGTTTCTTTTAGGAAAAAATTAGTAAAGTGGATGATGAAATGGCGATTTATGAGCAAACAAAATGAAGAAACATTTATGGATGCTTATGAAGCTCTTATCCGATATTTGGTATATTGTGGATATGAGCGGTTAGAGGGGGAGACGCTAAGGGAGTATGCGATAAGGATAGATGAAATTGATCATAGTAATGATATGATGCTACTAACCACACATTACGAACGCCTTTATTATGGTAAGAAGGAAATAGGGAAAAGCTGGAGCGAGCATAAACAGCTTTGGTTAAAGGTCCTAGAGAAAAACACAGCTTGACCTGCATTTTCCCTGTTGTTAAAATGGATCATAGTGTGTGTAAAAAGTGTATAGAGTTATTACCTTCGTATATCCTTGGGAATAAGGCCTAAGAGTTTCTACCGGATTTCCTTAAAAAATCTGACTATGAAGGCAGAATAAATCAAGCTAGAATTCTGCCTTTTTTTCGTTCGAAATAGAATGAATTGGCGAATTTTAGCTTTTTTTGCAAACGATTATGTTTGCTTCTCATTTTTGAGGGTTATGTGTATTAGGGATAAACTCATGCGGATTTACTCAATCATAAAATTGATTAAGGTGGGATTTGAATGGAAGAGTTAAAAGAACAAGAAATTGTTGTTGTTTTAGACTTTGGTGGGCAGTACAATCAATTAATTACTAGAAGAATTCGTGATTTAGGTGTATATAGTGAATTACATTCCAATAAAATTACAGCTGAAGAATTGAAAAGCATGAATTTAAAGGGAATTATATTCTCTGGAGGACCAAACAGTGCCTATGTTGATGGAGCTCCAAAATGTGACCCTGCTATTTTTGATTTAGATGTTCCTATTTTAGGAATTTGCTATGGTATGCAATTAATGACTCAGCACTTCGGTGGAAATGTAGAAGCAGCGGATCATCGTGAATATGGAAAAGCAAACATCAAAATCGAAAATCAATCAAAGTTATTTCAAGGTCTTCCGATTGAGCAAAGTGTGTGGATGAGTCATGGAGATTTAATCGTAGCACCTCCAGAGGGTTTTGTTATTGATGCATCTAATCCTTCGTGTCCTGTTGCGGCAATGAGTGATGAAAGTCGTCAATTTTATGGCGTTCAATTCCACCCTGAAGTTCGTCATTCAGAATTCGGAAACGAGCTACTAAAGAATTTCGTCTATGAAGTTTGTCAAAGTACAGGTAACTGGTCAATGGAGAACTTTATCGAACTTGAGATAGAAAAAATTAAAGAAACCGTCGGAAATAAAAATGTTTTATGTGCTTTAAGTGGTGGTGTAGACTCTTCTGTGGTAGCTGTCCTGTTGCATAAAGCGATAGGTGATCAATTAACATGTATGTTTATCGATCATGGCTTATTACGAAAAGATGAAGCGGAAGGCGTTATGAAAACCTTTAGTGAAGGATTTAACATGAAGGTAATCAAAGTAGACGCGAAAGAACGCTTTATGAACAAGTTAAAAGGTGTATCTGATCCAGAAGAGAAGCGTAAAATTATCGGTAATGAGTTCATTTATGTGTTCGAGGAAGAGACAAGCCAGTTAACGGATATGGATTTCTTAGCTCAAGGGACACTTTACACAGATATTATTGAAAGTGGTACCGATACAGCTCAAACCATTAAATCACACCATAATGTTGGTGGACTTCCTGAAGATATGAAATTCAAATTAATAGAACCTTTAAATGCATTATTTAAGGATGAGGTGCGTGAACTAGGTTCAGAGCTAGGAATTTCTGATGAAATCGTTTGGCGTCAGCCATTCCCGGGTCCTGGGTTAGGTATTCGTGTATTAGGTGAAATTACAGAAGAGAAGCTAGAGATTGTAAGAGAATCTGATGCTATCTTGCGTGAAGAGATTAAAAAAGCAGGATTAGATCGCGAAATTTGGCAGTACTTCACAGCACTTCCGAACATGAGAAGTGTTGGAGTTATGGGAGACAGCCGAACTTATGATTATACTGTTGGTATCCGAGCGGTTACTTCTATAGATGGTATGACCTCAGATTGGGCTCGTATACCTTGGGACGTGCTGGAATTAATCTCCACTCGAATTGTGAACGAAGTCAAGCATGTAAACCGAGTCGTTTATGATGTAACAAGCAAGCCACCAGCTACGATTGAGTGGGAATAAAGAACAAGAATCGCTAAGCCCTTATGAGGACTTGGCGATTTTTTTTTATAATTAAAAGCATTACTCAACTAATGCGGACATGGGGTAACGAAACATTATCAAATTTCCAGAAATTTGATAAAACACCTATTGATATTCCTATTGCAATGCTAATATGGAATATGAGGTAAAATAAGGAAAAATCCATCAAGAACTCCTGTTGCTATATTCTCAGCTTCGAGCGTATATAAAATATACAAATCATAGATTATTAATGAAATAAAGGTACTAAATGATTGAATCTAGGGGGGACATATGCACAATAAACAGAAACCAATAGTTATTGAATTTCCTTTAAGAGGAGAATGGAATGCTCCAACTACCCCTGCAAAACGAGTTCCTAGTCATGGAACAAATAGAATGGGACTGCGGTATGCCTTTGATTTTTTACAACTAAATTGGAGCAATCCGAAAAAGCCGTCGTATAATGCTAGTTTCTTGCGCTATTTATTTTTAGGTGTTCCTTTAAAGAAATGTTATTGCTGGGGAGAAGGTATATATGCTCCATGCGATGGAGAAGTTATATTCGTGGAGGATGGAAATCGAGAAAGAAAAATGGCTCACTGGTTTGTAGATTCAATCATAGGAATGAAAAATTCACTTTTCTTTAACGAAAGGAAGCACAATTTTAAAAAGATTGCTGGTAACTATGTAATTCTTAAATGTTCAAATGATGTATACATGGCATTTGTACATTTGCAGACGAACTCTGTCAAGGTCGGTCTACATGATCAATTAAAAAAAGGAGCACATATAGGGAATGTTGGACATTCTGGAAATTCAACTTTCCCTCATTTGCATTTTCAACTTATGGATAGTAGTGATATTGCAAAATCTCATGGTATTCCCTGTTTATTTGAAAAATACGAATTATATCGAAACGGAGATTGGGAAACCGTCTATAATCAAATCCCCTTGGCTACAGATAGAATACGATTTGTAAAATAATGAACGGTTTGTCTGATTTACAATAGAACCCTTAACAAAATAAAGGAAAATACAAAAGAAATAAAACTCCCTAACCAAAAACTTTGGTAGGGAGATATTGTAATTTCTATAGACTTAATTATCCTTCATCCTTATAATTTTGTTCCATTACTTTCGTGATTTCTTCTAGGTAAGCCTCTTCTTCAGATGTCCAAAAATTTGGGAAATCAAAATCATCTGGCTGAGTAGCTTCTAATTGATTCTCCCATTCATCTAGGTTATTTATAGCTTCTTTAGGGATAGCTTGTAAAAATATATCTGTCAATCTTACTAGAATTTGTTGTGCTTCTGGTGCGTGAGCAGGTACCTGGTCTCTTATAAGCTTTTTCACATCAACTAAAATAAAAAGCGTTTCTTTATCTAGTTTTTTTCGTAATTCCTTCGGTATATCTGTGAAAATCGTAGCCATCTCACCTTCGAAATGCTCCTTTATCCATTCATTTTGTTCCTCTTCAAATTCCATTGAATAAAGCAACGAAGTAAGTATTCTCCAATCTAATGGAATTCCATCATTTAATAAATCCTGAACATACTCGATGGCTTCAATAGCCTGGTTTAATTCTTCACGCTTATGCACTAAGATTTTCTTTTGAACCGGTAGAGTGTTAGCAAAGCTCTCAAGTGTTATTTTTTCATTAGATAAGATTTCTTTAATTTCTTGCAAGGAGTAACCAATAAATTTTAAAGACTGAATTCGTTGCAACGTAGCTAATTCTTCCAAACCGTACAAGCGATGACCGTTTTGGTTTCTTTGCTTAGGATAAAGAATACCCAATTCTTCATAAAAACGTAAGGTTCTACTAGAAAGTCCGGTTTTTGCTCCGAATTCTCCAATTGTATACATCGTAATCAGCTCCTTTTAATTAAAGTATAGATGATTACGTAACGTAAAGTGCAAGTAGTTCATGCGCAAAATTTTCTATACAAAAATGAATGATTTTTATAAGAGCTGTAACTGCTTTTTGATAGATTACGAAAAACACAAAAAAATAGGGACAGATAAAATGAAGGATGAAAACAATTAATATAATAGAAATACAATCAACGAACATTATAGATAATTTAATTAATTAATGTTCGGATTTTGGATTGACAATCTCATAACAACTTGATAAACTTCATTTGTGCACATGAAAATGAATATTTACCATATCGTATAATTACAGGAATAAGGTCTGTACGTCTCTACCAAGCTACCGTAAAATGGCTTGACTACGATGGATTATCTATTATAAAACTCTTACTAATAATCATGTAGTTTTTATAGGAGTAGAGCGTCTATAAGTCAGCACTTATTCTATTTTTTTTCTTTCTTCTTTTGTTCCTGTAAAGAAGGTTATGGTGAAAATCTAGGAGGAAATAGATGGAACGCATTGCTCAATTTTTTAAGTTTAAAGAAAACAATACAGATTTAAGAACAGAATCTGTAGCGGGTACAACTACTTTCTTAGCAATGGCTTATATTTTATTTGTTAATCCGCAAATGCTTTCGTTAACAGGTATGGATGAAAGTGCGGTTTTTGTAGCAACAGCATTATCGGCAGCGTTAGCTACTCTATTAATGGGATTATTAGCTAATTATCCAATAGCTTTAGCACCAGGAATGGGCTTAAATGCTTTCTTTACTTTCTCAGTTGTTATGGGAATGGGCATTGAGTGGCAAGTTGCTTTATTCGGTGTTTTCTGTTCGGGTATATTATTTATGATTCTCTCCATAAGTAATGTGAGAGAAACAGTCATTAATGCTATTCCGGCTGAAATGAAATATGCAGCAGGTGCAGGTATTGGGCTTTTTATTGCTTTTATTGGATTGCAGAATACTGGAGTTATTGTTAGAGATCCGGCTGATGAAGTGATTGTTGCTTTAGGTAACTTAGGTCAGCCAGAAGTGTTATTAACTGTTTTTGGTTTAACAGTAACAGTTATTTTCTTAGTTATCGGATTGAAGGGCGGAATCTTCTTTGGAATGATTGCGACAGTAATTGTTGGTCTGATTTTTGGTCAAATTTCTTGGCCGGGTTCTCCTGTAGCGATGCCGCCAAGTTTAGCTCCTACTTTTGGACAGCTATTTGCGATTGATTTTTCAAGTGTGTTTACTCTTCAACTACTAGTCGTTATATTAACCTTTTTGTTTGTAGATTTCTTTGATACAGCTGGAACTCTTTACGGAGTAGCGAACCAAGCTGGTTTTATAAAAGATAATAAATTACCTCGAGCAGGAAGAGCGTTACTTGCAGACTCGACTGCAACGCCTATTGGAGCGATTCTAGGGACTTCAACTACAACATCTTATGTGGAATCAGCGGCAGGTGTTGGAGCGGGTGGTCGTACTGGTTTCACCTCTGTCATTACGGCTTTATTTTTCTTGTTAGCTCTATTTTTCTCACCTCTACTTGGTGTAATTACCCCAGCTGTAACTGGACCTGCGTTAATATTAGTAGGTGTTATGATGGCAACAGCTCTTGGTCAGATTGAATGGAAGAAGCTTGAAGTTGCTATTCCAGCCTTTTTCACTGTTTTGGCTATGCCTTTAACGTATAGTATTGCAACAGGTATTGCTCTTGGATTTGTTTTCTATCCTATTACAATGATTTGTAAAGGTAAGTGGAAGCAGGTTCATCCACTTATGTACGTATTGTTTATCGTATTCTTAAGTTATCTAATATGGTTAAAATAATTGTATTTGAAAAACCTTGCTTAAAAGCAAGGTTTTTTTGTTTTGATACGTATATTCTAGTATTATATAAGAACAAAATGAATTAATAGAAGTTTTTCAAAAAAAGTAGTTGCAATTCTATTCAAGAACATGTTATATTATTTCTTGTCGTCACAAGGCGAATCAAGTCGAAAGCTAAAAAAACTGTTTGACATAAGTTTTTAAAAATGTTAAGCTAATCAAGTCGCCATCGAGCGATACAAGTTCTTTGAAAACTGAACAAAAGCCAAGCGAATTAAAGAGATACAAGGTATCTCGTCAATGTTAGTCATTGAGAAATC
>NZ_LTAO01000026.1 GCF_001590785.1 Alkalihalobacillus trypoxylicola
CACTCTGACGAAGCCCTGCGAAGTCGGAGTTAGCTGAAGACAAGCCCTTGGGAAAGCATCTACCTAAAGTGGAAATCAAAAACCAAAATGTTCGGTTTTCATTATAAAATGTCTTGAATGTTTGTGAACTAACTTCTTGATTGAAACGGTAGGTAGTGACTCCCAAAGGATCAGCGCCGTTTGAAGATCCACTCTGACGAAGCCCTGCGAAGTCGGAGTTAGCTGAAGACAAGCCCTTGGGAAAGCATCTACCTAAAGTGGAAATCAAAAACCAAAATGTTCGGTTTTCGTTCCGTTTTAATTATAAGATATGAATGATGAAATTGATTTATTTGAATAAAATATCCTCCGCTTTTTTTATAATGAGAGCGTTTTTTTTTGATTAATAGAACATACTAAAAAACAAAGAGAAAAAGAAAGGTTTTAGGTATGCTATGGAAGGTTTATTATTTTCTCATTCAAGTACAAAAAAACTACTGAAACAATTACCTAAAGATCATAAGATTGTTTTGTTAGAACACGAAGATTTGGATAGTTTAGCCGTAGACGGACTTATCAAGAAAGAAGTAAAGGTGATTTTGAATATAGAAAATTCAATGAGTGGTAAATATGAACACAATCAGGTCGAGAGGCTTTTACATGCTGGAATAGAAGTATATGATTGTCACGTTAAAACACAACAAGAACGAAGAGCTCTTGAACAATTAAATGATGTTTATGTTGAGATTTTGAATAATCAACTTTATTTTAAGCAAAACAAGGTATGTGATTTACAGCCTTATGAATTAAATAAAGTAAATGTATTGAATGAACAAGCAAAGGAAAATTACTCCTCAACTTTCAAAAATTTTATCACAAATTCTGTTTCCTACATGGACAAAGAATTAGCCCATTTTTCGCAACCTATAGGTTTACCTAATTGTATGAAAAAGGTAGAAGGTAAACCAGTCTTTATTATTGCCAGGAATGCCTATTATGAAAAAGATATTAAAGCGATGAAGAAAAAAATAAAGCAGTTAAATGCAATCATTGTGGCGGTAGATGGTGCAGCTGATAGCCTACTTTCTCTTGACTTAAAGCCACATTTCATCGTTGGGGATATGGATTCTGTTTCGAATACATCCTTAAAATGTGATGCGGAAATCATTTGTCATCGTTATCTTACTGGACAGTCTCCTGCCATAGAAAGAGTAAATGCACTAGGTTGTGATAAAGTTTCTGAATTTACTTTTGTTGGGACTAGTGAAGACCTTGCTATTTACTTAACTTATTGGTCCGATGCTAAGCATCTTTACTTAATTGGTTGCCGTATAGGTATGAGTGAGTTTTTGGAAAAAGGTAGATCTGGGATGAGTTCGAGTATTTTAAGTAGAATACAAGCAGGTAATAAAATGACGGATTTGAAAGGAATTCATCAGCTTTATAGAAGCAATAAAATTCAGTTTCAGTTATCGGAAAGTTTTAAAGGCGTGAACAAAACCATTAAATTATTAACGACTATTTCTCGCCAATTACTTTTACCATTTAAATTATATGACAAGTGGAAAAAGGAGAGTTTATAATTGCCAACAATTAGTGTTGTCATCCCAGCTTACAATGAACAAAATAGTTTGGCACAAACACTAAGAGCTGTAAAAGCCTTACCATATACGAAAGAAATTATTGTCATTAACGATGGTAGCACTGATCGTACGATTGATATTGCTAGTCAATATTCGGATCATGTCATTCATTTAACGAAGAATTATGGAAAAGGATTTGCTTTACAAAAGGCATTTCAAAAAGTAAAGGGTGATTTCATATTATGCCTTGATGCTGATTTAGGCGAAAGTGCATCCGAGGCTACTTTATTAATTGAAGCGGTGATTAATCATAAGGCAGATCTAGTTATTTCAAAAATGAAACCAGGTAGACAAGCAGGGTTTGGTTTTATTAAAAAAAGAGTCCAAACGTTAATATGGAAAGAAACGGGAGTTCGTTTAGAATCACCATTATCTGGTCAAAGAGTTTTTCATCGTAAATGGCTTCCTTATTTAATGCCTATAAAATCGAAGAGGTTTGGAATTGAAACAGAAATGAATGTAAGACTGATACGAGCAAGAGCAAGTATTCTGGAGATAGAAACGAGTATGATGCATCGAGAAATGGGAAGGACACTAAAAGGGGTTTGGCATCGCTATAAGCAGTGGATCGATATTAAAAGAGTATGGAAAGAGGTATAAAATGTATATTTCTATATTTTTATTACCTATAATGGCCGTCTTAAGTTTATATGCGTTTCAATCAGTGGGGTGGACGGTTCGTAATTTTGAAGGAAATGAAATACCCTATAGCTTAGGGGTTGTCGTATTGTTCTCATTTTCTCTCTTAACGGACTTTCAATTATCCAACTATATTGCAACGAGCAAAATGGCCTTAGTCTATATTGTGATTATTTGGATAATAGGCTTTGTAGATGACTTATTAGGGGCGGACGCTCCAAAAGGAATAAAGGGTCATCTGAAATATTTGTGGAATGAAAAAGAAATTACAACGGGTATCATTAAAATTATCGGTACCGCTGTAGCAGCGTTTTATATGGTATTAATATTTGAACCAGATAACCTCATAACGGCACTTAGGTACTTTTTTTTGCTATTTTTATTTCCTCATTTAACCAACCTTTTAGATACGAGACCTTTGCGGGTATGGAAGGTAAGCTTGGTTTTCTGGTTTATACTACTCGCTTATGGCTTTACGCCTTCTTTTACAATTGTGGTTTATTTACTAACTGTATTGTATATATTACTTATAATGGAAGGTCATCGAATTGCTATGTTAGGTGATAATGGTGCAACAACAGTTGGAGCTATTTTTGCTCTTTGGACCATTACAATAGCTACACCGCAAATACAATGGCTGATGATCGGTATAATTCTAATCTTCATGTTATTAGCGGAACGTATATCGCTAACGACTTTTATTGAAAGAAGACCATTATTAAACTGGTTTGATCAATTAGGGCTGTTTTTGAAGAAGCCACAATAAGTATCTGTATCTATTGTAAATCCTTCTGTTTTTTTGGAGGGATTTTTCCATTTTTTTTGTCACGATAAAAAATAAAGCCAGCGATAAAGCTTAATCCTGCCAAAAATAAAATAATACCTAAAACAAACTCTAGTGCTAAAGGTAAAAAAGAAATATTACTTATTTGAAATAAAGAGTCTCTCATTAACTTAATTCCAAACCCTGCAATAACTCCAGGAATAATTAATATTGTTAGTGCTAAAAAGCGTCCCATTTTTATGCCTCTTTCAATTGAGAATTATTTAAAAGCTATTCCAATTTTAACAAAAAACAAAAGATTGTACAGCTTAAAAGGTTGCAACTTTTTGAAATTTGAGTAATAGTAAAGAGAGTAAATATAAGAGCTACAATTAGGACATAGTCTTAATTTTGTATATAATAGAAATCAATATTGAAAAATAATGAATATAGTAGGATAAGCTTTGCTCAATTACTCTACTACAGCATAAACGTGCTTCTCTTCCAATGTTCAATTATGATAGTAGTAAAGTATTTCTAAAAATTACTTTATAATCATGATGGTTGGTAGGAAGAACGAGGAGGTAAGACAATGAAACTTTTTGAAGAAATGGAACAGTATGATTATGAACAAGTAGTAGTTTGTCAGGATAAAACATCCGGTTTGAAGGCAATTATTGCGATCCACGATACAACTTTAGGACCTGCACTTGGCGGTACTCGTATGTGGATGTACGAAAATGAAGAAGCTGCTTTTCAAGATGCTTTGCGCTTAGCAAAAGGAATGACCTATAAAAATGCAGCTGCAGGACTTAATTTAGGTGGTGGAAAAACCGTTATTATAGGTGATCCACGTAAAGATAAAAATGAAGAACTTTTCCGTGCTTTTGGCCGCTATATTCAAGGGCTAAATGGCCGATACATAACAGCAGAAGATGTCGGAACAACCGAGGAAGATATGGACCTAATTTTTCAGGAGACCGATTACGTGACTGGTGTTTCTGCTAAATATGGTTCAAGTGGAAATCCTTCTCCAGTGACCGCATACGGAGTGTTTGTTGGTATGAAGGCAACCGCTCAAGCTGCATTTGGTAGTCCTGATTTAAGCGGGAAAACGGTAGCAGTGCAAGGAGTTGGGAATGTTTCCTATCACTTGTGTAAATTCTTGCATGAAGAAGGAGCAAAATTGGTTGTAACCGATATAAATAAAGAGGCTGTCGGACGGGCTGTTGAGGAATTCGGTGCAGAAGCAGTTGATCCTCAAGATATTTGGGCAGTAGATTGCGATATTTTTTCACCATGTGCTTTAGGTGCATCTATTAATGACCAATCTATACCTCAATTAAAAGCAAAGGCTATTGCAGGTGCTGCAAATAATCAGTTAAAAGAAGAACGCCATGGTAAGATATTACATGAATTAGGGATTTATTATGCGCCAGATTATGTGATTAATGCAGGTGGAGTGATTAATGTTGCAGATGAGTTAAATGGATACAATCGTGAGCGAGCTTTGAAAAAAGTCGAAACGATTTACCAAAACGTAGAAAAAGTTTTTGAAATATCACAAAGAGATCAAATACCAACAGCACTAGCAGCTGATAGAATGGCTGAAGAAAGAATCGCTCGAATGAAACAATCTAGAAGACAGTTTTTACAAGATAGTCACCACATTTTATCTCGAAGAAAATAATTAAACTTCTAGCTTTAAGAAAAGTGAATTTAGTTGGTAGCTTTTGAAGGAGGAAGAGACATGGCTGAAGAATATGATCTAGTCATTCTAGGTGGAGGAACAGGAGGATATGTAGCCGCTATCCGAGCAGCTCAACATAACCTAAAAGTTGCGATTGTAGAAAAAGCTAAGGTTGGTGGTACTTGCTTACATAATGGATGCATACCGAGTAAAGCATTATTAAGAAGTGCAGAGGTATACGCAACGGCAAAAAAAGCCGAGCAATATGGAGTAGAAATTGGTGAATTAACTTTAAACTTTACTAAAGCTCAAAAACGTAAAGAAGAAGTGGTAAACCAACTGCACCAAGGAGTACTATCATTAATGAAAAAGGGAAAAATTAATATTTATGAAGGAACAGGTAGAATTTTAGGTCCTTCTATCTTTTCCCCCACACCCGGAACGATTTCGGTAGAGATGAATGATGGTTCTGAAAATGTAATGCTCGTTCCTCAAAATGTTATAATAGCTACAGGCTCTTCTCCAAGTACCATTCCTGGATTGAATATGGATGAGGAAAAGGTATTAACATCGAATGGTGCGTTAGCATTAAAGGAGTTACCAAAATCGATAATCATTGTCGGTGGAGGGGTTATTGGAGTAGAATGGGCTTCTATGCTTAATGACTTTGGTGTAGAAGTTACGATACTTGAATATGGTCAAGACATACTTCCTCAGTCTGATCAGGACATTTCTAATGAAGCAAAGCGGTTATTAGAAAACAGAGGGATTACAATTGTAACGAATGCAAAAGTAGATGGTACTAGTTTAAAGACAGAGAATCAATCCATAAGTATTGAAGCAGAAGTGAATAACGAAGTAACCTTATTCCAATCTGAAAAGATACTCGTGTCAGTAGGAAGAAAGGCAAATACTGAGGATATCGGAATTAGTAATACGGAAATAGAGCTAGAAAACAGCTTTATTCAAGTAAACAAGTACTATCAAACAAAGGAATCACATATTTACGCAATTGGTGATGTGATTGGAGGTCTTCAGCTGGCTCATGTGGCTACTCATGAAGGAATGAAAGCTGTTGACCATATTTTGCAAAAAAAAGTAGAAGCTGTAGACGAACAAACGGTACCGATATGTGTATATAGTCGTCCTGAAATTGCTAGTGTAGGATTAACAGAAAAAGAAGCCAAAAAACGTGGGCATTCTATAAAAGTGGGGAAATTCCCGTTCAAAGCTATAGGAAAAGCTCTAGTATATGGAGAAGCAGAAGGCTTTGTAAAAATTATAGCCGATCAAAACAATCAGGATTTATTAGGGGTTCATATGATTGGACCACATGTTACAGATTTAATTTCAGAGGCTGCATTAGCTAAAGTGCTAGATGCTGCTGATTTTGAAATAGCCGAAATGATCCATCCTCATCCGACATTGTCGGAAATCATGGGTGAAGCTGCCCTTGCTGTTGATGGACTAGCTATCCATATGTAGGGAGGAAAAACGATGTCAAAAGAACGTCACATTGCGTTAGGTTTATCGGATGAAGATGTTTTGGAAATGTATAAAATGATGCTATTAGCTAGAAAAATTGATGAAAGAATGTGGTTATTAAATCGTGCAGGCAAAATTCCTTTTGTTGTATCATGTCAAGGTCAAGAGTCCGCACAAGTAGGAGCCGCATTCGCATTAGATGAAAAAAGGGATTATATTTTGCCGTATTACAGAGATGTTGGTACAGTATTACGCTTTGGTATGACAGCAAAGGATTTAATGCTATCAGCCTTTGCCAAGGGGGAAGACCCGAACTCAGGTGGTAGGCAAATGCCGGGACATTTCGGACAAAAGAAAAATCGAATTGTGACCGGATCTTCACCAGTAACAACACAAGTTCCACATGCTGTAGGAATCGCCCTAGCTGGTCGATTAAATAAAGAAGAGTTTGTTACCTTTACGACTTTTGGAGAAGGCTCCTCTAATCAAGGAGATTTTCATGAAGGTGCTAACTTTGCAGGAGTACATAAGTTACCTGTCATTTTTATGTGTGAGAATAATAAATACGCCATCTCTGTTCCCATAGAGAAACAGCTAGCCTGCGAAAAAGTATCTGACCGTGCAATTGGATACGGAATGCCAGGTGTTACCGTTGATGGAAATGATCCATTGGCTGTTTATGAAGCTGTAAAACAGGCTCATGAAAGAGCGTTGAATGGCGAAGGGCCATCATTGATTGAAGCGGTATGTTACAGATTAATGCCACATTCAAGTGATGATGATGATAAAACCTACCGTTCTCAGGATGAGGTAAATATGGCGAAAGAAAAAGACGCCATTATTACATTTGCTCAATATTTAAAAGAAGCTGATTTGTTAAATGATAATCAATTGAAGGACCTTCATGCAGAAGTAGATAAGTTGGTTAATGAAGCAACAGAATATGCAGAAGAAGCACCATATGCAGATTCAGAAACTGCTTTTGATCATGTCTACGCAAATAAGGAGGAAGTTTAGTATGGCAGTTCGTTCATATATAGAAGCAGTAACCTTAGCACTACGAGAAGAAATGGAACGCGACGAGCAAGTGTTCATTTTAGGAGAGGATGTCGGAGCTAGAGGCGGAGTTTTTCGAGCTACGATGGGTTTATATGAACAATTTGGCTCAGAAAGAGTCATTGATACTCCTCTAGCAGAATCAGCAATAGCTGGAGTTGGAATCGGTGCTGCTATGTACGGAATGCGTCCAGTAGCGGAAATGCAATTTGCTGATTTTATTATGCCAGCAGTCAATCAAATCGTGTCTGAGGCAGCCAAAATAAGGTACCGTTCTAATAATGATTGGTCTTGTCCTATCACTATCCGAGCTCCTTATGGAGGGGGAATACATGGAGCTTTGTATCATTCTCAATCAGTTGAAGCTTTATTTGCAAATGTTCCAGGACTAAAAATTGTGATGCCATCCACACCTTATGATGTAAAAGGATTGTTAAAGGCGGCCATTCGTGATGAAGATCCGGTATTGTTTTTTGAGCATAAGCGAGCCTATCGTCTAATTAAAGGTGAAGTTCCAGATGATGATTATACACTTCCAATTGGAGTGGCAGATATCAAACGACAAGGAACAGATGTCACAGTTATTACATACGGTCTTGCCGTTCATTTTGCTCTTCAAGCAGCCGAGAAGCTGGAGCAAGAGGGAATAAGTACTCACATATTAGATTTGAGAACCGTCTATCCATTAGACCAGACGTCTATTATCGAAGCGGCAAGTAAAACTGGAAAAGTACTTTTAATAACGGAAGACAATAAAGAAGGAAGCATTATGAGTGAAGTAGCAGCGATTATAGCAGAGCACTGTTTATTCGACTTAGATGCGCCTATTCAAAGACTTGCTGGACCGGATGTACCTGCTATGCCTTATGCTCCGAATTTGGAGAAGCGATTTATGATTAATCCTGATAAAGTCGCACGTGCCATTAAAGAATTAGCGGAATTTTAACGGGAAAGGAGCCTACAAATGAAGAAAGAAATGAAAATGCCTCAGCTAGGTGAGAGCGTAACAGAAGGTACGATTAATAAGTGGCTTGTTGCTCCGGGTGACACCGTTCAAAAATATGAACCGATAGCAGAAGTTGTTACAGACAAAGTAAATGCAGAAATCCCTTCGAGCTTCACCGGAGTCATAAAAGAATTATTTGTTCAAGAAGATGACACGGTAGCTGTTGGAACTCTCATATGCTCGATAGAAGTTGAAAGTGAACAAAAAGATGATAGTGTTGATTCAGAAAAAGAAGCCGCTTCAGACACTCAAAATGAGGGTTCTGAAAATAAGGAATCGACCAAACAGGACCAAAGTAAACGGTATTCTCCAGCTGTTTTAAAAATGGCGAGTGAGCACGGTATTCAATTAGAAGATATAGAGGGAACTGGAAAAGGTGGTAGAATAACAAGGAAAGATGTACAACAAATCATCGATAAAGGTGACCAAAAACAACCAACATCGATCAAAAATGAAGACTATTCTCCAACTAAAGAAGTAACAAGCAAACATACTGTCGAAAATAGTATCTCAACAGCTGAAGGGGATCTTGCTATTCCACTAACGCCGATACGAAAAGCGATAGCTGCTAATATGGTCAGAAGTAAGCAGGAGGCTCCTCATGCATGGATGATGATCGAAGTGGATGTGACGAATTTAGTCAACTTCCGTAATAAGGTTAAAGCCTCTTTTAAAGAAAAAGAAGGAATTAACTTAACCTATCTTCCGTTTTTTACAAAGGCAATTGTAGAAGCTCTTAAGGTTTATCCTCAAATGAATAGTATGTGGGCAGAAAATAAAATTATTCAAAAAAGAGATATCAATTTATCTTTAGCTGTCGCTACAGAAGAGGCTTTATTTGTTCCTGTCATTAAAGCAGCAGACGAAAAAACAGTTAAAGGCTTAGCAAGGGAAATTAATGATTTAGCGACAAAGGTACGAAAAGGAACGTTGCAATCAGCAGATGTTCAAGGAGGAACCTTTACAGTGAATAATACAGGTGCTTTTGGTTCAGTCCTATCTACACCTATTATTAATTTTCCTCAAGCCGCTATACTATCGATAGAATCTATTGTGAAGCGCCCTGTTGTTTTAGAGACAGACCAAGGTGATATGATAGCGATTAGAAGCATGGTCAATTTATGCTTATCGATTGACCATCGTGTCTTGGATGGACTGATTTGTGGGAAGTTTCTTGCGCAGGTTAAAGAAAACCTTGAAAAAATAAACGAAGACCATACATCTATCTATTAAGTCAGTCAGTACCTTTCACTTCATAGTGTGAGGTGCTTTTTTTTCTGCTTTAGCTAAAGAGAATATACGTAACGGATATAAAAGCTTTTGGAAAATCATTCAACAACTTTAATAGTTTACAAACCGTAAACATTCCGATATAATTCGAACAGTAGTAAAGCGTAATAGTTACGAAATAGGAGAGATTAAAGTTGTTCGATAAAAAAATACTTATATTTAGTTTATTATTGATAGGTTTTATCCAATTAAGTGCTTGTGCTTCTGAAAATTCTTCTGAACAAGAGAATGAGATGAACGAACAGGGTGATGAACCACTAACTATTTTTACGACGATTTATCCACTTCAAGATTTTGCAGAAAAAATTGGTGGAGATTATGTAGAAGTAAAAAATATGATCCCTGCTGGTTCTGACGCACACACATTCGAGCCTACACCAAAAGATATGATTGAAGTAGCCGAAGCAGATATGTTTTTATATAATGGCGCTGGTTTAGAAGGGTTTGTTAATAGCTTGATTACAGCCCTTGAAAAAGAGGATGTAACGATAGTAGAAGCATCAAAAGATATTTCATTAGCAACCAATACTCTTGATATACATGAAGATAAGGATCATCATCACCATGATGAACATGAGCATGACGAAGAGCACCACAACCATGATGAACACGAGCATGACGAAGATCATCATCGTGATGGGGAACATCATCACCATGACCAGGATCCTCATATTTGGCTTGATCCTCTATTAGCGATAAAAATGGCTGAAAATATAACGGAATCACTAATAGAAGTTTTGCCAGAACAAAAAGAGGAGTTCGAGAATAACTATTTACAATTAAAAGCAGACTTAGAAGAGTTAGATCACCATTTTGCAGAAATGGTCATGAATTCAACGAAAACGCAATTTATTGTTTCACATGCAGGTTATGGATACTGGGAAACAAGATATGGGTTAGAGCAAATAGGGATTACGGGATTGACTGGTACGGACGAGCCGTCTTTAAAACAGATTCAGGCAATTATCGAAATGACTTCCGAATATAGTATCAACCATATTATGTTTGAGCAAAATATCCCTTCAAAAATGGCTGAGGTGGTACAGTCTGAGACGAATACAGAACCTTTATACTTGCATAATCTAGAAGTTCTTATGCCTAATGATATTGAGAAACAAGAAGATTATTTCTCGCTCATGAACCAAAATATAGAAGCTTTGAGAGAAGCTTTGCAATAAAGGTTTTGGCTTGTTGAAATAAAATATTGGTTTTTTTATACTATCCCATGTACAATGGCTTTAAAAAGAAGTTTTACATCATGTAATAGGAGGTTTTACAATGGAATTTAATTTTTTCATGAACGATGTTGTACAAGTAGCTAGACAAGAGATTACAGAGGCGGGTTATACGGAATTAAAAACTAGTGAGGAAGTAGATCAAGTTTTACAAAATAAAGGCACAACATTAGTTATGGTGAATTCAGTGTGTGGCTGTGCGGGAGGCATTGCTAGACCAGCAGCTGCTTATATGAAAAACTATGATGTTCAGCCAGATCGTTATGTCACGGTATTTGCTGGTCAAGATAAAGAAGCGACTTCAAAAGCAAGAGAATATTTTACAGGATATGCTCCTTCTTCTCCATCATTTGCTTTAGTAAAAGATGGTGAAATCAAGGTAATGGTAGAACGTCATGAAATTGAAGGTCATGAACCTATCCAAGTTGTTCAGAAGCTAGAAAAAGCATTTAAAGAACATATTGAACATAATGAATAGGAGTCATTAAAAATTTGTTAAATGAATCAATTTCATAAAGCCTATCTCATGAATCACGCAAGAATCCAATTTTCATTTTATTGATTTTTGAAAATGAATTTAAGCTGCCTGGGTCATCTCC
>NZ_LTAO01000027.1:0-390 GCF_001590785.1 Alkalihalobacillus trypoxylicola
CCCGTCGCGCCAGTTGACCCCGGTGGGCCTGTTACTCCGGTTATTCCTATGGGACCAGTTGGTCCCGTTACACCTGTTACTCCGGTCAAACCAGTAACTCCTGTGACTCCCGTTGAGCCGGTCGGGCCTGTTACCCCGGTTAACCCGGTTGGACCGGTTGGACCCGTTGCTCCTGTTGTTCCAGTAGGACCCGTGACTCCCGTTGGCCCTGTAATTCCTGTCAAGCCTGTTATTCCGGTTACTCCTGTAACCCCTGTTGCTCCGGTAGCGCCAGTGACTCCCGTTGACCCTGTCACTCCTGTGACCCCGGTTGCTCCGGTGGCTCCAGTCACCCCTGTGGGGCCGGTTACTCCAGTGACTCCTGTTGCTCCCGTTGGGCCTATTGCTCCT
>NZ_LTAO01000027.1:506-4213 GCF_001590785.1 Alkalihalobacillus trypoxylicola
AACCTGTTGCTCCTGTTATTCCAGGGACTCCGGTAGCTCCCGTAGCGCCAGTTATTCCTGTTACTCCTGTTATTCCAGTGACACCGGTGGCTCCTGTTGCTCCTGTCGGTCCGGTAATTCCGGTTATCCCGGTTATTCCAATCGACCCTGTGGCTCCTGTCGGTCCTGTGACTCCCGTTAGGCCGGTTACTCCTGTCGATCCCGTGACTCCAGTTACCCCAGTAATCCCTGTTGAACCGGTTACTCCCGTTGAGCCAGTTACA
The DNA here is from genome assembly GCF_001590785.1 of Alkalihalobacillus trypoxylicola. Lineage (GTDB taxonomy): Bacteria > Bacillota > Bacilli > Bacillales > Bacillaceae_D > Alkalihalobacillus > Alkalihalobacillus trypoxylicola. The sequence continues at coordinate 770 of NZ_LTAO01000027.1, forward strand.
CCAGTGGCTCCTGTTACTCCGCTTGGCCCCGTAGGGCCGGTTACCCCTGTGACTCCAGTTGCTCCGGTTATTCCTGTAACACCCGTGACTCCCGTTATTCCTGTTGCTCCTGTGGTTCCCGTTGACCCAGTAGGTCCTGTAGCTCCGGTTGCTCCCGTTACCCCTGTAGCCCCAGTTGCTCCGGTAGGTCCTGTTGGACCGGTAGAACCTGTTGCTCCTGTTGCTCCAGTAGGACCCGTGACTCCCGTTGTCCCTGTGATTCCCGTGGCTCCGGTTGGTCCTGTTGCTCCCGTTACTCCAGTAACTCCTGTGATTCCAGTCGGGCCTGTTATACCCGTTACTCCAGTAACTCCTGTGATTCCAGTCGGGCCTGTTATACCCGTTACTCCAGTGACACCGGTAGCTCCTGTTATCCCTGTCACTCCAGTAGGACCGGTTGGACCCGTTATTCCTGTAGCGCCAGTTGCTCCAGTCGAACCGGTTAATCCGGTTGAACCAGTAGGACCTGGTGCTCCTGTCGCTCCGGTAGCACCGGTTACACCCGTTGGCCCTGTAGGTCCGGTTACTCCTGTCGGGCCGGTTGTTCCAGTTATTCCCGTAACTCCGGTTGTTCCAGTTATTCCCGTAACTCCTGTTACTCCCGTTGGGCCAGTTGTACCTGTTGCTCCGGTAATACCAGTTACCCCTGCAGCTCCTGTTGCTCCGGTGACTCCTGTTGCTCCGGTTGGCCCTGTTGATCCTGTGAGTCCAGTTACCCCGGCGACCCCTGTTGCTCCTGTAGCGCCTGTTAATCCTGTCACCCCAGTAGGACCCGTTATTCCTGTGACTCCTGTTATTCCAGTGGCACCGGTGACACCTGTGGGTCCTGTTACTCCAATGACTCCAGTTGCACCGTTGGCTCCCGTCGGTCCCGTTGGACCAGTTGTACCTGTTGCTCCGATAGGCCCTNTGACACCTGTGGGTCCTGTTACTCCAATGACTCCAGTTGCACCGTTGGCTCCCGTCGGTCCCGTTGGACCAGTTGTACCTGTTGCTCCGATAGGCCCTGTGGCACCAGTCGAACCAGTGGCTCCCGTGATTCCTGTTGATCCTGTCACCCCGGTGACTCCCGTTACCCCTGTAGCCCCAGTTGCTCCGGTAGATCCTGTCACTCCTGTTGCTCCTGTGAGTCCAGTTACCCCAGTAATCCCTGTTGAACCGGTGACTCCCGTTGGCCCTGTCGGACCCGTATACCCAGTTACCCCTGTTGGTCCTGTCACTCCAGTTACACCGATTGGTCCGGTGATTCCTGTTGCACCCGTTGGTCCTATTGCTCCTGTCGGACCGGTAGGTCCGGTTATCCCGGTGACTCCTGTTATCCCCGTGACTCCAGTAGGCCCGGTGGCTCCAGTCACCCCTGTTGGGCCTGTCACTCCTGTAGGACCGGTTGGACCCGTTATTCCTGTAATTCCAGTTGCACCGGTTGCTCCTGTTACTCCGGTGGCACCGGTTACACCCGTTGTCCCTGTGACCCCAGTTACCCCAGTAATCCCTGTTGTACCTGTGGCTCCCGTTGGCCCTGTTGGTCCTGTCACTCCTGTTACTCCGATTGGTCCGGTGATTCCTGTTGCACCCGTTGGTCCTATTGCTCCTGTAGGACCGGTAGGTCCGGTTATCCCGGTGACTCCGGTTACTCCCGTATCTCCTGTTATCCCTGTCACTCCTGTGACTCCGGTAGGCCCGGTTACTCCTGTTACTCCCGTTGTCCCTGTGACCCCAGTTACCCCAGTAATCCCTGTTGTACCTGTGGCTCCGGTAATACCAGTTACCCCGGTGGCTCCGATTGGACCCGTGGTTCCTGTTACTCCTGTCGGTCCAGTGACTCCGATTGGTCCGGTGATTCCAGTCGGGCCTGTAACACCTGAAGCGCCAGTGACTCCCGTTACCCCTGGTGCTCCGGTAGCGCCTGATAATCCTGTCACACCAGTAGGTCCCGTTATTCCTGTGGCACCTGTTGCTCCCGTTGGGCTGGTTGGACCCGTTACTCCCGTAGCTCCCGTTGGGCCTATTGCTCCTGTTGGACCTGTTACTCCAGTGATACCGGTAACGCCAATTGCTCCGGTCACACCAGTTACTCCGGTAGGCCCGGTTATTCCCGTGGTTCCTGTTACTCCAGTTGTACCTGTAGGTCCAGTGACTCCTGTTATCCCTGTCACTCCTGTAGGACCGGTTGGACCTGTTACTCCAGYGACACCCGTCGCGCCAGTTGACCCCGGTGGGCCTGTTACTCCGGTTATTCCTATGGGACCAGTTGGTCCCGTTACACCTGTTACTCCGGTCAAACCAGTAACTCCTGTGACTCCCGTTGGCCCTGTTACTCCTGTTAGTCCTGTTGGTCCAGTTGGACCCGTTAATCCTATTGCCCCGATAGGGCCTGTTATTCCAGTGGCTCCTGTTACCCCTGTGACTCCCGTTACTNACTCCTGTTAGTCCTGTTGGTCCAGTTGGACCCGTTAATCCTATTGCCCCGATAGGGCCTGTTATTCCAGTGGCTCCTGTTACCCCTGTGACTCCCGTTAATCCCCTGCTTCCGGTAGCACCCGTCACTCCGGTAGGGCCTGTTGAACCGGTTACTCCAGTTACTCCGGTAGGTCCGGTAGGTCCAGTCACTCCTGTTAAACCTGTTGCTCCGGTCACTCCTGTGACCCCGGTTGCTCCGGTGGCTCCAGTCACCCCTGTGGGGCCGGTTACTCCAGTGACTCCTGTTGCTCCCGTTGGGCCTATTGCTCCTNGTCACTCCTGTGACCCCGGTTGCTCCGGTGGCTCCAGTCACCCCTGTGGGGCCGGTTACTCCAGTGACTCCTGTTGCTCCCGTTGGGCCTATTGCTCCTGTTACTCCAGTGATACCGGTAACGCCAATTGCTCCGGTAGGCCCGGTTATTCCCGTGGGTCCTGTTACTCCAGTTGTACCTGTAGGTCCAGTGACTCCTGTTAAACCTGTTGCTCCTGTTATTCCAGGGACTCCGGTAGCTCCCGTAGCGCCAGTTATTCCTGTTACTCCTGTTATTCCAGTGACACCGGTGGCTCCTGTTGCACCGGTGATTCCTGTTGCACCGGTTGACCCCGTTGCTCCGGATGGACCGGTTACTCCAGTCGTTCCNACCTGTTGCTCCTGTTATTCCAGGGACTCCGGTAGCTCCCGTAGCGCCAGTTATTCCTGTTACTCCTGTTATTCCAGTGACACCGGTGGCTCCTGTTGCACCGGTGATTCCTGTTGCACCGGTTGACCCCGTTGCTCCGGTTGGACCGGTTACTCCAGTCGTTCCGGTTATTCCTATCGGACCAGTCTGTCCTGTTGACCCTGTGACTCCTGTTAGTCCTGTTGGTCCAGTTGGACCCGTTAATCCTATTGCCCCGATAGGGCCTGTTATTCCAGTGGCTCCTGTTACCCCTGTGACTCCCGTT
>NZ_LTAO01000028.1 GCF_001590785.1 Alkalihalobacillus trypoxylicola
GGTCGGGAAACCAACTTTATCCTACCATGAAGTGAGGTTTTTTTAATACCACGCTAGAAGCTCTTTTGAACCCCCGGCATAGCCAGGGGTTTTCTAAACAACTAATAAAAAAGGCTCCAATTATGGCAGCCTTTTAAAAAAGCGACTTACAATATAATGGCAATTAGACCGCCTGAGCCTTCATTAATAATTCTTTCTAGCGTTTCTTTCAGCTTATACCTTGCGTTTTCAGGCATAAGGGATAGCTTTGCAGAAATGCCTTCTCTAACAATTGAATTGAGAGAGCGACCAAATATATCAGAGTTCCAAATAGATAGTGGATTTTCTTCAAAATCCTGCATTAAGTATCGAACGAGCTCCTCGCTTTGCTTTTCTGTTCCAATGATAGGAGCAAACTCGGATTCTACATCAACCTTAATCATATGAATGGATGGAGCAACTGCTTTTAATCGAACGCCAAACCTTGCCCCTTGTCTAATAATCTCAGGTTCATCTAAACTCATATCAGACAAAGCCGGAGCAGCAATACCGTAACCTGTTTGCTTAACCATTCTTAAAGCATCAGCCACTTGATCATATTCTGATTTTGCATGAGCAAATTCTTGCATTAATTGAAGAAGATGGTCTTTTCCTCTAATTTCTACTCCTACAACTTCTTTTAATACTTGGTCATATAAATCATCAGGTGCAAATAGATCGATTTCAGCAATCCCTTGCCCCATCTCAATACCCGCTAACCTAGCATCATCAATAAATTCGTATTCAGAAAATTGACCTACTACTCGATCCACATCACGTAACCTTTTTATGTCATTGACTGTATCTCTTACCGATTCTTCATAACTTTGTCTTAACCAATGGTCTTCATTAAGGACCATCACCCAGCTAGGCAAATTGACATTCACCTCATGAACTGGGAATTCGAAGAGAACTTCTCTTAAAACATTGTTAATATCCTGGTCTGTCATACTTTCTATACTCATCGTCAGAACAGGAATATCATGTTCCTCAGATAATTTTTGTCGCAATTGCTCTGTGTCTGGATGATAAGGTTTTACACTATTAATTATCATAATGAAGGGCTTTCCAACTTCTTTTAATTCTTCAATTACACGCGTTTCTGATTCAATATAATCATACCTAGGTATTTCACCTATTGAACCATCCGTTGTAATAACGACTCCTAGTGTAGAATGCTCTTGTATAACTTTCCTAGTACCAATTTCAGCCGCCTCCTGAAAAGGGATTGGCTCTTCATACCATGGTGTGTTAATCATCCTTGGACCGTTCTCATCTTCATACCCTTTTGCTCCAGGAACTGCATACCCCACACAGTCTACTAGCCTAATATTTACATCCAAGCCTTCATCTACATGAATGGACACCGCTTGATTTGGTACAAATTTTGGTTCCGTCGTCATAATGGTCTTACCTGCAGCACTTTGGGGTAGTTCATCTTGTGCTCGCACTTTTTCTGATTCATTAGTAATGTTCGGGAGAACGACGAGCTCCATAAACTTTTTTATAAATGTCGACTTCCCCGTTCGAACCGCTCCCACTACTCCTAAATAGATATCGCCACCTGTTCTTTCTGCAATATCTTTAAAAATATCAATCTTTTCCACTTGATCCCCTCCCGATCATGTAAGGATTTGAAATTTATCGATTCCGTTTAAATCAATGGACACTTCCATTCTATGATGTTGTCCACGATTTATGACAAGAGTTTGAATCGAATCCTTTCATTACTGCTACCGAGAAGGGGAATTCTCATAAAAAAAGCCCCTTCCATTGATATATATATCAAAATAGAAGAGGCAATAGACCACTTTTTTTGCTTTTAAAAAATAATATTAAGATTCACCTTCATAATTATAAATAGGCTCACCATTTTCATCGATTGTATAGGGGATAGAACGGTTTGGTACAAAAGGAGAATTCGCAATTAAAATCTCACGAATATCATCACCAGGCTCAAATTGACCGTCATGCTCCTCTAAAGCAATATTTAAATCTATTTGATAATCAATGATAATTTCCCAATCATTCGTTAGCAATATTGGTAGAAATGTATCGTAATAAGGGCTTTTTACATAAGGCTCTTCACTGTAGCCAAGAGCTTCATAATCAAGCTTAAACAAACCGTGATTTAGTACCTCAGCTACAGGAGCATAGGAATGACGATTACGATAATCATTTAACTTTTGCTGCATCTCTTGAATATCACGCATCGTCGTTAAATCAATCAGCTTTACTTCGGGCTCCTCATCGACATTCCAAAGCACATAAGTATAAACTCCACCGCTTTCAAACGCAGTACCAGGAGGCTCTTGTAAATATCGAGGAACGAGCTGATTAAAGTCTATTTGATAGCGTTGATATAAACTAGTACTATCTTCGAATGTTTTAATAGGCAATACTCCAGAGTCTTCTTGAAATCTTTCAACTGCACTACGAACCAATTCTAACTGTTCTGGATAAGGAACCTGATTTTGAACTCTTTCCTCTTCTGGATAAAAGCACCCAACTAGATATGTACTCATCATCAAAACGATTACTAAAACAAAAACCTTCTTCATTTATGTGACCTCGCTTTTCTTTAATAACCATTTACCTTAGTCAGCCGTTGCCGTTGGACCACCAATGACGATAACAAACACAATGAGTCCTGCAACACATAAACAAATAAATGAAATAGTCAGTACAAGCTTTTGCCAAAATCCTTTTAATTTAGTGCGGCTAAATAAAGCCGTTAAAACCGATACGAACATTAAAAACATGGCAAAAAAGGAAATATACATATTGATCAGAGCTTGAGACATATGACCAACCTCCTCATTTTCTAAATCTTCCAAGCTACATTATAACACAATTTAGACCGCTTTCTATTGTTCTAAAAGCTTGTCTTATCATAAGCGATGACAATTATGTGAACGTACGATTACGATAATAAAATCTCGACTTTATAGGCTCGTAAAAAAGAATCAAAACCACCCGTGGTAACGGGTGGTTTGCTCTGCGGCTAGAAGCCTCTCTTACCGGCCTCGGCCTTAAAGGCCCACTGAATAGGTCTCCCGCTTG
>NZ_LTAO01000029.1 GCF_001590785.1 Alkalihalobacillus trypoxylicola
AAGGTGGGACAGATGATTGGGGTGAAGTCGTAACAAGGTAGCCGTATCGGAAGGTGCGGCTGGATCACCTCCTTTCTATGGAGTTTTAACTCTAGTCGAGCTTGCACAGGATGTGCTGACTTCGACGTTCGACACAGGACGTGTCGGGTGTTAGTCGAAGTTCAATCGTTATGTGCATGCGCTTTGGTACTTTTGTTCAGTTTTGAGAGAACAATTTTTCTCTCTTCATAGCTTTTGCTCCTGCGTCTACGAGTGTTTACTTACGAAGTAAGCTTCCTCGGAGCAAGGCAGCACGAAGCGTGTATATAAGTGTTACMTGATGKGATTGAAGTCAGTAGCCTTGTTCAGTTTTGAGAGAAYGTTTTTCCTCTMTTTGTGTTATATGGGCCTGTAGCTCAGCTGGTTAGAGCGCACGCCTGATAAGCGTGAGGTCGGTGGTTCGAGTCCACTCAGGCCCACCATATACGCACACTTAAAATAAGTGATCAACTATGCTTATTTTTTATTATGTAACGGGGCCTTAGCTCAGCTGGGAGAGCGCCTGCTTTGCACGCAGGAGGTCRGCGGTTCGATCCCGCTAGGCTCCACCAATCGAATCAACTCCTTWWTKAAAGGAATGATTTGAAACATCAGCCTACATYGTAGGYGAGGGTTCTTTGAAAACTAGATAATAGAAGAAAACAGAAATTCATCGGAGTCTATAACGATAGACAAACGAGAATGTCAAGAATTCATATCAAACCTTTTTG
>NZ_LTAO01000030.1 GCF_001590785.1 Alkalihalobacillus trypoxylicola
GAAGGTGCGGCTGGATCACCTCCTTTCTATGGAGTTTTAACTCTAGTCGACGTGATGGTTTGACCATCATGCGCTTTGGTACTTTTGTTCAGTTTTGAGAGAACGTTTTTTCTCTCTTCATAGCTTTTGCTCCTGCGTCTACGAGTGTTTACTAATGAAGTAAGCTTCCTCGGAGCAAGGCAGCACGAAGCAYGGCTGAGAAGTGTTACCTGATGTGATTGAAGTCAGTAGCCTTGTTCAGTTTTGGAAGAATTTATCTTCCGATAGAAGCCTACATCGTAGGCGAGGGTTCTTTGAAAACTAGATAATAAGAAAACAGAAATTCATCGGAGTCTATAACGATAGACAAACGAGAATGTCAAGAATTCATATCAAACCTTTTTGATAAGATAATGGAAGAAGTTTAATTCGATTAAATTTCGGACATTAGTATGGCGATTAGCAACAAGGAGATCGAGGAAACGAATCTTTGAACGAATGGAACGTACTTCGGTACGTGACATGACCGAGAAGAAGAAGTTGACGAAGAAATCCGCTGTTGATAAGAAGCCAATGGTTAAGTTAGAAAGGGCGCACGGYGAATGCCTTGGCACTAGGAGCCGAAGAAGGACGCGACGAACGGCGAAACGCCTCGTGGAGCTGTAAGTAAGCTTTGAAGCGGGGATATCCGAATGGG
>NZ_LTAO01000031.1 GCF_001590785.1 Alkalihalobacillus trypoxylicola
GAAAACAGAAATTCATCGGAGTCTATAACGATAGACAAACGAGAATGTCAAGAATTCATATCAAACCTTTTTGATAAGATAATGGAAGAAGTTTAATTCAATTAAATTTCGGACATTAGTATGGCGATTAGCAACAAGGAGATCGAGGAAACGAATCTTTGAAGGAATGGAACGTACTTTGGTACGTGACATGACCGAGAAGAAGAAGTTGACGAAGAAATCCGCTGTTGATAAGAAGCCAATGGTTAAGTTAGAAAGGGCGCACGGTGAATGCCTTGGCACTAGGAGCCGAAGAAGGACGCGACGAACGGCGAAACGCCTCGTGGAGCTGTAAGTAAGC
>NZ_LTAO01000032.1 GCF_001590785.1 Alkalihalobacillus trypoxylicola
AAACATTTCAATGGTCGCTTCCCGAACAAGAGCACGCCCTGTCAGCTTCTCTTCTTTTAAATGTAATCTTCTATATATATTTTCCACAACAACAATAGAGTCATCGATCACTCGTCCAATCGCAACCGTTATCGCACCGAGCGTCATAATATTTAAGCTAATATCCATCCAATTTAATACAAGTAGTGCCATAAATAATGAAACCGGAATAGAAACGATGGAAATAATCGTCGATTTAAAGTCACGTAAAAACAGCAAAATAATTAAAATCGCAATCAAACCACCAAAGAGAGCCTTTTCTACCATGGTAAAAATAGA
>NZ_LTAO01000033.1 GCF_001590785.1 Alkalihalobacillus trypoxylicola
AATGGAAAACGTCATAGTAGTACAGTGACCTTAAAAACAGATTTAGGAGCAATTGGTTATCCCGTACCAGGAAATGGAACAAATGTCTATGGGAATGATACTGAAAAAATCGTGAGGCAATTTCAAAGTGAGAATGGTCTTGTAGTGAATGGAATAGCCGATGAAATTACTTTGGCGAAGATAGCTGAATTAAGAGGTTCCTCTGGTTCAATGCCGGTTCTTCGAAATGGA
>NZ_LTAO01000034.1 GCF_001590785.1 Alkalihalobacillus trypoxylicola
GTTCTTTGAAAACTAGATAATAGAAGAAAACAGAAATTCATCGGAGTCTATAACGATAGACAAACGAGAATGTCAAGAATTCATATCAAACCTTTTTGATAATTAATTACAAAGAGATTCGAGCAGATTGAGGACTCGAGTGTTCGAGGAATGGAATGTACATCGGTACATGACATGACCGAGAAACATGAAGAGGACAAAAAGATGCGAAGGAGATCTGAAGTAATAAGGTTAAGTTAGAAAGGGCGCACGGTGAATGCCTTGGCACTAGGAGCCGAAGAAGGACGCGACGAACGGCGAAACGCCTCGTGGAGCTGTAAGTAAGCTTTGAAGCGGGGATATCCGAATGGGGGAACCCACTATCCGTAATGGGATAGTACCCATATCTGAATACATAGGATATGAGGAGGCAGACCTGGGGAACTGAAACATCTAAGTACCCAGAGGAAGAGAAAGCAAATGCGATTTCCTGAGTAGCGGCGAGCGAAACGGAAACAGCCCAAACCAAGAGGCTTGCCTCTTGGGGTTGTAGGACACTCTATACGGAGTCAAAAAGAAACGGAGTAGGTGAAGCGACCTGGAAAGGTCCGTCAGAGAGGGTAACAACCCCGTAGCCGAAACTTCGTTTCCTCCAGAGTGGATCCTGAGTACGGCGGGACACGTGAAACCCCGTCGGAATCCGGGAGGACCATCTCCCAAGGCTAAATACTCCCTAGTGACCGATAGTGAACCAGTACCGTGAGGGAAAGGTGAAAAGCACCCCGGAAGGGGAGTGAAAGAGATCCTGAAACCGTGTGCCTACAACTAGTTGGAGCCCGTTAATGGGTGACAGCGTGCCTTTTGTAGAATGAACCGGCGAGTTACGATGTCGTGCAAGGTTAAGCTGATAAGGCGGAGCCGTAGCGAAAGCGAGTCTGAATAGGGCGAAGAAGTACGCCGTCGTAGACCCGAAACCGTGTGATCTACCCATGTCCAGGGTGAAGTTCAGGTAACACTGAATGGAGGCCCGAACCCACGCATGTTGAAAAATGCGGGGATGAGGTGTGGGTAGGGGTGAAATGCCAATCGAACTCGGAAATAGCTGGTTCTCCCCGAAATAGCTTTAGGGCTAGCCTCGAGGTGAGAGTATTGGAGGTAGAGCACTGATTGGACTAGGGGTCCCCACAGGATTACCGAATTCAGTCAAACTCCGAATGCCAATTACTTATCCTCGGGAGTCAGACTGCGAGTGCTAAGATCCGTAGTCAAGAGGGAAACAGCCCAGACCATCAGCTAAGGTCCCCAAGTATACGTTAAGTGGAAAAGGATGTGGAGTTGCTTAGACAACCAGGATGTTGGCTTAGAAGCAGCCACCATTTAAAGAGTGCGTAATAGCTCACTGGTCGAGTGACTCTGCGCCGAAAATGTACCGGGGCTAAACGTATCACCGAAGCTATGGATTCACACCGTATGGTGTGAGTGGTAGGGGAGCGTTCTAAGGGCGGTGAAGTCAGACCGAGAGGACTGGTGGAGCGCTTAGAAGTGAGAATGCCGGTATGAGTAGCGAAAAGAGGGGTGAGAATCCCCTCCGTCGAAAGCCCAAGGTTTCCTGAGGAAGGCTCGTCCGCTCAGGGTTAGTCGGGACCTAAGCCGAGGCTGAAAAGCGTAGGCGATGGACAACAGGTGGAAATTCCTGTACCACCTCCTCACCGTTTGAGCAATGGGGGGACGCAGAAAGATAGGGTAAGCGCGCTGATGGATGCGCGTCCAAGCAGTTAGGCTAAGAAGTAGGCAAATCCGCTTCTTGTGAAGGCTGAGCTGTGATGGCGAGGGAAAATAGTACCGAAGTTCCTGATTCTACACTGCCAAGAAAAGCCTCTAGCGAGGTGTGAGGTGCCCGTACCGCAAACCGACACAGGTAGGCGAGAAGAGAATTCTAAGACGCTCGGGAGAACTCTCGTTAAGGAACTCGGCAAAATGACCCCGTAACTTCGGGAGAAGGGGTGCTCTGTTAGGGTGTATGCCCGAGAGAGCCGCAGTGAAAAGATCCAAGCGACTGTTTAGCAAAAACACAGGTCTCTGCGAAGCCGCAAGGCGAAGTATAGGGGCTGACACCTGCCCGGTGCTGGAAGGTTAAGAGGAGGGGTTATCCTTYGGGAGAAGCTCTGAATTGAAGCCCCAGTAAACGGCGGCCGTAACTATAACGGTCCTAAGGTAGCGAAATTCCTTGTCGGGTAAGTTCCGACCCGCACGAATGGTGTAACGATTTGGATACTGTCTCAACGAGAGACCCGGTGAAATTATAGTACCTGTGAAGATGCAGGTTACCCGCGACAGGACGGAAAGACCCCATGGAGCTTTACTGTAGCTTGATATTGGATGTTGGTACAGTTTGTACAGGATAGGTAGGAGCCTTGGAAGCCGGAGCGCTAGCTTCGGTGGAGGCGTCGGTGGGATACTACCCTGACTGTGCTGACATTCTAACCTCGAACCGTGATCCGGTTCAGGGACAGTGTCAGGTGGGCAGTTTGACTGGGGCGGTCGCCTCCTAAACAGTAACGGAGGCGCCCAAAGGTTCCCTCAGAATGGTTGGAAATCATTCGTAGAGTGCAAAGGCAAAAGGGAGCTTGACTGCGAGACCTACAAGTCGAGCAGGGACGAAAGTCGGGCTTAGTGATCCGGTGGTTCCGCATGGAAGGGCCATCGCTCAACGGATAAAAGCTACCCTGGGGATAACAGGCTTATCTCCCCCAAGAGTCCACATCGACGGGGAGGTTTGGCACCTCGATGTCGGCTCATCGCATCCTGGGGCTGAAGTAGGTCCCAAGGGTTGGGCTGTTCGCCCATTAAAGCGGTACGCGAGCTGGGTTCAGAACGTCGTGAGACAGTTCGGTCCCTATCCGTCGCGGGCGCAGGAAATTTGAGAGGAGCTGTCCTTAGTACGAGAGGACCGGGATGGACACACCGCTGGTGTACCAGTTGTTCCGCCAGGAGCATCGCTGGGTAGCTACGTGTGGACGGGATAAGTGCTGAAAGCATCTAAGCATGAAGCCCCCCTCAAGATGAGATTTCCCATGGAGTTAATCCAGTAAGACCCCTTAGAGATGATGAGGTTGATAGGTCTGGTGTGGAAGCGTGGCGACACGTGAAGCTGACAGATACTAATCGGTCGAGGACTTATCCTATATTTCTTGATATTCATTCTGTTTTCCATATTATCTAGTTTTGAGAGAATTCTCTCAAACGTGAAGCTGACAGATACTAATCGGTCGAGGACTTATCCTATATTTCTTGATATTCATTCTGTTTTCCATATTATCTAGTTTTGAGAGAATTCTCTCATGATAAAATGGCTATAAAACCGAGTAATCCTTTTACCGGTGATTCAAGTCCATTTGGCAAAGAGAAGCTCGTCTTACGACGCCGCTRATCTGAGTTCAAAYATTTGGCAAAGAGAAGCAAGTCATTCGAGGCAACCATCGACTGAAAGAATGGAACGTATCCAMATACGTGACATGAYKGAAGGAGAGCCGTTAACGAAGAAGGACGCCGCTWATCTGCAGCCAAAAAAATAGTCTGGTGGCGATAGCGAAGAGGTCACACCCGTTCCCATGCCGAACACGGCCGTTAAGCTCTTCAGCGCCAATGGTAGTTCCCCTGCAAGAGTAGGACGTTGCCAGGCGATAAAAGCACAACCTTTAGAGGTTGTGCTTTTTTGTATAGTTGAACCGAAGGTTCAGCTAGGAGTTTACTGCGAGAGAAGGAAGGTTTTTTTTGAAAGGGTAGAAGGAGTAGCTAGCGGACACAAGGCACGGAGACTCCCGTGGGAGAAATTGGCCATGTCGAAATCCACATTTAAAAAAATTCATTCGGCAGCTCCCAACCAAACGCGAATTGTCTGGGGAAGCGAATAGCCGGGCACTAATATTTGTAGAATCATTCGTTCTTTATGTCTCTGGACCGATACAGACTTATCTAAAATGGAATAATTTAATAAACTAATTGATTGTAAATAGTAATAGCATCGTTCGTATGATAAGGTGGTGTTTGAGTGTTTCCATCTGCACCGGTTGTGATTAAAAGATACTCTTCTGAGCTGTTGATCATAACATAGCTAGCTAAACAAAGGCCAGCTTGATTGGTAAAGCCTGTTTTACCACCAATAAATTCGATATTTTCGTTTAGTTCTTGCTGTTCTAATAAATGAAACATACGACTTTGAAAAGACAAACCTTCGTTTGATAAATTAGTGCTTGCTGTAGAATAATTTTCACTTGAAAAAACATCTTTAAATAATGGGTTATTAAGGGCATATTTTAGTAAGATGGCCATATCTTCAACCGTTGAATAATGGTGATCTTGATCCATTCCAGTCACGTTAGAAAAATGGGTATTACCCATTTTTAGCTGCTCCGCTTTTTGATTCATGGGTCTAATAAACTCTTGCTCAGTTCCTGATAAACCAATAGCCAAACTAATGGAAGCATCCGCTCCTGAAGGAAGCATGGTTCCATATAGTAAATCGATAGCTTCCACCTCTTCATTAGGAGAATATCCGGCTACTGATAAATTTCTATCGATTATCATGGGGAAAATATCCTCTGGAACGGTCATTTTTTTATTTAGGCTTTCCTCTTGAAGCTGCTCAATAGCTATTAATGTGGTCATGATTTTAGTTAAAGAAGCAACAGGAACTCTTTGTTGTTCATTTTTTTTATAGACAACACGGTTGGTATTGAGATGATATAAATAAACTTGCTCACTATATACTTCTTCCTCTAAATAATTGATAAAGTCATATACAATATCTACTTTATGATGAGGCCAAGTAAATTCGGGAGCTGTTGAATGTGATAATAATAAAAGGGTAAGAAAGCTAATACTACTTATTTGTTGTAAACTTAGCATTGAATCAACTCCAACATTTTCTTCTGTATTTATTATGACATAAAAGATTATAAATGGAACAAAAAGGGAAGGGATTTATAAAAAAGGAGGATGAACATGAAACCATTCTTGATGATAACGATTATGCTTTTTGTTTTAGTAGCTTGTGGTCAGCAGGATCAGCAAAGTACAGTAGAGTTAACAAATGGTGCAAGTGAATCATCAGATTTAGAACATAACGAGGATAATGTTGCTGAAAAAGATTTAGATGATGCAAATAGTGAACAGACTACAGGAGAACAAGAAGAGTCATTAGTCTCAAAGTCTGAGGAAGAAAATAATCAAATGGATTCATTATATGAGCCGATTAAGTATATCGATAGAAGTGGTGCGAGTGAGTCGAGTGTCGAATTATTTGACATCCGTTATAATCCCCAGGAGTTTAGCATAGAATTAATTCATCCGTCTGGAGAAATTGAAACCCTTACTAAAGAGACCGCTAGTATTCCAGTGAAAAACCTAGAAGCAACGAAGGCATTATATATATCTCCAGATGATTTTGAAACATTAGGAGATGTGTACCTTGTTGATTTAATCAGTGGAGAACAGAAAATAATAGCTGAAGCTACAGAAAATGAAACGCCAAAAAGAGTCATTTGGGACTTTGACGATCAGCATATCTATATGATAAAAGGATTCGCTCATGGTACCGTCTCAGTTGGTGGTAATGTATTTAAAATAAATATAGAGACGGAAGAGGTAGAAGAATTAACAAATTATGATAACGAAATTCAAATTATTCATATGGAGCTAATGGGAGATACTCTTTATTACTATGGAATTGAATATACAGATGATCAAATGATGGAAACTGAACCATATAGTAATCAAATTCAAATGGACTAATTTCAGAAAAATCAGTTGCTATACGGCGGATTATTAAGTATACTATCAAAAAATATAAATCTGTGATAAAGAGAGTAGTTATGAATGATCTTATAGCGAATTAGGGTTGGTGTGAGCCTAATATTGAAGTCATAATGAAGCGCACTTTTGAGATGTTAGCCCGAAAATAAGTAGGGATGACCGGTTCGCTAACCGTTATTTCAGCTTAAAGTAGGTTCATGTTTGTATTGAACAAATAGAGTGGTACCGCGGGTTAGCCTCGTCTCTTATTTTGAGACGAGGCTTTTTTATATGGATAAAAGGAGATGGCTGGAGAATGAACACGAAAAAAATCGTGATCGACCTATTACAAGAAAATTTATCTATTTTAAGTAAAGAGGAGCTGACCAAAGTATTAGAGAGACCGAAGCTTGATCAGCAAGGAGATTGGGCATTCCCTTGCTTTATTCTCTCAAAAATATGGAAAAAACCACCACATCTAATCGCTAAAGAGCTGTCGGAAAAAATTCAATCGAATGATTTTTCCAAAATAGTAGCTGATGGTCCGTACTTAAATTTCTTTCTAAATAAAAAAACAGTTAGCACCAGTATTATCGGAGAAGTTTTGGAGAAAGAAGAGAATTACGGCACTTATCAAACAGGTAAGGGAAAAGTGATTACGATTGATTATTCTTCTCCAAATATTGCAAAGCCTTTCTCTATGGGCCACCTTCGCTCGACCGTTATTGGGAATTCGATAGCAAACTTGGCAGAAAAAAATGGTTATCATGTTATTCGAATTAATCATCTTGGAGATTGGGGTACTCAATTTGGTAAGTTAATTGTAGCCTATAAGAAATGGGGACATGAAAAGAAGGTTCAGAATCAACCGATTAAAGAATTGCTACACTTATATGTGAAATTCCATGAAGAGGCTAATCAAACAACAGCCCTTGAAGATGAAGCAAGAGAATGGTTTAAAAAACTAGAAGACAATGATCAGGAAGCTATCACTCTCTGGAAATGGTTTAGAGAAGAGTCGGTTAAGGAATTTGAAAAAATATATCAGCTTTTAGATGTACGATTTGATTCCTATCACGGTGAGGCGTTTTATAATGATAAAATGGAAGAAGTTATAAAGGAAATGGAAAAAAAGGAGATTTTGGAAAGTTCAGATGGAGCTGATGTCATCTCCCTTAATCAGTACGACTTGCCTCCTTGTCTAATACGAAAATCGGATGGAGCTACTTTGTATGCGACTAGAGATCTTGCAGCCGCTATTTATAGAAAAAGAAATTATTCCTTTGCTCAATCTTTTTATATTGTAGGTCACGAACAAAGCCTACACTTTCAACAAATCAAATTAGTGTTAAAGAAAATGGGCTATAGTTGGTTTGAAGCACTAGAACACATTTCATTTGGATTTATATTAAAGGATGGGAAAAAAATGTCGACTCGAAAAGGTCGAGTCATCTTATTAGAAGAAGTAATAAATGAAGCGATTGAACTTGCAGAAAAGAGTATAAATGAAAAGAATCCAGGTCTGAGCAATAAAAAAGAAGTGGCTAAAGAAGTAGGGGTAGGGGCGATTATTTTCCATGATCTAAAAAATGAAAAGCAAAATAATGTAGAGTTTTCATTACAGGATATGCTTCGATTTGAAGGAACAACAGGGCCTTATGTTCAATATACTCATGCGAGAGCCTGTTCCATCTTAACAAAAGCTGATTCTTTTGAATGGAATGTTAATGATATAATGGGCTTAGATGATTCTTATAGCTGGCACGTGATTATGAAGCTAGCTCAGTTTCCTGAGAACGTAGAGAGAGGTTTCCTTAAAAGAGACCCATCTAAATTAGCCAAATATGTTTTGGAGCTAGCACAAGAATTTAATAAGTACTATAGTCAAACGAAAATTCTCACACAAGATGAAGAGCTATTTTCTCGATTGGCACTTGTAAAGGCTGTTACGCTGGTCTTAAAAGAAGGCTTACGCTTATTAGGAATCAAAGCACCGAATAAAATGTAAAAATTAAAAGAAGTCAATAAGGGAGGATAACAATGAGGATAGAGGGATTATATATCGGAAAGCCTAGGGAAATAATGATGAAGGGAAAACCAGTTAAAACTAGCATCTATAAAGAGCCACTATTTTCAACGGTTCAAGTAAATGAATTAGGAATTATTGGCGATACTCAGTCGGACCGAGTTCACCATGGTGGAATCGATATGGCCTTATGTATGTACCCTGCAGAGCATTATCCTTACTGGGAAGAAAAGCTCGGGAAAAGTCCAGGACTATCAGCGTTTGGAGAAAATCTAATGGTTTCAGGTTTACTTGAAGAAGATGTCCAAATCGGTGATCAATATAAAGTAGGAGAAATTATCATCGAAATAAGTCAGCCAAGATCTCCTTGCTTTAAGCTGGGATTAAAGCATAATGAACCGAAAATGCCTTTATGGGTTAACGAAAAAGGAATCAGTGGGTATTATGCGAGAGTTCTTCAAGATGGAGAGATTAGTCTTGGAGATGATTTGGAGCTTATTGAAAGAATAGATGGAAATCCAACGGTTTTAGAAGTGAACAAGGCAAAATATTGGAAGGATGCGACTCGTGAGGACTGGGAGAGACTAACCGCTGTTAGACAGTTATCCGAGGACTGGAGAGAGAGCTTCCAAAGAAAACTTCAGAAATAAAGTAAATAGCATTAAAAACTGGTAGCTTTTGCTGTCAGTTTTTTTATTTAGATGAAAAGTTAATAAGGGGAGTGATAATCGTCTTGTCATGTGAATAATTGGTCATTAAATGGAAAAAATAAACTATCTTACAATGGATAGGAGTATAGATATGGGAAGTATATTATCTGTTGGCACTTTGGATCCCCCAAATAAGCTTGACCAATCCTTAACAATGGAATTTGCAAGAGAATTATTTAGTAGTAGCTTTAAAGACATCGAGCGTTTATTGCCGGTTTTTGAAAATGGATGGATTGATGAACGAAATTTCACAAATTCAATTGAATGGTTTAAGGAAAATCACAGTTTAAAAGAAAGAAATGACTTATTTATTGAAAAAGCGACAGAGTATGGTGTGCAGTCTATAGAAGAATGTTTAACTAATAAACATTTCCTTCAATCAGCAGTCAAAGAAAGTGAGATCGATGCGATTATTTTTGTGACAAGCTCAGGGATGTCAACACCTAGCATCGAGGCTAGAATTATGAACAAAATGCCTTTTTCACCTCATACGAAAAGAATTCCGATATGGGGATTGGGTTGTGCAGGAGGAGCTGCAGGTATTAGTAGAGCCTTCGAGTATTGTAAAGCCTTTCCAAAGCAAAATGTTCTTGTATGCTGTGTCGAGTTATGTAGTTTAACCTTTCAACGAGGAGATAAAACGAAAAGTAATTTAATAGGAACGTCCTTGTTTGCTGATGGTGTCGCAACCGCTTTAGTCTGTGGAGAGCACTCGGAATTACTGATGAAATCAAGGTTAGCACTTAAACCGAAAATTATTGACGTGCAATCGACATTGATGCCTGACTCTGAGGAAGTAATGGGCTGGGATGTGAAGGATACGGGCTTGCACGTTGTTTTTTCAAGAGATATTCCTTCCATTATAGAGAAATGGTTAAAGCCGAATGTGACTGATTTCTTAGAAAAGCACCATTTACAGCTCGAGCAAATTACAGCTTTTATCGCTCATCCTGGTGGCAGAAAGGTATTGGAAGCTTATGAAACATCATTAGGTATAAAAGAGGAAAAAACAGCAATATCTAAGGAGGTACTGAGAAAGAACGGAAATATGTCCTCTCCTACCGTGTTATATGTGTTAGAGAAATTTATGAAGCAGACCTTTCAATCTGGAGATATAGGTTTAATGGCTTCTCTAGGACCTGGTTTTTGTTCAGAGCTAGTATTAATAAGTTGGGAGGGGTTACATTGATTTTAATGGTTGTTATTTTATTACTTATGGTTGCACTTCAACGATTGGTTGAACTAATGATTGCTGAACGTAATAAGAAATGGATATTAAAAAATGGCGGCTATGAGGTAGGGCGTAGTCATTATCGTTATTTAGTTTTACTACATAGTAGCTTTTTATTATTTTTATTATTAGAAGTCATCATATTTCAAAAAGAATTTGCTCCTTGGTGGTACGTGCCATTTAGCCTATTTATGATTGCACAAGCTGGAAGGGTTTGGGCGATACATTCATTAGGAGAATTTTGGAATACTCGAATTATGATTTTGCCAGGAGCTAAAGTTATTACGAAAGGACCTTATCAATTTATTCGGCATCCTAATTATGTAATAGTGATGCTTGAAATTCTAGCATTGCCTCTTATCTTTCAGGCTTACTGGACGGCTGCTCTATTTACTATTTTGAATGGACTCATTTTATCTAAAAGAATTAAGATTGAAGAGATGGCACTTCGCAATCATACGAATTATGAGGAAGTGTTTTCTGAAAGAAAGAGATTTATTCCTACAACTGATTCATTAGAAAATGATTAATATTCATGCATTTGCTATTCATGAATCATACACATAAAATATAAGTGACACTACATATAGAGAATGGATGATGCTGGGTGAAGAGAAAGAAAATGAAATTTGAAGTACAAGAGGGAGAAACTGTATCTGAATGTATTGAAAGAATGAAGGAGTCGGGTTATACACCGGTAAGAAGAATAGAAAAACCAGTATTTGCTGAAAAAAAACAAGGACATCATATCGACTATGAGCCTATTCGTCAGGTAATCATATTTGAAGGTCATTTAATAGAAGACGAACAATGAAAATAGATGTAAATTATAATGTTCGACTTTTTGTTGACAATAGACAAATATGCTTGTAAGATGAAGGTGAAAAGAACAAAAAAACGAATAGCCTCATATAATCCTTGGGAATATGGCCCAAAAGTTTCTACCTAATGACCGTAAATTATTAGACTATGAGCGAAAGTGTTTTTGCATTCATCTTTTTTTGAATGGCATGATGTTTGTATATAAGCGTAGAATTGGCTTACTTTCTCTCGATTTGAAGAAAAAGAATACCATTCTATGCTTTTTTTTGTCGGAACTGAAAAAGAAATAAGAAAGCTGGGTAAGGGAGAGATTTGGATGGAGCCGCTTATCGGAGTGATTATGGGAAGTTCATCAGATTGGGAGACCATGAAATGGACTTGTGACGTATTAGAAGAGTTAGATATTCCTTTTGAAAAAAAAGTTGTATCTGCACACCGAACACCTGATTTAATGTTTGAATATGCCGAAAACGCGAGAGATAGGGGTTTAAAGGTTATTATAGCCGGAGCTGGCGGAGCTGCTCATTTACCTGGAATGGTTGCCGCTAAAACAACGCTTCCGGTTATTGGTGTTCCTGTCCAGTCTAAAGCTCTACAAGGATTGGATTCATTGTTATCAATCGTACAAATGCCTGGAGGTATTCCTGTTGCTACAGTTGCAATTGGAAAGGCTGGAGCAACGAATGCAGGACTTTTAGCAGCGCAAATAATAGGTGCATTTCAATCTGAAATCGCTGAGCGAATAAATAATAGACGTAAAAGCATAGAACAGCAGGTGCTAGAAAGCAGTGAGACACTATGAGCAGGATCATTAAGCCTGGGGCAACGATCGGTATTATTGGTGGTGGACAATTAGGAAGAATGATGGCAATAGCCGCAAAGCAACAAGGGTATCGAATTGCTGTCTTAGAGCCAACGCAAGATTCACCTTGTGCACAAGTGGCTGACCAAGCTATAGAAGCTCACTACGATGATGTAGAAGGTGCACGTGTGCTTTCGGAAGTGTCAGATATTATCACATATGAATTTGAAAATATAGACCAACAAACAGCCTCATGGATTGCCGAGAAAAGTTACTTTCCACAAGGACATGAGTTACTTAAAATCTCTCAGCATCGACTTAAAGAAAAAGAAGCGATTCAATCACTAGGAGTGGAAGTGGCTCCTTACATGGCCCTAACCTCTGAGAAAATGCTAAGTCAAGCGATAGAGAAAATCGGTTTTCCAGCAGTGGTAAAAACATGTAGAGGTGGCTATGACGGAAAAGGTCAGGTAGTCGTACGGAGCGAGCAGGAATTAAAGGATGCTTTTCAGCAATTATCGGCTTTTTCGGAATTAGTAATCGAAGCTTGGATACCATTTCAATGTGAAATCTCCGTCATCGTCACTCGTTCAACAACAGGTGAAACCAAAACCTTTCCAGTTGCTGAAAATATTCATCGTGAAAATATATTATATCGTTCTATTGTTCCTGCTAGAATTGAACAACAAATTCAAGAGAAAGCGAGCGAGATGGCTATTACGTTAGCTAACGGCTTTCAATTAGTAGGAACATTGGCTGTTGAATTTTTTGTAAAAGAAGATGGAACGATTTTTGTAAATGAGCTAGCTCCACGTCCTCACAATTCAGGTCACTATACGATCGAGGCTTGTGAAACATCACAATTTGAACAGCACATTCGAGCGATTTGTGGGTGGCCACTAGGAGAAACAACTTTGCACAAACCGGTTGTAATGGAAAATATTCTTGGAGATGACTTTGCAGTAAAGCTAGAACAAATATCAGAATTTAATGATTGCAAGCTTCATTTGTATGGAAAGCATGAGCCGAAATCAAAAAGAAAAATGGGACATTTAACCGTAATGGCAGAAAGTGTGGAAGAGGCTTTGCAAAAGCTTGATACTCTAGCATAATAGGAGAGTAATTATTACATAAATGGAGGAGAAGTCATGATAGAACGTTATACACGCCCTGAGATGGGAAAGATTTGGACAGAGCAAAATCGTTACCAGGCTTGGTTAGAGGTTGAAATAGTAGCCTGTGAGGCTTGGGCAGAGTTAGGAGAGATCCCAAAAGAGGATGTTAAAAAAATTCGCGACAATGCAAGCTTTAATGTTGATCGGATTTTAGAGATAGAACAAGAAACGCGCCATGATGTGGTCGCTTTTACGAGAGCTGTTTCAGAAACATTAGGAGAAGAGAGAAAGTGGGTACACTATGGCTTAACCTCTACGGATGTTGTAGATACGGCGCTTTCCTATTTACTAAAACAAGCAAATGAAATTTTATATAAAGATTTAGAAAATTTTCTAGAAATTATAAAAGTAAAAGCAAAAGAGCACAAATACACGGTAATGATGGGGCGTACACACGGTGTACATGCTGAGCCAACAACTTTTGGTTTAAAGCTTGGCTTATGGTATGAGGAAATGAAAAGAAATATCGAACGTTTCAAGCATGCAGCAGAAGCTGTTCGAGTTGGTAAGCTTTCAGGTGCGGTAGGTACCTATGCAAATATTGACCCAGAGGTAGAGCAATTAGTATGTGAAAAGCTTGGTTTAGAGGCAGCTCCAATTTCTACTCAAACGCTACAGCGTGATCGTCATGCTCAATATGTGAGTGCTTTAGCACTCATTGCTACTTCTATTGAAAAGTTTGCAGTGGAAATTCGCGGACTACAAAAAAGTGAAACACGAGAAGTTGAGGAAGCTTTTGCGAAAGGGCAAAAAGGCTCTTCTGCGATGCCACATAAACGTAACCCGATTGGCTCAGAGAATATGACGGGGTTAGCACGAGTAATTAGAGGACATATGTTAACGGCTTATGAAAATGTTCCACTATGGCACGAACGCGACATTTCTCATTCATCAGCTGAGCGAATTATCCTACCAGATATAACGATTGCTCTTAACTATATGCTGAACCGCTTTGGAAACATTGTAAAGAATTTAACCGTCTTTCCAGAAAATATGAAGCGAAATATGACACGTACTTATGGATTAATCTACTCTCAAAGAGTATTACTATCACTCATAGATAAAGGCTTTGTACGTGAAGAAGCATACGATCTTGTACAACCTAAGGCGATGGAAGCTTGGGAAAAAGGCATTCAATTCAGAGAGTTGATTGAAGCAGAGGAGAAAATTACTTCTGTATTATCGCCAGAGGAAATTGAAGATTGCTTTAACTATGAGCATCACCTCAAATATGTAGATACAATCTTTTCCCGTTTAGGTCTTAATGATTAATAAATAGTAGTCTTGTTTGTTAAGTAATGAGTGATGCTGAAAAATAAGAGCCATCCTTTTATCTCAGCATCACTTATTGATTGAAAGGGTAGGTAGAGACTCCCAAAGGATTAGCTGAAGACAAGCCCTTGGGAAAGCATCTATCTAAAGTGAAATCAAAAAACCTAATCGTTCGATTTTCATTATAAGATATGAATGATGAAATTGATTTAACTACTAAAGAATTTTTAACAGGTTGGATAACGTCAAATCATTGTAATGAGCGGAGGTTCATAATGGAAAAACAACAGCTCCTATATGAAGGAAAAGCGAAAAGAATATATGCAACAGATGATACGGATGTCCTTTGGGTTGTCTATAAAGATGATGCGACAGCTTTTAATGGAGAAAAGAAAGATGTATTAGAAGGAAAAGCTAGACTAAATAATGAGATTTCCTCTCTAATATTCTCTCAGCTGTCTGAAGAAGGAATGAATAGTCACTTTATTAAAAGACTTTCAGAGACAGAACAGCTCGTTCAAAAGGTTGAGATAGTTCCACTTGAAGTAGTAGTCCGCAATATTGTCGCAGGAAGTATGGCAAAGAGATTAGGAATAGAAGAAGGAACACCACTTTCCAAGCCGATTGTTGAATTCTATTACAAGGACGATGAGTTGGGAGATCCACTTATAACTGAAGAACATATAGATTTGTTGCAAGCAGCTAGTGAAGAAGAGGTTTCTCAGTTAAAGATTATGGCTTCATCTGTTAATACGCATCTATTAACGTTATTTTCAAAGATTGATATCCGCCTAGTAGATTTTAAGCTTGAATTCGGTCGAACAAAGGATGGGCAATTGTTATTAGCAGATGAAATTTCCCCTGATACTTGTCGGCTTTGGGACCAGCATACAAATGAACGGTTTGATAAAGATTTATTTAGACGAAATATTGGGAATTTACAAGCAGGTTATCAAGAAATTTTAACTCGTTTAGGAGGCCAATCATGTTCAAAGTAAAGGTATACGTAACATTAAGACAAAGTGTATTAGATCCACAAGGGGTAGCGGTGAAACATTCTTTACACACGATGAACTATAATGAAGTGGAAGAAGTAAGAATTGGTAAATATTTAGAATTACAAGTAAAAAGCACAGAAAACCTAGAGCAAAGAGTGAAAGAAATGTGTGAAAAGTTACTCGCTAATACAGTGATTGAAGATTATCGCTTCGAAATTGAGGAGGTTGTGCCATCATGAAATTTGCGGTAATCGTTTTTCCTGGTTCAAATTGTGACTCAGACATGTATCACGCAATTAAGGATGGATTAGGAGCCGATGTCGAATATGTGTGGCATGACGAAACATCATTAGATGGTTTTGACGGTATTCTATTACCAGGTGGCTTCTCGTATGGTGATTATTTGCGCTCTGGTGCTATTGCGCGTTTTTCTAAAATTATGGGTGCAGTCATAGAAGCGGCTCAAGCTGGTAAGCCTGTTTTAGGAGTATGTAATGGATTCCAAATTTTATTAGAAGCAGGTCTGTTACCAGGGGCGATGAAACGAAATGAAGGGCTAAAATTCATTTGCCGACCAGTTGATTTAAAGGTTGAAAATACAAATACACTATTTACAAGCTCATATGAAGAAGGGGAAAAGATTACGATTCCTGTTGCTCATGGTGAGGGAAATTATGAGTGTGATGAAACGATTCTATCAGAGTTAGAAGAAAATAAACAAGTGGTCTTTCGTTATGTAGACTCTATTAATGGCTCTAGAAACCAAATTGCTGGAATTACTAACAAGCAAGGCAATGTACTGGGTATGATGCCACATCCAGAGCGTGCAGTAGAATCCTTGCTCGGAAGTGAAGACGGACTTAAATTATTTCAATCGATTTTACGAAATTGGAGGGAATCTCATGTTACAACAGCTTGAGCCAACATCAGTGCAAGTAAAGGCCGATAAACTATATCAAGAAATGGGTTTAACAGATGAAGAATTTGCACTTGTAGAATCCATTCTTGGACGCACACCTAATTATACGGAAACAGGTATTTTTTCAGTGATGTGGTCAGAACACTGTAGTTACAAGAATTCGAAGGTTCTCTTAAAAAAATTCCCTGTTGATGGTGAAAAGGTATTACAAGGTCCAGGAGAAGGAGCAGGTATTATTGACATAGGCGATGAACAAGCCGTTGTTTTTAAAATAGAAAGTCATAATCATCCTTCTGCAATCGAGCCTTACCAAGGTGCTGCCACAGGTGTTGGAGGAATACTTCGTGATGTATTCTCCATGGGAGCTCGTCCAATTTCGATTTTAAACTCTTTACGTTTTGGAGAATTAACCTCTCCTAAAGTTCGTTATCTTTTTGAAGAAGTTGTAGCAGGAATTGCTGGATACGGCAATTGTGTAGGGGTTCCAACAGTAGGTGGAGAAATTCAATTTGATCCGTGCTACGACGGAAATCCATTAGTAAATGCGATGTGTGTAGGATTAATAGACCATAAAGATATTCAAAAGGGTCAGGCAAAAGGTGTAGGAAATACGGTTATGTACGTAGGAGCAAGTACAGGTCGAGATGGAATACATGGAGCCACCTTCGCTTCGGAGGAATTAAGCGAAGGCTCAGAAGCGAAACGACCAGCTGTTCAAGTAGGCGATCCATTTATGGAAAAGCTCCTATTAGAAGCCTGTTTAGAGCTTGTGCATTGTGATTCTTTAATAGGGATTCAGGATATGGGTGCTGCTGGCTTAACTTCCTCATCAGCTGAAATGGCAAGTAAAGCAGGTTCTGGAATTGAAATGAATTTGGACCTCATTCCACAAAGGGAAACGGGGATGACTCCATACGAAATGATGTTATCCGAATCCCAAGAAAGAATGCTTTTAGTTGTAAAAAAAGGGGAAGAAGATGAAATTAAAAAAATCGTAGAGCGCTGGGGACTTTTATGGGCTGAGGTTGGTCATGTAACCGATGATAAGCACCTTCGTTTACTTCATAAAGGAGAACTTGTTGCTAATATTCCAGTAGATGCTCTTGCAGAGGATGCACCTGTCTATCATAAGCCATCTAAAGTTCCAGCTTATTATGAAACATTTCAACAATTAGAGCAAAAGTTGCCGGTTGTGGATGATTATAAAGAAACCTTATTGCAATTATTAGCTCAGCCTACCATTGCAAGCAAAGAGTGGGTGTATGATCAATACGATTATATGGTTCAAACAAATACGGTCGTTAGTCCAGGGTCTGATGCAGCTGTCGTTCGAATTCGAGGAACGGAAAAATCGTTGGCTATGACTACTGACTGTAACTCACGCTATCTATACTTAGATCCAGAAGTGGGTGGTCAAATAGCTGTGGCGGAAGCTGCTCGTAATATTGTGTGTTCCGGTGGAGTACCTCTTGGTGTAACGGATTGTTTAAATTACGGAAGTCCTGATAAGCCCGAAATTTTTTGGCAATTAGAAAAATCGACTGATGGTATGAGTGAAGCTTGCCGTGAGTTAGAAACACCGGTTATTGGGGGGAATGTTTCTTTATACAATGAAACGAATGGAGAAGCGATTTATCCAACTCCTGTAATTGGGATGGTAGGTTTAATTGAAAAACAAGAGCATATTACGACTCAAGCATTTAAAGATTCAGGCGATCTGATTTATTTAATAGGTGATACTAAAGCAGAATTTGCTGGTAGTGAGCTACAAAAGCTTCTCGAAGGCAAAATTTCAGGGAAAGCACCAGAATTAAATTTAAAAGTAGAAAAAGAAAGACAAAAACAATTATTACAAGCGATCCAAGCTGGTTTAGTGGCTTCAGCCCATGATGTAAGTGAAGGTGGGATTAGCGTAGCTTTAGCTGAATGTATGACATCAGGAAATGTAGGAGCCAAAGTCTCTTTAACAGGAGAAGCGGTTACGAACTTATTTAGTGAGAGTCAGTCACGCTTTATTGTGACGGTAAAAAATGAGAATCGCCAATCATTTGAAAATATCATTCAAGCAACGTTAATTGGTGAAGTAACAAGTACTCCAAAACTTGAGATAACGGATAATCAAGGGAAGGCATTATTAGAAGCAACTCAGGATGAAATCGTAAAAGCTTGGAAAGGAGCTATTCCATGTTTGCTGAAATCAAAGGCTTAAATGAAGAGTGTGGAGTTTTTGGAATATGGGGGCATAAGGATGCTGCGCAAATTACGTATTATGGTCTTCATAGCCTTCAGCACAGAGGACAAGAAGGTGCCGGAATAGTCGTTTCTAACGGAGAGCAATTAAAAATTCATAAAGGCTTAGGTTTATTAAATGAAGTGTTTCAGCCAGATACATTTCAGGATTTACAAGGTACCTCTGCCATTGGGCATGTTCGTTATGCAACAGCAGGAGGAGGCGGTTTAGTCAATGTACAACCGCTTCTCTTTCGCTCACAAACGGGAGGATTGGCCATTGCTCATAATGGAAACCTTGTAAATGCTAACAATTTAAAGAATCAATTAGAAGCACAGGGAAGTATTTTTCAATCTACATCAGATACTGAGGTATTAGCGCATCTTATTAAACGAAGTGGTTTTTATGCACTTGAAGAGCAGCTCAGGAATTCATTAGCCATGCTAAAGGGAGCCTACGCCTTTACGATCATGAATGAAAAACAATTAATGGTTGCTTTAGATCCTAACGGTCTGCGTCCTCTTTCTATTGGACGCTTAGGTGATGCTTATGTAGTAGCCTCTGAAACTTGTGCTTTTGATGTTATTGGAGCGACCTATGAAAGAGAGGTCGAGCCAGGTGAGTTAGTAATTATTGATGAGCATGGACTTCGTTCTACGAGATTTGTTCATAAAACGAATCGTGCCATTTGTAGTATGGAATACGTTTATTTTGCAAGACCTGATAGTAATGTAGACGAAATTAACGTTCATACGGCTAGAAAGAATTTGGGGAAACAGCTAGCTTTAGAATCCCCTATAGAAGCAGATGTAGTGACTGGGGTGCCGGATTCAAGTATCTCGGCTGCTATTGGATATGCCGAGCAGACAGGACTTCCGTATGAACTCGGTTTGATTAAAAATCGCTACGTGGGCAGAACATTTATTCAGCCTTCACAAGAGTTAAGAGAGCAGGGCGTTAAAATGAAGCTCTCAGCCGTTCGTGGTGTGGTAGAAGGCAAAAGAGTCGTCATGATCGATGATAGTATCGTTAGAGGGACAACGAGTAGAAGAATTGTTAACATGCTTAGAGAAGCGGGAGCTCTTGAGGTACATGTTCGGATTAGCTCTCCTCCTATTAAAAACCCGTGCTTTTATGGAATTGATACTTCTACGACAGAGGAATTAATTGCTTCCAATCACTCAATTGAAGAGATGAGAGATATAATGGGTGCGGACTCATTATCATTTTTATCGACAGAAGGCTTAATGAAGGGAATAGGGCGCTCAGATTCTGAGCCTAATTGTGGGCAGTGCTTAGCTTGTTTTACTGGACAGTATCCAACAGAAATTTATTCAGATACATTACATCCGCACGCCAAAGCATAAATAAATTAGTAATCACTTTAGGAGGCAATCCAAATGTCAGAAGCTTATAAAAAAGCTGGGGTTGATATAGAGGCTGGCTACGAAGCCGTAAATCGTATGAAAAGTCATGTGGAAAGAACAAACCGCTTAGGTGTGGTAGGTGGGCTAGGTGGATTTGGAGGACTATTTGATTTATCTCAATTAAATTTGAAGGAGCCTATGCTAGTTTCAGGTACAGATGGTGTTGGAACAAAATTAATGCTCGCATTTCTAATGGATAAGCATGACACTATTGGGATTGATGCTGTTGCCATGTGTGTGAATGACATTGTCGTTCAAGGAGCAGAACCTTTATACCTTCTAGACTACTTAGCTTGCGGAAAAGCGATTCCGGAAAGAATCGAGGCGATCGTCAAAGGATTCGCTGATGGCTGCGAGCAAGCAGGATGTGCATTAATTGGTGGAGAAACAGCAGAAATGCCAGGAATGTATGATATTGATGAATATGATTTGGCTGGTTTTGCAGTAGGAGCCGTCGAGAAGCAGGAATTAATTACAGGAGAAAAGATATCAGAAGG
This sequence comes from Alkalihalobacillus trypoxylicola, assembly GCF_001590785.1. Classification (GTDB taxonomy): domain Bacteria; phylum Bacillota; class Bacilli; order Bacillales; family Bacillaceae_D; genus Alkalihalobacillus; species Alkalihalobacillus trypoxylicola. Next base: position 19,882 of record NZ_LTAO01000034.1, read on the forward strand.
CGATGTTGTAATAGGATTAGCATCAAGTGGTTTGCATAGTAACGGATTTTCTTTAGTACGCAAGATTTTACTTGAAGATGCTCAGTTATCATTACAGGATAAGCTTCCTGATTTAGAAAAACCTTTAGGTGAAGAGCTTTTAACACCGACCAAAATATATGTAAAGTCTATCCTATCATTACTTAAAAAATATACAGTTCATGGAATTTCACATATAACGGGTGGAGGCTTTTATGAAAATCTACCAAGAATGCTTACAAGAGATTTAGGAATCCGTATTAAACAGCATGCTTGGCCAGTGCCTAAAATATTCTCCATTCTTCAAGAGTATGGAAAACTAACCGAAAAAGAGCTTTTTTCTACATTTAATATGGGGATCGGAATGGCAGTTGTTGTTCCAAAAGAGGAAAAAGATGAGGTTGTGCAACAATTAAATGAGCTTGGCGAAAAAGCCTATGTAATTGGTGAAATTGTCAAAGGTGAAGGTGTAATCATAGGGGGCATTGACGAATGAAATTAGCTATCTTTGCTTCTGGTAGTGGATCGAATGCGGAAGCCATTATCCAATCCATTAAAGTAGGAGAGCTTGATGCAGAAGCTGCGCTAATTATTTGTGACAAGCCCCATGCTAAAGTGTTTGAACGTGCTGAAAGACTCGGTATTCCATGTGTACTTTTTCAACCAAAGACCTATTCTTCAAAACAAAAATATGAAGAAGAAATTATTTCTCTATTAAGAAGAGAGCAAATTGATTTTATTGTATTAGCTGGTTATATGCGTTTAATTGGATCGACTATGCTAGGGGAATACGAAGGGAAAATAGTTAATATCCACCCTTCACTTCTACCAGCATTTCCGGGATTGGATGCAATCGGACAAGCTTTTGATGCAAAAGTGAAAGAAACAGGTGTAACGATTCATTATGTAGATGAAGGCATGGATACTGGACCGATTGTAGCTCAGGAAACCGTTTCAATTGACTACAATGAAACGAGAGAAACATTAACGAAAAAAATCCAGCAGGTGGAGCATCGACTCTATCCTAAAACACTGCAAAAAATTTTTTCTGAACGCAAGGTAGGGGGAGAGACAAATGAGTAAACGTCGAGCATTAGTAAGTGTATCTGATAAAGAAGGAATTCTTGAATTCGTGAGAGATTTAGTGGAATTAGACTTCGAAGTAGTGTCCACTGGGGGAACGAAACGTGCGATTGAAAATGCAGGCATCCCAGTTACCGGGATATCAGAAGTAACGGGTTTTCCAGAGATTTTAGATGGTCGTGTTAAAACGCTTCACCCGAATATTCATGGTGGTTTACTTGCAATGAGAGATAAAAAAGAGCATATAGACCAAATAGAAGAGCACGATATTGCTCCGATAGATGTCGTGTGTGTAAATCTTTATCCTTTTCAGCAAACGATTGAAAATCCACAATCGACCTTTGCTGATGCTATTGAAAATATTGATATTGGCGGGCCTAGCATGCTTCGCTCTGCTGCCAAAAATCATGCACATGTTACCGTTGTCGTTGATCCCTCTGATTATCAGAAAGTGGTTGCAGAGTTAAAAACAGGAGATACAACTTTAGAAACGAGAAAAAGACTAGCTGCAAAGGTGTATCGTCATACTGCTAGCTATGATGCTTTAATTGCAGAATATTTAACAGCAGCAGTAGGTGAGGAAAATCCTGAAACATTAACGGTTACCTACAATAAAAAACAAGATTTAAGATATGGAGAAAATCCACATCAACAGGCAGTATTTTATGAAAAGCCGATTAGTGATAACCATTCGATAGCGAAGGCTGAACAGATTCATGGAAAAGAGCTTTCTTATAATAATATAAAAGATGCTGATGCGGCACTAGCGATCGTGAAAGAATTTGAATGCCCGACAGCAGTTGCTGTTAAGCATATGAATCCTTGTGGCGTTGGTACTGGTCAAAGTATAGAGGCTGCCTTTGATGCTGCATACGAGGCGGATCCTGTTTCAATTTTTGGTGGAATTATTGCTTTAAATAGAGAGGTAGACAAAGAGACTGCTTTGAAAATGAAGGAGATTTTCTTAGAAGTGATTATTGCTCCTGCTTTTAATGAGGAAGCTTTAGAGGTATTAACAACAAAGAAAAATCTTCGCTTATTAAAAATTGCCTGGAAAAACCAAGCTCAACCTGAAAGGATGCTAACTTCAATTCACGGAGGGCTATTAGTACAGGGAGAGGATCGTTTTCATTTAGATGATGCCACTATTACGGTTCCAACTGAAAGAAAGCCAAGTGAATCAGAGTGGACAGCCCTAAAGTTAGCTTGGAATGTAGTGAAGCATGTAAAATCTAATGCGATCGTTTTGACTAATGAAGAAATGACAGTTGGGATCGGTGCAGGTCAAATGAACCGAGTCGGAGCAGCCAAAATTGCAATTGAGCAAGCAGGTGAGCGTTCCAACGGTGCTGTGTTAGGCTCTGATGCCTTTTTCCCTATGGGTGATACAGTAGAGGAAGCTGGGAAAGCTGGCGTTAAGGCCATTATTCAGCCAGGAGGCTCTATTAAAGATGAGGATTCAATAAAAATGGCTAATAAGTATGGTATCGCGATGGTATTTACAGGAGTTCGTCACTTTAAGCATTAAGCACAATCATCACCTATTTTATTGTGCGGATAAAGAGAAAGCTAGAGGGAGGAAATTTCATGAAAGTTCTAGTAGTGGGGAGCGGCGGAAGAGAGCATACGATTGCTTGGAAATTTTCTAAAAGTCAAAATGTTTCTCAAGTGTTTGTAGCTCCTGGTAATGCAGGTATGTCAGATGTTGCGACAATGATTAACATTGCCGAGAATGACCATCCGAAAATGATTGAGTGGGCAAAGCAAGAAGAGATAGACTTAGTTTTTGTTGGTCCAGAGGTTCCGCTTTTAGCTGGATTAGTCGATGATTTTAAGGCTGCTGGAATGGTTGCTTTTGGTCCATCGAAAAAAGCCGCTTTATTAGAAGGTAGTAAAACATTTGCTAAAGAGATCATGCAAAAATATCATATTCCAACAGGTGCTTACGCTACTTTTACTCGATATGACGAAGCGGTCAACTATGTTAAAAAACAAGGTGCACCAATCGTTATAAAAGCAGATGGATTAGCAGCAGGCAAAGGCGTGGTTGTGGCAATGACAGAGGAAGAAGCATTACATGCATTGTCTTCCATGCTATTAGATCATTCCTTTGGTCAAGCGAGTGAGCAAGTAGTAATAGAAGAGTATTTAGAAGGAGAAGAGCTGTCCTTAATGGCCTTTGTCCATGAAGATATTGTTATCCCAATGGTAGGCGCACAGGATCATAAGCGTGCCTTTGATGGAGATAACGGTCCCAATACTGGAGGAATGGGTGCTTACTCCCCTGTACCACAATTCGATGAAAGTGATGTTGCTCGAGCCGTCGATGAGATTTTACAGCCAATGGCGCAAGCAATGATTAACGAAGATCGTCCTTTTACAGGAATCTTATATGCAGGCTTAATGATGACTGCTGAAGGACCTAAGGTTATTGAGTTTAATGTACGGTTTGGAGATCCTGAGACTCAGGTGGTTTTACCAAGATTAGAATCAGATTTATTTGATTTATTACTCTCTTTATTAAAAGGAGAGAAGCCGGAATTAAAGTGGTCAGAAGAAGCCGTACTAGGCATAGTCATGGCTAGTAAAGGTTACCCAAACACTTATGAAAAAGGGATAGAAATTAGGAATTTAGAAAGTGTAGAAGAACCACATTTAGTTTTCCATGCTGGTACAAAAAGAAGTAACAATGATTGGCACACAAACGGGGGAAGAGTCCTTCTAGTAGCCTCAAAAGGTAAAACAATAGAAGATGCCCAAGCTGCTGCCTATAGCCAAGTAAAGCTTATTCAGTCAGAAGGTTTATTTTATCGAAATGATATTGGCCAAAAAGCTATTGAAGTAACAACCTCCTCACAAAATAAGTAATTTTCTGTTACACAATTGTAAAGAGGTTTTTGGTTGATTTTCCAGAATAAAACAGCATGATTATTCATATGAATAGTCATGCTGTTTTTCTATGGTTTTATTTTAGCTGGGATTAAACTCATTGTTTGGGTTGATATCGGCTTGAGAGTTTCGTTTTTCGGCTATATAAATAATTGGACAAAATTTTGTAATACCTTCAGCTACCTTCATAGCACCTATAAGGCTTGAAAGTAAAGGAAATCCTTTTGAGTGTTTAGAACATCCTTTTGAGACTGACCAAGTCAAAATAACCAGACCTATAGTAATGCGAATCAAAGCATCTACGATTCCGACATTTTGTTTCATACTCGTTCATTCACCCCCTACAAAGCATCATTATGTAAACGCTTAACAACTATATGTAACAAGTTTTTTCTTGTGATAATGTTACGAAATGATGACTTTTTAAAAATTGTGTTAAAACATGTTACATATTAGTTAGAGTTTTGTCTATTATGTGTTACGATATAAAAAACCGATTGTAGAAATGAGTGATTTGTACTATGGCAGAGAGATTGTATCGATGGACGAAAAAAAAGCTAAGACATCAGCTCGCTGTTGTTCGTGGTGAACAAGCACCTTCACTTGTTTTAAAGAATGCAACTTATTTAAATCAAGCTCGTCAGAAATGGCTTAAGGCTAATATATGGATTTCTAAAGATACCATTGTTTATGTAGGTAAGGAAATGCCACCTACTTTACATGATGCTGAGGTTATAGATTGTAGCAATCGTTTTATTGTACCTGGATATATAGAACACCATGCTCATCCATTTCAGTTATATAATCCCCAGAGCTTTTCAAAGTATGCATCTTTAACAGGAACAACTACATTCATCAATGATAATTTATTATTTTTAATGGCACTTGAAAAAAAGAAAGCGCTTTCTCTTATAAATAAACTGGATGAAACGCCTATTTCCATGTACTGGTGGTGCCGGTATGATACGCAAACAGAATTAAATAATCATGAAACGATTTCTAATTCGAAAATGAAAGAGTGGCTGGAGCACCATTTAGTTTTACAGGGTGGAGAGTTAACCTCTTGGCCAAAAGTATTAAATGGTGATGATGCTATCCTTCATTGGATTCAGGAAACGAAAAGACTTGGTAAACCAATAGAAGGACATTTCCCTGGAGCCTCTGAGAAAACGTTAACACAGATGGCTCTTGTTGGAGTCACAGCGGACCACGAAGCAATGACAGGAGAAGAAGCCTTAAAAAGAATAGATTTAGGTTACTATACTTCTTTGAGACATTCTTCAATAAGACCGGATTTAGGTAAGATGATTACAGAATTAAAAGAGTTAGGTCTTGATACCTTTGATCGTTGTTTGATGACGACCGATGGCTCTCCGCCTTCTTTTTACGAACCAGGGGTTATGAATCATTTAATTAAAATTGCTATTGAGCACGGAATACCACCTATTGATGCCTATCATATGGCTAGCTTTAATGTAGCCAAATATTATCATTTAGAAAGCAAGCAAGGCATGATTGCTCCTGGAAGATTGGCTAATTTAAACTTCCTGGATTCAATTGAAAACCCAAATCCTATTTCAGTTCTGTCAAAAGGGCAGTGGATCGTTAGAGAAGGTCAAAGCTATCCTGAAGATGAAAGCTTTCCTTGGTCTGACTATGGGGTGGAGCCTTTAAATATTCAATGGGAGCTTAAAGAGGATGAGTTACATTTTTCAATGCCAATGGGAATTGAAATGGTGAACTCTGTTATTTTAAAGCCTTACCATATTTCGATTGATGCGACTGTTACGGAATTAAGCGATGAACACGATGAATGCTTTTTTGCCTTAATCGACAGACATGGTAAATGGCAAATTACGACGATGATTAAACGCTTTGCTCATAAAATATCAGGGCTTGCAAGCTCGTATTCAAATACGGGTGATATTATTTTAATTGGAAAGAACATTTCTGACATGGTTTGCGCCTTTAATCAAATGAAATTACAAGGTGGAGGGATTACTCTAGCTGAAGGCGGAGAAATCATTGGTAATATAGAATTACCTTTATTAGGGATGATGTCTGATAAACCTATGGAAGTCATCATGGAGCAAGAAAAAAAATTAGTAGCTTTATTACGCGACCGTGGTTATAAGCATGATGATCCTATTTATAGTTTATTATTCTTCTCTTCTACTCATTTACCTTATATACGTGTTACTCAAAAAGGGATTTATGACGTGAAAAAGAAAACGGTACTTTTCCCGTCTATTATGAGGTAAAATAAAAAAGTCACCTTTAATACTATGAATGGTTAAAGTTATGCAAATTAAATAAAGAAGGTTGTGGAATTTTGCAATGAAATATTGGTTAATGTTCGTAGTCACTTTGTTACTCATTAGTGGATGTAGCAATGCTGATGATTCCGTTGAAGATGATCCAAATAATCAAGAGCCAGAAGCAGAAGAACCTGAACCAGAGCCGGAAGTACCACTCATTCACCCTTTAACAGGATTAGAAACAGATGAAATTAATGAAAACCGTGTCATATCAGCTATTATTAATAATTCGCCGGCAGCAAGGCCACAGTCCGGGTTATTGGAAGCAGATATTGTCTATGAAATATTAGCAGAGTATGAGGTTACACGCTTTGTCGCTTTATACCAAAGTGAATTACCGGAGCGGATAGGACCTATTCGAAGTGCTCGTCCATATTTTGTTGAACTTGCTGATGGATACGACTCGTTGCTCGTTGTGCATGGCTGGAGTCCAGATGCAGAGATTATGCTCACAAATGGGGATATCGATTATTTAAACGGTCTATTTTATGACGGAACTTTATTCCAACGATCTACTGATCGAAAAGCACCACATAATTCCTATTTACCTGTAGAGAATCTCTATAAAGGAATAGAAGATATAAATGTCGAATTAAATAAGCATGTAGAACCTTTAAATTTTTTAGCAGATATTGAAGAAACATCAATAGAAGGCGAAGAAGCCTTAGATATAACTGTAAATTATTTAGGTCTACATGATGTTTTTTATCGCTATGATGAACTTTCGCGGAAATATCACCGATTCAATGATGAACAGACGGTCGATTATGAGACGGGAGAAGCGATTGAACTTGATAATATTTTTATCGTTGCCGCCGATCACCGAGTGCTAGATGATAGTGGACGGAGAGAGGTTAATTTAACTTCAGGTGGCGATGCTGTACTGATTCATAGTGGAGTTGCTCAGAAGGTTGAATGGAGAAATGAGCAAGGAAGAATATTGCCATACAAAGATGGTGAAATTCTCCCCTTTAAAAAAGGACAAACCTGGATAAATATTATCCCTTCAACTCCTGGCATAGAGGAAAGTGTGAATTACTAACGGTGGTAAGAAAGGATGGACAAGAGTGCAAATTAATAAATTAAGAGGGAAAGAGCTTGACCAATTGTTTAAAGCTATACTATCTTTGAAAGATTTAGAAGAATGCTATGAGTTTTTTGATGATTTATGTACCATTAATGAAATACAATCTTTAGCTCAACGCCTTGAGGTAGCTCGCATGCTTCAAAATGGATTTACCTACCACAAGATTGAAACCGAAACAGGAGCTAGTACGGCTACTATTTCAAGGGTGAAGAGATGTCTTAATTACGGTAACGATGGCTATAAAATGACACTTGATCGCGTGTATGAAGGTGAAGTGGAAACAGCTGAAGAATAGAATTAAGCTTCAAGCTTTATTATTAAACAAAGGACATTTTGAGGATTCATTCTCAAATGTCCTTTTTATTGATGAAAATTCTGTTACTTAAAAAGCAGGATAACAAAAGTACATACAGAATTTTTTATAAATAAAGTGAAATTCATAATGGCTCTATAAGTAAGAACAATTATTATAAAAATGTCTTGAACGTTTTTTAATTTATTTGTTGATTGTAACGGTAGGTAGTGACTCCCAAAGGATGAGGCAGTGTGAAGATCGACTCTTACGACGCTCTGCAAAGTCAGAGTTAGCTGAAGACAAGCCCTTGGGAACGCATATACCTAAAGTGAAAAATCGGTTTTCATTATAAGATATGAATGATGAAATTGATTCAATAACATACGATAAAAAATCATGTTGAAGGAGGGGAAGTATGCCGGTATATAACAAGCTGGTTCGAGATCGGATACCAGAAATTATTGAAAAAACAGGAGCTAATTGCCTTATTCGTTACATGGAGGATAATGAATACAAAAAAGAATTGAAAAGAAAGCTTCATGAAGAGCTAGAGGAATATAAAGAGGCAAAAAACGATGCAGATGCGCTGGAGGAGCTTGCTGATATGCTTGAAATCATCCATGCCCTTGCTATTTCTCATGGTGTAAGCTTTGAGGAATTAGATGAAATAAGGCTAGAGAAAGCTGAAAAAAGAGGCGGATTTTTGGATAAAATTTTTTTAATAGAAGTCAAAAATGAATAAAAGAATCAGAATAAACCGTCTTCAGCTGATTTTCTTACATTTATACTGCAATTTGCAATCATTCATACTACAATAGGAAAAATACGTGAAAATAGGCGGGTGGTTGAGATGATTTCTAAGGAAAGCTTAAGAAGGCAAATTGCAGTAGCGGCTAAGAAAGAGGAAGCAGACTTAATTTTAAAGAATGGAAAAATAGTTGATGTCTTTAATCTCACCATTTATGAAGCGGATGTAGCGATAGCGGATGGATATATAGTCGGGATAGGCTCGTATGAGAAAGCGAAAGAAATCATCTCTTTAAATGGTCAATTTATAAGTCCCTCATTTATAGACGGACATGTTCACATAGAATCTGCAATGGTTACTCCGGAGGAATTTGCTAAGGCTGTGCTTCCACATGGAGTTACGACGGTGATAGCCGATCCGCATGAAATCGCAAACGTAGGAGGAATAGAAGCCGTTCGATATATGGTAGCCGCCTCTAAACATTTACCATTGGATATAAAGATGATGGCATCTTCCTGTGTACCTGCCACTTCCCTCGAAAATAATGGTGCTAAGCTAACAGCAGAGGAAATTAAGTTACTATTTTCAAATAAAGAGGTGTACGGATTAGGTGAAGTTATGGACTATCCTGCTGTTCTTTCTGGAGATGAAGAAATGCTTGAAAAGTTAATTTCAGCAAGAGATCATCATGCTGGAATCGATGGACATGGAGCTGGATTAGATGAAATAGGCTTAAATACTTATATGACAGCCGGCATTCGAAATGACCATGAAGCTGTATCAGCAGAAGAAGGACTTTCAAGACTAAGAAGAGGAATGTACTTATTAATGAGGGAAGGGACAGCTGCCAAGGATTTAGAAGCGCTATTGCCTGTCTTAACTTCAGTAAACAGCAGAAGAGCTGTATTAGCCACAGATGATAAACACCTTGATGAATTAATAGAACTTGGAAGTATAGATGCTAGTATTCGAAAAGCTATTACATTAGGAATTAACCCATTACAAGCCATACAAATGGGGAGTCTTAATGCTGCAGAGTGCTTTCAGTTAAAGGACAAAGGAGCGATTGCTCCTGGTTATGTGGCAGATTTTTTAATCATCAGTGATTTAAACATGCTAAGTATCGATGAAGTTTTTGTAAAAGGGAAACAAGTAGCTCAATCTGGTAAACTGACGCAACGCATAAGAGAAGCTGTGACTCCTCCGAGTTTTTTAACGGAGAGCATAAAGATGGCTCCTTTAAGAGTAGATTCATTAGACCTAACTATTGAAAATAGTAACAAAGCTAATATTATATCAGCGAAGCCAGGCTCCATTATTACAGAGCATTTAATAGAAGAGGTTGAAGTAAAGAATGGACTTTTTCAGCCGTCAGTTAAAGAAAATCAATTAAAGATGGTAGTAGTAGAACGTCATAACGCTTTAGGTAATGTTGGGGTTGGAATTTTAAAAGGGATACCCTTAACAGAGGGAGCGATTGTTTCGACCGTTGCACATGATTCACATAATATAGTGGCTTGTGGAGTCGACGATACAAGTCTAATGATAGCGATTAACCATGTTGCCGAAATAGGTGGGGGTATCGCAGTCGTTAAAGGGAAGCAGATTATAGCCTCTCTACCTCTTCCGTTGGCTGGTTTGATGTCTTTAAATTCCTATGACTCTGTTATACAATCACTAAAAAAGCTTGAGCGAGGTTTGCAAACGATTGGATTTAAGGAAGCTTGGAATCCTTTTATTACGCTATCCTTTTTAGCGCTACCCGTTATACCAACATTAAAGCTAACTGATACTGGCCTTTTTGATGTACAGAGCTTCAAGCATATATCTGTCGAAGTAGTGGAATAATGAATTTTTATCTAAATGAGCAAGTGTAAATGCCTCCATTTTTAAATATTGAAACCTATTAAGAAAGCAGAACGTAAATGAAGATAAGGTTAGCAAAGCATTCATTACACTAGACCAGGAGGCAGGAATAATGATAATAGTGACAACAAATGAAGTGAATTCTTATGAAGTAAAGAAGGTTTTAGGTCTTGTAAAAGGTTCTACTGTGCAAACGAAGCATATTGGAAGGGATTTTGCAGCTGGATTAAAAAGTGTCGTTGGAGGAGAAATAAGAGGCTACAGTGAGATGATGGAAGAGGCTAGAGAGATTGCGATTAAAAGAATGAAGGCTGAGGCTGAAAAATTGGGGGCAAATGCCATCATAGGTTTTAGGCTACAATCGTCAATGGTCATGCAATCTGCTTCTGAAATTATCGCTTATGGAACAGCTGTTGTGATTGAAACAGAATAATAAAATGGCAGATACCACCTATTCTATTCGTTCAAGCTTGATGTTACGAATAAGGAACGATATACTATCATTGAAAATGATTATCATTATTTGTATAATCGACTAATAAGGTGGTGTTCTCCATGTTGGATATGCAAGAAAGAAAAACTCAATCGATTTCAGATATTATTCGTGAGCGTCGAAGCATTCGCGATTTTAAACCAGATCCAATAGATAAAGATGTGATTGTTTCGTTATTAAATGATGCAGTCTACGCTCCTAATCACGGGAAGAGAGAGCCGTGGCGTTTTATATTATTTGAAGGAGAAGGTAAAAAAACCTTTGCTGAAGCGGTTATTGATACGTATTCTCCTGAACAACGGGAAAAGAAAGCAACTGATATGGCTGCGTACTATCAAAATATTCCGTATCATTTGATTGTCGTAATGCCTGAAGATCCAAGGCAGAAGAAGTGGGAGGAAGATATTTGTGCTACTTCAGCGCTCATTCAAAACTTTCAACTACTAGCCTGGGAAAAGGAAATTGGTGTATGCTGGAAAACAAATTTATATAGTTTAGAGCCATCCTTTAGAGAAAAAGTGGGTGTAGAACCCGGAGAGAAAATCGTTGGCGTTCTGCATATTGGTTATTTCGAAAAAATCCCTAAAGCTAAAAAACGGACTTTAGTAGAAGAAAAACTTGTAACAATAAATGAATAATGTTCGTTATTAAAAAAACAGGAGCGTAAATAGAAACGCTCCTGTTTTTTATTTGGCATATTGTACGAATGAAAAAGGTGATTGAATTTTATGAATGATAGTTGTTTCAAATTGCATCCATCTCTTTATATATTACTTATAAAATGAATAATAAAGTTGTTTACCTCTTATTGAATGAACGCATCTGTTCGTTTAAGTGTAACTCTTCAAAATTACTTGATATTATATAGGTGAAACCGAACGGCTTGGTGTTTGATTTTCACTATAGGTAGATGCTTTCCCAAGGGCTTGTCTTCAGCTAACTCCGACTACGCAGGGCTTCGTCAGAGTGGATCTTCAGACTGCGCTCATCCTTTGGGAGTCACTACCTGCCGTTACAATCAACGAGTTAATTCACCAAGGTTCTTCTCTTAATGAAAACAAATCAATGAGGTTTAGATTTTCACTATAGGTAGATGCTTTCCCAAGGGCTTGTCTTCAGCTAACTCTGACTACGCAGAGCTTTGTCAGAGTGGATCTTCAGACTGCGCTGATCCTTCGGGAGTCACTACCTACCGTTACAATCAAAAAGTAAATTTGAAGATATTCATCTTATAATGAAAACGGAGCGGGTTAACAGCAAGCATTACATGGTTTGTATACATCCACAGATAAAATACCTCGCTCCCAAGATAAGCATATTGTTAAGTAATTAAATTGAAAGAGAGCGATTCCTGGCGGAGCAGGCCGTTCAGAACATTCACTTAGGTGATGCAATATAACGAACGAAAGAGCCTATGTAAAAGATAAGCATGTTAGAAAAGAGACCATCTTTAGTGAACATCTTAAAGCTTCAATGGTTCTGCTTTTATGACCAGTTTTAAATGATTAATGGACTCAAATAAAGAATGACAGCTGATAAATAAAAAAGCATTTAAAAAATGTTAAAGGATTGACGATTTCCCCGCTGTTATTTCTACAATTTGGTCACAGTATTCCAACTTCAAACCGACGACAAGGACGATTATCTTTGATATAATGACGAACAGAATAAAGTCTTTTAAGTAAGACGAAAATGAGATGGAATTGAGATGGAAGTAGGAGATGAATCATGCTAGAGTATCAAGAGTGGCGTCATGTATTCAAATTAGATCCGAATAAAACTTTAACGGATCAGCAAATAGAAGCCATATGTGAATCGGGAACGGATGCTATTATTATAGGAGGTACAGACGGTGTAACATTAGATAATACCTTGCAATTAATGGCGAAAGTAAGGAGATATGCCCTTTCCTGTGCTTTAGAAATCTCTAACACAGAATCTATAACTCCTGGCTGTGATTATTTCTTTGTGCCTTCTGTTATGAATAGTCAGAAGGTAGACTGGGTGTTGGGTAGACATCAGCAGGCTATTAAAGAATACGGAGCGATTATGAACTGGAAAGAGGTTATTGTAGAGGGCTATTGTGTGCTTAATCCTGATTCAAAAGTAGCCAAGCTCACCGATTCCAAGACAGATTTAGAGGAAGATGATATTATCGCTTATGCTCGTATGGCTGAACATCTGTATCACTTTCCTATTTTTTATTTAGAATACAGTGGCATGTATGGTGACCCAAATATAGTGAGGCAAGTATCTGCTGTTTTAGATGATACGAAGCTTTTTTATGGTGGGGGAATTTCTAATCAAGAGCAAGCTAGTCAGATGGCTGCTTATGCAGATACCATTGTTGTTGGCAATTTAATCTATGAGAATTTTGAAGAAGCGCTAAAGACCGTTTCTGCTGTAAAAGGAGCCCTTTAATAGAAGGTTTTTCAGTTAGGTTTTCATGTTTTTATAAAATGAGAGTAAAGCAGAATGGTAACATTGAGATTTCATTGAAAATAAATAGGACATGTCTTATGATAAGTGTAGAACAAATGTTTGGTGGTGGAGAAGATGCAAGAACGAATCATTGAAAAGCTTTTATCTGGTCTAAATCCAGAGCAAAAAAAGGCAGTAAAGCATACAGAAGGTCCTCTATTATTAATGGCAGGAGCGGGAAGTGGAAAAACGCGAGTTCTCACGCATAGAATCGCTTATTTACTGAGAGAGAAAGAGATCGCACCTTGGAACGTTCTTGCGATAACCTTTACGAATAAGGCAGCGCGTGAGATGAAGGAGCGAGTTGCTAAGCTGGTAGGGCCAATAGCAGAAGATATATGGATTTCTACCTTTCACTCGATGTGCGTTCGAATTTTACGTCGAGATATTGACCGCATAGGGTATAGCCGAAACTTTACTATTTTAGATTCTGCTGATCAACTATCAGTCATTAAGCAAATCTTAAAGGAAAAAAATCTCGACACGAAAAAATTTGAGCCGAGAGCTATTTTGGGGATTATAAGTAGCAGTAAAAATGAATTGATGAAACCAAAGGAATTGACAGCAAAAGCTACTCAATTTTTTGAACAGACAGCTGCTGAGGTTTATGAGGAATATCAAAAAAGACTTAAAAGTAATAATGCTTTAGATTTTGATGATTTAATTATGAAAACCATTGAACTTTTCAAACTCGTACCTGAAGTTTTGGAATTTTATCAGCGTAAATTTCAGTACATTTTAGTAGATGAGTATCAAGATACGAACCGTGCTCAATATATGCTTGTAAACATGATTAGCGATCGCTATAAAAATTTATGTGTAGTCGGAGATTCTGATCAATCTATCTATCGTTGGCGTGGTGCTGATATAGGGAATATTCTTTCGTTTGAAGAGGATTATCCTAATGCGTCTGTTATTTTGTTAGAACAAAATTATCGTTCTACCAAAACAATATTAGAAGCAGCTAATCATGTCATCAATAATAACGGAAATCGGAAACCGAAAAACTTATGGACTGAAAATGATCAAGGTCAAAAGATTCACTATTTTTCTGCAGGAACTGAGCAGGAAGAAGCTCAATTTGTCGTCGAAAAAATACGTGAAGCAGTAAGAGAAGATGAGTACCAATATTCTGATATGGCCGTTCTTTACCGAACGAATGCGCAATCACGTGTGATCGAGGAATTTTTTGTGAAATCCAATATTGATTATAATATTGTTGGTGGAACAAAATTCTACGACCGAAAAGAAATAAAGGATGTTCTAGCTTACTTGAGGTTAATTTCTAATCCAGATGATGATATAAGCTTGCGAAGAATTATAAATGTTCCAAAAAGAGGAATAGGCGCAACGACAGTCGATAAGATTGCTACTTATGCGATTCAAAATGGATTATCTATTTTCTCTGCTTTACAAGAAATAGAAGAGACAGGAATTACGGCTAGAGCTATTTCTAAATTAAAAGAATTTCGTGACCAGCTTGGACACTGGATTCAAATGCAGGACTATTTATCGGTAAGTGAATTAGTTGAGGATTTGCTTAAACGCACAGGATATCGTGATATGCTTAAAAATGAGCAATCGATTGAAGCGCAGAGCCGTTTAGAAAATATTGATGAATTTACGACGGTTACTCAGGAATTTGAAAAACACTCTGAAGATAAATCGTTAGTAGCCTTTTTAACGGATTTAGCACTAGTTGCTGATATTGATCGACTAGATGAAGATGGCGAAGGAGAAAAGAAAAAGGATGCACTTACTTTAATGACTCTTCACTCTGCCAAAGGCTTAGAGTTTCCTGTCGTGTTTCTAATTGGAATGGAAGAAGGAGTTTTTCCTCATAGTCGTTCATTGTTTGAAGAAGATGAAATGGAAGAAGAGCGTCGTTTAGCCTATGTTGGAATTACAAGGGCAGAGAAGCTCCTGTATTTAACAAATGCTCGTATAAGAATGATGTTTGGACGAACGAACACGAACCCTCCTTCTAGGTTCATTGCTGAAGTACCCGAAAATTGTTTAGAGTCTTTACATGAACAGCAAGCCCAGCAAAGCCCGTCTTGGATGAACCCTTCAAAGCCGATAGTGAAGCAAAGAGCTCGACCACAAATAGCACAAACCGGTGGAGATCAGTTTGTATGGAATGTTGGGGATAAGGCTAATCATAAGAAATGGGGAGTGGGTACAGTTGTTAGCATGAGAGGCGAAGGAGATGCTTTAGAGCTTGATATCGCTTTTTCTCAGCCCACAGGAATAAAGCGTTTATTTGCAAAATTTGCCCCGATAACGAAGCCATAAGAAAGGACGAAGGCAATGGAAAAACAAGAAGCAAATCAAAAGGTCGAAGAGCTTCGTGAACGTTTAAATGATTACGGCTATTCTTACTATGTATTAGATGAGCCTCAAATAACGGATGCAGAATATGACCAGCTGCTGCATCAGCTTATTGCTTTAGAGGAGCAATTTCCTGAATTGATTACCGAGGATTCGCCAACGGTTCGAATAGGAGGAGAACCTCTTCCATATTTTGAAAAAGTAGAGCATCGTTCTCCAATGCTTAGTTTAGGAAATGCATTTAATGAGCAGGATTTACGAGATTTTGATCGCCGAATTCGCCAGCAAGTTGGAGATGATATTGCTTATTGTTGTGAGTTGAAAATAGATGGTTTAGCCGTTTCTCTTACTTATGAAAATGGTCGTTTTGTGAGAGGAGCTACAAGAGGTGACGGTACAATAGGTGAGGATATTACGAGTAATTTAAGAACGATCTCTTCCATTCCACTCCGTTTAAAAAAGCAGGTTACATTAGAAGTGCGTGGAGAAGCCTATATGCCAAAAGATTCTTTTGAAAAACTGAATCAGGCCCGTGAAGCAGAGGGAGAAGAGAAGTTTGCGAACCCAAGAAATGCTGCTGCGGGTTCACTACGCCAGCTGAACCCTAAAATTGCCGCAAAGCGTCATTTATCGATGTTTTGTTATTCGTTAGGCTATCTAGAAAATGATGACCTAGATTCACATCATCAAGCCCTAGAGCTACTAAAAGATCTAGGCTTTAAAATGAACCAGGAAACCGAATATTGCCAAAGTATTGATGAGGTTATTTCATTTGTTAATAGCTGGATTGATAAACGCGCAGGCCTATCCTATGAAATAGATGGGATTGTTATTAAGTTAGATTCAATTGAGCAGCAGGAGCAATTAGGGTTTACCGCTAAAAGTCCTCGCTGGGCTATTGCTTATAAATTTCCAGCCGAAGAAGTAGTAACGACGTTAAGAGAAATCGAGCTGAATGTAGGGAGAACAGGGGTTGTTACACCGACAGCGATATTAGACCCTGTAGTAGTAGCTGGTACAACAGTTAAACGAGCTTCTCTTCATAATGAAGATTTAATCCGAGAAAAGGATTTGAAGCTAGGAGATACTGTTGTTATCAAAAAAGCTGGTGATATCATACCAGAGGTTGTAAATGTTCTTGTAGATAGAAGAACGGGAGAAGAAAAAGATTTTAAGATGCCGACTCATTGCCCTGAGTGCGATAGTGATCTCGTTCGCTTAGAGGGGGAAGTAGCACTACGGTGTATGAACCCTCAGTGTGCTGCGCAGATTAGAGAAGGATTTATTCATTTTGTGTCTAGGAATGCGATGAATATTGAAGGGTTAGGTGAAAGGGTGGTAGCTCAGCTCTTTTTGCATCATCTCATTCGGACATTTGCCGACTTATATCGTTTAAATCGTGACGAGTTGCTACAGCTAGAACGAATGGGTGAGAAATCAGTCGACAACTTACTTAAAGCGATTGAAGCATCAAAGAATAATTCTTTAGAGCGTTTGTTGTTTGGACTTGGAATTCGTTTTGTAGGAGCTAAAGCAGCTAAAACATTAGCCGCATATTATGAGACCTTAGAGAATTTGCAAAGTGCTAATAAAGAAGATTTATTAGCAGTCGATGAAATTGGAGAAAAAATGGCCGACTCGATTATTACCTTTTTTGAGCAGGAAGAAGTGATAGAGTTAATCGAGGCTTTAAGAAGTCTTGGTGTTAATATGAAGTATAAAGGTCCATCCACCCAATCAGAAGCCGTGCTAACAGAAAGTCCTTTTAATGGGAAAACGATTGTTCTAACTGGGAAATTAGAGCAACTAACAAGAAATGAAGCAAAAGAAAAGATTGAAGCACTAGGTGGTAAGATAACAGGTAGTGTTAGTAAAAAAACTGATTTGGTCATTGCAGGGGAAGAAGCAGGGTCTAAACTGACAAAAGCTCAAGAATTGGAAATTACTGTCTGGAACGAACAAAGGCTGGTAGAGGCCTTATCTGATATAGAAAGTTAGGTAAGACATAGAAGGGAGGGAGTAAAGGTGAGAGGAGCAGTCATTAAAGGAATACTTATAAGCGGATCACTTTTATTTATGCTTACAGGCTGTATTCCGATTTTGCAGGACGCACCAGAGGAAACAGATGTGAATGACGAGGTTAATGAAGAACAGGATGTTGCCGTTATACCACCAATTTCTACAGTAGATGATTTTTATCAGAGTGTTCTTTATGATGGAAGCTATCTACACGGGTCAACGAGAGGCTATGGACCTGATATGGTGTATAATCGATTAGATTTAGATCACCTAGAAGTTGGGCTAACACGAGTAGCGACTGAGTACTTTGATAATAATCGATATTTTTTCCGTGAAGGGCAGTTTGTAACAAGAACCGAGCTTAACAATTGGTTAAGAAGATATGATGAAGACGACAATCCATTAGGCTTGAATCCAGCTCTTGCTGGTGGAGAAGATAAAGATATGAAAGAAAGAGAGGAAGAAGCTCCTCGATTTTTATCGCATATTTTAGAGCATAACTATCTTGTTGAAAATGATAATGGAAACTTTGAGGTTGGTGGTATCGTCATCGGCATTTCTTTAAATGATACATATCACTTTAGTATTGATACCGATGAGGGTAGATATTTATATGATGTTGCTCTTGAGCATAGTCAAGCCTTGGCGCAAGGAAAAGAAGCAGCAGAGCTTATTGTTTCTCGCTTAAGAGATTCAAGTAAGGAAGAAGGGGCCTTTAATGATATACCTATTATTGTGGCACTTTTTCAAGAAGAAGCTCGCTCTTCAGCTATCCCAGGCTCCTTTGTAGCTCATGCTGTAGCTGAACCAAATGAAGGACTGTCAAGGTGGCAGGATATTAATGAACAGTATTATCTCTTCCCGTCATCTGCTGCCAATTCGGATGTCCGAAATGATGCTGATCAATTTAATAGCTTTAAAGAAGAAATTCAAAACTTCTTCGAAAATTTCGTCGGTGTTCATGGGAGAGGCTTTTATAATAACAATAAGCTTCAAGAGTTAACGATCGAAATTCCATTGCAGTATCAGGGTAAAACGGAGATTGTGGCACTAACTCAATTTGCTGCCTCAGAAATCAAGCAAAGATATGACGATTCACTCAAAGTGAATGTGTATATACATTCTGTTGGTGGTCAACAAGAGGCTGTTATTATTCGTAATCCGAATGAAGAACCATTTATACATGTATATCAATAATCGTTAAAAATACTAACAAGAGGAATCAAGCTATTTTTGCATAATGATTCCTCTTTTCTATGGTGAGGTGACTGAGCGCTCATTTCGGAAAAAAATGACAGAAAAAATAGGATTATAAAAGAGTTGAAAGGGTTTCTTTTAACAAAGTAAAACGTTGAAGTGATAAGGATTTTTGAGAGAAATATGTATATAAAGGTTCTATCAAAAGAAATGTCGACAATTTCTAAAATATCTTAAAAAACATATTTATTATTCTAGTCTTTCATGGTATATTAAAAACGTTTGCTACGTTAGACATCAGAAGTCTGATCTCTTGCTTTCGTTAAAGCAATACATATCTACGGTTTTATTCATTTTGGAGAATTATATATAGTAGTTTATATGCCAATAGCTCTAGTCAGAATCTGAAAAAATGAATAGAATAAAATCTAGTAATAGTTGTCAAAATAAGCGTAGAACTAAAGGTTTAAAATACGTTATCTGACGTATGAATTTGAATTCATTTTTTGAGGGGGATAATCATGAAGAAATGGTTAAGAAATGCAACATTAGGTTTAGCTGCAGTTGTCGCTCTAACAGCTTGTGGAACATCAGATGATAATGGAGATACTACTGGTGGAGATACAGGTACTACAGATGGTGAGGCAACAGAAGCAAGCGATTTCACAGTTGGGATGGTAACCGACCTTGGTGGTATTGATGATAAATCATTTAACCAAACATCTTGGGAAGGATTAGTCGCTTTTGGTGAAGAATTTGGTCTTGAGCAAAATACAAATTATTCTTACGTTCAATCAGAATCTATGGACGAGTTTGAACCGAACCTTCGTAACCTAGTTCGTAGTGATACGGATCTAGTTTTCGGGATTGGCTTTTTAATGGAAAATGCAATTAGAACGGTTGCTGAACAAAATCCAGATGCACAGCTTGCCATTGTTGATATGGTCGTAATGAACCAAGAAACGGATGAGCTATATGACAATATTGCCAACCTTGTTTTTAAAGAGCATGAAGGTTCTTTTCTAGCAGGAGTTGTAGCAGCTCTTGAAACTGAGAGCAACCAAGTTGGTTTTATCGGTGGAGTTGAGAGTGAGTTAATTAAAAAGTTCGAAGTTGGCTTTAAAGCAGGTGTAAAAGCGGTAAATCCAGATGCAGAAATTGCTGTTCAATATGTAGAGTCTTTTAATGACCAAGTTGCTGCACAGCAAATCGCTAATACAATGTACAGTCAAGGTACAGATATTATTTATCATGCGGCTGGAGATTCTGGAAACGGACTATTTACAGAAGCGAAAAATCGTGCGCGTAATGATGAAAAAGTATGGGCAATCGGAGTGGACAAGGACCAATATGAGGAAGGTGTCTATGATGATGACAAATCTGTAACTTTAACTTCTATGGTTAAGCGTGTGGATATTGCGGTTGCTAATGTTTCTGAAGATACGATGAATGGAAACTTCCCTGGTGGACAGGTTCTTGAATATGGCTTAGATGATGAAGCGATTGGAATTTCTGATTCAACTGAAAATCTTTCAGACGGTGTTGAGGATGAAGTAAATAACTACCGTGACCAAATTTTATCAGGCGATATCACAGTTCCTGCTACAGATGATGAGTACGAAGAATTTTTATCAGGACTATAATAACGAAATATAGAGACAAATTATCGAAGGCTAGTGACTCACTAGCCTTTGTAATTGTTCTGAATGTGCACTCATGAATAGATGAATGCTTCACTAAATTTAGACATTCAGTTTGAACTTACTTAAATGGGGAGTTAATGATAACGGTAGGGATTACGATGAATTGATTGTTCTCCCAATTCATCGTTAGCTCTATAAAAGTGATTTTAGATTTGAGCGGTAAGGAGTGAAAATGGGTGAGCTATGTTATTGAAATGAATCAGATTCGCAAAGAATTTCCAGGGATTGTTGCAAATGATAATATTACATTGCAATTAAAGCAAGGTGAAATTCATGCCTTATTAGGTGAAAACGGCGCCGGAAAGTCGACTTTGATGAATGTACTATTTGGACTTTATCAACCAGAGAAAGGTGAAATAAAAGTTCGTGGTCAGAAAGTGAAAATCACAGATCCAAACGTAGCCAATCGTTTAGGGATCGGAATGGTTCATCAACATTTTATGCTGGTTGAGAATTTTACCGTTACAGAGAACATTATATTAGGAAATGAGCCGACAAAAGCGGGCCGAATTAATATAAAAAAAGCAGCCAAAGAAGTAAAAAAAATCTCAGAGCAATATGGTCTATCTGTCGACCCATATGCCAAGATTGAAGATATTTCCGTAGGGATGCAGCAACGAGTCGAAATTTTAAAAACATTATATAGAGGGGCTGAAGTGTTAATCTTTGATGAACCGACAGCCGTTTTGACTCCACAAGAGATTCAAGAGTTAATAAAAATTATGAAAAAATTAGTTTCTGAAGGAAAGTCGATTATCCTAATTACACATAAATTAAAGGAAATTATGTCTTCGTGTGATAGCTGTACAGTCATTAGGCGTGGAAAAGGAATAGGTACAGTATCTGTCAAAGATGCTAGTGAAGCAAAGCTAGCAGAAATGATGGTTGGTCGTGAAGTAAACTTTACTGTTACAAAAACACCTGCAGAACCAAAAGATGTCGTTTTGAAAATGGAAAATGTTACGATGAAAAGTAGTCGTAATGTTGAGGCATTAAAAGGGTTGGACTTAGAGATTAGAGCTGGGGAAATCTTCGGTCTAGCAGGAGTAGAAGGAAATGGTCAAAGTGAATTGATAGAAGCGATTACGGGATTAAGAAAAGTCGAAAAAGGAAAAGTCTTTTTAAACCAAAAAGAGATTACTAATTTGACCCCGAGAAAAGTTTCGGAGTCTGGTGTGGGGCATATTCCTGAAGATCGCCATAAGCATGGACTGATCTTAGACTTTGCAATCGGTGAAAATATGGTATTACAAACGTATTATCAACAGCCTTATTCTAAAAATGGGATTTTAAATACTCAAGCTATTTATGATAAAGCTCGTACTTTAATTGAAGATTATGATGTTCGTACACCTAGTGAGTATACGTTAGCTCGTTCATTATCAGGAGGAAATCAGCAAAAAGCGATTATCGCTCGTGAGGTTGATCGCTCTCCAGATTTTTTAATTGCTGCTCAACCAACGAGAGGTCTTGATGTAGGAGCGATAGAAGCAATTCATAAGCGTTTAATTAAAGAACGTGATAAAGGAAAAGCGGTATTACTGATGTCACTTGAGCTAGATGAAATATTAAATGTAAGTGATCGAATTGCTGTTATTTATGATGGTAAAATTGTCGATATTGTTCAAGCAGCTGAAACAAACGAGAAAGAGCTAGGACTATTAATGGCTGGAGGCAAGCGACAAAAGGAAGGTGAAAAATCAACATGAACGGAAAAAAAGCACCTTTTGGAAAGCTGACGGGGTGGATGATTCCCGTCATAGCCATCCTATTCGGGGTTATAGTTGGGGCGTTTATTATGCTATTGTCAGGCTACAACCCGATTACAGCTTATATTGCTCTTATGAATGGGATTTTTAGTAATACTTACAATATGGGTGAAACGATTCGTTCGATGACCCCTTTAATTTTAGCTGGACTAGCGGTTGCGTTTGCTTACCGTACTGGTTTATTGAACATAGGGGTAGAGGGCCAATTAATTGTTGGGTGGTTAGCAGCCGTATATGTTGGAGCAGCTGTAGAATTGCCAATGCTTCTTCATTTGCCATTATCGATTTTAGCAGGAGCACTTGCTGGAGCATTATGGGGGTTTGTACCAGGATTATTAAAGGCGCGTTTTAATGTTCATGAAGTAATCGTAACGATTATGATGAACTATATCGCTTTATATGTGGCAAATGCCATTATCCGTGCTTATTTATTAGTACCGGGAGAGCGTACAGATAATATTAATTCTACGGCCTCCCTGCAATCTGACTGGTTGCAGTCCTTAACCGATTATTCTAGGCTTCATTATGGATTTATTGTGGCGATTATAGCATGTATTATCATGTGGTTTATTTTATGGAAAACAACAAAAGGTTATGAACTTAGAGCAGTTGGTTTTAATCAGCATGCTTCGAATTATGCGGGAATGAATGTTAAAGGAAATATGATTTTATCTATGGCGATATCGGGTGGATTTGCCGGTGTAGCAGGAGCGATGGAAGGCTTAGGAACCTATGGATATATGAGTATTTTATCAGGGTTTAGTGGTGTTGGTTTTGATGGAATTGCCGTTGCCTTATTAGGGGCAAATACGGCGATTGGAGTACTATTATCCTCCTTCCTTTTCGGTGGTTTACAAGTTGGAGCATTAACGATGCAACAGCAAGCAGGGGTTCCAACAGAACTGATTGAAATTGTTATTGCCCTTATTATTTTCTTTGTTGCTTCCAGCTATATGATTCGTTGGATTTTGAATCGTATTAAGAAGGAGGGAGTCTAAATGGACTTGATGCAAATTCTTGCACTTGTTGTCCCAGCAGCTATATATGCTGGTGTTCCTCTTGTTCTAACCGGGTTAGGCGGATTATTTAGTGAGCGAGCTGGGATCGTTAATATAGGTTTAGAAGGTTTAATGATTATAGGAGCATTTGTTGGAATTGTTACGACTTTAATGTTAGAAGCCAGTGGTTTAGGCGTTGCTTCAACATGGATTGCTTTGCTTATAGCTGCTATTGTAGGTGCAGTATTCTCTTTATTCCATGCGGTCGCCTCTATTGCCTTTAGAGCCGATCAAATAGTAAGTGGTGTTGCTTTAAATTTCCTTGCTTTAGGAATAACAGTCTTTTTAACAAGATTGATTTTTGATAAAGGTCAAACGGATTATATTCAAAATCGAATTTTCCGATTGGATGTACCTGTACTAAGTGATATTCCTTTAATAGGGCCATTATTTTTCTCAAATGCTTATTTAACCTCTTATATGGCTATTTTATTAGTGCTAGTTGTCTACTATATCGTATTTTATACTCCTTTTGGCCTCAGACTTCGTTCCGTTGGAGAACATCCGATGGCCGCTGATACGATGGGGATTAATGTAAATAAAATGCGTTATATAGCTGTTATGCTGAGTGGGGCGTTTGGAGCACTTGGTGGAGCTGTGTTTGCGGTTACCGTTTCTGGAAATTTTTCTGGTACAACGATTGTTGGGCAAGGGTTTATGGCGTTAGCTGCCTTGATATTTGGTAAATGGAACCCTCTTGGTGTATTAGGAGCAGCCTTATTCTTTGGTTTGGCTCAAGCATTAAGTATCACGGGTGGTCAAATTCCATTATTATCAGAAGTCCCACCAGTATTCTTATTAATAGCACCATATGTATTAACGATTATTGCTTTAATGGGCTTTGTTGGAAAATCGGCTGCTCCAAAAGCAAGTGGTAAACCTTATATAAAAGGTTCAAGATAAAAAATATACAAACAAAACGAAGTTGGATGACAAGATATAGTCATCTAACTTTTTTTTTATAAAATGATAGTAGGATTACCTCTGTTACTCATATTTCTAATAAAGTGAGGGATGTAATGATGTGTAGTGGGTGTATACACAAGCAATGAGATGTGCGACCTTCATTTGATAAAGGGCTGAATGTGAACAACCTCAACGAAATGACATAACCTAGCTGGAGCAAGACACGGAGACTAGCATTGGAACAAGTGTCGATATTGACACTTGTTGAGGGGAAGTTCATTTGGTCGTAATTCTTCGAATCTGGAGTGTCTTAGCGGAGAGAACAGTTGGACCACCTAACATTTGTAGAATTGCTTATTCATGTGTAAGGTATTATTCTATGGGAAGCTTATAGCCGGGTATTAAAACACACATCAGTGGTGAAGATTTTAACTAAAGGTTCATTTTAAACTAAACAAAAGGTATTCTAAAATGCACGCTCTGTTGCCTATAGAGGTGTAATTTGGTATCATTAAAAATATTGTCAAGTGCTCTAATTAGAAGGGGTGAAGCTAGTAATGTCTCAAATTACGAAAGATCAAGTAAAGCATGTGGCACATTTAGCACGACTTGCGATAACGGAAGAAGAAGCTGAAATGTTCACAGAGCAATTGGATAACATCATTTCTTTTGCTGAACAATTGAATGAGCTCGATACAGAGGGAGTAGAACCAACAACACATGTTTTAAACATGACAAATGTATTGCGTGAAGACAAACCTGATAAAGGTTTACCAGTGGAAGAAGTTTTAAAGAATGCACCGGACCATGAAGATGGACAAGTTAGAGTTCCATCTATTTTAGATTAAGGAGGGTAGACTGATATGTCCTTATTTGACTTACCTATGTCGGAGCTTCATAGTAAGCTCCATAATAAAGAATTAAAAGTAACAGATTTAGTTGATGAATCATATAAACGAATTAACCAGGTCGAGGATAAAGTAAAAGCCTTTGTCACATTAGATGAAGAAAAGGCACGTACATATGCAGCGGAGCTCGATGAAGCTTTAGGAACTGACCGCTCTTTTGGGACACTTTTTGGGATGCCTATAGGAGTTAAGGATAATATTGTCACGAAAAATCTTCGAACAACTTGTTCAAGTAAAATTTTAGAAAATTTCAATCCTATTTATGACGGAACTGTTGTTCAAAAGTTAAAAAGTGCAGAAGCAGTAACAATTGGTAAATTAAACATGGATGAATTTGCGATGGGCTCTTCAACAGAGAACTCTAGCTACCAATTGACAAGAAACCCTTGGAATCTTGATTATGTTCCTGGAGGTTCAAGTGGTGGATCAGCAGCAGCTGTTGCCGCTGGAGAAGTTCCATTTTCTTTAGGTTCAGATACAGGTGGTTCGATTCGTCAGCCGGCTGCTTATTGTGGAGTAGTAGGGTTAAAGCCAACTTATGGTCGAGTTTCACGATATGGATTAGTTGCATTTGCCTCATCTCTAGATCAAATCGGACCGATAACGCGAAATGTTGCTGATAACGCCTATTTATTACAAGCTATCTCGGGTAAAGACCCAATGGATTCTACTTCTGCTAACGTCGATGTTCCAAACTTTGCTAGTAAGCTTGAAGAAGGAGTTAAAGGATTAAAAATTGCCGTTCCTCGTGAGTATTTGGGAGATGGAATTGATAAAGAAGTAGCCGATTCCGTACATGAGGCTTTAAAAATCCTTGAAAAAGAAGGAGCAACGTGGGAAGAGGTATCACTACCTCATTCTAAATATGCGTTAGCTACCTATTATTTAATTTCATCATCTGAAGCTTCTGCAAACCTTTCAAGATTTGACGGTGTCCGCTATGGCTATCGTTCAGATGATGCCGATAATTTATTAGAGATGTATAAAAAAACTCGTGCAGAAGGTTTCGGAGATGAAGTGAAGCGACGTATTATGCTTGGAACGTTTGCTTTAAGCTCGGGCTATTATGATGCTTATTATAAAAAAGCCCAAAAAGTAAGAACGTTGATTAAGCAGGACTTTGAAAAAATCTTCGAGGATTTTGATGTAATTTTAGGACCTACAACACCTACTGCGGCTTTTAAAATAGGTCAAAATACAAAGGATCCACTAACAATGTATGCGAATGATATTCTGACAATTCCTGTGAACTTAGCGGGTGTTCCGGGTATTTCCGTACCTTGTGGATTTAAAGATGGTCTTCCACTCGGGCTTCAAATTATCGGAAAGCACTTTGATGAAGCAACCGTTTATCGAGTTGCGAATGCTTATGAAAATGCAACAGACTATTATAAACAAAAGCCAGAACTGTAAGGGGTGAAAGAAGCGATGAATTTTGAAACTGTAATTGGACTCGAGGTCCATGTTGAATTAAAGACTGAATCAAAAATCTTCTCCGCTAGCCCTAATCATTTTGGTTCTGAACCGAACTCAAATACGAGCGTGATTGATTTAGGCTATCCAGGAGTTCTTCCTGTTTTAAATAAAGCAGCTGTTGAATTTGGAATGAAGGCTGCGATGGCTTTAAACTGTCAAGTAGCAACAGATACTAAATTTGACCGAAAAAATTACTTTTATCCAGATAATCCTAAGGCCTACCAAATTTCTCAATTCGATAAGCCAATCGGTGAGCACGGATGGATTGAAATTGAAGTGGATGGAAAGAAAAAGAAAATTGGTATTACTCGTCTTCATTTAGAGGAAGATGCTGGTAAACTTATGCACTCTGGAAACGGTTATTCTTTAGTGGACTTTAACCGACAAGGGACGCCATTAATTGAAATTGTCTCAGAGCCAGATATTAGAACGCCAGAGGAGGCTTATGCTTACCTAGAGAAATTAAAAGCGATTATCCAATTTGCGGGAGTTTCAGATTGTAAAATGGAAGAAGGATCGCTACGTTGTGATGCCAATATTTCTCTTCGTCCAGTAGGACAAGAAAAGTTCGGGACGAAAGCTGAATTGAAAAACTTAAATTCTTTTACCTTTGTTCGTAAAGGTTTAGAATATGAAGAAAAACGTCAAGAGCAAGTACTTTTATCAGGTGGAATCATAGAGCAGGAAACTCGCCGTTTTGATGAATCCACAGGAAAGACGATTTTAATGCGAGTGAAAGAAGGCTCAGACGATTATCGTTATTTCCCAGAGCCTGATTTAGTTGCTCTTCATATTGATGAGGAGTGGAAGGAAAGAGTTCGTGCCTCCATCCCTGAGTTACCTGATGCACGAAAAGCAAGATATGTAGAAGAGCTAGGTTTACCTGCTTATGATGCAATGGTATTGACATTAACGAAAGAAATGTCTGACTTCTTTGAAGAAACGGTATCTAAGGGTGGGGACGCTAAGCTATCTTCCAATTGGTTAATGGGAGAAGTATCTGCTTATTTAAATGCTGAACAGAAAGAGCTTCAGGATGTCGCTCTTACTCCTGAAGGGTTAGCGAAAATGATTCAGCTCATTCAAAAAGGGACGATTTCATCTAAAATTGCTAAAAAGGTCTTTAAAGACTTGATTGAAAAAGGTGGAGACCCTGAGGATATTGTGAAGGAAAAAGGTCTTGTTCAAATCTCTGATGAAGGTGAATTATTAAAGATGGTTACAGAGGTTTTAGACCAAAATCAACAGTCCATTGAAGATTTTAAAAATGGTAAGGATCGTGCAATAGGATTCCTTGTTGGACAAATCATGAAGGCTTCAAAAGGAAAAGCGAATCCTCCTATGGTTAATAAGTTACTATTAGAAGAGATGAAAAAAAGATAAAAAGGTTTTATCATAAGCTACTGCTTCCCTCTGGGATGAAGTAGCTTTTTATTTTTGTAAGAATGTAAGAAAAACTATATCGTAAAATAAGAATATATCGTATAATAAGATATAAAAATAAATGATAGATTTACTAGGAGGAAACAGAATGGATAGGCTCAATCAATTAAACACAAATTGGACAGATATATATTATCATTTACGCTATAGTCATGATGAGAAAATAAGCCATCAAAGTATTCGAATATTACAAGTGATAGAGAAAGAAGATGAAGTAGGTATTAAATTAATTGCTCAATGTTTGCAAGTTTCACAAAATACAGCTTCAGAGCATGTAAAACGACTCATTGAAAAAGAGTATATTTATAAAACGAGGAGCTCAGTAGATGAGAGAAGAGTGATACTTAAACTTACTGCTTTAGGAACAGAGGTCCTACATAGGCATTCAAGATTAGATAAAGAAAAGCTTCAATTGATTTTTGATAAACTTACCGATGCTGAAGCACAAAGTATTTTGCAGGCATTTCAGCTATTAAAGCAAAAGGCTGTAGAGAAGTGATGTTCACTATCATAAAAATTTTAATCTCAGCAATGCTCATTGGAATCATAACGATGGTCGCTAATCGTTATCCAACCTATGGGGGAATTATTGCGGCACTTCCATTAGTGAGTATTTTGAGTATGATTTGGTTGCATGTTGCAGGTGAGCCGTTGCAAGCGATTGGGCAATTTGCGATAGGCGTTTTAAAAGGACTTCCAGCTACGATGGTCATGATGCTAATTATTGGAATAGCTCTTCAATATTCTGTCCCTCTTATATTCTCTTTAATGATAGGGGTTGTAGGATGGGCATTCTTTCTTTTTCTTCAGGATTTGGTATTAGGATTGATTTAGTATGCTAGCAACATTGATTTAATTTCTTCCATTTTTATAGAAGTTTATTAAAAATTAATAGTATTAGATATAAAAATATAAATAAATCTTCCGATATAAATTTGGTCAGCAAAAAATGAGAAGGAAGTGCAATAGAATTTGAAGAGCATTCGACAAAAGTTATTAAGTGTATTTGGAGTAATTTTAGTCTTTTTTTTAGGACTATCGATTTTCATTATTTTTACGTTAGCCATTTCAAATGAAAATATGAATACAATGAAGGAAGCAGATTTTAATAGATTATTATTACAGGAAGATATGTCTTATCATATTACAAATCGATTAGCGTTAGTAAGATCTTACTTACTAGTCGGTGATTTGAGTACCCTAAGCAGAATTAATGAAGCTAATGAAAGTATTGTTCAAATAGAGGCAGCATTAAATGAAATGGGCGAAGATGAAAGAGTTTCAGGAGCAATGCAGAAAGCTCATCAGTGGATGGATATTGTTGAAAATGAAGTATTTCCACTCTACGAAAGGAACGATATGGAAAGTGCTGTTACTTTGCTAAATGAAACCGTAACGCCACTAGCCCAAGAAATTCGTACAGATTTTCAATTACTCTCAGAAGTACAAAGAATTCATATGAATACAACATTAGATGACAATTTTTCATTACTAGAAAGGTTACAGCTTATTGTCATAATAGCTGTTATCGCCATGTCTATAATCTTCATTGTCTTAATTTTATGGTTAGCATCTGCTATTACAAGACCATTAAAACAATTAGTAAAAGAAGCTGATTTAATTGCTAATAGTGACTTAACGAGTGAGGATATTACAATCAAAACGAAGGATGAATTGTTTGTTTTAGGACAATCTTTTAATAAAATGAAGCAGTCGTTAAAGCGCCTAATAACAGAATCAGTGAATGTTTCTGGGAATGTAGCAGCCTCTTCTCAGCAACTATCCGCTAGCTCTGAGGAGACTTCTGCAGCAACTAATCAAATAGCCGAAATTGTACAATCTTTATCTCAAAATGCCGAGAAAAGTGCAACGCTGTCCCAGAATAGTTTGGAATCCTCTGAACAAATGGTTCTAAGTGTGGAGCATATAACAAAAGCAACTCATTCCGTTCAGCATACGTCAAAGGAAATGGAAAACCGTTCGAATGACGGGAGAGAGATGATTCACAAGACCATTGAGCAAATGAACACGATTGATACAACGGTAGAAAGCACCACGAAAACAATGGAAGAATTAGAAAAACAGGCTGAAAAAATCGGGACTATTTTAGATATGATCACCTCAATTTCAGAACAAACCAATTTGTTGTCATTAAATGCAGCCATTGAAGCAGCTCGTGCTGGAGAAAGCGGAAAAGGCTTTGCTGTTGTAGCGAATGAAGTTCGAAAGCTTGCTGAGCAATCTAAACAATCAGTAACAGAAATTGATGACTTACTTTCAGGAATTCAAAATAAAACAACTGAAGCAGTTAGGCAAATGCAACAAGGACAGGAAGAAGTGACAAAAGGAACGGAGCTAATGAGAGACGTTGATCATTCGTTTGGAGAAATCTCTCTTTCGATTTCTCAGGTAAACAAAGAGGTCGAAACCGTAGTAGCCTCTTCTGATAAAATTACGACTCAAACAAAGCATCTCCAAAATCAAATGATCAGTTTAAAGAACTCGGCAAAGGTCACTTTAGAGGAAACAGAGGATGCAGTAGCAAATACCGAAGAACAACTATCTGCTATGGAGGAAGTTGCAGCTTCGGCGCAAATTTTATCTGATCTAGCAATAAACCTAAACGAAGAAATATCGATCTTTAAGGTAACAAAAAAGGGAAGTAAGTAAGCTTATTATTTTAAAAATAGATGGAACAACCAAAACGAAGAACATCACGAAAAAAGGGGATGTTCTTCGTTTGTTTTTTAGAAATCAAGGTGTATTAATGATTGATGATTTCGATCTAGGATAGCGAAGGTTTTTCTTGTAACTAACTCAATATTAATCATATATTTGTTTTTATAATTCTGAATTTTAAACATCTTAACTTTGTTTTATTATTGAGTCCATTTCAAAATGGTCTTAAAAGTGAATGGTAGCTGGTGAGTGATTCCCAAAGGATGAGCGCCGTGTGAAGATCCACTCTGACGACGCTCTGCATAGTCAGAGTTAGCTGAAGACAAGTCCTTGGGAAAGCATCTACCTAAAGTGGAAATCAAAACCTAATCGCTCGATTTTCATTATAAAGATGTATTGAATGCTTGCGAAATCACACATTGATTGAAACGGTAGGTAGTGACTCCCAAAGGAAGAGCGCAGTGTGAAGATCCACTCTGACGACGCTCTGCATAGTCAGAGTTAGCTGAAGACAAGCCCTTGGGAAAGCATCTACCTAAAGTGAAAATCAAAACCTAACCGCTCGATTTCCATTATAAAGATGTATTGAATGCTTGCGAAATCACTTATTGATTGAAACGGTAGGTAGTGACTCCAAAAGGAAGAGCGCAGTGTGAAGATCCACTCTGACGAAGCTCAGCGTAGTCAGAGTTAGCTGAGGACAAGCCCTTGGGAAAGCATCTACCTAAAGTGAAAAGCAAAACCTAACCGCTCCGTCTTCATTAAAAAATGTTAATGATGAAATGGATTCATTTTAAAAATAACAAAAATGTTCTATGAACTTTCAAGAATACTGCTATAATTCTAACTATATAAGGGGAAAGTGGGAATATAGTCGCCAATGAAGACGAAATTAAGAGGTTATATCATAGGCAGTTTTTTTGTAGGGCTTGTTCTATTAAGTGTCCTAATGTTCAA
The DNA here is from genome assembly GCF_001590785.1 of Alkalihalobacillus trypoxylicola. Taxonomy (GTDB): domain Bacteria; phylum Bacillota; class Bacilli; order Bacillales; family Bacillaceae_D; genus Alkalihalobacillus; species Alkalihalobacillus trypoxylicola. The sequence continues at coordinate 51,606 of NZ_LTAO01000034.1, forward strand.
TATATTGAATACAAATGACCAAGAATTACCGAGTGCTGAAGGTGGATACTTAGATTTAACAAAGGTTAGTTGGAATGAGGAAGGAGACAATCTGTTCAAATTAGACGGTGAATGGACGGTTTCTTTTAATCAACTAGTTCAGTCTAATCAGATGGGTAACGAAGCTGATTTTATCACGACCCAAATTCCATCTTTATGGACAAGACAGCATGAAGATGTTGATAAATTTACTAGTGCTACCTATCGGCTCTTGTTAAAGCTGCCTGAGGATGTTCAGCATTTTGCGATCAAAACGAACAATATACGAATGTCAAATTCATTGTATATGGATGGAGAAAAAATAGGGCATAGTGGTTTACCAAAAGAAGATCACACCTATACCCCTGAAAACACACCGTATGTTGCTACTTTTACAACGGATGGTGGAGAAGTAGAATTATTATTGCATGTTGCTAACTTTGATTATGCAACAGGTGGCGGTATATTAAACTCACTGTATATTGGCGATATAGAAAGCATTTATAAGCTGAGAGAGCAATCTCTATTTTATGATTATGTAACCATTTCAGCCTTTTTAATTATCGGGCTCTTTTTTCTAGGATTCTATTTACATTTGAGGAAGCAAAGTAGCTTATTATATTTTTCTTTACTTTGTTTTAGCTTTGTCTTATTTTTTGCGACACATGGTGAGAAGGTTTTGTATGAATACTTTCCAAACATCTCTTATGCTTGGTTTCAGAGACTGCAGCACTCTTCTAATATTGTTGCCATTTTTCAATTACTCTTTTTTCAAAGACTGTTATCAGAGTATGCCATAAAAAGAATGGGACAATGGCTCTTATATATAGGAATACTATTATCATTACTCATATTTTTACCGACTACTATTAATTCTATTTTCCAAAATGTACACGGAGCCTTTTTTTGTTTAGTTGTCGTCTATTTATTATTTATTCAAGTGAGAGCTATTGCCAATCGTACGACTGGTTCTACTTATTTATTATTTGGTTCTATCACTCTTCTTTTCTATTTTATCGTGGCATCAGGAGAGATTATTGGCTATTCGCTCTTTAACTGGGCGCCACCATTTCTTCCTTTTATTTATTTGTTAACACTTGCTCTCTTTCTGGCACATCGATTAACAGATGCTTACCGAAGAAATGAAGAATTAACCCAAAAATTAGTAGAAGTAGATAAATTAAAGGATGAGTTTTTAGCAAAAACCTCCCATGAATTTCGTACACCACTTTATGGCATGACGGCGATTTTACAAACTATGCTTTCAGATCAAGAGGGTAAGATGTTAACTCTTCATCAAAAGGAAAAAATTAATACCGTTATGGCGAAAGTGAAGAGACTTTCAAGCTTAGTAAACGATATTTTAGATTTAACGAAATTAAAGCGTCGTGAACTTAATTTACATCTTGAAGAAGTTGATGTCTTTACGAATACGTATGTTATTTCTGAGGTGTTTTCATATCTTTATGAAAACATTGAAATAGAAGTATTGATTCAAAGGGGATTACCTTATATTAAGGCCGATGAAAATCGTTTAAGACAGGTTCTTTATAATTTAATAGACAATGCAATGAAATATTCAAATTCTGGTAAAGTCCAAATTAACGCTCAAGTTATAAAGGATAAAATGATTATTTCGATTAAGGACAATGGAAAAGGAATTGAAGAAGATAGATTGCAAAGAATTTTCGATAACTACGAATATGATCATGATGAAAAAGTGGCTGGTTTAGGGTTAGGGCTTAGTATTTCCAAGGAGCTAGTAGAGCTGCAGGGAGGTAGAATTTGGGTTGATTCTCAAGTTGGAGTTGGCTCCACCTTTTATTTTAGCTTGCCTGTAGTAGCCGAAAAACCGGAAAATCAGTCGCTGTTTAAAATACAACGAAAAGTGGAGGTTAAGGAACGAGCTCCATTGATATTTCCTTATCGTGTAGGTGATCCTAAGGATAAGAAAGTGATTATTGCAGATGACAATCATTCCAACATTAAATTACTGGTAGATAGTTTGAAAGGTGAAGGCTACTATATTATTGCGGTCGATAACGGAAAAGATGCCTTACAACAGGTTTCTGAGAATCCCGATACGGATTTAGTCGTACTAGATATTATGATGCCAAATATAAGTGGTTATGAGGTCTGTAAAAAAATTAGAGAAAGATATAATATGACAGAGCTTCCTGTATTAATGCTAACAGCCGCTATTTTAGCAGATGACATTGTCGCAGCCTTTCAATCGGGCGCTAATGATTTTCTTCATAAACCGATAGATATTTCAGAGCTAAAAACGAGAATTAAAAATTTGCTACTAATGAAAGAAACCTCGAAGAATGCTTTAAATATGGAGGTCGCTTTTTTACAGGCCCAGATAAAACCACATTTTATTTATAATGTGCTTAACTCGATAATGTCATTGAGCTATATTGATATGGAAAAAACAAGGAAATTGATTACTAATTTCGCTCAATTTTTAAGAGGAAGCTTTGTTTTTATGAATACAGACAAATGGATTCCTATTCAACAAGAGCTATCACTTGTAAATGCTTATATAGAAATTGAAAAAGCAAGATATCCGGACCAATTTGATTTTGAAATGAAGCTTGAAGAAGGGATATCTGGATTCATTCCACCGTTGTTAATCCAGCCAATTGTAGAAAATGCGATTAGACACGGAATAGGAAATAAAAAGGGTCAAGGTAAAATACAATTGATCATTCAAACGACAAAAGACTCTATTCATATTGATATAAACGATAATGGTGTAGGAATGAGTAAAGAGAGGTTGAGGGAAATAGAATCACTTAAGCATCATAAAAGCAGTGGTGTTGGCTTAGCGAACACCTTTAAAAGGGTAAAGCAATATCCTGAAGCTACTATTTCAATTAAAAGCACTGAAAATAAAGGAACATCCGTTAACATGACATTACCAAATTTTAAGCGATTGGAAGAATTCAGATGATCAGAGTGATATTAATTGATGATGAGATATTAGCGATAAGCTTATTAGAGAATCTTTTAAATCAAATGAATGCTGTCCACATTGTTGGAAAATTTACAGATGGTGAAGAGGCAGTGATGGCCGTAAATGAGCTTAAACCGGATCTAATATTTCTAGATATTGAAATGCAGGGTAAAAATGGAATACAAATAGCAGAATCATTAAAATCGCAAGAACAACTAGATATTGTTTTTGTGACGGCATATGATCAATATGCTCTAGAAGCATTTCAGGTTCATGCAGTCGATTATTTATTAAAGCCGATTGATCAAAAGAGATTAGAGGAAACGGTATTAAGGATTTCAAGTAGAAAACAAGGACATTCAAAAGCTCAGAAAAAGAAGCCTTTTAAAGCTCAGTTTCTTGGTCATTTTATTTTATATAATAAGGACGGTCTTTCTATAAAATGGAGAACAAAAAAAGTAAAAGAATTATGTGCTTATTTATTACATCAAAATAAAGCGGTGCATAAAGATCAAATTATGGACGCTTTATGGCCCGACTCTTCCTTTGAGAAAGCAAAAGGACTTCTTCACACTAGTATGTATCAGCTTCGAAAAGAATTAAAAAATCAAGGCTTTGAAGAAGTGATTGAATTTGTCGATGAGCGATATCGCCTTCATTTAGACTATGAAAGTGATTTTAAGAGAATGACTCAATTGGAGCAAGAGCTGAATGAGCATTATATTCAGAAACTACTAGACATTTACAAAGGTGATTATTTAGCTGAAGATGATTATGAGTGGTCTGCTTCCTTACGTTATGAAATAAGAGCCAACTATATAAAAAGGTTAACAAATATCATTGAGCAAGGAAAATTAGAAAATAATATGAAGGAAAAGGTGTTATTAAAGCTCATCGAGCTAGAGCCCTATGAAGAGCAATTTAGGCAGATGCTTTTGCATTGGTATATAGAGCAAAATCAAACAGAAGAAGCAATTCATCACTATAAGCAATATGAGGATTATATTTGGAGTGAGCTAAAGGAAAAACCACAGGAAAATACAAAAAAAATGATTCGACCCTTTCGACCAGAATAAATCTATTAGTTGTATTGAGGCTGTGACAAGAGCTGTTTTAAACTTGAAATGGACAATAGACCCTCCTTCTTATCAAGAAGGAGGGTCTATTGAATTTGTAGGTTCTCAATTTAAATAGGTAATCTAGTGGTCAATAAAGAGTCCATGCCGAAATCCGCTTTTTAATTAAAGTTAGTTTTGCAGAGTCCCACCCGATGCGGGTTGTCTTGGGGGCGCAAACAGCCGGAGCAACTAAAACTATTGATTCCTGTTCATACATTTGTATCAGCTTTTTTAGGATAAAAAAGAAATAGGTCTTTTTTAACTGTAATAAAGTCGCTTTAAATTTCATTGTTCAGAATTTGTTCAGACTAAAGAACTATTATTAGGTCATACAGATTAAATGGAAAATGATCAGGATCTGAAAGAGATTAGTTAGGGAGATGATAGGGTGAAGATGTATGTTCCGCAATCAAAGAAATGGATACATGTAAGCTTGGTAGTACTATTATTACTTCAATTGTTTTTACCAAATACGTTAATCGCTCATGCCAATGATGAGGATACAGAGAATGACTCTTGTTCTTATGGAGGAGCCCGAGCAGAGCTTGGTGGAGAAAATGGAACGGAATTATTTTTAGGTGGAAACTTTATTGAATTAGGAATTAGTAATTGGGGAGATTTTGGTAGTTTAGGAGATAAACCTAATAATTTTAGAGGAACATTGGGAGGGGAGACTTCTCCTGGAAGTGGTTCTAATAAAATTGGAATGAGTGCCGATCATGATGGCTTTTGTAATGGCCGTGATTTACCGGTCGATTATTATTTGCCAGGTACCCCTGAAGAGAGGTTTGCCGTAGGCTATCAGATTGGTTCAGCGACAAAAAGTAATACAAATGCTGCGCAAATGAATGATAAAAATATGCCTACAGTTGTAACAAACGAATCGAATACAGAAAAGGGCGAGCTTAAGGCTAAAGCGGTATCTCTTTGGGAAGATGAAATGGAGATTACTCAGCAAATTAGCTTTAAAACCGATGATAAGTTTTATCGCAATGTGGTGACGATTAAGAATATCTCAGAGGAAGATTGGGATGGTGCCCGCTATATGCGATCCTTTGATCCAGATAATTCACAATATCGTGGTGGTCTGTATGATACAGATAATACGGTGACCCATACAGTTGCTGAAGATGGAAAGTCAGTAGTAAAGGCTGAAACATTTAGCGATACTGATCCATTATATCTGGCATTTGGTTCAAGAATTCCGATTTTCTTTTATTCAAATGACTCGAATGTAAAAGCATCTATTTTTGGGTTTAGTAATAAAAATCCATACGCCGCGGCTGCATATGATACGCCTGTTGAAAAAAACCAAACAATACGAGATGATGTCGCGATTACGATTACTTGGGATTCGGGTGTATTAAAGGCAGGAGAAAGTAAATCATTTACGTATTATACAAGCTTGGATGAACGTGATTTTAGTGATGTAGAAGTAGAGATTGTCGTAGACGACATTAAAGAAGATATCGCTGATATTGAAACGATGGATGATGTGCGAGAAGTGAAAGACCGTATTGACGATGAGGATATATTAGAAGACAGTAAGAAAAAGGAATTAAAGTTAGATTTACTTGAAGAAGTAATCGATAAAAGAGTGATCGATATTAGGCATGAAGGAGATATCATAATCATTCGCGATATTATTAATGAAACCGATCTTGATGATGATGATAAGGATGATGCACGTTTAATCTTTATCGAAAGAATTAAAGAGGATTTGGACGAGCTTACGGAAGAAGAGAAAAAAGCGACAGACGAATTAATCGATGATATTGTTGACCCAACTAAGCGAGCAGAAGCAGAGCGACTTATGATGGATGATACCGCTGCGCCTAAGAAGGAACAAATAATCATTAATGCGACAGATGGAACGATTGAAGTGAACGATGTTCCAGAAGGAACAGAGGTTAAAGTTTATAGAGGCGATGAAATCCTTGTTTCTAAGGTTGGAAAAGATGGTACGGTTACTTTTGAAGACCTTGATTTGACAGAAGGAGAAACACTAGACATTACCTTCACTATCGATGGTCACAAAGAAAGTACAAAAACAGCTCAAGAAGCAAAGGTTAGAAGTAAGAGTCCAACAGAAGAAGAGATGGACTTAAATGCTGACAGTAATCAATTAACGATTAAAGATGTCCCTGAGGGAACGATCATTATTGTATATGATGATCAAGGAGAAGAGGTTGCTAGAAAAACGAATACAAAAGATTCGGTATCGGATGTAACGATTACTTTCTATGATAAAAACATTAAAGAGGGACAAGAGCTAACTATTGTCTTTAAAGAAAAAGGAAAACTTGATAGCACAAAAACAAAAGTAGTCGCTAAAAACGATCTGGATGATTTGAAAGAAAGATATTTATCTTCTGATGGAGAAGAATCTGATACCGTTTATAAAGAAGTTGCAGAAGCGGAAGAAGATTTAAACGAGCTTATTAATAAAAAAGCATCTGAGGATGAAATTGAGAAGGCCATTGAGCGCTTAAAGGAGAAGAAGCAGAAATTAAGCGAAGAAACTGGAAAAAATGAGAAAAAACAAGCAATAGAAAAAGCAAAAGAAACCATTTTAGAGTCTGAAAAAGAACAAGAGCATTTTACAAATATAGGCGGTGAAAAAGAAACGCCAGAGTACCAAGAGTTAGGAGAAGCTAAAAAGCAGTTAAAGCAGCTTTTAGAAAAAGAAGATGCTACTGCTGAAGAACTTCTTGATGATACTTTTAAGTTAAAGGAAAAAATAGCTATTATAAAGGTGCTTATCGAAAATAAAGAATCAGAATTGGCCTTAAAAGACCTTCAAGAAGCAAAAGAAGCAGCAGAAAAGGCAGTAAAAGCAGCATTAGATAGCCAAAATGAATTCAAAGAAATAGGTGGAGATGTAAACGAGCCTATTCATCAAGATGTCGAAAAAGTGAAAGAAGAGCTAAAGCAGCTTTTAGAGAATGAAAATGTTACGGCAGATAAGATTAGAAAAAAGACGTTAGAACTAAAAGAAAAAACAGGTTTATTAGAAGTTGAAACGGAAAAGAGAAAAGCAGATTTAGCTCAGCAAGAGTTAGAGGAAGCTAAAAAAGCAGCCGAGGATTCAATAAAAAACGCTTTAGAGAAGCAGAATCGTTATCAACAATTAGGTGGAGATAAGAAGGATTCTTATCATTCTGAGGTTGAAAAAGCGAAACAGGCCTTAGAGGAAATACTTGAGGAAGATCCTTTGGATAAGGAAAAGCTTCAAGAAGCTACTTATGATTTAAAAGAGAAAACAAAGCTTTTAGAAGTAGCTATTAAGGATAAAGAGGAGCAAATTGAATCTGAAGTACTTAAAGCAATTGTTGAGGCAGCAGAGAAAGCAATAAAAGATGCTAATCAAACAAAGGATCGCTTTGTACAAATAGTAGGTGAAAAGGAAAATCCACTTTATTTAGAAACAGAAAGCTTAAGAAATAAGCTACAAAATTTATTAAAGAAACAGCCTTTAAATAAAGATGAAATTTTGAAAACAACTCTACAATTAGAGAAATCGACAGCGCTTCTTGAGATAGCCATCGAGAAAAAGCAGGCTCAACAAGAATTAGAAGAATTAAATAAAGCGAAGCAAGCTGCCGAAGAAGCGTTAACCAATGCAAAAAATACTCAAAAAAGCTATGAAAATGTAGGTGGCAGTAAACAAGAGGCTACTTACTCAAAAATAGAGGATTTAAAGAAAAAACTAGAAGCGTTATTAACAGAAGGTAATAAGACAGAAGAAATCCGTACAATAACAGAACAGCTAAAGAACCAAACAGCACAGCTAGAGAAAACAGTAAATTCTTTAAATAATGATAAGAAAACGGCTGAACTAAGTAATCAAATTGGAAAAGAAGACTCACCAGCTGCTCTGATTGAGATTAAAAAAGAAGTAGATGCCAGTCAATTTTCCGATAAGCAAAAAGAAACGCTTTACCAAAACATTAATACTCGCTTAAAAGAGATTTCATTTGTGGTGAATAATCCTGAATGGTTCGAGGAAATCATCGATGTCATTGGTAAAACCAATCAAAGTGCAGCAAATAAACAAAAAAATTATGTGAATTGGGTTGAAAAAGGTATAGATGACATGGCCCAAAGTGACAAACCAAGTGCTAATGATGTCAGGTTCACTAAAAAGGAAAATCAAGTTTTATGGGAGAGCATTCAGCTAATAACGAATAACAACGAAAAGCAGCGATTAGTTAATTCGTTAGATTTGACTATTGATTATCGAGCGTTAACGATGGCTACAGCATTTAAATTTGCCAAAGGTGATACTTGGGAAAGTATTACTTCAAACTTTTTAGTCTTAAACACAGGAGATTATGGAACAAAAGTATCATGGACTTCTAGTGACCAAAAAGTAATTAATATATCAGGCAATGAAGCTAGCATTGAACGCCAAGTAAGAGATCGTTCTATTCTTGTTACAGCTCTTTTGAAAAAAGGAGATATAGAGCTTGAAAAAACATTCTTACTAGTTGTAAAGAGTGAATTAATGGGCGATAAGGTTATTACGGATAGTAAACGACAAGTTGTAATTGAAGCTAATGGGTTTTCACAAAAACCTTTGGCTATACAAAGAATTCATTTACTCGACCGTGATAATAAAAAGGTTGTTAATAAAATTGATAAATTAATTATTGATAATGAAATGGTTCCAAATGATATTCTTGAGCCATTATCGATTTATTTACCAGATGATACAACAGATTTAGCTGATGAAATAGCGATTGAAATTCCTTTGTCTGTTTTGGAAAAAATTAAAAACTCTTTAACTATTAATACGGATCAAGGCTCTATCAAACTTTCGAAAGAAACGATTGAGCAAATGATTAAAGAAGGTAAAGATTTATTCCTTAGAATTGTTCCAATTCGAGAGGATCAAGAGAGACAAAATGTAAATGATCGATTAAAGAACCACCCACTAGTATTAGAGGAATTGAATGACAAGGAAACCGTTAAAATGATAGGAATTCCTAGGGAAATCGAAACGAACTATAAAGGGTTTGAAACAGAGGTTATTCTTCCTTTAGATGTTAGTGAAATTGATAACCTAGAGAATGTCCGAATTTTCATCGAGCATACTGATGGTGAAAGAAAAGTCATCAAAGGTGAATTCGTACGTGACGAAAATGGTCAAATTACAGGTATTAGTTTTGTTATTAATAAATTTAGTACCTTTACTATTTTTGAAATAACCGATGATACGTCGGAAAATGGTTCAGAACCAACACCAGAGCAGCCATCTGAAGAATCAGGGCAAGGAACTGACAATGAGGAGCAAAATAACGAAAACGAAAATAATCAAGATAATAAAGATCAAAAGACAGAGGATGATAAAGGTGGAGAATCATTACCTAGTACAGCAACATCTAATTATCAAACTCTCTTTATTGGTCTAAGCTTAACTTTATTAGCAGGGATGATTTTTATTCTCTCAAAAAGAAGAAAAGTACACCAACAGTAAATACTATAAAAAACAGCCCCTGACGGTAAAATGTCAGGGGCTGTTTCCTTAATACTTTTTTAACATATATGTTAAAGGAATAATGGATACGACCACGATCACTAGAGCGGCTGGGGCTGCCATATGATAAACAGCTTCACTAGCTTCTACCCATATACGAACAGCTAGTGTATCAAAGCCTGGTGGGCGCAAAAGTAAAGTGGCAGGCAATTCCTTAATACTGCTAACAAATACGAGCGCACCTCCTGCGAGTATGCCAGGGAATATAGATGGAATAATGACTTTAATCATAACCTTCCAAGGTGGGTGACCGAGACTACGTGCTGCTTCGTCAATTCGTGGTGAAAGTAAGCTAAGCGATGCATCTGTTGATTGCATGGCCTGTGGTAAAAAACGAATTACAAAAGCAAAAGCAATTAAATAGAACGTATTATAAAAGGACGGTAAATGATTATTAAATATAAAGATAACTCCTAGAGCCACAATGACACCTGGTAAAGCATAACCAGCATAGCTAATTTTTTCAATGAAATAAGAACTCTTTGAAGGGTATCTGGAGCGTAAATATACAACTGGTAATGCAATAATCATACAAATAATCGCAGCTAAACCTGAAACCTTTACACTATTCCAAGCATATTCAAAAAATCGACTATCTAAAGCTCCTGCCTGAACGCCTTGGATCGACCAATAGATGAGAACACTCAAGGGCAGTAAAACCGAGATAAAGAATATGATTAACACAAATAACATAGCCGGCCATTTCCACTTACCGAGTGATAAAATGTCGGGCTCTTTGTATGTATTACTTGATTGGACATAGGATTGTTTCCTTTTGGTTAATGATTCTAACCATAATATAATAAGAGTCAATCCAATCAAAACAACTGAAAGGACAGTCGCCCCTATATGATCATAGCTACCCATTTGGTAATAAATAGCTGCTGTGAAAGTTGTATAACGCATCATCGCAATTGCACCAAAGTCCGATAACACATATAAGGCGATTAATATAGCGCCAGCACCAATAGCAGGTCGTAGGAAAGGGAGGTTTACTTTCCAAAAGATTCCCGCTGTCGTTAACCCTTGTGAGCGAGCGACTTCTTCATAATTACGATTCATCTTTCGTAAAGAAGCGCTTGCTATTAGAAAAACATAAGGGTAGGTAAACAGTGTTAGGACGAATAAAACTCCAAAAAAAGAATAAATATCAAAGGAGAAATCTCCAAATAATCTCACTAACCAGTCATGCTTCTCCCATTCACGGGCTACCCAGCCACGAGGTCCTAATACGATAATGTAGGTGACCGCTCCAACATATGGTGGGATCACAAGTGGGAGAGCAAGTAACCACTGCCACAGCTTTCCCCCTGGTAGCTTCGTTCGGTTAACAATCCAAGCTAGTGCAACGCCTATGACAACAGCAGCAGCTGTGACAGCTACAGTCAGGCTAATAGTGTTCCAAAGCAACTGTGGGATGCGTGAATCGATTAAAGTCATCCACTTGTCGGATCCAGCAAACAATGACATCCAGACAACATAGAAGATAGGGACAGCCATCACCAAACCCGTCAAAGTAGCAAGAAGAAATAAAATCATTCCAGGCTGGCTCCCAACCTTTCGACCTTGTACAAAACGTCTAAAGAAACGACGAAAAGATGAAGACGGTTTGTCTTCATCTTGGCAAGGTGATGGATTGTTTTTTTGATTTTCTTGCTGTTCACTCATCGCTCACAACTCCTAATCGCCTCTTTAATCATTAAAGGTCTAAATCAAGCCCAGCTTCTTCAATCAAAGCTCGTGTATCTTCCCATACTTTACCTAAATCACGTAAAGGCATATCATGTGTTTTATAATCAGAAATAGTAGCTGCACCTTCAACCGCTTCAATATTTGGATTAATCGGAACTTCTAATGATTCAAATGAAAATTCACGCTGATTCTCTTCTTCTAAAATCCAATCTAAGAAAATATCGGCACTTGCACGGTTAGGACTGTCTTTGACTAAACCAACTCCAGCTGCATTGACGACAGCACCCATTTCATTTTCACCTTGGTCAGGGTAAATAACGCCAACATTATTATCCGTTGGTTCTTGCAACTGTTGGTGATAGTAATAGTTGTTGACTAAACCAAACTTAAACTCTCCTGATCCAACCGCACGACGAATATCACCATGACCCTGCATAATGGCTCCCGCGTTATCTTTAACGGATTCGATCCATTCTTTCGTTTGGTCATCGCCCCATTCATTACGGAGAGCAGAAACATGACCAATCATCGCCCCATTACCACCACGTGTAATCGCAAATTCACCTTCATATTCAGGGTTGATAAGCTCTTCAATCGTTTTAGGCATTTCTTCCTCTGTAATTAAGTCTTTATTATACATTAAAACACGCGTACGAGCAGATAATGCAAACCAAGAATTATCCTCTGCTCGATAGATTTCTTCAATAGATTCTATATTTTCAGGATCGGAACCTTCTAAAATGCCTTCTAAACGTAGGTTTTCGAGAGCACCAATATCATTTGAGATAAAAATATCAGCTTGTACATTATTAGCCTCTCCTTTTAGACGGCTAATGGCATTATCACCTGCATGTAAGGCTTGTACTTCAATGCCTGTTTCCTCAGTAAATTTGTCCAATAATGCATTGACGAAGTTCTCATTACGAGAAGAATATACAACAAGCTCTCCAGATTCATCAGTAGTGACCTCATCCGTTTCTTCTTCAGAGGGTTCGTTTTCTGCATCATCATTCGTATTGGTGTCAGCATCATTACTACCACACGCTGTTAGAACAAGAATAAAACTAAGTAACAAAATGATAAGAAAAGAAAGTTTATTTTTCATTTTTTATGTACCTCCAGTACGTCATAATTGATAATGATTATCATTATCACAAAGAGTTTGGTTATTGTCAATATTTTTCTGACTATTTTTCCACATGTAAAAGGAAGTTCCTGCTTTTATGAGAAACTTCCTAATGCCTTAAGCTTCAACTAATGCAACTGATTCAGGTTTTATATCAAAAGAAACTTTCGCTCCAACATGAACATCTTGCTCGACGGGGGCATAGACAAGCATCGTTTCACTTGTGCTATGATCATGACCAAGAATAACTTCGAGCTCTTGATATTCTCCACTATAGGTTACTTTCTGAACATGACCACTATAATGGCCATTGTCACCAATTAAGCACCCCTCAGGTCGAATAGAGAGTCGTACATTCTCAATTAATTCTGACGATTTAGATGATAAAGAAACCATTCCAATTCGAGTTTGAACATGAGCCATATCGGCACAGACTTTTCCTTCTAATAAATTAGTTTTGCCAACAAATTGTGCAACAAAGCAGTTTGCAGGACAGCGATACATTTCCTTAGGAGAAGCTATTTGTTGTATAATTCCATCCTTCATGACCACCACTTGATCGGATACGGCAAATGCATCCTTCTGATCGTGAGTGACAATGATAGCTGTTGTACCTGATTTTCTTAATATGGATGTAACGTCATGTCTCATTCGTTCACGTAATCCTGCATCAAGGTTACTAAAAGGCTCATCCATTAAAACAAGGTGAGGCTTGGGCGCTAAAGCACGAGCTAATGCGACTCGCTGCTGCTGACCTCCTGATAATTCACTAGGATAACGCTTTGAAAATTCAGATAATCCGACAAGTTCAAGTACTTCCTTTACTCGTTTTCTCTTATCAAGAAGTTTCCATCTATTTAAACCAAATGCTACATTTTTTTCTATTGTTAAATGAGGGAATAGGGCATAATCCTGGAAAACCATTCCAATACCACGTTTTTCAGGTGGTATGTTGACATGTTCTCCAAACACTTCCTTGCTGTCGATTCGCAAGCGACCACTTGTAGGCTGTTCAAACCCTGCAATCATTCGAAGGGTTGTTGTTTTTCCACACCCACTAGGACCTAAAAGTGTTATGATTTCACCTTGATTCACCTCAAGATTCACCGAATTTACAGCTGAATAATTAGACGGATTAAATTTTTTGCTAACATTTTCAAGGTGAATAAAGCTCATCATCTTATCCCCCCTTCTTATCGTTTAATAAGTGATAATGAAAATCATTCTAGGATATTGTAGCATGCATATGAAAAACAGGTCAATGACAACCACCATAAATAAAGGAACAGCCTAGATTTTTTTCTGAAAAGCGACGATTTTGCGTGCAAATAATTAGATGTGATGAAGAAAACAAATGAAAGTAAAATCCTGTCTAAAAAAGGAAAAGAAAATTAAGGAATCAACTTACTGAAAAAGGATTTAAAAGAGCTTTTATCTGATAAATAAAAGATGATTATTCCTGAGGAAAAGAAAATAGTAGGAATGATAAAATAAGTAAAATTAATAGGAGAAGCAACAACCTCACCGTTTCTAATAAAAGTAGTATCTGATAACACAGCAAAAAAGTGTAGTACTTGAATAACAAAAATTAATATCAGCCCTATTGCGAAACATTTAAACATTCTATCCATTACATATCCCACCTATAAATTCTAATTTAACCAATAGATTCATTTTATAGAATTCTAACAAAAATAGGAATCTTTAAATGGTAGAATCCATTTCATCTTTATCATTGCTTTATAAGTGAACGAAACCGAACATCTATGATAAAAATGTACTCATTGATTGAAACGGTAGGTAGTTGAATGTGCAATCGCTCTTTTTTCAAACCGTGGATGATGAAATAGCTTACATTACATTTGCTGGATAAATTAGATAGAAGCCCTAATAATCAAAAAAGGGATGGGACAGAAGTTGCTTCTAAAGAAAATCCTATTGCGAAACTTGAAATGATGTGTGTAATGTATGCAAACATCAAGAACGAACCATGAACCCTCTTCACTGTGAAAATGGAGGGTTTTTTTGAAAGAGTAGATGAAAGGCGCAAGCTAGCGGACACAAGACACGGAGACTCCAGTGGGAGGAAGTGGCCATGCCGAAATCCACTTTTAAAAAAAGTTAGTTCGGCGCCACCCACCGGACGCGAAGTGTCTTGGGGGAGCGAACAGGCGGGGACCTAAAATGGTCCAATCATTCATTCGTAGAGTTTAGTCCCGCCCTCTTTTCTATTAATATATATTCAAAAAATATGTTCCGTTGTGGCCCCTTACCTCAACGTTATACCTCACCTTATTTTTAAGAGAGTCAAATTGATAGCTTTCTCCTGGAATTATTGAAAAACTTTCTATTATTGTATCTGTTTGATATTCTCTGATTTGGACTTCTAAGGTTGAATGACTATTAGCTTCATTGATTATTTCTTTATCCCAAAACATCCCTTCGAACATTAAAAAATCATTTCCATTAAAATCAACAGTAATCCATTCACTTCCAGTAGACGGATTCTCCAAATGTATCGTTTCTTTTATATTTGGAGCAAGTGTGTTTTGAACAGTCGATACCTCCTGATAAAGTAAAAAAGCAGTCGTAAGAAGTGATAGAATAAAAAGTGGAATAATTATTTTTAATGCTAGCGATCTTTTTTTACTTTTCCTTTGGTCATAATGTATTTCATTTACCAATCCTGTATCCTCCTTTAATAAATCGTCTAAGGAGATTTCTAGAACATCGCTTAAGTGAATAACTGTTTGTAAGTCTGGATAATTCCGTTCATTTTCCCAATTAGAAATGGCTGATCTTGAAATATGTAATTGATTGGCTAATTCCTGTTGAGTTAACTTCTTTTCTTGTCTTGCTGATTTTATTTTTTCACCAATGGATGTCATAAGATTTCTCCCTTATTTATTAAGGTATAGGATAAAGTGCATTGCGTCTGTCACAGTCTATTACATTATCATTTTTTGCTGTGTTTTTGTCTCTATCATTAAAAGATTTGTTCTGACAGAAATGCTGACATGTTGATGCATTAACGTTTTTGTACTATTAAAAGTTTCTAATCCATTATCGATAGATTTATAAATCCGTATAAGTCACGCGCATTTAGGAGGGGATTATTTATGCATATAAAAACTAAGAGGTTAATGATAGGTCAATTTGAAAATAAGGATTGGAAAGCGGTTTATGAATATACTTCAGATAAGAATACGATGAAATATATTCCTGAGGGAGTTTTTACGGAAAGTGAATCTAAAGAATTTGTTGATAAAAATAGAGATGTTCATGCAGAAAAATTCCCCGTATTTTTAGTTGAAGAAAACCTTCTAATAGGACATATCGTTTTTTGTAAATATTTTGGTGACCATACATACGAAATCGGTTGGGTGTTTAACCGTAAATTTCAAAATAAAGGGTATGCTTCAGAGGCTGCAAAAGCTGTTATAGATTATGGTTTTAATCAAAAGGGGTTGCATAGAATTATAGCTACCTGTCAGCCCGAAAATACTCCATCCTATAAAGTAATGGAGAAGGTTGGTATGAGAAGAGAAGGATACTTTAAAAAATGTATTCCGAATGGTACTGAATGGTGGGATGAATATTATTATGCAATCTTACAGGAAGAGTGGAGAAGAAAAATCTAAAGACCCCTTGAGTTAACTCCTGTTTAAAAAATGACTAAGACTTACTTTCGAAAGGTGATTAATATGATACGGAATTATAGATTATCAGATAAAGATTACATCGTAAAATCTCATTATGAGCTTTATAATCAAGAGTTTGGATATGACTTATCTTTTCGAGACTTTGTAGAAAGCAAAGTAAACGGATTTATAAAAAGGTCAGACTCCAACGAAATGATATTTATTTTAGAGATAGACAAGAAAAATAGCGGATCTGTCAGTATAAATAAATTGAATGAAACAACGGCACAATTGGGCTTATTTCTTGTTGAACCTAATGCTAGAGGCACTGGATTCGGCCGGAAATTAATAGAAACCTCCATTAACTTTTGTAAGGAAAAAGGATATAAAAATATTTACCTCTGGACGAATAGTGAACTACAATCAGCACGGAGGATATATGAAAAATTTGGTTTTGTTTTAAAGGAATCAGAAACTAAAATTCTTTCAAATAAAGAAGTCACTGAAGAAAGATGGGAGTTAGACTTTAATGTCTAATGATTATGACGAGATTAAGAATCATTGTTAAATATTGAACTGTCTAAAGCCTTTAGTAAAAAATAAATGATTTTATAGGACTTTATAAGGGGAATTAAATCGTTATAAATAAAGTTGTCGTTTATTAACTCTATTGTTATGATTTAGTTAAAGGTTTTTTTTACCAATAGCATATCTGCTAATTAATAGAATGGAAGACTCAACATCAAGAAAAGGAGATGGGGAAATATGAAAATTAAGTTAGGAATTTTAATGGCATTATTTTTAATTCTTTCTGGTTGTCAGCTTCTCAGCAGCGATGTCGACCGCCAATTTCCAAGAGAAACCTATGACAAATGGTATGAAGAAGAACAATATGAAGTAGCTTTAGAAGATGTCAATGAGCGGTTAGAAAAATATCCAAATGATCCGATACTGCATAATGAGAAAGGACTTTTGCTATATTATGTCGGACAATATGAAGAATCCTTGCAATCGTTGGATAAAGGGATTGAATTAGATGATCAAATGGACGCGGCATACAATAACAAAGCCTTGACATTAAATGAATTAGGAGAGTATGAACAAGCCATTGTTGCTGCCCAAAAAGCGATTGATATGAGTGATCAGGAGCCAGAGCAATTTATTAATATGGGAAATGCTCATTACGGCCTTCAAAGATATGAAAATGCGCTTGAGTATTATAATCAAGCTTTAGAAATTGACGATAGTTCACCTTTTGCACTTTATGGAAAAGGAGTTTCCCTGTACTTTTTAATGGAGGATGAACAAGCTCTTCCCTATTTAGAGCAATACATACAAGTGTATCCTGAAGATACAGATGCCTTATTTTATCTGGTTAGCACACATGAGGAATTAGGTGAGTACAGTGAGGCGATACCTTATTTAGACAGAATTATTGAGCTCTCAACAGAGGATAAACTGTATGCTTTGGATTATAAAGGCTTACTGCTATTATATGAAGGAAATTATAATGAAGCAGTAGAAGCTTATGACGAGATGATAGTAGAATTTCCAAATGAAGCCATTGGATATTATGGAAAGGGTGTAGTACTTGTCCAACAAGGAGAGCTTGACCAAGGACTGGACCATTTAGCGCAATCAATAGAAATAGATGAATTCTTAAAGGATACCGCCTATAGTGACCCCATGCTCTCCTCTATCTATGATTATGAGCCATTTATTGAGTTAACAGAATATTAATGTGCAAAAAGTCGATTTCCGATAAAGGGAGGTCGGCTTTTTTAAGTACTCTTTTCACCATCACAACAAAAAGAGTTTCAGCCATAATGAATTTAAATAAATCGATTAATGTTATATTGAGAGAGTTGAACGAAGGATGTTTGATTATGGATTTTTTTACACTTGAGTGAATTTCATAATTGCTCTATAAGCGAATGAAACCGAACGTATCTTATAAAATATGTTTTAAATGTTTGTGAATTAACTTGTTGATTGTAACAATAGGTAGTGACTCCCAAAGGATGAGCTGAAGACAAGCCCTTGGGTAAGCATCTACCTAAAGTGAAAATCAAAAAATCGTCCGGTTTTCATTATAAGATATGAATGATGAAATGGATTCACTTATAAATTTTTATAAAAACTGTAGGGGAAACATAACATTACATCGTCTAATCATATAGACAGAGAGAAAGGGGGAGAGCTGCCTAAAATGGAGGATTTAATACAAAAGGCGAAGGAAGGCGATGAGCTTGCTTTTCGTCAGATTGTGCAAGAGCACAGAGCTTATGTTATAGCGGCCATTATGCCTATTATCAAAAATCCAAAGGACGCCGAAGAGTTGGCTCAAGATGTATTTGTCCGTGTGTTTTATGCTCTCCCCCAGTATGAAGCACGAGGATTTAAAACATGGATTACTAGGATAGCTGTAAATATGGCGATTGATGAAAGAAGAAAAAGAATGAGAAGAAAAGAAGAAGAGCTAGGTGATTGGGAAGGTTCCACCTCTTCTAGCGATATTGAAGAGCACTTAATGAAGAAAGAAACGAAACGCCTTGTCCATGAAAAAATAGGCACGGTTCCCATCAACTATCGAAAGGTACTTATTGCTTTTTACATAGAAGAAAAAAGCTATCAGGAAATTGCTAAAGAACAACAGGTAGAAGTGAAAACAATAGAAACCAAGCTTTATCGGGCAAGAAAATGGGTGAAGGAAAGATGGAAGGAGGAGGAGTTTCGATGAATAGCAACCATTATACAAAGGAAGATTGGACTCTTTATATAAACGGAACAGTTCAACAAAATCAGCAGCTGAAGATGGAGGAGCATTTATATACGTGTGATCAATGCTTGCAAGACTATATGGAATCATTAGCTCAGGTAAGCATAGAGCCTAGCAGAAACGAATCAGATGACTTTATTGATTCGGTTATGCAAAAAATTGAACCTGCTGCCAAAGCACGAAAGCCATTAAAGCAGGAAGATTCAATTAAGGTGTTAGATGGGAATGTCGGCTATGAAAATGGAAGGAATAAAGAAGGAGCACAAAAGAAAAAATCCTCTACTCAAAAAGGTAGGAAAAAACAAACCCTCCTCCATTACGTTATTGCAGCATCCTTAACTTTTATCCTCATGTCATCTGGTATTTTTGAGGAGATTGCTTTTGGGTCCAATGCAGAAGAAAATGACATGATGAATACTATTCATGAAAAAGAAGAAATATCGGTTTCAGAGCGTTTATTAGATAAAATTACGATAACGATTGAAGAGTGGACCAACTTAGAAAGGAGTGAGGGTGATGAACAGACCAAATAATATTATAGCTTTCTTTTTATCTCTAATACCAGGAGGAGGGTTCTTCTACCTGAGAAGGCCTATTGTGGCGTTTATGTATATTATTCCGATATTTTTCCTGATTGCCGCAGCTGTTTTTAGCTTGTTTGTACTTGCTCATTTGGAATTAGCTTTTATAGCTGTCGTAATCGGTATCTTTATTTGGTTCATTCAATTAATCCATTGTGTGATTAGCTTACTGCAAAATCCAACGATTTCTGTACAAAGTGGGGAAGAGCTGGAAGCATCACGACAGAAAAAGGAAGAAAGTGACCGATTATTTATTACCTTTATGTCACTAATACCAGGCTTAGGGCATATGCAATTAGGATTAATGAACCGTGGATTAACTTTAATGACTTTATTTTTTGGCTTAATTACAATGGTTATATTTACAGTCGCTGTTACAGGAAGAGGAATTTTTATTGCTTTTTTGGGACTTTTGCCTATCATATGGATATTTAATCTATTTGATGTGACTCAATTCTTAAACAAAAAAGGAAAGGGCGAAGAAATCATCGACCGTTCTATTTTAGATGATATTGAAGAAAATCGTATCGGCAGGAAGAGTAAGCCGATTGCTATGTTATTTGCCATTTTCCCTGGCGCTGGCCATCTTTACTTAGGTTTACAGCAAAGAGGGATTCAATTAATGGCTTTATTTTTAGTCGGATTATTTTTAATTGATTTATTACGTTTATCGATGTTTTTGTTCCTCATTCCGATTATTTGGTTTTTTAGCTTTTTTGATGCCTTACAAAAGGTCGGACAATACGACCAAAACCTCGAGGATGTTCCTGTTTTTACGGTCTTTCGTAACTATCAAAAGTGGCTAGGAATTGGAGCGATTCTTTTAGGAGTCTATTATTTGCTCGACCAAGTGTTAATTAATGCGTTTGGAGAAATGTTTTATC
Organism: Alkalihalobacillus trypoxylicola; assembly: GCF_001590785.1. GTDB lineage: Bacteria > Bacillota > Bacilli > Bacillales > Bacillaceae_D > Alkalihalobacillus > Alkalihalobacillus trypoxylicola. Next base: position 71,943 of record NZ_LTAO01000034.1, read on the forward strand.
AGTACTTCCAGATGGATTTACATTATTGGTTTTATAACTATTTTCAGACATTTATTGTTTGCACATTATTAATTTGTGCTGGAATTTACTTATTAGCGGGGAAGAAAAAGTCAGCTTCCGCTAATAAAGGAGAGGTGTAAGTATGAGAACATGGAGAGTGGGTTCATTCTCAATGGGAATCACCTTAATTCTGTTAGGAATTGTTTTGGTGGCTTCTAATTGGTTCAATGTAAGCATGTATGATTTATTTATGTCATGGTGGCCATTTTTATTGATTATTGTGGGGGCAGAGATGCTCTTTTATTTAAAAAGAAAGGATGAAAAAGAAGCGAAAATCAAATATGATTTCTTGAGTATCTTTTTTGTGGGAATCATCGGAACCATTGCATTAAGCTTTATGTTTTTATCCGTATCAGGATTAATGGAGGAATTAAAATATACGATAGCCCATCAAACAGAGATTACCTATGATTTGCCAACCTATAGTGATGAATTAAACGAGGATTATGATCGTGTAGTTATAGAATTAAACGGACAGCACCTTAATGTTGAAGCCGTTGATGCTGAAGCAGTAGAGGTGTTCGGAACCTATCAAAATTTAGAAGAAGCACAGAAATTAACGAACGCTGAGGATTATTTACAAACACAAATAAAAGGAAATACCCTTTATATGTCTTTGAAATCACTTCCTTCAACAAAAGGGATTCGGTCCTATCAACCAATGGTTCAGTCTACCGTTCTCATCCCGCAGCAATTAGAATTAGAAGTAAGAAGCACAGATAACGGAGGCAGTATTTCCCTTCACCCACGAGATCTTACATCAGATTGGTATGTGAAGCATAATGGAAGTATAGAAGCGTATGTACAAGAAAGTGGTAACTTAAAATTAGAAGGCGATCAATTTATGATTAATCAGGAGGATGTAGCGGGTACGAGCTATCAAATAGGTGATGGCGATCACTCTATACACTTTTCTACTAATCATACGGTGATGGTCTACACCTCTCCTTAAGAAACAGCGCCTTTTAAAGGCATTAGGTTAGTAAAATAGCTAAAATTTGGAGTTTTCCCTTGTTATGATGTAGAATAGATGGTATCTAATAACTTTACAATATGTGGAATGGATCTGAAAAGCTTGGCCTCTGGTCAAGTCTTTTGTATGAGATGGTGGGACTTAACAAGTATAGTATCTACATAACGAAGTGTTTGAAATGTATTTGTATGGACCATTGCTTATCAGCTATTCTAAAAAACATAAAAATAAAGGTAATCCTAAAAATTTCAAACGGTAAAGGGAGTCATGCTTTCAGTAAGCCGTGGGGACTGTCAAAATAGGGGGATCTGTATGAAAAAAGCACGTCTGATTTATAATCCAACTTCAGGTCGTGAACAAATTCGGAAAAATTTAGCCTATGTATTAGAAAGGCTAGAAACAGCAGGATATGAAACATCCGCTCATGCAACAACAGGAGAAGGGTGTGCGAAAAGAGCGGCAGAGAAAGCGGCGAATAACGGTTATGATTTGGTCATTGCTGCTGGCGGTGATGGAACGATTTTTGAAGTCATTAATGGTCTTGCCGATCTTGAGAATCGACCGATGATCGGATTAATTCCTGCAGGGACAACCAATGATTTTGCTAGAGCTCTAGGTATTCCTAAGGATATTGAAAAAGCCTGTGACGTTTTATGTGGTGACCATGTTGAACCTATTGATATAGGAAAAGTGAATAACAAATACTTTATTAATATTGCAGCGGCTGGTACGTTAACGGAATTAACCTATGAGGTACCAAGTAAATTAAAAACAATGATTGGTCAATTAGCTTATTATATAAAAGGCTTTGAAAAGCTGCCTCAAATTAAACCAACCTCCGTCTCTATTGAGTATGATGGGAAGCTGTTCGAAGGCGATATTATGATGTTTTTAGTCTCGAACTCTAATTCGGTTGGTGGCTTTGAAAAGCTTGCACCTCATGCTTCCTTACAGGATGGACTTTTTGATTTGCTTATTGTACAAAAAGTAAGCTTTCCTGAATTTTTACACCTAGCAAGCTTAGCACTAAGAGGAGAGCACCTTAGCTCATCAAAGGTCATTTATGTTCAAGCGAATCGAATTAAGGTTCATGTTGAGGGTGAGGATATGCAATTAAATTTAGATGGTGAACACGGTGGTGCCCTACCATCAGAATTTGTGAATCTCTATCACCATTTTCAAATGCTCACACCAAAAGAACGCTCTGAAAAGAAAGAGAATCATTAAAAATTAAGAATCATACAAAAAGAGCTCTGTCATCTAACAAACGGTGACGAAGCTCTTTTTTTAGTCTTGAGACTATAGGGTCACATTCTATTATGCGACTCGCCAAAAAACTTCTTTGCGAGTGAGAGGTTCCAAATCTATTCAGAGCAAATGGAAATTTTCCATTTGTCCTTTGACGGAAGGGGAAGTTTCTTTTTACGTATTTTAGTGATGGCTTTCTTTTCGGGTGAAAAGAGTCAGTTTATTTACCTCTTAGCTGGTATTCTAGCTCTTTTAAGGTGAATAGAACCAGTTCTTTGACCTGTTACTCGGAGATTTAGCTCTAATGGGATGAATTGAGTTTATTCATTCCCACTTTTTTTCAGATGGATCAAGCTATTTTTTTATCAGCTACTTTTCCGCAGAAGGGCGTTGAACTAACCGGCAAGCCGAACCTGTCCTTTCCTCCTGAGGGAGTCGGCCTCCCATCACTATTAATTTTACCGACGAATTATATTCGTTATCAGCCACTTATGTCTTATGGAAATTCTTAAAAATGATAGTTAAATGAATAGAGTAGGACAAGAAATGTAAACGCTTTCTTAGTAAGATTAATAGAAGAAAGGAGGAACAAATCTTAAAAATAGTAAAATTCCTTTATTTAGTAGATTTTGTAAGCTTTCATCTTTTTAAAAGGATATTTTTACTAATATTTTTAGTCCGAACTTATTATTATCAGTCTAATTTTTTCCATATTCAATATTTCTTTTTTCTATATTCTGATCGTAACAGAAGTTAGAATCCACTTTAAATAAAGGATATCATCACTTATTTTAGGAGGTTTAAGATGGATAGAATTAGAAAGTATTTTGCTATATTTTTATCAATTATATTATTGACGACAACGATGAATAGTATTTCTATTGCAGAAGAAAGTTTGTCTGCAAATGAGACTGATCTCGATTATATAGTCAATGATGATTTTGAAGATATACCGTTACATACGGCTGTAGAAGAATTTCCATCAGATTATAACTACAGTGTAGTCGATCCTTGGAATAGAGAAGGCACAATTAAAAGTATTCCAAGAGTAGTAGAGGATCCGTTAAGTGAGAATGGGAATGTAGTGTTTATTGAAGATCTTGGAGATTCAGCTGTAGCGGTCGTAAAGGATATTCCAAGACAAGAAGAACCATTCACAGTGGAGCTTGATTTTATGGCAGAGACTTTTGGACATGCCACAAAGGTTTTACGGATTTTAGATGGTAGTACGGTTGCGGCTGAAATTGAATTAAGATCGATTGATGGGAAAAACATTCTCGGTTACTCCATACCAGGAGGGCATGAAATTCTAGTAGATGATTTTCAACTAGATACGTGGTATAACGTCAAAATGTTAGTTGATCCCGAAAATCAACAAGCAACACCGGTCATAAATGATGTTGTAAAGCCGACATATAATTGGCGATTTCTTAACGCCACGGGAGTGACTAGAGTCGTTACGATGGCCCCAGGTACTCCAGCTATATCAAGTTACATGGATAATTTAAAAGTATATGAAGGAATAGATGAGGAGCTAATTAATCCTGACAATCCACCAGAAAAAGTGGAAAATGTAGAAATAAGTACGGAGGATTTGTCTATATTTTTGAATTGGGAGCCTGTAAATTCTGCCCGCTCATATACCGTGAAAATGGCAACTGATCCGAATGGACCTTTTGAAGAAGTAGTAGGTGCAATAGATCTTGTAATCAATTACACAAAAATTGATGTTGTCAGAGATGGGACCTATTATTTTATTGTTGAAGCAAATAATGCAAAAGGTTCTACACCATCTGATGTATTCTCTATTCAAGTAGAAGAAATAGCAGGTAAAATGGCTGCTTTTCCAGGAGCAGAAGGCGGGGGGAAATATACAACGGGTGGAAGAGGACATGATGTCTATACGGTTACTACTTTAGAGGATTATAGTCCAGGAGAAACTCCAATAGAAGGCTCTTTGAGACATGCTTTAACTGAAAATAATAGAAATGTTGTTTTTGCTGTATCAGGGACGATTTATTTAAAAGACGATTTAAGTGTTCGATTAAAAAATGTCACAATTGCTGGACAGACTGCTCCAGGTGATGGAATTACATTAGCTAATTATGGACTATCTATAGGTGGTTCAGAAAATGTTATTATCAGGTATTTGAGAGTACGTCCTGGTGCTGCAAATGCTACATCTGAACCTGATGCAATTGATGGTGTGGATACAAAAGATATTATCATTGATCATGTATCAACAAGCTGGGCTACAGATGAAACCTTTTCAATCTATCGAAGTGAAAATATTACCGTTCAAAACAGCATCATTAGTGAAAGTTTAACAATGTCAGGACATGAAAAAGGAAAACATGGGTATGGGGGTATCTTTGGAGGGAAAAATGCAACCTATTTTAATAACATCATTGCAACGCATACGAATCGTAACCCTCGTATAGGCGGCTCTACACCTGGTCAAACAACGGTAGATTTGCAGAATAATCTTATTTATAACTGGTCGACGAACTCTATTTACGGTGGGAATTTCTCAGATGTAAATGTGGTTAATAACTATATGAAGCCAGGACCTGGTACAAGAGAAGATAAAAAACGTGTAATAGTGAATCCAGGAGTCTATGGTAGTCCTAGTTCATGGTATGTTTCCGGAAACTATATGGATGGCGAAGCGGATGTAACTGCCGATAATTCGAAGGGCATTTTTAATCCTGCTGATGATGCTACTATTCGAACAGAGCCCATACCGTTCCCGGAAAGCAGACTGAGAGAGCCTAAGCCTGCAACAGATATTTATAATGAAGTTTTATATAAAGCAGGTGCAACTCTCCCTAAAAGGGATGCTGTTGATGCGAGAATTGTACAAGACATCATCAATGGAACAGGTAGATTTATAAATACAGAAGAGGAAGTAGGGGGTTATCCAGAATTAAAAACCTTGCCTGCACTAATAGATAGTGATGGAGATGGTATTCCTGATGAATGGGAAATTGCCAATGGATTAGACCCACATAATCCTGAAGATGGAAAAATAATAACAGACAGTGGGTATTCGAATTTGGAGCTTTATTTAAATTCATTAGCCGATATGGAGCACTCGGCTGAAAATCCTGTTGCACAAATGACAAATCCTACTTTAAATTCTATCCATGAGGCTGGTAACAATATAGAGATTACAACGAATACTGAAAGTACTAATGAAATAGAAAAAGTTGAATTTTTTAATGGGTCAGAAAAGTTAGGAGAAGCAACCGCTGCTCCATTTAACTTTAATTGGGAGAATGCTTCTGATGGAACTCATTTTGTTAGTATTCGGGTTACCGATACTAAAGGAAACCAAACACAATCAACCTCAGCACCTATTCATGTTAATAGCCCTTTAAATAGTACTAGTTGGAGAGCAGTAGACATAGGGGATGTTGGAATTGAAGGCAATACGTCAATGGACGAGGAGGAAATGCTCACAGTAAAAGGCTCGGGAAGAATAACGGCGAGAAGTGATGCTTTCCATTTTGCCTATCAGGAACTTGAGGGTGATGGTGAATTTATAGCCCAAATTAATTCAATAACAGCTGTTGATAATAATGCAATTGCTGGGATTACGATTAGATCGAGTTTAGAAAGAGATGCAGCAACAGCGATTTTAAGCACATCTTATATTAAATCAGACCGAATTGAATCGAGAACACCATACACTATTAACCTCTCATCAAGGCTAGTAGATGGAGAAACAATTGATACGTTAAATAATCACAGCTACCCTGATCTTCATATACCAGGTTTATTATCTACCAACATTCCCTATTGGCTAAAGCTAGTTCGTAGCGGAAATGAAATAAGTGGATATGCTTCTCCTGACGGGGAAAACTGGACAGAGGTTGGAACAAAGAATATTGAATTAAATGATGTAGCTTATGTAGGATTTGCAGTAGAGTCCGCGAATGATTCAAGTGCAATAAATAATTACAACACTGCACAGTTTTCAAATATTAGTACGACGATGACTAGTCAAGAGGACACAGAAACTCCAGAAGAGCCAGGAGACACAGGAGATTCAGGAGACACAGGAGACACAGGAGACACAGGAGACACAGGAGACACAGGAGACACAGGAGATTCAGGAGACACAGGAGACTCGGGAGACACAGGAGACTCGGGAGACACAGGAGATTCGGGAGACACAGGAGACTCGGGAGACACAGGAGGTTCAGGAGGAGCAGGAAATTCAGGAGAGCGAGAAGGGCTAGCAGGAGTAGAGCTTCCTAATACGGCAACAAACGCATATCTTTGGGTTGTAATCGGTTTATTATCTATCGCTCTAGGTGGAACCGTCCTCATTGTCCGTTATTTAAGAAAAAAACAGATTATATTTAATTAGAAATTTATCATTTAAAACCTCTTTAAGCAGCTGAGAAAGTGCTTTAAGGGGTTATTTTATGTTTGATAATGTTGTCCATACTATGATTTTATCAGCATAGTAGGACGAAAAACTTGAAAGGTTTAGAAAATGAAATGAACCCCATATTTGTCACACCTGCCCTATATTCTTCTCAAAAAATGGATAATACTTCTTAATATCTAGTCTAAATAGACTCTTTTTTCATTAATTTAAAGGTTTTTTATAAATTTTATTTAAAGGTTTATATAAGGTATTCACTATTTTAGGGGGGATAAAGTGGAGCGTAAATTAAATGTATCTTTAAGGGAGAAATCTTTTTATATGAATTATAATAGTGAGAGTAGTCCAATGAATGAAATGAAACATTTTCATTTACATGATGATTATGAAATTTTTTACTTAATCGAGGGTGAGCGAACCTATTTAATAAATGATGATCACTATATTGTTCACGAAAACAGTCTCGTTTTTATTGATAAAAATACGGTACATAAAACACGTGTGAGCGATGCTCCAAATTTAAAACGGATTGTTTTAAACTTTCATGATTCCTTTTTAACAAAAAATGAAGAGATGTTATTAAAACTATTATTTTATAACGGTCCACATGTTCTCAGTATCCCTTCGAATAAAACGAATTCCTTTAGTTATATTTTTGGAAAACTTCTTGATGAATATCAGAGTAATCATGATGATTCGATCGCTTATATTCGACATTTATTGATCCAACTGCTTATTGAAAGTAATCGCCTATTAAAACAACATAATTCGCAACAAAACATCTATACAAAAGACCAATATTTTATTAAACATGAAGTCGCTGAAATGATTGGATATATTAATCAGTTCTATTATGAAGATATCTCACTCTCCCTGTTATCGGTGAGATTTAACCTAAATGAACAATATATAAGTCGAATATTTCGAAAAGTGATAGGGGTGACTTTCATTAATTATTTAAATACAGTTAGAGTTAATCAAGCTCAACGACTTCTATTAGAAACCGATATGAAAGTAGTAGATGTTTCAAAAAGAGTCGGGTATTCAAACAATGTTCATTTATGGAGAGTTTTTAAAAAACAGACTGGTTATTCTCCAAACGAATTTCGTGAATTAAATCAACTTATTTGAGGTAATTAGTAAAAAGGAGATTTTTACTATGGAGCAAACGATTTATATAAAAGACAATTTTTTCTCTACAGGAGTAACGGATATATATGACCAAAATCAAAATGTAGTCGGTTCACTTGATTTAAAATCAATTTTTTTGACAAAGGTTTCTGTTTTAAATGCAGAGGGAATTGAAATAATACAGGGAAGGTTTCAATCTGCTTTTTCGAATAAGTGGCTCGTTTTAAATGCTGAAGAAAAGCAGCTAGGACGACTGCAAACACCTTTTTTTACAATGAAGAAAAAGTACTCCTATCTTTCAGCAAATGGAAAAGAATATCGTATTCATTCTTTAGCCTTTTCAAAAGACTATCAAGTTACAGATATGGCGAGTGGGCAAGTAGTCGCTGATTTCAAAAGAGTAAGTTCTTACTTCTTAACAGCGGCATATGAATTACAAAACCATTCAAATAATATTTCTACAGAGGAATTGATTGGAGTGGTGATGGGTGTCAATGCCATTCAAAAAAGAAAGGCAGCTGCTTCGAATAGTGGTGGCGCCCATTAAAAATAGAGAGTGGAGGTGTAGATATGGAAGCTGAAGAGAAATCCTTTTACTTTCAAGTACCATCAGATCTGAAAAATGCTGTAGATATTATGGATGACCAAAATCAGCATTTCGCTACTTTAAGCTTTCACGGCTCCTCCTTACAAAAAGCAACGGTTATTGACAAGCAAGAAAAAAACGAGCTAAAGGGATATGTAAGAGGCTCAACCTCTAATTGGAATATAGCGGATTCAGAGGATAAGGAAATAGGCTTTCTCCAAAGAAAGGGAGTCATTGTTTCCAAAATCTTGTCTGAAACGTATCAATACAGTAAGCCACATAAAAGGATATACAAAATAGAAGCAAATGTGAGAGCCAAATCATATGAAATCATCACGCCAGATGGGAGTGTATTTGCTTTTTTTAATCGAGTTAAAAATGGAGGAGAAGGGGCTACGTTCCAATTAAGAATAAAGGAATTCCGGCTACCTTTATCAGAACTCATCTTAATAGTGGTTGGTGTACACAGCAATCGCCTGCGTAGTCAAAAATTTGAATAACGATGGGCGCTTTTCATCTTTTCGTAAAACTGTGCTACAATCATCTATAGCAAAAAGATAAAGGGCGGCTATAAAGATGAATCAAAAGAAATTACCAGTACAAAAAAATGATATCGTCACTGTGGAAATAGAGGATTTGACTCATGAGGGAGCAGGGGTAGCCAAAATTGAAGGCTACGCTTTATTCATCCCTAATACCATTCCTGGAGAAGTCATCGAGGCAAAGGTTTTAAAAACAAATAAAGGCTACGGCTTTGCTAAATTGCTAACGGTTAAAGAAGAGGTTCAAAGTAGAATTGAACCGCCTTGTCCGATTTTTCATGAGTGTGGAGGCTGTCAAATTCAGCATCTAAACTATGAGGCTCAATTGGATTTTAAACGAAATCAAGTCGTGAATGTTCTAGAGCGTTTAGGGGGAATTAAAGATGTTCCTGTCTATCCTACTTTAGGAATGGAAGAGCCGTGGAAATATCGTAACAAGTCACAGGTTCCATTCGGAGAAAGAGATGGTCAATTAATCGCAGGCTTTTATCAAAAAAGAAGTCATCGTATTATTGATATGGATCATTGTATCATCCAACAGGAAGAAAATGATATCGCTATCCAGGCGATTAAGGAAATTGCCGCTCGATATCAAATCAAGCCCTATGATGAGGAAAAGCATAGAGGAACACTGCGTCATGTGGTCGTTAGGTATGGAAAGAAAACAGGAGAGCTAATGGTGGTTCTTGTAACAAGAGGAAAGGAGCTTCCTCATAAACAAAATATCATTGATGATATTAAAGAGGCTCTACCTAAGGTGACCTCGATTGTGCAAAATATTAATGGAAACAAAACCAATGTCATTTTTGGAGAAAAAACGCTCCTTCTTTGGGGAGAGGAATATATTCACGATTATATTGGTGACATTCGTTTTGCGATTTCAGCACGCTCTTTCTATCAGGTCAATCCAGTACAAACGCAGGTACTATATGAAAAAGCATTAGAATATGCCGACTTAAAAGGACATGAAACCGTCATTGATGCCTACTGTGGAATAGGGACGATTTCCTTATTCCTCGCTCAAAAGGCTAAGAAAGTACTTGGTGTCGAAATCGTACCCGAAGCAATAAGTGATGCAAAGCATAACGCCAGAATCAATTCATTAGATAATGTTGATTTTGCCGTTGGCGAAGCTGAAAAGGTTATCCCTTGGTGGTACAGCCAAGGAGTTCGTCCCGAGGTGCTCGTTGTCGATCCACCGAGAAAAGGCTGTGACGAAAAGCTCTTAGAAACCATTATCCAAATGAAGGCAGAGAGAGTCGTCTATGTCTCCTGTAACCCCGCCACACTCGCCAGAGACCTAAAGGTACTAGAAGAAGGCGGCTACCAAACCAAGCAGGTCCAGCCAGTGGATATGTTTCCGCAGTCGACACATGTGGAGTCAGTAACGCAATTAACCTTGAAGCAATAGGGTTTTGCGTTACTGAATTTTGTTAATGCTCACATTTTGACCACACAATTAAAAATTTAAGATATTTTTTATGATATCTGCTGTTTTTTCTTGCATATCTAATGTGACATGAGAATAAACATCTAAGGTCATTTTAATTGAAGAGTGCCCTAAACGTTCCGATACGATTTTAGGGTTTACTCCTTCTCTTAAAAGCATGGTTGCGTGAGAGTGCCTTAAGTCGTGAATTCTTATTTTTTTTAAACCAGCTTTTTTGGCAACGTGATCAAAATGATGAGCTAATGAACGACCGTACATTGGACGACCATTTGTAGAACAACAAACTAAATTCCAACTATCATCATAGTCTGCCCCTAATAACATTTTCATTTCTAATTGGCGCTTCCTGTGCCTTTTCAATTCATTGGTTAAGTCATCATCTATAGATATTTGTCTATATGATGATTTTGTCTTGGGGGATACCATAATGAATTGTTTAGTTGGTTCATTAAACGTTAATGAATACTCTACTGTGATTTTTTTTCGTTCGAAATCAACCTTGTCCCACCTTAAACCAAGAACTTCCCCTCGTCTCATGCCTGTTCTAGCAGCAATCAATAAAGGAACCATATAATATGGGTTCTCTGTTTTAGAGAAAATCATGAATCTTTTAATTTCTTCGGCTGACCAAGTGGTTTTTTTAGTTTGTCTTGGTCTGGGTAACTCAAGATGTTCTAAAGGGTTTTTTTGTAGAATATCTGTTTTAACTGCAAAATTTAAAGAACCTCGAAATAAAGTGAATGTGTATTCGATATATCTTTCACTTTTTCCTTCTTCTAGAAATTCAGTTACTAGTTTTTGTCCATGATGTAATTTTAATTCAGTTAATTTTAATGTTCCGATATAAGGTCGTATACGTCTGTCCAAAGCTCTGGTATAATTTAGTAGTGTTCTTTCAGTTACTTTCCTTTTGGCAACGTGTTCAAGCCAATGATCAATAAATTGTCCGACAGTTACATTATGATTATCGAATGAATAACCTTTGTTTATTTTGTCGATGAGAGAAGCGCAAGCAGACTGTGCTTCTTTTTTTGTTTTAAACCCAGATTGAGTTTTCTGCTTCCTTTTACCTGTCTCAGGGTCTCGTCCAACATCAATCGTAAATGACCAACTGTTTCCTCGTTTTCGGAAGTAACCTTTCATTAATCATCCTCCTTTGTTCCAATGATTATCATATCATCAGTGATGATAAACCAGTCCTTCGGCATTTCGTCGATTTCAATTTTTACTCTACCTTTCATAGAATCCCCCCAAGATGTTTAGTAGAAAACAAGAACGCCTGTTCTCATTTTATCATATCATAGGTAGGAAAATGGTTGTATTGCACATTTCGGACAATTTCAGTCAAAATAGTGCATTAATCGACATCTCTTAGTTGTTTCGCTATTTGGACCCATTTTTCAACATCTTTAATGTCAATTCCTTGTTCCTTCATTTTCTGTCCAAATGAGAGATAGGCTTTTTCTTCATTGGATAAAAAAACAGCATCTTCCTCCGTTAGGAAATGCGTTAAGTCTACGTTGAAAATATCAGCTAATTGTTCTAGTAATTCAATACTAATTTTTCTTTTTCCCCTTTCTAAGTGGGAAACATAACTGACAGAAACACTTAATTGATCAGCTAACCAGTGTTGGTTTTTACCTCTTTTTTCTCGTGTTTCTTTTATCTTGTTACCTATTTTTTCATACGTGTCCAACGTAATCCCTCCTATATATATCAACAGACTAATAATAATCCTTTATATACCTATTTGTAAAATTATTTTTGCAATTGTATCCATAATCTAAAATTTAATGTTGACCTATTTGTATAATCATGTATAATAAAATTAAGAAAGGTAAACATAACGCAAACAAGTGAAAAGAGGTGATAACTTGAACAAGGTCAAGCACTATCGTCTTGAAAAAGGCTTGACGCAAGCAGACCTCGCTAAACTTGTCGGTGTTAGTGTTTACTACATTAGTCGCATCGAAAATAACAAGCGTACGCTGTCAACAACTTTGGCAGCTCGAATCGCTCCACATTTAGGGGTCTCTGCGAGTGACCTCCTATCTTATCGATACGATTATACAAATAGGTCAACAAGGAGGTGTAAATTATGGAATTTAAAAAGGTTGAAGATTATCCCATTTTTTTAAAGGCGAAACATATACAGGAAATATTAGGAGTTTCTCAACGTCACGCCTACGAGATTATGGAATTGAAAGACTTTCCTCTAATCAGAATGGGCAGAAATAAGCGAGTTAACAGAGATGAATTCTTCAGTTGGGTTAATAAGTACAAAGTTAGCTGATTTGTATTCAGAAGATTATGAATAAGGAGGGTATCAAATGACTGCAGTTACTCAAGAAAGACTTAAGAAAGAATACTACGTATATTATCAAGTCGAAAATAAGAAAGGTTATCGCGAGGAATATTACATGGTTTTTCATGCTCGTAGTAAATCACAGGCTCATACTGAGTGGTACTTATACACCGAGGAACATGAGATTAAACATTTAGTTCCACATAGTGCAAGGGCTGTTTTAATGCATGACCCAAATCAAATATAGAGGGGAGGTATTTTCTGGTGACTGAACAATTAGCTCGTATCATGGAAAAGGCTGAGATGTTACCACACGTTAAATTGGAACATTGCCAGATTAATAAATATGTAACCATCACATTTCTTTGTAACAAGAGCGGATTAACCCTTTTTGAGTACAAGGTAAGCTATGACGAACTGTTTAACTTAACGATGGGTTACGACATTCAACCTCAGTTAGATGCAATAGAGAGAGCGTTAGACCAATTGCAGGAGGGCGTGGCGTAATGACGATATCTAAAGTTATAAATGCACTTGCCAAACAGTTAGTTGCTGCTAATGGAATGAATGCACCTCATGACGAGACGGCGGCACAAGTTATATTCTCGTTAGCGGATGAATTAGGGATTTCTGAGGAAGTCGAGTCCTCTTATCTAAACTATGAAAGCTCGAATGTTGAATAACCAATAAAGGAGCCATAACCATGTTAAAAACACTAGCAACCCTATACACTGCCACATCTCTACTATCTCTTAATCTCAGCACATCCGATTGTACCATCGAATCATTTGATAAGTACGGATGGACTCAATCCTTTGAGAGTGAAGCCTTTTGTGAAGCGGAGGACGGCAACATTATCATGATTGACTTAGCTCACCACCAGTTAGGGGATGAAGTGACTATCGTATACCCCTCTCATTTAGATAGCGAGGATTTAATGTATAGCCATGACATCATAAAAATTTTAGGAAATAAGGAGCGATGACCATGAACGCTGTAGAGTTAGACCGCCATATAACAGGCTACTATCGTAATGAACCTGTCCCTATCGCTAAGTGTGGCGAATGCAACACCGACTTATACGCTTTAGATGAAGCCATTATAGACGAAGGAGCCGACGAGTACCTTTGTGATGAAGATTGTTGGAATGAACGTCTATCGAAGATTTACAAGCCGAAATACGTCAGATTAAGCGAGTCGATACTATGACAGTTATTGAGAATTTAGAATCTGAATTAAAAGAGTTGCGCAGCAAGAAAAACACCGCATACCGAACAATAAAAATGTGTGATGAAAGAATCGAAGCTTTAGAAGAAGCGATAGAGCATTTAAGGATTCTGCCACGTTATCAAAAGGAGGATGACAATGATTGAGGAACGGAAGTTGGTTAAGAAACTAGCTCGTGTAATGAAAGAAGTTAAGAGTATTCCTAAGAATGGGTTTAATAAATTCCATAAGTACAACTATGTTTTGGAATCGGACGTAGCTGAGAAAGTTCGTGAAATTTTAGCAGATGAAAATATCATGATGATACCTAATATGACTTATCAATCAGTTAGAGAACACAAGAATCATAAGGGTAACATCGAATATATCGCTACAGTTGTAATGGAATTTACTTTTTACGATGGCGATACAGGTGAGGAAATATGTTTTCAAGTACCAGGAGAAGGGCAAGACGCAGGAGATAAAGCGATATACAAAGCTATTACAGGTGCTCAAAAATACGCCATGATGAAAGCATTCATGATTCCTACCGGTGATGACCCCGAAACAGATACAGGCACAGATGAAAGAAACAATGGATATTCAAAAGGGAATTCGACTCCTGCTAGTGATAATCAACTAGATTTAGTAAAGAAGTTAACTGAAGAAGTGGCTAAAAAGACGAAAATAACCGTTGAAGAAGCTTATGCGACATTGAAGAAACGTTTAAACACGAACAATGAAATGGCTAATTTCACAAAAGATGAAGCAAGCAAAGCGATTAATTATTTGAATGGAGTTAAAAAAGGAGCCTAAGCATATACGAGTGCAGGCTCCCCATATAACCACTGGAGATGATTATATATGAGTAGTGTACCAAAAACGATTAAGCATGGCAATGAGGAACATGAGGTTATCGATATCAGCTGTGGAGAAATAAGTGTACGAATCCTTGCTATTTCTGAATATGCAATCTTAGTGATTGATTATTATAACTTTGAAATAACCGAAAGCTCAGAAGTGATTTTCGACCATGTGGCACTCTCCAATCGTGAATTGATATTGATATTAGAGGAGAGAGGTGACTCACGTGTTAAATATTAGGCACCAAGGCAAAGTGTATGAGGTAGTAGGATTTGAAACGGTCATTAGCGACCGTATTCGAGTAGAGACATGCTATGCCATTCACGGGAGTTCCATCTTACAAGAGGGATATGTCTACTACAAAAAGGATGATATCTTAATCCATCTAAGAGATGTAATAAACGCCACGAGTGACACGCTTAAGCTTATCTTATCTAAACGAGGGATAAAGGTATGACATTGAAGAGGATAGGCTTTTGTACCGTATGTGGCATATGGGTGATGTTAACGGTGTATGGCTTGTTTTTTATATAGGGTGCTCGGTGAGTGCCCTTTATCTATAAATAGTGAATAGTATGACCAAGTAAAGAACTACATCCAGAGAGATGATGAAACAAGGGAGTGAGATATTTGAAAGTTTGGATTACTTATTTTGTAGATAGTTATAGTGGAGAAACATTTATTGATAAGGTGTTCAATGATGAAGAAAAAGCAAAGAGACACATTGAATTTAAAGATGAGATGACAGGCCATATGTGGAGTTATTTTGATAAAGATGTTGAATAGTCTGACCAAATAATGTACTCGAAATGAATCATAGGCAATAAGCGCAAAATTGCGCTCATTAAGGAGGGGTTACATGGAGGTATATGTCGTATTATACGAACACTATTTACAAGACCATAGGATTGATGTTGTGGGTGTATTTGAAAATATATCAGATGCTGAGGAAGCTTGGAAAAAAGCAAGAGAAGATATGGATTTTCGTGATGAATGTTGGACAGTCACTAAAGATTTAAATCGAGATTACGGAAAGGAGCGATACTAATGAAAAGTGGATGGATTATTAATTTTAAAGACGGAGGACAACTGTTTTATTCGGAAGAAGGGTACCAAGATCACGTTAAAACTAGAAATGTAAACGACATAAAATCAGAAGAATATTGGTTTGATATAAATGATTTAATCAAAAAGCATCCTTGGGTAAGGAAAACACCATAAAACTATTAGAGGGGAGCCATCCCCTTTTTACATTAGGAGGTAAACAATGAGAGAGATTAAGTTCCGAGTGTATTCAAAATTAAAAAAACGTATGTTTCAGTGGGAAGAGATTCCGTCATTTGTAGGATTAAATGCTCTATCAGATAACGTTGAAAATGAAAAGTATAGTAGTTGGATGCAATATACAGGACTTAAAGATGATGTAAATGCGACAGAGATATTTGAAAGAGATATCGTAAATAGGCAGGTTTTTGATTATGGAGAAAAAAGAATCTTTGTAGGTGAAGTGAAAATGTTTGAGGGCGCTTGGTGGATAGATAATGGAAAAGCTGCCGTTCCGTTATGGAATGAAAATCATCTATTTGAAGTTATTGGTAACATATACGAGAACCCAGAACTACTTGAACAGGAGGTAAAGGGATGAGCGAAGACAATCAAAAATGGGGCGTATGCTATGAAACTGATGAGGGATGGAAGATTCAAGGTAATCGAGTTTATTCAGACCATGATTTCGCCTTACAAGAAGCTATGATGTGGACTTTTGAAACAGGTATGCAGCATGTAGTTAAGCCAGTGCACAAAAAGAATAATACTTAACCACAGGGGCGCTTGCCCCTTTCCATTACTCAAAAATAGATCTAATTTTCAGACAACTACACCCTAAAAAAGAACTGGTGTTCCTGTTTTTACCAAAATAAAAAGGAGTCGTTTTCTATGAAAAACCGATCCCCTCCCCCTTATTCATTTGTATGTATTATGTAAAAGCTTATTTATGAGTGAGCGAAGAACTAAAGGTTTTGATCTATCTGTTTGATCAAAAAATAAGCCTGGTAAGCATTATTCCCCTTTAGACTCTTCCTCTTTATCTGTATTCATTGCTTTTTTAAGAAGTTCTTGGATTGCTTGTGATCTGTTTTTGATACGGTTATCAAATTGATAATCTTCAACTAGTTTTAGTAATTCTTCATCAATAGTGATATTAATAATTGGTTTTGCGTTAGGTGATTTTTTGTGACCTGACATAATATGTTTCCCTCCATATTTTTATTACTACTAATTAATTGACAGTATAACATAATGTTGGTCTAGTAAACCACTAGTTTGTATAAAAATAAGTCTTTATACCTATATTATTTACCACTAAACCACTAGACCAACAAAGAAGGCTATGTTAAAATTACTTTATAGCCACTAGACCACTAGCGTTTGGAGGTGCAGAATATGGCTAAGAAATCAATAAATGTAACTATCGACAAGGATTTGCTTGAATTAATCGATGGCGATAGAAGAAAGAAATCAGTTGAAGACAACACTGACATTTCTCGCTCTTCTTACATTTCATCTTTATTAGTCAAAGGGATTAAAACAGCAAATTCCTAGTTCAAAAACCGCCTGCTCTAGGGTGGGCGGTCATTACAAAAAAAGAGAGGGTGAAACGAATGAATCAACTAGCAGTAATTGAAAGGGAAGGTCAAAGAGTATTAACTACGAGTCAGTTATCGGAATCATTTGGAGCAGATAGCAAATTGATTAACAGGAACTTTCAAAGGAACTCAAAACGATTTAAAGAGGGTAAGCACTTCTTTTCGCTAACAGGTTCCGAGTTAAGAGAATTTAAAGGGTCACGTCAAAATGACGACAGCCTAAAATTCACATCAGTTTTATATCTATGGACTGAAAAAGGCGCTTGGTTACATGCTAAGTCATTAAATACTGACGAAGCTTGGGATGCTTACGAAATGTTGGTTGATGATTATTACAATGTTAAGCAGACAGAACTTAATACTTCGGTATTATCACCAGAGCTTCAAATGTTTAAACACTTATTCGATACAGTCGCTCAAAAACAAATTGAGGATGCTGAAAGAGATAAGAAACTAAATAGACTTGAAACTCACGTAACAACGATTAAAGAGACATTCACTGAACATAAAGACGAAGATTGGCGTAAATCAATCAATAAAATGCTTCGAGAAGCTGCTAGACGAACAGACGGCGACCATCAAGGTGTTAGACGTATGAGTTATTTAAAGCTTGAAGAAAGAGCGAGATGCAATCTAGCAATTAGACTCACAAACTTAAAAGACAGATTAGAAGAGGCAGGAGCAACTAAGACGAGAGTTAAAGATGCAAACAAGCTTGATGTTATCGAATCTGATACACGATTAAAAGAAATCTACACAACGATTGTCAAAGAGTTAGCAATCGGAAGTCTAGTCTAAGGAGGTTCTTATGGTAACGAAATCGACAATTCTACATTTCGATGGTAGCCGCTCGACTTTTGAAATTTCTAATTTTAGCGGAGGGATTGATTTAAAAGTTGTTCAGCTTGATTCAGTTGAAAAGCCAGTAAGTGAAGTTGAATTCATGTTAGAGGACGAAGAAGCGGAAGAGTTAATCAAAGTTTTACAAAGCTTCCTAGAAAATGAAAAATAGCCACTGCTCGCAACAGTGACTTCATAACCGCTCTCTAATAAAATTGTTAAGTTAATTATACCAATAGAGAGCGGAAATATCAAGTATTTTCGTGAGGTGTAAAGGATGAATCGAGATTTTAAGGGGATTTGGATCCCAAGAGATATTTGGTTATCGAATGACCTAAGTACACAAGAAAAAGTCTTTATGGCTGAGATAGATAGTTTGGATAATGGACCTGGTTGCTTCGCTTCAAATAAACACTTTTCAGAGTTCTTTAATCTTTCAAAAGGAAGATGCTCACAAATCATAGCAACTTTAGAAGAAAAGGGTTTTATAAAAGTGAAAATGCAATATAGTTCAGATGGAAAAACAGTTGAAAAAAGATTCATTAAGGTAGTTAGTAAATTAACCACCCCTAGTAAGTATTCTAAAGGGGGGTATTTAGAAAATGATGAGGATAGAAATACATTATTAGATCTTAAAGAAAAAGAAGAAGAAACAGTTAACCCTTTTACTTTCTACCAACAAAACATAGGGATGCTATCACCTTATGAAACACAAACACTTACTAACTACTTAGATGTTGATGGAGTAAAAGAAGAAGTCTTAATACTAGCCATTCAACAAGCAGTCTTAAATGGGAAGAAAAACATGAGATATATAGCAGCTATCCTTAATGACTGGATAAAGAGCAACGTCACAACCGTTGAACAAGCACAAGCTAAGATAAATGAGTTTAGTAATAAGAGGAAGGCTCCTGCTAAACCTAAACAACGAAAGGTGGCTGACTTTTAATGCTAACTAAAAGTACCTTTCAAGATGGGATGAACAAACTATTAATCTTTTATCCTCACTGGAACATCAATTTAGAAGAGTCGGAAATCGCAATAGCTTGGTATCAGAAGTTTTTGAGATTTGATGATAGTTCTTTCCAGACAATGGTTGATAAATACATCGAATCAGAAACCTATGTACCAACTGTAGCAGGATTAAATAAATATAAACCTAATCCTCGTTTTGAAAAGAACGCTTCTTACTTGGATAAGGTAGTGGAAATGAGAGGTTTCTAATATGCAAGAAGGAGTGCTACTGGGTTGCATCTTACAAGATAATACAATCATCAAAGAAGTGACCTTAACAGTGGATCACTTCAACGATGTAAGAAACAAGCAAATCTATAAGGTCATGCTAGACCTTGAAAGAGAAGGAGTAGAGATTGATCCTATCACCATTATGGATAAGGTAGGTGTCACCTCTTACAACCAACTAGGGGGAGGGCATTATATACAGCAATTAATGAATAGCGTGCCTTCCTCCCACGCTTTCAAGACTTATGAAAATCTCATTATCAGAGACTGGAAAGAAAGAGAATCCAAGCGATTACTCCATCAATACAGCAATCAAGATTTAAAAGAGGGCGAAATACAAAAGTTGATTGCCGAATTGAACATCTTAGATGAATCCAATCATAACCACAGCTTCAATAAAAAATCCTTGTTGCTAGATATGTATGAGGAAGTGGACACCGAAACCCCGAAAGGAATGAGCGGTATTCCCACAGGGTTAACGGATTTAGATAAGTTCTTAGATGGCTTCCAAGAAGAAGAATCTATCATTATCGGAGCTAGGCCATCGATGGGTAAGACAGCGACTATCCTAAACATGGCGCTTGCAGCAGGTAAAAGCGGAGCAATACCTGTTATCTTTTCCCTTGAAATGAGCGAGAAACTATTATTAAAACGATTGATTTCTAGTATTGCTAATATAGATGGATTCAAGACAAAGAACCCTTTCCACTACATGAACGACAAGGAAAAAGAACGTTGGAAGGATGCAATAACCGTCCTTGAAAAGATAGAGTTCTACATCTACGACAAGAGCGGAATGAAAATAAACGAAATGAGAGCCAAGATAAGGCGAATACAGCGAGATAACCCAAATCAGAAGGTTATAGCATTCATTGATTATTTAACGCTTATACAGCCAAGAGAGAAGTATAACGGTAATTCTCACCAACAAATCACAGAGATAAGCGCAGACCTTAAGGCGATGGCAAAAGATTTTAAAATACCAGTTGTCACACTTGCTCAATTAAGTAGAGGGGTTGAACAACGTCAAGATAAGCGACCGATGATGTCAGACCTCAGAGAAAGCGGAAGTATCGAGCAGGATGCCGATGTGATTATGTTTTTATACCGTGATGATTACTACAACAAAGAGTCAGAGAATGCCAATATCCTAGAAATTATCATTGCTAAACAAAGAAATGGAGCGCTAGGAACAGTAGAAGCAGCTTACATCAAAGAGTTTAGTAAAGTGGTGAATTTAGATAGGAGGATGTCATGACCGTTCGTGAAGTCTATGTAGAAGCGATAAAAGAAGGTTTCAAAGAGCTTCAAAATGTCATATTGGTTTGTATTCATAAGCAAGTAGTCAACTGGACGGATCCTTGCGAAAACTTAAACAAATTCTTTGATACGAGATATACAAAGCGATTTTTAGAAGTCATGAAGGAAATCGGCATAGGAGGTAACAATGAGCAAACTATTGGAAGTCACAAATAAGATTGAAAGCATACTCGTTAAACATTGTAGAGAATGCAAGCTTGTACCAGTCGAACAGAAAGATAATAATTCAATCAAGTTTTGTAAACCTTGCCCTCATGCTCAAGCGTTGGAACGATGCGGAAAAGAGATGACCGCTATAACAAAGAGTAAAAAGAAAGTAGCGAAATCAGTAGCTAAGAAGGTAGTCGTACCCAAGGAGAAAAGAGGTCCATTGGATATAGACGAGGTAAGGGAAATCAAAAGGTATTTACAAACTAAAGAATTAAGCCAAAAGGAATTAGCTGTGAAATACAACGTATCAATATCGCTTATTTCTAAAATCAATAAAGGTAAAAGACATTCAGAAGTAACGATATAACAAGGAGGGTTTATTGATGACGGAGAAAGAAATCGAAATGTTAAAAGCAGATTTAAAAGCTGAAATCATCAAAGATCTAACAGGAAAAGACTTGCGAGTAGCACAAGATAAATCAAAGCCTTTAGCAGAAGTTTATAACAAATATAAGGATGAACTTCATAAGAAATACGGAAATGTCACATGGGGTAACGTTTGGGAATGTGTTAGAAAACTAGCGGTATATAGAGCGGGACATAGATATGTACGTGATTTATTGCCAAGTGAGGAAGTAGAAGCGGCTAAGTTTGCAGAACAAATTCTTGAAGAAATGCTCAATTAGGAGGTTGCCCATGAGACTTGACCTTGAACCGGTACGAAGTGTAGCCAAGCCTAATCATAAACGACAATCTAAACTGAGAGCACAAAGAGGGAAGTTTCCTAATGCAGTACGAGCGGAAATTAAGAAACACTTTCAAGATACCTGCCAAGAGTGCGGAGGTAAAGGAATTCATATACATCATGTGCAACCCAAGGGCAGCGGAGTAGGAAGAGGAGTATTCACGAACGGACTACTACTGTGTAACAAGTGTCATCGATGGATACACGATGAACCTAGCCAGAAAAGGTTGAAGTATTGGCAGGAGGTTTTCAGAAAGAAGCATGGACCTAATTATTACAAGGATTACGAAGATTTAAAGCGTGAAGCTTGGGAGAAATCCAATGCGTTGGGTAACTAGACACGATTCCATAGGTGCTGACAAAGAAGAATTAATGACAATCGTTGTGTATGAAGATGGAATGACCGAAAAAGAGGTAGTCGCAGAAAATAAGGGTCAACTTTATACACGTTACTGGATAGAAGGCAATAAGAATCCAAATATAGCATAGTTTAAAAATTTCAATCAATCAAGAGAGAAGGAGTGTTCGGCATATGAAGATGTTTTTATTTGAGGACTTAGATGAGGTATCACCAAACTATCATTGTAACGGTGGATTAGTCGTAGTTGCTAGGGATAAGGACCATGTAAAGGAACTAATCGCAGAGGAACGAGTTTAAATAGGGAGGGGAATCAAATGGCAACTTATAAACAAATAAACTATATAAAAACTATGGCAAGTGGAGCATCAAGAAGAACAAAAGAAGAATTAGAAGAAGTACTTTTGAACAAAGAGACACCAAAAGAAATAATTGAATATTGGATAAAAAGGCTTGAGAGAGAAGGTAATTAACTTCAAATGACTCATGTAGAAATATTGAAGATTGATGTTTCGGTGAGAGGTATGAGTTTAGGTAGAGGGAAGTGAGATTATGAAAGTTTTAGTAGCTTGTGAGTATAGTGGAACTGTGCGAGATGCTTTTATTGCAAGAGGTCATGATGCGATGAGTTGCGATTTACTAGATTCCGATTCATCAGGTCCTCACTATAAAGGTGACGTATTCGATATCATCAATGACGGTTGGGATTTAATGATTGCTCATCCACCTTGTACTTACCTTTCAAACAGTGGTGTTACCTGGTTATATAAACAAAAAGAGCGATGGAAGAAGATGATTGAAGGCGCTGTGTTTTTTAGAAAGCTGCGCGAATCAAACATATCTAAGATAGCGGTAGAAAATCCAATTATGCACAAGTACGCCAAACAGATTATAGGAGCGGAACAAACACAAGTTATTCAACCTTGGATGTTTGGCCATATGGAGCAAAAAGCAACGTGCTTATGGTTAAAAGGATTACCACCTTTGATACCTACAAATGACGTTAAAGAAGAAATGATGAAGCTACCTAAGGTTAAAAGAGAGCGAATTCATTACTTACCGCCTTCAAAGGATAGAGGGAAAATCAGGAGTAAAACTTATGAAGGTATAGCTCAGGCGATGGCAAGTCAATGGGGAACAAAATGAGTGAGTTAGAGTTTAATGAACAACGCATAGTGTTTCAAGCGGAGCTAAGTAAAGTTTTTGATTACGTTGATATGGTAGAGATTTACGAGGCTCGCTCTAGGGAAAGCCATGCAGGCTATATTATTGATGAAGATATGTGGATATTCATGAATTTCGCTTCTTACGCAGGGAGTTTAATGAGAATCTCTTATTACAAATACGTATATAAAAAGGGATTCGATGTTAGAGCTTTAGCTGACGCAAGCGTAATAGTCTATATGTTTCAAGGTGTTTATAAGTTTAATTTAGAGCCTTATATCAATAAAAAAGAAGTAAAGGCAGCCTTGAATAAAACAAGGTACCCTAAGTGGACGAGACTAGGTTTAATCGGTGGTAGCACAAAAGAATTAATTGATTTAGGGAAAGAATTTGGAGTATATATGGATGGTTTTCTCAACGGGTAGTTGAAACAATTAGAGACTTTAAGTGTGGCGGCTTAAAGTCTCACCTGAAAAAGTCAATAACACTCTAAATATACAGTATTCTAAAATTTTTAATCAATCAAGAGAGAAGGTGCGTTCGGTGTTACGAATAGACAACGGAAAAATCATGAAGAACGACATAGAGATAGTAGCCAACATGTACCCACATTTTAGCGGAGAAGGGTTTTACGTAAAGATGCTGAGTCACGGTAAGGATTTTACGGTAGCGAATAGAGAAGAAGCTCTATCGAGAGTAGAAGAGGTGTTGAAGTGAATACAGTAAATTTAATTGGTCGCTTAGGGAAAGATGCTGAACTTAGGTATTCGCCACAAGGTACGGCAATAGCTAACTTTTCATTAGCAGTAACGAGACAATACAACAGGGATGAAACGGACTGGATTAACGTTGTTTGCTTCAAAAAGACAGCGGAAAATACAGCGCAGTATACAAAGAAAGGCTCGCAAGTCGGTATTGTAGGTAGAATTCAAACGCGGAACTATGAAAATAACGAAGGTAAGAGAATTTACGTCACAGAGGTTGTAGCAGATAATATTCAGTTTTTAGATAATAAGAGCCAAGGTGACTCACAAAATACGAATACAAGTCAATCTCAGCAGAATGATGACCCATTCGGCGGTAGACCTGTTGACATTTCGGATTCTGATTTGCCGTTTTGAGGAGATAACTATGGACAAAATAAAATCAGCATACATTGTGTGTAGAGAAAACTATAAAACAAATTGCCATAACTGCCCTGTGCGTCCTGAATGTGTTGTAGAGATAGGAGCAGGGCAAGAAGCACATGAGAAGTGGGTAGCATCGGTTAACGGAGCGGCTGAACGTTATTTGAGTGAAAGAGAAAATATATCTTAGGAGGGCACTATGCTATCAAACCTATTCGACTTACAACGTAAATTAGATCAAAGAATCATAGATGATAAAAAGTTACATGACGAGGACTTACTACCAAAGAAAATCCTAGCTCTACAAGTGGAGTTAGGGGAGCTTGCGAATGAATGGAGAGGGTTTAAATTTTGGAGTGAGAATCAAGAGCCAAATACAAACGCATTGAGTATAGCAGGGAATAAAGCAAAAAAATACAATCCACTCTTAGAGGAATATGTCGACTGCTTACACTTCATTTTGAGCATTGGATTAGAACTTAGGCTAACTCAGTTTGAATATCTATCGCCAGAAGGTCTTGATATTACTGAATGTTTTATTGAATTAATGAGCGATGCTTGGGAAATTCAAAATGATTGGAAAAATAATAGAGTTGACGAAGAGGTATATTCGAGAATCGTTATCCAATTCTTGTATCTGGGTAAAAAGCTAGGTTTTACAGAGGAGCACGTAGAACAAGCATACATCGAAAAGAACAAAGAGAATCACAACCGCCAAGACAGGGGGTATTGAGATGAAGTATGAAACCATAGCAAAAAAAATCGGTCAACTGGTAGATAAGAAGAATGAGCAATATGGAGATGCGTTTTTAAAGGTAGGGGAATTCTTGAAAATACTCTATCCCAACGGAGTGCAACCTCACCAATATCAAGACATGCTAGTCATGGCAAGAATCTTTGATAAGCAAATGAGAGTAGCAAACGGAAATCAAGGAGACGAGAACGCCTTTACTGATATAGCAGGTTACGGAATTTTAATGAGTGGTAGAAAAGGTGTAGATAACACAAAAGAGTTAATGGAAAAAGCGATTAAAGCGTATAGGGAGAAAAGCGAAATTGCAACTATGAACTATGAGTGAATCCATATTCGAGCAAATCAAACGGATGAAAGCAAAGGACAATAAGCAGGAACAGCGGGCGCAAGAAACAAAGGTCGGTCGCTGTGGGTGTGGGTGTGGGAGATTTAAACATCAAATGAGAGACAGAAGCCTTATGAGGATATGCAAAGATTGTAATTCTGAAAGGGTGTTCTAATGATAATTACACTAGCAATAGTAGGATGGCTAATGTCGGTATGGTTCATAATTCGTTTTTTCCAAGTGACGACGAGAGGTGAACAATGACAACGATAGGATTTGTAATAGATGGAGAAGCGGTCGCACAAGGTAGACCGAGGTTTGGGAAGGGTAGAGCTTATGACCCTACTAAATCGAGAGACTATAAACAGTATGTGAGATTAGTAGCGAGTCAGCATAAGCCTGCAAAGCCTTTTGAGGGGCAAATAGCACTTAAGGTAAGGGTTTATAAGCCAATCCCTAAAAGTATGTCTAAGAAGCTAAGAGAAGAAGCAATAAAGGGAACGATACAGCCTGTTACTAGACCTGACGTTGATAATTACGTTAAAGGTATAAAGGACGGAATGAACAGCGTGATATGGAATGATGATAGCCAAGTAGTAGAGCTTACAGTGAGTAAGTGGTATAGCGAGAATCCTAGAGTTGAGGTAGAGGTAACGGAGAAAGGGTGATTTGATGAAATATCGTAAAAAGCCAGTAGAGGTAGAAGCGTTTCAATGGACAGGTGACATGTATCAAAAAGAAGATCCAGTGTGGATAGTTGAAGCTATTAAAAAGGGTGAAGTTAGATTTATAAACGAAGGAACAGAAGATGTAGCAATGTTTATCGATACTCTAGAAGGAACTATGTTAGCTGATAGAGGTGACTACATCATAAAAGGGATTAAAGGAGAATTATATCCTTGTAAACCAGATGTATTCGCAGCTAC
This sequence comes from Alkalihalobacillus trypoxylicola, assembly GCF_001590785.1. Classification (GTDB taxonomy): domain Bacteria; phylum Bacillota; class Bacilli; order Bacillales; family Bacillaceae_D; genus Alkalihalobacillus; species Alkalihalobacillus trypoxylicola. The sequence continues at coordinate 98,300 of NZ_LTAO01000034.1, forward strand.
TTATGAGGTGGTGGAGGATGAATCGCCAATACGTTGAGTTAACTCAAATAACAAAAGAAATGTATGACATTACTAAGCGGATGGAGAAAGCAAGTAAAGAAATATTCCGTTTAGCTGAGAATAAAGCCAATACTGAATTAGAATACCGCAGGGAGCTAGGGAAGAGCATTGTCAGATTAAGGAGTGAGGGAGTGCAAGCAACCCTCATTCCGGATATGGCAAGAGCAGAAGTGGCGAATTTAAAACATGCTAGAGATATGGCGCTGGAGCTTCATAGGAGTGGATTAGCTTCACTAGATGTAATTCAGTCGCAAGGGAACATATTGCAAAGTATCAGTAAGTATCAGAGTGAAGTATAGGGGGAGTTACATGGCGATTAAAACAAGAAAACCGACATTTAAGCATATAGAAGCCGAATGGAGCAATTACCATGAGACGCTTAAAGAAATCGCTAATTTAAGACAAGAGATTATCAATCCTTTTGACGAGGAAATCAACGACCCTACGGTTATAGCAGGAACGAATAGTGTTAGATGTGTAGGTCATCCTACTGAACAAATAGCGGTGAGGTTATCAGCAAATAAACGATTAGACTACCTGGAGAGCATGGCGACAACGATAGAACAGGTCTATAATGCTCTACCAGATAATTATAAGGAGCTTATAAGGTTAAGGTACTGGAGAAAAGAAAAGTTGAAATGGGATGGAGTAGCGATGAAGCTATATATCAGCGAAAGACAAGCGAGAAGATGGAGAAATGACATTATGCAAGCTACTGCTGAACAACTAGGATGGAGATAAATATAGTATAATTAAATAAAAAAGAGAGGTGATGGAATGTATACGGATGAAAGGGAATTTTGGGAAAAGATTAAGAGAATTGCTGAATCATTAGATTACATTACAACTTTCAAAGGAAATGCAGAAGCTGAAATTGTAGAAGTGAATAATAACTCAATTGATATTAGGCTAAAGAAAGATAATAACCTCTTAGAAATCAATCGTAATGTATTTTTAAAGGCTTTAAGTATAGTCAATGAAAAAGGGAGAGTAAGGCAAGCTGATATAAAAGAACCTACTGTCGAGAGGTATGTATTAGGATTTATGTTGCTGCTTCCTAAGTTTGATAAATTAAAGGAAATACAAGGTTCAGACACTATAAGTTATTTAATTTATAAGTAAAGATGTCCGTTTTTGCACTTAATATGGTGTTATTATGATAGTATCAGCGAATTACCATAAAAGTCACCTACCTACAGGGTGTAAGTTGTAGGATATTGTTTCTATCTCCTATCGGTGAGTATGTGCGACTTACCGATTCGCACAGGGAGAAAATAGTCCACCTATAGAGTTAACTCTTTAAACGGGCATCGGGTTGAGCGTACGCCAACGATTCAGCGAAATGTAGCTGTCTTAGCCTGGTAGGTGGATTTAATTAAATAGCTAGTGATACGTAGACTAGTCTATATCGAGAAAGAGTCATTCCTAATGGGGTGGCTCTTTTATTATGGGGTGAAACAGATGGAAGATATAAAAGAGGTAATTCTGAACGATGAACAATTACAAGAGAAACTTACTTTCTGGCAGAAGAAACTTAGATTGCAAGATTGGATTATAGAAGTAAGGGTAGCAAGAGCATCTGAAATAGAGCGAAACAGAGCAGCGGAAGTGAGTTGGGTACTGCCTAAAAAGATGGCATCTATCTGTATATTAGACCAAGAAGATTACCCAAGAGGTCTTATGGGTGAAAGAGATATGGAAAATGACCTTGTTCATGAACTGTTGCATCTTCATTTTGCGCCAATACATGATTTTAATTCAGATAATGAGCATTATGAAATATACGAGGAACAAGCGATCGAGAGTATCACTTATGGGTTAATCGCATTAGAGAGAACATGAACAAGGAGAAGCAATTTCATAAATGTAAATCGTGTATTTGGGCAACTTGGGTGCATGATAAGAAAGTTATGTGTGGTTACGGTAGATGCGTGAAGGAGGTAAGGAAATGACTTACAAAAAAGAAGATTGTATAAAAGATACCAAGGAGCACATAGGGCAAGTGAGAGGATTTATGCTTATGTTCGCCCAAGAACTTATACAAAGAGCAATTGTGCACGACCAATCGAAGTTAGAAAGTCCAGAACTAGAGATATTCACTGAGTATACACCAAAACTAAAACACAGCACCTATGGTTCAGAAGAATACAAAAAGTTTTTAAATGAAATGCAGGTGGCTCTCAAACATCACTATGCCAATAACAGCCACCACCCAGAACATTATGAGAATGGAATTAAAGGGATGGATTTAGTAGATATCGTTGAAATGATATGTGATTGGAAAGCAGCGACTATGCGTCATGATGATGGTGATATTAAAAAAAGTATTAAGATAAACAAAGATAGATTTAATTATTCTAATGACTTGGCACATATTTTTAATAATACTGTTAAATTATTCGAGGGAAGTTTCCAATGAAATACATCCTACTATCTCTTATATTCTACTGTGGCTGTCTCATCACAGATGGGATAACGGAACCACCTGTGAGGTTGAGGGATTATACGTATATCGGATAGGAGGTCATCCTATGGAGTTCAACAAAGAAAGATTTAATTATATCAATGACAGAGTGAACGGTGTAGGTAAGCTCATGTTAGAAGAGATGAACATGCTTAAAGATATAGGAATTGACTTAACTCATTATGGTATATCGAGAGAAGATGTATCTTGCGGATTGATAGATAGTGAAAAGTATTTAGGGAAACTTGAATATATGCTTTATTTTGGATAAAAAGCAGGTAATTAGTCACCCTTTGCCGAAATGTAGGTGAAAGGAGATGATTTTATGATAAAGAATAAGTTATTTACAAAAGATGATGTATTAGATTTGTTAATGAAAGCAGATAATACAGTTTACAATGCATTGGCGGTTGATAAAGAAGGAAATTTGAAATTAATCTCTTTGGATGAGATGCAAAGTAATGAATACGGAGAAAGAATAGAGGGATTCGCCCCTCATAATAATTATGTGGGCAAAGATATGAATAGTAACCATGTGACGAATACATATAAAATGTTACTAGAATCGTGGTTAGATTATTTAAAGACTGGTCAAGAAGGTTATGAGGATATACACACATCTAGAAGTGAAGAAGAAATTTTAAATGACTTGAAACAGTATTACAAATAATAGTAGTCACTCTAATAGGGTGGCTTTTTTTATGTTCTGAATAGCAAGGAGTTGAGGGAAGTGAAATAACATGGCTAAAGGTAAATATCATGATTGGCTAACCGAAGAAGGATTGATAAAGATAGAGGGATGGGCGAGAGACGGACTAACGGATGAACAAATCGCTCATAACATAGGGATTACTAAGAGTACATTGTATGAATGGAAGAATAAATACGCGGAGTTTTCGGACGCCTTAAAAAATGGTAAAGAGGTAGTGGATAGGCAAGTAGAGAATGCTTTGCTTAAGAGAGCGTTAGGGTTTCACTATCAAGAAGAGGTTGCCTTGCCGTCCGGTGTGGAGAAAGTCACAAGGTATGAAAAGCCAGACGTAACAGCCGCTATCTTTTGGCTTAAGAATAGAAAGCCTGAGACTTGGCGAAATAAAGAGAATGTGGATATTGAGAAGATTAAGGCTGAGACTACTCTAACTAAAGCTAGAACTGAATTGATTAAAGGCGCTAAGAATGATACTAGCTTGATGGAAGCCCTTATTGATGTGGTGAAGAAAGATGATTAAGTTTTCACCTAAGCAACAGCAAATCATACAGGCTCCGTTTGATGTGACATTGGAAGTCAACGAGGGTACACCGAGAAGCTCAAAGACAACAGCGGGAGTATTTAGATACGCTCGTTATTTAATCATGTCTAAGGACGAGAATCACCTAATAGTCGCTTATAACCAAGAGCAAGCCTATCGTCTGTTCATGGAATGTGACGGCTTCGGACTCATTCATATATTCGGAAACAACGCTAAGATTAAGCATGATGAAAAAGGCGACCACTTGGAAGTACACACTCCTAACGGAGTCAAACGAGTGTACTATAAAGGTGGCGGTAAGTCAGATAGTGTAAAAGCTATTACTGGTATGTCATTGGGTTCTGTGGCATTTTGTGAGATTAACCTCTTGCATATGGATATGATACAAGAGTGCTTCCGTCGAACGTTTGCAGCTAAAGACAGGTATCACTTAGCGGACCTCAACCCACCTGCTCCTAATCATCCTGTAATTAAAGAAGTATTCGAGGTACAAAAGACTCGTTGGGTACACTGGACGATTGACGATAACCCAATAATCACAGAAGAGAGAAAACAGGAGATATATGAAACGCTCAAAAAGAATCCGTATCTATTACAGCGAGATTGGTTCGGTAAGAGAGTTATCCCTAGTGGTGTCATATACAGCATGTTTGATATGGATAAGAACATCATTCCTAAGCTCGAAGGAAAGAAGATGGAGTTATACTTTTCTGCTGATGGTGGTCAATCGGATGCGACGAGTTGTAGTTGTAACATTGTCACAAGGTACGGAGGGCGAAACTTTAAACTTAATCGTGTGGCTCATTACTATCACAGTGGCGCCGATACAGGGCAAGTGAAAGCTATGAGTATATATGCAAGAGAACTTAAGCGGTTTATAGAGTGGTGTGAGAAGCGCTTCGACATGAGACGGTCGGAGTTTTTTGTCGATCCTGCTTGTAAATCATTACGAGAAGAATTGCACCTATTAGGAATAAGTACAAGTCCAGCTAACAATAACAGCAAAGATATCAAGGGTTCATCAAAAGGAATCGAAGTAGGAATTGAGCGTAAACAAAACCTACTAACAAATGAACAATTTGTATTGGTTGAAACATCCGAATACGACCATTACCACTTTTTAAAAGAGATTGGTATGTATGCGCGAGATGACAAAGGAAAGCCGATAGACGCAAACAACCACAGCTTAGATGAATCCAGATACGCAACAAACTATTTTTACAGAAGGTATATCAAGTAAGGCGGTGAGGATATGTTTAAACGTCTCATAAACGCATTGAAAGGAGGTTTGATTCGATTGGGGTTAATAAAGGCGCTTGGTGATGTGACCGAACACAAGGATATAGAAGTCAACAAAGAGATGTTCGAAAAAATTGAGCTATGGAAAAACTTGTACAAGGGTTATCACAAACCGTGGCACAATATTGAGTACAACACGATTAAAGGTCCAGGCACAAGAGATATGGAAACTCTCAATGTGGCAAAAGTAGCAGCTGCTGAAATGGCTAGCTTAGTGTTCAACGAAAAATGCAGTATCAGCATAGGTGATACAGGAACAGAAGATTTTATAGTTGAGCAATTCAACCATAACAAATTCAATAAACGTTTCCAAGATTACTTAGAGTATTCCTTCGCTCATGGCGGTATGGCGATAAAGCCGTATATTGAGGATGGTCAGATAAAACTAACATTCGTCACTGCTGATTGTTGTATTCCTATATCGTGGAGTAATGACACCATCACAGAAATGGTATTCCCCAACACATTCACGAAAAAAGGGAAGAGTTACACTCATTTAGAGTGGCATTTACGTGAAAATGGTTCGAACATCATCCGTAATGAGGTATACGAGTCTACGAATGGTGATGATTTAGGCTATAAAGTCAGTTTAAGCGACCATTTCCCAGACTTAGAGGAAGAAGTAGTTATCCCTATCAAACGTACTCTCTTCACCTATTTCAAGCCGAATACAGCGAATAACATCGACACTCGTTCTCCATTGGGAATATCGCTGTTCGCTAATGCGCTCGATACAATGAAAGCTATCCATACAGCCTTTGACTCATTTCATCGTGAGTTTAGGCTAGGGAAAAAGCGTATTTATGTGCCTGCTCATATGGTTAAGACTGTTATCGATGAACAAGGTGTTCCTGTAAGGTACTTTGATGCTACAGATGAAGCTTATGAAGCATTTGGAGGTACCGAAGAGGGAGATAAGATACAAGAAAGTATCATCGAGCTAAGAGTAGAGGAACACATATCAGGTATTAACGCACTGTTGAACCTCTACGCTATGCAGACAGGCTTTTCTGGGGGAGCCTTTACATTTGATGGCAATAGCATGAAAACAGCTACTGAGGTCGTTTCTGAGCAATCTAAGACATTCAAGAGTAAGCAGTCACATGAAACTATCATCGAGTCGGGATTACAAGACCTCATATATACCATATTAGAGCTTGCTAATTGGGGCAGCATTTATAAAAACAGTGGCAATTTTGATATAACGGTAGGTTTTGATGATTCGATTGCAGAGGATAAAGGTTCTGAGATAAAACAACAGATTCAACTAGTGACTAGTAACCTGCAATCTAAAAAGAGAGCGATTATGAGAATACATGATGTCACAGAAAAAGAAGCTCTTGAAATATTAACCGAGATAAACGAAGAGAACAAGGTGAACTTACTTCCTCAAACCAATGAGGAATCTCTCTTATATGGAGCTATTGAGTAATGGCTAGTCCTAAGATTACACCTAATGAGATATTTAAGAGGTCGCAGAGTGTAAAACATATATATGCTTCTTTAGAGGATGAAATCTTTCAGCTTATAGCTAGGACTTTACGAACACCTCAGAATTATGATGATGTACTTCAATGGCAAGTAGAGAAGATGAATGATTTACACATGATTAATAGGCGTACGGTCACTGAACTATCGAAGGCGACAGGATTAGCAGAAAAGGAAATAGAAAAGGCGATACGAGATGTGGCTTACGGCTCTATAGAGGATATAGACAATCAACTAAAGTCGCACTATCAAACGTTACCGGTTCCTAGTCACGTTGACCAGATTATTGATACATTTGCAAACAGAGCTATGAGAGACTACCAAAACTTTGTTAATCAATCACTCATTACAACCTCATATGGAGTGGGAACAGCTACACAAACCTATCAAAGAATTATCGAGCAATCCACAGCTAAGGTATTAGGTGGAACGATGACCATTAACAAGGCAGTCACTCAAACTGTTATTGAGTGGGGAGAGAAAGGTCTTGATAGTGGGTTTAAAGATAAAGGTGGGCGTATATGGAATGTTCAAACATATGCAGAATCAGTTATAAGAACATCTGTAAACAACACCTATAACGACTTAAGAACATCACGAATGAGAGATTACGACATCGATTTAGTGTTAGTAAACAGCTATCCAGATGCAAGGGAAGCTTGTTCGCAAATACAAGGTAATGTCTGTTCTATGAGTAACCCTTCTAGTAACCCTAATTATCCAAGTATCTATGAGTTTGGCTATGGCACTCCTGGAGGAATAAGGGGTGTTAATTGTCGTCACATCCTCTACCCATTCATAGAAGGTGTGAATATTAACAATCAACCGCAATATAACGAACACCAAGCGCAAGAAAAAGCCGAGATTGTCAAAAAACAACGCTATTACGAACGTGAGATACGTAAGAATAAGCGTTCTTTGTCGTTGGCTGAGACAATGGGCGATGAAGATGAAATCTTAAAGTACAAGCATCGAGTGAGAACAAGACAGGCGCAGATAAGAGAGTTTATCAGCGAAAACAACTTACCTCGAAGATACGACAGAGAAAGAGCTTCGTAATATCTCGTCTTTTTACCATTTGCAGACGTTAAAGAATCAAAGGGGTGTCGTGGTCGTTACCACGTAAAAAAACGTAACCAATGGAGGGAATATAGATGAAACGAGAATTTTTAAAAGGTTTAGGGTTGGAAGATGAAGTAATTGACAAGGTAATGGCTGAACATGGCAGTACCGTTAACAAAACGAAAGATGATTTACAATCGGTGACGACTGAACGAGATAATCTTAAGGGGCAATTAACGGACCGTGACAAACAACTAGAAACCTTGAAATCAAAAGCAACAGGAAATGAAGAATTACTTCAACAAATTGACCAACTCAAACAGGACAACAAGGAAGCGGCTGATGATTGGAAAGCTCAATTAGATAAGCAATCCTTTGATTTTGCTCTTGATAAAGCTCTAACTAGCGCAAAGGTTCGCAATTCTAAGGCGGCTAAGGCTTTACTTGATGTAGAAAATATCAAACTTGATGGCGATAAGCTAACAGGATTAGATGACCAATTAACCGCACTGAAAGAGAGTGACGGTTATTTATTTGCAGAGGAAGGTGCGCCGGGTAAGTGGACAAACGGAAAGCATCATAGTGGTGGAGGAATAACAGTAGATGATTTTAAAAAGCTTAGTTATGCCGGCCGCATCAAATTAAAAAAGGATAACCCTACTAAGTACAATGAATTAGCAGGGAAATAGGAGGAAATACAAATGAAAAAGAAAAACTTTTTACCAATGAATTTGCAGCATTTTGCACAAACACGTTTAGAAAATATGGTAGACCCAGAAGTAATGGCAGATATGATTTCCGCAGAATTAGAGGATGCAATTCGTTTCGCTCCATTAGCGAATGTAGACCGCACTTTAGTGGGGCGTCCAGGTAGTACAGTTACTGTACCTCGTTTTCATTATATCGGTGATGCTGAAGATGTAGCAGAAGGCGCAGCAATTGATTTAGCGTTGCTTGAAACTTCTACAGAGGACTTTACTATTAAGAAAGCGGGTAAAGGGGTAGAACTTACAGATGAAGCTGTATTAAGCGGTTATGGCGACCCAATGGGAGAAGCGGCTCGTCAATTACGTATGGCCATTGCGAATAAAGTAGATAACGATGTATTAGAAGCTCTTGATACAACGACATTAATTTATAACTCAGCAGATGGGATTTCATTTGATGCTGTAGATGCAGCGCAAGGTATTTTTAATGATGAGGACCAATCAGCGATGGTATTACTAGTAAATCCTGCTGATGCAGCAGCTTTACGTAAATCAGCAGGCGATAACTGGACTCGTGCTTCTGACTTAGGGGATAGAGTGTTAGTATCTGGTGTGTTTGGAGAGGTATTAGGTGCTCAAATTATCCGTTCTCGTAAAGTAACGCAAGGTGAAGCTTACCTTGTTAAAGCGGGTGCATTGGCTATCTACTTAAAACGAGATATCGATGTAGAAGCAGACCGAGATATCGTTCATAAATCGACAGTTATGACAGCTGACCAACATTATGGAGCTCACCTCTATGACGAATCGAAAGCAGTTAAAATTACCACTACAAGCGGAGGGGGCGAGGGGTAATGATTCTCTCTCGTTACAAGCTTAAGCAGAACAAGAAAAAAGAGGTAGTTGCTAAACCGAAGCCTAAGCGGAAGAAGAAAAAGAAAAAAGAAGGTGAGTAAATGGCTTACCTAACCTATGAACAATATAAGGAAATGGGGTTTGTTGAATTAGAGCAAGATGAATTTAACTCTTTATTGCCGAGGGCGAGTGACGAGATAGATAATGTCACTCGTCTTTTTTATCATTATCATGACATCGAATCAGACCATCCCATTCGTAGAAATATGTTCCGAAAAGCGATAGGCGCTCAGATTGATTATTTTCACGAATTAGGCTCGACAACAACAGAGGGTATCAATACACCCGTTTCCGTTACAATCGGTCGTACAAGTCAATCTGAAGGCGCATATGCGACGAATAAGAGTAAGAACATCGTTTCTAGTGATGCATTGAGGTATTTATACAATGTCGGATTAGTTAACCGAGTGATTGGAGTGAGGGGATGAGAGTAAAACCTTTGCCTAAATCATGGTTAATACACTCTATGACGTATGAAGAATATGTAAAGCGTGATGACTGGGGGAATGAAGGTTATGGACCTCTAGTTATCATTAATCACGTTCGTTTCGATAACAAGACCGTATTCAGTCGTGATAATACTCAAAATAGGATTGTAGCCGAAGGAGTCATCTATGTGGATGCTCGTCACAGTACACCTCTACAAGAGTTTAAAGAGCGTTCAAGGATAAATGTCAACGGTAAGAGGTATGTGCTTCAAAAGGTCATTCCTTGCTACCATCCAGAAAAGAATGAGATACGTCACTATGAATTGGAAGTGATTTAATGTCTATTAGAATCAGAAAAGACATAAAACAAATCAAACCACGATTAGATGGAATGATTTCAAAAGGGCAATTCGCTCTTACGAATCAAGCTCATGCCGATATGAACCTGTATGTACCTATGAGAAGTAGCGATTTGCGTAATCAATCCTCTATCTCTCCCGATGGGAAGTCAGTCACATGGAACGCACCTTATTCCAAGAAGCAATATTATAATGTTGGTGCGAATTATACGACTCCTGGTACTGGTCCGAGATGGGATTTAAAAGCAACAGGTATTCATAGTAGGCAATGGCAAGAAGTATCAAAGAGGGCGATGAGATGAGTTTAGATTTCTTAGACATATTAAACAATAAGATTAATGAATTAAACCTCTATGCAAGGTCAACGATTGGTTTATTAGGCGAAGAGGATAGCATATCTATAATGGCTATGCCTGGTGGAGCTGAGGTTGTTTATTATAGCGGCGTAAGAGATAAAGACTATCAAATTCAAGTGAATGCGAAAAGTCAAAATCAATTAAACTGTTTCAACGCCCTGACCACTATCTATCAAACATTAGAGAGATTGAATGAATTACCGAGTTCAAACGGTAGTTATTCTTTTGATTCGATTAATATTACGTCTTTGCCGTCATTGGTTAATCAAAACGAGCAGGGGTATTACGAATTTGCGCTATCTATTAGTGCGAAAATTACAATTTACAAGGAGTGATTAGTTTGGATAGAGTAAAAAATGCGTTAACAAGTTATTTTGTGGCTCCTTTGCCGACATCTCCAGGAACTGAACCGGAGTATCTAGAGTTAGGGAATTGGATTACTAGTGTGACGGACGATACGGACGAAACATCAGAAGCTATTGGTTATTACAGTGGTGACGGTAATCCAGAAACGGATGTAACGTCTCGTTTAGAACAATATTCGTTTGAAGGTACATTCGATAAGAATGACCCTGCTATGGCTTTTGTAGACAGCCGAAAAAGAGAAATAGGTCAAGGGCGAAAAATAATGTTCAAGATTGTTGAGGATGATGGAACGGAAATTGAAGGTCCAGCAACATTGACTGTGCCAATTACAACTGGTGGAGAAGCAACGGAATTCAAAGCATTTAGCTGTACAATCGGTTTTAACCGTACACCTACCGTAACTGAGCCTACGCCCTAATGTACCCCCTGTAGATGGGGGAGACGAAGAAAATTAAGGAGGGTTCGCCCTCCTACTATTTTAAGGAGTGATGATATTGGCTATTAAAATTAATACACAGAAAACGGAAATTCCTGTGCAGTTAGGAGAATTAACATTTACGATTGATGCATCTGACGAGTCTATGAATAAATTAAACAAAACATATAAACAATTTAAAGAAGAAGCTCAATCTATGCAATCGAAAGAAAATTATGAGGAAGATTTAGAACAATCTAGAAAAATGCTTAAAGGTGCGTATGATGCATTATTAGGAAAAGGGTCATTCGAAGAAGTATATAATCAAACACCTTCTCTTTTACTATTAGCTGATTATTTTGTGCAAATATGTGAGAGTTTAGATGAAGAGTTTAAAAAGATGGGAATTAAAAAATCCCAAGCCGATAAAGCGAAGAAATATCTTAAAAACAACAAAAAGTAGGTGAGGTCTTTGCTTAACCTTGCTTACGAGTTAGAAAATACCATTGAGATAGATGGAGAATATTACGATATAGATATGAGCTACGACAATGTATTAAGGCTCTATGACCTTTTTAATGAAACAGATATAGATGATGCTGCACAAATAGAAATAGCCTTTCAAATGCTATTGAATGTTGAAATAGATATAAGCATTGAAGTTAAATCAGATATCGTGACGAAAATATTCGAAAACCTCATATCAGACAAAAAGAGTGCTGACAATGTTGATATAAAAGGGAATCCGATGCCGGAAAGCGCAAGCTCCAATGATAAGGTGATGTCCTTTAAACAAGATGCAGACTATATCTATGCTTCCTTTATGCAGGATTACAACATAGATTTATTTGAGCAACAAGGTAAATTAGATTGGCGTAAATTCTTAGCTTTATTAGATGGCCTTAAGAAAGACACAAGATTAAAAGAAGTTATTGAAATACGTACTATGGAGATGCCAACAGGTAAAGGATCTTCTAAACAAAGGGATAAAATCAAAAAAGCTAAAGATGCATACAAATTATATGAAGAATAATCTTCCAATAGAGTGAAACTTTCACTATACTAGGACGTATAGACTATTGGAGGTGGTTTGTATGGGAATTATGAAATGGTTTCAACCTAGAGGTATTGTTGTTACGGTAGTTAAGGGTAAAATAGGTCCTAAAAAAGACAGTTCATACTTATTAATGTTCACAGATGACAAAGGAATTGTAAAAGTAAATAAGAGAATGTATTACTTTTTAGGCGTGTCTGAGCAATCTATGTCAGAAATGAGTACAGCTAAAACTTTATCGGGCGCTGCTATAGGAACAATTTTTGCTCCTGGATTAGGAACTTTAATCGGTGGCGCAATCGGAGCGAAGAAGAAAAAGAAAACAAACTATACATTTGCTTTTATGGATGTAGAAACAAGTGAAAAATTCATGATTGAAGCTAATCTTTTTGCTACTAACCCGAAAGAATTAGAAAGGTTAGAAGCGCATCCGATTGCCAATGAACAGACTTTAAGTGGTGAAAAAGCTCAATCATCAACTGCTGATGAAATTAGAGAGTTCAAAAAGCTACTCGATGAAGGCGTCATATCTGAGGAAGAATTTAACGAGAAGAAAAAACAGTTATTATCTTAACTTTATAAATACATTAGTCACTCTTGTGAGTGGCTATTTTTTATGCCTATTAAGGCGGTGGAAGAATGAAAGAAATGAGATGCAAGAAATGTAATAAGTTATTAGCAAAGCTTAAGGGCAAGGCTGAGATTAAATGCCCTAAATGTGCAACGGTGAATACTGTAGATAACCGTTAGAGAGCCAGAGAGCCCCTGTACAATCAATTCTTTTGTATGGGGGTGATTATGTAAATGGCAGATGGAAAAATAATAATTGATGTCATGCTTGAAGATGGTCAAGTTGCTAAAGGTGTCGCTAATTTAGATAGAGATCTTGGCGGTTTAGAAAAGAGTGGAGAGCGCGGGTCACTTGGTATAGGGAAAATCGTAACAGCTCTTGGGCTTGTGGCAATCGGCGCCAAAGCAATCGGATTAGTGCGTGACTCTATCGACAGTGCATTTAAGCGTATCGATACGATGGAAGCTTTCGACCGTACCATGACGGCTATTACTGGGAGTAGCGAAGCGGCATCAAAAGCATTAGACCGAACGAGTGACGCGGTAACAGGCACTGCATACGGTCTTGATGTTGCGGCAGCGGCGGTTCAAAACTTTGTTACCCGCGGGACGGATATAAACAAAGCAACCGATTATATCGCTACTTGGGGCGATGCAGTCGCTTTCTATGGGGATGGAACAAACGACCAACTATCAAGTGTTTCAGATGCATTAGCAAAAATGTTAACGACGAATAAGGTGACGATGGACCAAGTAAATCGTTTATACGATGCAGGTATCGCGGGTCCAGAAATGTATGCAGATGCAACAGGTAAAAGTGTAGAGAAAGTTCAAAAAGAATTTCAAAGTGGCAAAATAACCGCTGAGGACTTTGTAGATGTAGTAACAGAAGCTATGAAAGAAGGAACTGACAGTTTTGTTGCGATAGAAGGCGCTGCAAAAGAATCAGGTAATTCATGGGGAAATGTTTTTGGTAATATGAGAGCCGCTGTTACTCGTGGTGTTATCTCTATAATACAATCTATCGATGAAATGTTAACAAGTAACGGGTTGCCAGAAATGCGGTCCATGATAGCTCAATTCGGTAAAACATTTGAAAATATATTAAAAAAAGCGGCGGAAGCTATCCCTCCTTTTATTCAAAAGATAATTGATGTATACAATTTTATGAAACCTATACTTCCCCTATTAGGGTATATTGCATTAGCTATCGGGATGGCCGTTGCCGCATTCGCTACTTTCAATTCGGCTGTATGGATAATTAATTTAGTCAGAAATGCTTTTACATTGTTAAATAATACACTATTAGCTAATCCAATATTCAAAGTAATAGCTGTCATTTCTGCTTTAGTGGCAATATTGATTTACCTTTACAACAACAATGAATTCGTAAGAGAAAAGATAGATGCTGCATGGCAAGCAATTCAAGTATATTTTGCAGTAGCGATGGAATTTATCCAGAACATTATTGGAACTGTCATGCCTTATATCATGGAGTTCATAGGGAATATATTAGATGGAATCCAAGAATTTTGGGCGAATAACGGGGAAATGATTATGTCCTATGTAGAATTAGCATGGGAGTTTATTAAGACCGTTATATCAACGATTGGAGATGTTATTTCTGCGATTGTCGAAACGGTAACTCAATTTATCGCCGAAGTTTGGGAAAAACATGGTGAAACCATTATGAGTGCACTTAAAATGGCGTGGGATTTCATCAAAACAGTAGTTGAAACGACCATTAATATAGTTTGGGGCATAATAAAGGCTATTTTAAACAATATACAAAGTTATTGGGAAGCGGGATGGCAAGTGATTAGTGCTGTAGCTTCTGTTGTGTGGGAAGTTATTAAAACAACAATCAATAATTTTATTGATTTAATTATGGGTATCATAAGTACCGTCATGGCTTTAATACAAGGAGACTGGGAAGGCGCTTGGGAATCCATAAAGCAAACAGTGGAAAATATATGGAATAATATAAAAAGCTTCTTTGAAAATGTCGATTTAGTCAAAACAGGAAAGGATATCATTAGTGGACTAATCAAGGGAATTGGCTCTATGGGGGATGCTGTTTGGGAGTCTGTAAAAGGGATTGGTTCAAGTATCAAAAATGGTTTTACAAGCTTCTTCTCGATTCATTCTCCATCACGTTGGATGCGTGACGAAATCGGAGTTAACCTCATTAAAGGGGTGGCAGTCGGTTTTGATAAAGAAGAGAACAGCATGAAGAGGAAAACAAAAGAAGCGACCGACTGGATGAAGCCAGATGTAAGTGAATTTGTAAATCCGTTACGAGGCGCTACGGTGCAACTTAGTAACTTAACAGGTATTGGCAATATGCAAGCAACAGAAGCTGTTAGACAGACCAGAAACGAGCCTTATAATGATGCAGAGGTTAAGGCTTTATTAAAGGATATTGCCGAAAATATCGGTGGTGACTTATATATCGGAGAGGAAAAATTTGGCTCTTATGTAGATAGGTCACAAGGTCAACTAACAGGGTTTAAAGCAAGGAGGTTGGCGACAGGTGAGTAGGTTTGGTATTACCTATGATAGAAAGCACAGTTATAGAGATATAGGGTTGACTGTAGCAAGTAAGAAAATAGGCAACCCTAAAAAGATTAAAAGAAAACAAAGGGTCCCTCATTCTAATAAGATATATGATTTTAGTTCAGTCTATGGAGGGCAAGAATATGAAGAACGCCTTATAACGTTAGTATTCAATGTAGCAGATTACAACAAAGTGAATTTAGCTATAGAAAAGATACAGGCTCTTAATTGGCTGATGCAATCAAATGAAAAGATAAGATTAGAAGATGACTATATACCAGGCTATTATTTCTTGGCAGAGGTGGAAGAAGCGCCAGACTTTGACGAATTGAAATATCACGGAACGTTAACCGTCACCTTTACTGCTTATCCTTTTAAGATTAGCATTTTAGAAGAAGGTCATGATATATGGGATGTGACTAATTTCCTGTTAGATATATTTCAAATCACTCAATATAATGTCACAGGCAGACGAGATATAACACTCTATAATAATGGTGCGTCGAATGTGCACCCTGTTATAAGAGCTACTGCCCCTATGCAGTTCGTGACTTCTACCGCTAATTACAATGTGCCGATAGGTGAATCAAGTTCATTAGACTTCTTTATTCCGCAGGGTGTTATCGATTTTACGATAGTTGGAAATGGAGAAGTTTCTTTTCATTGGCATAAGGAGTTGATTTAGTGTACAGAGTTTCATTGATAAATGATGGAGAAATCACCGAAATACAAAGCTCTCATTTTAACGGATTAAAATTGATTGACCCTATGATTAATCAAGGTATAAATGTAGCTAACACTTTCAAATTTACAATTTTACCAGACAATCCAGGATATGAATTGATACGGCCATACAAAACACTAGTAAGAGTCTTGAACACTCAGACAAACACACTAGATTTTGATGGTCGTATTTTGTCTCTTGTTGAGAATATGACTGAAGATGGTTCATACGGAAAGTCTTTTATTTGCGAGGATGAATTAGGGTTTCTAAACGATTCCTGTCAACGTCATGGAGAATATCACGATATTTCAGTTAGGGATTTTCTTCAAATCATGATTAATAATCACAATGCAGATATAGCTCATGACGAGATAGACAAAACCTTTGTATTAGGTGAGGTAACGGTAGATTCTTCAACAGGAACTTTATACAGATATCTTAATTACGAAAACACCTTAGATGCTATCTTTGACAAGTTAGTTGATAGGTTAGGTGGAGAATTAAGGGTTAGGAAAGTTGATGGTGTAAGGTACTTAGATTACATCGTACCTCAACAAATCATACAGACAACTGAAATACGGATAGCGAAAAATTTGCGATCTATTTCAAAAGAAACGGACCCGACAGACATCATCACAAGATTAATCCCTTTAGGCTCACGTATAGAATCAGAGGACGAAGGGGCAACGGATGCATCACAAGCAAGGGTGACAATTGCTGATGTAAATGGTGGTAGGGATTATATAGAGGATTTAGCTGCACAAGGTATATTCTCCGTCCTTACAAAGAATGTGGCTTGGGATGACGTAAATGAACCTGGTATTTTACTTAGTCGAGGTAGAGAGTATCTAAGAGAAAACAATCGAGTCAAAGTTAAATATGTCATATCGGCACTTGACCTATCCCTAATCAAATTAGCTCCACATAGTTTTGAGGTCGGCTATTATTACCCGGTCATTAATCCTGTAATGAACATTAATGAAAATCTAAGGGTAATAGGTAAGTCTATTAATCTAAACGAACCAGAGCAAAACAGCCTTGTTATAGGAGACCAATTTTTAACGGCATCGGATTATCAAAACAGAGCGAATCAAAGCGCTAGAAAAATCTTTGATTTAGAGGAAACAGTAGGTAGGCAATCACAAGTTATAACGAACATACGAAAAGAAGTAACTAATGTTGAATCCTCTTTAAATGACTTACAACAAGCTATAGAAAATGCTGATTTAGAAGGCTTAGAACAAGTTATTACTAATTTGACCTCAGCAGTAGATAGATTAGAAGATTTAGTGCCAGATATAGAAAAGATAGCCGACTTGCAACAAGCCGTTGAAGTCCTTACAAATATCGTACAGAATCACGAGCAAAGAATTAACGGCAATGAGCAAGGAATAGCAGTTACATCACAATTGCTATCAGCTTATGAAGCGAGTAATAACCTAGAAATACAACAAATTAAGGCTCGATTAGATGCCTTAGATGGAGGTAATGAATGACAGAAGTAAATCAGATTAAGCAAACGGATGTTAACAAAATTCTCCAATTGTTGCAATCTATAAATGAAACACAATACAGAGACCCTACCGAGATTAGTCCAAAACAACCAGAATACAATCCAAACGAAGTGCCATCTCTAGTTAAAAATTATACGACTCAAACAAGAGAAAAAATGTTTGGAAAAGACACAAGAGAAGCTATGGCGAGGGCGGCAGAAATCACAGCGATTATTGCAGATGGGGCAAAAGTTTCGGCTGATGTAGCTACCGAGATCACACAAAGTTTACTTGATGGCGCTTTTGACACGGCAGGAATCGAACAAAATTTCGAGCAAAGATTGAACGACGCTATCGCTAATCTGCAACCAGAATGGACTCAATTTAAAGAAGATACTAATGAACAGTTGACACATGTAGAGGAAAAACTAGAAGAACTAACATCTGATTATGATGTGACTGTAACGGTAGGTAGTGGCGGCGATTACGAGTCAATCAATGAAGCTATTGAATTTTTAAGTCGTAAAAGATTTAGATATAAATTAAATGGTCTGAAAGCTGAGATAAAGCTGCTAACAGGTTTTAATATGACGGAGCAAGTGTTAGTGAGAGGTATCGATTTAGGATTTATCACTATCACCGCAGAAGACGAAGAAGTAACGATTATTCGCTCTTTCTTAATAGAATCATTTTCCGTAACTGACAATACTGTTTATCCGGCATTCGGAGCAGCAGATAATGGAGTCTTGCCAATTATTGATGTTAAATTTGTCATGAGCTACTCTGGCGACGCATTAAACCGTCACGGTGTATTTGTTGCAGATGGAGCTAGATCTGTTATAAGACCAGAAGCTGGTGTTATTAATAGTGGCGGAGTTGGTTTGTATGCTTTTAATGGTGCTCACATCGTGGCTTTTGGGTCGGTATTTGACGGCGCTAATAGCGCTTGCCTTTTAGCATTTAGGGGATCATATATCAACTTTAGAAACGGGAGCGGGAAAAATTCTAATGGCAATGGTGTTTATTTAGGAAGTTCTTCAGTCGTTGAAGCTATGCACGCTGATTTTTCTGGGGCAAGAGGACATGCTGCTTGGGTTTATGCTGGAGGTCGCCTTAATATACGTCATGGTAATTTATCAGGAGCAGGGGAAAGAGCGATCCACGCTCATTTTAACAGTCAAGTAAGTGCGGCATCTTCAAACTTATCAGGAGCGCGGGGGAGAGGTGCTAGTGCGACTCAGGCATCTACAATTGATTTAGACAGTGCGATTATAGAGGATTGTGGGTCGCAAGGTATATACGCAGACGGAGCATCAACAGTTAATGCTGATGGAGTAACTGTAAAAAGGTGCGGAAATAATGCAGGAGTTTACGCTGCTACTGGCGCTACCGTAAATGTTAGTAATGGATTAATAACAGATAATATTTTACATGGAATTTATGCTAACCGCGGTGGAAGAATCAACGCAGATGATGCAGATTGTAGCGGGAACGGTCAAGCTCGTGACATTAGAATAGACAGAGGATCTATTATATCTGCTTATAATGCTTTAGGTAGTGTGGGAGCTCAATTAGAAAATGAAGTTACAAGTGCAGGAATCATATTTAGGTAGGTGATAAGCGTGTACAATACAGTTGTAAGGGCGAATGTATCGACAGGAATTAGATATAATCACGTATCTAAACAGATTAAAGAGCATCATGTAAAATTTGGAGAAAAAATTTTATTAATTGACCGAATCACAGAAGAAGGCGAAATAATAGAGGATGTCCATTTATTAGAAGAAGTCCAAACACAAGAAGAGAAAGTACAAGAAATGGAAGATGCAATAATTGAATTGTCTATGTTAGTAGGTGATTCACTTGTTTAACGAAAATAGTGGTTTGGTCAAAATTTGGGTTAGGCATATAGAATCGGGAGAGAGGACGATTGAGGAAATCCCTCCACTTAGCAACCTAAGAGAAGTGGTTATATCACTAATCGATAATAAGTAAGAAAGAAGGTGACAATTAATTGACGAATAAAGAAATTAAGAAAGAAATCATAAAGCAAAACAGCATCTTTTTGCTTGGATGCGGAGCCGTAATTTCCTTTACTATAGGGATGGCTTATGGACTCTATTTTCTGTAGTTGGTCAAGTTTATGTGAGAGTGACAGAGGATGTCCAACCGATGGATATTATTAAAGCGTATAATGAGGGTGTCCGTACAGTGTCGCAGGATCCAACCAATGTAAGAGTAATGCAAGTAACAACTCCTTATGATAGTGATAAGGGATATGGAGTCGCTTTTTGTTTGCTTAAATGATTCACACCGGATATACCTTTAGAATATTAATAAATCCCTTGCTTTTATTGAGTGAATTACTTATGTTGTTTATATCTAATATTTATTGGAGGTTAACATGCTTAATTTCACTCAAATAGAAGAATATAAGGAATTTACAAATTCCATTAGAGAAGATAAAAAATTGTCAAAATTTGAATATCGAGTAAGCGTATTTGACGATTACTCTTTTTTTCCCAAGTTACGTAAACCCATTAAAGAAATACGATTTGGGAATGAGGATCATGATAGAGGTGACAAAGTTATGATCAATATTTATAAAGATAAAATTGACTTACATTGTTTACCAGAAGGAGCACAACATCATGTTGTGACCTTAAATACAGACAATGATAAAACATTAGAAGATTGCTTATTTCTTATTTTTGACGAATGGAAGAATTATTATTTGAAGTAGTAGGATGATACTGCGCACTAAAGAGATACCATAACGGTGTCTCTCTTTTATGTAGTTCGGGGAGCGGTCACTCCCCTAGCTCTCATCCACGAGGATATGAGAGTTATATTTATTTATACAGATTAATCACGAGGGAGTAAAGGGGCTTAACTCCCATTTATAGAGATAGGAGGGGGATAACGATGCCTGAGGAGGACTTAACTATGCATCAAAGATTGGAGGACCATGAAGGACGGTTAATCGCTCTAGAATCCCAACGTAGAGAGCAAGAAAAAATGAATAGTGAGATACGCCAAAAGTTAACCGATACCGAAAATACGGTCTTAAAAGAGAGTGGTAGGCAAATAGATTTGTCACAACAACTATTGAATCATGTTTTAGGAAACGATGTTAATGACCGTAAGTTTGCTAGAGAAAGGCAGAAGTTTACACAACAACAAATATGGAAGATAGTAGGGGTCGTCGCAGGAAGTGGCGGTCTTATTTATTTACTCTTAGAAAATTTTCTAACTAGATAAGGAGTGTTTGAAATGGAAACAGTATTAATATTTGCTACGGTGATAAGTCCGATTATCTTAGCTTTAGTAGAGTTAATTAAGAAAACGGTGAATGTAAAAAAGAATTTCATCCCACTATTAGCACTTATCGTCGGTTTGGCGATAGGTGCTCTTTCTTATCCTTTTACGGATTTAGATTTAACCTTCCGTTTATGGGCAGGAGGATTTGCGGGTTTAGCAGCTACAGGATTATTTGAGATTGGAAATAAAAGAGAAGGTAATACGAAGGAGGATAATAATGACTAAAATACAAGACATACGTAATCGTACTCATGGCGGAACTTCAAAAAGGGTATTAACTCGTATAACCTCTATCGCTCGTCATCACTCAGCTACGGCTAGTGGTGACTATTTTGCTTTTTGGAATGGGCGCTGGCGTTCTTTAGGGTGGAAAACAGGGGGCTATCATGAAATTATTTTAAGAGACGGCACTGTACAATTATGCTATGACCCTGCTGTCATTACAAACGGTATATCAGGACACAACACGAATGCTTATCACATTTGTTTAGTGGGTAATGGCGAATTTACAGAAGCGCAGGAGCAGGCATGGAGAGAACGAGCGATCTTTAATATGGAACGCTTCAAGCTTGCTGTAAATGATGTTAAAGGTCATCGTGAGTATTCTGGAGCCAACACTCAATGTCCTGGTATCGATATGAATTTAGTGAGACAGCAGTTAACCACTGTTACTGTGAAGCCTACACCACCAAAAACAGGCGGTACGCAGGTTAATAACTCTACTCCTACTTTGCGTAAAGGTTCAAAAGGTGCAGTGGTTGGTCGTATGCAGAAACGTTTGATTGCTCATGGATTTCCTTTACCGCGATTTGGCGGCGATGATGATTTCGGAGACGAGACTCACAATGCAGTCTTAGCTTTTCAACGTGCAAAAGGGTTAACGCCAGATGGGATCGTTGGTCCTAAAACATGGACAGAGCTTAACAAACAGCCTGCAGCTAAACCTAAATATTCTCGCTTGCTACGCTTAACCTCACCAATGATGCGAGGTGACGACATCAAGGCTGTACAGCGTGCGTTAGGAATTACGGCAGATGGAATCTATGGGCCACAGACTCAACGTGCTGTACGCAGTTATCAAAGTAAGCATGGATTGCTAGTCGATGGGATTGTCGGTCAACAAACTTGGTCGCATATGTTCTAACAAAAAAAGAGCCCTCTTTATGAGGGCTTCTTTCCATTGTATATAAATCCATTAGCTATCCTCAATTCATTTTCCTTCTCTAGCTTCAATATCATTCTCTTTAACCGTTCCTCTTCAACGCCACTTAACCTTGATAGAGTTTGTATAGTAGTCTCTTTTCGTTCCCTTGACCTATTAGTGACAATCCTCAATATTTTCTGTTCCATGATCATATCCATAAAATCAAATCCTTTCGATGTGACTTAATTTATCAATATCAACCCATGTATATTCTTCTCCTACGCTTAATTTAAAACGTCCTCCTTGATGGTCAATATGTCCAACTATCCCCACAACATCCTTATAAAAGCCTTTATCCCAATAGGTAACTTTAACATCTAACGTGTGCTTAAGGCTGTCATGAGCGACTAATCCTAATTCATAAAGTTCCTGTTCATCAAGCATCGGTTGAGGTACTTTGCTTTCTTCCTTTTCTAAATCTCTCAATGCTTCTTTTTGTTCAGGTAGAATAAAATTAGCTTCCCATAACTTATTCCCACGTCTCAAATGAATAGCTTCACTCATACAATCATCTCCTTTCAATCATTATAGAAACATACGTTCGATAAATCAAGCAGGAAATCATATAACTCTCGTTGAATTAATTATCGAGGTGATTGCATGGAAACCGAATTAAAAGTTATCCTTGCCAGAAGAGATGACATGAACCAAAAGATATTAGCGGAACGAGTAGGACTCACAACAGCAGCTATAAATAAGATTGTAAATGGTAACGACCCTAAACTAAGTACAGCCTTAAAAATCGCAAAAGAGCTTGATATGAACGTACACGACATATGGAAATTATAGTGTAGAATAATTTATTTAACAGGACATGCATTTTTATCGAATCGTCTCATATAGTGTAGTAAAGGAGATGATGAACATGTTTGCAGTGATGCCATTTCATAAGAGGTTAGCGGAGTTAAGTTATATTGAGCAGTCGAGGGAATTGAACGAACAGGAGTATGACGACTTGGAGATTTGCTTGAAAGCTAATATGCACTTTGTCAGAAAGATAGTAAATCTATATGAGTTGAGTTATTTAGCGAGTGCTACGGATGATGTGGGGTGGCAGTTAGAAATTTGCGGTCAGATTGATGAATTGATTGAGGGGAAAGGATTGCAGAGTTGACCACATGACCACACATTGGTCACACAATCAACTCACACAATGCAATTATATCGTTGATATACAGTAAAGTAACAAACTAGAAAGGTGACGTATTTCTGTTTTTATAGCACGTAATGCAAATAGATAAAGTTAGATAAAAATTATACACATAAGTCAAAAAGCAAGTTAAGATACCCTTCTCAAAACGACACATGTGGAGTGCGTGGTATTGATGTCAAGAGTGGATAAATAGAATAACTGAATAAGCCTATAAAATAAGGGTTTCCTTACATTGAACTTTTCCCTCGGCTGTTTTGCTGGGGGAATTATAATAGGGAACCCTTTCTTTTTATTGTTTGTGGTAACCTGTCAATCGACCTGAAGGTGACAGGGTTGAGTTGACAGATTAGATAACACCTTTTTTTAGAGGGGTTGAGTTGATAGGATAGATGTATTCAAAATAACCAAATTCCAGATAAAGCGTGTGTTGATTGAAGTATTGAGAGTGAAGATGCTGATAGATAGATATTTTTATTAGGTTCATAAATTTTAGTAGGTTATTTAGCTATTATTTTAACCGTGGAAATTTTATTTAAATACTCCTTGGGAATAAATAATTATCATGATTTAATCTTGAAATTAACCAGTATTTAGTTTATATTGAAGACAATATTGGTTATCAAGGAGGAGGCTATGAAACTTAATTGTAGGTTATCAACTTTGATGGGACAACATCGACTTTCAATACAGGATGTACATGAGAGAACGAAACTTTCTAGAACTACGGTTTCTAATTTGTACAATGATAAGGCGACTAGGATAAATTATGAAACTATTGAGAAATTATGTGCGCTCTTTGATTGTGAGATAGCAGAATTGTTATATATAGATGATTGTAAAAAGGAGAAGAAATAAAATAATGGCTAATACTAGCATGACTATTGAATTGACAAAAGGTCAAATTATAACAAATATTAGAAAAAAACTCGATATCACTCGTAAGGAGTTTTCTGACGCCCTTGGTTTAAGTTTAGAAGAAGAAAAAGAGTTAAAGTTTTGGGAAATGGACAAGGAAGAAGTTCCAGAAAAGATTTATAAGAAAATATTGGCCTTTCCCACAGAGCCACCTTTTGTTGCACCAAGCATGGGAAATAGTAGATTTACTCAAATAGATTTGTTTGCTGGGATTGGAGGTATTAGACTGGGCTTTCAGCGCCATGGCGGCCGAACAGTATTTTCATCAGAATGGGATAAATTTTCTCAAAAAACATATAGGATAAATTATGGTGAAATACCAGCAGGAGATATTACTCAAGTTGATGAAAAAGACATCCCCGATCATGATATTTTGTTGGCAGGATTTCCGTGCCAGCCATTTTCTCAAGCAGGGTTAAAAAAAGGATTTGAAGATGCGCGTGGTACATTATTCTTTAGTATTGCAAAAATATTGAGGGAAAAACGACCGAAAGCATTTATGCTTGAAAATGTGAAACAGTTGCGTGGCCATGATGAAGGAAGAACCATAAAAGTAATTCTATCGATTCTCAATGAACTAAATTATTACGTTCCTGAACCAGAGATATTGAATGCTTATCACTTTGGTGTTCCTCAAAACAGAGAGCGTATTATTATTGTTGGATTCAATAAAGATTACTTACCAGCTGATTTTGTGAAGTTCAAGTATCCAAAGGGATGTGTGGATGACAGCATTAAGGTAGGGGCGATTGTAGAAAACGAAGTATCTGACAGATTTACAATATCCGATAAATTATATCAAGGTCACTTGGAAAGAAAGAAAGGACATGAAAAGAAAGGGAATGGCTTTGGCTTTTGTTTGTTTAATTCAAACAGCAAGTATACCAGCACTATTAGTGCAAGATATTATAAGGATGGAAGCGAAGCATTAATCGAGCAAAATGGAAAAAATCCGAGAATGTTAACACCACGAGAGTGTGCTAGATTACAAGGATTTCCTGAAGAATTTATCATTCCTGTTTCAAATTCGCAAGCATATAGGCAGTTTGGTAATTCAGTGTGTATAAACGTTATTGATGCTGTTGCTGAAAGTATGATTGATTATTTAGGGCAATATGGGATTTTATAAGAAAAACATCACTCGCACATGGTTGTATCCAATGCGGGTGATGCTTTTTTATTTAAGGTTGATATTTTTAGAGAAAACAAATTCCTCAAAAGTAATAGTGTCTTTGTGTAATAAATCATCAGACAGTTTGTTTTGTGCTGTTAATATATATCCACTAAATTCATCTACCAGAGTGGCTGCATCTCTTTTTCTAATATAGCACTTCTTTGGAACGCCGTTGTTTAAAAGACAAATATAAGCTATTTCAGGCTTCTCTGCAAAAATTGTAGACAAATCTTCTTCGGAAGAATTGTTTAACAATTTAACATTAGTGAATCTTTTTTTTGATACACCAACACAGCTTTTTTTAAGTTGGCAACTGTAACAAGAGATGGGATTAATACCTCTTAATTCTCCATTTCCAGTTGTTCCATAACGTTGACACCAAAGTATATTAAAGAAAGTTTTCATATTTGTCTTGTTTGATTGACTGGAAAGCCAAATAATACGTTCTAATTTTCCTAATTTTGAAAGCATATTGAAAAATTGGGCGTTAGAATCAATACCTAATGGAAATTCATAAAAGGTTTTTATCCAAGTATCTATTGGGATTACCTCAGGGTTAAGAAATCCTTGTTGTAGAAAACAAGCGATTACTTTTTCCGAATAGCCTTTTAACTTATTGCCATTTTCATAAAAGTTGATGAAAAATTGTTTTGTCCACATACTGTAGTCATTTTTTATATTCATATAAGCACTTATGAAATATGCCGCTCTCCACGCATGGCGATTAAAAGCATCAACTAATGTTTCAGCATAAAGTTTTTCTGACTCTGATAATATTCCCTCAGAAAACATAGGATCAGTAACGTTTAATATAAAGCTATCTTTATTTTGTTTCCACGCTCGCTCCATTACTTTAAATTCGATACCGTCAATTTTTACCTTTTTGACAAAATATTTATCAAATAATTTTCTCATTGCAGATTCAAGTGTTGAGAATTTAGGGAACTCAGAAAAATCGTTGTTTGATATATCATATAAATTAGGTATAGCGTAAAATTCTAAATGACTCCATTTTTCTGTCAATTCAATTTTTTCACCAAAAGCACTCATGAAATTATATAACATGCGCATTTCACTTTGTCTTCCAGTTTTAGGTTGCCATGCAGCGACAAAGCGAATAATCGAAAAAATCTCCTCGTAGAACTTACCATAGGGAACAAATTCCCCATATGAAGATTGAATGTAATCCCAAAGATCTGTGAATAAAGCTATATATTGCTCGTTTCCATTGCAACAATCAATAACATCTGATTTTGATATTTTCTTTGAATATCCAATACGCTCAGATAGCTCTGATTTAATTTTATCTTTATTTGTTTCACTTAGTTCTACATTAGTTAAAACAGTGAATATAGCATCGCAGGAATTCTCCCCTATTTGGTAACTGACAGCCACTGGACAAGCAAGTATTCGCTGTTTGTTAACATATGTATTGATATAAATCATAGGGAACTGTGGCAAGTCAGGGTAGTATAACTCAATTTTAGGGATCCAAGGCAATGGAATACTCTCAATGGTTATTATAACTTCGTTGCGCAGTCTAAACACTATCGTCCTCCTTATTTATCATTTTTCTACAATTTTGGTTTTAATAAGACATTTATCAGTTTGTCTGATAATTGAAGTAGAAAAGAAATCCATACCTAAAGTATTTAATTCTAATTGACGATTGCGCAATTAATTAAGAATGATACGGAATTCAGGAACACTCGTTCTTTAAATTTTAAGTTTTTTTCGGCTATGACAACACGAACGCTATATCTCATCGAAATACTTGATCTTAAAGTTTTCTGTTCGCGCTAATTGATGTACTAATTCGCTATCAAATTCATTTTTAAAAGGTTTATTTATGTAAATGAACTCAATTTGAGATAAGGGTGAACTTAATAACTCAATTAAGGCATTACTTTCAACTTGTCGATCAATAAATACGCCTTTAATTGTATGCGGTTCTTCTAATACTTGGATTAATTCATTGATTCGGTTAACCGAATCTTCACTGGTCTCTTGTTCACTTTTTTGATAATAAATCGCTATATTTACCACTTTTTCACCCTTTCTCGTAGGGCGTTTCACTTATTCATAACATTCAGTAATCAAACTATCCCAATACGAATTATTAGCTCTCCATTGTGAATATGGTCTTTTATTCCCCTGATACATTCCGCTATCAAAAAATACAATACCGGTTTCAACTAATTTCAACCAATTATCATAGGTCATAGGTTCCCCGAAACATATTTTTTGATATGTTCCATCTGGACCTTTTTTGCAAGTAAACCAACCTGCATCATTAAATTTATCTTCCAATTTGGTTTTAAGACATTTGTCAGTTTGTCTAGGTGTTGGTGAATATTCTCCAAACCATCTTGCTATTTCTAAATTTTCTTGTTGTAATTCTGCGGGTACAATTTGTGATTTGTTTATACGCATATCTTTACTATAAGAGTATAAAGCGACAATGTCTTTGTTATTATCAATGATAAGCACCTGTCCAAAATCATTATAACCACGAATTGTTGGGCACGGACTTCCAGACCAAGAGCATCTACCAGCTTTAAGCTGATTTGGTTTACCAAATATCCCGCAAAAACTATCTTGGCGCTCAGGAGCAGTGTTTCCATCGAAACTATTTACATATTCACCAGTTTTAAAAATATATCTGTTTGCAGACCAATCACCAAAAGTAGTTTTGCTTGTGGTTTCATTTTTTAATTCATATCCAAATAAATCTGCTTCGTTATTCCCGTTTGCATTTATGCCAAATTGACGTTCTAACCAATGACCCTGTCTGCCATCATGACGAATATTTGCCCCAGTTGTGTCTGGTCGTCTACCTTTTACATTAGCATAAAATAACTGAATGATTCGTTCCTTGTTAGTCATAACTTTTTCTCCTCGCTTTTTAAAAATAAATTTTTAAAGATTGCTTCTAAAACTGGAACTACAATGCTGTTTCCGGATTGTTTGTATAAACTTGTGTTACTTACAAATTTACTAGCCTTATTAAAATCAGCATCATCAACCCCCATAAATCGCCAAGTTTCTTTAGGGGTTAGTCGCCTTGCTGGATATTTACCATCATCCCGAACAGGACCTGAAACTAGTTGTCGTCTTTTTTTAATAAGAAAATCTTTTAAAAATGTGCCTTTCCAATAATTTGAATCTAGGCAATATATATAATCTTGACAAATAGGTTCCTCACTTACTTGATTATCTTTTAAATAAAAATTATGTGGGACGTCATCTTCTAACAGATCATTCATAAAAGTAGATAGTTCTCTAATTGGTGGAAATGTGAAATCTTCATGGCTATCAAGAATACTGATACAGAATACTCTTTCTCTACTTTGAGGGATTCCATAATCACGAGCATTTAATACATCCCAGAAGTTTTTATATCCTAAGCTTTCTAAGTAGAGTAAGAATTCTTCGAAGTTTTTAATGTGATTTTTACCGATTAGGTTTTTTACGTTTTCCATCATTAAGTATTTTGGTTTCTTCTTTTCGATAATTTTGCAGCATTCCCAAAGAAGTGAAGAACGAGTTCCTGAGCCTGAACCTAATCCATTCTGATAGCCCGCAATAGAAATATCTTGGCAAGGAAATGAATAAGTAAAGAAATCAAAGTCAGGTAATGTATCGGGATTAATCGTACGAATATCACCAAAGTTGTTACTAAGTTTATTAGCAAGATACATGTCTTTTAATTTTTGCCCCTTTAAATTCTTTGCTCTGTTTTCAAACGTTTTATAATTGAGTGGGACATTGATTTTTTCTAAAAAATTGCGCATTTGCTCATCTGAAATTGATAATTCTTTATTTCTTTCTTCTAATAAATTTTCATGGATTGCAGCATAGGAAAGAAGTACATCGCCATCGATTTCTGATATACCAACAATCTCATGAGGTATGTTGCCGTTTTTTAGAGCTAGACGTTGACTTCCATATCCAGCGAACGCTTCAAATACTTTTAACATTGTTTAATACCTCTTGCATACATGCTCTGGATAGGCGTTTGAAAAGTCATTTTCAATTTTTTCACCAACAAGAACAACGTTTCTTTCTATATATTCTGCGAGAAATTTGTTATTTTCTAATAGCAGATATGATTGAGGGGCAACAAATCCAGGGACATTTCTCCGCAAGTCGTCTAAAGTTATGGGGTGGATTTTTTGAAATCCCTTAATTTCCATGCCGTATCTATAATTCTCGAGATACTCATCAATTCTAGTAGAAATCTCCAAACTATTAGAGTATTTTTCTTTCCAATCTGAAAGCGTATGTTTATCTCCAAAATATACAATTCCACAAACTGCTTTTACGGGTTTACTAACATACATATATGCGAATTTGCAGTCTTTTGGAAAAGTCCTACGATATTCAATTAATTTAATTTGACCTGAAATCTTTTCGTAAACGCTTGGCCAAAAGCTCATTAGTGGCGTCATTTTTTCTGTTTTACCCCCATTATTCTGTTATACATCTGTTGTAATGTTATCTCCTCTATCAAGCTTTGCTAGAGATGCAGAGTTTATTCCAGTGGCATTCTTGTGCTATTACAATTGATCATTATCCTCTACGATTTCCATAATATCTGAAATGTCGCAGTTTAGAGCATTACATACTTTTACTAAAGTTTCGGTATTAACATTTTCGTTTTTACCGAGTTTAGCCATTGAAGCAGTACTAATACCAGCGGCTTCTCTTAAGTCCTTTTTTTTCATGTCTGTATCTATTAGAAGTTTCCAAAGCTTTTTATAACTTATGGACATTACGCCACCTCACTTTATTTACTCGTATTAGTTACAAATAAAAGTGTATCACAAATTTAGTTTTGGTACATTTAAAATTTACGAATGTAAATTAAATATTGGGGAAACTAAAATACATGCTATAATTTACCTATAATTTAATATTTGGAACTGGGGAATTTTTCTTAGATTATTATTTTCATATGGGTGGGGAGAGTATCATGGCAGGTAATCGTTCATTTACAAATTATGTTGCAGATAGATTTTATAATGAGATGTTTGCTACCATACAAAGTTACATCGAAGAAAACTATGATAGCTTAGATTTACGGTTATACAAAGTTCAAAACATTGGTGGCATTGAATTGTCAGATATCGAAGTAAAGTTCGTATCTGTTAATGACCTGCCAGATATGAAAATAAAGTTTGATGTTGTGATAGAAGCCGAATTAGGAGTGCGCGAATCAGATTATCATTATGATGAAACGGAAAATTGCAGGCAGTGGTTTATGCTGGAATGTTACGGAGATTTGGACTGCAATTTGGATGACTTTACAATCTCCAATGTAACTGAGTATTCCAGCAAAAATAAGCAGCCAAAACCTATGTCGGACTCTCTTGTTCCTGTCGTTAATAAGGAACAATTAGATTTTGTTGCAACGGACTTCCTACGCAGACATTATCCAGAAGTATTAAAAAAACCAATTGCAGTTGAACCGCAAGTATTGGCTAGGAAAATGGGTCTTTCAGTAGTAATCACAGAGATTACTAAGGATTTCTCTATTTTTGGACAGATATACTTTCATGACTGTGATTCAGAGTTTTACGATAAAGACAGTGATGATATGGTACAAACCCATGTGGATGCCCGTACTATCATTGTAGATCCAAAAGCATATTTCCTTCGAAATCTTGGATCAGTCAATAACACCATAGTACATGAGTGTGTTCATTGGGACCAACATAGAAAAGCATTTGAGCTAGAACGGTTATATAACAGCAGTGCTTCACATATTAAGTGTCAGGTTGTTGGTGGTATAAAAGACAATCACAGAGATGCGACTGATTGGATGGAATGGCAGGCAAATGCTCTTGCACCAAGAATTCAAATGCCGCTTGCCATGTTCAAAACAAAGGCCTTTGACTTTATCAAGCAGTATCGTAATGAAATGGGTACCGATGAGATAATAGACGTAATGGAGCCGGTCATTGATGCTTTAGCTGCATTCTTCGGTGTATCTCGTATTGCAGCTAAGATTCGGATGATAGATGTCGGTTACGAGGAGGCAATTGGTACTTTTACCTTCATAGATGGACGATATATTAAACCTCATAGCTTTAAAAAGGGTGTTCTTAAAAGAAATCAAACATTCGCAATTGGAGCTATAGATGCCGCGATTCAAAGTATGATTAACCCTGAACTAAATGCTCTTGTTAGTGATGGTAGTTATCAATATGTAGATGCACACTTTGTACTAAACCATCCAAAATATTTGGAGAAAGATATATTTGGAGAAACTAGATTAACAGACTATGCTCGGACACATATGGACGAGTGTTGTATCATTTTTGAACTGTCAATTAGTGCTGCGGTTAAAGAAAGATATCATAGTGAATGTTTTTTAAACAGGGATCAACTTTCCAACATCAGTTTTAATATAAAATATAGTGGTGGATATGAAAATTCCAATCAGGAAAAGAAAGTAAAACTACTTGCAGATGAAATAGCCGAAAACGCACGAATTTACAATGAGTTGCCTAACAGTTATACAAGCTCTCTTAAAATAGTACGCAAGTGGAGAAAAGTAACATTTGTTGAACTAGCGCAAAGAACAATGCTAAGTGAGCGAACTATCCGTCGAATTGTTAATGGTGAAGAGCAAGGTTCAATTAATTCATTAATTTTAATTTGCTTAGGGATGCATCTACCACCAGATATAAGCAAGCATATAATCAATAGTTCGCCGTTTTCATTGAATTTCGGTGATCCAAATCATCAATGGTACAATTTTGCCTTGACTCATCTCTATGGGCAGACTATGGATGAAATTAGAACGTTTTTACAGCAACATGGTGCAGAACCTTTATAAAAAATTTTTTGAGAAGCGGACACGAGATGTCCGTTTTTTTAGCTATATCTATATGAGCCATACATGAATCCTATCAAGGTTTTGTGTATGGCTCTTTTTTTTATTGCCTTTTTAGGTATTTTTGAACGAAAAGGGCGCTTTATTTCAAAAAAATAACGGGCATGAGGTGACCGCTAGGGTTGTCCATTTCTCACTTACAATAAAAACAGATGAGGGAAAGGTCTTTAATAGATTTCGAGATTCGATCGTTTCTCATCTAAAAAAATATCAAATGCCTGATTTGCAATAAGGGCAAAGGATACATATTGTTGCGCTACAGTCCACAGGAGGATTGTTGCGTTTCAATAGAAGTACCTTACCTTATTGCGCTCATTTTTAGGTTGAAAGGGTCTGTGTACTTCAAGCACAGGCCTATTTTTGTATCCTTTGCCGCCAATGCAATCCGGTGGAGAGGTGCAAAAACATGTCAAGAGCGTACAAAACAAGCAAAAAGAAGAGAACCAACTACATTTATTACACCGCTGAAGGAACAAAGATTGTTATAACCCCTAGTGAAGACGGAGTAACCGAAGCCGATATCGATCTTCTTCATTCCATGGATGATTTCGAAGTGGACGAGCAGCGCCGCTACGATTACCGAGTTACAGCCCATCTTGATGCTTATCATGATGGAGAAAATGATTCTGCCAATGATAGAAATAAGTACCTTTCTGATGAAAGTCTTAATCCTGAGAAGCATCTCCTTGAAATTGAAGATGAAGCTGAACACCAAGAATTACTGAAGCGACTGTCCGAGGCTATGGAACACCTGACACAGAAGGAAAAAGAACTATTTACGAAAAAATTCGTAGATAAACAGACAAACGTTGCCATAGCAGCTAAACTGGTTGTTTCAGAAACAACAATTCGGAAGCATCTAAAGAAACTTAAAGAAAAATTAGGAAAAATCTTAACATAAAATCTTCTTCAAAAAATTCTTTCCTAAAAAGGGGGTTCGAAAGAGCCCTCTTTTTCGCTTATCGGTGAGGGGAGATAAATCGCCCCTGGAAAGGAGACTGAATATGAGCCTGAAACACAAGGTCACAATCAATGTGGCAAAAACTGGGGGAGATAGAAGTCCTGTAATTCAAAGCAGCAGAAAAACGATCCGAAGTAGAATGCTAGATTTCTTATTTGGAAAGAAAGTAAGCTTGCTTGTCATTACTCCCGGTGACTCAGTCGAGACGGTAGAAATCAGGGAACTTAAGGAAGGAGGTGTCGGCCATGAGCAAAACCAAGCTTCTTCTTGATGTAGTCACTGATCTCATATCATTAGCAGACAGTCTTAAAACTGTTGCGGAAGCCTTAGCAAATAACGAGCCTGCCGAAAGGCCAAAGGAGGAACAACCTCAGCCTGAAGATCAGCCAGAGAAAAGGCAGGTTACTTTAGAAGAGGTAAGGGCTGTACTGGCTGAGAAGAGTCATGACGGATTTACAGCTAATGTGAGAGCTCTACTACAAAAGTATGGTGCATCTAAACTCAGCGAGATTGATCCAACCAAGTACTCTTCCCTGCTCTCTGATGCGGAGGGGTTAAAATGAGCAATCATGCCATCCTCTCTGCATCAGGGGCTCATCGCTGGATGAACTGTACACCATCGGCCAGGCTTGAGCTAGAGTTTGATGATAAAAGTGGTGAAGCGGCAGCCGAAGGAACCGCTGCCCATGCATTGAGTGAACACAAACTTCGAAAGGCACTGAGGATGCAATCAGACAAGCCTGTCTCGCAGTACGATTCTGATGAGATGGACAAGTTTACCGATGAATACGTGGAGTTCGTGCTTGAGATTATTGAGCAAGTCAAACAAGACTGTAATGATCCGCTCGTTTTAATTGAACAGCGTCTCGATTTTTCAACCTATGTTCCAGATAGTTTTGGGACCGGTGACTGTTTAATCATCGCTGACGGAACTCTTCACATAATCGATTTTAAGTACGGACAAGGTGTCTTGGTCAGTGCAGAGGAAAACCCACAAATGAAGCTCTATTCCCTTGGTGCACTAGAGTTATTTGATGGTATTTATGACATCGGTGAGGTTTCAATGACAATCTATCAACCTAGGCGAGAAAATGTTAGCACATCTACAGTTTCAAAAGAAAGTCTGTATCAATGGGCTGATGAAATTTTGAAACCTAAAGCAGAATTAGCTTTTACTGGTGACGGTAACTATTGTCCGGGTGAATGGTGCCAATTTTGTCGGGCAGCAGTGAAATGTAGAGCAAGAGCGGAAGAAAAAATGAAACTGGCAGTATTTGAATTTACTTTACCACCACTACTGTCAGATGAAGAAATCGCAGAGATTCTATCATCCCTAGGTGACCTTACTAACTGGGCAAACGACATCATGGCTTATGCAGCAAATGCAGCCATTAATCATGGGAAAGAGTGGCCGGGATTTAAGGTCGTTACAGGACGATCGAACCGCAAATACACAAATGAAAAAGCAGTAGCTGAAGCTGTGAAGAAGGCAGGCTATCAAGACATTTTCAGGCAAAGCCTCATCACGATTACCCAGATGGAAAAATTGCTAGGGAAGAAACGTTTTAATGAAATTTTAGGGGGGCTGGTCAAGAAGCCACCCGGAAAACCTGTGCTCGTACCTGTCTCAGATAAGCGTTCTGAAATAACAATTGGGACAGCAAAAAATGATTTTATGGAGGAATAAATAATGTCAAATAAAGTAAAAACAACAAACCCTACGAAAGTAATTACTGGAGTTGTAAGACTCTCTTATGCCAATGTGTGGGAACCAAAATCTATCAATGGTGGAGCTGAAAAATACAGTGTGAGTTTAATTATTCCTAAAAGTGATACAAAGACGCTCACAGCTATTAATGAGGCAATAAATGCTGCAATTGAAGAAGGTAAAGGGAAATTTGGCGGTAAGATCCCAAATAAAGCAGCCTTAAAGATTCCTCTTCGCGATGGAGATATTGATCGGCCTGATGATGAAGCCTATGCGAACAGTTACTTCGTCAATGCAAATAGCAATACACCTCCGCAAGTCGTAGATAAAGATATCAATCCAATTCTTGAGCGTTCGGAAATCTACTCAGGTGTCTACGCAAGAGTAAGTATTAACCTATATGCCTTCAACTCCAATGGAAACAAAGGTGTGGCGTGTGGCCTTGGTAATATTCAAAAGATCCGAGATGGAGAGCCTCTAGGTGGGCGAACAAATGCAGCTGAAGATTTTGCCACTGATGTGGATGATGACTTTCTATCATAAAGAAACAAATTAAAACTGAGGGGGGAGCTATAGCTGCTCCCTCTTCTGCTATTACTGAAAAGAAAGTTTGGAAGGGGATTTTTGGATATGAAGGTCAATATCAAGCTATTAGTTTCGGTAGGATTAGAAGACTTAAACCGAAAGTTTAGCGTAAAACCCTATGCGGTTTCCCAACAAACTAGCAGCATAAAGAGCGGGAGGACATTCAAATGACTAAAATAAAACAATTATCATGCGACATTGAAACCTTTTCATCAGTAGAACTTGGGAAATCAGGAGTTTATAAATATGCAGAAGCACCGGATTTTGAAATCTTACTTTTTGGCTACAGTGTAGATGGTGGACCAGTGAAAGTAGTTGATTTAATAAATGGTGAAAAAATTCCACAAGAAGTGCTGGATGCAATTTTAGATGACCATGTGATCAAATGGGCCTTTAATGCACAGTTTGAACGTATCTGTTTATCCCGTTACTATGGAGTGTGGTTAGAGCCTGATTCATGGCGCTGTACGATGGTGTGGTCCGCTTATCTTGGTCTTCCTCTTTCCTTAGAGGGAGCTGCAATTGTAACAGGGGCGGACAAGAAAAAACTGACGGAAGGTAAAGAGCTTATCCGGTATTTTTCGGTTCCTTGTAAGCCGACACAATCCAATGGTGGTCGTACACGAAATTTACCAGAACATGATCCGGATAGGTGGGATCGATATAAAACGTATAACATTCGCGATGTTGAAGCGGAGCTTTCAATTCAGTCAAAGCTCCAGAAGTTCCCTATGCCAGCTCAGGAATGGCAAAACTATATTTTAGATCAGCAAATCAACGATCGAGGTATTCAGCTAGATTTAGAATTAGTGCGTAACGCTATCCGATGTGATGAACAAACCAAAGAAGAACTTACAAGTCGATTAAAAGAACTTACGAAACTTGAAAACCCTAACTCTGTCGCACAGATGAAAAGCTGGCTTTCTGAGAATGGCTTGGAAACAGAGAGCCTTGATAAAGCATCCGTCAAAGCACTGCTAGAGACAGCACCTGCACATTTAAGAGAAGTATTAGAACTCCGTCAATTATTAGCCAAGTCCAGCGTGGAAAAATACACTGCCATGGAAAATGCAGTTTGTAGAGATGGAAGGGCTCGTGGTCTGTTGCAATTTTATGGTGCCAATCGAACTGGTAGATTTGCAGGAAGGCTTATTCAAGTGCAAAATCTTCCACAAAATCATCTGCTAGATTTGGAACAAGCACGAAAATTAGTAATAGGCGGTCACTTTGACGCACTGGATGTATTGTACGAATCTGCTCCTGGTGTCTTATCAGAATTAATACGTACTGCCTTTGTTCCAAAAGAAGGCCACAAGTTCATCGTTGCGGATTTCAGTGCTATTGAAGCAAGAGTCATTGCTTGGCTTTCAGGAGAAGCATGGAGAAATGAAGTGTTTGCTACCCATGGAAAAATATATGAAGCATCTGCTTCTCAAATGTTTAAAGTCCCCTTGGAGGAAGTCACAAAAGGAAGCCCGTTAAGACAAAAAGGTAAGATTGCTGAACTGGCCCTTGGATACGGCGGGTCGGTGGGTGCTTTAAAAGCAATGGGAGCTTTGGAGATGGGACTTACCGAAGGAGAACTGAAACCACTAGTCTACACTTGGCGTAATTCCAATCCTAATATTGTCAAGCTGTGGTGGGAAGTCGATCGGTCAGTAAAAGCAACGGTAAAAGAGAGAAGCAGGAAAGAAACACATCGGATCCGGTTTAGGTACCGTAGTGGAATGCTTTTGATTGAACTTCCATCTGGTAGACAGCTTACCTATGTAAAACCAAGGATGGACCTTAATAGTTTTGGCAACGAATCGGTGACTTATGAAGGTGTAGGAGCCACAAAAAAGTGGGAGCGTATTGATAGCTACGGTCCCAAATTTGTCGAAAACATTGTCCAAGCTATTTCAAGAGACCTTCTTTGTTTTGCCATGAGAAATTTAGATGAAGCAGGTTATAAGATTGTGATGCATGTTCATGACGAGGTAGTTTTGGGGGCTCCACACCAAGTTTCTGTTCAGGACGTTTGTGCTCTTATGTGCCAAACACCGACCTGGGCGCAAGGGCTCATCCTACCTGCCGACGGATTCGAATGTAATTTTTATAAAAAAGATTAGTTTGAGGGGGTTCGAGACCTCCTCTTTTTTCGCTTATAGCTGAGGACAACTTTTATCGTCCTATCACTATATGTGGGAGGTTCAATATGAAAGGACTAACGATTTTTAATTTCGAAGGCAGTGAAGTGCGTACTGTTCAGAAAAGCGGAGAAACTTGGTGGGTGGCAAAAGACGTGTGCGATGTGTTTGGAGAAACCAATCGAAATCGTGCTATGCAGTCCCTTGATGAAGATGAGAAGGGGTATACGCAAATGATTACCCCTGGCGGCGTGCAACAGGTAGCCATTGTAAATGAACCGGGACTTTATTCTTTATTATTCGCTATGCAGCCATCAAAAGCTAGAGGTGTTAGCGAAGATTACATTTCCAAAAGAGAGCGAAAGTTGAAGAAATTTAAACGTTGGGTAACTCACGAGGTTCTCCCTTCTATTCGCAAGCATGGGCTATATGCAGTAGATGAGTTGTTAGCAAATCCTGATCTTTGGATTAAGGCTTTACAAGAGCTCAAGGCAGAGCGTGAAAAGAATGCTGAGCTTACTACTACTATCGGTATTCAGGAACAACAGATTGCTGAAATGCAACCAAAAGCAAGTTATTACGATGTGGTGCTAAATTGCAAGGATGCGGTGGCTATTACGACTATTGCTAAAGATTATGGAAAGTCCGGTCGCTGGCTCAATGAATACCTTCACGATCTTGGGGTGCAGTTTCGTCAAGGTAAGATCTGGCTTTTGTATCAAAAATACGCCCAACATGGATATACGACAACAAAGACTCATACGTATCCTGGAAAAGATGGATCAATGCACTCCAAAGTTCACACATATTGGACGCAGAAAGGGCGACTGTTCATTTATGAGCTATTGAAAGATGATGGAATGCTGCCACTTATTGAACAAGAAACTGACAATGAGGTGGAGTAGTTATGGACAAGATTTCTTTTACTTTATATACGGCTGATTGCACAGGAAATCTATCAAACTGTATTTATCCTCAAAAGGCGGTCATTATGGGTAAGGCATCTTTTAAGGCAAGGTACAAAACCGAATAATGGTGTGTTAGACAGTTACTACATTAAAAACAACCATCCAGCAATAGTCTATGAAGAAGTATGGAACGCAGCCCAAAGAGAAATGCGATCTAGAGCAGAGGCAAAAGGGAATGTTGAAGGGGAAACAAATAAATACCAAACTAGATATAAACTAACCGGACTGCTTTATTGCAGCAAGTGTGGAGCAACATTAAAACGAAGGATTTGGAACAGTAAGCACCCTTGTAGAAAAGTAGTATGGCAGTGCAGCACTTACATTAAAAGCGGAAAAAATGCTTGTCCAGGAACTAGAATTGACGATGAGTTGATTGGCAAGCTCAACATAATAGAAGAAACCATTGTGGAGGAGGTTCTACAAGATGGCAAGAAACATTACCGTTATACCAGCAAAAGGGAACGGGCAGACCAATGCAATACAGTTAGAGCCGATGAAGAAAAAAATGGCAGCTTACTGCAGGGTATCAACAGACCAATTAGAGCAGTTATCAAGCTATGAAGCACAAGTTGAATATTATACAAACTACATTACTAACCATCCGGATTATGAGTTTGCAGGGATCTGCGCAGATGAGGGTATATCAGGAACGAACACGAAAAAGCGTGAACAATTCTTAAAAATGATTGAGGATTGTAAAGTTGGAAATATCGACATGATCATAACCAAATCAATATCAAGGTTTACTCGGAATACATTGGATTGTTTGAATTATGTAAGACAACTAAAGGACCTCGGAATTGGTGTAGTTTTTGAAAAGGAGAATATCAATACGTTAGATGGAAAAGGAGAGGTTTTGCTAAGTATCCTTTCAAGCTTGGCCCAAGATGAGAGTCGATCCATTTCGGAGAATTCAACCTGGGGAATCAGACGACGGTTTGAACAAGGGAAAGTATCAGTTAATCATACAAAGTTTCTCGGCTATGATAAAGATGACGATGGTAACCTTGTAATCAATGAAAAGCAGGCTAAAATTGTCAAACGAATTTATACAGACTATTTAAATGGCAAAGGTCCAAAAAGGATTGCTAGGGAACTTGAGACAGAAGGTATTCCGAACTGGAACGGGAAAGCTAAATGGTACGAAAGCAGCATCAGGAAAATGCTTAGTAATGAAAAATACAAAGGAGATGCCCTTCTACAAAAGACTTACACAGTAGACTTTTTATCAAAGAAAAGAGTTGAGAACACAGGGCAAGTTCCCAGGTATTATGTTGAAGAAAGCCATCCAGCTATTATTGATAAAGAGATGTGGGAAGCAGTTCAGCTAGAAATAGAAAGAAGGAAAGCATTTGCTGAAAAGCATGGGATAGTAAAAGTTGATTATGCTACGGTAGATAATCCTTTTGCAGGAAAAGTAATATGCGGACACTGTGGTAGCCCATTTGGGAGAAAGGTTTGGAATTCAACGGATGAGTATCTTAGAAGAGTTGTCTGGAGATGTAATGAGAAGTATAAGATCAAAGGCGAAGTAAAGTGTCAAAATAAACATATTGATGATAAGGCATTATATCAAGCGTTTATTAACACTTTTAATGGCATTCTAGAAAATAAAGATTACTTTATGCAGAAATGGCAGCAAAAGAATTCCAGCGGTAACTTCCTAGAAAAATATAGAGCGAAACAATTTTATAATCTTTTTTTTATCAGAGTTTGATATAGATTTGCACTTTAAACTTATTGAAAAAATGGTGGTGTTTGAAGGGAGAAAAATAATAGTAAGTTTGCTTGATGGGTTAGAGATTGAATGCCAAATTGAATAGGTCATTAATATGTCGGTTGGGGTGTATTCAACTTGGCCGGCTTTTTTTGTTTTTTAGTAAAAAATAATTCTATAGGGTGTTCACCCATAATAAGTATACATAGGTTCATTAGGGGAAATATTTCATAAAAAAGGTAAATAGGAGTGATCCCTAAGTGGAATTTATTTTAAACAAAACAACTATTTTTGATGAGAACATTGATGAAAAATTTAGTGAGGTACTGAAGTCTTCCAGAGATAGCCTTTCTGCAGGGAATGTCTATAAATTTACGGTGAGCTTTCATGTGAATTTATTAAATGATCCGAGGTTTGAGGAATTTATACTACCAGTTTCGAGAAAACGTAGTAATGATACCAGAAAAGATAAAATTTATGATGTGATGAGCTTTCAGTTGAAGAAGTTAGAAAAAGTATTAGAAGAAATAGATATTGAAGTCTATTCTACAACTATTCAAGGAGATCAATTAGCTGAAGAGAATATAGTGAAAATTGATATAGATAAAGATTTGACCTCTAACCAAAACACTTTAGGAAAAGGGAAAAATACGAAGAGAGGTAAAGTAAGTTCTGTTATTCCAAGTTTGCCATTTACGCAACAAAATATTACTAACATTGCTTCAGAAAGAATAAGTAAGTTATTTAATGAACTGATGAATATTATAAAAAATAAAAAAATAATGTCCGATATATTAGAAATTGATGAAACAGAGGATGAAAAAAAGTTGTTTAAGGCATTTGCAAAACGTTACGGTGGGTTGTGGCTTACTACTAGTGAAAAAGAAAAGGAATTATTAGATCAATTAAGAAACAGATGTGAATATGTTCTTAAGCAATATTCAGAAGAAAAGGAGAAAGATTAATAGGTGTAATAAGGACATTAGAAGTTTTCTTTGCCTTTTTACCAAATATTATAAATTATTGGTACAATGGTCTTAATGACGGCAAACCTTTATGCTCGCGAGGTGATAGAGTTGCTTACAATTGAAGAATATATTGCTAGAAGAAAAAAAGAAGACAAAATTGATGAATTTAACATAGATGAGAGAAATGAAAACATAAGGCTATGTGTCAATTATGTCTTTGAATATTTTAATAATTACTTAAACATTACTGAAGCTGAAGAAAAAACGGCCTTAAAAGATGAGAAGCTGGATAAATACAGAAAACAACTAAAAGATTACGAGCAGGAGATTATGGAGTGGCTGGTTGGTATTTACTTGGAGTATGGTAAGCAAATTAATAAAAATATAGGTAATATTTTAAAGGAAGACGAATTCTTTTTTCTGTACAGATCGGATAAGGAATTCAGATCGTTATCGTATGATTGCTATTCCAGATTAATCAAAAAGTTTCCTTTTTTAAAGGATCAAACGGAAATGTTATTTCTATTTATTAAGGACTATCACCGAGTTATGAGTCAAATTGAAATTACAAATGATAGCATTTTTATTTCTGATGAAATAAATGAGTGGATAAACAAAACATGGGTAAAGTACCAAATTAATTTACATGTATTCTCTTTCCAGTGGGTTAACTACTTTTGGGATAATGAGAATTTGTGGCCAGCTACTCATAGAAAAAAGAGTAATACCAACTATAGAAAATATGATTACGACATTAAACAAAAAAGTAAATTATTTAATCTGGATGCTCTTTATAGAAAAATGCCGAAGAAGCCGTATACCAAAGGAAGGAAGCAAGAATTCGAGATATTAATGATGTATTATTGGCTGCATGAACTACAAGGTGATGAAGGTTACTGGCAGGAATATCTAGAGAAAACATTGCCATTCCTACAATCAAAATAAATAGTGAATTTATTTAAGGGAGGTACATTAAATTATTCTCTTTAGTAATCTATTCTAATAAAAAGAGGGGAAGAGGAAAGTTGCTTAAATATTTTATAGAAAAAGAGTTGGCTAAAATTGAAAGGAGCTATTTAGATTCACCAGAAAAAATTGTATCGGAATACAATAATGAAATAAGGAATATTGAAGACTACCGAGGTAGACAATTACTGGAGCTTCTCCAAAATGCTGATGATGCATCAGTAACTGATAAAGAACGTAGTGTTCTTGTAAAGTTTGAAGGAAATAAACTAATTGTAGCAAACAATGGTGAACCATTTTCTAAAGAAGGTATTCTTTCATTAATGTATGCCAATTTAAGCCCTAAGTTTAGAGAACAGAATAAAATTGGAAATAAAGGGCTTGGGTTTAGATCCCTGCTTAGTTGGGCAAATTCTATTTACATAAAGAGTGAGGGTCTTTCAATAAAATTCTCTAAGGATAGTGCTAAGGACTTTCTGAGTAAAATATTAGAGAAAAAGAGTGACCATATACACAGATTAAAAGAATTGTCAGACGAAGAATTTCCAATAGCAACATTGTTAGCACCGAAATGGGTTGATGAAGTTCCGCAAGATTATATTGATTATGATACATATATTGTTATTGACTGTATCGACGAAGTTAAAGAGGATATTGAGAATCAATTAAAAGAAATAGATAAAGAAATTATGCTCTTTTTAAATAATGTTAATACTATAAAAATTCAGAGTGAGGTAAAGACCGAAAAATTTACACGAGAGTTTATAGATGAAAATCAAGTTAAAATTTATATATTTAAAGATGACGATCTAATAAATCAAAAGACTTGGTATTTAAATAGAGTAACAGATAAATTTCGTGGGAAGGATTATGAACTAATTGTAGCTTATAATGAGGATTTGAGCGATTCAAAAAATGTACTTTATAGCTATTTTAGAACTGATGTTGCTTTTCCTTTTCCCGCTATAGTTCACGGAACTTTTGATTTGAGTGGCAATAGGAACCAATTGATAAAGAATAAAGAAAATGATTTTTTGATTGAGAAATTAGTTGAACTATTAATAGACACAGCAATAAAGATTACAAATAGTACCGATGAAGTAGATTACGGCGCTTTAAAACTTTTAGCTTTTGAAGAACGATTCGATCCGATAATGAATGACTATTTTAAGTTTAAAGAAAAGTTAATTGAAAAAATTAAACAGAGCCCTGTATTCCCTACAATAGCAGGAACATATATAACACACCAAGAAAGACCGGTGTTTTATAGTTCTCCATATGCCGATATTCTACCTAGTAATACTTTTGGAAAATTACTTTTGTATACTGAAGATGAAAAAATAATAGACCTTTTGAAAAGGGTAGGGAATTTTACTTATAAGTACGATTATTTTATAAAATCTATAAATAAAGTTGTGAATAAACTTACTGTCACACAAAAGGTTTTGTGTATTAAATTCCTTTTAAATGATTATAAAAAAGAATTGAGCGATGAAAATAACATAAAACCATTACTCTTAATTGACAATGATGGTAATCCTATAAAAGAAGATATAGAGGTCTTTCTGCCGGCAGAAAATGAACTTTTTAATAATATGCCGGAATTTGTAAAATTAAAGTTTTTAAATAAAGAAATGTTTAATATTTTAAGGAGAGAATACGGAAATACAAATGCAAGAGGGATTGCTGATAAATTAAAGGATTTAAATGTTTTTGAATATAGCTTTGATCCGGTTCTCAGGAGGATTTCCAATCTCACATGGAAGCTATTTGAAGAACAGGGTAATCAGGAATCGTATATAATCGATTTTTTATCCTGGCTCTTTACCGTTTTTGTGACCAGTAAAGAAAAAGAAAATTTGCCACAAATTCAAACCACTCTAAATGTACCGGTGTTAAGTAGGGATGGTACTGTTGAGAAGGCTGATGAACTATATTTTGGAAATGAATATAAAAATATTATTTGTGAAAAAATTTTACAGAATATTAGTGGGGTTCACTTTATTTGTGATTACAAAAAAATTCAATTTGAAAGTAATGACCTTAATTTAATTATTGATTTCTTTAAGTGGCTAGGTGTTGCTACTTTCCCTAGAGATGCTGTTTTTCGATTAAAGACTAACGAGCAAAAAGAATATTGCGATTATGTGTTTAAAGACTTAAATCCTATTAAAATTCAAGATTATGATTTTAATAATATACAAGAGCTTAAAAACAAAATTTATTCAATCAATTCAGTTAATGTGCTGCAAATAAAATTACTGGATGAAATACTTGCTAAGGCTGACTTTGAAGATATTTTAGTTTGGCT
Organism: Alkalihalobacillus trypoxylicola; assembly: GCF_001590785.1. Taxonomy (GTDB): domain Bacteria; phylum Bacillota; class Bacilli; order Bacillales; family Bacillaceae_D; genus Alkalihalobacillus; species Alkalihalobacillus trypoxylicola. The sequence continues at coordinate 142,847 of NZ_LTAO01000034.1, forward strand.
AATTTATGATAGTAGAATGAAAAATATTATTGAATCAAATACGGAATTGTTAAACACGGCTAAAATAGAAATTCAGTTCAAACCTTCAAATAGTAATGTAAGGAAAATGTATTATCATCAAATGGGATCATATTTTTTATGGAAATTGAGAAAAACCCCTTGGATAAAGACTCATAGTGGAACCAAGGTAGTACCTAGTAAGTGTTGTTTAGCCAAAAATATCAGTAAAGAATTTTCTCCACTGATTGAAATTCCAGATATTGATTATTCTAAACCTATTTTCAAATCATACAAAATCAATCGTGAAGATGTAGAATATTGGTTAAGTAAAATAGGTGTTCCTAAGGACTTTAGTGATTTTAACACTTCAACTGTATACTCGATATTGCTTAAATTACCTTTGGTTGATAAGGATGGTAAAAACGCTAAAACATTATACAGACAAATTGTTCAAAATTCCTCTGAGGATAAGTGGGATAAGAATAATAGTTTTTATAAGCAGTACATGAATGAAGGAAAAGTTTATGCGAATCTTAATGGTACAAAAGATTATTTTCCAATAAAAGATGTTTATTATCTCGATAATAGAATGCTCTGCGAGGATGTTATCAAGCAATTTCCTATACTTGAATTAGAAAAGAGACAAAATATTAAAAACGTTAATGCAATATTAGGAGTTAGGCCCTTAAAAAATGTACATTTCAAAATTATAGAAGAGCCGACACTCCATGAATTAAATAAGAAATTTCAGTTAGATTTGCAAGTTTTTTTACCTTATGTCTATTGTTTTAGAATTGATAAAGATTCAAACCATCAAGAGAGAAATGCCTTGAAAGAAACAAAGATTTATTTATGCACAGATATAAAAGCAGTCTATAGAATAGACGGTATAGAAAATACATTTGAAGTAAATCCATATGAATATATTTATCTTGAAAATGATAAAAGTATATTTATAAAAGTAGAAGCAAACAACCACAAAGACTTAAACGATTTGAAAAGTGATTTTAAATTTTGTGAAGCAATTGCTGAGGTATTTGCAGGGATAATTAAGGTTGAAGAAAATCGTAAAGATTTTAGGGAGCTCTATGCGAAGAATATTTCAAAGAGAGATGCAACATTACGTAGTGATTTAGATGATGAAAAGCTTTTAAAACTTAATGAATCAAAAAAGTGGTTAGAAATAGTTACTGATAATAAAATTGATTTTTGGAGCACGATAGTTAGTATAGTCAGTCCAGGTGTTTCCTTACCAGAAGATGAAGATAAGTTAGTAGAGTTTTTAAAATTTAAACTTGCAATTAACTCACCACTAATCGACAGGCTGTTTTATGATTTCAATTATGATGATTTAGATGGAAAAGATAAAAATATTGAAATTTTAATAGCTCTTTTTAAAATGCTAAATTTAGACGTTTCGGTATTTAATAACTATAACGCCAGAGAAATTAATTTGATAGATTTTTATAAAAACAAGATAGAAAGTCTTAAAAGTAATTACATGAAGAAATACTATTGCTATCTATATAACGAGCTTTTTAGTAAAGAATTAGCGGAGAAAAAATTGTTTGAAAAAAGAAAATCTGAGTTCATTAATCTTCTTATTGAACCTGAAAATTCCGTGAAATACGAAGCTGAAAATGAATTTTTTATTAAATTGAATTTGAAGAAAAAAGAATTAAATAATATTCATTCATTGGATTTGAGTAAGCTCTTCTATGATAACAGATTAGAATTTCTTACAAAATTAAATTCAATAGGTGTAAATGAAAGTGACTTTGAAAGTTTTTGTGACGTCCCAGAAAATAAAAGTTTAATATATTTTAAGGAATATGATGAGTTAATTAAGAAATTCCAAAAAACAATGATAAATAATCCTAGCAATAATAGAGATGGAAAAGGTCATACTGAGAAGACAAAAGAAGAAACGCTAACTGATATATTATCAAATATTCTTACAGGTGCTGGTACAGAAATAGTTCCGGGAAATCCGAAAAAACCAAAAGTATTAAAAAAAGAAGATAGTACTGGGGGAGGACATTCTGGTGGGAATGGAAGATTATCTGAAAAACAAAAACAAAGAATCGGTTTTACTGGAGAGGGACATGTATACAAAAATTTAATTAAAAAGTATGGAAAAGAAAATGTTATTTGGTCTTCGGAGTACGGAAAAATAGCAAATAAAAATGAAGATGGTAAAGATGGACTAGGTTATGACTTTAAGTATATAGATGATAAAGGTAATCATAAATTTGTTGAAGTTAAATCAACAACAGGTAATGAAATAGTCTTTTATATAACTAAAGACGAGGTTAATTTCGCCGAAAAGCACAGGGATTCTTATGAATTATATATTGTAGTAAATGTGTTTGACGAAGAAACCAGAAAGATTATTAATCTCGATAATATCTTTACTTATTCAGACGAAGAGACGTTTACGAATAATGGTAAATTTATTGTAGAAAATAAAGATTATAAAATTAAAGCGGAGCTTTAATAAGATTTTATGCCCTCTGATAAAGAGCATTTTTATAGGGGGGGGACATCTTTACGCAAAAACAATTATTTGTGTTTTAGTATCATGATTACGCACACAACACATGTGGAGTAGCGTGGCTCAGTTAGAGTTGAAATAACTTGGTATTAATAGATTTAGTGGATTTAATTAAATAATGAAGTGTGTTTTATATTCCCTCAGACTATTAGTTTGAGGGTTTTCTTTTACCAACCTATTCTAAAAATTTAGTTTGTAAAATGATGATTGCCTCTTGAATTTCTTTTAGTTCGGACTCTGTCAAATTGTTAATTCGCTCATTGAATTTTAATTCAAGCTGTTGAAACACTTTATTCATTAGTTCTGTTCCATCTTCTGTAAGACGAATATCAAACTTGCGGCGATCATTCGGATCTATCATTTTTTCGCATAGTTGGCTCTGAATTAATTTTTTTAACTCGCGGCTAGAATTAGGTAAAGATAAGTGTAAGCATTCACTGATTTCACTGAGGGTTACTGGTTGGCTAACCGTAATGAACTCTAATATTTTATATTGAACGCTAGTTATGTTTTCAATCCTGATTTCTTTTGTCATATCGTTTGTCACTTGGTGTACAGATGCGGTAAATCGAACAAACTGTTGGAAAAGCTCCCCTCTGTCCATATAAATCACCTCATTTACAAATTATCAAATATATTATCAAAAAACAATTATCAATTGACAACTAAATTACGAGGATGTTATCCTTTAGTTATCAAATGATAACTAAAGGGCGTGCTTTTTTGAATGTATTAATTGTTTTTACCCATCCTGATCACCAAAGCTTAAGCTACTCATTTTTACAAGCTGTACTTCAAGGGTGTAAGGAAAATCATGTTATACAGAATGTTCAGGTTTTAGATTTATATCGTGAAAATTTCAATCCGGTCCTTTTTTTTGATGAGAAAAAGAAGAGACGTAATATGTATAAAGACCCAGAATTAGAAAAATATCGTAATCAACTATCATGGGCTGAAAAGATTATTTTTATTTACCCTATATGGTGGGGAAGGCCTCCTGCTATGTTAATGGGTTATATGGATAAAATGTTTGCTTCAGGGTTTGCCTACAAAGATAATGGTAAGTTGTTACCAGAGGGTTTGTTGATGGGGAAATCGGTTGTTTGTATTTCTGTAATGAAGGGTCCAACTTTTTATCCAATGTTTTGGTTAAATAATGCTCATAAAGTTTTACTGCGCAAAGCACTATTTAATTACGTAGGCATTAAAAAGGTAAAGTTTTTTGAGTTTGGTCATATGGAAAATTCTAAGGGGAAACATTTTGAAAAAATAAAAAAAGTATATCAATATTTTCAAAAGTTAAACATAGCTTAACACGATAAATTTAATCAATTGTTGGCGAGTGTGAGTTAGGAGGGCAAACCTTTACACAAATTCAATATTACGTATCAAAACAGAAGTCTAGTGAGTGGCACAGGTATTTGAAAGTGTATAATTAAATAATGTTATGAGTCAGGCTCCATTTTCGTGAAAAAATAAACATTTCTGATTTATCGTAATATGATATGTTGAGTAATTAGACAAGTATAGTGGGATTTTTTTGACTAGTTTTGTCGAAATAGTAAAATTTTCTTAGTTTGATGATACAATTTCCATGGCTGATATAAAAATATTGTTATATCTTTACCGCAAATCTGTTTAATGGGAGACAGCATCTATGGAAAAAGTCTTATTTTTATTAGTAGTTTTTGCACTATTTGTTATGCTAGGTTATTGGTTTTTAACAAAGCAATATAAAGGATTACACAATAAGCGATTATTATTCCTTCCTTTGATTTTATGTATAGGTTTTATTGCTGGGTGTGGAAGTGGACAAGAGTCAGTTTCTATTGAGGAGATGCAGGCAGAAAATAAAGATCTTCAGTTATCAGTAGCAGAAATAGAAGAGGAAGTTGAAGAGCTTCTTTCAAAAATAGAGGAGTACGAAGAACTTCTAGACGAGAGAAAAGAATTAATCGCAACACAAGAAAAAGAGATTGAATCCTTATCAAATGAAGCTAGCTTAGAAAAGTTGGAAGAAAAGGATGAGGAAATAGCACAATTAAAAAAAGAGATTAATTCGAATGAAGCAGATTTAGAAAATAATAATGTAACCATCCAATCATTAGAAAAACAAGTAAAAAAATTAACAGAAGCAGAAAGTACAGCTCAAGTTACGGAAACATCTAGTGAATTAGAAACGGAGAGTAGTTGTCCAGCTGGAACGATTAGCATTAATACAGCTTCTTTTCATGAACTACAAGGAATCCATCAAATTGGACCAGATAGGGCTCAACAAATTATTGATATGAGAAGCAGTCCTTTTTCAAGCTATAGCAGTCTTACTCGAATAAGTGGTATTGGCGATAAGAGAGTTGTAGAAATTGAACAGCAAGGGATTATTTGTTTTGATTAGAGAGAATTATTTCATTATTTGTGAAGGATGAAGCATTAGGAGTTATTAAGAGGCTATTAAATCCAGTGAGTGTATAAATATATTGTCATCCCGGTTTTCCTATTTAGAAATCCGGGATTTGTCCTTGCAAAATTGTAAAAATAAATGGTGATAATTTACATTTGGAAGATTAAGTTCCACTAAACTCATTCTGTATTAACCACTATTTTTTCAGTTTGGTTTTTTATTCTTTCTCATTCAGAGAACTCTAGGTTAGTATGTTTATTTTTGTAAACGAATAGAAAAAGTATGCCAGTTAAAGCTCCTATTAGATGCGGTATATGCCCTACCGAACTCATCCAGTCAAAAGCCAAAGCCAATAACGAAATGACGACAATAAACAGAGGTAATATGAAATTTGGGAGATTAAACAGTATCTCTTTTTTCCAAGGGAACGCTAAATGGTAATAAAATAAGATAGCAATACCAGCTACGCTGAAGCCAATTCCTCCAGTTTGAAATAAAATAAGAGTAATCCCTCCCGCCAAAATAGATATAGAAACTAATAAGATATATCTAATTTTACCTAGTAGCTGTTCAACCCACATTCCAATAAATAGCAGAAGTAGCATGTTAATTGAATAATGATACCATTCGATATGCAGAAAACCATGAGTAATAAGGGTGAACCAATTTTGTGGAAATTCATCAAAAGCTACCGCTAAAAATCGGAGGTTTTCAGGAGTAGTCAATTGCCCAATTAGAAAAATAAAAGTACAAAGCCCAAAGAAGATTAAAGTAACAATTGATTTTCTTAATACTAAAAAATCCATATTAATCCTCCTTATTTTGCAATAAATCTAGCGTTTCATCAGCCCACTCAATTTCTGCATGTATCGACTTAATCGCTCTTCTTATCGTTAATAACCAATAAAATAATGAGCTTTCCATTTTATTTTCCTCTGCATCTTTTTCTGCAAATGCTTTGATAGTCGTTAATACTTCAATCGATTTTTCTTGTTGTTTTATATATCTTTTAAGTTCAAAGCTTAACTCATATTTCTCGATAAATTCTCCAAAAAAGATTCTCATCATAAATTCATCGCGTATAGGAGCATTTAAATCTTGGGGGAATTTCTGCATCCAAAGTTCAAATTCTTCATTCCCTTTCTCAGTGATCGAATAGACTTTTCTATCAAACTTACTGTCTTGTTCAATTACTGTAGAGGTTACGTAATTTTTCTGTTCAAGCCCCTTCAACTCTCTGTAAATTTGGCTAGTCTTAGCATTCCACATGAATTGTAAAGAGGAATTAAAGGTTTTTTGCAAATCATATCCTGACATGTTTTCATATTTCAATAAACCTAATATCCCAAATTTTAAACTCATAATAATCACCTTTTTATATTGAACTTGTTATATATAATATATTCAAAATAAAAAATTATGTCAACCGAATGAGAAAAATGGTGTGGATATCTTTTTTAATCTCTTTAAAAAAACTGCAATTTATAAACAAATACTTTGTATCTTACCTTAATTTTCAAGTTGTTTTATGGTAATATATGACTAGTTTTATAGTAGGATAATAGTTAACCGGAGATAGAAGTGACATGGCATGAAGAGGAGAATATAGAATGTTTTTTAAGAAAAAAAAGCAAAGCGTTTTGTATGTAAATACTTATAACGATAAGGGTTTTGATAAGGACGGCAAGCATAGAAATGGAACCCTTCATGGTCCTGAAGGTTACGATATGTTCGGCTATGATAGAAGAGGGTTTGACAAGAGTGGTAAATACAAAAATGGAACAGCTTTTGATGATAAAGGCTATGATGTTGAAGGTCATGATAAGCACGGCTTTAATAAAGAAGGGATTCACTTTAATGGAACCCGATACAATAATGATGGTTTGTCAAAAGGACAGTTAATAAATGGAATGACAAAATCTAAGATAAATAAATCTAAAAATAAAAACCATACTCATTTAAATGCTATAAAAAATAAGAATACTAGAGATGATTCATTGATTTTTGAAAAATTGTTTAAAAAACATTTTCCACAAGGCTATCAAACCTATTCCGCAATCTTAACGAATACTTCGATAGAAAAATATACTTTATCTTTACTTTCTAATTATAATGGGACGTATGAATTAGAGGATGCTCTATTAGGCGCATTGATTATCCATGTTAAATTAGGAAACATAGCTGGATATAAGGTTGATGAGCTAATAATGAAACTAAATTGTTCAAAAGCCTTTGACGAGGATATAAAATCTATTAAATCTCCTATTGCAAAGATAAAGCTAGCTGCTGAAAATGGCTCAATTGAGGATCAAGTCTGCTTAGGCGAGATGCATTTTAAAGGCAATGGAGTAGAAGAGGATTATATAGAAGCACTAAAGTGGTTTAGTATGGCTGCAATAAATAAGAATGCCCATGCTCTGAATCGATTGGGTGAAATGTATCAATATGGTTATGGAGTGAAAAGTAACGATCAAGAAGCCGTTAATTGGTATAAGAAGGCTGTACGAAAAGGATTTTCAGATGCTGAATTTAGGTTAGGATGGATGTATGAAAAGGGTAGAGGTGGTTTAACAAAGGATCTCAATCAGGCTCTTGCTTATTATAGATCAGCAGCCAGTAAGGGTCATAAGACGGCTCAAGATTACGTTAATGTCTATGAGCAATTAAATCGCCGACTGTAGAGTTGATAGACTAATTTTTATTTAGAACGAAGAATTTGCAAAAGAATGCTGACTTATATAGAAAATGAACTGATTTAAAAAGGAGAATAATTAAGAGTAAGTTGATGGTTATCTTATCTTTTATCTATCTCAATTCGCTTCACTACTGTGGTAGTTTTTTGGTAAAAGGTAGTATTTGAGTGAATTTCATCAATGCGAATCAAACCGAACATTTAATATAAAATATGTTTTATGAATTCACTTATTGATTGAAACGGAATGTAGGGACTCCCGAAGGAAAAGCGCAGTGTGAAGATCCACTCTGACGACAAGCCCTTGGGAAAGCATCTACCTAAAGTGGAAATCAAAAACCAAATCGTTCGGTTCTCATTATAACTAGTTCAGCTACATATAGTATTATTTGAAGGAGATGGATTTTACTAACAGAGAAAGTGATTGATGAGAAGGCAAAATCATTTTCCATGGTGGGAATGAATGACAGAGCTGTAGGTTAATTTCGTTTAAAGAGAGAGTGTGGGATTATGCCATGTATACGTATGATTCATTTGAGCATTTAGGAACCTTCATTCTACTGCGGCCCGTTTTTATCACCGTTTTAGCTGCCATACTAATTATTTTTATGTCAATACTGATACCAAAATTTAGAGTAAAGTATAACAATGTAACTCCAATCGTTTTAGCTTCTATTCTCGGAACCATCTTAATTTCTCAACTCTTATTTTATGATAGCATCATTGTAGATGAATTAGGCTTAAATGGAGATTCAGTTACATTCTTTTTGCTTATTTTTACTTTTGTTTTTGCCGTGCTTAATCCTTGTTTATATCTTTGGATGAGAAGCCGTAATTAGGAGAGCAAAAAACATACGATGAGAGCCTCTTCGATTTGAAGTGGCTGCTTTAATTGCAAGTAACTATTTTACTGTTTGGGAAAGAGGTGGACAACATGTCTAATAAAATTACTTTTGATTATCAGTTTATTAGTGATAGAGGGATGATCTCAGATAAAAAGAGAAGAGATGTTCCAACTATTTTAGCGGTAGATGCAACATTTACAATCAGGATCAATAACGAATTATACTTTGAAGCAGACCTTGCTATACTCGAATTTTATAAAGCTATATATAGATGGAAGGAAAAGATTACGGAGAAGAATATTCCCGAATTTCATTATTATACGATAGAATATGATGATTATGAAGATGGTGCGATTCTATCTTTTATTCCATTTTCCAACATGGCAAGAGTTAAATCGATTTGGGCAGAACAAGAGTTATATAATGTTTTTGATTTAGATTATATAGTAGAAGAGTTTATTCAGCTAGAGAACCATTTAAGAGACGATATTGAAAGTTATTATGACATACATTTAAAGAGGTTTATTCAGCATATCCCTTTCCAAAGTAGCTATTAAAAACAAAAATATAGAAAGAGTTGATTGAAATGCTAGATATATTATTGGTTATTACGGTATTCATTGTCGCGATTTTAGTATCGTACACCATCTTCGGAAAAAAGAAGAGAGTCGAAATTACTAGATGATACGACAGATAGCTATCAAAGAAGTTTGAGAATGCAAGAAGAATCGATACAAAATCAAAGAGAAATGCTAAAAGTCCAAAAAGAAATATTAGAAGTACTAAAAGAAAAAAATAATAAGTAATCGAGAAATTGGTTAAATAAGAATACAAATTTTTTTAGTCGGCAAATATTAAACAAAAGTATATATTATCTAAAGATATATTTAAAAAACTCTACAATTTTTTATGATAAACTATATCTCATACATTATATTTTAATGGAGGTTCCTATTTGAAACAACATTCACATCATGTCTATATCACAGATTTTGGTCATGTAAGTCAACATTCCATTTTTTTGAAGATTGCAGGTTTTGACGCAGAAAAAGCACAGGAATTTACAGGTGAAGTAAGGATTTTGAACGGATATTTGTATGGTGATTTGATTCACAGAGAACGAACTGAGCTTTCAGAAAGTTGTCGAGCATTTATAGAGTGCAGATTATTAACTAAATATGAAAATGGTGATTTTCGTTAACCATTTTAAGGCCCACTTTTATAAAAAAAGTGGGTTTACTTAATGTGTCAGTGAACTCTAGTAAAGTTGTTTGAAATCGTCTTGAATCTTCTAATCACGATAATGAAGAACGAAGTTTATTTACATCACTTATTGGTGGCAGACCAAACATTCTAGCATACTCCCGGCTAAATTGAGAAGGGCTCTCATAACCAATTTGAAAAGCAACATCAGCTGCCTCTTTATTCTCGGCAAATAGTAAGCGGCGAGCCTCCTGTAGTCTAATCGATTTTTGATATTGTAAAGGACTCATAGCCGTCACTTTTTTAAATTGATTATGCAAGGCGGATACACTCATACTTACCTCTTTTGCTAATTTCTGAATTCGTAATGGCTTAGAAAAATCATCATGAATTAAATGAATGGCTTTGGCAATACGCTGTGCATGGCTGCCTAAAAGGGCAAACTGAATAATCCTCTCTCCTTCATCATCTTGTAAAATTCGGTAAAGAATTTCTCGAATGATTAAAGGTGAAAGAACTGTAATATCTTTTGGGGTTTCTAAAAGGCGGATGAGTCTTACTATAGCTTCATACAGTGGTAGGTTCGTTTTATTAACCAAAATTCCTCTTTTGGATTCTCTTCTACTAGCCCACATGTGGTCAGAATCTTTTATGATATCAAGGATTTGAGCAGCACTAAAGCTTATTTGAACGCATAAGTATGGCTTTTCCGGTAATGCTTCAACAATTTGACCAGAAACAGGTAAATGAACAGAAGCAGCCAAGTATGATGAAGAGTCATATCGATAGCATTCTTCAGAAAGCATCACTATTTTAGAGCCTTGTGCAATTAAACATAACGATGGTTCAAAAACAGAGTGCACAGGTTCGGATAAAGTTGAAGCACGTATGATCCTTAACGAAGGAATAGACGTATTGTGTGTTCCATCAGATTGGGCATGCTGTTTAAGCAGGTAAATCAATTCCTTTTGTAGTAATGGAAATGTATGATTCAAGCTTTTGGCTCCTCTTTAAGAGATTTTCTTTCTAAGTGGATTTATATTAAAATCGTATCACTTTTTGTAGGATCGGGCAATCGATGAAAATGAATAGGCTACCTTATATTGCTTGATTTCACCTATAATAATCATTAATTCATTCTTGATAGGAGGTAGGAATGGCTGAGAGATAGCTATTTTAAAGGTAGGAGAAAATGGTCATGAAGCAGATTGTTTCTTTATTAGTCATATCTTTGTTGTCTATTTTAGTCGGATGTCATATGGAGAATACAGTACAAAAAGACGAGAGTTTACCGAATGATGATATCAGTTCTACAAATATGGAAGGAGAAAGGCAAATGGAGCAAAACAATAATCAATCACATCCATATGTAGGGATGTGGGTTACAGAAGATGGGCATATTCGTCATGAGCTTTTAAAAAATGGGCGCTATGATGAAGCAAGAGGAGATAGACAAAGTGCTTATCAAGGGAGTTATACGATTACAGACGATTATATTGAATATTTAGATGATACCGGATTTACAGCGGATGGAGAGTTTGTTGATGGCGTTCTTTATCATGCTGGAATGGTTCTTTACCGTGAAGAATAGAGCTAGAAATAGAATAGAAGGGAGCAAGTGATGATGTCAAATATTAAAGATAAGGTTATTCTTATAACAGGTGCAAGTAGTGGGATAGGGGAAGCTACGGCAAGGTTTCTTGCAGAAAAAGGTGCTCATGTTGTGTTAGGTGCGAGAAGAACAGAACGATTAGAAGCTTTAGCTGAAGAAATACAGCAAAGTGGAGGAGTGGCTGAGTATCAATCATTGGATGTGACGAGGCTTGAGCAAATGCAGAGTATAGTTGATTTTACTTTAAGTAAATTTAAGCGTGTTGATGTTATTGTAAATAATGCTGGTGTGATGCCGTTATCCAAATTAGAATCTCTAAAAATTGATGAATGGAATCAAATGATCGATGTAAATATTAGAGGTGTTCTTCATGGAATAGCAGCAGTTTTGCCAGTCATGAAGGAACAAGGCTCTGGTCAAATCATTAATCTAGCATCGATTGGGGCATATTCAGTAACCCCTACAGCAGCGGTTTATTGCGCTACTAAATATGCTGTTCGTGCTATAACAGAAGGGTTAAGGCAAGAGGTAGGCAATGATATTCGTGTGAATTTACTATCACCAGGAGTAACAGAATCGGAATTAGCTGATCATATATCTGATGTTGAAGCAAAGCAATTTATGGTAGACTATCGTCGTAACGCCATTCCTGCCAAAACCATTGCAGGTGCCATTGCCTATGCTATCGATCAACCGGACTATGTTGATGTAAATGAAATGATTATAAGACCAACTACCAAGGTCTAGTAAAAAAATAATTTAAAAGATGTTTAATAGAAAGCTATAAATAGAAACGATGGAGGTAAGTTGCATGCAATTTTATAAAAAACCACTTAAAGCCTATTTATTTAACGATTTAAGTGCGGTTGATGACCACGACCATGAACTCATTTATTTTTTTGAAAAGGGATATGTGACCGTTCTTGGAGAATTTGAACATGAGAAATATGAAGGAGGTACAGCGTGTTTGATTTTTAATCAGGAAGACGTCATTTCTGTATCCAAAGGAATGCTGCGCTTTGTCGATACACCATAATTTGTTAAAAATTGTTCATTATTATAGTTAGTAACCTTAGTAATCACTAATACGGGACAGAACCAATTCTGAGATCATCTCATGTAAAGAAAATTTAAATGTTGTGTAATGAATGCTTGCACAGACAACAAACAGGCCCTTCCTTCTTTTATTAAGAAGGGGGCCTGTTGAATTGAAAGAATCTCTGGAAATTACGTAACTTAGTGGAAACAAGTCACGGAGACTCCGGTATGTGCCTAAAAAAATGAAACAACAGCGGAGCCTACTCATTTGACGTTTGTGATTATATCAATGAAGCAACCAGTGAGACGAGTATAAAGGTAGCATGGGTAGCCATATGTGCTATCATAGCTGCCTCAAGACCTTTGCGCCAATAAAGCCAGCCGTAGATAATACCGCCAATTCCATTTAATAAAATCATCCGAGCGAATAGGAGTGGAGTCATGTCTGTAATCATAATAGTTGCTCCATAATGTCCTAAACCAAAAAGGAATGCAGAGAGGATAATTCCACTCCAAACCACAACTGGAGTAGGAAGTGGTTGATTTCGTTGTGAAATTTTCCAGATGATAAAAACGATTAATGTCATCATACCAAAGCGGAGCATTAATTCTTCAGCAATTCCCCCATACAAGAAGCGTGTAGCGAGATCGAAGAAACCAAATGTTGCTGCTGCACTTGATGTGTACAAAACCTCTGGAAGAAATGGTTTAAATAAGTTATCGACCACTATAATGAACACACCACCGATTACTCCTAAAGAAACAGATACCTTTAAGATGGCTCTTAAACGACTTAATAAAGGCGGCTTTCCATATCGGTCTTTTTCATAAATGAAGGAATAAAATCCTGTTTTCTCGGCTAAGAAGTGGCCAATTGTTAAACCCACGATAATGAGGAAAAGCGGGTTAATTAGAGACAGGACGGCTACTAGTTCAACAGGAACTTCTAAGGGAATACCGTGTTCTTCTAGCTGCTGTGGTATAAGTTCTATGTTCATTGGAAGCAAGGTAAGGACTGCAAGAACTCCCATGAAAAGAAATAATAGAAACGAGCGCCAAGGCTTTCTAGATTGTTGCATATTTTCACCTCAAATTAATAGAATGATTTGTGCTTACTAGAGAATGTACTTTTAATTGAGTGAATTTCATAATTGCTCTATAAGTGAATGAAACCGAAGTAAAAAATATATCTTGTATGTTTGTGAAATTACTTCTTGATTAAAACGGTAGGTAGTGACCCCAAAGGATCAGCGCAGTCTGAAGATCCACTCTGACGACGCTCTACATAGTTAGAGTTAGCTGAAGACAAGCCCTTGGGAAAGCATCTACCTAAAGTGAAAATCAAACACCTAATTGTTCGGTTTTCATTATAAGATATGCCTGATGAAATTGATTCAATTACTATGACTAATATTAAGTACAATAAGGTGACCAAGATACTAAAATGACTGTTTATCTAATACATAAGAACGGCTGGTATACCTGCTGCGATTGCAATAACGGCGATTAATAACAACCAAGCTATCGGTCTTGCAAAATTAATCGTCCAGCCCACACCAAAGCGTTTTTCTAAAAATAAAGCGGGATCTTTTGGATTGAAATAAAATTGACCAAGCTTCCAATGGATATCTTCATCTCGACCAACGGAATCAACTTGCTCTGATCCACGAGCTTGAATACGGCTGCCACCCTGACCAGTTGAAAATGAAATAGCGAGAGCACCAACTAAAATAATTCCAGTGAATACTAAGCTCACAATCGTAACCATATGCTGAGTGTTAGGGTAAAAATGGCTCCATTGCATAAATGAAAACATCATGGTTAAAAGTGTTGAGGTGAAGATAAGAAAAAGAGACCATCTTCTCCGGAATAATGTGAGCTGTTGAAAGGATTTTTCAGGATTCTCTGCATTCAGCTGTTGTTTCGATTTAGCAATAATAGTATTAATTAAAATAAATAGCAGGATGAGATATGATTGCATAATTGGGAAAAGAAAGGCAGTACGATAGCTTTTTTCAACAGTCTGAGTTGCTTCTCCAGCAAAGTTTATTTGCATTGCCAGTATATTTGGGAGTCGATCATAAAACAATGCAGTAAGCAGAGTCGTTAGAACCGTAATTGTTAAAGGAATAGCAAACCAAAGATTAGAATAGTTAAGTTTATGTGTGCGGAAATCAGTGCGCACAATAACTTTTTGTGCTTTATCTTGTAACCAATTGGCTTCTTTTTTTATTTGCTTCATTTCGTTATGAAATTTCAAATAAATAACAAAAGAAAGAAGTATTAGTAGCAATATAATCGCTCCGAATAGCATACTTAATGTTTCTTCATTAGCTGTCATTGAACCAGCCCAAATGAAGCCGCCTACTAAAATAACAGTGAGAATTAGCATGGACCGAGCATAACGTTTTCTAAGGGTTTGTAAGGGTTTCATATCATAAACCTTCTCAGAAATCGATACCCCAAAGCTTTCCGTCCTTCTTGTTATATATGGAATAAAAGTTAAGAGAAGCGCAACAGGTAATAAGATTATAGATAAAATAACAATGAGTGTAATGTTCATTATTCATTCTCCTCTTCTTGAAATTCATTTAGTACTTCTTGATATAAAGCAGCAAGAGATTCATGTGATAGGTCTTTACAAAGACCTTCAGCAACAATCGGGCGTAGCGTTTGTTTTAGCGTTTCTTTATATTCATGATCAGCTTTCGGTACTCCCTCCGGATGAATAACCACACCCTTTTGCCGATGAATGAGAATATATCCTTCCTGTTTCAACTGCTGATAAGCTTTATTCACTGTATGAAGGTTGACGCCAATGTCTGCAGCTAACGAGCGAACAGAAGGTAGTGGGTCGTTAGGGTGTAGCTCTCTTTTAGCGATACCGATCATAACTTGTTTCACAATTTGCGAATAAATCGCATCCTTTGATTCAAAATCAAGTGAAATGAGCAAGTGAGTTAGCCTCCTCTCTATTCATTATAACTGTTATATTAAATGTATAACAGTTATAACAAGGAGTCAATATTTTCTTTTGGTGAAAGAGAAAATTTATGAGTTAAAGTCTAAAGATCATTTAAAGGAGAAGGAAGATTCACAACAGATGCTCTGGACGAACTCATCACTGCAAATCACTTTATAATGGGATTGGATGATTGTGGTAAAATGTTAATTATAAACAAATATATACAAATTGCAGATCATGAACTTAAAAATGAATGGGAGGAAAAAGAATGAGTGACTATATTTTTACTCAATTAAGGTTTGTTCGGGCTAATACACTTAGGGATGTTGTAGACATTAACAATAAAATGTCTGAGATCATACCGGTCGGTTTTAACAATAATATTAAGTGGAATTTAGGTCATATTTATTTCATCCAAGAGAGATTTGCCTTTCATTTTGCAAAGGAAACATTATGGTTGCCTGAACCATTCACTGAATTATTTCGTCCGGGAACAAAACCAGGAAGCGATGGTCAGATTGAAGTAGAATTATCTGAAATTATTCAGTTGCTTGAAGGCCAGATTGACCGTATTGAATCAACGTTCAAAAATAGGTTGAAAGAGAAAACAGAAGAATCCTATACGACATCAAAAGGTTTGCATTTATCTACTATTGAAGAGTTTCTAAGTTTTTGCTTATATCATGAAGGGATGCATTATGAGAAAATCAAGCTACTTAAAAAACTTATAACGTCATAACTTCACAGTAGATAAGACCTTTTGAAAGCGAGTGTGCAATGGTGTAATCACTTCGGCTAACGTTGGTTGCTCTCAAAAAAGAGTTTCAAACCGAATCTCATAAAAAAGCCTAATTTCATAGTATTACTCTAGAAATTAGGCTCTTTGTTGCTGCTTTAAACTCAGAAATTTTTTAAAAAATAATGAACGTCATTGTCGAAGAGGCTTTGTAACGTTACATATGATTGGCCCACGTAAAAAAATTAGTTAAAGATTTGACTACCGTTGTTACGAAACTCTTTGGCTTTTTCTTGGAGCCCATCGTCAATGATGTTTTCAAAGCTTTGGTCCTTCTCTTTTGCGAGGGTACGAATATCATGAGAAATACGCATACTACAGAATTTTGGCCCACACATAGAGCAGAAATGGGCGGTTTTTGCTCCTTCTGCAGGTAAAGTTTCATCATGGTATTCGAGAGCAAGCTCCGGGTCCAGTGAAAGATTAAACTGATCTCGCCAGCGAAATTCAAATCTTGCTTTTGATAGGGCATCATCTCGTTTTTGAGCACCGGGATGCCCTTTGGCAAGGTCGGCAGCGTGTGCAGCAATTTTGTAGGAGATGACACCCGCTCTAACGTCGTCTTTGTTTGGTAAACCGAGATGCTCTTTAGGCGTAACATAGCACAGCATGGCTGTTCCAAACCAACCTATCATCGCTGCACCAATGGCTGAAGTAATGTGATCGTATCCTGGTGCGATATCAGTGGTCAGTGGTCCAAGAGTATAAAAGGGTGCCTCATCACAGAGCTCCATTTGCTTATCGACATTTTCTTTAATCAGGTGCATAGGAACATGCCCTGGCCCTTCAACCATAACTTGGACATCATGTTTCCAAGCTAGCTTCGTTAGCTCGCCTAATGTTTCTAGTTCGGCGAATTGTGCTTCATCATTTGCATCCTTGATAGAGCCAGGACGAAGACCGTCTCCAAGAGAAAAGCAAATATCATAGGTTTTCATAATCTCGCAAATCTCTTCAAAGTGAGTATAGAGAAAATTTTCTGTATGATGAGCCAGGCACCACTGCGCCATGATGGAACCACCGCGTGAGACAATTCCTGTTTGTCGTTTGACCGTTAACGGGATATAACGCAAAAGAACACCTGCGTGAATGGTAAAGTAATCAACACCTTGTTCGGCCTGTTCAATTAACGTATCACGATAGACGTCCCAATTTAAATCCTCAGCAACTCCATTTACTTTTTCTAAAGCTTGATAGATAGGAACCGTTCCCACCGGCACAGGAGAATTTCGAATAATCCATTCGCGAGTTGTATGAATATCCTTTCCTGTGGAAAGATCCATAATGTTATCTGCTCCCCAACGTGTAGCCCAGGTCATCTTTTCCACCTCTTTTTCAATGGAGGACGAGACGGCTGAATTGCCAATATTAGCATTGATTTTCACATGGAAATTCCGACCGATAATCATAGGCTCACTTTCAGGGTGATTAATATTGGCAGGAATAATCGCACGTCCCTCAGCAACTTCCTTACGAACAAATTCGGGCTCTACCCCTTCGCGAATAGCAATAAATTCCATCTCGGGAGTGATGATTCCTTTTCTTGCATAGTGAAGTTGCGTTACATTTCTATGCTTTTTTGCACGGAGCGGTTTTAAATTTAGCTGAGGAAAAACTTCAACATTAGAATTAGAAGAGCTTGATCGGTAGCCATTATCCTCTGGTTTAATAGTACGACCTGCATATTCCTCTACATCTCCTCGTTCGATCATCCATTTAAATCGTAGTCGAGGAAGTCCCTTTTGAATATCAATCGTTGCATTTTTATCGGTATATAAACCACTTGAATCATAGACACGCAGTGGAGGATTGGTCTCTTCCCCAAAAGCACCTGTTGTTGAGCTTTGTTCAATCTCCCTCATAGGCACTAAGAGATCTGAGCGACTTCCCTCCACATAGACTTTTCTACTCCCAGAAAAACTTGACATCCATTCAACATTCACATCTTTCATAGAATATCTCTCCTTTTTTAATGTAATAAAAAGGACACATCTATCCCATGTTTAGCATGAAAAAGCCGAGTCTTTTAAAAGACCCGGCTAAGCTAGTATACATACATAAATAGACGGCATTCTTTTGCCATCACATTTTGCAGACGCTAACTTCCCCACGCTGGTATGAGCCAGATCAGGTCCTGAGGGTTAAGAAACGTCATCGTGTTTCTCTCTCAGCCCAACTCAATGGACACCCCTAGTTTCGTACTATTAAGTTTGTACAAAAATTATTGTAAACAAGTTGAAGAAGCTTGTAAAGAATTTTTTCCATAAAATAACTTTTTTATTTATAAATGGATTTATATGTTGCTATATTAAAGATAGAAAATATAAACATTTTCTATATTGATCGAATTCATCACTCATCTTCTATTGTAATCATTTGTGAAGAACTATAAATGTTTAATGGTGTACGATCTTTTATGGCAGAATGATACATAGCTTTTGCTACTACACTTGGTCTAATCCCCATTTTTGCTCGAATAGTAGAGGGGAATGCCCATGATGTGATTTGATAGAATTTAATAGCTAAACTCTCTCCTAATCTAAATTCTTCTCGGTCACCTACTAATAAGGATGGTCGAAAAATAGACACTTTCGGTATTTGTAATGAACGAATTTTGTCTTCAAGTTCTCCTTTTATGCGACTATAAAATAGTTTAGATTTAGCATCTGCTCCAACAGCGCTAACTAAGAGGAAGTGATTAAGTCCATTTTTTTGAGCTAATGAAGCTATTTTATAGGGATATTCTACATCAATTTTATACATGAGCTCTTTTGTTTTGGCTTTCTTTATAGTCGTTCCAAGACAACAGTACACATCATCTACTTTCACTGATGGAAACTCTTCATTCAATTGATCAAAATCAATAATCATAAATTGAATTTTATCATGCTTGATTGGAAGTGGTTTACGAGCTAGTACGATGATTTGGCTGTAAGTATCTTTTTTTAGAAGCAACTCAATGACATTCCTTCCCACTAAACCACTTGCTCCAACGACCAATGCTGTTTTATTGTCCATTTTACATCACATCCTTTTTTAGTTAGTCATTTGAAATAAGCCATTAAGTCTGCTCTCAGATCGAGAATTTTGCTCAATGATTGTTGAATGACCTAATCGATCATTATAGGAATTAACACAATGCAGTTAATCGTTACTTTCTTGTTTATTGCAAAAAATCTCACCTAAACTCAGTATAACGAAATATGAATTTTTTTCTATTCATATGAATCTAAGGATATTTTGTAGTGAGAGAAATAACAAAAGTGCACGCATTCGTTAACCTATTTTCCAATGGGGACAATTTAAGAAGTTTTCGGGAGTAGTTCTGAAGAAATTTTCCAGTTTTATCGATTGATTCTATTAGATAAATATGGTAAATTATTCATATTAGGAATGAAAGGGTGATTAAGAGCCGATGATCTATTAATCCTGTTCACATAATGAAAATCGATTTTATTTAGGTTTTCGTGATAGGATTAGTGCGGACTTTTAATCGTTAACATAAAGGGCAACTGCTTGATTTTTGAGCAGGCTAGCTTACATGTTTGCAGACGCGCCTCTTATCCGTTGACCGGACAAGGAGGTTTTTTTACGTTCTAAAAATCATGATAAAGAGAGAATGAGCATACGCTTTCTATATGCTTGAACGTAAAATCTTTTGAAGACCCAATAAAGTACCGGTATGAATTTTGTTGACGCATTGATTGTGGGTAAGTTTTTAGAATGAAAATGGACTGTTTAAGCGTGGACAATAATAAATAGTGTGGAAGTTTTAAGCTTATATAGGAGGTATTATATATGACAGAAGTGGTGTATCATATTGCCGTTACGGCGGATCTTTTTATTGCGGACAAAAATGGCGTTGCGGATGAATCTGTATTTTTATATGGAGATGACGGCGGTGATTTTTTCGAAAGTGTTCGGGGGTATCACGCTGTATTAATGGGAAGAAAAACCTATGAATATGGATTTCAGTATGGATTAAAACCAGGGGAACTTTCCGGAATTGCGCAAGCTGTCAACCCTGAATTGAAGCATTATATTTTCTCCAATCAACTTGATTTTGAGTCTAATGAACAAGTGGAATTAGTCAAGGAGGATGCGGTGTCATTTTGTAAAAGGCTGAAACAGGAAACTTCGGACCAGCCAAAAAAAATATGGTTATGCGGAGGTGGAGAGCTTGCCGGGAAACTCCTTGACCATCAATTAATCGATACATTAATTTTGAAGATTAACCCTATCATTCTTGGTGAAGGGATTCCGTTGTTTGGATATAGCAAGCAGAAAATCAACCTAAAATTAACGGACAGCAAGACCTATGAAAGTGGCATAATCGTGCCAACCTATCAGATTCTTTATAGTAAGGGATAAAATATTTCAGATGAACTTGAACTCGAGTGGGAATGCTTATAGCTTGTAGAGAAGAGTTCAATAGATATGGGCTACGATATTGAATCACTCTGATTAAACTGTGCTTGACCAATCAATAGGAAGTCATTTTTTTAGCGCATCATCTCTCCTAATTATACGAAATTTTTAAGTTTTAGCGAAATTTAAATGTGGTGTACTGATTCTTACACAGACAACTAACAGGCCGTTCCTTCTTTTAATAAGAAGGGGCCTTTTTGAATTAGAAGAACTCCTGGAAATTACGTAACTTAGCAGACACAAGATTTGCAGCCTCAGTGAGATGGGGTGGTAATTGTAAATCGACTTTTAAAAGTTAGTTTAGCAGTCTCCATTGGAATAGAAGCGATCGTATTATTCCAACCTCTTTTTTGGTTGACGATTTTATTGCCGTATAGTAATTCCATTTTTTCGGAATGACTACATAGAGAAAATAAAAAAACCTTTGCTAACCGTTTGGTCAGATAATAAAATGGTATTCATATTTTAGTTTATTTAAGTTTGGTGATATGATTTATCAAGCTTGGTATAATTACTATAGATTAAAAAGGAAACTAGCATTTTGAACGAGAGGATTGGAATGTAATATGAGTGAAAATTTTTGGCGTGATTTACCACGACCTTTTTTTATACTAGCACCTATGGAAGATGTAACAGACGTTGTTTTTCGCCATGTAGTAAGTGAAGCGGCAAGGCCCGATGTGTTTTTTACGGAGTTTACAAATAGTGAAAGCTATTGCCATCCGGACGGAATACAAAGTGTTCGAGGTCGTTTGGCATTTACGGAAGATGAACAGCCTATGGTCGCACACATTTGGGGTGATAAGCCAGAATACTTTAAGAAAATGAGTATAGGCATGAAAGAGCTAGGCTTTAAGGGAATTGACATTAATATGGGCTGTCCTGTTCCGAATGTTGCTCAGCATGGAAAGGGAAGTGGTCTGATTCGTCGCCCTGATGTTGCAGCGGAATTGATACAAGCTGCTAAAGCAGGAGGACTACCTGTTAGTGTGAAAACAAGGCTTGGTTTTAGTGAAATAGATGAATGGAAGGTATGGCTGAAGCATGTGTTGGAGCAAGATATTGTCAATCTTTCTGTTCATTTGCGTACGAGGGATGAGATGAGCAAGGTTGATGCGCATTGGGAGCTAATACCAGAGATTAAAAAGCTGCGTGATCAAGTAGCTCCTCATACATTATTAACGATTAACGGAGATATTCCTGACCGTCAAACTGGTATGAAGCTTGTTGAACAATACGGAGTAGATGGTGTGATGATCGGGCGTGGGATTTTCCATAACCCATTTGCATTTGAAAAAGAGCCGAAAGAGCATAGTAGCAAAGAATTATTACAGCTTTTAAAATTGCATCTCGATCTTCATGATCAATACTCTGGATTAGGGTTACGTTCGTTTAAGGCGCTTCATCGCTTCTTTAAGATTTATGTTAAAGGTTTTCGAGGAGCGAGTGGTTTAAGAAATCAATTAATGACAACACAGTCAACAGATGAAGTTCGGGAAATGATTGATGATTTTGTTCAGAATGATCTTGATTGACAGGTAGAGCTTATAACGTCTCTTTGAAAGGAGAATCCCTCTGTATATACCGAAGCATTTTAAAATCGATGATGAGGAAGTCATATTTGACTTTATTGAAAAGTATAGCTTTGCCACTTTATTTTCACAGCATGAAGGAGAGCCTTATGCCTCTCATCTTCCCCTACAGTTAAAAAAGTCAGAGAATGCTTTATATGGTCATTTTGCTCGTCCAAATGCACAGTGGAAGGATGCTGACAATCAACAGATTTTGGTTATTTTTCAAGGTCCACACTGCTATATTTCACCATCCTGGTACGAAACAAAGAAAGCAGTCCCTACCTGGAATTATGTGACGATACACGTATATGGAGTGCTGGAAATCGTTGAAGATAAAAGGATACTCCTGCATTCTTTAAATGACTTAGTGAATAAATATGAAAGCAGCGATAGTCCCTATGATTTAAGCGAAGTTGAAGAGAGCTTTATTGAGGGGATGAGTAAGGGGATTGTCGCATTTAAAATAAACATTACTAAGATAGAAGCAAAAGCTAAATTGAGTCAAAATCATTCAACAGAACGCCAGGAGCGTGTTATTAAAAATTTAGAAGAAAAAGCGGATGAGAATTCCTTACAAATAGCTGTTCTTATGAAAAAGAATCTCCTAAAACAAGAGGATAATCGTTCTTAAAAATATTAAATACGGGTTAATATGATAAAAAAACGAGTCCATGAATCGGTGAGACTCGTTTTTTCTGAGCTAATGTTAAAAGGTTACTTGGCTATTGATAAAGAGGTTAAGGTTTCCGTCTTCATCAAAGGAGTTGATGAAAATTTTGACTTCGCCTCCAGATCCCTTACCAAAATAACCAACAATCGTTTCACTGCTATCCTCATAAAGAAGTTGCATAGAGCCTTCATTAAAATGCTCATTAGCTGTTTCACGAAGGTTAATCTCATAGGACATACTTTCATTGGCTCTTAGAATAGGCAACTCGATATCATCCTCAATATCTGTATAAGTAATACTTAAAGATTCTAAATCAGCTTCTGTTTTGTTTTCAATGTTAAGAGTAATAAGATTGGGGCTTGGGAAAAATGTTGAATAAATCGAGTACATGACAACGAAAAATAACCCCATTGATAAAGTAACAAGAAGAGTAGCCCATAAAATTACTTTTTTCTTCATATCCGTCTCCTTTTTATTTTATAATTGAATCCATTTCATCCTTCATATCTTTTAATGAAAACGGAACGATTAGGTTTTTGATTTTCACTATAGGTAGATGCTTTCCAAGGGCTTGTCTTCAGCTAACTCTGACTATTCAGAGAGTCGTCAGAGTGGATCTTCAAACGGCGCTGGTCCTTTGGGAGTCACTACCTACCGTTACAATCAACAAGTGAATTCTGAAACACTCAGTACATTTTTATAATAAAGGTTGGTTTTATTCACTTATAGAGCAATGTTGAAATCCACTCCATTAGTTTTTAAAAAATCAACCTAGTGATAATCTTTTTGGATCTGTTATGCTTGTTTATAGGAGGTAAAGTACAATGACTCATAAAACTTTACTAAGATGGTTAGAAAGTAGCTCTTGAAATGAAGATGAAATTGATTTTCTTATTACATTTATTCCGATGATGTCAGCCATAAAAACTCAGCCTAATCAGGCAGCTGAAATTTGTCTGTTAATCAACCAACAGTTTCCAAAAGCTAATCTATCGCCAAAGGAGAATTATTTAGATGTTCATACATTTACTAGCGTGATAGAAAGATATACCTCTAATAAAGTGAAAACTGAAGATTTATTGAGACGAATGTCAGCACAAAACTTATGTAAGCCTCTTTGTGAATTCCTTTTGCATCAAGCTCATAATGCTAAATAATCATTATAAAAATTGTATCATAAAAAATAGTTATTTTTGAAATAAATAGTAATTGTATTCTAAAGATCTAATTTTCGAGATTTTTTTTACGATCTCTGAGATTAAGGTCTTTTTCTTATTCTGCCATTTCTAATGCTAATAGAGGTTTTAACGTATATTAAAAGTGACTAAAAATTTTTACTGTAGCAGGGCCAACTTCTGTTTTAAATATTGAAAGGAGTAAACGTATTGAAACCGGTTCGTCATACATCTAGCGATTTTCTCATCGAGGTCCCATACCCAATGTTTTTCAAAAAAGAAAAGCTGGATGGTTGTTGTAACGACGATTCTGAATATACTTAGTTCACTTTCTTCCAAGTTAATTGGTCAAAGTCTGTATTAAGCATTTTACGAGGAGGATTTATACTAATTGGTGTAAGCGATATCACTGGAAAGGGGAGTTTTTGATTGCTATTACAGGAAAATCAGATATTTTTAGATATAGAATTGAGCAATCGAGATGATGTCTTGGATTTAATTTCCTCAAAGGCACAGGAATTAGGTGTAATCCAAGATAAGGAGACTTTAGTTCAAGATTTAATTAGTAGAGAAAATAAATACTCTACGGCTTTTCAAGAAGGCATTGCCATTCCGCATGCTAAAAGCGAGACGGTTAACAAAGCCGCTTTATTTTTTATTAAAATGAATCAAAAAATTGATTGGAACTCTCCAGATCAATTTAAAGTACGGTTTATATTTGCAATTCTTGTCCTGACAGAGGAGGCAGGAACGAGACATCTTCAAATTTTATCAGCTTTGGCAGGTAACTTAATGGAAGAAGATTTTCAGGAAAGCTTGTCTACTATTGAGACAAAAGAAGATGTGATGAATTTATTAAAAAGTGTTGAAAAGGAGGTTGTTTAAAGATGAAATTTGTCGGAGTAACAGCTTGTATCGCTGGTTTAGCACATACACCAATGGCTGCTAAAGCGCTTGAAAAAGCAGGTGCAAAGCTTGGTCATACTGTAAAAATGGAGCAGCAGGGAGCTTTAGGTCTTGTAAATGAAGTAACAGAAGAAGATGTTCAAGACGCTGATGCTGTTATTATCGCTGCAGATAAGGCGATTGAAGGAGAAGAACGTTTTAAAGGTAAGCCAGTTGTAAGAGTAAAACTAGGTCAAGCAGTTTCTAATGGTGAAGCAGTAATTGAGAAAATTGTACAAGCCTTAGAAAAAAGAAAACAGTCCTAGGCTAATGGAGGAATGAAAAATGAAATCAAAAGTCGCAGAATTTAAAACACATTTAATGACAGGAATTTCCTATGTTCTTCCCGTTATTATTGCTGGGTCTTTGGTTGTTGCCGTATCCAAAATTATTGGTTTTCTTGCGGGATATACCGATTTAAATGAATTTGCAGATACAGGTGGTTTTCTACACTATGTTTATTTATTTGAACAAGTAGGTTGGACAGCGATTGGATTATTGAATCTAGTGCTTGCTGCCTTCATTGCTTTTTCGATTGCAGGTAGACCAGCGCTCGCAGCTGCTTTAGTTGGGGGAGCTCTAGCAACATCCACAAATGCTGGGTTTATTGGTGCCGTTGTGGCAGGTTTCTTTGCAGGCTGGGTTACAAATTGGGTGAAAAAGAAAATTGTTATTAATGGTTCTCTTGCCAATGCAGTGCCGCTTATTATCCTGCCTCTAATTACAGTGGGAGCAACTGGTATATTAATGGCACTTGTTCTAGGTGGACCATTAGGCTGGGTCAACACTTCGTTATTAGAATGGATTACAGCGATGACTCAAAGTAATGTAAATAACGTTGTATTAGCACTTGTTTTAGGAGCGATGATTGCTTTTGATATGGGTGGACCGGTTAATAAAGCAGCATGGATGGCAGGAAATGCCCTTTTAATGAGTGGAATTTATCTTCCAGCTATTATTGTAAACATTGCTATTTGTATCCCACCATTAGGGTATGGACTTGCGACTATGTTAAAAAAGAAAAATTACTCTCCAGAATTGAAGGAATCAGGAAAAGGCTCGTTTGTAATGGGGATTATAGGAATTACAGAAGGTGCGATTCCATTTACCTTAAAAAGCCCATTAAAGCTTATACCATTAAATGTTGTAGCCGGAGCCTCTGGTGCAGCGATCGCGATTCTTCTTGGTGCTCATGAAATTATGCCTCCTGTAGGCGGAGTTTATGGTTTCTTCACTGTAGGAAGCGGTTGGGCCTATCTAATAGGAATTCTTGCAGGAGCATTAATTATTGGTATCGGTGCAAATCTTCTCGTTGATTTTAGAAATGAAAAAAGTGAGAAAAAAGCTAAAAAAACAGAAGATAAAAAAGATGAGTTAGATGAACTCGAGATTGATTTTGATAATTAAATGATAAGGAAACCCTAAATAATAAACGTTTATCGTAGCGGATAGATTCCTGTCAACATCTATCCTGGCAGGAATTCATTTATTATAGATAACAAAACCAACTCAGAGAAAGAAAGGGAGTTAAAAGGTAATGAAAAAAACAAAGGTTCATGTTATTCCACATACTCACTGGGACAGAGAATGGTATTTTACATCATCACGTTCAACCGTGTATCTTGTTAAGCATTTGAGTGAGGTTTTAGACAAGCTGGAAAAAGACGAAGAATTCAAGTATTACTTAATGGATGCTCAAACCTCTTTAATCGAGGATTATTTAAAATATCGTCCAGAAGATAAAGAGAGAATTGAAAAATTAGTTTCAGCTAAACGATTATTGACGGGACCATGGTTTACGCAAACCGATCAGTTGGTCATTTCACAGGAATCAGTGACAAGAAACCTTTTATATGGAACTAAATATGCGAAACAATTGGGTCATTCTATGGAAATTGGTTATGTGCCAGATGCATTTGGACAAGGTGGAAACATGCCACAAATCTATAAAAATTTTGGGATTGATCGATTCTTATTTTGGCGTGGGGTAGCAGATAACCGTTTAAAGCAAACCGAATTTATATGGGAAGGCGATGACGGTACCCAAATGCTTGCCGAACAAATTCCATTTGGATATTACCATGGCGGAAACATCCCAGAAGACGATAAAGATGTACTTCCTTATGTGGAAGAGTTTATCGGGAAATTAGAAGCAAAAGCTTCAACAAAAAATGTTTATTTTCCTAATGGATTAGACCAGGCTCCAATGAGAGTAAACCTTCCTGAGATTATTAAAAGATTTAATCAACTTGATAGTAATCGAGAGTATGTGCTGCAGTCTCCAGAGAAGTTCTTTGATGAGCTCGAGAAAGACGTAGATAATCTCCCAGTTATTAAAGGAGAATTAACAGAGGGCAAGCATAGTCGACTGCACAAATCGATATTCTCAACAAGAGCGGATTTAAAGCAATCAAACAATGAAATTGAAAATTTCCTTGCAAATGTATTAGAGCCTATTCTTTCTATTAGCTATTCTTTAGGAAATCCTTACCCTCACAAGGAGCTTGAGGAAATCTGGAAGCTAATGTTTGAAAATGCCGCTCATGATAGTATTGGTGGTTGTAATAGTGATACAACGAACCTTGATGTGAAATTCCGTTATAAATTAGCAGACGAAAAAGCTAAAAATCTACTTGATATTCATATGCGATTAGTTTCAGAAAGAATTCCGTATCAACATGATTTAAACTTTACTTTATTTAACCCAATAGCTTATCGTCGTTCAGGAGTTGTAAAGATCGCTCTTTATATTCCAGAGGAAAACTTTACGATTAAAGATTATGATGGAAACACGATTCCTCATGCGATTTTAAATAAAGTAGAATTAACAGACTATGTTCTGAAGCAAACGATTCAATTGAATCCAAGTAAGAATATCTATATGCCGAAGAAGGTTTACTTGGCTGAAATTCTATTATATACAACAAATCTTAATGGCTTAGGTTACAGCAGCTATTATTTAGATTTAAATGATGAGGGTGCAAGTAAAACGATAGAGCAGTCTAATAAGCAGCATATTGAAAATGACTATTTTGACATTAAGCTTGCAGATAATAACACGTTAACGATTGTTGACAAAAACTCTTCAAAGGAATATACAAACCAAATGATTTTTGTTGAAAATGGAGATGATGGGGATTCTTATAATTATTCTCCACCAAGACAAGATTTAGTATCTTATTCAACAGAATCTGAAATAATAAATGTGAACTACTTTGCTTCTGAGGTAGAAGAGCACCTAGAATTCACGTTAAAAATGAAGGTTCCTTATAATTTAGAAGAGAGAGCTAATCAGGTTGCTGACCGTGATTTTGTGCTAAAAACAACGGTTTCACTAAGAAAGAATGAAGAGCTGATTCGTTTTGAAGTTGAGGCGGACAATCAAGTTTTAAGTCACCGTCTATGTGTTCAATTCAATACAGAAATCGCTAGTAAATTCTCGACTGCGGATCAACTGTTTGGAACGGTTACTAGACCTGTTTATTTGCCAGAGATGGAAGTCTGGGAGGAAGAAAAATGGGAAGAAGCACCGATTTCAATTGAACCAATGCAAAGCTTTGTTTCTTTACACGATGCTCAAAGTGTAGCTACCGTATTTACTGAAGGAGTTAGAGAGTATGAAATCGTGGGAAATGATTATGATACGATTCAATTAACTTTATTTAGAACCTTTAGTCATATGGGGAAAACAGACTTATTGTATCGTCCAGGTCGAGCCTCTGGAGAAACCATTGTCGAAACACCAGATGCGCAATTATTAGGAAAAGTGAAGTCAACCTTTGCTTATCGTATTCAAAATAATACAACCTTCGATGAAGCGGATATTGCAAAAACGGCAAAAGAATATTTGTCACCAGTTGCCTATTACCAGTTTTCTGATTTTTTAAACGGTCGAATGATTTATGTATATCGTGATGAAGAGAAAACAAATGATTTATCATACAATCTCTTCAATTATGAAAGCATGGATTCGATTATCAGTACGATTAAAAAGGCGGAAGAAAGTAATGAATTAATTGTACGTGTTTTCAATCCGTATGTAGATAAATTATCTACTATTGAAGAAGAATTAGTGAAAAAGGGTCAGTTTGTTATGCTTGATGAAGTAACAGAAGCAGACAGATTGGAAACCTTAAAGCCGTATCAATTTAGCACGATTTCTATTTCTTTATAAATTAAAATAACACAGGTTTCCACCTGCTATTAAAGTAGGTGGAAATTCTTTAAATACAACGCTTCTAAACTAGAGTTGAATCTATTTATTCTACTGCATAAAAGTTATAATATGACTATCTATCATGTCATTTATAAAACGTTGCAAGGCTTCATCTCTATATTATTATATTGAGGAACATTCCTTCATGGAGAGGAGAATTACAATGTTTACTGATATTCGGAAGAATAAAATATTTAACCTTCTGGAAGAAAATCAGTTTGAATGGAACGGAGACAAGCTAGGAGAACTTTTATCTATTTCTGATCGGACTGTTCGCAAAGAAATTAAGGAAATGAATGAAGTTTGCAAAAATCACGGCTTTCTTATTAAAAATATGCGTGGACAAGGATTATATTTTGATGTGTTTGACCAACAAAATTTTCTTCAGTTTAAGAGCAGTAATACTTCCTCTCCACTTTATTTTGATATTAATACAAAAGATGGACGCATGAAGCAATGTATCCTTACTTTGCTATATGAGCATCAATACATCACCTTAGAAGAATTAGCAGAAAAGATGTTTGTGAGCAGAACGACGATAAGCTCGGAGATTAATGGAATTCGAACGCTTTTGGATTCTCATCAGCTTGTTTTGCATTCAAAGGTAGGGAAAGGGATATTCATTGAAGGTTCAGAGTTTCAGAAACGTAACACCTTAGTATCGATCATTGATTATAGTATTGATTATTCTCAAATTGAAAAATATTTTGATTGGCAAGAACAAAGAGATGATGTAGAAACGTTACAAAAAAAACTACCTCTTTTATTTAGTCTGCATCATCTATATTTTACGGATGAAAACTTAAACCATTTCATCTATTACCTGGTTATTATGGCTGATAGGATTAAGCATCAATTTATTCTTGAGCAAGAAGCTAAACCAGAGCAGGTTGGTCCTTATGCTCCATTGATGGATTCGTTAATGAGTCTGTTATCCGACCTCTTTAAAATAAATATACCTCAATCGGAGAAGGACAATCTTTTTGTTCAAGTAAAAAGTAAAATGATTTATAAACCGGATCAAGACCCGCTTTATAATGAAATGCTTGAAGCTTATATTGAATCCTTTTTAGATAAAATCAATGAAAACTATTATTATGATTTGAGTAAGGATGAGCAATTGAGAAATGACTTGAGGAGTCATATTCATTCAATGCTTTATCGAGCAGAAAATAATATTAGAGTGAGAAATCCAATGGAGGAGCATATTAAAAAGTATTTTCCTCTAGCTTACGAGGTTACTTTATATGCTATTAAGTCTATAAAAGATGAGTTCCCTTATGAAATTAACCTTGGGGAAATTGCTTATTTAGCTCTTCATATTGGTGCCTCATTAGAACGGAATTATCAGGTTAAATATGAGCGTCATAACTCCTGTTTGATTGTTTGTGGTTCTGGGTTTGGAACGGCGCGAATGATTGAAACAACCATTAAGCAAGCGATTCCGAATTTGTTCATTACAAAAACGATATCCGCACAAAAGTATAGTGTGCTACCCTATATAGAGGAAGATGTTGTCATTACATCTGTTCAGATAGAAGAGAAAAACAAACCTGTTTTCAAAATAGAAACCCTTCCTTCCAAAAAAGAAATCATTGAGCTTGATAAGAAAATTACGAGGGAGCTAAGTCAAACAACCGATCTTTTATTAAAGTATTTTTCACCGACTTTCTTTTTTAAGAAATCTTTTAAAAATAAAGAAGAGGCGATCAAAATTTTAACGAAAGCGATGGCTGAAGAAAAAGTAATTGATGATGAAGCTGAATTTACAAAAGCGATTTTCAAGAGAGAGGAACTTGGCTCGACCGTCATTGGTGAAGGAGTTGCGATTCCTCATCCTTTAAATCTGCTATCAAAGCGAACACAAATTGGAATTGCGCTTGCCGAAGAGCCGATTGAATGGGCAAATGGTCAGCAAACACAATTAATTTTCTTATTAGCGATAAGTAAAGAAGATTATGAGGAAGCGATGGGGATTTACGATTTTATTGTTGAAATTATTAGAGAAAACCAAGCGGAAATCCTTAGCTCAGCAAGAAGTTTTAACGAATTTATTTTAAAAGCTAAATTAATATATGAATAAGGGTTTTGATTGCATTAAAATAGGACAACAGAATTGGGGGAAATGGAATGTTAGCTGCAATTGAAGCGGGTGGAACGAAGTTTGTTTGTGCAGTCGGTGATGAGACAGGTCGTATAGTCGATAGAATAAAAATTCCGACGACAATTCCAGAGGAAACAATGACTGAAGTCATAAAGTTCTTTAAAAAATATACGGTGAAATCCATTGGGATTGGATCATTTGGCCCCATCGATATTAACGAAGACAGCCCAGCCTATGGACATATTACTTCTACTCCTAAATTGGCTTGGAAAGACTATCCTATTGTTGAGACCATGAAGAAGGCCTTTGGAGTTCCCGTTGGCTTTAACACGGATGTCAATGCTGCTGCCTTGGGTGAAGCGACTTTTGGTGCTGCCAAGGGGCTAGATAGCTGCTTATACATCACAGTTGGAACAGGCATTGGAGCAGGAGCGATTGTACAAGGACAGCTACTTCAAGGGTTATCACACCCTGAGATGGGACATATCTTAGTCAGACGTCATCCAAATGATTCATATGAAGGGAATTGTCCGTATCATGGAGATTGTCTCGAGGGAATGGCAGCAGGTCCTGCAATTGAAAATAGATGGGGATTAAAAGGAGCAGAACTATCAGAAAGAGAGGAAGTATGGGACTTGGAGGGCTATTACTTAGCACAAGCCATTATGCAATATTCTCTAATTCTTTCTCCTAAAAAAATAATTCTTGGCGGAGGAGTTAGTAATCAAAAGCAGGTATTCGAAGCGATCCACAAATATTTACCTGAATTTATTCAGAATTACATCTCGCTTCCAGAGCTTTCGAGTTACATTGTAAAACCAGGACTAGGTGATGATTCTGGGATTTCAGGAGCATTAATGCTCGCTTCCAGAGCTTTAGAAAATAATTAAATCTCTAGATGTTGCACTATTATGGATGAAATATGAAAAAGTGAACGATTGGAGGCACATATGAGTGTAATGGAACCTATTTTTTTACAGCCTGTTTTTCAGGAGAGAATCTGGGGTGGCGAAAAATTAAATACGCAATTTGGTTATGAAATCCCATCTAAACTAACAGGGGAAGCATGGGTAATCTCTGCACACCCGAATGGACAAAGCAAGGTTGAAAACGGCAGGCTTGCTGGCAAAACCTTAAAAGAGGTTTGGGAAAACGAGGGCGAGCTTTTTAATAAAAGTAAAAATCAAGAAGAAGACTATCCTTTATTAGTCAAAATACTAGATGCTGCAGAAAACTTATCAGTACAAGTACATCCAGATGACCAATATGCTCGTGAAGTAGAGGGGGTTCCTTATGGAAAAACCGAATGCTGGTATGTCATTAGTGCAGAAGAAGATTCAGAGCTTATTATCGGACATCATGCAAAAAGTCATCAAGAACTGAAAGATATGGTGGACTCAGGACATTGGGACAAGCTACTTAGACGGGTTAAAGTACAGGCTGGTGATTTTGTCTATGTACCAAGTGGCACTATTCACGCAATTGGAAAAGGAATTGTGATTCTTGAAACACAGCAAAGCTCAGATATTACGTATCGAGTATATGATTATGATCGAACAGACTCCGAGGGTAATAAACGGGAATTACATTTAGAGCAATCTATTCAGGTCACAACGGTCCCACACGAGGATTATGCAGTGAGCAGTAGTGAAAAGGTCTATGGTGAATTATTAGAAAAGAAATTGGTTGAAGAGTATTATTTCAAGGTCTATCATTGGCAGCTTAACGGTGAGGCAGCCCTTCAATTAGAGAACGACTTTTTACAAGTGAGTGTATTAGAAGGAGAAGCCGTTCTGACTATTAATGGAACCGATTATCACATTAAAAAAGGAAAACATTTTATCTTACCAAACGGTATAAAGGAATACAGCCTAAAAGGAAAAGCTGAATTCATCGTATCTCATGTCTAAAATGACCTGATCGTATGGGGGAGTTCAGCATTAAAATTACTTCTAATATAAAAGGCCGATGACATTTAAAAAGTCATCGGCTTTGTGCTGTCTATAGTGATTAAATGAATCTTATTTCTGTTTGTAAAGGAGTGGAGCCTAATGATACTAATCAACATTAATCAAAGGAAGTCATGAATGCATGCTCACATCAGTAGCAAAACGATTCCTTTTATTTAACCATTATGGATGAATCTTTTATTGAGTAATGACATCCATTTTGGAATGAATGATTTCTCCTTGATCGGTTTTAATGGTTAAAGGTTCAACTATTTGATCAATACCAATACGAGAGTAAGGTATTCTACCTTCCTCACCTCCTGAATTGGTAATATGAATGATTATTTCCGTATTTCCTATTTTTCTAATCGTATTTATTTCTAATTGTGAACCTTCATAATCATTTCCTAATTGGATGTGAACTTGTTTCTTTCCTTCTGATATAGTTGATATCTGATAATAACTAGATGTTGTACTCTCACTCATTAGTAGATATCCTTCATCGATGGTCCAATAAGGATCACTTGAAACAAGCGTCCAAATAATAGTAGAAAATAATAGGAAAGGAATCATAATTAGTAAAGCTTGATCTAGCTTGTTGTATTTAGTGTTCTTCATTCTTTTTGTGAAAAATGGAAGAAATAAGACACCCAAAAAAGCTACAGTTGCTATGCTTACACCAAGAAATCCATAACCTAACCCTTCAAAACCACCTACCTTAAAAAAGCCATAAAGTATAATTAAAATTCCAATTATAAAAGTTATTAAAGGAGCTAAATACAACTTTTCTACTTTCTTTGAAATAATTAACGTAAATACGAAAATGAGTATACCGATAAATAACCCAAAGATATTAATTGCTGACAAAATAACCGCCTCCTATTATAAAAAAATCGGTATTATTCGGTCTAAAAATAAGACAATCATTAAGTCAAAAAGAATGAAATACCAGAGCCATTTTTTATTGAAAAATACAATGGATAATATATTTAAAAAAATCATAGTAGGAAAATAAAACATAAAAGTACCTGCTTTTATATAGTCCATAGCTGCTTGTGCAGATAATTCCAAATTGTAGAAGCTAAGTGCAGAAAAGACGATAAGAAAAATAATGATTATTCGAATAGAAATAAATAGCCATTTTAGTCCACGATTAAATTGCAGTAGTTTTTTAAAAGGTGCTATCTCTCTTGATTCCATTTGTTGATACTTCGGAAAAGGAGTCTCATCATTGATTATTTCATTATAAAGTCGCTGGCAATCACTGCACTCATTCATATGCTCTAAAACAATATCTTTTGCTTCCTTCTCTAATTCATCTAGAATGGGAATTAATTCATTAGATAGGATATGAATTTTTTCTTCCTCTTTCATGAAGTCACCTCTTTTTAGCTAGCTGTTTTCTTATTCGAAACACTTTAGATTTAATGGTTGATACAGGAATATTTAAAAGCTCACTAATTTCTTGATAATCATAACCATAATGAAATTTTGCTAATAATATTAATCTATCTGTTTTCGATACCATACTTAACACATGATCAATTTGTGAATTAAGTAGTGCCTGTGCTTCAGGTGTTTGATTATTGATTAATAAATTTTCTATAATATTTTCTTCCTTTAGTAAATCGGGCTTCTTCTTTTTGTAATAATCGAGTAGTGTATTTTTTGCCGCTTTAATTAACCAACTTTTTATGTGATGAACATCTTGAACCATAGATGGATTGGTTAAAATTTTAGAAAATAAATCTTGAATAATGTCATCTGCTATTGCCTCATTTTTGGTTAAATGAAATAAGAAATTCTTTAGATAGAGGTAATAATCTTTATATAGATTTTCAATAACCTTATATAGATTGTCTGTTGTCATTTTAATCCTCCATAAATATCCACAATAAAGAGACGATTATAAAACAAAAAAGTTGCATGAAATTTACTTGAATCGAAAAAAACTACAATTCCCATAAATTAGAAGCTATTTTTTGTTCATAGTTTTGATTTAAATAATTCACAAGCCCTTTAAAATATGTTTACTTAAAAGAGTGAATTTTATCATTATTCTATAAGTGATCGAAACCCAACATTCATTATAAAAATGTCTTGAATGTTTGCGAATTCACTTGTTGATTGTAACGATAGGTAGTGACTCCCAAAGGATGAGCGCAGTCTGAAGATCCACTCTGACGAAGCTCTGCCTAGTAAGAGTTAGCTGAAGACAAGCCCTTGGGAAAGCATCTACCTATAGTGAAAATCAAAAACCTAATTGGTCGTTTTTCATTAAAAGTTAGAAATGATGAAATGGATTCAAAGTTTTTTGAAAAATTTTTTTTAGATAAACTAGCCCTCCTTTTTATCATAAGAAGGGGGAGCCTATTTGTGTCTTCACCTATTAAGGTTAGAAGTTGTATTGACATTCACGCTGCGTAATCGTTTAGCCTTAAAATGTGAAGGTGAATGGTTTACTGGTGAATAAACGTGTAACCAATCACTGTACTCCATTATTAGAGGAAGAAGTGTGATAATATGAGCTTGAAATATAGAATTATAGACACATTTGAACAGTATCAAGAAATGCTAGCCGTTACCGATTTAGAAGAGAGAAAGAATTATTTTCGTTACACCATGATGCTACCATTTAAGGAGATGTGGAGTACTATTAATGTCCCGCTTAAAGCAAAACAGGAAAACGGGTATGATGTTCTCATGGCTTCAAAAATGTTAGGCTATGCAGATATTTTTAATGATAAGCAAATTATAGAAGGGTTATCTATTTTAAAAGAGAAGAATATAGATTTGCTAGTAGAACATACAGTTAAAGCATGTATGGATAGAGCAAATGAAGTGGGTTTGAAAATAAATGCTGAGGAAATAGTGTTTGCCATGTATGTCGCTGATCCAGATGAATTAAAACTTCAAAATGGCTATACAGGATTTGGAGGTATTCCTGGTTTTATTACGGTAAATATTTTTCCGAATGAGCAGAACGTAACTAAAATTCCTGCCATTATTGCTCATGAGTTTCATCATAATATTCGCTTTTCTTATTTCGAATGGGATCATGGAAATGTAACAGTTGGAGATTACCTTGTCATAGAAGGATTGGCTGATTCATTTGCAAAGGAAATGTATGGAGAGGAGCAACTAGGACCTTGGATTACAAAAATGGATAAAGATGATTTAGAGTACTCGATTCATGTAATTGGAGCGGCATTAAATATTAAAGGATTTGCAGAAGTAAGCAGTTATATGTTTGGAGATGAATAGCTAAAAAAGCAGGATACAATCCTGTTGGTCTATCCTTTTGTGCTGGTTATGCAGTTGGTTATGAAGTAGTTCAATCCTTCATGAAAAAACAAAATACAACCATTTATGAAACGACATTATTGTCTACTCATGAAATTATAAATGGCTCTGGCTTATTTGATTTCTTAGAAAATAATAAAAATGAATCCAATCAATTTAAATAGAGGATTCTACTGAAGAAGCAGGAAGACGATGAAGTTTTGAGGAAACAGGGATTTTCCATGTAGATAAGCATCCTAAACCATTAAATCCTTTAATAGAGAAGTTAATAAATCAATATGTAACTGCTTTTAAGTAAAGAAAGGAATTCCTGTAAATAATTTTACTTAAAATGAGTCTTATTGATAAGCATGAGGTGAGTTTGCTTTAACCTATTTAGAAAACTAAGAGGCAGCGACAAAACTTGTTTTAAAATCACCACATGAGAGAAAATTGAAATGATGTTTAATGGATGCAAACATTAAGAACGAACCATGAACCCTCCTTACAGTGTGAAAAAAGGAGTTTTTTTTAAAGGGTAGAAGGCGTAAGCTAGCGGACACAAGGCACGAAGACTTAGTGGGAGGAAGTGGCCATTCCGAAATCCACTTTTAAAAAAGTTAGTTCGGCAGCACCCCACCGGACGCGAAGTGCCTTGGGGAAGCGGAAAGCGGGGCACCGAAGTTGTGTGGAAACATTCGTTCATGAGTATTGTCCCGTCCTCCGTTTTTTGTGTTTACTATGTAGTACTTTTTATGAATCAATAATCAACCAAAGTACATTCGAAAACCTATTAATATTAAGACGAGAGAAAGCATTTGCATAATCACTTTGTTAGGTATCCACTTTGAAAATCGTACTCCTAGCTGTGAACCGATAATGACCCCTATGCCACCACAAAGTACAATCATCCAATCTATGCTGTTATAAGCAATCTGTAGGGAAACCCCAAATGTTGAATAGATACATAGTGTAAAGATAGAAGTAGCAGTTGCTTGTCTTATTGAATAACGACAAAGATAAACTAGTACCGGAACAATTAGCCAACCACCACCAATTCCTAAATAGCTAGACAAAATACCCATCATAAACCCAAAAGGAATGAGCCACTTTATAGGGAAGGTTTTAGCTGTTAAATTCTCTTCTTTATTGAGATTCATATTCGTTTTATGGCGACTTTCAAAATGAATATTTTTACTAAAGAGGAAAACCCCTAACCCTACTAAAAATGTAGCAAATACAATATAAAAATATTGAGATGTATACATTTGTAAAAGCCAAACTCCGATTAAAGAACCAGGAAGTGCACTGACTCCTATCATAAAGCCAACTTTGTATTGAATGTTTTGTTCATTTCTGTATCCTACTAGCGCTGACAGTGAATTAATGAGAACAATCGCTAATCCTGTTCCAGCTGCAATAGCAGGGTCGATTTGAAAGAGAAGTAATAATGCTGGAACAAAAATAAATCCACCACCAGAGCCTATAATTGATCCATAGCCTCCAGATAATAAGCCAATCAAAAATAATAAAAGTATCGTTGTCATGTCCATGTATGTAGTTGCCTCCTAAGCTCTCTAACACTATTATCTCAGAAGGAGTGTGGTATAGATAATCACGTTTTGTTATAGGGTATAACCAAATCGGTTTAGGAGGATTTATCGAAAAAAGCGTTACGTTTTTTGGTGACTAATGTAGTCAAAAAACATTTCGCTCATTTTGAAAATCGTAGTATTGGGAAAAAAGCTACTCAAGCTTTGAGGTGTAGAAAGTAGTGTAATGACAAATATTAGTGAACCAGCCGTAATAAACCTTCAATTCCTTTGAAGATCAGCAAGTTTAACTATTGCGTTCTTATAAATTCAGTAAATGCTGTTACACTTTTTTTGGTAAATTTCTTGGGTTTCCATACCATCCAAAGGTTGCGAGAAAGCACTACATCTTTTATTTTTATCTCCTTTAAAAATCCTTGTTCAATTTCACGCGAAACCGTAAGCTTTGAGACAATACTAATGCCTAATCCCGCTTCAACGGCACTTTTAATTGCCTGAGTACTGCCGAGTTCCATATAACTATCGATTTTATCTAAAATCCCCCATTGTTTTAAAAAATTTTCCGTAATCGTTCTTGTTCCTGATGAGGGCTCTCTCCAAATCATTCTTTCTTGTAAAATTTCATTCATTTCGATTTCATTTTTATCAGACCAAGGGTGGTTAGGAGGATGGATTAATACTAGCTCATCTTCTTTCATTTTTTCTACAGATAGCTTAGTTGTTTCTACTAGCCCTTCAACTAGAGCGAAATCAATGATATCATCAAGGAGAAGCTCTAATATTTTCGGCGTGTTCTCTACAAATAATGATAGATGATAATCAGGGTTTTGATGCTTAAAGCTTCCAAGTAAGCGAGGCAATAAATATTCACCTATTGTAAGGCTTGCCCCTATCTTTAATGCGTGCTCATAGCCCTTTATACTAGTTGCCACCGCTTCTTTTGACTGATTGAAATCTTGAACAATAGATTTAGCGAATGGGTAAAGAATTTGACCGCTATCTGACAAAGTTAATCTGCCATCATTTCTATTAAATAAAAGCGTTCCATATTCAACTTCAAGCTGATGTATATGCTTGGTAACAGCAGGCTGTGTTAAATAGAGTTGCTTGGCTGTTTGGTTAATACTTCCTGTTTCTAC
This sequence comes from Alkalihalobacillus trypoxylicola, assembly GCF_001590785.1. Taxonomy (GTDB): domain Bacteria; phylum Bacillota; class Bacilli; order Bacillales; family Bacillaceae_D; genus Alkalihalobacillus; species Alkalihalobacillus trypoxylicola. The sequence goes on from NZ_LTAO01000034.1 coordinate 181,988, forward strand.
AACAAGACAAAAGGTTTTTAATAACTGAATATTCATAATAGATTCTCCGTTTTTTTATTCTTTCTACTATCATTATATCTTTGTAAAAAGACGATGTCATTTCAGGTTCGATTTTTATCGTATCTGATGAAAAACCATGTAAGAAGTAATAAACTAATACATGAAACCGCTTACTACGGGTGTCAATCAACTTAGGAATAAAGAGGCTGTGTTATAAAATCGAGGAGGATATTCAATGAATTTTATTTTAAGTAAAGAGATGTTGAAAAAGTCTGAGCAGTCAGTTGCTGCATTGTTTTATGAGGAGGATGAAGCGTTTAATGGAGTAAAAAAAGTCGCGAAAAAGGTTATGCAGGATATTGAGCTGGTTTTAGGTGTTTTACCTATGAAAACAACAGATAAAGAACAGCTCGGAAAGTACGTTATTATATTTGGAACGATAGGGAGGAGTACTATTTTAACTGAACTAGATGAGAAGAATTTAATTAACTTATCTGAGATAAAGGGGAAAAGAGAAGTTTTTCTTTGTCAATTAGTCGATCATCCAATAGGAGGAGTGGAAAAGGCATTTGTCATCGCAGGTAGTGATAAACGAGGAACTATTTATGGGCTTTTTCATCTTTCTGAACGATTAGGTGTATCACCACTTGTTAATTGGAACCGAGTATATCCACAGCAAAAAAAGACAGTATCTTTGGGAGAAAGTTATCATTATCTTTCAAAGGAGCCTTCCGTTAAATACCGTGGCTTTTTTATAAACGATGAATGGCCAGCTTTTGGAAATTGGACGAACAAACATTTTGATGGATTTAATGCTGACATGTATGAGCATGTTTTTGAACTACTGTTAAGGCTAAAAGGCAACTATTTGTGGCCTGCTATGTGGTCAGCTCGTTTTAATGATGACGGTCCAGGATTAGCTAATGCGGAATTGGCAAACGAATATGGTGTCATTATGGGGGCTTCTCATCACGAGCCATGTTTACGCTATGGGGAAGAATATAAATATTTACGAGGCGAGAATTCAATTTACGGAGATTCTTGGAACTTTATTAATAATAGAGAAGGAATTATAAAGTTTTGGCAAGATGGTTTAAAGAGAACTGGTCATTTTGAAAATGTCATAACGATGGGAATGAGAGGAGAAGCGGACACTTCTATTATGGGGAAAGAGTCAACATTGGCTGATAATATTCAATTACTTCGTGATGTATTGGAAACTCAAAACGACTTGATAGAGAATCACATTAATCCTAATCTATCAGAGGTCCCTAGAATGCTTGCTTTATATAAGGAGGTAGAACCATTTTTTTATGGTGATAAACAAACGGCTGGACTGAAAAATTCGGAGGAGCTAGAAAACGTTATACTCATGCTTTGTGATGATAATCATGGAAATCTTCGAACATTGCCTACTGAAGAAATGAGGAAGCATTCGGGTGGGTATGGAATGTATTATCATTTTGATTATCATGGAGGACCTATATCCTATGAATGGATAAACAGTTCATACCTTCCTAAGGTGTGGGAGCAAATGACGATGGCTTACGATTTTGGTGTTCGAGACCTCTGGATTGTCAATGTGGGAGATATTGCTACTCAAGAATTTCCATTATCCTACTTTTTAGATTTGGCCTATGACTTTGAAAAGTGGGGAACCAGTTCCATAAATAAAACAGATGCATATACACAGGAATGGGTAAGTCAACAGTTTTCTGGGGCTTTCGAACAAGAAGAATTACAAGATATCTTTCAGCTTTTAACGGGTTATACGAAGATCGCACATAAACGTCGACCAGAGACGATAAATGTAGGGGTTTATCATGCCGTCCATTACCAGGAAGCGGACATTACTTTGCAAGAAATCAATAGACTATTAACGATCGCCGAGAGACTCTTTGAAAGAGTGGATAAAAAGAATGCTTCTTCCTTCTTTTCATTAATCTATTATCCGGCTGTTGGGAATCTAAATCTACAAAAAATGTGGCTGTTAACTGAAAAAAATCATTATGATGCCAAGTTAGGAAAAATGGAGGCAAATAAGTTAGCGGATAGAATTAGAGAATGCCTAAAAAGAGATAAAGAGCTTGTAGAGGAATACCATTCGATCGATCATGAAAGATGGTTTGGAATGGGGCTCTCTGAGCATATCGGATTTCAGCATTGGAATGAGGAGGAGTGTCAAAATCCAATTACTATGCAGGTATGGCCTGCCAATAAACCGCGTTTAGTTGTTTCTGTAAATGGAGTAAATCAACATACAGAGGGACCGGCTTGGCACAATAATCAAGTGTTTTTAAATGATTTTTTACACTCTGATAGAGAAAGAGCCTCCTTTACCGTTTCTAGTCTCAGTGAGTTAAGAGCTGAATATGAAATTGTCTGTGAGGATGAATGGTTAAGCTGTTCTAAGAAAAAAGGGCTATTAGATGGGATAGAAAAAACCTTTGAGGAAATTGAAGTGAGGATTGACCGGCAAAAAATGGACGGCGAAACAGTAGGGGAAATAACTGTTAGTATGCCTTGTGGAACCTGTAAAATCATTGTTCATGCAACAGCAGAGGATTATAGTGAGCTACCCAATATGACTTTTATTGAACAGGATGATTATATTTCAATCGAAGCAGAGCATTATTTTTTAAATGAAGAAGGAGTTCACCGAGAAGAAGCTAGTAGATTTCAAGTCATACAGGGATATGGGAAGACATTATCAGCAGTAAAAGCTTTCCCAACTACAGCTTATTTCTCTGAAATTGAGGATGCGCCTTATCTCGAATATAATTTATTTGTGAAGAAAGCCGGTACTTATTCATTAGAATTATACACACAGCCTTCAAATCCCGAAACAACGAATCAACCCATATTTTGTGGAATTCAAATCGATGAAGGTAAAAAGAATGTGGAGAGTATTTTACCAAAAGGATTTCGTGTCGATGATCCTAATTGGGCTGCTGGCGTTTTAAATAATATTCATAGAAGCTATCATTCAATTCAATGCCAAGAAGGGTTAAATAAGCTTAAAATATTCGCAGTCAGTCCCGGATTTGTATTGGAAAAGCTAGTCATTTACCAAGAAGGAAAACAGCCAGCAGAGAGCTATTTAGGGCCGCCGGAAACCTACTATGTCGGAAGAAATAAGAAATAATAACAGAGAATCGATTTGTAATGTAAGAGGTTTGACCTTTAAAGGTTAAACCTCTTTTTAGATTAATTTCTATTTAGGAAAGATACCTCACTTGTTCTGAAGTGGACGAGCTCTTTTTGAGCGCCTTTTGCCGGTTAGGAGCTTGATAACAGAGGAAAGGCTCAAAAGAAAGAGCCCTATTCACTGGTAAGGAGCTGAAAAGAGAGGGAAGGTTCAAAAGGAAGGTCAACATCCGACGATTAGAAGCTCGATTCTTTAGGAGCATAACCGAGGTCTAGTCGAAAGAACCTTACTAAATTTAACGCCCCCTTGTAATAGAAAAAAACGAACTCCACTAGAAAGAGTTCGTTTTGTATCATTATACTGTTATTCACTTTCTTCTCCCGTTATATTGACGGTTCTAACCATGTAGTTATGGTTAGGGTCTTCCATTAAATAGCTTTTTCTTTCATGGTTGGCAATACTAGTGACATGCTCGGGTTCTCCATTTTCTTCTATCATATAAACCCGATAACCGATGACAAATTCATCTCGATTAGCGTGGAAGGTAAGGAGCTGTCCGTTTATTTCAATTTGACTTGGTGGTTCAGGTGTTTCTTCTGAGATAGAATCCTCTACTAATTTAGTAAAAACAACTAATCGGTCTTCGTGGGTTCCTTGTTCTCGATTAAATACCCCAGTACACGTGATAAGATTTAATCTTTTCTCATCAGAGGAACCGAATATTTCGGAGAGAGGAGCATCATCAAAAGGGAAGCTCTCCATTTTTTCTACTTCAAATAAAAGCTCTTCACCATTAGAGTCTTGAATGATAATCTCATCTCCCACCTCTAATTGATCCAATTCATAAAAAATGGCTGGTCCGGTTCTACTGTCTACATGACCTGCTAAAACAGCATTTCCCTTTTCTCCTGGAAGAGGACCTGGCTCATACCAACCTACATCAATATCATTATCTGGAACGCCCATACTCCCATCTTCAAGCTGGCCTACTTCAATAATATTTGTCGAGATGTCGAGCTTAGGAATCTGTAAAAATTCTGGGTGGATACTTTGAGTATCTTGATAAAGTTGCTGAAGAATCTCAAAGTCATCCTCACTTATTTTAAATTCTTCTGCTAAACTGAGCTCTTGAATTTCAGGTGTCGATTCAGAGGTTTCTACAGGTTTCATTCCTTCATCTTTGTTCGAAGGTTGGCTAGTTCTGTGCGTTTCATTTGTTTCGGTCCCGTAAAACCAGGCTCCTAGAACTCCGATGATAAAGAGAAAGAGAATAAGCCAAATTGATTTCTTCAAAATAAACGTCATCTCATAAACTCCTATCTCATAAGCATATCCGAAGTAACAAAGTTACTTCGGATTAGATTTTTTATGCGCGTTCTGATTTAAACTTTTTAAGACCAACAACTCCACCAGTTATAATAAGCATACCAGCTAATAGGTAAAGGGCTGTAGGGAAAAGGGAAGAGCTTTGACTCATACCTCCCATACCTGTTTTAGGCATTCCAGGCATATTATCTTCTTCAAACATCTCACTATGCTGAGTAGCGATAGCTGTTGATAATCCTTTTCCAATATCAAACATAAAAGCATATCCTTCTCTGAATTGGTCATAGGAAGCATCAAAATCTTCTGCTACATAAAGGTCAAACGTCATCATCACTTGCTCTTCATGCTTATTAACAAGCTCTGTTACTGTTTCCGCAGGTAAGTTATTTTCAGTGGCTTCACCGACAAATTCTCCAAATTCAATCGCAAAAGTGTTTAATTTATCAATGGCTTCCTGCTTAGCTTCTTCGTCTTCATTTTTAACCGCTGTTACATATTCACTTTGAGCGACAATATGATTTCCTTGCCAAATCATTTCAAATTGATTACCGCCTTCTTCTCCATAAATTGAAGAAATAGCTGCTTTTAAATCTGCTGTGTTTTCATCTTCAGCCCAGCTAACAAAGTCTAAATCAGGTGACTCAGAGAATTCCTTTATCATTCCAGTTGTTGCTAATAAGAAATGTTCAGCCGTTAAGCTGCTTAAATCCATTCTTAAGTCGGCTGCATCAGTATTTGATAATGATCCTTCAAAATCATCTGGAAATTGTGCGACAATCGCTTCTGTCAAAGCAGCACTAACGTCAAACATGTGCATATAGCCTTCTCTAAATGTCATATAAGCTGTTTCATAGTCTCCATCTACATAGGCATTAAAGGCATCTTCCACCTGTTGTTCATGAATTTCTAGTACTTCCATAGCTGCTTCCTTAGGTAAGTTACCTTCCGTTGCTTCACCTAAAAAGCTAGAGAAATCTTCAATAAACATATCGAGCATTTCTGTGGCTTCTTCTTGAGCTTCTTGATCTTCTTCTCGAACGGCAACAGCATAATCAGCTGTATATTTGTTATGGTCGGCGAAAATACGATCAAATTCTTCTGCCCCTTCATCTCCATATAATGAAGCAATGGCAGGCTTCATATCTGCTGCATTTTCTTCTAAAGCCATTTGAGCTTCATCGGCTCCGGGTGCTTGGTCATAATGCATCGTCATTGATTTAAAAGCTAAAACAAAATGTTCAGATAGTAAATGGGATAATGCACTTCGTAATTCAACGGCGGGTGTTTCTGTTGGATTATTTGAGTTTTCGGCAAAAGCAAATGTTGGCGTTAATAATAAAAAGGCAATTAAAGTTAAAATCGTTTTTCTGAATTTCATATTAAACACTCTCCTTTTTTGTTTGTTCACTAAGCTAACGTAGGAGATGTTCATTTGGATCACTTTTTTTGAAAAAGTTTTTTTAATTTTTGCTATTTCTAAATTAAATAGAGCGGGAATGAAATAAAAAAGCTGTTCTACCAGTCAATATGGACGGTGAACAGCTTGTAAAAAAAGTAGACTATTTTTTATTTAATAAATGACCTCGCTTAATATTATGTCTCCGAGTGGTGTTTCACTTGTTGGGTTTGGTTCAATGGTAATAGCTATCGTATCAAATGGAATGGAGGGGTCTTCTATAGTGAAGGTTGAAGCACCAGAACCATCCGAGTTCGGTGTAAACGTTCCTGCACGAAATGGCTCGCCGTCTTTTAAGAGCCATACTTGATAGACCTCTGCTTCATTTGTAGGTGCAAGATTTTCTGCTTGAACAACAAGCTCTCTCTCATTTTCTTTATTAACTAACAATGCGGTAGCCTGAAAGTTTAATTCTTCACTTGGCTGAAGATTTACCATTCTTTCAAGAGAATCGACTGATACAAATGTCTCTGGAACAGCGGGCGGCTCTTCTCCAATATTAGCTAATTGATTATAAGAGTATACATTCCCCACTAATGAGAGTATTAGAGCAGCAGCCATGGTTGGAATTAACCATTTGGTTTTTCGACTGCTTGGAATCGAAGCTTTTTCTAATGGTGTAACCTCTCTTTCAGTTGTATCAGACTGTGAATTTTCTTTATTTATAGTTCCAGGGTCAGCTGCCATGATAGTATTGTTCTTTTGGGGAGGCTCATGTTTAAAAACCTCATCTAATACTCTAGCCTTCATTTCTGTAGGAGGTTCTATTGGTTCGACATCGAAACCAAGGTCATCCATTAGTGAATGAATTTCTGCTAATTCTTCCTGACAATTAGAGCAGTTCTCTAAATGTTCTTCGAATTGTTTTCTTTCAGATTCTTTTAGATGCTCGTTATAATAATCCATTAAACGCTCACAACTATTGCTCATATGCTCCCCCCCTTTCCTTGCTCGCTCAATTGCATTTTTCCTTTCAAATGCTTTAGAGCTAATCGGAGCCTCCCTTTGACTGTGCCCAAAGGAATGCGACAATGATCAGCAATTTTTTGTTGAGACAAACCCTTGAAATAAAATAAATCGATCACAAGCTTTTGCTCTTCCTTTAGCTGATTAAGCGCTTCTTTAATATATTCTCTCTTTTCTTTCCATTCAATTTGATCTTCTACACTTTGCTCAGAATCCGGCTGTAGTTCACGAGCTGTCATATCTGAGACCAGCTCTTTTTTCTTTCTCATATAATCAATAATCGCGTGTCTAGTAATCGTTAATAGCCAACTAGAAAATTTTCCTTTTGTTTCGTCATAGGAGCTTTTTTGTGTCCAGATTTTCACAAAAATCTCTTGAACAATTTCCTCTGAAGTATGTTTGTCTTGTAGCATTTTATAACTAAAAGAATAGAGTAGCTTTACATATCGATCGTAAAGCTCTTCTAGAGCTTGTTTATCACCAAGCTTCATTTTTGCATATATTTTAGCATCTTGTTCTGGCATAGCCATCTCCTTTAGACATATAGAATTAAACAAGTGCGATTCATTCATCCTATCCCCCATCTTAGTTTAACGGTAATAGATAAAAAAAGCACATCATAACCCTTTATTAAAAGAACGAATAGGTATTGAAAAAAGATCACTTTTTTAAATATTTAATCCTTTGAGATAATATCTTGCTTTTAATTGATTGTATAAAAGAAGCAAAATGAGGGGATTTTAAGGGCAACTTATGAAGAGGCTGTGTAGAAGATGAGTGAAACCTATGATTTAGATAAATTAATAAATACCTTAAATGATCGAACCAGTGTTAATGCTGATTTGAATAAAGAAGAGATTTACATTCATTCTATTAATAAGCGGGGAGATTTGTACTATTTAGGGCAAGTAAATACAGATAAATATAAAGAATTTAACGCAGTTCTCCATTCCATTACAACAAAAGAAGAAGAATGTTTTAAAATTGAAGCTGTTTCTTCTTTTTTATATACGGATGCTAACTGGAATAACGCTATTACGCAATTATATGAGGGAAATGCATTGCTTTTAATGGAAGATACTCCTTATTATTATTTGTTTAATTTGAAAGAAGAAATGAAGAGAGCACTTGAAGATTCATCGAGTGAAAAGATTGTTCGTGGCCCAAAGTTAGCTTTTATTGAAAATCTATCCTTTAATGTCTCTTTAATAAGGCAATTAAATTTTGATACGAATATTCAGGTAGAAGAGTTTGTTATACAAAAGAAAACAAAAACGAAAAGGCTACAATATGTTTACCAAAAGGAAAAAACCGATCCTAAAATTATAAAAGAGTTGAAAAAAAAGCTTCAAGATATTAATACAAGTAACTTTGAAGATTCTGGAATGATAGAAGGGTTTTTAGAGGAAAGGCGTTTTTCGCCGTTTCCACAGGTACAAAATACGGAACGAGTTGATCGAGCTGTAGCCGCTTTGGATGAAGGGAGAGTGGTTATTTTAGTAGAAGGCTCACCATTTGCCTTAATTATACCAACAACCTTTGATATTTTACTACAATCTCCTGACGATTATTATGAAAGATGGATTGCAGGGTCTTTCATACGATTATTACGTTATATAGCTATCATTTTTACTTTGTTTTTATCCTCTATTTATATCTCGCTTGTTTCCTTTCATCCTGGTTTATTACCTGATGAACTGGCTCTTACCATAATGAATACAAGGATGGAGATTCCATTTCCGCCTATTATAGAAGCATTAATTATGGAGGCAACTATTGAATTTTTAAGAGAGGCAGGAATTCGACTGCCAACTCCTCTTGGCCAAACGATTGGGCTTGTTGGAGGAGTTATTATCGGACAAGCAGCGGTAGAAGCACATATCGTTAGCTCTGTGATGGTCATTATTATTTCTCTAACGGCTATTGCTTCATTTTGTGTTCCTCAATATAATTTTGGTTTATCCTTTCGGTTACTTCGATTCGGAACGATTATTTTGGCTGGTCTGTTTGGGTTATACGGAGTAATTTGTTTTTTAATATTAATCACCATACACTTGGCTAGCTTGCAAAATTTTGGCGTACATTATTTCTCTTTAAAATTGTCTTTAAGAAATCATGAATGGCGTGACTTGATTATAAGATTTCCAAAAAGCTTTATTATGAAAAAGGATCAATCTTCTGAAAAGGGGTGATGGTTTGGAACATCAAAAAAGTATCTCTACTTACCAAATGGTAAATGTACTAATTGGATTCATTGTCGGTGTTGGTGTTCTAACGTTACCACGAAATTTAACAAGAGAAGTAGATGGTCCTGATGGCTGGATTTCATTAATTATAGCCGCTGTAATTGTTCTTTTGGTTTTATTTTTTATCATTTATATGTTTAATAAGCATAACGTACAGGATTTTCTTGATTATTTATCGTATGCATATGGTAAATGGTTAGGGAAATTAATGGCCTTCCTATTATCAGTATATTTTGTCATACTAGCGGGCTGGCAGTCTATTACAATGAGCGAAATGGTTCGTTATTTTTTATTAGAAACAACACCATTTTGGATCATGATTTTACTTATCATTTTGCTTGCCTGTTATTTAGCCGTTTTCTCTATTCAAACAACCGTAAGGGTTATTTGCTTTTTTGTGCCCTTTAGTCTATTCATTATTTTTCTAATTCTAATGCTTGGCTTTTATGAAGCAGATTTTAAAAATATATTGCCGATTGGAAGAAGCGGTATAAAATCGATTTTATTTAATGTCAGTAATGCGATTTTACCATTTCAAGGGTTAGAAATTTTCTTTTTCTTTTTTCCTTATTTAATGAATCGAACGAAGTCAGCCTATAAGTCAGTTAGTATCACCATTTTTATCACAGCCTTTTTATATGTAACAACCTTTCTAATAGTTGTTTCTGTCTTAACGATGTACGAAACGAGAACCTTACTTTGGCCGACGATTACGTACACACACTCGGCAGAGAATTTAACCTTCGCGACACAACGTTTAGATTCACTCTTGTTAACGACATGGGTACTACAATTTTTTATTACGATTTCTGTTAGTGTAATCTGCTCTTCTTTTTGTCTAAAGAAAATAGCTCCCATTTTAAATCGTAAGCTAGCTGTTTTTATTATTGGAGCGATCGCTTTTGCAATCGGAATGAGCCTAGAATCGATCCAAGTCATTATAAAAGTGTCTGAGACCTTGCAATATACATTTTTAATCATCTTTTTTGTTTTACCCTTTATTACTTATCTTTTTGCAAGTATAAGAAGGAGGTTAAGCAGATGAGAAAGATAGGATTTCTGATGATGTGTGTTTTCTTCTTATTTGGCTGCTGGGATAGTAGGAATATTGAACAAATATCAATCGTAGTAGGAATGGGATTAGAGGTTAGTGAGGAGAATGATGAGGACATTAGGCTATTGGCTCAATATATTCTTCCTTCTGAAAGCTCTGAATTCGGGAATACAGAAAAAAAGCAAGTCACGATTTCAACAGAGGGCTACACGTTACATGAAGCATTAAGGAAGGTTTCTTTAATGGATAACCCCATTTTAACTGATCATATGCTTGTTTTGATTATTCATGAAGATACATTAGAAAAATGGAACTTAAACCAATTTATTAGCCAATTAATCAAAGATGACCATACGAGGAGAAGCGTTTTTGTTTTTTTATCTAAGCAACCAATCAAGGAGCTTTTTGAGATTGATACACCAAAAGGAATGATTCCTTCTCGTATTATTGAAGAGCTACTAAGAAATAAAGATAGAAGTGTTGAAATATTAGATAAAGTAACATTAGGAAAAGTTTCTGGGTCTTTACAAGCCAATCAATCCTTTGTTCTTCAAAGTATTAGTTCACGAGAGAACAGATTAGAATTAAGTGAAGCCAGAGTGATTGAAAAAGGTCAAATCAAAAATGGATCACTATCATTAGAGGAGATATCGGGCTTAAATTGGTTAATAGGGGATATCCAGGGTGGTGTCGAGGAAATAAATTTGAAAGGAGATCGTTATTCTCTTGAAATCTTTGATGCTAATCTGGAAAAAATGAGCATGAGTGAAAAAGAAGATAAAATTCATATAGATATTCGTGTATCAACCGAAGGGAGGCTTTCTGAGGATTGGAATATGAATGAGGATGCCTTTGATGAGTTGTACATAAAAGAAATCGAAAATGGTTTTAAAGAAGAAATTGAGAAAAAAGTTTTTCATATTATCGATAAGCTGCAAAATGATTACCAGACCGATCCAATTGGCTTTTTCAAATATGCAAGAATTAAGTTGCCGAGTTTTTGGGAGCAACATGAAGAAGAATGGAATCAATATTTTTCGGAAGCGGAAATTAATTTCTCAGCTGATGTCAAAATTACCGATTTTGGTTCAAAAGGACAAAGCTAGCTGGTTTTACAATAAGGTTTAAAAATAGTTCTTTTGGGGTAGTTCTTTTATATGGCGTTTTGGAGAAATGACTCTATACTATCTAATAGCCCTCACCTTTTTCTTGTAATCATAGAGTATTCAAAGTAGACCGTAAGAAATCGTAGAGGGTGTAATTTGAAGCATATATGTGGCTTATTTGGCAGTATTACTAGCTTTGAATGATAAAAAAGTGGGTATGAATAGAGGGTATAAGTATTTCTTTTAAAACTTATCTAACTAACCATATGAAATCTAAAAGGGGATTATTTCTTGAAAATTAATGATTATGTTTTACAGTCTATCAAGAACAACATGGCGTTCATTCATTTCAACACAAATAAAGAGGTTATAGATGTCAATTATTTATTTGCAGATACTCTAGGATATGATAAAAAAGAGCTCGAAGGTATACATCATCGTGAATTTTGTTTTCCTGAGTTTTCTGAGACTAAAGAATATGACTTATTTTGGGAGCAATTGCTAAAGGGGAACAGCTTTCAAAATAAAATTAAAAGAAGAGCAAAAGATGGTAGAGCCATTTGGCTGGAAGCGACCTATATGCCGATTTTTGCAGAAGATCATAAAACCATCCATAGTATTGCGAAAATTGCCTTTAATATATCAAAAAGACAGGAAGCTAATACGGAGGTCACAGGGCAATTACAAGAAATGTCAATGGAATTAAATCAACTATCTAAAGCAGGGATTACTCGAAGTGAGGAATTATTTAAGACTGTTAATCATATCGCAGCTCTTTATCAAGGTAATGCAGAAATGGTACATGGATTACAACAAAAAGCGGAGCAAATATCAAATGTATTACAAACCATCAGTAAATTTTCAAGGCAGACCAATATACTAGCATTAAATGCCGGAATTGAGGCTGCACGGGCAGGAAAGTATGGGAATGGATTTAATGTTGTAGCAAAGGAAGTTGGCAAGCTTTCAAAAAGTATTAATGAATCTCTTGAAGAAATAAAATTGGCCATTGATTCTATTAATGAAGAAACACTTAAAGTAGGAAAAGGATATAAAGAATTACAGCATGATATCCACCAAGGTCAGCAACAGATGAAGGACACATCAAGTGCATTTATTAGCATTTCACAATCTGCTAATCAATTAGATAAGCAAGCCGAGAGAGTAAAGGAAATTGTTTAGAATAAGTACTAAAAGAATAGTGAAGCAATAATAAAAAAGTGGAATGGAGCTTGCTCTGTACCACTTTTTTCTATTTAAAGTTCATTTTATAAAGTATCTTGAAGCTAAGTAGAGGCTAGGCTCTCTTCTGTACGCAAAGTAATTTATGTCTTGTTTGATAGTAAATATACCCAATTATAAACACTTATAAAATGACAGTATTTTCAATACAAACTTTAAATAATCTCTGTTTTTTTTTAAATGATTATTAGTTCATGGGCCTAAAAGGTAAATTCTAAATGGAAGAGATTATATAATAACAAATTATTATTAAAAAATAACATTTTTAAAATGAAAGTACTTGCTTAGTTATTTAGAAGTTAATTATTTTTGAATAATAAATATATTTCTGTCACTTTACTGGAACACATATTTATTAAGTGATGAATTCATTTTTTTTAAAGCATAAGAAGGAAAATCATTTTATGAAATAATGATAAAACCATCGAGAAGTTAAGGGAATTAGAGTTACTTGTTCATTTAATAATACAAGTACTATATTTTAGTTAAATAAAGTTATGTGCTAAATGTCCTGTATAATATCAATAAATTTACATTATTTATTACTTATCCGACAATATATCTGGATTGTATTTGACAGATTATGTAACGATGCTATTATTTGATGTAAATATATGGACTAATATATCGTTATATGTAAGATAATAACGAATAATAGCCTATATTTACTAATACAATTATAGGAGGGTTATATGAGGGTACAGAGAGATCGAATAAGAAAAGTTTTTATATTTATACTTATTTTCCTGATTTTAATTACCCCTTATGGTCAAGTTTATGTAAGTGAGGCCACAGCAAAAGAACTTCAAAAAGAGATTATACTTTCTGTAGAGGGGACACCTAGTCAAGAGCAAGTAATTTTAATTGTAGAGTCTGAATATTCTGAATTAGAGTATTTAGAAATTAAATTAAATCAAAAAATTCAATATGATGAAAATAAGACAAAAGAGTTAGATCATTTGAATGGTATAAGCTATAATTTTGATGATAATATTCTAAAAATTCTTAAAAATAAGGACGAATTTTTATCTGAGAAAGTGTTCTTAACGAATTTAGATTCTGGGGAGAATGTTATTCAAGTTATTGGTTATCTTTCCGATGGAGAAACAGAAATGATAGACTACGTTATTAATATAGAATCTACTGAAGAACCTTCAAAAGAGGGGGAAGATGACGAGTTAGTTAATAATGGTAAATTTGAAGTAGCCAAAGAGAGTGATGAAGAAGACAAGTTTTTAAAAAAAGAAGAAGATAGCTTGCCTCACAAAGAAGCCAGCTCTTTACTTCAAAAAGAAACAAATCAGCATGAAGAAAGCAATGAAAATGAAGATGAGCTTATCTTTACCCCGATGGTAGGAGATTTAAATGTAGATATTGATATCTCTCCATTAAATGCTAATGTGCTAGCTGGAAACGATGCAGCTTATAAATTAGTGTTCAAAACGACGGGGGCTATTACTGAGTACAATAATGCAATAATTACAGTGGATTTACCAATTTCAAATGAAGTAGGATTTGAGCAATCGTTGTCAGAACTTAGAATAGCTGGTGTCGAACCAACGTTTGATGTAGAAACGAATCAGTTAGTGTATCAATTTGACACACTACAAGCAGGACAAACCTATGAAAATATTATTAAATTAACGACTACGAACGGTTTAATAGCGAATGGCACAGGGCTTGAGGTGCAAGCCTCATTTGAAGCAGATCAATTCGATGAAGTGCAGGATACGGCAACCGTCGTTGTGGATGCTTCAACCACAATCTCTGCGTCTAAGCGATATACCGAAGCTAGAGGTAATGATCGTAATATACCTATTCCTAACGCCCAAACGATTTGGGTTATGAATGTCGACATTCCGAAGAATAGTACTGGGCAAAACTATCTGGAGCCGGGTTCTCAGATTACTGTAGTGGATACGCTTCCAAATGGATTGTCATATCATTCTATGGTTGACGGACCAGAACCGGAGCGAAACGGTAATGTATTAACTTGGACATTTGAAGCACCAAGTATTGAAGATCAAGAAGCAGCAGAAGAGACATTGTTTAACACGGAGTTAGAGATTGTATTAAGAGTAGGTAATAATACAGTGGATCAAACGTTGACAAACAATGTTGATGTAACCGCCCAGTTTATTGGTGATGATAATGAGAACAGTGTTAATGCAAATCATAGTGTAACGATTGCTGATTCTGATCGGGCGACTGGAGAAATACGAGGAAGCGTGTTTATCCCTGGCCATATTGGTCCAATTGATGATAGAGGAAATATTGGTTCAAATACAAATAGAGATCCAAATCCTCTTGTTTATGACGATGCACTCTTAGCTTTTTATCATAATATTTCTCCCTTACATGAAAGTAATGAAGGAGATTTTAGAGCGTATACAACTGTTATGAAGATTGATGAGAATTTAGTTTTTAAAGAAATAAGAACAGGGGGAACGGCGGCTAGATTTATATATAGACCAACGAATCAATTTCCAGAAGGTGTTCCATTTGTAGATCCCCCTCGCTTTAATATTGAGGCGGATGTGAATGGAGAACGACTAGTCTTAATTGAAAATGCTGATATTGGAAGAATTTACAGTAGAAGTGACCTAGGAATTGAAGCAGATGCAAGAGTCGGTGCGATATATTTGGATTTTACCCATGCTCCTAGTGGCATGGGTGGGGCTCATCCAACATACTATTTTGAGGTTGAACCAGGCTATGTTGGAAGTGTAACAAACGAATTTGATGTATTTGGTATCGGGGGAGCAGGCACTCGTTTTGGCGAAGGTACTGGTGGCAGGCATTACGGTTCAAATACAATTGCCATTCCACGCTCTGCACAAATTGCTCCACGACCAACGAATCAACCGCCCATTGCTACGGTGGATGTAGAATTAACAAATCATCAAGGATCCTATGTTGATTTTGGTGATAACCGTATGCGAGTGAACTTTACTACGGAAAATAGTTCTACATTAGCGATGAGTGAGCCATTAGAGGCTATGGTGTTATTACCACCTGGTGTCACCCTATCTGATGATCCAGAAGCTGAATTTATCAATGCGGATGGAAGAGCTTCAGGTGGATCACATGATATTGTAAGTGATAATTACAATGATACAGGGCGACAGCTTGTTAAGTTTAGTTGGACAGATCGTCTCCTTAGACCAGGTAATAATATAGCCTCTGAGATTAATATCCAGATCAATGAAGGGACAGCGAATGTCCTTACCTTTGATGTTTATGGTTTCTCAGGAGATGAGACATTAACGGTCCCATCTGTTGATAATCCTGGACAAACAGATACCGTTTTACAAACGGATTCAGAGGATTTAAATGAGAATGGAAACACTGACCAACCTCGTTTGAAATCAGGCAACGAATATTATATGAGTGGTCAGTATAATATCCAGACAGAGAAGCTTGTCAGAGGAGAATTAGATGAGTCGTTTACGACGTTTGGAAGAACGGTTCCTGGAGGGGCCATTGATTATCAATTAACCCTAACGAATACAACCGGAAGTACGATCTCTACGATGACATTGATG
Organism: Alkalihalobacillus trypoxylicola; assembly: GCF_001590785.1. Classification (GTDB taxonomy): domain Bacteria; phylum Bacillota; class Bacilli; order Bacillales; family Bacillaceae_D; genus Alkalihalobacillus; species Alkalihalobacillus trypoxylicola. The sequence goes on from NZ_LTAO01000034.1 coordinate 198,077, forward strand.
GATGTATTACCATCTATTGGTGACTTAGGGATTACGGATAATATTGACCGTGGTAGTCAATTCACACCGCAGCTGACAGAAGCGATTCAGCTTCCGTCACAATGGACAGAGCGAGTGGATGTTTATTATAGTACAGCACTCACGCCAGAACGAGATGACTTAATTAGACATACCAACTACCCTGACACAACAGAGCAACTATCTAATCCTGAAGGGGCACAGGCACCGAATTGGGTTCTGGCATCTGAGGTAGATGATTGGTCTTCCATTCATTCCTTTAAGATTGAGCTTAGTGAGGGAGTAGAATGGATTGATGGAGAAGATATCGCTATTGCTTTCTCGATGATAGCTCCGGAAGCAGCGGACGTTGACTCTAGTGTATTGGATAAAACAGTAAATCCTACGCAAAGAGCCGTATGGAACTCTTTTGCGATCGCGACAGATCAAGGACAACCTGTCGAACCAGCAAGAGTTGGCGTGTACATGGATTTAGATAACTCTGTTCAACTAACAAAACAGAGTGAGGATGGAGAACTCCTCGAGGGAGCCGTGTTTACGCTATTTAATGAAGCTGGTGATGAGGTAGCTACCGGCTTAACAACCGATGAAAATGGAATTCTTTTCATTGAGGATCTTTTGCCTGGAAACTACGAATTAGTTGAAACACAGGCGCCAACGGGTTATGTGTTAGATGCTACACCTATTCCTTTTACCATTGAATTGGCGGTTCAAGAATTAATTGAACTGACGAAAGAGAATAGCCCCATGCCAGGTTCTGTAGAACTTAGTAAAGTCGGAGAGAATGGCGAAACGCTTGAAGGAGCTGTTTTCAGCCTATTCGATTCCGATGACAATGAACTCCAGACAGGTCTAACCACAAATGAAGAAGGTCAAATAGTCGTTGAAGACTTAGTGCCAGGCAGCTACTATTTTGTAGAGACTGAAGCACCGTTTGGTTATGTGCTAGACGATTCACCATTACCATTTGAAATCGTCTTTAACCAAGAAGCGCAGGTAGAAGTAACGAAAGAAAACACATTAATACCAGGTGCGGTTGAACTAACGAAGGAAGATGAGGATGGAACGATTCTTGAAGGCGTGGAGTTTGAACTTCAAGATCGTGATGGCAATACAATACGAGAAGGTTTGCTTACGGATGAAGAAGGTAAACTGTTCATTGACGATTTAACACCGGGAAGCTATCAATTGGTGGAAACAGCAACACTTCCAGGCTATGAGTTGGATCCAACACCGATCCTATTTGAGATTGGCTTAGGTCAAACAACCGTAACGGAAGTAAGCTTTGTGAATCAGTTTACACCAGGGTCTGTCGGTTTAACGAAAGTCGGAGAAAGTGGAGATACACTTGAAGGTGCAGCCTTTAGCTTGTTTGATGCAGAAGACAATGAACTCCAAACAGGTTTAACAACAAACGAGGATGGTCGACTAGTAGTAGAAGAGCTAGCACCAGGAAGCTACTACTTTGTAGAGACGGAAGCACCGTTTGGTTATGTGCTAGACGACACACCATTAGCATTTGAAATTGACTTTAATCAAGAGGCGCAACTGGAATTAACAAGAGAAAATCTCTTGATTCCTGGAGCGGTTGAATTAACGAAGGTCGATGAAGAAGGAGTCCTTCTTGAAGGTGTAGAGTTTGAGCTTCAAGATCGAGATGGCAATGTGCTACGCGAAGACTTATTCACAGATGAAGAAGGTAAACTCTTTATTGATGATTTACCACCAGGAAGCTATCAGCTTGTCGAAACAGCCACGCTCCCAGGATATGAACTGAATCCAACGCCAATTCCTTTCGAAATTGGTTTAGGGGAGACGACAGTAGGAGAACTTAGCTTCATTAATGAGTTTACGCCAGGGTCTGTTAGCTTAACAAAAGTTGGGCAAGACGAGGTATTGCTTGAAGGAGCGGCCTTCAGCTTGTTTGATGCAGAAGACAATGAATTACAAACAGGTTTAACAACAAACGAAGACGGACAGTTAGTTGTAGAAGATTTGGCGCCGGGTACCTACTATTTTGTAGAAACAGAAGCGCCGTTCGGCTATGAGTTGGACGATACACCGTTACAGTTTGAGATCATTTTTAATCAAGATTCGCAGTTGGAATTGACGAAAGAAAACACGGTGATTCCAGGCTCTGTTGAATTGACAAAAGAAGATGAAGAAGGAACTCTTTTAGAAGGTGTAGAGTTTGCCCTCCAGGATAGTGAAGGAAACGTGTTACAAGAAGGGTTGCTAACGGATGAAGATGGAAAGCTATTGATTGATGAACTGGTACCAGGAAGCTACCAGCTAGTCGAAACAGCCACACTTCCAGGATATGAGCTAAATCCAACACCAATTCCATTTGAGATTACACTTGGTCAAACAGAAACCGTAGAACGAAGCTTTGTAAATGAGTTTAGCCCAGGATCTGTCGGCTTAACAAAGGTTGGCGAGACTGATGAAACGCTTGAAGGAGCTGTTTTCAGCCTGTTTGATGCAGAAGACAACGAACTTCAAACGGGACTAACTACGGATGAAGATGGAAGAATTGTGGTGGAAAATCTTGAACCAGGTAGTTACTACTTTGTAGAGACGGAAGCGCCATTCGGCTATGAGCTGGATGACACGCCGTTAGAGTTTGAAATTGTCTTTAATCAAGAGGAGCAATTGGAATTAACGAAGGAAAACACCTTGATTCCAGGAGCGGTTGAGCTAACGAAAGAAGACGAAGATGGAACCGTTCTTGAAGGCGTAGAATTTGAACTTCAAGACAGCGAAGGAAACACACTGCGTGAAGGATTGCTTACAAATGAAGAAGGCAAGCTGTTGATTGATGATTTAGCACCAGGAAATTATCAACTCATTGAAACAGCAACCCTTCCTGGGTATGAGCTAGATCCAACACCGATTGTGTTTGAAATTGGCTTAGGAGAAACAACGGTAGGAGAACTTAGGGTTGTTAATGAATTCACGCCAGGCTCTATCGGACTGACTAAGGTCGATCAAGAAGGAGAAACGCTTGAAGGAGCGGTCTTCAGCCTATTCGATGCAGAAGACAATGAACAGGAAACAGGACTAACAACAGGTGAAGATGGTCGCTTAGTCGTAGAGGGCTTAGCACCAGGAAACTACTACTTTGTAGAAACTGAAGCACCGTTTGGATATGAGCTGGACTCTATACCACTCGAGTTTGAAATTGTATTCAATCAAGAAGCGCAGCTAGAGGTAACAAAAGAAAATATATTGATCTTAGGTTCCGTAGCGTTAACAAAAGTGAACGAAAATGGAACGGGTCTTGAAGGGGTAGAATTTGAACTTCAGGACACTGAAGGAAATACACTGCGTGAAGGGCTGCTCACAGACGAGAATGGTGTGCTGTTGTTAGAAGATTTAGCACCAGGCAGCTATCAGCTAGTCGAAACAGCAACGATTGCTGGATATGTATTGGATCCAACACCAATTCCATTTGACATTACACTAGGTCAAACAGAAATCGTAGAACGAAGCTTTGTAAATGAGTTTAGCCCAGGATCTGTCGGCTTAACAAAGGTTGGCGAGACTGGAGAAACGCTTGAAGGAGCTGTTTTCAGCCTATTTGATGCAGAAGACAACGAACTTCAAACGGAACTAACCACGGATGAAGATGGAAGAATCGTCGTTGAAAATCTTGAACCAGGAATTTACTACTTTGTCGAGACAGAAGCACCGTTTGGGTACGAGCTGGACTCTACACCACTCGAGTTTGAGGTTGTCTTTAATCAAGAAGCACAGCTGGAATTAACAAAGGAAAATACTTTAATCCCAGGAGCTATTGAACTAACGAAAGAGGACGAAGACGGTACAGTGATCGAAGGAGTTGAATTTGAGCTTCAAGACAGCGAAGGAAATACGTTGCGTGAGGGACTGCTTACAAACGAAGAAGGAAAGCTGTTGATTGATGATTTAGCACCAGGAAGCTATCAACTAGTGGAAACAGCGACACTCCCTGGCTATCAGCTGGATCCAACACCGATTCCGTTTGAAATAGGTTTAGGAGAAACAACGATAGGAGAACTTAGTTTTGTTAATGAATTCACGCCAGGCACTGTCGAACTGACTAAGGTCGATGAAGAAGGAGAAGCGCTTGAGGGAGCGGTCTTCACGTTATATGATGCAGAAGACAATGAACTTCAAACCGGTCTAACGACAGATGAAGAGGGTCGATTAGTCCTAGAAGAATTAGCATTAGGAAGCTACTATTTTGTAGAAACGGAAGCTCCGGTAGGGTATGAACTTGATAACACCCCGCTTGAATTCGAGATTGTCTTTAACCAAGAATCTCAGTTGGAGGTTATCAAGGAAAACTCTGCAAGCCCAGGCGCCGTTGAATTGACAAAAGTTAATGAAAACGGTGATACACTTGAGGGAGCGATCTTCACGTTATATGATTCTGAAGGTACCGAACTCCAAACCGGTCTAGCAACAGACGAGGAAGGCAAACTGGTGGTCAATAATTTAGCACCAGGAAGCTACTACTTTGTAGAAACGGAAGCACCATTTGGCTACAAGCTTGATCAGACTCCAATCACATTCGAGATAGAGTTTAATCAACAGGAAGTTGTAATGATTGAGGCAGTCAATGACTTGATTCTAGGTCATGTCACCATCATTAAAGTGGATTCGGAAACCGATGTTACCTTACAGGGTGCGGAATTTGAAATCCGAGATGGAAATAATCAAGTAGTTGAGACGGTGACGACAAATGATCTTGGCTTAGCAGATGTCCAAGATTTAACGCCAGGTGACTATCAATTATTTGAAACGAAAGCGCCTGAAGGGTATCAACAGTTAGTTGAAGTAATTGAGTTTACGGTGCAGGTTGGAATGGAGGAAACTCTAGAGCTATTCGTGCAAAATACGAAACTGCCACCTGGAGAATCAACTCCACCACCAACTGAAACACCAGATCCACCGACTACACCAGCACCACCAGAATCATCTGATACGCCGCCAACAAGTGGATCATCAGATGATGTTCCTAAAACATTACCTCAAACAGGGGAAGAATGGTTTAGATACCTACTGATTGCAGGTTCATTATTAATCATCGTTGGAAGCTTACTCATTGTATTTAATCGAAGAAAAGTGACCATGGCTTAAACAAGAGGAGGTGAGTTCAATGAGAAAGGCAAAAGTAATAGCAGGAATGGCCTCCATACTCATTGGACTCATTCTTGTCTCTATTCCAATTTATCATGAATGGCAGACAGGAAAAGAGATCGACCAATTAACACAGGCTGTAAATCTTATCTCGAATGATGCAAGTGCTGCAGAGGTAGATGAGGAATTTGAGTATGCGAAGGATGTAATCTGGTTGGAGATTCCTGATATCGAACTTAATCAAATGATCTTACCGGAAACCACGGAAGAAACCTTGAATCTAGGGTTGACTCAGATTAAACCTAATCAAGTTCCGGGTGAGGGGAATTTTACCGTTGCAGGTCATAGAGGCTTTAGAGGAGATCGTTTTTTTCGCAATCTACCAGATGTACCTATTGGGGCTATGGTAAACCTAATCGTAGAAGACAAAACCTTCACTTATGAAATTATCTCTTCTGAAATTATTCAACCTACCCAAACAGATATCTTGCTTGATAAAGAGGGGAAAAAAGAGATTACATTGATTACTTGTACATTGGATGGAAAGCAACGAATAGCTTTAAAAGGTATATTAGTTAGTGAGAGTATACTTTAATAAATATTAGTAGCCATATCGTAAAAACGATGTGGCTGTTTGCTTTATGTTAAGACTATTTGTTATTGCTAGTCAAAGTTTATTTAACTATTAGACTTTATTACTAGCCGTGATCACTCATGCCTATACTGTTTGAATATGATTTTGAATCGTGGTCTGAAAGAAATCTGAACAGAGCTAAACCATTCCTGATCATTTAATATCATTAAAACTTGTACGGATTCTTTTGAGTCTTTTACTATTTCTATTTTTGAAAGAGTTGTAAATTGATAATGAGCTAATAAGCTTTTGGTTGATTGTTCGGTTACCTGTAAGCTGAACTCATTATAACTTGGTGAGATAGTTATTTTGAAGGTTTCATAGCTGTTTTCAAACAGAAAGGTTGAAGAAAGGTTGATTGATTATAAAAAAAGCTGAGCTCTTCATCAAGCTTCTGAGGTTCTGTACAAAAAAGAGAGATAAAATCAGTTTCTTCAGGATAAGCAGACAAATACATTACCTCCTCATTAGCAAGGTTGTTGGATTATGCAAGTGGAATTTAAGTGCAGAAAAACTACATAGGAATATTTGGCTTGCGAACTGCATGGGAAATGAGAGAAAGAAATACAACAATGATCTGAAAAAAATGTTCTTGATTATAAGAGACAAGTCCTTTATAATTCAATTGATAATGATAATCAATTTCAACAAGATGAAAATAAAAGGAGCTAATAACATGCTACATAAAAAGTTAATTATACCAATTTTTCTGATTTTTACAATGATTTTATTGGTTGGTTGTCAAACGGCAACCGAAGATAGTGAAGAAATAGAAAAAACCGAAGCAGAAAATACAGAAGAAACGGAGCAAGCCGAAAATTCTGAAGGAAATATTAGAAGTGTTGAAAATGCTTTAGGTGTAACAGATATTGAAGGAGAACCACAAAGAATTGTTACTCTTTATCAAGGTGCAACGGATACAGCAGTAGCGATGGGGATTAAACCAGTTGGTATGGTGGAATCGTGGTTAGAAAAGCCAGTTTATCAGTATTTAAGAGATGATTTGGAGGATGTTTCATTAGTAGGAGAAGAAACTCAACCGAACCTAGAAGAAATTGCAAAATTGAATCCCGATTTAATCATTGCTTCAAAAATAAGACATGAAGAGATTTTTGAGCAGCTATCGCAAATCGCTCCAACAGTAGCGGATGAATCACTTTATAATTTTAAAGAGACAACTCTACTAATGGGAGAGGCTTTGAACCAACAGGATGTTGCTGCTCAATTAATTGAAGATTGGGATAATCGAGTCGTTGACTTTCAAAATAAGGCAGAGGAACAAATTGAAAACTGGCCTATGCATGTTTCTGTTTTAAACTTTAGAGCTGACCATGCAAGAATTTATGTCACCGGTTTTGCAGGTTCTATTTTAACTGAATTAGGATTTAATGGACCAAAAAATTTAGAAGGTTCAGATGAAGAAATAATGTTATTGACCGATCAAGAGTCTATTCCCCAAATGAACGCTGATGTGTTTTATATTTTCATGAATGAAGACGAAGCGGTTAAAGAAACATATGAGGATTGGATTTCACATCCTTTATGGGGAAATCTTGATGCTGTGCAAGCAAATCAAAGCTATATAGTGGATGAAGTCATTTGGAATATGGGTGGAGGAATATTAGCCGCAAATCTCATGTTAGATGATATCTACGATAGGCTAGAGCTTACAGAATAAAAATGGAGCGCTTGATACAATATACTTCTTATAAAGTTGGAGGATTGCTTCTTAGTTTTATATTGTTAGTGTTTGCTATGCTACTCAGTATGTCGCTTGGGCAAACGACGATTCCTTTTTCGACAACAATAGAAGCATTGTTATTTTATGATTCTTCTGTAACCGAGCATGTCATTGTCATGACCTCTAGATTAACGAGAACATTAATTGCTATGACGGTCGGAGCTAGTTTAGCAATAGCTGGTACTTTAATGCAGGCGCTAACGAGAAATCCGTTAGCTTCGCCTGACTTATTAGGAGTAAATGCAGGGGCCTTGTTTTTTATCGTACTATCTCTCACATACCTCTCAATGAACTCTTTGCAGCAATATATGTGGATGGGATTTTTAGGCGCAGCAATCGCAGGGGTTTTCGTATTCTTGTTAGGAAGTATAGGGAGAGATGGGTTAAGTCCATTACGTATCATTTTAGCAGGTGCCGCTATTTCAGCATTATTTGCTTCAGGTACACAAGGACTTCTTGTTATAGATGAGCAATCGATTCAAAGTATATTATTTTGGATGGCGGGCTCTGTTTCAGGGCGAAATTTAGAAATGCTTTTTTCAGTTCTTCCTTATATAGGAGCTGTTAGTATCATAGCTCTCTTTTTAGGAAGACCGATTAACATACTACTGTCTGGTGAAGATGTAGCAAAAGGCCTTGGTCAGAGAACCTGGTTAATTAAAATAATCATTGGAATAGTTGTCATTGTTTTAGCGGGTGGAGCAGTAGCGGTCGCAGGGGCTATTGGATTTATTGGATTAATCGTTCCTCATATCGTTAAAGGGTTAATTGGAACCGACCACAGGTGGGTCATTCCTTTTAGTGCTATAACGGGAGCAACCTTACTATTGTTTGCAGATGTTGTCGCACGTTTAGTCATTATGCCACAGGAAGTTCCAATTGGTGTAATGACGGCAATAATAGGTGCGCCGTTCTTTGTGTATATAGCGAGAAAGGGATTGAAAAGGGATGAATAAATATTATCAGCTACGATCAAAAAACGATTACTTTTCTTTCCAAGTACATGGAAAAACGGTTATAATCATCCTTCTTCTTCTTTTAACAAACATTCTCTTCTTTTTATTTAGTCTCACTATGGGTAGTGATTGGATTCACCCTTTTGAAGTGATTAAATATTTAGTTGGGGTAGGAGATTCGTCTCTTGATTTTGTGATACATACATGGAGGCTTCCGCGCACGATATTAGCTTTCTTAGTAGGGGCAGCCTTAGCCATTTCAGGGTTAATTCTTCAAGGTGTGGTTCGCAATCCGCTTGCTTCTCCAGATATTATTGGTATAACGAGTGGAGCTTCAGTAGGTGCAATCGTATTTATAGCCTTTTTTATGGGAACCATAGGTGCTCAATGGCTTCCATTAGCTGCCATAACGGGAGCTGGAGTTGTTTCTTTTTTTATCTATGTATTTTCTTGGAAAAAAGGGGTAACCCCTATTCGTTTAGTTTTAATGGGAATTGGGATCTCGGCGATTATGAATGCTATTGTAACATTTCTGATTGTCATGAGTGATACGGTCATAACGACCAAATCTTATTTGTGGATTACGGGTAGCCTCTATGGAGCTAGCTGGAACGAGATATATACCTTTATTCCGATCATTATTGCTTGTACAGCAATCTTAATGATATTATCTAGGTCAATGAGTGTAAAAGAACTGGGCGATGGGGTTGCAACTAGTCTTGGTGTGGAAGTTCAAAAGTATCGTGTAGGTTTTCTTATTCTTAGTGTCATTCTTGCAGGATCAGCGGTTGCCTTTGCAGGAGGAATAGGATTTGTAGGCCTGATGGCACCTCATATTGCACGAATGATGATCGGACGCTCTTTTATTGGAAATATTCCTACTGCTGCTTTAATCGGCGGGCTTCTCGTTATGATCGCTGATTTAATTGGTAGAACAGTCTTTTTGCCATCAGATATTCCAGCAGGTGTTTTCACAGCGAGTATCGGTGCTCCATTTTTTATTTATTTGCTGTACCGTAATCGAAATATTTAGGAGGTTTTTATATGATTGAAGTACGCTCTTTAACCTTAAATTATGGTGATAAAAATATCATTGAAGATCTTCAGTTAGAGATTCCGGCGGGTGAGATTACAGTATTAGTTGGAGCTAATGGATGTGGAAAATCTACTTTATTAAGAGCACTTGCTCGTTTAATTAAACCTTCTAAAGGAAGTGTATTTTTAGATAACGAGGAGATAAAAAAGTTATCGACAAAAGAAGTGGCTAAAAAATTAGCGATACTTCCACAAGGTCCAATTGCTCCAGAGGGTTTGACGGTCTACCAGCTTACAAAGCAAGGGAGATATCCGTATCAAAGCTGGCGAAAACAATGGTCCAAAGAGGACGAGCTTATGGTTAATAAAGCATTAGAAGTAACGGGCATGACTGAGTTCAAGAATAAAAGATTAGAGCAGCTATCTGGAGGTCAGAGACAGAGAGCATGGATTTCTATGACGCTTGCTCAAAAAACAGAGACCATCTTGTTAGACGAGCCGACTACTTACCTAGATATGACACATCAAATTGAGATTCTTGATTTGCTCTACGATTTAAATCAATTAGAAAAACGAACCGTTGTCATGGTTTTACATGATTTGAACTTAGCCTGTCGTTATGCAAGCAATATTATAGCTGTACGTGATAAGGGAGTATACGTTCAAGGAAAGCCAGAGGATATTATAAATGAGCAAATGGTGCAGGATGTATTTCAATTAAAATGTGATATTGTTGAGGATCCGATTTTTGGCACTCCTTATTGTATTCCTCATGGCAAAGGAAGAAAGATCGAACCTTTATCCAAGGCAAAAAAGAAGCTGTTGCAGGTTTAATCATGTATCTAATGTTTTATTATTGTGGTAGCTATAAATTTAGATGAAGAGGGCGTAAAAAGCTCTCTTTTTTGTTGTTTGAGAACAGATTTACAAGTAGCAGGTTTTGAACAATAGTAGGGTATTATTTGTGACTTTGTATGATTATAGATATACTTTAGCTAATCAATCATTCAATTAAGCCATGACCGTATCGATGTTCCGAATAGAGCACTAGCAAAAACGGTCAGATGTTAATAGCAATTTAAGTGGAGGGTAAAGAATGACCAAAATAGTAGTGGGTATATCGGGAGCAAGCGGAGCGATTTATGGTATTAGAATACTAGAGGTGTTGAAATCTATTGGAGTAGAAAGTCACGCGATTATTAGTAAGGCAGCAGAGAAGACGATTTCTTATGAGACGAGCTATCATTTAGATGAAGTGATCAATTTAGCTGATTTTACGTACGAACAAAAAGATATTGGAGCGTCTATTTCGAGTGGTTCATTTAAAGTAGATGGGATGATAGTTGCGCCTTGTTCTATAAAATCTTTGTCTGCTATTGCTCATAGTTATAACGATGAATTAATTACGAGAGCAGCAGATGTTCAGCTTAAGGAAAGAAGAAAGCTGGTTCTTATTGTAAGAGAGACTCCATTTAACCTAAGTCATTTACAAAGTATGACCTTAGTTACGCAAATGGGGGGAGTGATTCTTCCGCCAGTCCCATCTTTTTACCACAAGCCTCAAACCATTGAGGATATTGTTAATCAAACCGTTGGAAAGGCACTTGATCAATTTAATATTGATGCTCAGTTATTTAATCGCTGGAGTGGTGAAGTTTAAAAAGCCTTGCTGATAAAAAATTCATAAAAGGGGCTCGAACCATAAACCTGGATGAATAAATCGACACATGATAGGTGCTCGGCATGGACACTTCATTCAACCACTAGCTTACGTCCTTCAAAGAGAATCTAGAAATTTAAAAGGACCTTTCTTCTTTTGGTAAGAAGTAAGGTCCTTTTTGTGTACAGAGTATTTCAAGTTTTGCTACAGGCTATTTTAAATCAGCTTTTGTACTAGTCTCATAACTATTCAAATGAAGTTTTTTTATTTGGTGTATTCTAGCCTTTTTGCTTTAAGATCAAAACGATCGGCATTCATAACTTTTACCCAAGCGCTAATGAAATCTTGTACGAACTTCCCTTTATTATCATCTTGAGCATACACCTCTGAAATAGAGCGAAGGATAGAATTCGAACCAAATACTAAATCAACACGTGTTGCGGTTTGAACAATCTTCCCTGTTTTACGGTCCAATCCTTGATAAGTTAAGCCATCAACAGGCTTCCATTCAATACCTATATCTAATAGATTGGTGAAGAAATCATTTGTTAAAGCATTGCTGCTTTCAGTAAAAACTCCATGTTTGGAATTTTTGTGATTTGCACCTAATACTCGAAGTCCCCCTACTAGAACAGTCATCTCTGGTGCAGTTAATCCTAGTAATTGAGCTTTATCAACAAGTAATTCTTCTGATGTTACAGAGTATTCCTTCTTTTGGAAGTTGCGGAATCCATCTGCTACAGGCTCTAAATATTCAAAGCTTTCAGCATCTGTTTGTTCAACTGTTGCATCACCGCGACCTGCTTCAAATGGAACCGTCACACTAAATCCAGCATTGTTTGCTGCTGCTTCGATAGCCGCACTTCCACCAAGTACAATTAAATCGGCGATACTAACTTTTTTATCTAGAGAGCTTTGTAGTTTTTCATAAGTCGTTAATACCTTATCAAGTTGCTCCGGCTCATTGGCTTCCCAGTTCTTTTGAGGTTCTAAGCGAATTCTTGCCCCGTTCGCTCCGCCTCGATTATCTGAACCACGGAAAGTACTTGCAGAAGCCCATGCTGTTTTTACTAACTCACTAATGGAAAGACCTGAATCAAGAATTTTCTGTTTCAATACTTCTATTTCCTCGTCCGATAATTCGTAGTCAACAGATGGAACTGGATCTTGCCATATCAAATCTTCTTTTGGAACCTCAGGTCCTAAATAACGTGCTTTTGGCCCCATATCGCGGTGCAATAATTTAAACCAAGCTACTGCGAATGTATCGGCAAACTCTTGAGGGTTTTCATAAAAACGTCGAGAAATTTTTTCATAGTCAGGGTCCAGACGTAATGCTAAATCTGCTGTTGTCATCATCGTAGGAACCTTTTTAGAATCATCCTCAGCATCAGGTGCTAAATCTTTGTCCTGAACGTTTTTGGCATACCATTGATAAGCACCAGCAGGGCTTTTGCTTAGTTCCCATTCATATCCAAATAATAACTCGAAAAATCCATTATCCCATTTGGTAGGGTTAGCCGTCCAAGCACCTTCAATACCACTTGTAATCGTATCTCTACCCTTCCCACTACCGTATGAACTAATCCAACCAAGTCCTTGTGCTTCTAAAGGAGCCGCTTCAGGCTCAGGTCCTACTTGCTCTGCATCTCCTGCCCCGTGAGCTTTCCCGAATGTATGCCCACCTGCTACAAGAGCTACGGTCTCTTCATCATTCATTCCCATGCGCGAAAATGTTTCACGGATATCTCTAGCGCTAGCTATTGGATCAGGCTTACCATTAGGACCTTCTGGATTGACATAGATTAAGCCCATTTGAACAGCCGCAAGAGGATTTTCTAGCTCACGGTCGCCACTGTAACGGTTATCACCAAGCATTTCCTTTTCATTACCCCAGTAAATATCCTCTTCAGGGTGCCATATATCAGCTCGACCACCACCGAAACCAAAGGTTTTTCCTCCCATTGATTCTATCGCAACATTACCAGTAAGAAGGAATAGGTCTGCCCATGAAATTTTGTTACCGTATTTTTGCTTAATTGGCCATAATAAACGACGAGCTTTATCAACATTGGCGTTATCAGCCCAGCTATTTAATGGTGCAAATCGTTGGTTTCCTGTGTTACCACCACCGCGTCCATCACCAGAACGATATGTACCAGCGGCATGCCAAGCCATACGAATAAACATAGGTCCATAATGACCATAATCGGCTGGCCACCAATCTTGACTATCCGTCATTAGAGCGTGAAGATCCTTTTTTAAAGAATCGTAATCTAACGTCTTAAATTCCTCTGAGTAATCAAAATCCTCTGCCATAGGGTTTGATTTTTTATCATGCTGATGTAAAATATTCAAATTTAATTGATTAGGCCACCAATCTTTATTTGTGGTACCACTAGATTTTTGACTAGTCGTACTCCCATGGGAAAATGGACATTTCCCACCAGAATTTTCATTGTCATTTGCTTCTGAAATGATATTATTTTCGCTCATAACGACTCTCCTTTTCTATTAAAAAATTAGTAGAAAATAATTATATACTGAAAAACGAATATCAGATAATAATTATTATTATATAATCATTATATTAAATTATTAACGATATTGAAAGAGAAATGACTCAAGAATCTTAAAATGTTATTTTTTTGTAAAGAGAAGGTTTAATTTATTTTAGATGGGTGAATTTCATCATTGCTCTATAAGTGAATGAAATCGAACTATTATTATAAAATATGACTTAAATGTTTGTGAATTCACTTGTTGATTGAACGGTAGGTAGTGACTCCCAAAGGATCAGCTCAGTATAAAGATCCACTCTGACGAAGCTCTGAATAGTCAGAGTTAGCTGAAGACAAGCCCTTGGGAAAGCATCTACCTAAAGTGAAAATCAAAACCTAATCGTTCGGTTTTCATTATAAGATATGAATGATGAAATGGATTCAGATAAAGGGCGTTATGAATAAACTTATATATTTCCTTCTATAATTATTAAACAGAAAAACGATTATAAATAAGTAATTTTTACCTACCTACTAAAAAGAAATAATTTCTCATATATACTAGTTCACTGAGAAAATTAAAGATTCAGAATTTTATAATTGACTAGAAACTAGTAGTGTATCTAAGGATTGTTTTTGAGGTCTGATAATCGAAAAATAAGTATGAAGTAGAGGAGTTCAAATTTTAATATTAACTATTTAGTTATTTATTCGATATATATATTAAACAAATAAATAACCAACAACTATGGGTGAGGAAGTGCAGAAGTGAAATCTATACGATTTAAATTATTGAGCGTTTTTGGAGTGATGGTAGGCTTATTTTTAGCTTTATCTATCTATATCATTTTTACTTTAACGCAATCAAATGAAAACATGAACACAATGAAAGATCAGAATTTTCAGATGCTTTTAATGAAAGAAGACATGTCTTATCATGTTACGAATCGTTTAGCACTAGTCAGGGCGTATATGTTAGTGGGGGAGGAGCAAACACTTGAACGATTAGAGCAAGCTAATGAAGCGATTGCCAATATCTCTGAAAGATTACTAGCGATGTCAGAGGATCAGGATCTCCAAACCGCGATTGATAAAGCGGATCAATGGATGGATATTGTGTATAACGAAGTGTTCCCTCTTTATCGTAATGGTGATACAGAGTTAGCGATCTCTGTACTATCACAAACAGCAACGCCTCTAGCACGTGAAATTAGAACTGAATTTCAAATTTTATCTGAGAATGAAAGATCTGATATGGTATCAACCCTCGATATGAATTACCAAGTCATAGACCAGCTTCAGACGATAGTAATTATTGCGGTTATATTAACTACTATTATCCTTATAATTCTCATTTTGCTTCTTTCTGCCGCTATAACAAAACCGTTAAAGCAATTAGTAAAAGAAGCTGATTTAATTTCTAATAGTGATTTATCGAGCGATGATATAACGATAAAAACAAAAGATGAGTTAGCTATACTGGGCAAATCGTTTAATAAAATGAAGCATTCTTTGCGAGGGTTAATAGGACAAACTATGAATGTCTCAGAAAATGTAGCCTCTTCTTCACAGCAATTATCTGCTAGTTCTGAGGAAACCTCTGCGGCGACTAATCAAATTGCAGAAATTGTTCAATCATTATCTCTAAATGCTGAGCAAAGCTCTACGCTGTCTAATCAAAGTTTAGAATCTTCGAAAGAAATGGTTTTAAGTGTCCAACATATTACGACAGCTACTCATTCGGTAGAAAGCTCTTCACATGAAATGGAAAATCGTTCCGCTCAAGGCCGTGAAATTATAGCTAAGGCAATCAAGCAGATGAATCATATTGACCAAACAGTTGGGATTACTTCTGAATCTATGAAGGAGCTTGAGCAACAAGCAAGTAAAATAGGTTCTATTCTAGAAATTATTACATCTATTTCTGAGCAAACGAACCTTCTGTCGTTAAATGCTGCCATTGAAGCAGCTCGTGCTGGGGAAAGTGGGAAAGGCTTTGCGGTAGTAGCAAATGAAGTAAGACACTTGGCTGAGCAATCTCAGCAATCTGTCACAGATATTGATCAACTGCTTTCTAGTATTCAAGAAAAGACAAAAAAAGCAGCGATTGAAATGCAAAGTGGACAAGAGGAAGTAACAAAAGGAACCTATATGATTCAAGAAGTGGATCAGTCATTTAGAGATATTTCTTCTTCTATTACTCAGGTTAATCAAGAAATTCAAACCGTCACGACTTCGGCAGATAAAATCGCTACTCAAACGGAAACTCTTCAGGAACAGTTAGCTATGCTTGAACAATCTGCAAAATCTACACTAGAAGAAACAGAAACAGCTGTTGCTAACACGCAAGAGCAATTATCAGCGATGGAAGAGGTTGCTGCTTCTGCGCAAGTATTATCAGAACTAGCTGTAGATTTAAATGAAGAAATCTCTCAATTTACACTTACAAAAAAGTAGAATAATATAGATGCGAATGCGCCAATTTAGCTCATGAGCGTAATGGATGCATATACAAATAAAAAATAGGGCCTTCCTTCTTTTCATAAGAAGCGAGGTCCTATTGAATTTGTAGATTCTCTAAGTGGAATGAAGTAATCATGCAGAAATTCACTTGAAAAAAGGGCTTAAAGTAAAATGGTAATGAGTTTTTAAAGAATGGACTCTACTAATCAGTAGGTTTCTTATTAAAAATCAGGTTACCGACATTAGGAAGCAAGGGATGAGGAGTAGAGGAGCTAATCTACTAGATCATTCTTATCTTTGTTATAATAAAAACAGTAATATAAATTGTAGATTCTATATTTAAAGGAGTAGCATGATGGTGGATAAAAAGAAAATAGTGATTTTGTTTACAAGTGACGTTCATGGGAAAATTTCCCCTTACAATGATCAAGATAAAAGCTACGATGGTAAAGGGTATTCAAAGGTTTCCTCTGTCATTAAGGATGTTCGAAATCAAGAAGAACATGTCATCGTGATAGATAATGGGGATATGCTACAAGGTACACCTTTGTCTCACTTTGTTTTTACTGAGAAAAATCCAACTGAAATGGTTCATCCTGTTATCTCTACTTGCAATCGTATTGGTTATGATGCTGCTGTTATTGGAAACCATGAGTTTAATTATGGTCGTGAGACATTAGAGAAGGCTGTAAATGATTCTTCATTTCCTTGGCTATCAGCTAATGTAGTAAAAAAGGGAACGGAGGAACCATACTTTGGTACTCCTTATCTTATAAAAGAATATAGTGGAGTGAAAGTTGGAATTTTAGGCTTAACAACGGCTAAAATTCCTGATTGGGAACCAGATAGACACATTGATCAATTTGATTTCTTAGACCCAGTAGTAACAGCTAAAAAATGGGTGAGTTTTTTGAAAAACGATTTATCTGCTGATGTCATCATTATTTCCTATCATGGAGGAATTGAAAAAGACCCTATAACAGGAGAGAGACTCTCAGCTAGTAACGGAGAGAATCAAGGGAATGAAATGTTGGCTGCTATACCAGAAATAGATGTTTTAATTACTGGACACCAGCATTTAGTTTATCAAGGTATAACGGATAACCAAACGGCTGTCATCCAATCCGGAACAAAGGGCGAATTCGTTGGACGTGTTGATTTAATAGTTGAAACTGATAAGACTCATTTTAAAATGATTAATAAAGAGACGAATCTACTGTCAACGAGCAAATGGGAGGCAGATGAAGCGATAACACAGTCTCTTGTTGAACTGGAAGAAGAAGTGAATGCTTGGTTAGACGAGGAATTAACGACTATATCGAACCTAGATGCTATGCATATCAATGAGCCAATGCATGATATTTGGTTGAAAGAGCATCCGCTTGTTGAATGGGTGAACAAAGCAGTGATGAAAAGAACTGGAGCTGAAATATCGTCAACAGCCTATTTCCTTCCACATGGAATTACGTTTGGACAAAGCATGACGAGAAGAGAGGTTCATACTTTTTATCCATTTGCCAACACGCTTGTTATTATGGAGGTAAGCGGAGAGGATATCAGAAAAGCACTAGAGTTTAGTGCCACATTTCTTACTCTAGATCAAAAGGGTGAGGTCATTATAAATGAAAGATGGAAAAAACCGAGACTGCTTAGCTATAACTATGATATGTGGGAAGGTATAGAGTACGAAATTGATTTGAATAAGCCGGAAGGAGAGCGAATTTCGGGATTGTCTTTCAAAGGTGAACCTGTTTCTTCTAGTAAAACGTATCAAATTGCAACAAGCAGCTATCGCGCAAGTGGAACAGGTGGATACGATATGTTTGGTGAAGAAAAAATCATAAGAGAATTTCCATTTGGAATAGCAGAGTTACTCATAGAAGAGCTAGAGAAGTTAGAAACGTTTATTCCTGAGGTTAATCAAAATTGGAAGTTTATCAACCTTTCTTCTAATTGAAAAAATATAGAAATAAAACAAATTTTCAAGAGCATTATATAAAAATATGAATTTAATTTTTCTATTACATGTAGTGAGCGATGAGACAAGCTTATTTTATAATTGTCGCTCACTCCTTTATTTTGACTCAACAGCTCAGTATACATAAGCTCATGATCATTTAAGTTTGTTAAAATCACTTAAAAAAGTAATAAAATTTTATTGAAAACGTTGTCAAAGTATAAGATTTGTGAAAAAATAAGATAGATTAAGAGAATGATTATAGATTAATCATTCTCTATGGTTTATTGAAAGTTTAAATAAGATATATGGAGTGATTATTTTGACTAAAAAACTATATCATGGAGCTGCCTATTATCCTGAGCTTTGGGATGAAAAAGTGATAGAAGAAGATATCAAGCTAATGAAGGAAGCTGGAATTAACGTTGCTCGCATAGGTGAATTTGCTTGGCATACGATGGAGCCAGAAGAAGGAAAAATTGATATTAGTTTTTTTGTGAATATCATTAATAAGTTATATGAAAATGGGATAGAAACCGTAATGTGTACCCCAACCCCAACCCCTCCAATTTGGTTTACTCATAATCATCCTGAGAGAATGTATGTTAATCAAAATGGTGAAACGATGGGGCATGGTTCACGCCAACATGCTTGTACGAATCATCCTTATTTTAGACAAAAAGCAAATGAAATCACTGAGCATATTGCCAAAGCGATTGGTCATTTACCTGGATTAATTGGCTGGCAAATTGATAACGAATTTAAATGTCATGTAAGTGAATGTATGTGTAAGACTTGCCAAGGTTTATGGCACGAGTGGTTAGAAAATCGTTATGAGACGGTTGAAAACTTAAATGAGGCTTGGGGAACAAAAATTTGGAGTGAGTATTATCACTCGTTTGAGCAGGTGCCACAACCTCACCCTGCGCCATTTCTTCATAACTCTTCACTCAGCACAAAATATCGCCAATTTTCAATGGAGAAAATTGCTGAATTTTCCGATAGTCAAGCAGAGATTATCCGTAAATATTCAAGCGAGCCAATTACTCATAATAGCAATATCCCTTTTGCTGTAGATAATGAGAGATTATTTGAGAATCTTGATTTTGCTTCCTTTGATACGTACGCTACACAAGAAAACAAAGCTTCGTATCTTATGAATTGTGATTTATGGCGTAATTTCAAAAAGGGTAAAGATTTTTGGATTATGGAAACGAGTACATCCTATGCCGCATCACTTGAAAGCTATGCGAGTCCACATGCAAACGGATACTTAAAAGCAGAGGCGGTTGCTGCCTATGCTTTAGGGGCTGAGGCATTTTGTTATTGGTTATGGAGACAGCAGCGCGCGGGCTGTGAACAGCCACACGGTTCGGTTATAAGCGCTTGGGGAGAACCAACAGTTGGTTTCCAAGGAGTCTTAGAAGTAGAAGAAATGAGAAAGAAAATAGAGCCTATTATGATCTCGACTAGACCTCTTCAAGCAGAGGTTGCACTTACTTATTCAGATCAAGCAAAGGCCTATTTCCAAACAGAGCCTCATCAGCAAATGGACTTTAGAGGACTAGTAACCAATTTCTATCATCACTTTGTTTCATTAGGGATTCATCGCGATGTTTTACCAGAATCGGCTCATTTAGAGGGGTATAAAGTGTTATTCACTCCATTTCTCCCACATATTTCAGATGAATATCGAGAAAGAGCCGTTGAATTTGTGAAAAATGGAGGGACATGGATTGTTGGTCCGATAAGTGGCGGTAGAACAGGAGAGCATACGATTCATACAGATGCAGCACTCGGTAAGCTTGAAGAAGTATCTGGAGTGAAAGCGTTATATACGTATCCCCTCGATGGAACGGGTTCGAAAGGTACTGCCTTTGGAGAAAGTGCACCACTAGGGTTGTGGAGTACTGTCTTTGAAAATGACGAGACAACAGTAGGGACAATAAAAGGTGGAAATAGTGAAGGAAAAGCATTTTTAACAGAATCAAAGCTTGGAAATGGTAAAATCGTTCATCTTGGATCTTTGCCTATCGGTGAAGAAGGGGATATCTTATTAAAGAAAATCATAGACCATTATGTGACAAGTGCAGATGTTACGGTAAGAACAAATGTAAGTAATGGCACTATTGTAGCACCAAGAGTGGGAGAGAACTCTACTCAAACTTGGGTTATTGTGAACATGGACGGTCAAGGTGGACAAGTTGATTTACCGGCTGAAGCTATCGATGAATTTTCAAGAGAGTCAGTAAGCGCTGGGAAATTTGAGGTTGGTCCTTACGAATATCGAGTAATAACATTTAAATAAAGACGATTAGAGAGGATGAAGGTAATGAATAAAGAGCAAGTAATTAACCAAATTGATTTATTAATGACAAATTTAACGACGATTCAGGATGATACTGGTGAGTTTTTATTAAATTTTGACGGCCTTATTGTTGATGATAAAAGCTGGAGTGTCTGGAATTGGCCACAAGGTGTAGGTTTATATGGCATTTATAAATATTGGCGTTCTACAAAAGACGAAAAGGCTCTAAAAATCGTTACAGATTGGTTTAAACAGGGCTTTGAAGAAGGTGTACCTCCTAAAAATGTAAATACAATGGCTCCTTTATTAACACTAGCCTTTTTATATGAAGATACAGGAGATAAAGAATTAGTTCCGCATTTAGAAGAGTGGGCTGAGTGGGTTATGAATGAAATGCCAAGAACAAAAGAAGATGGCTTACAGCACATGACCTATGGTCCGGAAAATAAAAACCAATTATGGGACGATACTTTGATGATGACGGTTCTACCTTTAGCCAAAATAGGTATGCTGTTTAATCGACAAGATTATATTGAAGAAGCTAAGAAACAATTTATGATTCATATCAAATATTTAAGTGACCGTAAAACTGGTCTATGGTTCCATGGTTGGACATTTGAAGAAAATCATCACTATGCGGAGGCGCTATGGGCAAGAGGGAATTGCTGGATTACAATTGCTATTCCTGAAATCATTGAAATTTTAGAGTTAAAAGAAGGTGACGGATTTAGAGCCTTTCTTATTGACACACTAAATCGACAAGTGGAAACCTTAGCACAATATCAAGATGATAGTGGCTTATGGCACACGTTAATTAATGACCGCAGCTCTTATTTAGAAGCATCTGCTACGGCTGGCTTTGCATATGGAATTTTAAAATCGGTTCATAAAGGCTATGTAGATTCTAAATACAAGGAAGTTGGCGAAAAAGCGGTACAAGGAATTAACTCAGAAATTAGTTCGGAAGGTGCTCTTCAAAAGGTTTCAGTAGGAACAGGGATGGGAGATACTCTCGATTTTTATAAAGAAATTAAAATCACACCAATGCCGTATGGTCAATCCTTAGCGGTATTAGCTTTAGCTGAGTATTTACTAGACTATATTTAATAGAAAAAGCGGTCAGGACAATACTTAGGAATAAAGAATTCCACACATTCTAGTTTCCCTCCTGCTCGCTTCTCCAAGACAAGACACTATGCGTCCGGTGGGGTGCTGCCGAACTAATTTTTCTAAAAAAGTAGATTTCGGCATGGCCACTTCGTCCCACTGGAGTCTCCGTGACTTGTGTCCGCTAGCTTAAGTTAAGAACCCTCCTTACAAGTGGAGGGTTCTTTATTCGTTATTAGTTTATGTATCCATTACAACTCATTTCAAGTTTTGCTATATAAGATGATTTTAAAACGGGTTATATCTAAGCTTCATGCGGATTAAATTCTATCCAATACTATTTTAGCCGTGATGATAGAAGCAGGTACAAGGAAGAAAAGCAATAGGAAGATACTAATGAGATCGGTAGCTATATTCCAAGGAACAAGTGTTGTGTACAAATATCTAAAAATTTGAAAATAAATAACACAAAAAACGGCTGTCAAGAAGTACTTTAAAAAATTTCTCACACTTATTCCCCCCAATAGTTGAATTATTATAGTTTAACAAAAATACCCATTAATTAATTTTTTTATTTTCAAAATTCAGAAAAATTTTGATAAATGACAGAATAACTTTAACCCATTTATCTAAAGAGACTACAAACTCCATAATCATTCCTCTTTTCACATGACAAAGGTAGGTCTTCACTTATTCTTTCCGATTCTAATTTTCCCTCTACACGAGCTCCATGGTCCCAACATATACTTGATTCAGTAATGAAAGTGAAGAAGCTCGGTTTTTTATACGGATTCTAATCCCTAAGGCTTTGGTCAAGCTTTCTCTCATTTCTCACTTTACCCACTAATCTTAGTATTTTTTTTCTGTATGCTTTTCAAGATGCCTGTTTGTTTCATTTATTTAAAGTTGTTGGTGTATTGGGAAGTAAGTTGAACTGAAGCAAAAGTTAGAGTGCTACATAAAAGAGGTAGAGGAAGTGGGGAGCTAGAAAAATATAAACTCTGGTTAGCTACCCAAGTTGTTCCATTTGATGGACGTGTTCTTCGAAAAATGGGTTTGAAACAAATAGAGCGCACCATTTACTATGTTTGAGCTTACATTTCTCTCACCCTATTATTTTAAATGTTAACAGTTTGATTGATAGGTCTATCTCCCTCTCATAAATTATAGTTTGAATTCGAAATCCGTCTGTTAAACCAAGAAAGAATGAAATGTATTTATTATATTTCTGAGTTTTGCAAATATGAAAACCTAAGCTTGTCTTTCAGGACTGAAAATTAACTGAAAGCAGTCTTTATCATAATAGGTATTAACTGACATTCGATAGACAGGCTCAATAATATCAGGAACAAGTACATCTTTTGTTGAGCCGGAACTAACAACTTTTCCTTCATTAAGGAGCACAACTTCATCGCAGTATCGTGCTGCTAAATTTAAGTCGTGCAGAACAATGATGGTTGTAACACCAAGAGACTGGACCAGTTGTAGAATTTCATGTTGGTAATGAATATCTAGATGATTTGTTGGTTCATCTAACAATAAATGATTCGCCTCTTGAGCAAGTGCTCGTGCTATTAATGCCCGTTGTTTCTCGCCTCCAGACAGATCCGAAAAATTCCGTTCTGCTAAATGTCGAATACCAACACGCTGTAAAACATTGGTGACAATTTGGTAATCCTCCTTTGAGTACGACTGTAAAGAAGAACGATGAGGAGACCTGCCCAAAAGTACCATTTCCACAACTGAAATTGGAAGTACGGGAGTATCTTCCTGTGCTACAACGGAAAGGTGCAAAGGTAAGTCTCTACTAGAAATTTTAGAAATTGCGACTTCATCAATGAAGACAGTTCCAGATTGAGATTCTAGTGTGGCATAAAGAATACGTAGGAACGTAGATTTACCACTACCATTTGGGCCGATAAGACCTACAATATTTCCAGCAGCTGCTTCTATATTAATATTTGATAGTACTTGGTTTTTATCATAAGAGAATGATATGTTTTTTCCGTTTATCATCTTAAATTACCTCTCTATATTATTTAAACGCTTATCTCCTTTTTGATATCTTGGATCAGAAAGGCGAAGGGCACCTGGAACAAGGAGAATAATGAGAGCGGATGCAATGGTTAGTAGTCCACATATTAATAAAACGTTATTTTGTCCGAATGTTGTAATAAAATAGGGTAGAAAAACTAATCCTAGTGGTGCGATGCCATATGAAATGGTAAAATCCAACGAAAATATTCGCCCCATCTTATCTTGTGGCATTTCTCTTTGAATTGCACTGAACCACGGGATATTAAATGCTTCGATTCCAAGTCCACCTAAAAAGAATGCGAGTAAAACAAATAACGCCCCCAAATGATGTGATACATCTAAAACAACTAGTGCCAAAGGAACCAATCCATACATACTTAATCCGATAAAAGCAATTAAGCCTGGTAAGCGTGGCTTGCTTTTTGCTAACCATAGTGCGGCAATTAATGCCCCTAACGAATAGCTGCCAAGCGCGAACCCTATAAAAGTGTCATTACCAAATACATCCCTCGTTATGACAGGAAGGGTTAATTGCTGGATAGCATATCCTAGCGTTAGCCAAACAACTAATCCAGTGAGGCCCCCAATAAACCAACGATGTCGAGATACTTCAACGAAAACCTCGCCGAAGCTTTTAAAAGGAACACGTGTTTTTGATTTAATTGATACCTTCGCTTCTCTTTTTGGGAGGGTATTAGCCAATACCATTGAGAATAACCAGAGTAGGCCAATAACCAGTAACGATAGGGAGCCACCTATCCATGCGTAGACAATTGTTGCCATAGCAGGGGATACTACCAATAAGAAACGATTACTAAAGGTAGACAATGCATTCGCTTGCTGTAGTTGGGATTCTTCAATAACTTCTGCAATTAGAGATTGATAAGCGCCGCGGAAAATTCCTTCTCCCATTCCAGCAAAAAAAACAGTTATGCAAATAGCTAAAATAGAATGATCAAATATAATAATTGCTGTAATTATTGCAATTCCTCTTACTAAACTTGCAATAATCATAGTTCTTCTTCTTGGGAGATCATCAATCATCCCAAAACCAAGAATTGCTCCTCCTACAAAACCTAAAGTGCGTGTACCTAATACGAGTCCGAGCGCACCGATTCCTCCATAACTGTCTAAAAGAAATAGAGTTAAAATAATCGGGGTAATTGATGTTGCTGCACTCGAAGTCGTATAGCTTAACCAAGCCATTCGAAATGAAGTATTCCTTAAGATACTAAACATATGATACTCCCGTTATTATAGAAGTAATCTTTTTTGGTGAAGCGAACAAATCTATTCTCTCCTTTACATGTTCAAGTACTTCTATGATTTCATTCGGCGTACAAGAAAAAATAAGAATGGTGCACCAATGATTGCCGTGACAATTCCAAGGGGTAACTCCCGCGGCGCAAAGATCATTCTTGCTAGTAAGTCGCTCCATATAAGAAATGAAGCGCCAAGCAAACCAGCTACTGGTAGTAATCTTCTATGTACGTTCCCAACGATTAATCGGGCAACATGTGGAATAATTAATCCAACAAAACCAATTCCTCCAGAAACTGACACCGCCGCTCCGACACATAGTGCAATGACGCATAATGCCTTTGCTCTGATGATGTTAGGTTTACTTCCTAAGGCAGAAGCTGTATCATCACCCAAATTAAGTGCATCAAGCTTTCTTGCCCATAGAAAAAGCATAATAAATCCAATTATGATAAGTGGCGTAGCAATAGCTAGTGATTGCCACGTTGCTCGGGTTAATGAGCCAAGTAACCAAAAGAGGACATTTCGAGCACCTTCTGGCGCATCAGATGCAAATATTAAAAAGCTTGTAGTTGCATTTAAAACATAACCAATCGCTACTCCAGCAAGAAGTAACCGTACCGATGTAAATCTCCCTCCAGAGTATGCTAGTGCAAAGACCATCGCAGTTGCACTTAATGCGCCAATAAAAGCGCTACCAGTGAGTGCGCTCCCACCCATAAATGCCCCTGCGCCAAATAGAAGAGAGAGTGCAGCGCCTGTAGAAGCTCCAGCACTAACACCTAGTAAATAAGGCTCTGCTAGTACGTTTCGTACAAGTGCTTGTAAAGCAACCCCTGTAATTGCTAATGCAGCACCTACTACTGCAGCCAAGAGCACGCGGGGGGTACGTACCATCCATATGATACTGTTATCAGATTGTGACCATGATACTTCAGTACCATTAAATACATTAAAAAATAGAATCTTTGTAACAGTAGTAGGATGGATAAATACGGGTCCCAGTCCGATTGCTATTGGTATACTCACTATCAAAAGAAACAAAAAACCAATGATCCAAAACTTAGTTTTTAAGCTGCGTTTTTCATAATGTAAATCATCTTGATTAATTGGCGAATTTTGCTGATTCTGTATCATTACATGCATACCCTTTCTAACTATTAAACATTGAATAAATTAGTTTTTACTCTAATTCGCTTTCAGCCTGTATTAATTCCATTAAGATTTCTAGTCCATCAATTGCTAAAGTTCCATGCCCTGAATAAAAGAAATCAAGAACTATAATATTCTCAGAAACAATAGCTGGTACATCTGTAATATCTTTTCGATTGGTTAGGGAAGCAATAACGTCTTCTTCTGTGATATCTCCAGGTTCAAAGAGGGCAATAATTCGTTCAGGTTCTTCATTTATAAAGGATTCAATACTAGGTTCAAAATAGCGTTCATTTGTGTCTTCAAAAATATTTGATAACCCTAAGTATTCCATCTGTTGATGCAGCATGCTTCGATTTCCGTATGCGCCAATTCCAGTATCTGTTCCGGAAACGAATAAGGCTGCTGTAGAAATCGTTGAAGTAGAAGATTCTGAGGCTAGTATATTAACAGCTTCGACTCGATCACGAAAATCTTCCACAGCTGATTCAGCAACGTCTTGCGTTGAAAATATTTCTCCTAATGCATTTATATCTTCAAAGATGCCTTCTATTGGATTTTCAATGGTTGATTGACCTGCTCCGAATCCACCGCAATAACCATTAATGATATAAGTAGGTATGCCAACAGATTCTAAATCCTCTGGATCAAATCCAGATACACCGAATGTTACAAGCAAATCTGCATCAGACCCTATGATCATTTCTCGGGACATATCCGTTGCTGTTTGGATAGGATTAAGGTTTGCAGATTTAAGTGCATCCTCGGCGTCTCCAAGAGGTTCATCAATAAGTGGAGAAAAAGTACCCACCAAATCCGAACCACCAGCAGCGTGAACGATTGTTCCAGCTTCTCCGCCAATTACATAAATGTTTTCTGGTGGCTTCTCAATAGTTATCATTCTTGAACAATTCTCAATTGTTAAAGGATAGCCATTAGCACTCTCAGTAGTTTGTAATTCATTAGCACAGGCACTGCTTAACGTTAAAATGGCAATTACTAATAAAAGTGATGATTTTTTTAGAGAATTTCTAACAAAGTTCATAGATTGAATCCTTTCTATATTTAATTTTTTAAATCGTAATTATTACTATTAATTAAGACGTAATGATTACGATTTGTCAACATTAAAAAAGGGTATTTTCTGGCTATCTCCAAGAAAAGTATTATCTGTTATAACCCTAAGTTTTTCTAAACACAAAAAAACCCCTAATGTAAACAGATTTTGTTTATTTCATCTGTCTATCTTTAGGGGAGCATATCACAGTTTAATAAGGGTTTTTTATGTTTTCTTCGGTTAAGAGAGGCTTCTAGTCACAGAATAAACAAAATGCTTCTTTAGGGAACGTTAAATCCATATGAGCGCAATTATAATGGGCATACTCGACTTGGAAGTAGTGAGTATAAGTAAAGCTGCTACTTATTAAGTCCCTGAAGCATCATCCTCCTGCAGAGGAAATCGTAGTTTGAAATCCACTTGTGTGCAGGCTATTTTAACGACATTTCTGTGTAAAGTGTATACCTATTCAAGAGCCATTTCGTGACAAACATAAATTGAATCACTAATGATTTCTGCTTAATATAGTTTACCGTGTCGATACAGTAAATCGGTTAACCTTCTCAGTGAGACCGTAAAACAGGTGAATCTTAACGTATCTTCATTTGTTGAGAAATAATGATTGTAAACATTTGATAAGGTAGGAATCATTTGCTCGGACATTTCACGGTGAATGTCTTCTTTAGAATATCTTTCAGTCGTCAAGCTTTGCTTCCATTCTAAATAAGAAACAATAACTCCTCCTGCATTAGCAAGAATGTCGGGTATGACGATTTTGCCTTGTCTTTCGAAATATTGATCTGCCTCTAAAGAAATCGGTGCATTGGCTCCTTCTACTAATATCTTAGCAGATACATCCTCCATGTTGTCTTTAATAATTTGATCCTCTACTGCCGCTAAAAAAAGAACATCCGTCTCAATAGTTAAAACAGCCTTAGCAGGTAAAATTTCAGCTTCTATTCCTAATGTTTTGAGCTGCTCTGAGCTATTCGGTAAATCATGGTGAACTTCTGTATACTCAATTAGCCTCTCGATATTTAGACCATTAGGATGATATAGAGTTGTCGCACGGTCTGAAATGGCAATTACAGGATGCTTCCTTTTCGTATATTGATAGGCTTGTAGAGCAATAATGCTGCCTACATTACCGAACCCTTGTATCGCTACAGAGATTTGTTGATCAGAATGGTTATAAAGGTTTTGTAAAGTTTCCCACTGATTCAAACGTTTAGGCTGTTCTTTATGCTCTTGATTTAACCAAGTATCTATTAATCGTGTATAGCTTAAGAAGGTTCCTATTCCAGTGGCTTCTCTTCTACCTAATGCCCCGCCATTTTCTATACTTTTCCCAGTAAAGGAGCCGTGATATGACTTCCCTGGATGAATTGTCTTATACTCACCAACCATCCAATCCATGGTGCGTTCATTTGTACCAAGATCTGGTGCAGGAATGTCATGATTCGGGCCAAGATCACGCGCAAAGCGCTGAACATACTTTCTGCTAATCTGATTCAATTCCTTTTCAGAAAAAGCTCTTGGATTTATATGTACACCACCTTTTGCTCCTCCAAAAGGTAAACGGTAAAGGGAGTTTTTCAAAGTCATGAGTATCGCTAAATTTTCTACTTCTTCTTCATTTACGTACTCACTATAACGAATTCCGCCCTTATAAAAGCCACTTATATTATTGTGTTGAACACGATAAGCAGGTATTCGAAGAATTCCATCTCTTTCAGTGGATACTCTAATATAACTTTTTATAATTTTATCTGTCGTTTTTAAAATTTCTTTAGCCGATGAACAAATTTCTTGGTGAGTTTCTTCATTATTAGTTCCAAAAATGCCTGTTTGCTGAGCTAATTCATTCATTGCCTCTTCAATAAGCTGTCGCGTTTCATAACTCTCCATAAAAATCCTCCTTCAGATGCCAAAAAAAGTTTGTTTAAGAATTATCAGAAAAAATGGACTATGTAAATGTTAACATAGTCCGACAATATCTTTAAAACATTTAGCTTATTTATTTAAACTGAATTAAGTGAGCATTGCCCTTTGATTAGAAGAATTTAGGACTAACAGTATTCTTATAAAGAAGATTCACTTTTTATTGATCTAAATCATTGTCCAGGAAGCTTTTATTCTGGTTTGAATCTCACTTAAATTTTCAAAAAGACAAACAATAAAGGTGTTTCAAGGCATAGTGAGCATGAACAAAATGTAGTGCCTAATTATACAAGTCTATCATTTATAACTGTTTTACGTTCTTGCGAATTAACTTCATGATTGAAACGGTAGGTAGTGACTCCCAAAGGATTAAAGCAGTCTGAAGATCCACTCTGACGAAGCTTTACATAGTCAGAGTTAGCTGAAGACAAGCCCTTGGGAAAGCATCTACCTAAAGTGAAAATCAAAAACCTAACCGTTCGTTTTTCATTAAAGATAGAAATGATGAAGTGGGTTTAAGTGAATAAAATAGAACATTTATTATGAAAATGTTTTGAAAGTTTTTGAATTCACTTGATGATTGAAACGGTAGGTAGTGACTCCCAAAGGATCAGCGCAGTCTGAAGATCCACTCTGACGAAGCTTTGCGTAGTCAGAGTTAGCTGAAGACAAGCCCTTGGGAAAGCATCTACCTAAAGTGAAAATCAAAACCTAACTGCTTGGTTTTCGTTATAAGGTATGAATGATGAAATGGATTCACTTGGATAAAATAGGATATTTTTTCTCATATATTTATGATTTAGTGGGAAAACATACTATTCAGGTAGGTATCTAATGGGGGATCGAGAATTGTAACTTGCTTTTAAGGTGTTGGTTCTGTATACTTTTCTTAAACTATAACGTGATACTTTGAGCGGTTTATACTAAATAAGATCTGCTCAAAAAATTCTATGATTTAATTAGATAAGTTATAGTTTAGTTGAATATATATAGTAAAAAATAACTTATTCTGGGGGGATGGACATTGGGAAGGCGATATTGCATTTTGGCCAAATGGTTAAACTAATACAACGTACGAATTGGATTAGTCTTTTTTACGTACTTTTTGTTAAAAGTTTAAACATTCATTATTGGTCAAAAAATTCCTAAAGTAAATCTCTTAACCTATAGATAATCCTTTTGAAAAAATCAAAATTGTTTAACTTTTAATAGATGTACAAAAAAAGCATGATTCAATTATAAGCTTCTTATGATGGGAATTTAAAAAGAATGAATGAATAATTCTGGAGGTGAGTCCCTCGTTTTTGAGGGAGTTAATTGGACATATTTACCGTCATCAATCTTATCATGCTTGTAATATTGCTTGCTTTGACCGCGTTTTTTGTAGGATCTGAATTTGCTGTTGTTAAGATTCGTAGTTCGAGGATTGAACAGCTAATTGCAGAGGGAAATAAAAAAGCGATAGTGGCAAAAAAGGTTACTTCTAACCTTGATTATTATTTATCAGCCTGTCAATTAGGAATTACCGTTACCGCTTTAGGGCTTGGTGCATTAGGAAAGCCTGCTGTTAGTAGTATTATGTATCCCGTTTTTAATTATTTAGATTTGTCCGATACTGTAGCGTCCATGAGTTCTTATGCGATTGCTTTTATACTAGTAACCTATCTACATGTTGTGGTAGGTGAAATGGCACCTAAAACATTAGCTATTCAATTTGCAGAAAGAATGACATTGCTTTTATCTGGACCACTATATTGGTTTGGTAAGGTAATGTATCCTTTTATTTGGACTTTGAATGGCACCTCTCGTATTTTACTTCGTACTTTTGGTGTGAAAATGGATGGTCATGATCAGGCCTACACAGAAGAGGAATTAAAAATCATTATGACTCAAAGCTATCAAGGCGGAGAAATTGATAAAAATGAGTTAGAATATATGGAAAATGTCTTTTCATTCGATGAGAGAATGGCTAAAGATATTATGGTCCCAAGGACGGAAATGATTACGATTGACATTGAAATGTCTAGTGATGAAATAGTCAAGCTATTGGATACTTATAATTACACGAGATATCCAGTGGTTGAAGAAGGCAACAAAGATAAAATACTAGGTGTCGTTAATGCGAAAAAAATGCTGAAATCAATAGTAACAGGCAGAACGATAAATTTAAGTGAGTACATGAGAGATTTACCATTTATCTTAGAAGCTACTTCTATACAAGATGTATTGTTAAAAATGCAGCAAGAGAAGGTTCATATGGCTGTTATTATGGATGAATATGGAGGAACTTCAGGCATTTTGACCATGGAGGATGTATTAGAGGAGTTAGTTGGGGAAATTCGTGATGAATTTGATTCAGACGAAGTGGCGGATATCCAAACAATAAACGAAAATGAATATATCATTAATGGTAGAGTTTTGTTGGATGAACTGAAAGAACGCTTCGGTATAAGCTTTGATGAAAGTGATGATATTGATACAATCGGTGGTTGGATTCAATACAAATCGCAAAATATCGACAGCATTGAAGTGGGAACAGAAATTAAAATGGACCACTTTTCATGGTCAGTTCTGGAAATAGACAACTTTCAAATTAAACAAGTGCTATTTAAACAAAATGTCAATGAGACCCCTGTATTAGAAGGAAATCTATAATACTACTACTTAATCATCTTGGAGGTGAATCCCTCATAAAAAGAGGGAAATAATTGGACAGTATATTATTTGTCAATTTATTCTTCGTAGCTCTATTTATTATTCTGACAGCTTTATTTGTAGGTGGCGAATTTGCCATTCTAAAAGTGAGAATGTCTAGAATCGATCAACTGATATCTGAAGGAAATAAAAAAGCAACTTTAGCAAAAAAAGTCGCTCATGAACTAGATTATTATTTATCAGCCTGTCAATTAGGAATCACCATTACAGCTCTTATTCTTGGAGCATTAGGTGAGCCTACTGTTCAAAGGCTATTACAGCCAGTATTTGAATACTTTAATGTCCCAGATGCTTTGGCAACCGTCTTTTCATATGGTATTGCTTTAGCTGTCGTAACGTTTTTACATGTTGTTTTTGGAGAATTAGCTCCCAAAACACTTGCTATTCAATTTCCTGAGAAAATGACTTTGCTATTAGCTCCTCCTTTATATTGGTTCGGAGTGGTTATGAACCCTTTTATTCGAATTTTAAATGGTTCTGCCTTCCGTTTACTACGTATATTTGGAGTAGAGCCAGCAGGGCATGAAACGGTGTATTCAGAGGAAGAATTGAAGCTTATTGTATCTGATAGCTTTAAGGGCGGGGAAATTAACCGAACAGAGTTACTTTATTTAGAGAATATTTTTGCTTTTGATGGGCGAACTTTAAATGAGATTATGATTCCTAAGGAAAAAATTGTAACCTTGAAGGCTAATCAATCTTTTGAGGAATGGATGGATGTATTAGATTACTATGACTATACAAGATATCCAGTGTTAAATGATAAAGATTTAAATGAGTTTATAGGTTTTATTAATACGAAGGAAATGTTAACGAATATCGCGGCAGGAAGAAAAGGTGGAATACGCGAATTTTTGCATGATATTCCTCATTATAATGAAAGTAGCTCGATTCAAGAAATATTTATACAAATGCAGCAGTCTCGTACTCATATCGCTATTGTTACGAATGAAAATGGCCAAACGGTTGGGTTAGTGACAATGGAAGATATTTTAACAGAGATAGTAGGCGAAATGCACGATGAATACGATGTAGATGGAGAATTGGCAACAAATTAACAAAACGAAAAGCACCCTTTTTAATAGTAAAATTCCTTTTTGGAATGAACTATTCGAAGGGTGTTTTTTGTTTTAACCATAACCGTTTTTAAGATGATAACAAACAAGTGTTAATCGTTTATAGGTCTTGTTTTTCCTTATGGTTATGCTATTATGTTAACTGAATAAAAATTGGGTTAGCGTTTGGTTGGGATGTTAAGGTATGATAAAGGTAGTGCAATAAGGCAATTATATAGAGTAAACGCATATTATGAACCAATGAATATAATAAACTACGTTCAAAGATTCAAATAGTGATGTAAGGACGAACAAACGAGATAAGGGGATTGAGATATGGGGTATATCCTTATTATTGGAGTGATGAGCTACCTTTTTGGTTGTATTCATGGCTCGCAGATTGTCGGAAAAATAAAGGACATTGATATTAAAAATTCAGGAGTGAAAAATGCTGGTGCCTCTAATACTACTCTATTATTAGGATGGAAATTTGGTATTATAGTAGCTTTTGTCGACATTATGAAAGCGGTTATCCCTATTGTAGTTGTATCTTTAATGGGGCAGCATTATTTAGTAGCAGGTGAAGTTATTCACTTGTTAATGTTTGTGGCCGGCTTTTTTGTAGTAATTGGACATATTTTCCCAATCACGATGAATTTTAGTGGCGGTAAGGGGACCGCTTCTATGATAGGAATGCTTTTAGCTCTTGATTGGAAAATTACCGTTATTTGTCTGTTGGCCTTGATTATTTTTACTTTATTAAGTGACTATTTAGTAATTGGTGTATTTTTTATGTATCTTGCATTTACACTAACAACCCTTTTGTTCGGATTTGGTTTGTACCCAACATTAATGGGGTTAATCTTAATGGCAATTAGCTCATATAAGCATATAGAAAATTATTATAGAATTTCTAAAAAAACAGAAGTATCCATATCAAGCATGTTTAAAAAGAAAAGTACGGCATAAATGTTTGAGCTAAGATTTAGTATTCCAAGTAGGAATGCTTTTTTTTTTTAGAAATTAATTAGCTTTAGAATTTTGAACGCTTATTTCTTTACACTTTTATTCATTATCGAAATAATAGAGAAGGAGGTGGATTGAGAGAAATGATTAGAAAGATTAGTATTATTCTTATATATATAGCAGTGGCTATTCTTATTTTTTTATATGGAGAAAATCTCTTAATTTGGCTACAAGAAGGTGGTACGCAGTTTCTTTTATTAACAGCACTTTTAGCTACTATATTTGCATTGTTTCCAATTATTCCATATCCATTAATTGGAGCTGTTTTAGGTGCAGCCTACGGTGGTTTATTAGGAAGTACGATTACATGGATAGGTTCTTCTTTAGCTTCTATTATTATGTTCATTTTTGTGCGTTATGGATATCAAGATTGGGGGCATCAGCTATTAAACCGTTATCGCTCTCTTGCTAAAGTGACCATTCTGTTTGAACAAAATGCGTTTATGACTATCTTTATTACTAGATTGATACCAGTTATCCCCTCTATCATTGTGAATATTTATTCTGCATTAAGCCGAGTGCGTTTTTTATCTTATGCAATAGCTTCTTCTTTAGGGAAAATACCTGCTATGATACTATTTGCAACGGTTGGTAATTCATTTGTTAACAATCCAACTCAGCTACTATTTATCGGGGGAGCTTATCTTGTTTTTTTAGTATTGGTTTATGGTTTGTATCGTTTATGGCAAAAGCTCGCTTCAAAGAAAGAAGAGCTTCCAAAGCTTTAGGAGCATGGTCATTTTATTAGAAATTTGTTTTTTAAGCATACAGTAAGTAATTGGTAAATGACATACAATCCAAGATAGCTACTAGCTATTAGAAAAAAAGGATTCAAGAAAAGGGAATGAATGGTCGTCATAAAAACCTCTCCTGTCCGCAAAATTTCCCATACATAATAGGCAGCAAGAGAACTAAAAAGAATAAAAAACAAATAAGCTAAAGCATCGAAAGTAAATGAAAGCACGTTATTTCGAGAAAATAGTATCATGATAATAGGAAATAATATGGTTACCATTAAAATAACGATAAATGTTAGCATGGACTCACCTCAGTAAAAATAGCTTGCCCATTAGAATGAAAGAATACTATTAGATTCATGTAAGAAAGCTGTATAACCAATGATGGTTAAACAGCTTTTGTTTAAAGCGCCTGCTTGCTTTTAATATGACCGGCTAAAGCGTATAAGATAATCGTTGAGGCTAAATGGGCTGAAAATTGATTAGGATCTTGCTGAGGATATACTTCTACAAAATCCATCCCAACCACTCCAAGCTTTGTTATTTCATGTACCATCGTTAAAAGCTCATAGGAGGTTAACCCGTTACCATCAACAGGTCCACCTGGATTAAACGCATAATCAAGAACATCACTACAAATACTTAAGTAAACCAGATCCACATTCGCAGCAGCTTGTTTATGAATGTCTTGAGCAAGTTTTTTTAAATTGTTGGCTTCACGAATATCATTTATGGTTAGTGTTACTGCACCAGCCTCCTTAGCATTCCGACCACTTTCAGGTTTGTTTCTTGGACCATGTATACCGGTGTGAATAATACTTTCATTACGAACACCCTCCAATTCATATAGTCGTTTGAACGGAGTAGACCTTGCGTACAAATCCCCGTTATGTGAAGGCATATTATCATAATGAGCATCTAAGTGAATAATGCCAACTTTTTTATTAGAGCTCTCCACTAAAGATTTTACTATAGGATAGGTAATCCCATGATCCCCACCTAAGCCAATTAAGAATTTGTTACTTTCCCAAAGTGGTTTAGTAAATTCTTCAATTTTTGTCATCGTTTTTTCCACATCTGCAGGTACAACATCAACATCACCGTAGTCTCCAAGCTTTAAAAACTCAAACACATCGATATGGTCAAGCTCAGGTAAATAACCACTATAACGACCCGAACTAAGTCGCATCACTTTTGGCCCTAATTCACAGCCAGTATAATCTCCCCAAGTGACAGCGCCCTCCCAAGGCACTCCGTATATGATTGCGTCTACATGATCGAAGCTTTGACTTCCAGATATATTAGCTGCCCCTAAAAAGCACGGGGTATTTCCATAAATATAGTTGCTCATAAGTTAAATTCCTCTCTTAAAGATTATTTCGTATAACCCTCTTTATATAATCAAATATTCCCTAGCCTCCTTGAACGTTAAACGTCAAGTTTCACTTATTACATCTGAAAGGGGAGAGCTGTATTGGACGTAAAAAGCGATGAAGCCGGAAAAAGGAGCAGAGGTAAGATCTCTATTCACCCAAAAAAGCTGGAGAGCCAGGAAAAGGGTCAAAAGAAAGAGTTCTATTCACCCGAAAAAGCTGCTGAGCCAAGAAAAGGGTCAAAAAAAAGAGCTCTATTCACCCGAAAAAGCTGGAGAGCGATTAAGTCCATATAATTGTGTAAAAAGAAAAGGCCATTATCATGTCCGTGTTACAATGAGTTCGACGAAAAACCATCACACACGGAGGATATGATAA
>NZ_LTAO01000035.1 GCF_001590785.1 Alkalihalobacillus trypoxylicola
AACAACATCTATTACTTTATAACGTCGCGGGGTGGAGCAACGAGCCATTCAACAATGAATAAGCTCCGAGTAACATCGACGCATACGCAACAGAGTAAGACAAGAAGAGGAAGATGTCTCTTCGTAGAAGCTAACAACATCTATTACTTTATAACGTCGCGGGGTGGAGCAACGAGCCATTCAACAATGAATAAGCTCCGAGTAACATCGACGCATACGCAACAGAGTAAG
>NZ_LTAO01000036.1:0-673 GCF_001590785.1 Alkalihalobacillus trypoxylicola
AAACATTTCAATGGTCGCTTCCCGAACAAGAGCACGCCCTGTCAGCTTCTCTTCTTTTAAATGTAATCTTCTATATATATTTTCCACAACAACAATAGARTCATCGATCACTCGTCCAATCGCAACCGTTATCGCACCAAGTGTCATAATATTTAAGCTAATATCCATCCAATTTAATACGAGTAGCGCCATAAATAATGAAACCGGTATGGAAACAATCGATATAATCGTCGATTTAAAGTCACGTAAAAACAGCAAAATAATTAAAATCGCAATCAAACCACCAAAGAGAGCCTTTTCTACCATGGTAAAAATAGATTCTTCGATAGGGGTTGCTTGGTCTAAGGAAATATCAACGATAAGCCCTTCCTTCGCTTCAAGCTCCTCATTTACAAGCTCCTTTACTCGATTTACGACATCTACTGTATTATCCTGTGGCCCCTTTACGATTTGAATGGCAATCGCTTCTTCTCCGTTTGTTCTGGAAAGCGATTCTACATAACCAATCACTTCTATATCTGCCACATCTGCTAATGTTACAAAAGGARTAGGGTTTTCTTCCGAAGGTGTAACKGGAATAAGCATCTCTTCCAGCTCAGTCAAAGTCATAAACTTCCCATCAACTGCAACTGCCTGCTCACCTTCTTCAAATTCATACAAACCTAGAGAAATC
>NZ_LTAO01000036.1:787-217418 GCF_001590785.1 Alkalihalobacillus trypoxylicola
CAACACCAGGTATCTTTTCAATCTTAGGTAAAAGATCTTCTTCTACCGTATTCGTTAAATCTACAATATCTTCCGCAGAGCTACTGATGCTCAATGCTACGACTGGCATCATATTCATACTAATGGCCGTAATTTGTGGCTCTTGAGCTCCCTCTGGCAAAGTTACATTAGACAAAGCAGATTCCAATTGT
Organism: Alkalihalobacillus trypoxylicola; assembly: GCF_001590785.1. Classification (GTDB taxonomy): domain Bacteria; phylum Bacillota; class Bacilli; order Bacillales; family Bacillaceae_D; genus Alkalihalobacillus; species Alkalihalobacillus trypoxylicola. Next base: position 979 of record NZ_LTAO01000036.1, read on the forward strand.
CTCTTCTTTTCATCCATATCAACTCCATAATCATATTCAACTTGGATACTTGCCATGTTCGAATACGAATTGGAGTAGACCGATTTTACATCCTCTAAGTTCTCTATCGTTTTCTCTAGAGGTATCGAAACACCCTTCATAACCTCTTCTGGAGTTGCGCCCGGATAAACATCCATGACCATTAAATAGGGAAGCGAAATATCTGGAAGTGTCTCCATTTTCATTCTTGTACTTGAATAAATCCCTGTAACAATGATAATGATGGTTAGTAACCAAACTGCGAGCTTGTTTTTTAGAACAAAATTGACTAAACTTTGCATATTACACCTACCCCTTATAATCTATATCTAAATCTAATTATTAATATTAATGACCAACCGGTCATTTGTCAAACAAAAAAGAATGTAAAAAGGAGCGTGCAAAAAGCAGATGGATAAGAAAAATTTGATTATAAAAAAAGCACTCAAGCTTTTTGCTGAAAGAGGAACAGAGGCAACATCCATTCAACAAATTACCGATTATTGCGGGATATCCAAGGGAGCTTTTTACTTACATTTCAAATCAAAAGATGAGCTAATTATTAGTCTAATCGAACAGTTTTCTAAACAAATAATATACGATATTGACCAATCAGTCATAAATCATGCAAATTCTAAAGATGTACTTTATGTTTTTTACAAAACATCTCTACAATCTCTAGAAAAAAATATTTCCTTTACAAAGATATTTGTAAAAGAACAAAATCACACTTTTAACAATCAATTATTGAACATTATAAGCAAATTTGAACGGCTCATGAAAAAAAATATTTATGATTTGTTAAATCAAGTTTATGGAACGAAAATCGAAAAAAATAAATACGATTTAACCTATTGTATGTATGGACTTATTACTATTTATTCAAAGCTTTTTTTAGTCTATAAAATTCCAGTTGACTTTGAAAAACTTGCTCATTCTTTAGTTGAGATGACAGATATTTTAGCTCACCATGTAAAAAACCCTTATTTAAACTTTGATATTGACGAATTTATGAATACAAAATTTGAAGTAGATATTTCTAGTAAACAGCTGACTTATCTTATAGAGGAAGCATTAGATTCAATGAAATCAAATAAAGGTAGAGAAATCGAAGAAGAATCTTTACAGCTTTTACATAAGCATTTAAAGGGAGAGCAAACATTGGCGAATGCTATCATTAAAGGACTTTATGAAAATATTCGTCAGCAACAGGAATACAAAGAATTATCATATTTATTGCGTATTTATTTTAATTTCTAATCTCATCAACGAATGTTCTTATTGTATGTTAGATCTTCATAAAATAACCAAAAAAGCTGCTCAATAGGGTTCGTGAATTCCTAGCGAGCAGCTTAATCTTTCATTATGCTTGTTTATTAACGGTGAAATTTTCTTCTATCAGCAGCCAATTTTGTGGAAAGTCCCATCCTAATACCCAATAAAAAAAGCCTCTTAGTTGAAATTCCTTTATTAAATCAAATTTCGCTTGAATACTTCTAGCATCCTCAAACCATACCTCATGTTGTTTCCCAGCTTCATCCCAATAATTAAAGTAAGGAGATTGAGCCTGTTCGTCAAATAATATTTCCGCCTGATACTTGAAAGCAAGTTCAATCGCATCTTGATGATCAATCGCTTTAGCCCTCGTTTCTCCTTGGACATAAGGAAGAGTCCAATCATACCCGTACAAAGGAATACCTAACATGATTTTATTACTAGGCATCACAGATGAAGCATATTCGACCACTCTTCTTACTTGGTTAATTGGAGCAACTGCCATTGGAGGTCCACCCGTCCAACCCCATTCATAGGTCATTAAAAAAACAAAATCTACAATCTCTCCCTGAGTAGCATAGTCATGACCTTCATATAATACGCCTTGCATCCCTTCCATTGTTTGGGGTGCTAAAGCACTTGATAAATAAGCATTTTTTTCATCTAAACGAGTTCTAGCCTTTCGCAATAATTGATGATAAGGCTCTCGATTTTCCGCCCCTAAATATTCTAAATCAAAATCAATTCCAGCATAACCTTTTTCATCTAAAATCGATATCGCTTCATCCAATAATTTATTTTGCAAATCTTCACTTTGCAAAACAGTTGTAGCGATATCCGTATCAAATGCACCTTCTTTTAAATTTGTAATAACCATTAATGGTGCAACATTCTGATTTTTGGCAGCTTCAATAGTAGGCTGATCATTAATAGGGGTTAACGTTCCATCTGCATTTAATTCATAACTAAAAATCGTCACAAAAGTTAAATACTGCGCCACCTCAGATAATACTTGAGGTGAATTTTCACCAGTAATATTTAAATCTACATAAGCTGATACATCTACTACCGGCTTTTGTCTTGCTAAGGTTGGAATAAAGAGCGGATAACCAATTGGGATACTTTCATTCCCTCTTAGTTGATTAGCCCTCAAAATCGATTCTACCGTCACTTGATAATATTCGCTTACCTTCAAGAGTGTATCACCTTGTTTTATTCTATGATAACGTCCTGAGGTAGGAATGATTAAAGCTTGCCCTACTACTAAAGCATTCGGATTTTGCAATTGATTTGCATCACTAATCATTTCTACGCTAACTCCATACGAATTTGCTAGTTGCCAGATGCTATCTCCTCTTTTAACAACATGTATTTGCACCATCTCACTCCTCTTCGGTTTTCCATATCTCCTTTAGCCTATGTATAAGCCTAGCCACATGTGCATAATGTTATATTTGAGTAACTGATCATTACTCTTTATTGAACACTTCAAAAAACTCCTACAGGCTTTGACAGAGCGAGATACAATCCCTATTACGATCCAATTAAGGGGATTTACCCCAAAAAGAGTGATAAAGTTGGGTATAAAATACGAAAATGACTATAATAATCTCAAACTGAACTTTTGAATTCCACTTTCAAAGCTTCCTAAGGAAATAAATTACCCTTTTACTCCTCCTACCGATAAACCAGAAATAAAATATCGTTGGAAAAATAAAAACAAAATAATAACAGGCAATACAGTCATAACTGAACCAACTATCAATACGTCATAATTATTTCCATACGGAGTAAGCAAGGTAGCTAAACCTATTGGTAAGGTAAACATGTCATTAGAACGTAAAACAACTAAAGGCCATAAAAAATTGTTCCAACTTCCTAGCCCTTGTAAAATAGCCATCGCTGCAAAGGAGGGGAGCATTAAAGGGGCCATTATCTTAAAGAAAATCCCATATTCATTACAACCATCCATTCGAGCTGCCTCCATGATTTCCTTAGGCAATCCTAGCGCATATTGTCTAAAGAAAAACACAGCAATGGGGGCGACAACCATAGGCAATATGACCGCTGTATAGGTATCGATTAGCCTTAAAGTAGTCATAAGCTGGTAAAGTGGAAGCATTAATATTTCAAAAGGAACCATTAAGATTAGTAAAACTAAAATAAAAATGAGTTGGCGCCCCTTAAAATGATAAACAGCAAGAGCGTAGCCTACCATGGATGAAAAAAATAAAGAAAGAACAATAACAAGAATTGAAATTAGTAAGCTATTCCCATACCATGTCCAATAATTTCCTGCTTGAGTGAATATATGTTGATAATTGGAAAAACTTAATGATTCTAGCGGTATAAATAAAGTTATTCCATTTCTCATTAAGTCTGATGAAGGTCGAAAAGATGAAACGATTAAAGAAATCAAAGGAAACATTGCTACAAACCCAATAAAAGCCATTATTAAACTCATCAGGATTACTAAAATTTTATTCTTCTTCATCTCCTCAGTCCTCCTTCTTGAGCGCACCGAAAAACTTTAATTGAACGATGCTAACCATAAAAATAATACTCATTAAAACCACACCTACAGCAGAGCCAAATCCTAAATTGTTCATTTGAAAGCCTTGCTGATAAATATACCCTACGATTGTTAGTCCGATATTTCCAGGAGATGAATTTTCCCAAAATACAAAACTTTCTTCATACATTCTAAAACCATTAATAATAGTTAGAGTGGTAACGTATAAAGTTACTGGTTTTAACAAAGGTAAAGTAATATGGTAGAACCTTTGAAAAATACCGGCACCATCTATTTCAGCTACTTCATAAAGCTCTTTAGGTATATTAGCTAACCCAGCCATAAAATAAATGATATTTACGCCAATCCACCTCCAAGAAGCTAATAAAACCATTAAAAACATACCCGAAACTGCACCATACCTCCATTGCACTGGGTCAAACCCTAATAAACCAATAATTGTATTTGCTATTGCGGTATCGGATTCACCAAACATTAAACGGAATACGACCCCTGCTACGATGACGGAAGTCAGAGCAGGAATGAAAAGCGCAGCTCGAAATATGGAGGATAACTTTATAAAGGAGGATTTTAATAGAATAGCAAGAAAAATAGGAATCGCTACTAAAATGACTGTCGTTAATAGTACATATACCGAGGTGTTAAACAAAGCCCTAAAAAAAGTCGGATTCAAAATACGCTCATAATTAGTAAAGCCAATGTATGAATTTTGACCAGGCAATATACTTTGAAAACTCATTGAAACACCATTTAATAATGGATATAAAAATAGCAATAAAAACGAAAGGATAAAAGGTGATACAAACACATATGGAGCGAATTTTTTCGATTGAACGATTCTTTTCCATCGTTTTTGTTTAGATGGATTTTTTTTATCTACTACAGACTCCATTGTAAATTCCTCACTTCCTAGACTAATTAAAGGAGTAAGATAAACTGACGCCATCATACTCCTTTCTCAATTTTATTGATTTCGTATTTCATCTGCTGCTAAACGAAGGGCTTCTTCTGCTGATTGAGATTGAGCTCTCAATACATTGTTAAAAACAGTTGTCGTCAGCAGTTGCTGTGCTATTGGATTTTTCTCTGTAATATTAATAGAATTTATTTCATCTCTCACATCTAAAAGAGTGTCAAAAATATCGTCACCGAAGTATTCATAGTATTTATTACTTTCTCTTATTTGTTCACTATCCCATATTTTCCACATTGGAGGATCAAACCCCATAATCTCCCAAAGAGCAAGGTTCCCTTCTTCAGATAACTTCGCGTAAGCTAAAAAATCTTTTGCTAATTGAGGATGCTCTGTTTGATTCGTAACAACAGTTCCAGTACCTCCAGCTCCTGCCGAGCGATTCCCACCTTCTGTCCAGCTTGGCATTGGTCTAATAACCATTTTCCCTTTTAAATCTTCCATATAATCTGTGAATCTTCCCATATACCACATTGGCATGATTACAGATGCTGCGCCCCCATCATTCATAAAACCATAATATTCTTCAGAGTGATGTCCTCCTCCTGGAGCTATCTCGCCAATTTCATCTTTATATATTAAATCTGAAAGAAAATCTAATGTTTTAATATTTATTTCGTTATCTAAAATAACTTCTCCAGTTTCATCAAAAAAATCAGATTCTTGTTGGGCTAATAATGGCCAATATGACCAATAATCCTCCGTTTCTATCGTAAGCATTGGAGTACCTGTTTTCTCTAATACTATTTTACCTGCCTCTACATAGTCATCCCAAGTAACAATAGATTCAATATCAACTCCTGCTTCATCCATAATTTCCTTATTGTAATAAGCTACGGTTGCTCCGACATGTGTAGGAATGCCGTAATAAATTCCATCCTTAGAATAAATATCAAAACGAGATTGGATAAAATCATCTAATACAGGCTCTACATAGTCATTCATCGGTAAAATTTGCGGTTCTCCTTGTAAATAATTTGGGAATCTACCAAGTTCAATATCCGCAATATCAGGTGCTCCTGTCCCTGATTGCAAAGCCAACAGAAGATTGTTATGCATATTATCATAAGGATACGTCTCCGCTGTTAATGTAATTGGATTATCTGGAAATTCTTCATTCCATCTAATTACCGCGTCTTCATAAATTCTCATATGCAGCTCATTAAAAGTCCAAAAGGTAAGCTCTGTTGCCCCTTCTATATCTTCCCCTATTACCTTTGTTTCATCTGCATCTCCCTCAGAATCTGAACTACATCCCATTGCAAGAAATAAAAATAAAGAGATCATTAAGCTAGAACTAAATATACGCTTCATTTAAATCCTCCTCACAAGTTTTTTAAAACCCAAAGAGTCTTCCTATTTAACTTCCTTAATAAAAACACTAATAAGTATGTATATTTAAAAAGGATTGAGTATTTTATACATCTTACTATGACAACGCTTACTTTATTACAAGTTATCCTAATTCATGATAATAAAGTTAATTAATTTATGTATTTTATATCCAGTGAATTTTTTCTATCTATTTGATAGGGTTATACTAAAGAAAATATCTTTCAAAATTTATTGAAAAGGAGTCACAATGAAGACATACTTCGCAGATTTTCATATCCATATTGGAAGAACAAACTCTGGTCGCCCAGTTAAAATAACTGCCTCGCCTTCCCTCACACTGGAAAATATTCTGTATGAAGCTAGTCAAGAGAAGGGCATTGATATAGTCGGTGTCATCGACTGCCATGTTCCTGAAGTTCTTGATACATTATCACAATTAATAAAATCTGGGACATGCTTAGAGCTTGATGAGGGCGGAATTCGTTTTTTAGATACTACATTGCTTCTTGGCTCAGAAATAGAAATTTACGACGATACATGTTCAGGACCTATACATGTCCTTATTTTTCTGCCAACACTAGAAGCTATGAAGCAATTTTCAGATTGGTTAAAACCGAGAATGAAAAATCGCACTTTAAGCTCACAGAGAATTTATGAGTCAGGCATTCAACTTCAACAGAAAGTCAAAGAATTAAATGGGTTATTTATCCCAGCTCATATTTTTACTCCCTTTAAAAGCCTGTACGGAAAAGGTGTAAAGCATTCTTTAAAAGAAGTTTTCGATCCTACCCTGATAGACGCCGTTGAACTAGGTTTAAGCTCAGATACCGAAATGGTGAAACAGATTAAAGAATTAAACTCATATACGTTTTTAACTAATTCAGATGCACATTCTTTAGCCAAAATAGGAAGAGAATATCAAAAGCTTTGTTTAAAAGATGCGAGCTTTAAAGAAGTGAAATTAGCATTGTCCAATCAAAAAGGACGTTATATAAAAGAAAATTACGGGCTAAATCCAAAATTAGGGAAATATTATCTTTCTACCTGTGAAAACTGCTCCCAAACGATTAACATTAATCATTTTGAAAAATGCTCTGTTTGCGAGCATCCACGATATGTTAAAGGAGTTAGGGATCGATTAACTGAGTTAGAAAAAGACCCTTCACTAACCGTCGAACGCCCTCCTTATATTCATCAAGTACCGCTAGAATATATACCTGGGCTTGGGCCGAAAACGTTAGAAAAGCTTAAAGACCACTTCAAAACAGAGATGGATATTCTCCATCATGTTAGCTTGGAGGCATTTGACCAGGTCATATCACCTAAAATCAGTAACTACATTATTCAAGCCAGAAAAGGAATGCTTCAGGTAAAGGAAGGAGGAGGAGGTAGCTATGGAAAAATAAAATCCTAATACTAAAATGATCGTGCACCAATTAGACGGATGCTCATATGATAACTATAACTCTCTAGCTCTCATGACTTACTTATGAATAAAATAATGCCCCCGACCTTAACAAAGTCGGGAGCATTGATACTTATTTTTATTATAATTGTTTTTCTTTTATTTTATTTTCCTCTTCTAATTCTTCATCAAGCACTTCTTGTACTTCTTGCTTTGCATTCGGATCTTCTTTTGAAAGAAACCAACCACCTAGAGCTATCAACACAAGAACGATGTAGAAGAATAGCTTCCATCCAGTTGAATGAGCAAAATCTTCTGGAATAATCGCCAAATCTGGATGTGATAAAGTGAGAACCATTAATTTAACCCCAACCCATCCTACTATTAAAAAGGCAGCTATCTCTAGACCAGGTTTTGCGTGAAGAATTTTAACGAACCATGTAGCTGCAAATCGCATAATAATAACACCAATTAAACCACCTGTTAGAATAACGAAAAATTGTCCAGCATCCATTCCCCCAATTGTACCCAAACCAGTTGCCGGAAGTGCGATAGCTAATGCTACTGCAGCCAAAATTGAATCGACGGCAAAAGCAATATCAGCTACCTCTACTTTTAATACGGTTAACCAAAAACCAGATTTTCTTTTCGGTTTTTTATTATCTTTATCTATCCTATTTTTAAATACCACTTTTCTTATAATATGATTTAATGCAATTAGAAGTAAATATAAACCACCTATCGCTTGCACCTGCCATACATCTACTAAGAATGAAATGGCAAATAAGGAAGCAAATCTAAAGATAAAGGCCCCTGCTAATCCATAAAACAAAGCTTTTTTTCGTTCCTTTTCAGGTAAATGCTTGACCATAATCGCTAGAACTAAAGCATTATCTGCCGCTAAAATCCCCTCTAAAATAATTAAAATAAGCAATACCCAACCGTATTCTGCTATTAATGAAAAATCCATCGATAAATGACTCCTCTCACTTTAACCAAATTACTTTATTATTTTCTTTTTATGTTTTGCTTTTGTCTCATGAATCATTCGGTCAAGTAAAAAACCGATTATGACTACATCATCCAAATATCCAAATCCAGGAATAAAATCTGGAATTAAATCAGCGGGTAATAAAAAATATCCAATAATCCCTAAAGAGTAAAACCATTTACGGCGATTACTGACTTCCTTTGAGCGATAAAATTGAAATAATACAGGAAACGATCGCCAAAAAGTAAAAATAAATGCCGCTCTCTTAAAAATTCTTTTCACAAGTTTTACTCCTTTCTACCTGTATTTACTAATCGGGGAGTGCCTCCTTTCTCAACTAAAAAAACCTTCACCGAATGGCGAAGGTTTACAAATAGATAGACCTTTACCATCTTCAGTAAAGGTCTTGCTAACAACAAAGTTGCCAACAAAGCCGAGAGTGTTCAACACTCCGTAATGACGACTTTGCTGTAAAAGCTACTCCCCTTTAGGAGGTTTATTCAGCTGTAATATAATATCATTACTGTAATCTAAATCGGCAAAACTGTCAATCATTTTTTAAATAATCCGCTTCTTACTCTAGTAAGACTCTAAATGCTGTAAAGACAAAATGATAGTATCTACTAATTGTGGAATATCATTCATTTGTTCTTCATCTATTTTCCGATCAAAGGTAATATGAACATTACTCGTTAGATTATGTTCATTCTTTGGGTATTGGAATGATATCATTTGTTGAATAGACAACGACCTTTTCCAAACTTTTCTTAAGGTGCTATCTATTTTTAAGCAATCTGATTCGTCGCTAATCGGTATGTTGAACCTAATATGTAGATCACAGCCAGGCTTCCCGTTTTCATCTTCTAGAATTTCCATCGCTAAATTTTCTAAATCAGCCATTAGCAATACTTCAGCACTTATCGTTGCAGCTTGAACGAGTTTAAACTGAATAGCAAAACTTCTTGACAGCTTTGCCAGCTCCAGATGCTCTGAACGATTCGTTATGACAATTTCTTGGTCCAAGTTATCTAAATCATAAAGATAATTTTCGATTCCTACTTTTAAATTTTCAAATATAGTTGGATCAAACATCATTTATCCTTTCTCGTGTCCAAAAGCTTGGTTCACTTGATATAAATTCAAATCGATTTCCACTTCCATTCCTAGTACTAATTGAGCCAACTGCTTCCCTAAAAAAGGACCTGCTGTTAAGCCACTTGAACCAAGCCCATTGGCAACATACATTCTCTTGTAGCCCGGAACTTCCCCTAAGATAGGCAAAAAATTGGGTGCTACCGGTCTGAAGCCTACCCTTTGATTTTTTAGCTTACTTTTTTGAACGATAGGAGCAACATTCATTGTCTTTGATACTATTTCATTAAAAGCTTCAACAGTTGGATTTATATCAAATCCTACATGATTTTCATGTGTTGTTCCCGCTAATAACTCTCCAGATTCAGAAGTCATCATGTACAAAGCAGATGGTGCCATAATGACCGGCCAATTGCTTGTATCATCATCGTTCAGTTGCAAATCCAATAGCTGAGCCTTCTGTGGCTCTATATTAAATTGTAAACCTAGAGGCTCAAATATTTCTTTTCCCCAAGCCCCTGTCGTAACTATAACTTTTTCAGCCTGCAAGAATTCACCGTCAACAGATACTCCCGTTAACTCATTTCCAGTTACCTTAATAGCGGCAGCCCCTTTTTTAAAAGTAGCTCCCTTTTTGATCGCGGCACGTAATAATGATTGGCACAGCTCCAAACCATTTACCTTTGCTCCTCTCATCATAAAGGCACCATATAATGGAGCTTTGAGGAAAGGCCAACGCTCCGCCACCTGTTCAGGGTGTAATTTTTCAATTTCTCCAATCTCGGGAGCACTCTCTTTTCTTTTATTGGCAATCTCTATAATTTTATCTATTCTCTTTTCCTCGTGATGAATGTTTAAGACACCTGTTTGTTCATACCCAGTATGTAATTCCCCACCATTTTTTAATTCCTCTATAAGCTTACGATAATAAAGGGCCCCATTATGGGCTAAATAATACCATGCTTTGTTTCTTCTTTGTGATAACCAAGGGCATATAATCCCAGCTGCAACATTTGTTGCTTTTCCTAAATCGTCTCGATCTATAATTGTCACCTTCGCTCCAAGGTTTGTTAAATGAAAAGCAGCAGATGCTCCTAAAATTCCTCCACCAACAATCACAACATGTTCTTTCTTCAATCTACAACACCCCATCTCTCATCATTATTATAATCGAACCCATTTTTTAATTCATTTCTTTTAATGAAAACCGAGCGATTAGGTTTTTGATTTTCACTTTAGGTAGCTTTCCCAAGGGCTTTTCTTCAGCTAAATCCGATTACGTAGAGCGTCGTCAGAGTAAATCTTCAAACTGTGCTCATCCTTAGGAGTCACTACACCCGTTACAATCAACGAGCGAATTCGCAAATATTAAGGACATTTTTATCATAAATGCCTTTTTAACAAAAGAAAAAAAAATTGAAACAAAAAACTTGAAAGTCAGAAAAGGTCAAAGTATAATATAGTCAACAAAGGTCAAATATAGTCAAAGTCAAACTATAGTTTGATCATGTGAAAATTAAAGGAGGAATACGCATGTTATGTCAAAAATGTCAGCAAAATGAAGCGATGATACACATTAAATTGCAATATAATCAAACAAGCCAAGATTTAAAATTATGCTCAAGCTGTTATCAAGAAATCCAGAAAAGCAACAAGATTCCTTCAGGGTTTCATGATCAATTCCCATTTACTATGGGAGAATTTGAGTCTTTCAATTCCCATGCAAACGAACCATCATTTTTTAATAAACAATCAGCCTCTACTCAACAAGGTAGAAAACAAGGAAACGGATTTTTAGATCAATTTGGTCATAATTTAACGAACGCAGCCAAAGCAGGATTAATCGACCCTGTTATTGGTAGAGATGAAGAAATTAAGCGTGTTATTGAAATCTTAAATAGAAGAAATAAAAACAATCCAGTACTTATCGGAGAACCAGGGGTTGGGAAAACAGCTATTGCAGAAGGTCTTGCTTTAAGAATTGTCGAAGGAAATGCCCCTGCAAAACTTCTAAATAAAGAAGTAATCTCACTTGATGTTGCTTCCCTAGTTTCAAACACAGGAATTAGAGGTCAATTTGAAGAACGAATGAAGCAGCTAATTTCCGAATTGCAGCAACGTAAAAATGTCATACTCTTTATAGATGAATTACATTTAATTGTCGGTGCTGGATCAGCCGAGGGCTCTATGGATGCTGGTAACATATTAAAGCCTGCATTAGCTCGAGGTGAACTACAGTTGGTTGGAGCCACTACCTTAAAGGAATATCGAGAAATTGAAAAGGATGCGGCCTTAGAAAGAAGATTTCAACCTGTCACTGTCAATGAGCCTAGTATAGATGAAAGTTTACAAATCTTAAAAGGAATTAAAAAGAAGTATGAAGAATTTCATTCGGTTAGCTATTCTGAAGAAGCTTTACGGGCATGTGTCACCTTATCCCAAAGATATATACAGGATCGCTTTTTACCAGACAAAGCAATCGATTTAATGGATGAAGCTGGCTCTAAATTAAATCTGCAATTAGGAGCCTTAGATGAAGAAGACCTTACTAAAAAGCTTCAAGACATACAAATAGCTAAAGATGCAGCAACCAAGAAAGAACAGTATGAGAAGGCTGCGAAGCTAAGAGATCAGGAAAAAGCATTAGAAAACCAACTAAAAAATCAAAACAATACCGTCGAGAAATTACAGGTTACCATTGAACATATTGAAGAAATAATCGAAAAGAAAACAGGAATACCTGTAGGAAAAATTCAAGAGAATGAATCGACCAAAATTAACTCTTTACAAAAGCATTTAATGGATAAAGTAATCGGACAGAACGAGGCTGTCGAAAAGGTTGCAAAAGCGATAAGACGTTCGAGAGCTGGTCTAAAAGCTAAATACCGCCCGATTGGTTCCTTTTTATTCGTTGGGCCAACCGGAGTTGGAAAGACGGAATTAAGTAAACGGCTTGCTGAGGAATTATTCGGCTCTAAAGAGTCGATGATACGCTTAGATATGAGTGAATATATGGAAAAACATTCGGTATCTAAATTAATTGGGTCTCCTCCAGGCTATGTCGGACATGAAGAAGCAGGACAACTAACTGAAAAAGTTAGAAGAAATCCTTATTCGATTATATTGTTAGATGAAATTGAGAAAGCACACCCTGATGTGATGCATATGTTTTTACAAATTCTAGAGGATGGTCAGCTAACAGATAGTCAAGGCAGAAAGGTAAGCTTTAAGGATTCAGTGATTATTATGACCAGTAATGCTGGAGTTGCCGTCAAAAAAATAGAGGTCGGATTTGAAAATCAATCAGCTGTGCGTGAAGCATCCATCCTTGATTCTTTATCAGATTTTTTCAAGCCAGAATTTCTTAATCGTTTTGATAATATTATCGAGTTCAAGCATCTTGAAAAAAACGATTTAATACAAATTGTTGATATTATGCTATCCGATTTGAAAGAGATGGTAGCAGAAAAAGATATTGAGTTACAGGTGACTGCTTCAGCCAAGGAAGCATTGGCAGAGCTAGGTTATCATAAAGCATTCGGTGCTAGACCACTAAGAAGAACGATACAAGAGCAACTAGAAGACAAAATAACAGACATTGTATTAGACGACGAGCAAGCTACTGTTATAACAGTAGATGCACCTGATCAATCTATTGTAGTTAGCAGTAACTCAGAAAATCATAGCAGCATCTCAAACTAATGATAAAAGCCGGTTTTAGATGTTAACAAAAAATGGTGTTTAATAATAACGAACAAGAGGCTAGGACAATACCTCACGAATGAATAATTCCACACATGTTATGTCCCCGGCCGTTCGCACCCTCAAGACACTTCGCGTTTGGTTGGGAGCTGCCGAACTTACTTTTTTTAAAAGTGAATTTCGGCATGGTCACTTCCTCTCATTGGAGGCTTCGTGTCTTGTGTCCGCAGGCCTACGATTTTCATAGAGAATTTACCCGTTCAAAACCCCTTCTTTTTGCAAAAAAGGAGGGGTTTTTCGTTTTTTTGTATTCGCAAGTGAACAGCCGAAGATGTGGATTTCCTTATTCAAGAGTATTTCTCCGATTCTTTTATTGATAAAAGAGCGGAACCTCTCTCTTAATTACCTTACGAATGATAATCAGTTCGGTGCTTGATTACCGATATCGTTAATAAGACGACTATTAAAAATGAAGTAGTAGCTAAAGCACCCCAAAATGAAGAATGAGGAGGATTTATCAATAGATAGGCTGCATCTAACTGAAGTTGAATAGGACTCCATTTCATAAAGTTTGGAAGCAACATATGAAGAAGTGCAAGAATGGCTAAAATCCCTATACTTGCTCCCGCTATCCCTCCACCATTTTTTAAAAATAAACTAAGAGTAATGACTATGGAGATGACAAATGCTATCCAAATACAATAAATGAAGAAGCTAGATAAAAAAGCCCCAAAATCGATAAATTCAAACAGCTCTATCGTATAATACCAAGATAAAATGTAGCTAAGAAAGAAACCAATCATCAAAATAGTTAGTATACCAATAAATTTGCTAAGAATATATTGTAGACTTGAAATAGGTCTAATCATGATAAAGGTAATCGACCCATTATTTCTTTCATGGGATATGATATTCATTGAAGAAAGTACAAACAATAGTGTCCCTAATAACCCAAATTGTGATAAAACTCCTGCTAACACCTCAGTTGCTGACGGAGTAGGAATCTCGATGATCGTACCATCTGGTAAGCCTCCAGCAAATTCTAATAATTGCGGCATGTAGTAGGTACTTAGTGGTTGAGATATCCCTAAAATACAAAGGGCAATAGGTAACCAAATTAATTTACCATTCCTTAAACTTTCGAGCCATTCTTTCTGTACCAATACAAATCCTTGATTCATCTTTTCAACACCTCCATATAAGCATCTTCAAGGGTAGCTTCATCAGCATTGAAAGACAGCAGTTCTAAATGTTCATCGGTTATTTTTAGTATCAGTGATTGAGTATCGAAGTGATCTGTTACCTGAATCTTAACCTCATTATCACTTACATAATCGACTTTTTCGACTCCTTTTATATTTTCTAATAAGCCTTTTAACGATTGAGCCGTTTTTATGGTGATATAAGGCTTTCTTAATGTCTTTTTTAGTTCTATCAACGTGCCGTTCCACTTTAAAATTCCCTCTTGCATGATAAGGACCTCATCACAAACCTGCTCTGCATCGTGAAGAATGTGTGTTGAAAATATAATGGTTCTCTCTTTTTTCATTTCGCGTATTAATTCTAGAACTTCCTTTCTTCCTGTCGGGTCGAGGGCAGATACTGGCTCATCTAAGATTAGTAGTGGTGGTTCATGCAATATCGCCTGTGCTAAACCAAGTCTTTGCTTCATACCGCCTGAAAATCCAGCAATTCTTTTGTTATTTACCTTCATCAAGCCAACAAAAGCTAAAACTCTTTCTATTCTATCTTTAAGCTTCTTTTTATCCATTCCTTGCAGCTCGCCACACAACTTCAAAAATTCACCTGCTGTCAACCATCCAAACATCTGAGGAACCTGTGGTAGAAAACCGACGTTTGAGCGTACATCTCCTAGTTCACTATGGAAATGGATCGTTCCTGATGTTGGTGACAGCATTCCTGAAAGCATGTTTAATGTGGTCGTTTTTCCAGCACCGTTAGGACCTAACAAAGCTATACATGTTCCTTTTCTTATTTCAAAAGAAAGATTATCTACGGCTACCTCTGTTTTAAATGCTTTAACTAATTGGCTTGCTTGTAGAAGAAGATTCGGCTCTTTACTCAATCTGATTTCCTCCCACACACAAAATATAAAATAGGACCAATAATATTAATAAACACAATAATGAATACCCACATCATTTTAGGCCCTTTTGTTTCTTCTTCTTTATAACAATTGATTAAAGCAAAGGTCATTAAAATGAGTTGTAAAATTACCAGAGGAATAATTAAATTCCAATTAAAATCTATATTCATTTATTCCACTCTCCCCAATTTTTCTTGTTTTCTTTTAGACGGTATATAAACAAATAATAGGTAAAAAACAGTTGGCATAGGCAATTGTGTTAACCCCCATATCCCCCAAAACCACGGGTATTTATTTTTTTTCTTTGCGTCAATAAATAAACATACACTTTGAATCAAAAGTGCGATTATTAACAAAGGAATAAATACATATAATTCAACCGGCGTTAATTCATCAAATGAAGTATTCATAACGCTCTCTCCTCTTTTTCCTTTTCCTTTTTAAATAGTAGAAACCCTATAATCGGACCGACTGTAAAAATAACTCCTTGTACAATCATAAAGAACAGAACAGATTGAAATAAAATATAAAAAGCTGTTGCTAACAAAACGACCGCTGTTAGCAGAAAATAAGCGAGCTCCTTTAGTAATCTTTTCTTTTTTTCTAAGGCAAAATATTCCATTTTCTGATGAATTTCTGAAGGTGAAAGCTTAGAATCACCAGTAAGATTATCTAGCTTCTGCCAGTCCTCTTGTAGATTTGAAATCTTGTTTTTATTCTTATCCATCCTAACTTTCCCCCATTTCAAAAGTGGTCTCTTTTAATTTTTTTAACCCATTATGAACTCTCGATTTTACCGTACCCTCTCTCATTCCTAACATGACTGCAATTTCCTCATAGGTATAGCCATAATAATGTTTGAGTAGGATCGGCACCTTCAATTTAGGATCTAGTTCATTAAAAGAAAGAAAAGTATCACTCCAGGAAATATTCTGTTTATCTGCTAGCCAAATTATTTTTCTTGATAAATCACTCTTCAGATTAGATAATTTTCTAGCTTCTTTTTTTCTTTTTCTTAAAAAGTCCATATAGAGCCTTGTTGCTATCGAGATAAGCCAGGTTGAAAACTGACTTTTCCCCTGAAAAGTATTTAATTTTAAATAAGCTTTTAACATCGTTTCTTGAGTCAAATCCTTGCTTAATTCCTCATTTGTCGTTATTTTCAATAAGTATTTAAAAAGAAATGAATAATACCTTTCGTACAATTTGGCAAATGCCTCTTTTTCACCTAATAAAGCTTTCTCTATTAAAACAAAATCATTTTGAGTTTCCATTTGCCCCCCCATTATTTGACTTCATTTATATGACGGTACTATTATGTAGATCGTTCAAAAATATTTTTTATTTAATTGAATTCATCATTCATATCTTTTAATCAAAACTGAATGATTAGGTTTGATTTTCACTTCAGGTTAGATGCTTTCCCAAGGGCTTGTCTTCAGCTAACTCTGACTTCGCAGAGCGTCGTCAGAGTGGATCTTCACACGGCGCTCATCCTTTGGGAGTCACTACCTAGCGTTACAATCAAAAGTGATTTCGCAAACATTCAAGACAATTTTATAATGAATGGTCGGTTTTGTTCACTTATAGAGCAATGATGAAATTCACTCAAATATGCATCAATAAAAAAAGCTCAAGCCTCGAACGCATGATCAATACGTTCAAAGCTTGAACCAAAGAATTAGAGTTAAATATAGGCTGCCAATGTTTTGTTTTTCCTCATAACCCATTCATATTGATGGACTCTTAATTGGAATAGAGTCAATGGATCTCTATATACCTCTGGGTTTGATTTTAGTGTGCCTATTGCTTCATTGTTTCCTTCTATTTCAGATTGAGCTTCTTGAATGGCGCCTTGAACGACTGAATAAGGCTTTTTAAAGAACATTTGAATGTCTCGAGTCAATCCTCTTTCAAATAACTCAAACTGCATCATAAACTGTGAAGCGATATTTTCGGCAATTTGGCTAAAATCTTCACCTTCAAAAAACTTCATATACATTTTGTATAGTAAAGATTTATTTGCCGTTATAGACCCTAACCATTTACCTGAGCTTTTTAGAACTAGTTGTGAGGGGGTCATTTTGTTAAAAAGATTAATGTGCTCTAATTGAATACTCGTTGATAAGCGCTCGATATCACGTTGCCAATCATCTAAGATTCGGAAATCACCTTCTAACAAAAACTGATCACTTTCATAGAGAGAGTTAAACCCTTCTGCCATTTCTTTTAAATAAGATTGACTTCTAATAAAGGCAACATTTGAAACCTCTAACCACCTTGAAAAGGAATTAGAGAATTTCGGAATTAGCTTGCTTTCAAAATAGTGATTAAGCTTGAGCGTAGCCTCTCTATTTATTTGCTCCGGTAATGTTTTGAAGTTCGTATCCTCACGAATGAGATCCTTACATTCTTTTAGGATACTTGGAACAGCATTTTTTATATCCGTTTCCATTTCATCCTTTATTTCTTGATACGCATTTTTAATACTTTGTGATTCTTCTTTCTCTAAATCATTAACTTGATGGTGAGCAGCTTTTAATTTTTCGACCATTTCCTCATTCCAAGAGACTGAATGTAAATATTGCTTTTCCATCTCTGTTCGTTGCTCATATAAATAACCGATCACTTCTTTAATGAAATAGAGAATCTTTTTGTTTCTTCTTTGTTCAATTGGCTCTATTTTCAACATATTTTTAATAAAACCAGTGATCTCCTCTGCCTCTTTCTTTCCAGTAACCTTCGGTGAGAAGGATAACACTTTAGCATCAGAGAAATACTCATTTATCCTTGATTTTGTTTCAGCTAAGATACGGCCTTCTTCGTGCTCACTATATATGCCATCTAGTTTATTAAAAATAAAATGAACAGCTAAATCAGGGAATTCCTTTTTTACCTCTAACAAAAAGGTTCTTTCTTCATTCGTAAAGGGGTGATTTCCATTCAATACGAAAACCATATGGTCGGCAAAATTAATCATCGACTTCCAGCTATTATTTTGATTTTGATTTCTAGATAAAACTGGAGAATCAATAATTTGAAGTCCCATTTCTCGAAGAAGATGACTTTCCGTTTTTATTTCAATTAAATTAGTTACTGAAGCTTCATCCGTTAAAGCAAAATCCTCTTCCTTACTAATTGCTTGAACCGAATCTTTACCCTCTTTAATAAAATATAATGAATGATGATTTTCTTCTATTTCAAGAGAGCTTCCTATTAAGCCTTCTAAAAATGAATTCTTACCGCCTTTTAATGTTCCAGCTACCATTAAATTCTTTTGGTTAAACTGAAGAAGCTCTTTTATTACCCACTCATACTTTTGCCCAATCATTAAATCATGCTTCTTAGCCCAGTTTTCAATTTCTTGGAATAATACGAGACTTTTCTCTAGCCAATCTACACTTCCACTTACTAGTTCTAACTGTTCTTTCGCTTCGTGAACGAATTCTTCCTCTATTTGTTCTGGGAACATATCGTTCCATGACAGAACAGCGGTAACACTTAATAATTGATCCTCACTAGAGGAAATCATAAACCAATTCCTAATATGAAGAGGAATAATAGCCTCTATTTCTTTAAGAAAATACGTACCGCTTATCATTTCAAAATAAGATACTTGATAATAGTTTGATAAGAGAGCTAAGTTCTCCTGCTGTGTCCCCAATATATTTGCATATGAGGTATTAAAGACGAGTAGCCAGTCAAAATAAAGTTCCTCTCCGCGGTAGCTATCCCACAGTGTCGTTACTAATTCCTCATATTTATCTAAATTTAAGCTATGTAGTGACGTTAATAACGGCATAAAATAAGAGGGGTTTGTGGTTTTGGTTAAACCCTGCTCTACATATGACTTCACTTTATCAAACCATTCTATCGAGCCCGTTCGTATCGATTCATCAACAGCTAATTCTATAGCACTACTATAATCGCGGTACTCTTCAAAAAACTGTTTCGCCATAACCGTAACATTTGGATAATCAGGATTCCATTGCACGGCTTTTTTTATCGTTTCCGCTGCATCATCTAGCTTTTCCTGTTCAATGTAAATAGAAAATAATTGTAAAAACACTTCCGTTTTTAACGTTTCATCCTGGGTTTTTATTGATTGATACATTCTTTTGGCATCTTTTAATAAACCAAGCTGGTCATAGGCATCAGCTATATTTTTTTTCGCCCAATTTTGCCATTGTCCTTCTACCTTTTCCCACTTAAAAATAGCCGTTTCATAGTCTTGATGAATGAAATTGAGCTCTCCTTGACCAAATCGCACTTCAGATTTTTGATGATCGTCTAACTCATCATTTAAAAGTAATAAAGACAGCTGTTCGTACTCTGACTTAGAAGCAGTCTCTTGAATTAATTGTTTATAGTAATTTTTTTGGATTAAATCATGATTAATTTCCATTATATTGCTTCACCCTTTCTCACTAGACTTTAGATAATTCAGGTATTGTCTGATTTTTTATCAAAGGTCTAACTTACATTACATTATAGTATGTATTTTTTGATACTATTACTATCCTGCGATTGTAACAAAAATAATGGAGTAAGAGTTTTCATCTATATTTCATTTGTCCTACAATTAGAATACGAAAACGATATTTCAAAGAGTACTATAGGTTAAATTGATTAGTCCTCCCAATAAAATATCGCATCAAAGTTTTGATAGTGACCTAAATCATGATCGTGTTTATCAACTAAAATGGTGGGTATCTCTGTTTGAAAGCTTAAAGAATTCTTTAAGTAATCTTCTTCTAAAAAAAGAATACCGTATTCTTCTATCTGCTTCTTTAATTGT
This sequence comes from Alkalihalobacillus trypoxylicola, assembly GCF_001590785.1. Lineage (GTDB taxonomy): Bacteria > Bacillota > Bacilli > Bacillales > Bacillaceae_D > Alkalihalobacillus > Alkalihalobacillus trypoxylicola. The sequence continues at coordinate 21,208 of NZ_LTAO01000036.1, forward strand.
TGCCATTCCCACTGCCAGCTTTTATCAGGAAGTTCATTGAGCTCATTTCGTAATAGCCAGGTGTTATAGGTTTGCTGCTCGCTTAACACCTTTCCCGATTGATTCACAACTTTTCTAAATCCATATTCCCCTCTATTAAAAACAGCGACCGGAGCGAGACGACTAATATAAACACATATACCTTCTAAGTCTGTTTCAAAAATCGTGTTTTGTTTAGCAGCATACTCTCTTTTGGCCATTACATTCGTACCGTTTTTTAAGGTTAAAAACAAACACACAAAAGAAGCATAACCACTTCCGAAGTGTTCAAAATCTGCTTCGCAATGAAACACGCGAGATTTTTTCAACTGGTAATAGATTCGCTTTATAAAGTTTTCTATTAACCCTTCATCATCCTGATTGTACGGATAGCTTTCTCCAACACGCTGACCTTTTATCATTTTTTGTAATTGATCGGATGTAAAAATCATCTGCTACCCTTTTATAGCTCTTGAGGCAAATGATTCAAATACATGTCACGAACATTCGTATGAGAATGTAGCACAGCCATTGTTTTTTGATTAGGTTTAAAATAAATGACCGGGTAATCGATCTCACCTTTTAATGATTGCACTGGAAAGGCAAGTTTTTCTTCATTGATTGAAAATTGTGCATCAATGCCTTCTTTATTTCCTCGAGCATCTAAACGAATCCATTTCTTTATGTCGGATAAGAATACAGCATTTAAAGCATGGATGCAGTAGCCGCTTTCTGGTGTATCGAAGAGCACTAGTTTTTGATAGCAAAAACCAACTGGAATATCTTGACTTCTGAGAACAGCTGCCAATAAATTAGACTTTGCGTAACAGATGCCTTCTTTTGCATCCAATACATCTGAAGCTTTACACGTAACTATTTTCCCTTGTATATCCCAGGAATGGTCAATCTCATCTCGAACGAAATTAAATGCTTTTTCTACCTTAGCTTCTTCTGATTCTATACTTGAAAATAACTGTTTAGATAGCTTTTGAATATTTTCTGACCGATAATCGACCCATTCATCTTGCTGTAAATAAAATTTTAATTCACTAGATTCAGGATAAAATAGCATTCAATCCCTCCATTAGAGCTTATAATAGAGCTTATAATAATTTTGTACGTTAAACGATTCAAACCCAACTTTTTTATAAAGTGCTTCTGCTTTCGGATTAAGACCATCAACCTCTAAAAAGAGTGGACCTTTCTGTGAGTAATTATGTATGATTTGCTCTAAACATAATTTTCCATAACCCTTTCCCTGATGTGCCGGTAAAATAGCAAAACCATAAATCCACCATTGTTGGTCAATTGAATTATAAGTAAGACGTACCTTACCTATTTTCACACCTTCACTTTCAATTACATACATAATAGAATCTTTTTCTGATTCTAGCTGAGAATAAAATGAAGAAGCCTCTTCCTCATTAAAATCAAAACATTTAATATCTAAATCTATAATATGCTGTTTGTCTTCAATGGAAGCCTCTCTTAACGTCACACTGGCATTTGGGTGAGAGCTAGAAGAAATAATTGGATGATATCTCATTTGTCTTTCCGAAAAAGCTAACGATAAATTTTTGTTAGATAACCAATTTTGTGCCGATATCGAATGCGCCGGTGCATTTAAATAAACCGTTTTATTTGATTGTATCTTTGATTTTACATCCTTTAATAGGTTAGTAAAAATGCCCTTATTTCTATAGGCTGGATGTACCATTCCACATATTTCGACCTTATTTCCAAAGGAGTAAGTGGCGAGAAACCCTACTAACTGGTCGTTCTCATAAAAAAAGAAGTTCTCGTCCTCCATCCTATTTTCAGCCGTAAGCATATCCCAATTTAATTTGAGATGAATAGATTCTTTTTGTTCACATACTTGTTGTAATTCCTGAATTTCACTTATTTCCTTTTTAGAAAGCATAGTTCAACCTCCCGTTCTATCCTACTTATATATATTATATCACCCTCTGATTCTATTTTATTATATGAAAATTCATATTGAAGAAAAAGATAGCTTAATACTCCTCTATTGGGTTTTCAATAGTACGGCAAGAATGTACTGGATTCATTGAAACTAAGATTGCTTGCGAACGTAAGTCGACTCACTAAAACTCAAAAAGAGCCCGAGAGATTCGGACGCTTTTTTACTGTTTGATTATTAGCCTCTTAAGCTACTAACTCTTTACGGCACCAATCGCTACACTGCCCATTATACGTTTAGAAAAAATCGAAAATACAATGATAATCGGTACTACAGATATGGCTACACCTAGATAAAGGAGCCCATAATCAGTATTATAATATCCTTGTAGCATAGCGACAACGACAGGTAAAGGATATTTCTCCTCTGAAAATAGCAATACTAACGGACTTATAAAGTTATTCCAAGAACCAATAAAGGTGAAAATTCCGATAGCGGCCAGTGCTGGTGTTAGCATGGGAAATATAATGCGGTTAAAGATATGCCACTCACCTGCTCCGTCAATTCTAGCTGCTTCAAGTATGTCATCTGGTACACTTCCATCGATAAACTGTTTAATAAAGAAAACAGCAAAGGTATTAGCAGCTGCTGGCAAAATAATCGCAGCATGCGAATCTAATAAATGGAGCATCCCTAACCAACGATAACTCCCTATTAAAGCTAATTGAGCAGGAACCATCATCGTAGCTAGCATAAAATAGAAAAGTGGTTTATTAAATTTAAAATTAAACTTTGAAAATCCATAAGCTGTTAAGGACCCAAAATACAAAGTTAAAGCTGTCGATCCCCCAGCAATAATGAAGCTATTCATAAACCCCTGTAAAACATTGGAATTTTGTAAAAGTCGTTGGATATTGTCCAAAAGCTGAGTACCTGGTGCAATAACGAAAGTAGATACAATGTCAGCATTCGCATGGGTAGAGTACATGATCATTAAATAAAAGGGAAAAATACAAAGTACTGCTAAAATAAAGAGAATCACATATAAACCAATAGAATAACCACTCTTCTTTTCAGATGAGAATAACCTATTTAATTTTTTATTTTCTTTTTCTATAACTGAGTTAGACATGTTGATACCTCCTTAAGATTCTTTCGTACGTCTATTCGAAATAACAAAAGAAAAAATAGATAAAGTACCAATGACAAAAAACAAACAAAAGGCAATCGTTGCTCCATATCCAAAATTACCTTGCTCAAAAGATGTGCGATATAAATACATAATACTTGTCAGAGTCGAGTTATCAGGTGCACCTGTACCTTCTGTTAACATGAATGGTTGATCAAATATTTGCACTCCACCTATCAAAGATGTAATGACTTGAAATAATATGATGGGACGTAAAAGTGGGATGGTTATTTTGAAAAAGATTTGCCTCTTATTAGCTCCGTCAATTTGAGCAGCTTCTCCAAAATCCGGAGATATCCCTTGCAAACCCGCAATATAAATCAGCATAGAGTAGCCAAAATACTGAAAAAATAAAATAGCCGATACAAGAACTCTCATAAAGAAAGCATCATTTTTCCAATCAATTGGGGCGTCAATGATTTGAAGAGTCATTAGCATTTGATTCACACTACCAGTCTGCCAATCAAACATCAAACTTACGAGTAGACCGAGAGATGCTGCCGTTACGATATGTGGAAAGAAATATACCGCTCGAAAAAAGCCTTTACCCTTTAAATATTTATCTGTTAATATAACCGCTAAAATTAAGCTAATGGTTAATTGTGGAACGACCGCAATAATCCAAATAAAAAATGTGTTAAATAGAGATTGGTAAAGAACGGGATCACTAAAAGCTCGTAAATAATTACCTAACCCAATATATTGAGGATCATATAAGCCATCCCAGTTCGTTAAACTTAGGTAAAAGGAATAAATAATCGGATAAAATCCAAACAGAAAAAAGATCAAGAAAAATGGAGCAATAAATAAATATCCATAATTATCTTTTTTTATCTTATTGGCAAACATAAAGGCCTCCTTTTCACTGTACATTTAGTTCAGGAAAGTAGTTTTGAACATCCTGCTTAAATTTTGAAATAAACTCTTCTTTACTTGATATATTTCCACGAATAAAAGAATTCATATTTTGATTAAACAAGTCGTCAATATCACCATCGTATCTAGTTTGTACGACGGGCGTCACCTTTGTCGCTTCTTCATTAAAAAATTCAAAGTACTTCTGTCCATCTAAAAATTCATCTGTCATTTCATCTGCAAGCTCTTCATTTACTAGTTGATTACTTGTAAAATAGCTTTGCTCAACAGAAAGCTTTTCAAGGAAATCATGATTATAACCGTAAAATTTTACAAATTCCCATGCAAGCTCCTTATTCTCGCTTTCAGAGTAAACAGAAAAATAGGTTCCCCCTCCACTAAATGCACTAGGACCTTGAGCTAGTCCCCATAATCCACTCGTATCTGGTGCATCATTTTTTATCACATGCTGTAAGTACCATGTTGGGCCAGCATAAAAAAGAACGGATCCTGATTGCATGGATGCACTTAATCCTGGGCTCCAATCATCTAACATAGCTAATACATTCTTTTCCCTAGCCTCTCTCGCCCAATCTAAAATTTTTAAACGTTCTTCATCTATAATAAGGGTTTCATTTTCGACCCAAGGTCTTTCTACATTACCTCTTTGAACTGCTGATATCGCATTCCAATTTGGTAATGCATGAACTTGTCCGTCACTTTCCGCAAACACTCTTTCTCCAATTTCAAAAATATCATCCCAATTCGATATCATGGCACTGATTTCTTCTGGATCATCAGTTCCTAAATACTCTTTTGCTAAATCACGTCGATAATAGATTCCTCCAGGGGTCCCTTGATAACCAATGGTGCGAACATTCCCATTAACATCTTTTTGGACTTCCTGAACAAATTCATATTGCTGTTCAATTAATTCATCTGCATTAAAAGGAGCTTCTGAAAGATTAGCTGCAGATGGATGATCCATAAATTTCCTCTTATAAGCATGCTCTAAAGCAAACACATCTGGTGCTTCTATTCCTGTCGATAAAGCGGATCTTAATTTTGTCTGATATTGAGAATTAGGAATATAACGAAAGTTCACCTTTACATCTGGGTTTTCTTCTAAAAAATGCTCTACAGCATATTCTGCTTCATCCGTAAAGCTCCATATTGTAATTTCCTCTACCTCTTCACTTCCTGATGATGCACACGCACTACATACTAAAAGTAACAATATGACCCCTAAAAGTAAGCGCTTTCTTTTCATTAGATAACCTCCTTTTAAGATAAACCTACTGAACTCCATGTACACGTGTTCATTCTTGCACTCTACAAAAAAGCTGTCAATAAATAATCAGAATATTGTTGACAATTGTTAAAAATCTAAAAATATGTAGCATTTTAAATGAAATTATGTTTAACATTCATCGAGAAATAAAAAAAGCTAGAAATCAATGATTGATTTCTAGCTTAATAATGTTGTTCTTCTATTCACTAACGTTGTGATAAACCTGTTTAACGTCCTCTAAATCTTCAAGAACATCTATTAACTTTAAAAACGACTGTAAAGATTCTGAATCTAATTCAACTTCAGTTTGTGGAAGCATCGTTAGCTCAGCAACAGTAAATTCGGTTATTCCTTTATTTTTGAGTGCTTCTTGTACCGCATGAAACATTTCAGGCTCAGCGTAAATAATCACTACTTCTTCTTCCTCAAGAATATCGCGCGCTTCAACATCAGCATCTAAAAGGATTTCTAATACTTCATCGGCCGATTTTCCTTCTATACCAATAACCGCTGTCGCATCAAACATATAAGCAACCGATCCACTTACACCCATATTTCCACTGTTTTTTGTAAAAGCAGATCTTACTTCAGCTGCCGTTCGGTTCACGTTATTCGTTAACGCATCAACAATAATCATCGATCCGTTTGGACCAAAACCTTCATAACGTAGCTCATCAAAATTCTCGTCTTCTCCGCCTTTTGCTTTTTCAATAGCTCGGTCAATAATATGTTTAGGCACACTGTATGTTTTAGCTCTTTCCAACACAACCTTTAAGGCTCTATTAGATTCTGGGTCTGGTTCTCCTTGTTTAGCTGCTACATATATTTCTCGACCAAATTTAGCATAAATTCGACTCGTATTCGCATCTTTAGACGCTTTTTTTTCTTTTATATTATTCCATTTACGTCCCATAAAGAACACTCTCTTTCCTGACTGTAATTTACTTTAAACCGCTCATCATTCTCTTCATCAAAACAGAATTATCGATGCTTTCCAAAAGGCTTTCTTAGGTAACTTAGTCTCTCATTTCAATAGGAGTATGCAAAGATTGAATTCCATAAAGATTATAGCAAACCGACCATCTTTAAGCCATGTAAAATTCCATCTTCTTCTACAGCTTTTGTTACATAACGAGCAGCCTGTTTCGCTTCTTCCTCACCATTCCCCATTGCTACACTATTTTCGATTTGCTTTAGCATTTCAATGTCATTGAGTCCATCGCCAAAGGCATATTGCTGTTCTTTTGAGAAGCCTAAACGCTCGACAACTTTTTCGATACCTATTGCCTTTGAACCGCCCTTTGGAACAATATCTGCTGACATAGAATGCCAACGTACAAAATCAAAATCTTTAAATTTCTCTTCATATTTTAGCTCTTCTGGAGCCTTATTAAATAATAATGATTGGTAAATTTCACGGCCTTTATAAAATTCAGGATCATGAGAAGGAAATTGATAAATTTTTAAACTATTAATGCTCTCTTTTATATAATGGTGGTCTTCTCCAACATTCGCTTTCATTTCTTCATGATTCATGAATACAACCGGATGTTCATTCTCCAATGCGTATTCCGTTAACTTCTCTAGCCCTTCTGAATTTAGAGGATTTCTATATATAACCTCACCCTTTAGTACAACATATTGCCCATTATAACTGACGTATGTATCGATACCTAGCTCTTCCCTAAGCTCTTTAAACATAAATGGTGCGCGCCCAGTAGCGATAGCCACTTCATGACCTAATTCTTTTAATTTAAAAATAGACTCTTTAGTAGAATTGGGTAACTTCTTTTCTTCCGTTAATAAAGTTCCATCGATATCAAAAAATATCACACTTTTATCTTTTTTCATTCGTATGCTCCCTCATTCCTAAAATTCTCTCCTATATCTCTATCTTTATTATGACGTAACATAGAGTTATTAATCAACAATCTATATCATAAATGATAAAACTCTCTCTATCTACTTCTAAAAATTTGGAAAAACCTTGTATAATTTTTAACTTCATATTTGAATCCATTTCATCATTCATATCTTATAATGAAAACCAAATGATTTGGTTTTTGATTTTCACTTTAGGTAGATGCTTTCCAAAGGGCTTATCTTCAGCTAACTCTGACTATGCAGAGCGTCGTCAGAGTGGATCTTCAAACGGCGCTCATCCTTTTGGAGTCACTACCTACCGTTTCAATTATGAAGTTAATGAACAAACATTCAAGACATATTTATAATGAATGGTCTGTTTGAATCACTTAAACCCATTTCATCATCTCTGTCTTTTAATGAAAACGGAACGATTTGGTTTTTAATTTTCACTTTAGGTAGATGCTTTCCCAAGGGCTTGTCCTCAGCTAACTCTGACTACGCAGAGCTTCGCCAGAGTGGATCTTCAGACTGCGCTCATCCTTTGGGAGTCACTACCTTCCGTTTTAATCATGAAGTTAATGAACAAACATTCAAGACATATTTAGTAAGAAACATTCGGTTTTAATTTGTTTATAGAGCACTCATCTGTAAAAAAAAAAGCAACCCGAAGTAAATTCTAGTATTTACTCTCACTTTTCGATAGAATGGACATAGCTATTTTGAAGACCGATTATTTTTACATAAACTCTTCAGCAAAGGAGATGATAATTCTTGGAGGTTATCATTAATTTCGGGCTTTTTTTCCTTTTTGTTCTTTTTATTGCTGTTTTAAGCACACTAGCAAAAAAATACCCTTTCTTAAGGTCGATTGGTAAAGTCATCAAATATGTGTTAATTGCGATAGCTTTTCTTTTTTTTATATTACTTTCGATAGTTGTATACAGCTCACTTGCCTTTATTACGATTAGCACTTTTTCTTTCTTTTTAGAAAATCCGCCTTTTTTAGTGAATGGTGAGAGATTTAACGCTTTTATGGCTGATGAAGCAGTTTTTAAACTCGTTGTGTCTTTTGGAATTTTTTATTTCCTCATTAATATAATCAGTATATTTGGCTTTGGATTTTTAAAGCTTCACTACTGGGTGCAAAAACTATTCGTTACTTTGACAACAAGTCTCGCTACGATTTTCATTTTCCCTTTATTAATACAATCCTTATTCACTGATGTTTATATTAGTGTATCAGGAGGACTGATTCTTGTTGTCGTCATTTTAATACTAGCTATCTCTCAATTAATCCGCAGAGAAAAAAGAGCTTATGAGCGTTACAGGCATCCATTTAAATACTACCGCGATAGGTTAATCCCTTGGATTAAAACTGGTAAGGATCCTGGTAAAAATGATCCTTATAATTATTAATAACGAATAAAGGTGAATTTGAGTATACTCAAATTCACCTTTATCTATTGATGACTTACCCCTTTTTTGTAAAACTACAAGTAAAGCACTTTCTCATTTTTTAATAATTTACATCCAAAATTAAATCTTCATGGACTTCTAAAATTCGATCTGGATAAAGGAGATTTGTAACAGACTCTTTCATCGCTGGGAAAATTAGTTGAACTTGATCATCCTTCACTTTAAAGCCTTCTGGTGCATAATAGGCTTTCGAAACTTCGTTGAACACATACAACGCATCATACGGGAAAAATTCTAGTTCAAACTGTGGTTGCACGGTCACAATCGTTTCATTTGCTAAATATTGGATTCCTTTAATGTCGAAAGAGTAATTCCCCATTTCATAAGAGCTGTTTTCTTGAAGAAGATAGCCTTCTCTATTCTCAAAGTGATAGTCCAGTAGAAACGGTACCACTTTAAAAGAATCATTCTCTTTTGGTACGGCAAATCCAATATAGGTCTCATCATAATCATAATGAATGGTTCTATTTTCGATTAATTCTTTATGTTCATCAAAAAATACATTGTACTCCACTGCATACTGTGTCGAGTATAATTTATGTCCCTGAGTTATCCACATTCCAGCTTCATCCTGAACATAGCTATATGCAACCTGAGCGTGGTCCTGATTCTTTTCTTTTGGTGTTCTCATCCATCCTTCAAATATCGCTGTTTCTTCATGCTCTCTGTAATATTGCAACGAAATCGCTGTATTTTCTGAAATCGTGTTCGCAAAATCAATTTCTTCATAAATTAAATCTGAAGTGTTTTGCTTGGTTAGTTCTTCTGAGAGTGTCCAATTCCCTTCGATTCCGTATAAGCTTTCAATAGTAACCTCCCAATTAACGGTGTCAGCGAATAGCTCCTGGCTCAAATCTAAAAAGTTAAAGTTTAAAGAATCATATTCAATGAAGACATAATCAATTATGTGCTGATCACTATTTTCATATAGTGGACCGGTTTTATGAATTGGAACTTCATTTCCATCAATATAAACCTTCATATTATAATAAATATTCTGAGTTTCAGATAATAAAGGAACCGAGTCACTCGTTATCTCAAAAGCAAAAGCAAGCTGATTTTGGTCATAAAGAATTTCGTGTATCGCTACTTTAATTCCATCAGCTTCTGCTACTAAATCAACACTTTTAATATTGCCCTCTTGTTCTGCACGATGATAATATTCACCAATTTGTTCTAAACTTACAACATGTTCGCCTTCTCCCTGTTGGGTGCTCTCCTGATCAGAAAGAGTCAAAAGAATAACACCGACTATACCAATCATTAATATTGAAGCCATGCTCATGATGAGCTTTTGTTTTCTTTTAGGCTTTTGATTTTTCGCTATGTCAATTGCCTGATCGATAGACATTTGTAGCTTTTCTTTGGGGATTTGAATTTCATCTATTGATTCTTTAATATTTCGTTCGAACTTCTCCATATAAAACCCCTCCTTTTTCTAAGTGCTGCTTCATTTGTTCTAATGTCCGAGAAAGACGCGATTTAATGGTACCCTCTGGTTTATTTAAAATCTCTGAAATTTCTTTTATAGAATATCCATAGTAGAATCTAAGAATAATAAGTGATTTTTGCTCCGCTTTTAAACGGTCAAATTCCTTATCAATTAATAATTTATTGATAATATCACTCTCATCGTTTCTATTACTCTCTGTTCTTTCCGGGTCTAAGAAGACGACTTCTCGTTTTTTTCTAACAGCATCTATTGCCGTATTAATTAAGATTCTTGTCAGCCATGTCGAAAAATAATGGATCTCGTCTAACTTTTCAAAATTACGATAACCTTTAATAACAGCATCCTGTACGATATCTAGTGCATCCTGTTCATTTTTTACAAAGGAATAGGCAACTCGATAGAGCTTTTCTTGCTCATCTTTAAGTAATTCCTCAAAGCTAGGACGCTGGCTTTTTTTCATTCTCTGAAATATCTTCACATCTTCTCCCCTCCTTTTCATACATTAGACCTTTTACTACTTTCATTCGTTCCATTTATTTTTTCAAACTTATATTTTTTTCAATTTCAACTTTATTGAATCTGAAATCGTACCGTTATGTACTTTTAAAAAAAGCCATGTAAACTAAGCTTTTTCGCTCATTTCATCATATACTAAAAAACCAACAAAAAAAGACATTTTTATTGCTTATTATGAAAGTCAAGTAAAAATGAAACGGTGAGATTGTGTTGCCCTTCTTTCCGATTGTGTGGAATAAACAAAGAAAAGAAGTAATTCTATTGGAAGGTACAAGGCTAGATAAGGGAAAAGAGGCGAAAGAGAAGGCTCTATTGGATCGAAGAAGTCTCTAATTTAGAAAATGCGGGAAAAGAGAAAGCTCTATTGGACTAGAAATAGCTCTGATACAAAAAAAGAACGAAAGAGAGAACCCTATCCGACTGAAAATAGCTCTGATTCAGAAAAAGAGGTAAAAGGAGCAGTTCTATTGGAAAAAAAACAGTCCTTCCATTCATTTTTAGGCAATAATTCTGTCATTAACTAACTAAATAAAGAAACACCATTAACCAGTTTTCTCAATTAGCATAACGTCAACACAATAAAAAACTCCTTTGAGAATTCATTTTCTCTCAGGAGTTTTGTCTACGAACTGCTAGACTTTTAAAAATTAATTAATTGATGATATAACTCTTCTTCGTTAATTTGTATCTCTACGTTCTCAGGAACAGCGATGTGAAGAATGTCATGGTAAATTACTCCACTATAAGGCTCTCTTAACGAATGATTTTGAAATTGTTGAATCGGAAACTCTGGTTCGAAAAGCTGAACGTACCATTCTTCCTCGGGCGTTGCCCAAATTAGACGATTGCTTTCGAGCTCAAACTGAGAGGTAGGAGAAAATTCGCTAATTTCATAATCAAAAACTAATGAAGGGCCCTTTATTAGAGAAACTTCTACTACTCCATCATTTTCTCGCTTTTTTTCTATAAAAAGCTCTTCATAATAATAATAATCACCCGTTCTCACGATGGATAATGTATCTCCTTCAAAGGAATAGCTCCATTGGTGGTCAATATCTTCTGAATTAATTTGATCAAACTGACCTTCTAGTATCAAATCTCTATAGGAATCTAGCTTTTCCCCTTCTTGATGATAGCTGGCTTGATCGAATTTTTCCCAAGCCATCACTCGTTCTTCCTTCGTAAACGAAAATACTGCTGGCGATAATAATAAAATCCCTACATACACTGCCAATATGATATAAATCCCATTTTTTGATGGAGAACGGAATGCTCTCCTTTGAATGAACAAACAAATCACGAAAATAACCCCTATTATCAAAGCAAAAAATAATAAGCTAATCATAACATTCATTAATCTCGAACCTCCAATCTATTCGATACAAGTAGAGAAATACTAAAGAAAAAAGTAATAGAGACTAAGATTGCCACTACAAATAACAAAAATGATTGCTGCATAAAAAACCAATCTCCCATAAAAGCTAAAAATCCATTTAATTGATTAGGAGTTTGAGATAAAATGAGAATGGCGATAAAAAAGCTTGGAATGATGATTATAAATAATTTATGCCAATGCACGAGTATTCCTACAAAATAACCAAAAGCACTGAATAACCAGACATAGCTAATTGTTGCGATTATACCAGCAAACGTAATGATTAATGAATCCGCGCTAACATATGCCAATTGCATATCACTCAACAAAATCATTTTTACAATTCTAATTACATACCCTGATAAAAAAGCAGTCACCCCTCCTATTACCGAAGCTGTTAATAGAAAACATATATTAGAAAGTAGCTGGCTTAATTTATTTGAAACATAGGTAAAATCTTCATACCGATTAGCTTTAGAAGTTAACGTATTTCCTATAATAAATCCCCAAATAAACGTGAATACGATAACTATATTGGCATTAATCACTTCTACACTTACCAAGCTAGAACTAAACATAGACGTGTTCATTACTGAAGATAACAAAATCCCTATTATTTGTATCCAAAGTAAAGATGAGAAAAAACTGTTATTTGCGCTTATTTTAAATTTCCATTGCTTATATACAATACTGAGAAAATTTCCATTATTTGAAGACATCCTCTATCCCTCCTTTTTTCTCATCGGTTAAGTAGACACAAGTATCACTTGCTGATACTGCCGACACTTTGAAACCTAGCTTCTTCGCTTTTTCGATTTTATTAGCATCGCTATTTTGAACAATCAATGTAATCGAAGCGTCTGTCAGCTTTTTCTCCGATAACACATTCATGTGATCCGCCCATTCACGCACACCTTTTGCTTCCCCTGTAATCGCTATCGCATATTGCTTCAATTCTTCAATAGGGACATGTAGCTTTACGTTGCCTTTATCAATTAGTACAACATCCTCGATTAAGTTTTCAATTTCATCCAAATGATGGCTTGATAGCAAAATGGTACGAGGAGTTTGTATATAATCTTTTATTAAAGCTCGATAAAAATCCTGCCGAACAGAAAGGTCCATTCCAGTAGTAGGTTCATCTAATACCGTTATTTCGGCAGCTGTTGCTAAACCAAAAATGACATTAAAGGTGCTTTTCGTACCTTTCGATAATTGAGTGTGACTCTGCTTCAAGTTGATTGAAAAATAATTTAGTAACTTTTGCGCTAATTCCATATTCCAGTTTGGGTAAAAGCTCTCTCCGTGTCCGAGTATCTCTTGTAGTGTTAAGGATGGAGAAAAGTACATATGATCATCAACATAAACCGTTTTCTCTGAAACTTCTAATTGATTAAAGGGAGGTAGTCCAAGCACTTTGATTTGGCCGCTGGTCGGTTTAATAAAACCAGTAATTAATTTTAGTAATGTCGTTTTTCCTACACCGTTTCGACCCACAATTCCTGTTAGCTTATTTTCTCCGATATTCAAAGATAATTGGTCAAGTGCTATTTTTTTACGATAGATTTTAGAAACTTTTTCTACTTGAATGCTGCTGCTCATTTCTTTTCTCCTCCTTTCACCTCTTGATTCATTTCCTGCACGAGCTTAATGATCTCTTCTTCCTCTATCGAGAGTCGATAAGCCTCAAGTACGAGCTCATAAACAAGCTTTTTAAAATTTTGTTCTTTTCTCTCGACTAAAATAACTTGCTTTGCATTTTTAGTAACAAACATGCCCAGCCCCCGTTTCTTATATAAAATTCCTTTGTCTACCAATATATTTAATCCTTTAGCAGCCGTTGCCGGATTAATCGTAAACATTTCGGCCAATTGATATTGAGAAAAGACCTTCTCATCCATTTGGAAATGTTCATGTATAATTTCCGTCTCTAACCATTCTGCTATTTGAACGTAAATTGGTTTTGCATCATCTGAATGATTTAACACTATAAACACCTCCCACCTCTCAAATATAGTGCATTACTGTTGTAATGTACTATATACTTATTTCCAGCATTTTGCAACTATATTTTTAAAAATAAAATAAAAAAAGCCTGACGAGTGCTCTTTTAGAGACAAATCGCCAGACTTCCCTTATATAGATAGATAATGATTAAAGGATTATTGATTATTCATAACGTAGTGCGTCGACAGGCTGTAGCTTCGATGCCTTTAAAGAAGGTAAAATTCCAAATACGACACCTACAAACATCGAGAATAATAAGCCTCCCAAAATAGCAGGAACAGATATTAAAAATGGCATGGTCGTAAAGTGTGAAATTAATTTTGCAATCCCTATGCCCGATGCAATTCCGATTACACCACCTAAGCTTGTTAAAACGATCGCCTCTGTTAAGAATTGAAATAATATAACATGCCTTTTTGCTCCTAATGCTTTTTTAATTCCAATCTCCCTAGTTCTCTCGGTCACAGAAACGAGCATGATATTCATGACCCCAATTCCACCAACAAGTAATGAAATACTTGCAATACCACCTAAAAGCAGTGCAAAAGACTGTGTCATCGATCTCATCTGCTCTTCGATTTGCTGTAAATCCTTCACCATATACATCGCATTTTGCATATCAACGGGATGAAGGTCTGCATTTAATAAATTTGCTGCCATAACACCAGCACCTTGAATAGAGTCTGAATTAATTGCTTGTACTGATATCTGTGTCGGTGCATCAAAGCCTTCAACTAAAGGCCAAATACCTTTAGGAACGTAAGCTTTAGGTTCAGCATAATAATAACCACCAAAGAAATCATCGTCCATTTCTTCATTAGTATTATCTGAAAATATACCAATTACACGAAATGGTAGCCCTGCTAAATCAATCGTGCTTCCTAAGACAAAACCATCAGGAAACAGTTCATCCCTAGCTTCCTCATTGAGCATTATATATTGATATCTACCTTGATACTCCTCTTCACTGAGCGAACGACCTTCAATGACCTCGACAGGAAATAGTTCTAAATAGGTTTCATCAATTCCAAACATTTGAAACCAAGCCGAATTAGTTAAATAATAAGCTTCGCCACCCCAGGATTGATGGTAAGTAGAAATCACATTGACGAGTGGATCTCCCTGAATCATTTCTAGTGTTTCTTCTTTTATTGGGGGAGTAGGCATATAGGACATATCTCCTCCATAATACCATTCATCTCCCATATTTCTTGAGTCTTCATAAACAACATTAATCGTATTATTACCAAGACCAATCATCTCTCGTGTTAAAACCTCTCGTTGCCCTTCAATAATAGAGACGATTGCAATGACTGCCGCTATCCCAATGATTACACCTAGCATCGTTAAAAGTGACCTCATTTTATGAGCAAAGATGGATTGAAATGAGAGTTTAATATTTTCGAACATTAAACATGCACCCCTTCTTCCAGATCATTCTGCTCATTTTTCGAGCTATTTAATTCTCCGTCTCTAATATAGACAATTCGATCAGCCTTTTCGGCTACTTCCTTGTCGTGCGTAATCATGATAATCGTGACACCCTCTTGGTTTAACTCAGAAAATAACGTCAATATTTGTTCTCCTGTTTTTGAATCTAATGCACCCGTCGGTTCATCAGCTAAAATGAACCTTGGATTATTGACAAGAGCACGAGCAATCGCCACACGCTGCTTTTGACCACCCGATAATTTTGTTGGTAGAAAGGATAATCTTTCAGATAGCCCTACCTTCGCTAACACATCAGCAGCTTTTTCTCTTCGCATTTTCTTTTTTATCCCTGCATATACGAGGGGAAGCTCAACATTTTGCAAGGCCGTTAACCTCGGAAGTAAATGAAAGGTTTGAAAGACAAAACCAATTTCTTTATTACGGATCGATGCAAGCTTTCCCTCTTTACCTGCTATCATGTTCATACCATCTAATAAATACTCACCTGAGCTAGGCTTATCCAAACAACCTAAAATATTCATTAGGGTCGATTTCCCTGATCCTGATGGACCCATAATGGCCAAGAACTCGCCTTCTTTAATCGTTAAATCAATATTTTTTAAAATAGGCATTTCTTCTTTAGCAATTTTGTAAGATTTATTAATATTCTTCAAAGAAATCATCATGCATTAGAACCTCGCTTCCTTCCTCTAGTTCATAGGAAGGCTCAACAAGATAATCCTCAAAGGAGACCCCTTCCAATACCTCTGCAAGCCCTGTTTCTATATTTGTTTCTCCTAACACAACTACTTGTTTAAAGACTTTATTTTCTTCATCAACCTTCCAAACATATGGCTCTTCTTCATCATACCCAACGAACCAATCAAAAATTTGAACATACTCAGAGTCCGTGACTTCATCTTCTGAAAAAAGCTCAATATTCACATGAAAACCAATTTCTAAGCCTTCATGCTCATCTATTTTAACTGTAAATGGATAGTTAGAGGATTGTGGATTGCTGCCACCATCAAAATACATATCGGTCATCATTCCATTATCTTCTTCAAAGCCTACAGGAAGTGATCCAACCTCGGTGATTTCTCCATACCACTCTTCTCCGTCACCATTTTTCTTCATAATTCTAACTTGTGATCCTGCTTCTAACGTATCTAATAGAAATTCATTTACTTGACTTTTAATGATTAAAAAGTCAGTTGAAACAATTTGAATCATTGGTCCTTGTGACATTTGCTCATTTTGGATACCATCGATGATATCTTGATCAATTTTCTGAATGATTCCAGCATTTTTGCTAACAACGACATAATCTTCATCATCAGTTGATAGAGCATCAATTTGTTTTTGCGTTTGACCGGCTTCAAGATTACTAACACGTAAATCATAGTTTATTTGTTCTAGCTCTTCCTCATAGACCTCTTTTTCTTCTTTTGATTCTGCTTCTTTAATTTGTTTTTCTAATTTCTCTTTTTGCTTTTGTGTACGATTTATTTGCATATAAGACATTTCTAATTGCATTTTTAATTGATCTAATTCGAGCTCATGATCATCCAAAGGCTCATACTCAAATAATGGTGTTCCTTCTTCGACCTTGTCCCCTTCTTGTACAAAAACCTCTTTAATGGTACCTTTATCAGCCTCATAGAAAATACGTTCAGACGATTCTGGCTCTATTTTCCCTGAATAAGCATATGGAGAAAAAATATCAAAACCCATTGTCATATCAGCAACCGACATGGCATAAGGCTCATCTACCCACCCATCTACCCCTTGACTTGCACCATCTTGTCCTAAAGCTAAATATAGAGCGACACCTGCCCCAACCAAAGCTAAAAATCCTGCAACAGACAGTGTAATAATTAGACCTACCTTTTTCTTTGTCATTCTTTTACCCCTCACCTTTAGTTTTTTACTCTCTTTATTTAAATGTTTACTTAAATAAAGACGATATAAATGAGGAAAAAGTTTCAACAAATTAGATAATTTTTACTTTTTTTATGTATTAATGAAAATCGAGAGATTAGGTTTTTGATTTTCACTTTAGGTAGATGCTTTCCCAAGGGCTTGTCTTCAGCTAACTCCGACTACGCAGAGCTTCGTCAGAGTGGATGAAATGGACTTCAATAAAAAAAGCATTGTGACAGTCAGTATCCCGACTAATCACAATGCTTTAGCTAATAATGAGCGACAACCATTAATCACAATATCTAAAATAGCCATCTTTTATTTAATATATTTTAATAGTGCTTTATAACCGGTTCTAGTTAGCTTAAACTGATCATCCACGTAGTTTTCAGATTCTAAGAAGGTGATAACGTCGATATCAAGGCTTCCTTTAATCCTATTTAACTGTTCATTCATTGCTTGAATCGAATAGTCCTCCATTACTTCCGTATTGATAGCCGCAATCAGAGGTTTCATCGGATCTTCTTTGACAAAGATGTTTTTTGTATCTAAAAAGGCTTGCTGAATTTTAGTCTTCGCATTCACCATTTCATCCAAAATGGTTTTTTGTTCTGCATCTTTTTCTTTAATTTTCTTTCGATACGTTTCTTTCTCTAATTCATCTAAATCTGCTTTTGAAAATAAATCCTCTAGCAGCTGGGTTCGATCCAAGTCAATCTTTTCAAGCTCTTCCTCTTTTTCCTTGACCTTAGAATTAAAGATTAAAGTAGCCGAATCTAAATCTGCTTGTTTTACATCTTCTGCAGGCGTAAAAATTTTAGTGTTTGAAACAGCCTCTTCTTTTTTATCTATATTTGTATAGCCGACTTTTTCTTCTTCATTTTTTAATGGCTTATCCTGTTTTTGCTCTCGGATTAAGAAATTTAGTTTTTGAATAACAAAATACGAAAATCCACTTAAAAATAATAAAACAGCTGCACGATACACCTTCTCAAAATATACTGAAGAAACAACTATACCTATTACAATAAGCCAACCTATTAAACAAATAATCCATTCTTTGAATGAGGCTGGCTTTAACATAAGCTGACCTAAAGATTTGTTCATATCTTTTCCCCTTCTTTAACATTCTTTCTATATTCTGTATATGATTGTATATACACTTTAATATCATAGCACAGAAGATTTCATATAAATATTTGAAATTGTCAAAGATAATGGGGAGAGCTTTAGATTATAAATCGTAAACCTTCATAGACTATGATGATTTCTCAGCTTCTGCCACACTACGATTAACCAAACAATGGCAATTAAAGCAATAGCCACAGTTAAAACGATGGTTAATAATGAACTATCTGTTTGAACAATTATTCCAATGAAAGCCCAAATGACCGCTAAACCATAGACGACATCTTTAAAGCTCCAAGTTATAAAAATCGTTAAAAGTGTAGCAACAATAATAACAATTACAGCCCATGTCATTTCACTTAAACCAAGGAATTCGGTTTGGTCATATTGTAAAAAAGCCGTGAAAATATTTACGATGCTAGCGACCGTCACCCAGCCAAAATATAAACTGAATGGAACATAATCAAATCCTTTGGCATCAGGAGAAGCATGAATGATTCTGAAGATTAAAATAAGGGTCACTAGTAATCCAAAAATAATGATGACCGATAAAATAACATATTCTCTTGAAAAAGTAATCACCCATAATGCATTTAAAATAAAATTCAAAGGTACAAGTATCTTCAATTGCTCATAAAGACTGGATTGTATAAAAAAACCTCTTATAATCCAAGCAAAAACAAGCAAATAAATAGCTCCCCAAATACTAAATGTATAACCAGCAGGTTGTATAACTGAAGCACCTGCATTTGCTACCGTAGAAACCTGTCCTGAGGTTCCATAATTCACAGCAACCATTAAAATAAAAAATAGTAAAAAAAGAAAGCTAAGTTTTTTCATGATGTTCACTCTCCTTTAAAATGATTTTATTCGTTTTAAAACAAGTCTTCATTAAGGCTTATTCAAATTCCTGGTACAACATTCATTCCCTTTAAAGAATAAAATAAAAACTTTATTTTATTTGGATCGCATCAATTTCATAACTCATATCTTATAATGAAAAAAACCGAAAGATTAGGTTTTTGATTTTCACTTTAGGTAGATGCTTTCCCAAGGGCTTGTACTCAGCTAACTCTGACTACAAAGAGCGTCGTCAGAGTGGATCTTCAATACAATCAACGTGTGAATTAACAAACTTTCAATAAATTTTTATAATAATTTTTCGGTTTTATTCATTTATAGAGCCATTATGAAATTCACTCGACCTTAGTTTTATTATTTACAGAAAAAATCTTTTTCATTTATCATTGTTCCAGTAAAATAGGTATATACATCTATACCATATAATCCTTTTATTATTTTTATAAATTTGATGGGTTTTATAATCTTACTTAGGATTTATCTTGTAAATAGAACATTTAAGCTATTAATCAATTAATATTCTAACCCTTCACTTTAAACACCTTTAATCATCACTTGAATAATTGGTCTATACATATATACATTTTGTTGTTATACTTTTCCTAGAAGTATTCGAAAGGAGTAGAAAATGACAAATTCTATTGCTATTAACGGCGCTACTATAGTTGCAGAAAATAATACGTTTAAAAAAGGATCACTTTACATTGAGAATGATATTATTTCATCGGTTCATTCTAATCAAACAGATGCTTCACCTCATACATTAGAAATTAATTTACCTGAAAGCTATACGGTTCTTCCTGGTTTTATTGATGTTCATATTCATGGTGCTGGGGGAGCCGATATGATGGATGCTACTCCAAATTCGTTAAGTACTATCTCCTCTTATCTTGTGAAAGAGGGCACTACTTCCTTTTTAGCAACCACTATTACCCATGATTCGGAAAAAATTAGTGAGGCTCTTGAAAATGCAGCCAATTATATCTATAAAGAACAAACTAACGCATCTCTTATAGGTATTCATTTAGAAGGGCCTTTTATAAATAGTAAAAGAGCTGGTGCTCAGCCAATTAATCATATTAAGGTACCATCGTTACAAACGTTCGTAAATTGGGTAAAGAAATCTAATCAAACCATTAAGCTCGTCACATTGGCTCCTGAAATGGATGGAGGACTAGAATTAACCTCCTATATTGCTAATAAAAATATAGTCGCCTCTATTGGCCATTCTGATGCAAGCAATGAAGAGGTATTGTCTGCGATAAAAGTTGGAGCAACACATATTACCCACCTTTATAACGGAATGCGTGGCTTTCATCATCGAGAGCCTGGCGTTGCAGGAACTGCTTTGTCTGAATCAAAGCTATTTGTTGAATTAATTGCGGATGGTATACATGTCCACCCTAATATTTTGAAAGCCACTTATTTAGCAAAAAAAGCCGATCGGATCGTTTTAATCACAGATTCTATTCGTGCTAAATGGCTAGAAGAAGGACAATATGAACTAGGTGGACAATTAGTCCATTATTATCAAGGAAAAGCTGTATTAGAGAATGGTGCATTAGCAGGCAGTGTCTTAAAAATGAATGAGGCTGTTCACAACATGATACAATTCTCTGGTTGTTCTATTGAAGAAGCTTCTATGATGGCAAGCCAAAATCCAGCAAAACAACTTGGTATTTTTCATAAAGTAGGCAGCATTTCAGCTGGTAAAGACGCAGATATCACGATTCTAAATGAAAACTATCAAGTGATTATGACGATTTGCAAAGGGAAAATAGTACATGATGCAAGGAGTGATTTCCATGAAAATTATTGAAGTAGCTAATTATGAGGAAATGAGTAAAGCCGCTGCTGAAATCATCATTAAGACCATCCATGATAATCCGAAAACGGTACTGGGCTTAGCAACAGGAGGCACACCAAAGGGATTGTATAAGGAATTAATTCATGATTACCAAGAGCACAAAACGGACTATAGTGAGATGACAAGCTTTAACCTTGATGAATATATCGGGTTGAGTCCTGACCACCCAAATAGCTACTACAGCTATATGAATGAAGTATTTTTTAATTATGTAAATATAAAAAAGGAAAATATTCACATACCTAGCGGCACTAATCCCAGTCTTGAAGAAGAATGCAGAAACTATGAACAGACGATCAATAACAAGGGCGGAATAGATATTCAAATTCTTGGAATAGGCGAAAATGGTCACATTGGATTTAACGAGCCTGGAACAGCCTTTGATACAAAAACACAAGTTGTTCAATTAGCCGAAATGACACGAGAAGCGAATTCAAGATATTTTAATTCATTAGAAGACGTTCCTACAAAAGCTATTACAATGGGGATTTCTACAATAATGAATGCCAAGCAACTAATCCTACTTGTTTCAGGTGAAAAAAAGGCTCATGCCCTACATCAGTTACTTCATTCCGCTGTGATGGAGAGCTTCCCAGCATCCATTCTACAGACTCACAAAAACGTAACGATTATTGCCGATCAAGACGCACTAAGATGCTCTAAAACAGAAGAAACAAAAGGAGAGACTGAGTTTGTTACAACCATACTTGACTAAAATTCAACAATTACTAATGAAAATCGAAAAGGAAGAAAGTGAAAACCTATTACTCAATGCGAAAAAAATAGCCAATGCTTTAAAAAACAAGAAGCTTGTGCATGTTTTCGGTTGTGGTCATTCTCACATGCTAGCAGAAGAGGTTTTTTATCGCTCTGGCGGATTAGCACCCATTAATCCGATTTTTATTGAAGACTTAATGCTTCATAAGGGTGCTTCTCAATCTTCTCAGTACGAAAAGAAGCAGGGTTTCGCCGAAACCTTTCTTCAAACATTATCAATTGAGAAAGGAGATATTTTGATTGTCGCTTCTACATCTGGTCGCAATCCTGTTCCAATCGATGTCGCTCTTTACGGAAAAGAAAAAGGAGCAATTGTGATAGGAATCACATCTCTATACTATAGTAATAGTCAATCATCGAAACATTCTTCCGGTTTGCACTTATCCGATGTCGTAGATTCCGTCATTAATAACCATATTGAAGTAGGAGATGCTCTCATTTCTTTTGATGAAGAAAATATTCAAGTCGGTTCAGGTTCATCTATTGCAGGAATGACGATCATGAATGGCTTAATGGTAGAAGCTATTCAAATTTTGATAAATAACGGTATACAGCCTCCTGTTTTTAAAAGTGGAAATGTTGATGGCTCTGAGGCTCATAATGCGAAGCTCATTAAAGAGTACCAATCACGAATTCCGATATTATAAAACTTCTCTAGTTATTTCTAAGGGGCTGGGAAAGAAGTTACTTTTAAAGAAAACCCTATTGCGAAAATGGAAATGATGTGTAATGGATATAAACACCAAGAACGAACCATAAACCCTCCTTACTGTGAAAATGGAGGGTTTTTTTGAAAGAGTAGATGAAAGGTGTGCTAGCGGACACAAGACACGGAGACTCTAGTGGGAGGAAGTGGCCATGCCGAAATCCACTTTTAAGAAAGTTAGTTCGGCGCCACCCACGGACGCGAAGTGTCTTGTGGAAGCGAACAGGCGGGGACCTAATATGGCGGAATCATTCATGGGGTATTGTCCCGGACTCTTTTAGAAAAAAAGCAAGAGTCCATACTAATGTAAACCTCTTGAGGATAAGCCTTTCACCTAACTTTAGCGATTCATACTTATCATAAATTTATAACGATCAGCGCGATAGCTTGATTTGACTATCTCTAAAGGAGTGCCATCGGCTAAATGAGTTTCTCGTTCAATAAGTAATATCGGACTTTGCTTAGCTATTCCTAATAATTCTGCTTCTGCTTTGGTAGCTATCGATGATTCAATGATTTGCATCGCCTTTCCAATTTTTAAATGTAGTGTATTCTCAATATAATCATAAAGTGATTTTGCTATGATGTCTTCGGTTAAACCTTTTACTGTATTAGCAGGTATAATATTGGTTTCGATAGCAATTGGAGTATTGTCACCGAGTCGAATTCTTTTTATTTCATAAACAGGTGTATGAACATCAATTTTAAGTTTACTGGCAATTGCACTGGTTGCCGGTATCAATTTAAAATGAATCAACCGATTACTTGGCTCAAGTCCCCTTGATTTCATATCCTCCGTAAAACTAGTTAAGCCATTTAACCCTTGCTCTATTTTCTTTTCTTGAACATAAGTACCGCTACCTTTTCTCTTATAGATTAACCCTTGAGAAACTAGATTATTAATCGCTTGCCTAATGGTCATCCGACTGACCTGATAATATTCAGCATACTCACGCTCCGATTTTAATATATCGCCAGGCTTTAAAATCCCTGTTGTAATTTGCAGCTTAATTTCTTCTTCTATCTGATAATAAATGGGCATTGGAGAAGATTTATCAATCATTTATGAATCTCCTTTCAAAATAACAACAACTGGTATATACCATTATACTAACATGTTAACAGATCTAGTCAATCCTTTTAACAGCTTACCCATACGAGTAATGACTAAATCATTTAGAAGAAACTTTGAAAGTAAGAATCATAGTAAATGCTCCATTGCTTTGGGCTGTTCTATACTTTATTTAACTGCCTCATCAAGGAAAACAAGCCCTTCGGAAAACACTCATCAACTCATTTGCTTCTATTAGTAAAAAAAGACGAGTATTCCTCTTTGTTCAGGGAAAGCTCGTCTTTCAATCACTTTATTTACTTCATTCTCTTGGGTAACTTTAAGCCGTATGGCGTTCTTGATAGTGAGTTTGTTTTTCTTGAACCTTCCTAAATGCAAAATAGCAACTGATCATATTAATAAACCCAAACAAGCTTGCCCCGTATAAGGGTAACAATCCTTGTAAACGACTCATAATGAAGTAATAGCCTAGCAAGCCAAATATCATCATTAGCGTAGGAATTGGATTAATAATCATCATCATAAATGCTTTTTTTATAACATGAAATCCTTTTACATCTAGGTGAACAAAGATTGGAAAAATATATAATGAAGTAAGAATAAAGAATAGAAAGGCAACAAATAAAATCATTCCTAAACCTTGTAAAACAGCATTCTCACTCATCATAAAAAATCGATAATCAATATATAAAACAGCACCAATTGCTAATGTCATATATCCTACAATATTACTTTTAATTATTTCCTTTCTAAAATACCCTGCAAACGTTTTAAAGATAGGAATGTCTGTTTCTCGATATAGCCATTTACGGATAATAGCAAGCATAGCGGCGGTTGCCGGAAAAACACCAAAAAGGAATAATCCTGCTACTGAAAATAAAATCCAATATAGATTTAAAAGTGCTAGCCTCATAATCCATAAGGTTGCTTGATATACAGCGCTCATAATACCAGTTGTTTCCAAAGCTAACCCTCCCTTTTTTAGAAATGCTTATCCTTTTAAGCCGCTCGTGCTTATACCATCCACAATATAACGTTGGAAGATAAAGAAAATAACAAACACAGGAATTAAAGTAACAATAGACATAGCGAACATTGCTCCCCAGTTGGAAACTGTTTCGTTACTTAAAAACATATTTAAAGCCATCGATACCGTATACTTATCCGGACTATTCAAATAAAGAACAGGCCCTAAAAGATTATCCCAAGTCCAATAGAATGAGAAGATTGCGGTTGTAGCCAGCGCAGGTGTAATAAGTGGTAAAATAATTCGATAAAAAACTTTAAAGGTACTACACCCATCAATAATGGCCGCTTCGTCTAACTCACGAGGTATCGTTCGAATAAATTGGACGAGTAAAAAGATGAAGAATGGATGTCCAAAATACGCTGGTACAGCTATCGGAGCAATGGAGTTTAGCCAACCTAACTGAGAGAAAATAATATATTGTGGAATCATAACTACTTCTCCTGGCAGCATTAATGTAACGAGCATGACGCCAAACCAAAAGCCTCTCCCTTTAAACTTAAGACGGGCAAACCCAAATGCAATGAGCGCACTTGATATTAAATTACCTATCAGTACGAATATTACTAATACGAGTGTATTGGTTATAAACACTCCGAACGTATTCCCAGCAATACCTTCCCAGCCTAATGCATAGTTATCTAAAATAAATGGATCAGGGATTAATGAATCAGCAGTAACAAAGATTTCTGAGCTCGGTTTAAAGGAACTCATTAGCAACCAAAGAACTGGATATAACAGCAAAATTGCAAATCCACCAACTAAGATATGATAGAACCACCATTTAAGAGATTTCATTTTTTTCATAGCTTATTTTCCTCCTTCATAATGAACCCAGAATCTAGAAGTAATAAAAATAAGCGCAGTTAGTATACTGATAATGATAAGCATGATCCATGCCATGGCAGAGGCATATCCCATATTAAAAAATTCGAACCCTTGCTTAAACAAATATAAAGAGTAAAGTAGAGTTCCATCTAACGGACCGCCGGTGCCTTTGGAAATAATATAGGCAGGAATAAAGGTCATAAATGCCCCAATTGTTTGCATAATCATATTGAATAAAATGACTGGGCTTAGCATAGGCAAAGTAATCTTAAAGAATTTATGGATAAAATTAGCTCCATCAACACTTGCCGCTTCATAATAACTTGCCGGAATTCCCTTTAATCCAGCTAAAAAGATCAGCATAGAAGAACCAAACTGCCATATAGAAAGAAAGATTAACATCCATAGGGCTGCCATTGGGTCTCCAAACCAACGGATACTATCCAATCCAAAGAAATTTAATAGTAAGTTGATAATCCCTTCATCGCCAAAAATATTACGCCACATAATCGCAACAGCGACACTTCCCCCTATTAGAGAAGGTAAATAATACATCGTTCGGTAAATTCCCACTGCCTTAGAAGCAGCGGTTAGTACCATTGCTACGGCTAAAGCAAACGCAAGCCTTAATGGCACGCCTCCCACTACATAAATAAATGTAACCTTAAGTGATTGCCAATACTTTGGGTCTTGGGTAAACATTTTTTTGAAATTTTCAAAACCAATCCAAACTGGAGATGAAAATAAATTGTATTGAGTAAATGATAAGTACAAAGATGTGAGAATAGGAATAATCGTAAATGCTAAAAACCCAATAATAAATGGGGATATAAATAAATATCCTTTGACATTTTCCCTTAATGCCCGAGAATTCATAATTCTGCTCCTTTCTGTTAGATGCAATATTCACTTATTGAAAGGGTGATAGCTGACCAAAATGATCAGCTATCGCCTGTTCTTATTGATTTTGTGAAAGAATCGATTCAGCCTGCTGTCTAAATTCAACCGCAGCATCTTCAGCTACCGTTTGACCGTAAGCCATTCTTTCTGCTAAATCGTCTAATAAGTCAATAATTTGGCTTGCACCTACAGGATCAGGATTCCCCATTGGCGTACTATTTTCTTCAGCCCATTCGATATACTCAAATACTTGCACTTGCTCTTCTGCTAATAATGGTTTTAAT
Organism: Alkalihalobacillus trypoxylicola; assembly: GCF_001590785.1. Classification (GTDB taxonomy): domain Bacteria; phylum Bacillota; class Bacilli; order Bacillales; family Bacillaceae_D; genus Alkalihalobacillus; species Alkalihalobacillus trypoxylicola. Next base: position 47,979 of record NZ_LTAO01000036.1, read on the forward strand.
CGGTCTTTTATCACTGATGAACCAGGAACACCTCTTTCACCGAGGATAATATCATTTGCTTCTTCATTATTAACGAAGAAATCGATAAATTTAGCTGCTTCTTCTTTTACATTTGAATTTTCTGATACAGAGAAAAACATACTAGGCTTTAAAAACAAACCAGCTTCAGAATTTGGTCCTGGCATATTGTGAATCTTTAATGGTCGGTCAGCCACTTGTTGGAATCCAACAAACTGATTGGACCACTGCCAAATACCAATCGCTTCTTCTACAACAGCAGGATCATCTTCGATCCCCTTTAATTGTGCTAAATAATCTGGTGTTGGTACAATTTCTTTTTCAACTAATGAAGAAGTCATTCCAAAGAAATCAATGAACTTTTGGTCATCATCATAACCAAGCCCAGTTCCTTCTTCATTATAAAGTGAATCGCCTAAAGTTCTTAAATAGTAGTTAAAGAATACATCAGCCTGAACTCCTGTATCCATCCAAAGGCCAGCATCTTTCACTTCTTGTGCAACCTCTTGATAATCATCCCAAGTCCAATCTGGGTCTAAATCATCTACACCTAAGCTTTCTAATAAATTAGGGTCGTAATGGAAGCCAACTGCATTTACTCCTAAGTTAAAGCCGTAAATACCGTCTCCTACTTGACCTCCTGATACAACCGTGTCAGGAATATTCGTAACATCTATTTGATTTCCAATAAATGGAGTTAAATCTGCTAGCTGATTGTTTTCTGCGTACTGTGAAATATAAGATAAATCCATTTGAATAATATCAGGTAATTCATTCGCTGCCGCTTGCGGAGCTAATCTTTGCCAATAATCATCCCATGCAGCATATTCAGGCTGAATCGTGACATGAGGGTTTAATTCCTCATACATTTCAATGACTTCTGTTGTATAGTTATGTCTTGGGTCAGAACCCCACCAAGCAATTCTAATCGTCACATCTTCTTTATCTTCTGTTCCTTCTGCTTCATCTTCTGTCCCACCTTCTGAATCAGCTGTTTCATTTTCATCAGAAACACCTTCTCCACCAGTGTCGCTGTCTCCACAAGCTACCATTACGATAGACATGAACAGGGCAATTAATAATAAAAGCCATTTTTTCATTATTCGTAACCTCCCCTTTTTCCTATAAACGAATCACTCACATTTTGTAAGCGATTTCAAATTAATTATAACTTGATTTATTTTTTTCGAAGATAGAAAAATCAGACTTGATTGTTTAAAAATTCGAGGTTTTTGTTCACGATTGTGATCGAATTAATTCTTTTGGAGTAGATCCAGTAACCTTTTTGAAGATTTGACTAAAGTATTGTGGATTGTGACCAAACCCTGTTCTCTCCGCTAATTCAAATACTTTAATGTCTAGTTCATTCTGAATAATCTCTACTGCTTTTTCAATTCGAACGGTTGTTACATATGCAGAAAATTTATGACCTACTTCTTTTTTGAAATTTTTCCCAAGATAATCCGCATTCATAAACATTTTCTCATGGGCAATCCACTGTAATGACAATTGTTCATCTTGAAAATGTTCTTCTATCAATTGAAGCATCGACCTTACAGATGAAGAATATTTATAACCTTGACTTATTGGCTCTTTTAAAAGTTGAGTATAGAGCTGAGAAAATACTTCCTCGTATTCTTTACAAGAATCTAATTGAGTGAAATCAAAAACATCGCTTAAACAAGAAGAGAGAGAATTAATATGCTTTATATGGACAGCCAATAACTCAGCGAAAAAAGGTTTTATAAGATTAGGATTAATCTGTTTTTCCTTTGCTTCTGCCATAACCTCTAATACATTTTCATAAGACTTTTGATAGCTGTTTTTTTCTAGATATTCTAAAATCAACTCTTTTGTCTCAGCTAATCTTTGCATTAGCGATTGTTCATTTTTGGCATGAATGTCATACACTATTTTCTTCTGTTGATAAAAAATTATTTGCTCTAATGTGCTCTTAGTTGCTTTATATAAATGAGGTAATTGTTCTACATCCCCAGTCTCACTAACAATAAAATCAATATCGTAGGAAAGAACATTTTTTATCCTTTGTTTTAAGTATGTCATATTTACATCTTTATCTTTTATTAAAATAAACAGCTGCTTCTCTATCTCAATCATCGTTAAAAAAGAAGAACCAAAAAAGACTGAACACACCTTGCTTAATTCGCGTATTTTGCCGTCTATTTTGTCTACATCGATAAAAGATAGTAACCTTAATCGTTGGTCAGCCTTTAAATCAAATATATTTAAAAACTGGACATCAGTCTCCCCACCAACCTCTTGTTTTAGCAAACAACGTCTTGCAGCCGCTTCTTTATCAAAGGTAGTTAATTCATCTTCTATTGACTTCAAATAATTACTTTCTCTTTTATTCTTTTCTAATTTTTTCACTACTTCTACAATGGCATTCATAATTAAATTTTCGTTACAGGGCTTTAACAAATAATGCATAACTCCATGCCTCATTGCACGCTGAGCATAATCGAATTCATTGTAGCCTGAAAGTAGGATCCATTCTATGTTAGGAGCTTTACTTTTACTTTTTTCTAATAATGAAATTCCATCCATCCCAGGCATAGCAATATCAGATATTACAATATCAGGATTTTTTTGTTGAATTAGCTCCAATGCTTCTATACCATTACTTGCTGTACCTGTAAGACGAACTCCACATTTCTCCCAGTTTACGATCATTGAAATTCCTTCTAAAATCGTTCGTTCATCATCAACCAATAACACATTGAACATCTTCGCTCTCCTCCTTATAAGGTAGTATCAATTGGATGGTTGTTCCTTTTTCTATCTCACTCATAATATGAATTCCATATTTTTCTCCAAATAAAAGCTGAATTCTCTCATGAATATTTTTTAGACCAAGCCCCGTCCCAGTCGAACTTATTTCACCTCTTAATAATTGCGTAACGGACCCTTCTTCTATGCCAGGTCCATTGTCAGTCACTTCTAAGAACATGAAATCATCAGCTTTTCTAGCTACAATTTTAATAGCGCAATGACCAATTCTTTTTTCTAAGCTGTATCTGATTGAGTTCTCAACTAACGGTTGAAGTACAAACTTTGGGACAGGAATTGTTAATAAATAACTAGGTATATTCGTTTCAACCGATAATCTTTCCTCATATCTATACTTTTGAATCGTTAAATAATTATTAACAATTTCTAATTCCTTGTTTAATGGAATAATTGGTTCTTTCATACTGATTGTTGATCGCAACAGATTTCCTAATGATTCAGCCATTTTTGAAATTTTCTCTTGCTTTTCAATTTTCGCCGTCCAATTAATCGATTCTAATGTGTTATAGAGAAAATGAGGATTTATTTGTGCTTGCAATGTTTTAAACTCTGAATCTTTAATAACTAATTGTTTTTTATAATTTTCAGTTATGAGCTCATTAATTTGTCTCATCATGACATTAAAGTTATCATGCATTTCAGCCGTCTCATCTTGATAAAAACTTTCTTTATTAGTCTCCACAAATAAGTCCAGCTCTCCTGATTGAACAATCTTCATTTTCTTGTTTAAACTTTCAATGGGAGCTGTAATTCCATTCATTAACCTAATGCTTAAGTATAAAATAATGATAAATAAGCCGATGTTCACAATAAATACAGCATTTTTAACATAGGTTATCGCTTCAAAAAGGTTACTAAAAGGAGTGATGATCGTATAAGTCCAATTCGTGTATTCAGCAGGAGTATACGTAACAAAATATTGCTCTCGTTCTTCATCCATTAGATGATAGCCGCTATCTCCTGTAAAATTAACCTTTAACTTTTCTTTACTAATGGGCGATTCTAATGGATAGACCACATCTCCCTCATGGAAAATTACTAAGTGAGCATTATAATCTTTTAAACTATTAGTAAAATCTTTAGCCAACTCTTCTATATTAATACGCAATGCTAAAACACCAATTGTATCAAGAGAAATATTTTCATAGGCTCGAATTTCTCTCGTTATAAGTAGAGAAGGGTCCGCATCTCCTGGAAAGACCCACCTTGCTCCTCCCTTATGTTCCTTTGCTTGCGACATGATTTGTTTGACTCTTTCCTCATGCATAATTACTTGGCGATTTCCAATTGAATAATCATAGCTGTTCATATCATACATTTGAATAGAATTAATATATTTATCAGAACCTCCAATTTCAAGTAAGCGCTTACGTAAATTCATACCTATAATGTACTGTTCATAGTTTGAGGTGCTAGATTTTAATTGTTGTAAATAATGCTGGACATAGATATCGGTTGTAAGTTGAAAAGATAACCTCTCTAATTTGATTAACTCGTTTTCGATAGAATTGGATGATACACTAAGCGATTGTGCCGATTGCTTGTAAATTTCTTCATTATAAACATGAAAGGCATACTGAAGGACCATCAATCCACCAGAACTGAAAGCAAATAAAATAAAGGTGAGCAATAAAATCATTTTATGTTTGATTTTTAAGCGAGAATAAAAGGAATGAATTTTGTTTTTCATACTCTCCCCCTATTTTTTGATTACTATTTATATTATTTGGTCATTCATTTTATAACATTTAACAACATCTTCTAAAATTCTACTCGTTTCTTCCTTTTTCCTCCTTTCTTTATCAATTTAATTTATAAACGTTTAAAATCCAACTTTCATCTGATACAAAATACGAGTCTGTTTTATTGAACAGTTACCAAAATCATATTCTTGACTGCGTCCTTAGACTTAAATATAGTAAGAATTTAAGTAGTCCACCGCTTTATAAAACTCTAATATCAAAATAGATTCTGAGACAATACTCCACGAATGAATGATTCCACCATTTTAGGCCACGCCTGTTCGCTCCCCAAGACACTTCAGTCCGTGAAGTGGCGCCGAACTAACTTTTTTTAAAGTGGATTTCGGCATGGCCACTTCCTCCCACTAGAGTCGCCGTGCCTTGTGTCCGCTAGCTTACGCCTTTTTCTCTCCTTTCTCAAAAAAACCTCCTTTCACAGTAAGGAGAGTTCTGGTTCGTTTTTGGTGTTTGTATCCATTACACTTCAATTCAATTTACTTAATAGGATTTTCTTTAAAAGCAACTTCTGTCCCAGCCCCATTGAGTGAATTCCATCATTGCTTATCAGTGAATCAAACCGACCATTCATTTTAAAAAATGTCTTGAATGTAAATGAATCAACTCTTAGATTGTAACGGTAGGTAGTGACTCCCAAAGGATCAGCGCAGTCTGAAGATCCACTCTGACGAAGTTCTGCGTAGTCAGAGTTAGCTGAAGACAAGCCCTTGGGAAAGCATCTACCTAAAGTGAAAATCAATCAAGCATCTAATCAAGCAGACAAATGATGTAGATGAAGAAAAAAGGATCCCAGTAAAAAAAAATCAATAAGAAGCTTTGTCAGAATATGTACACCCTACCCAAAATATAACCTTCACTTCTATGCACATATTGAGGGGGATTTGGTCACTTGTTTATTAGTAACTTTGATTAAACAAAAAAAGCTGGTGACCGATTACTAATAAGTAATGGTCACCTGCTTGCTTTTTTACGTTTCATTTACTAACTATCTTTGCTCTCCTGCTTCTTGTAGAGCGTTAAATGTCCAGGTTAACTCAAGCGAATCGCCTTGAAATTGGTTTTGATCTTCTCCATTATCAATAAAATTAAATTTAACAATCAAATCATGAGTTTCTCCAACAGAAAGACCTGCGTCTCCAAATGCTGGATATAAAATATGCTGATTGACGGCCTCAGGTGTCATATCTTGCAATTCAGCTAGTGTGGTCTCATAAATCACTTCATCAAAATTATTTAGATTATAAAGAAATTCTACTTCAATATGCTCACCAAAATCCTCTGTATTATCTCCCTTTGCATCGATAACTGTATAGTCGGTTTCTAAAAGAACTTTACCAATATTGAGGGACCCTTGATTTTGTAATTCAAAATCTCTAATAAAGGAATCTCCTGGTTTAATATTATCAACTTTGATTAGCTGCGTTGGATTAACAGATAAATCTAACGTTCCTGCTGCAAAGGTGTTATTCGTTTCTACCGAATCACTAAAGTAGGCAAATGTACCGCCTCCAATTAAGGTGATTCCTAAAACAGCCGACATAATTCCCATACTTAATTGCTTTTTAACACTCATGTTATTACCCCCTGTTTTCGATTGATATTTTTGAATCGATGGAACCATTTTTTTCGATGATTCGTAATACTCGCCAAATCGTAAAGATAGAATGGATAAGTAACAATACTCCAGGAATGATAAAGAGGATTAGAGCGCCTTGCTTTGATTGAATAAATTGAGTGACATAGCCTACATAGGGTACCGTTATCCCAGTATATTTCCCGACAATGTTGTCGGAAAGAACGGGCTCTATATCTGGACCGTTATTATGATCCCCTTTTGTAATATAGCTTTGTCCGTTATTTATCACTTCAATAATCCTATGTGTGATTAATACATTTTCAGCCGTTCGATACGTAACCACATCTCCTACTGTAAAGCGATCTTTTTGCTCTGCTTTTTGAATGAGTATAAGTGAGCCCGTAAGCATTTCAGGTTCCATTGAACCAGATAAGACGGTTTTAATTTGATAACCTAAAATGTTTGGCTCCCCTTCTGTTGCTCTGGAGGAAATGACGAGAATAAACATGCTCATTAAAAATAAAAGCATGAGTCCTGTACAAAAGTGATTAATAATCTTCCTCAGTATTTTCCACATTTGAATCCTCCTCCAACTCATTTCCTTCAAGCTCATCTAATTCTTCATTCTCTTGTTCATTTTCTAACTCCAAATCTAGTTCTGGTACTTCTTCTTCTTTTATTTCTAAATTTTGCTCAGATATTTCTTGTTCCATTTCTTGCTCCTCTACACTCTCTAAATCTAGTTCGGACTCTCGTTGTTTATCTAGATCTTCCTCTACTACTTCTACTTCATCAAATTCAAAAATTTGGTTCACTTCTACTGTTTGATGAAAGGAAGCCGTTGTCGGTGAATGAATCTGTAAAAAAACAAATAGAAATAGATAAAATACACTAAGAAGTTTTAATGGCAAAGGAATGCATTCGCTGATTTGTCGAATACCTATTTTAGTCAACTTTTGATCATAGATAGTACCACTCCTTCCTTCCATTAAGGCTTCATAATGGCCTTTATAACAGCACTTAGGCTGTTATAAAGGCGCTTGTTTCTATTTTAAAATGTGGCTAAAAATTGCTCTAATTCATCGACTAAGCGATCATAGGCTTCCTCGCTCATAAAACCGCTATCTAATTGATGCTGAAGTAAAATTGGAAAGCTTTCTAAATGTTGAAGAGCTCTTTCTAGCTTTCCTTGTTGAACTAACTGGTTAACTGAAATTAAGTGTGTTCTAATTAATCTCGTCGCCTGTTCGTTAGTAATCTGACCATCTTCCTCAAGCTGATTCACCAACTCGATCATTTTTTCGATAGAAGGCTCTTCAGAGTCTCCATCCTCTGGTCCACCTGCTACATAGATATTTGGTAATGTTGGTTGCTCCATTCCATGACCAATAAAAAAGCTTGGGTGTGGAGGCTGGTTATAGGCTACATTTTGCCACGCTATCGCAAGACGATATTGCGGGTCATGCATAAGAGTGTGTATTTTCGTTTCTGTTTCATCTGTTGTAAAGTAAATTCTTAAAGCACTGCTATCTTCTAATCTCCAAATGACTTCCTCTCTCCAATCTCCAAAAATATCTGCTTGTAGATTTGGAGTACCCTTCGTCCAGTTATTAGAAAAGGTGCCTTCTGCCGTTAAAATGTTGACTAATTCTTCATTTTCATAATCCCATTTATCAATTCTTCCTACTCCTGCTCCAGCTTCTTCATCAAAATCATGATCTAAAAGCTCTCGTAATACATCTCCATCCCACCAAATGGCAAAGTTAGCAGAAGGAATATTATTAGATATCAACTCTCCTGAAGCTGAATGTAAAAATCCAGTTGAACTATTCCACGCACCATCTACAGCCCATGCCTCGGCACCATCATAGCGTGGGTCAATGTCGGCAATGAGACCTCTTCCCGTATCTCGCCCGGTAAATTCTCCCCAAAGCACTTCGCCTGTTGCAGCATCACGTAAATTATAGCCAAACTGTGCCGTTCGATTTTCCTGTACCATGAACACTTCTAAACCTTCTCTGCTTGGATCGAAATTACCAACATGTAAAGCGTCACCATGACCTAAACGCGTATTGTATAAACCAGTTCCGTCATTATTAACCGTCATAGCTCCATAAATAATTTCATCCTTTTGGTCACCGTCGACATCAGCAATACTTAAGCTGTGTGCACCTTGTCCCGCATAGCTTCCTAATCCTTGTTCATTTGAATCAAAAACCCAGCGTTCTGTTAGTTCACCATCTCTCCAGTCATAAGCTGCCAATACCGTTCTCGTATAATAACCACGAGCCATGACAATACTAGGACGCTCCCCATCTAAATAAGCTACACCTGCTAGAAAACGGTCAACACGATTTCCGTAGTTGTCACCCCAGTCATTCACATTTCCTCTTGGCGGAAAATAGTCAACAGTCTCTAAAGCTTCACCTGTTTCACCGTCAAAGACCGTGAGGAATTCATCTCCTCTTAAAACATAACCAGCTGAATTTCTGTGGTCGAGATCTTCTTGACCAATCACATTTCCTACTCCATCTATTGTTCCATCTGCTGTCTTCATGACAATTTCGGCTTTACCATCTCCGTCAAAATCATAGACTAAGAACTGAGTATAGTGTGCTCCAGCTCTAATATTTCTACCTAAATCAATTCTCCATAACATCGTTCCATCTAAACGATAAGCATCGATATAAACGTTTCCAGTATGACCTGAATGAGCATTATCTTTAGAATTCGAAGGATCCCATTTTACGATAAAATCATATTCGCCATTTCCGTCTAAATCACCCACGCTCATATCATTCGCATGATAAACATACTCAACCCCATCAGGTGTTACACCACCCTCTGGTCTTTGAATCGGAATGTCTAAAAAGTTTTCTCCCATCACTTCTACGGTAGTATCATCTGCTTTTTCCTCACCATCAATCACCGGAACTATTTCGTAATGAGAGTTCACATCTCCAGTAGAATCAACAAAGTTTGTACTATCTTCTATTGGCTGCTGATTGATTTTTTCGCCATCTCGATACACATTAAAACTCATATCATAAGAGTCTGTGCCTAGCATTCTCCAGCTAATATATACACCCTCGTCAGTTTGGATAGCATATGGAGCACGATCCAAGTATTCCATCTGACGAACTAAGTTCGTTTCAACAGGTGTTTCTAAATATTCCGAAAGTTCAGATACCCCACCTTCGTTAACTGCTGCTACTTTATAATAATAAGGTGTTGTCGTTAATACACTTTCGTCCTTAAAGAAGGTATCTGATACTTTTCCTACCCGCTGATAGTTACTTGCCTTAGAGCTTGCCCGGAATACATGATATTCTAGCGCTCCATCCACCTCAGCCCAAGAAATGGTAAGATCATTTTGATTAATTTCTACTAAAGCCAAATTTTGCACTTGATTTGGAGCTTCTACGTCTGAGTTGGCCATTGATACGGTAATGGCTTCAGACTGACTCGTTTCAACACCATCTTCATTGATCGCTGTTACCGAGTACTCATAATCTACAGCTAATTCGACTTCCTCGTCTTTATATTGTGGCGTTTCTACTTCTGCTATTTTTTGTGCAACATTTTCTGTATCTTTCTTTTTATAAACACCATATTTAACGGCTTCATTTGTTTCATCCCATTCAAGTGAAACATATAAAGGATTTAAAGAAACTTCGCTAGTTCTTAAATTAGAAGGTGGTTCTTCGACAGACATAATCTCTAAGCCATTCACAATACCTGTAGAACCTCCGAAATGAAAATGAATTTGACCATTCGTGATTTCTATATCATCAAAGGTTTGTTCTGTATAATCATTTCTTGGTGCACTCATTGTGCCATAATCATGCCCGTTTATCGTAACATTTGTTCTTGCACTTCCATTAAAATCTCCTACATATACCTTTGCAGAATATAAACCATTGGGTAAATCTACTTTAAAATCCCAACCTACATCAAAATATCCAAGCCAATCTCTTAATAAATTTCCCCCTTGATTTCGATCTCTACCTATCATTCCAGAAGGATCGACAATTCCATATCCTAATTCCTCACTGTACACAGTCGATAAATTGACATCGATATAGCCCTCTTCTACAGCTTGTCCTGCTAAACCAAAATCAAATTTTAGGGAAGTGAACTCACTTTCTTCCTGTTCATCTGCTATTGCTTGTTTTATAGAAAAATGAGGAATGATAAGCAACAAGGAAAGTGAGAGTATCACAAATTTCTTTAACCAAGGCATACCTTTTTTCATCTTACTAGTCACTCCTTTCAAAGTAAGTAAAAATAATTACGAAATAGAATTCAGAATCATTTCACGGTTAAAAACAACCCTCCTCCCCCAAAAAATAAAACGCTTACATTTGTAAATACTAGATGTCTTTTTACTATATTTCTTTATAAAAAACCGTTCTTTTTGTTTAAATAACCGCTTTTTTTCAAAAACAAAAAATGACTATAACTTATAGACTATTTACCTTACGGGACTATTAGATGTTAAATATCCACGATATTGAAAACAAACAAAAAAAGAACTAATTGATAAATTCCAATTAATTCTTCCCCTCATTCTTATTAAAAATCAAACGAGTCATTATACGAGTGAATTTCATAATTGCTCTATAAAAGAATAAAACCGAACGTTTCTTATAAAATATGTTTTAAACGTTTGCAATTTACTTCTTGATTGAAACGGTAGGTAGTGACTCCCAAAGGATCAGCGCACTCTGAAGATCCACTCTGACGAAGCTCTGCGTAGTCAGAGTTAGCTGAAGACAAGCCCTTGGGAAAGCATCTACCTAAAGTGAAAATTAAAAACCTAATCGTTCCGTTTTCATTATAAAAATGTCTTGAATGTTTGTGAATTCACTCGTTGATTGTAACGGTAGGTAGTGACTCCCAAAGGGATCAGCGCAGTCTGAAGATCCACTCTGACGAAGCTATGCGTAGTCAGAGTTAGCTGAAGACAAGCCCTTGGGAAAGCATCTACCTAAAGTGAAAATCAAAAACCTAATCGTTCGATTTTCATTATAAGATATGCATTATGAAAATGATTCATACGAATAAAATCTGTACACACTCTTTAAGCTAATAATAGTTTTTTAACAATCGTTTCTGGCTTTTCCGGCTGACTAAATAAATAACCTTGTACCCAATCACAACCAGCTTCCTTCAACCAGTCTAACTGATTTTGTTCCTCTACTCCCTCCATTAATACTCTTAGGTTCATATTATGACCAAGCTGTATCATAGATTTTACAATCGATTGTTGGGTAGAGTTATCCATTATATCTTTAAGAAATGAACGGTCTATTTTCAGCATCTGTAAAGGAAGCTCATTTAAATGCTGGAAAGAGGAATATCCAGTTCCAAAATCATCGAGTGCTAATCGAATACCCATTTCTTTTAACAAAATTAACTTCTTAATCGTACTTTCCTTATAAGCTAGTGCAGATGATTCAGTAATTTCTAATTCTAAAAATTCAGGGTCCATTCCTGTTTCTTCTATTATATTTTGAACTTGGTCAATAAAGGTTTCCTGAGCAAATTGCAGTGGCGAGATATTAACCGCCATTAATATAGGCTCATAACCCAAATGCTTCCATTCACTCCACTGAAGACACGCCTTCTTTAGTACCCAAAAACCCAATTCATGGATAAATCCAATTTCTTCGGCAATCGGTATGAACTCCATTGGTGAAACAAGACCCATTTCTTTATTATCCCATCTTACAAGAGCTTCTGTACCCGTTACTTTATTGGATTCTAAATCGATTTTTGTTTGATAGACTAAATAGCATTCTTGCTGCTCTAGTGAATTTAGAATTAAATCTTCAATTAATAGTCTTCGACGTACACTACCCTCCATTTTATAATCAAATTTTGAAATTCTATTTTTTCCATTCTTCTTTGCATCGTACATGGCTAAATCAGCGACTCGAATTAATTCATCAGCACTCTTTACATCATCAGGAAAAACACTAATGCCACCACTTAATGTAATTCGTAGCTTTTGGTTTTCTATTAAAAATGGCTCCTTCATTTCCTGAATGCATTGACAGGCGATTTCTTCAATTTCATCGACTCGCTTATTGAATACAATAAATAAAAATTCATCTCCACCAACTCTAGCTAAGATTTCACCATCTCTTTTATGCTTAAGTAAGCGTTGAGCGACCTCTACTAAAAGCTTATCGCCCGCTCTATGCCCTAAAGAATCATTCGTGAATTTCAAACGATCCATATCTAGAAAAAGACAGGCAACACGTTCATTTTGTTTAATCGCTTGATTTATTTTTTCATCAACGAAATGACGGTTAGGCAAATTAGTCAGTGTATCATGGTAGGCCATATATTGTATTTCACTTTCAATTTTTTTATGAAAAGAAATATCTTTGAAAAATAAAATATACCGACTGTTTTTACCAAGTTGAAAGGGATGCTTAGAAACTTCAAAAATCATTTTTCTACGTTCTTTTGACCAGCCTTCAATCTCTTCTGCTTCTTTTTTCCACTGTGAATAAGGGGGCAATATCGAATATATATCATTGACAACTTCTGAAAAAAAATACTCTTCAAGCTTTTGAAAGGATTCATTTTTATGTCTAATTTTACCGGTATGATCAGAAATAATTAGAGCTTCCTCAAAAGAGTTCAGTAAGTTCGATTGAATATCAGTAATCACTTTTTTCAGCTTTTTTCTTTTTGAATATTCGAGCATGATAAATGTCATTAACGCCGCTGCAGCAAGATAGAATGGAAAATTGTGCAAATGTATAATGTGCATAAAGTAAATCATCCTATCACCTTTTCTTTTTAGTAGCTGATTTTTTATTCGATTTGTAAAAAGGATAGAATACTAAAAGCCTAAAAATCTATACCTTTCCACCTTATTATACCTCGTTTCATCAAACTTTAGTAGTATGTAAAAAGATATATTAAATAACTAATTAATACAAACAAACGTTTCATAACTCTATAAAACATACATTTAGTCGCAGTCTAAAAGATTTTATGCATAAATATACTACTTCAAAGGCTTTACACATACATGTTAGATGCCCGAAAACACTTTGCGTCCGCTAAGTACTGTCGAAATTCACTTTATCCACTGAAATCTTGGTGTTCACTAACTTACATCTTCCATCGAGAATCTACCCGTTCAAAAGAACCCTCCTTCTTATTTAAAAGAAAGAGGGTTCTTTGTTCGTTATTTGTGTTTGTATCTTACACTTCATTTCAAGTTTCGCTCTATGTGATGATTTAAAAAAACAGGTATGTCACAGACTTATCTCTTATTTAAGCATGCTGCGTATTATCCTTCTCTGCTTTTCTCACTTCAATCTTCCTTAACTTTTCTTCTACTTCTTCTTCAGTTAATTGATGTTCTTCGATGTAACGATTTCTTGGGTGCACTCTACACTCATCTGAGCAACCGCGCATATAGAAATGCTCGTTTTCTTCGGAAACTAGAATTTGTTTGTTACATTCTGGGTTTCCACAATTCACATAACGCTCACACGGAGTTCCATCAAAATGGTCCTTCCCGACAATGACTGGGTCGACTTGGTTTACTGGAACGCTAATACGCTGGTCAAATACATAGAGCTTTCCATCCCATAATTCTCCTTTTACCTCTGGATCTTTTCCATAAGTAACAATTCCACCGTGTAATTGACTGACATCGTCGAAGCCTTCTCTCTTCAACCAGCCTGAAAATTTCTCACATCGTACTCCCCCCGTACAATACGTCAAAACTTTCTTACCTTTAAGCTGCTCCTTATTTTCCCTAACCCAATCTGGCAGGTCTCTGAAGTTGCGAATATCTGGTCTAATGGCGCCTTTAAAATGTCCAAGATCAAATTCATAATCATTTCTAGCATCAATGACGACTGTATTCTCTTCTTTCATTGCCTCATAAAATTCTTTAGGACTTAAATAGTTGCCTGTTAATTCAAGAGGGTTTACATCATCTTCTAAACGAAGGGTTACTAATTCTGGGCGATAGCGAACGTGCATTTTTTTAAAAGCATGCTCTTCTTCCTCATCAATTTTAAAAACAATGCCTTTAAAACGCTCATCATTCTCCATATAATCCATATAGCTTTTCGTTTGCTCTACCGTCCCAGATACCGTACCATTAATACCTTCATCTGCTATTAATATTCTTCCTTTTAATCCTAAATCCTTACAAAACTGCAAATGCTCGTCTGCATAATCCTCTGCATTTTCTATATCATTATAAAAATAATATAATAATACGCGGTAAGGTTTTTCACTCATAATCCTTCCTCCTCATGGTTAAAAATTATATTCCGTTTGGTTCTTCAAAAAGTAATACAAACATGATAGATTTTAAATTTATAAAACCTACCCTTTAATCCAACATCGCATCCAAGCGCAGATTGGTGCTCTGTTTTCGTAAAAACTTCCTTCACTATTTAATCAAAATTCATTTAAAAAATCAACTGTATCTCCTTAGAACTTCATACAATAAACGACAACTAATTTATCCAAGTAGTATCGGAGTATCGGAAAATACGCGCGAATGATGAGCTCCACACATGCTTGGTGCCCTTTCATCTGCGCCCCCAAGACATTCAGCATCTACTAGGGTAACTCTGACTAACTTTTTTAATATGTGTTTCGGCATAGCCAGGGGTTTTCGAAAACCAAAAAATCCTCCTTCTTTTCAAGAAGGAAGTTTTTTGGTTTGCATTCATTACACCTCATTACATTTAGGAATCAATATGATAAGAAGATAGTGACCATTTTTGTAAAGAAAAAGAACAGCTTCCTGAACTACTAAAATGAATATGATGAGCACTCATATTTGAATAAAATCTAGCACTAAAAACTTCTTCCCCTTCATTAATAAAAATTTCTATCGCTGATGTATCTATAAAAATTTGGAGCGATGTTAAATTCCGGAGAAAACATTGTCTTCTTTCAAACTTTCCATCTACATAGCTTTTTCTCTCAAGGATAAATAGTTGTTTCTCCTTTGAGTAAATAAGCCTCACTGCTTCCGCTATATCAATCTGAAACCAATCTTCTGGTAATGTTAAGAAGTCTAGTAGTAATTCTGTTCCTTTTGTCGTTTCGTTTAAAAGCTTCCAAAACATTTCTGGTTGCAGGTGAACTTGTTTCTCAAATACATTCGGCTGTCTTAACTCTACTAATTCCTGTAATGGCCTTTGATACAATTTGTTATTTTCATACAATAATTCTCTTGGTAAAGTCATATTGTGAAGCCAATCATGAGAAATCGTTGGATGATTCTGTTCATTCTGCTCGGGTACACCCATCCAAGCAAACATTATTCTTCTACCTTGTTCATCAGTCGTTGTTTGTGGAGCATAAAAGTCAAAGCCTCGATCTAATTCATAGAACTCATCATGCTCTAAAGCACCTGTTTCATAGTCCATCACTCCAACCACATAGCCTGATTGATAGGTATTATGATAAAAATCGCCCTTTGGCTCCAACCCTTGAGGACAAAAGATTAATAGGTCATGTCCATTTAATTGAAATAAATCAGGACATTCAAACATATATCCAAAATCATTAAGAAAATCATTTTCATTTTTAATGACATTCCCCTTATACTTCCAATTTAACAAATCCTTCGATTCAAATAAGGCAATCGTTCCTTTTTCATCAAGTTTTTGGGCACCTACCACCATATAGAAGATATCTCTGTGTTTCCAAACCTTCGGGTCACGAAAATGCGCTGTATACCCTTCTGGTAAACTAATAACTGGACCTTTCTTATCAAAATGAATGCCGTCCTCCGAAATAGCTAAGCATTGATAGGTTTGTCTATTTCCTTGAGTATCCTTTACATTCCCTGTATAAAACAAGTACATTTTTTCTTCATGTATGATAGCACTTCCTGAATAACAGCCATTTTGATCAAACCACTCTGTAGGAGTGAGCGCTACTTTTTCATGTCTCCATTTTATAAAATCCTTCGTGACATAGTGGCCCCAGCATTTAGCTCCGTGATTGGTTTTAAATGGCATCCATTGGTAAAATAAGTGATACTCTCCTCTCCAATAAATAAAGCCGTTGGGATCATTAAGAAGACCTGTTGGGGGCATAAGATGAAAAGATAGCCGGTAAGGATCCCTTTCTACAGCTTCTCTTTTTTCTTTCAGTACTTTTGTTAGTTTTTCTCTATAAAGCGGTTCGCTTTGCACTGTATCCCCCCTCAATTCAATAAGTATGGATGTATCTCTTCAATAGTTGGTAAAGCCGTCATAGCCCCTTTTTTTGAAGCAGCTAATGCTCCTGATATCGAAGCAAGCTCTGCCATTTTTACCATTTCTTCAATAGATAGCTCTTCAATTTTATCCTTAGATTTTTCTAGACTATACAGCATCCCTGATACAAAGGCATCTCCAGCCCCTGTTGTATCTACTGCTAGTACTTTCCTAGCGGGAATATGCTTAATATTTGGTCCTTGACATACATAGCAACCATTCGCCCCTAATGTCACAACAATAAATGGAATTTGATAGTTCTGAAGCTGTTGGATACCTTCATTGATTTCTGATTTTCCCGTTAAAAAGAAAAGCTCTTCCTCAGATACCTTTAAAAAATCAACTAAAGGTAGTAAAGACATTATGCTCTCTTTTGCTTGTTCTTCGTCTCTCCATAAATTCAATCTAAGATTCGGGTCGTAGGAGATTATAAGTCCTTGATCCTTTGCTTTTCTAACGGCTGCCTCTGTTGCTTGTTTAGAAGGCTGTCGTATCATTGTAATAGAACCAATATGCAAAATCTTATACCGCTCAAAAATCGTCTCATCATAATCTTCTATACTTAATAATTGGTCAGCACTGGGCTCAACAAAAAATTCAAAGGAACGTTCTCCTTCTTCGTCATTTGTCACTAACACCAATCCCGTTTTCGCCTTGCCAGTCGATGTCATAGAATGAGTTTGAACACCGTAGTCTGTTAATGTTCTCTTCAAAAAGCTTCCTAGCTGGTCGTTCCCCACCTTTCCAATAAAAGCAGAGCGAACTCCTAATCGAGAAACACCAACAGCTACATTTGCTGGTGCTCCTCCTGCACTTTTTTGATATTGCAGATTGTTTAAATCTAATGGAATAAAATCAACTAAAGCTTCTCCTAAACTAATAACTCCTTGTTTCATCAATGATTCTCCTTTTATTCCGTTTTACTAGATTCTTCTTTCCAGCCTAGTAATAGAGTGGCAACAAATGCTCCTACTACTGCTAGTAAAAAGCCTATTAAATATTGAAATGGATTTTGAGCAATTGCGAACATTGGAATTCCTGTTAAGCCAATTCCGTTCGCCATCACTTGTTGAAGAACCACATAGGCTCCTCCTATAGCTCCACCAATAGCCGCCCCGATAAATGGTCGGCGATATTTTAAGTTCACACCAAAAATGGCCGGCTCCGTAATTCCTAAAAACGAGGAAACAGCTGCTGGTAAAGCGATACCCTTTGTTTTCTTATTTTTTGTTTTCAAGAAGACAGCAAGAGTCGCTCCTCCCTGAGCCACATTAGACATCGCCCAGATTGGGAGTAAATAATTGGCACCTACACTCACTAATAGCTCTGCTTCAATCGCATGAAAGCTGTGATGTACACCTGTTAAGACAATGATTGAATATAAACCACCAAAAAGGAATCCAGCTACAGGTCCAGCCGTTGCATACACGAAATCTAATGTATTTGTAATTCCCTCTMCTAATAAACGCCCCAGAGGACCGATTACTAGCAGCGCAAAAAATCCAGTAAAAATGACCGTTAAAAATGGGGTTACTAATAAATCGATCACATTTGGCACGAATTTTCTAAAAAGTTTTTCCAGTTTAGCCATAACAAAAACAGTTAGTAGAACAGGAATAACCGTCCCTTGATATCCTAGCATTTCTACACCAAAACCAAAGAAATCTAAGGTTTCTGGCTGAACATCACTTAATCCCCAAGGGTTGAGGAGATCAGGATGCGTCATAATCCCCCCAATTACTGCACCTAGAAATGGGTTGGCCCCGAACTCCTTAGCTGCACTAAAACCTATTAATATCGGTAAAATAATAAAAGAAGCAGAGGAAAACATATCAAGCATGATAAATAATCCGCTCTCTGAATCGAGCCAATTATACGTATTCATTAAGCCAAGTAGCCCCATTAGCATCCCAGCAGCCACTATAGCTGGGATAATCGGAACAAAAATATTAGAAAGTGTGCGAGCAAATCTAGCAAAAGGATTCATTTTCTTTTTGATAGCATCCTGATGATTGCTAGGTTTATCTTGATGATCCTCTCCTGATATATCAACAAGTGGAGCGAATTCCTGAAATACTTTATTGACTAAGCCCGTACCAAAAATGATCTGATATTGTCCAGAGCTAGAGAAGGCTCCTTTGACTTCATCTATTTCTTCTATTTTGTTTTGGTCTATTTCATTTTCATCCTCAATAACAAGTCGTAATCTTGTAGCGCAATGAGTCGCGCTGACAATATTTCCTTTTCCACCTAAATGTTTGACTAGTTTTTCGGCAATTTCTTTATGTTCCATCTAATTATTCCTCCTTTTTTCTTAATAGCTTTTGGGGATTATCCTGTAGAAGTAGTTTTTTTTGCACAAAAAAGACCTAAAATATATAAAGTACATACAGGTAGCTGAAGAAGAGACGACTACCTATATCGCCTTACACATTTTAGGTCTTGCCTGGTTGACCCAGTAACAATCCTCAATATTCTATTAATTATTTAACATTGTACATGCAGAGTTAATAACCGTCAACTACTACTTTCTTTTAATAATCTTTGCACATGCAACGATATATACGCAATTTCCGAGCGTGGGAATTGAATATCATATTGCTCTTCAAGATAAGCAATAACTGCTTGTGAGCATTGATAAGCTCTTTTATATTTAAACTGAATGAGCTCACTCATATCTTCATCTATTGGTTCTACATCTCTTTTTTGTTCGATTCGATTTAAAGCAAAGCGAAGATGAGTAATGAGCCTTTGATAGCTGATGCTCGACTCTTCAACCTTAAGCTGTAGATTCACCTCAACCTGCTCGATAAAATCCTTTAAAATCGCTGCACGTTCTATCGATTCACCCATCGAGTGACCGGCTAATTTAGCTGTATGAATATGAAGAGCTATATGAGCGACCTCATCAAGAGGTATGGTTAGGTCCAGTTCTTTTTTGATTTCGTCTCTAGCCCATAAGCCAATTTCAAATTCTTTTTTATACAATAGCTTAATTTCATTCGTTAATTTGTTTTGAATAAGGATTCCATTTCTTAACCTTTCCAAAGCGAAGGATAAATGGTCGGTTAAGGCAATATGAATATGATCATTCAGCGGTTCTTCTAAGTACCCCTCCGCATAACTAATAACTTTTTCGGCGATTTCTATATGCCTCTCGGGAAGTGTTCGTAATAGCTGCTGGAACTTTTCTGAGGACTGCTCATGTAATACAAATATTTTTTCTATTTTATGCTTAGGAATTAAATCATTTCTCTTTTTTTGAAAAGCAATTCCATTTCCCATGACAATCTTCTCTAACTGTCCATCTATTACAACTACCGCATTATTATTAAGCACCCGAAAAATTCTCATCGTATAACTCCTTTAATTCTTTGGAACATTATCGTAACATAAGCATTGCATAAAAAGAAGAGGCAGAGATAAAACTCACGAATAATTGATTATACCATTCTAGCTCCCCGCCTGTTCGCTCCCACAAGACACTTCGCGTCCTGTGGGGTGGCCCCGAACTAACTTTTTTAAAAAAAGTGGATTTCGTTATTGCCACTACTTCCCACTGGAGTCTCCGTGTCTTGTGTCCGCTAGTTTACGTCTTTAATAGAGAATCTATTCGTTCAAAAAACCCTCCTTTTTCCAAAAAAAGAGGGTTCATCGTTCATTATTAATGTTTTCATCCATTACACATTTTTTTGAATTTCTCTAAAGTAATTCTTTAAATCAGTTTTTGTCCCAGCCACTTCTTCATGAAACACTACCTTATAAAGTTACCCATTTTTAACTTTATTCTTCTCTAGAACTTGAACCATTTTATTTACGGCACTAAACAAGGCTTTGACAGAGGATGTCATAATGTCTGGATCAATACCACAGCCCCAATAAATTACTTGATCTTCGCCCGTTATCCCAACATAAGTCACCGCTTGCGCATTCGATCCTGTTTTTAACGCATGCTCGTTATATATTAAATTTTTATATGAAAAACCAAGGTTCTCTTGTAAAGCTTGGCTAATAGCATCAAGGCGTCCATTCCCAGATCCTTTAAACTCTTGAATTCCATTACCTGTTTTGAGTGTAACCGTCGTCTCAAAGTTGTCATGCTGATTAAATTGATAGCCGACAAACTCAAAAGGCTCCTCAAGGTTAACATATTCCTTCATAAAGATTTGATATATTTGCTCAGGCTGTAGCTCTTGATGTAGCTTATCCGATACATCCTTAACCGCATAACCAAAGCTTTCTCTCATCTCAGGTGGAAG
The DNA here is from genome assembly GCF_001590785.1 of Alkalihalobacillus trypoxylicola. Classification (GTDB taxonomy): domain Bacteria; phylum Bacillota; class Bacilli; order Bacillales; family Bacillaceae_D; genus Alkalihalobacillus; species Alkalihalobacillus trypoxylicola. The sequence continues at coordinate 68,668 of NZ_LTAO01000036.1, forward strand.
CTCCAAGCTATAATGCTGCTTCAATATATAGCCGATTCCTCCTTTACCAGATTGACTATTAATTCTAATAATATCGCCTTCGTATTCTCTTCCTATATCAAGCGGATCTATTAGTAAGTATGGTACATTCCATTTACGATTCGTATATTCTTCACGCCATTTCATACCTTTGGCAATCGCATCCTGATGAGAACCTGAGAAGGCTGTGAATACAAGCTCCCCTCCATATGGGTGGCGCATCGGAACCTGCATTCTTGTTAACCTTTCATACACTCTCTTAATTTCTGGAAGCTTCTCAAAGTTCAACTGAGGGTCGACTCCATGAGAAAACATATTAAGAGCAAGAGTGACTATATCGACATTTCCTGTTCTTTCACCATTCCCAAACAATGTTCCTTCCACTCTTTTGGCTCCTGCTAGCATCCCAAGCTCTGCATCCGCGACCCCTGTACCTCGATCATTATGAGGATGAAGCGATACAATCACATTCTCTCCATATTTTAAATGGTCGATCATAAACTCTATTTGACTTGCATACACATGCGGCATCGACATCGATACAGTTGCTGGCAAATTAATAATGACTTTGTTTTCAGAGGTTGGCTTCCAAACATCTAATACTTCATTACAGATTTCCAATGCAAATTCCATTTCTGTTCCTGTAAAGCTTTCAGGAGAATATTGAAATTGAAAGTTCCCTTCTGTTTCAGTTGCATACTTTTGTAGCAGCTTAGCGCCATTAACCGCAATATCGATAATTTCTCTCTCTGTCTTTTTAAAAACCTGCTCTCTTTGCGCAACTGACGTAGAATTGTATAAGTGAACAACGGCTTTTTTTGCACCTCTTAACGATTCAAAGGTCTTTTTGATTATATGGTCACGAGATTGTGTCAAAACCTGAATCGTTACATCATCAGGAATCAGGTTTTCTTCAATTAAAGTTCTTAAAAACGTATATTCCGTTTCGGAAGCTGCCGGAAAACCAACTTCTATTTCCTTAAACCCTACATCCACAAGTAACTGAAAATATTCTAGCTTCTCTTCTAAACTCATTGGAATAATTAGAGCTTGATTTCCATCTCGTAAATCAACACTACACCACGTTGGCGCATTGTCTATATACTCCTTCTCCATCCACTTCTGACTTTTTACAGGTGCTGTAAAATAGCCTCTCTCATATTTCGATACTTGCTTCATGTCTCAACACTCCCTCAATATAATAAATATCTATGATGACTCCATATAAAAAAGCCTTTCATCCCTTTATTAAGAGACGAAAGACTTGAAATCTTCGCGGTACCACTCTTGTTCATACAAAAAGTATGCACTCAATCACATAAGAATAAATTCTCACATAGCCTAATATAACGTTTAGGATTCCGGCTTTACTTACTAAAGGTTCAGTAAAGCTACTTCAAGGCGAGTTCAGACTACATTGTGACTGCTTTTCACCTAACCAGCAGCTCTCTAGACACAACTGTTCATCTTACTAATCCTCTTCTTTGCATTTATCAAATATTTTGAATAGTGTACTACAAAATCGCGATAAATTCAATATGTTCAGAAAAATTTATCAAAAAACATGTTCCAGAGAAAAGAATTAAACGATCGAGGTTTTTAATTTTCACTTTAGGTAGATGCTTTCCCAAGGGCTTGTCTTCAGCTAAATCCGACTATGCAGACCGTCGTCAGAGTGGATCTTCAGACTGCACTGATCCTTCGGGAGTCACTACCTACCGCTACAATCAACAAGTGAATGAACAAACTTTCAAGACATTTTTATAATGAATGGTCTGTTGGAATCACTTAAATCCATTTCATCATCTCTGTCTTTTAATGAAAACAGAACGATTGGGTTTTTGATTTTCACTATAGGTAGATGCTTTCCCAAGGGCTTGTCTTCAGCTAACTCTGACTACGCAGGGCTTCGCCAGAGTGGATCTTCACACTGCGCTGATCCTTTTGGAGTCACTACCTACCGCTACAATCAAAGAGTGACAAACATAAACATTTTTATTTATAAATGTTCTGTTTTATTCACTTATAAAGCAATGATGTAATTACTTATTTTTTTAAAATATGCACAAACAACTATAAGAAGGAATTAAATGAATAAAAGATAAAAATTTACATTATAAATCAAAAAACAGCTCGTTCTATTTGATTTTCAAGCTTCTTGAAATTAATTTGCAGACTTTTCGATGTTTCTAAGGCACCTTTAATCGATTTACCTTGATTATGAGACAATTGATTAATGATATCATCAAATAAAATTTGCATTTCATAAACAACGGTATATGCTGCTAAATGATACAACCGAACATCAGAAAATCGACTAATACTAAAAATAGCAGAATCAATATAAGGCTTAAACTGGTCAATCATTGTAGGCAATCTAAAAATTAAACTCCCTACCCCATCCCTCAGTCCATTTATTACCTCCAATAATTCTTCTAATTTTAGAACGGCTAGATCAACAGCCAACTTAACTCCATCTTTATCAATGTCAGAAAAATGAAGAGACACTCCTAAAACAAATTTGCCAGGCTCTGCTAACGAAATTAACCCCTTAATAATTAAAGACATCGAAATTAGTATACCTTCGATAGCAACTAATAAAGGAACTAGAAAGGTCGTCGCTATACTTTTTAAATTTTGGTATACATTATCTACTAATTCTTGTTTTAATTTTATTATCGTTATTTCAACATATGGTGATTCATTCATTTTAAATTTACGTGCTTGATAACCAGAATGAGCAGACGTATCGATGCTTGTTTTCATTGCGATTTGCTCCGAAAGCTCTTCATCCTTCTTTTCAAAAGCGTTTGCCATCTCTTGCACTTGAGCTCGATAATGACCTGCTTGGTCGAGAACCTTTTCCTTATTATCAACTACGATTTCCAAATGGGCATTTAATTCTTCTACAATAGCATCCATAAACTGATTACCTCTATCGGTAAATATGTCAGGAATAATGACTGTATTTATTTCTTGAATGCCATTAGAAAATTGATTGAAATTATCTTCAAAATCGAAGAATAAATCTTTCAATCTAGATAAAGGGGTGAAATCAATAACAGAGTTTAATCTACTGCATTTATTCTCCGCTGCCAATAATTTATCTTCTACTAGATTAATCGTTCTATTACACTGAGTTTTATTACTAACTCCTTTTAAGAAGGGCTCTCCAGATAAATCATCGATCATGCTTAAAAAATTCCCTTGTAGATTTCGAATTCGATAGTCTAATTCTTCATGCTCATGTTGAACAATTTCTTTTGCATTGATTAAATATTCATGACTATGGTTTAAGCGGCTTTCCACTTGGTTCTTAATTCCATCAGCCAACATTTTTAAATGTTCGGTCGAAATATTGACTGGTTCGGAGGGACCAGAAAGAGATGTTAACGTTTCTCCCGTAAAAAAACTACTCAAAATATGATCGTCTGCACCGATATGAATTTGTCCATGTCCAGGCTTTCCTTCTACACCTATTTCATAAACAAATTCACCCTTATCATTAACCTTATAGCCCTTATGATTAGAGCCAATCATATCCATCACAGGTACTCCATTGTAGATGAGATGTTTCTTTCCTGGAATTCGGTCATCCTTACCGATTACTTGCTGAGTAATTGTTAGAAAATCATAGGAGCTATAATAGTTTACGATATTCGGATAGTCCTTATCAGGATCTATTATTCCACCAGGAAGCATAGCAGGATTAATCGTCACTGATTTCACATGAGGATTTCTAACTGCAACCGAATTGGCAAGAGCACCAGCTAATGAATTCCCCGTCACATAAGAAACCTCGCCAAAGGTCTCCTCGATAGAATCAAAATAATCCTGTGCGGCAACAAACTGTGCAGGCTCCAAATTACTTAACAGCTTCGTATTCGTTTCCAGCCAATCTTCTTTTATCTGACTACTACCTTGATAGACGACAATATACTCGCCGGTATCCAAATTTTGAACAGTGAGCGCATCAAGGCCAGTTGGGTTTAAAGTATCTATAAAATATGATGTATCCACTGTACGATAAATTGAATTATTGATTTTTATTTCACTATCTAATCTAATATTCTCATAAGCATGATATCCAGCTAATCGGATTAGTTCTTTATCAATATTTTGTTTTGGTGTAATATCATAAGACATTTTCATACTCTTAATCCTTTATAATTTCATTTGGATGTGCTCTTCTTAAGGAATTTTCTTTATATCCTTCTGCTCTTCCCTTATGAATATAATTATCATGAAGTAAAATAGAATAAGTACCTCTCGGAATATCATCCATACCTTCTATATCCTTAAGAATTTGATTAAAAATTTCCTCACTAGGTTTATCTCCTTTATTTTTCATATATAAATTTATAGTAAAAAATACATGACTTTCATTATAAGTGTAATCTTGAAAAAAATAATCCAATTCTCCATCTTGTGTAAAATTTTGTTCCTGCAAATATAACTCAATCATTTGATCTAGTGCTCTATCAGAAGGGGTTAAGTAATAATACGGAGTAGTATAACCTGTTCCCATTACATTTTTAACTGCTTTCTCAGATAATCCAACAATTGGATATTGCTTTGTTAAACTCTCTAAGTATTCATTTAAATTATTAAACTCCTCTTCAAAAGCTAATTCTAAAAGCCCCCCTTTTATTCCTATCTCAACTTTTCCTTCTGAAGCCCAAATACTTTCTGTTCTCACTTCACCAGTTTCTATATGAATTGGAACAATAACATGAGTATAAAAATCAGGTTTTCCTACTGATTCTACAAAGACAGCAACTCCGTCCACCACACTAACTATGTTATTAATTTTCACTTCGGTCTTATGGTTATCGAGAAACCACTCTTGGACTGCGGTTTCGACTACTTCTCGGTGTTGTTCCGCTACCTCAAGATTTTCTTCAACACTATCTCGAAATCGGTAGCCTTCTCCTATGTACTCTTGGACCGGTACTAAATATTCATGTATTTCTTTTTCATCAAAATTGTACGTTCTTTCGTTTTCATTTTCATTGATTTGACTTTCATTATCTTCATTAATATTCATCGTTGAACAGCCTCCTAATATCCAAATACCGGAAAATAAAAGAATGATAGCTTTTATCTTATTCATGCTTCACCTCAGTTTTATGACTTGACCCATTATATTATTATTTAAATATCTACTCTTAACAGCCTATAAAATTTTCATCTTGAAATAAAGTGATATCATACAAAATGTGGGAAAATAAGAATATTTAATCATAATTCTTTATTTCCAAACCGATAATTAGTACTTTTTTCACAGACATAAGTGACGTATCGAGAGAGGTTGATGATACTAATAGTTATTTAGTAAACCAGATTTCCCCCTATTTTTTATATATTTTATTGTTATGTCCTCTTTCTATTGAATTACCTTGATAACCATTTGCATTTCTTTTGTCAATATCATTATCATGTAATAGGATACCGTATTCACCTTTCGGAATATCATTCATTTCTTCAATATCTTTTGCAATTTGATTTAAAACTTCTTGATCCGAATCTTGCCCCGCTTCCTCCATATAAATATGAATACCAAAACCTATATCTTCAGCAGCATAATAATCTTCATTATCTAGAAAAAATTCTTTTAGATGCTTCAAAGTTTTTTCCGGATTTTCTATATATTCTTGATATAACTTTCTAAAGGTCTCTCCTGTTGGATTAACAAAATAATAGGGTGTTGAATAGCCATTACCTTTAACCTTTTCTAAGGCTTCTATTGTTAAACCTGTAAATCCATACTCTTTCGAGGCCGATTCAAAATATTGATCAAGATTTGCAAATTCTTCTTCAAATGTCATCGCATATAGCCCGCTCTTTATAGCCATTTCGACTTGACCTTCTAGACCCCAAATACCGTTCGTTCTCACTTCTTTATTTTTTAAGTCTATTGGCACGATTACATACGTATAAAAATTCGGCTTTCCTACTGATTCAACAAAGACAGCCACTCCATCAATAACACTCACAAGGTTATTAATTTTCACTTCGGTTTTATGGTTATCGAGAAACCACTTCTGCACCGCTGTTTCAACTTTTTCTCGGTGTTGTTCCGCTACCTCAAGATTTTCTTAAACACTATCTCGAAATCGATAGCCTTCCCCTGTATACTCTTGGACCGGGACTAAGTATTCATGTATTTCTTTTTCATCGAAATTATACGTTCTTTCTTCTTGGTCTTTTTCTAAAATTGAACACCCAACTAAAGTCCATAACATGAACAAAATTAACATATTATTGAATTTTATCTTCATATCATTACATATTACCTTTCTTTCGGCGTTTCAACCTTCAATTTCTCCATATAACGATAGTAAATGTCCAATATAATGTAAAATAATTTCATACATAAAAGAGAAAAATAAGAAAATTTATCCATACTATAATAAATGGCTTCATTCATATCGGATAGTTAGTCGTAGTCTAAAAGTCAATATTGTTTTTCTATAGAAGCATTTAGTTAATTACCGCAACAAAAAAACTCAAGCTAATAAACAGGCTTGAGTTACTTTGTTATTTAATGGTTTACTTTTCTTTTTAAATAATAAGGCCTTATGACTTGATCGATTATGAAAAATACAATGAGCGAAAGCCCGACCAAGGGCATTACAATACCAAAGCTAATCATTATACACCAGACCACTATATTTGCCTTTGTACTATTAGGTTTAATGGGTAGCCCAAACCCTCCTTCTGGCTTTCTTTTTTTCCACATGATGAATGAGCTAATAACGATTAACATAAGGCCAAGGCATGTTATTAAACCTAAAACCTGGTTGGGCCAACCAAATAACCTCCCTTCATGCAAGGCAATACCACCTTCAACTAATTTCGCCGCTACAGGAAAATCCTGAAAACGAACATCACTTAGAACAGCCCCACTATACTGGTCCAGATGTAAAGTCGCTAAATCTTTTGGCTTGTCAAAATGGGAAGCGGTATAAACCCCTAATTCTCCATTAGGTAAAGTAATCGTATAAGGTTTTTTTAAATCTTGTTGATTCAATAAGTAGTTAATATCATCAATAGATAATGAGACATAGCTAGAAGGATTGGAAGCGGGAACTTCTAACTGCTCATTTGTCCATGGCACATTTTCCACTATATCCTTCGTAACCGTTATAGATTGAGGTTTTTCGCCAAAGCTATAGGCATACTCTGGTGCTGTAGCCAAGCTTTGTATTTTGGGACCAACTACTCCAGACCAAGGCAAGCCGGTCGCAATAAGAATCAAAATAAAAATAGATAGCCAAAAGGCAGGAACAGCATGCAAGTCTCTCCAAAATAATCTTCCTCTCTTTCTTAATCTCGGTAATACAGTCCCCCATACTGATTTTTTATTTCTTGGCCACCATATGTACAAACCTGTCATAATTAAAATAATCGTCCAAGAAGCAGCTAATTCTACTATTCGGTTACCAATGGTCCCTGCAATCCACAGCTCACTATGAAGCTTTTTAAAAATATGCGTTAATTTTTGGTCGCTTTGAACACTACCTTGAATTTCACCATTATAAGGATTGATATAGACTGATTTAGCTATACCTTGGTCATTAATGCTAATTTCTGTTGTCTGCTTTTCATCTCCAGTGATCGTAATAGATTGAACAACAGCCTCAGGAAAATTCTCTTTTACCCTTTTTAACTGATGATTATAGGATAAGACATGCTCTCCCTCTTCTTGAACGAAAATCATATCACTGTATAGTAATGCTTCGATTTGTGGTTTGAATAAATAGACTGACCCACTAAAAGCTAAAATAAAAATAAATGGAGCAAAAATAATTCCCGCATAAAAGTGCCACCTCCATATAGATTGAAATAACATAACATTAAATCCTTTTTTAATTTTTTTATCCGATTGATTCATATACACCCTCCATTCTCATTTACTTTAGTTGAAAGATGTTAAGCGGATGTGAAATGCTTCAAATTTTCTAATAGGGACTATTAAAAACTTTTTTCTCTAAAGTGTTTTACTTACTCATTGCAAAATGATTTATTTCTCCTTATAATGGAATTATTATAAATGTGGAGGTGAGTAAAGGTGAAAGTTTTATCTGTTTTGCGCGGGTTTTTATGGTCGTTTCTATTATTCTGCCGTGCAAAATTTGCGGTTTTAGTTGCTAACGGGACAGATCTGCCCAATTTTAGCAATTAAATACGAATAACAAACAGAGAAAATCACCTTTTATCACTTGAACGGATTATGTAGGGAGCTTTTTGTCTCTCTCTTTTAATGATGGTTCTAAAGCGATGGAGATTAACATTCTCTATCGCTTTTTTTATATCTTCAGGATTTCTGTACAATTAATTTTTTATCATGAAGGTGATGCTCCTCTTTTGTTGTGAACACAATAAATGGAGGAAACAAAAATGATCGTTCAAACAAATAAAATAACAAAAAATATCGCAGGTCAACTTATTTTCGAAGACCTAACGATGCAAATTAAAGAAAGAGAGATTATTGGTTTAGTGGGACGAAATGGTTCAGGTAAGTCGACGTTCATGAAATTACTAGCTAAACAGGATGATGTCGATTCCGGAGAAATTCATTGGCGCAAACAATTAAACATTGGATATGTCTCACAAATGAAACAGCATAGGTTCAAAGGAACAGTCAGAGAGTTCTTAACAAGTACCTATCATCATTTAATAAATTTACAAAAAGAATTACATCAGCTAGAAGAAATAATGAAAAATCAGGAAGGAAAACAGCTCGAGCTTTCTCTTGAAAGATATGGAAAACTATTAGAACAATTTAGCTCATCGGGTGGATATGAAATAGAGTCTGAAATAGAAAAAGTAATAACCGGATTAAACCTAAAAAAATTAGAAAATCAAGCGATGGTGACTCTTAGTGGCGGAGAAAGTACAAAAGTAGAATTAGCAAAGGCTCTTTTAGCAAAACCAGATTTATTATTATTAGATGAGCCTACCAATCACTTAGATTTAAAAGCGATTGAATGGTTAACCCAATTTATTCAATCGTTTTCTGGAAGCGCCTTGATTATTTCACATGATCGTTATTTTTTAGATGAAATCGTTACGTCGATTATCGATTTAGAAGATGGAAGTATGCACCAATATCATACTAATTACTCTACCTTTGTCGTAGATAAAGAAGCTAAACTACTACAGGAATTTCATCATTATCAAGAGCAGCAAAAGAAAATCAAAAAAATGAAAGAAGCGATTAAGAGACTTAGAATATGGGCGAATCAAGCAAATCCGCCAAACGAAGGTCTTCATAAAAGAGCTAGAAATATGGAAAGAGCGCTAGAACGAATTGAAAAAATCTCAAAGCCGAAATTAGAGGCAAATACGATGAAATTCGATTTAAAAACGTCAAAAAGAAGCGGGAAAGATGTCGTTTCATTAGAACAGGTAGGAAAAAGCTTTCAGAACCGTTGGCTCTTCAGAGAGATGAATTTCCATGCTCGCTTTCAGGATAAAATAGCTATTATTGGCGACAATGGCACGGGAAAATCAACCTTGCTCAAAATGATGTTAGGTAAGGTAGTGCCTTCAGAAGGAAAAGTAACAATTGGAAGTCAAGTGAAAATTGGTTACCTTTCTCAGCATAGCTATTCAAACAGAAAAAACGAGACGATACTGGATGTTTTTAGAGAACAGGTTGCTGTCACAGAGGGAGAAGCAAGAAATATTCTTGCACGATTTTTATTCTTTGGGAAGCAAGTATGGACTTCTGTAGACCAATTAAGTGGCGGAGAAAAAATGAGATTAAAGCTAGCCATTTTTATGAATCAGGAAATCAACCTTCTTATTTTAGATGAGCCTACTAATCATTTAGATATTGATTCAAAGGAAATTGTAGAGGAAGCATTATCTAACTTTGAAGGCACAATTATTGCCGTTAGCCATGACCGATATTTCTTAAATAAAGTATTTACTCAAATATATTGGCTTGAATCTGGCACCCTTCTACACTTTCCTGGAAATTATAATTGGGCGCGTGAGAAAAAATTAGAAAGTTCTCAACTAAACGCTAATCCTACAGAGGAGAGGAAGAGAACCAAAAAACGTCATCTAACTGAAAAGAAATCGCTTAAGAAGCAAGTGATTGAGATTGAGAATTCCATACAAAATATTGAATTCAAGTTAGAACATACAAGTGATTACTTAACGTTACAAACTTTGTTAAAAGAAAAGGAATTATTAGAAGAAAAATGGCTCGATATAATAGAGCAGGATATCGATGAAACGGAGGAAATGCAATGAATTCAACAGTAAGCTTTCAAGATATTTATCATCTAGGTAAAGAAATAAAATGTAACGAAAAATATACACAAAACCATTCTGCAACATTATCAGAGGTTTATGATGCGAACTTTATTTCATTTAAAATGGTACCAAGCTTAGCGGAATTTAATGAGATAGAAAGAGAATATAAGAGTTTCCAAAAAAATAGTCATCAAACTCATTTAAAATTTATATTCCCAGAGAATAGCACCCTGAATGAAGAGTTAAATCATTATTTAGTGAAATCTAATTATGCGATTTCAAAATTAGAGCTATATATGATTCATTCTAATGATTTTCCGTTCAAAAGTACGAACAGGGATATATCGGTTGAATTTGTAGATTCTAATGAAAAGTTGAAGGACTTCTTATATTTACACGATATTATAGACCGCGAAATAGGTGATACCTTTGCCCAAATGAAGAAGCAATGGTATGAAAAACATTATCGTAATAAGGCTATTGATTATATAGTCGCCTATGAACAGGGAAAGCCAGTTGGCTATGTTCAGCTGTTCAAGTCAGCGCAAGGTATTGAGCTTGATTCCTTTCAAGTGCTACCCGAATGGCAAAAGCTAGGGATTGGGCATCAAATTCAGCAGCACATAATGGAAACCTTTCCTAATCATACGATATTTTTAGTCGCAGATAGTGATGATACACCGAAAGAAATGTATAAGAAGCAGGGCTATCAATTCCTACAGTATCGATACGAAGCATTACTTATGGGATTGTAAACATAAAAAACTGGTGACCATGATATGAAAGGTCACCAGTTTTTTATGTTGCATGTGAAGAATGATCGAAAGAATTCTAGTGTTCTTCCCTAGCCTTCCAGCTAAATCGCCTTTATTTCGTTAATAATGTGATCCAAAGCTTTTCCTTGATTTCCATTACGCATCGCTGTCTTTATTTCGTCCTCTTCATTTGACAGCTTATCTAGATAATCAAATAGTGAGTTTTTTGTTAAATCCTTCTCCTCCAGCATAAGTGCATAGCCTTTTTCCTGAAAGGATTTAGCGTTTATAATTTGGTCACCACGACTCTGATCTTTTCCTAAAGGAATAATAATCATAGGAATTTCTAACGCAACAAATTCAAAAATAGCGTTCGAACCACCTCTAGTAATGACGATATCTGCTAGAGCGAGAATGTCGGCTAATTCCTCATGCACATACTCAAACTGTTTATAACCAACTTGATTCTCTAATTCAGGGTCCAGATTATTTTTTCCGCACAAATGAACGATTTGGTAATTTTTTGTTAATTCATCGATGTAACTTCTAACTGTTTCATTTATTTTCCTTGCTCCTAAACTACCACCCATAATGAGCAAAACGGGCAGCTGACTATGAAATCCTAGCCATTTTCTAGCTTTTTCTGCTGAACCCGTTAAAATATCCTTCCGAATCGGTGAACCTATTGATTCTGTTTTATTTCCTGGTAAATAACGCTTCGTTTCTTCGAAGGATGTAAAAATTTTTGTTGCAAATCTTTGTGAGATTTTATTTGCTAATCCTGGTGTAAAGTCACTTTCATGAATAAAAATAGGGATTTTCAAAGTCGATGCGGCAATAATAACCGGTACTGAGACAAATCCTCCCTTTGAAAAAACTAATTGAGGTTTAAGCTTTTTTAATGTTCTTCTAGCATCTAAGCAGCCCTTTAGTACCCGAAAGATATCCTTAACGTTTTCAAAATCAATATATCTTCTTAGCTTCCCACTACTTATAGGATGATAAGGGATGCCTATTTTTTCAATTAATTCTTTTTCAATCCCATTCTTTGAACCAATATAATCAATTTGATAGTTATCTTCATTTTGAATTTCTTTAATAATCGCAAGGTTTGGAGTCACATGCCCTGCTGTGCCTCCTCCTGTAAATACAATTCTTTTCATAAATCCTCCTCATCACCTCATAAAAGGGTGAATCTCCATACTAATGTTTTTGAAGCTCCATATGTATTGTATCTTAAAATATATAATATCAAAAGCTTCAGTTACTAGGAGCTGTAGATAATCTTTTCATACATATTTTATTTAATTGATTATAATTTATGAATGATTACACTGTAAAAACCGGAATTATTAGGGTGACAGAGTTTGGTATATGATCTGTTTTTAAATCACTCATATAGAAAAAATTGAAATAATGTGTAATGGATGCAAACAAAAATAACGAACACTGTACCCTCCTTCTTCTGGAAAGAGATGGATTCTGCTGAACAAATAAATTCTTTATGAAATTCGAGAACTAGCGGAAACAAGACACGGAGACTCCAGTGGGAAGTAATGGCCATGCCGAAATCCACTTTTTATAAAAAGTTAGTTCGGCGCCATCCCACAGGACGCGAAGTGTCTTGGTGGAGCGAACAGGTAGGCACCTAGAATGTTTGGAAACATTCTAACGTCACAGCCTCACTTAGAGGAATAAATATATAAATTAATAATAAAATAAATTGATTAATGTTTTCAAAAACCAATTTATAAGAGGAGGTATTGAAATGAATAAAAGGTTAGGTTTTGTCTTTTTTACCATGTCTTTATTACTTTTCTTTTACGTACCAACAGCAGATGCAGCCTTTTGGGAATTAACGGGTGACACGAATGTTCATGATCCTACTATTATTAAAGAAGGAAACACTTGGTATACCTTTTCAACTGGCCCAGGATTACAAGTTTTACGTTCCGATAATGGATTACATTGGTATCGAGTTCCGCAAATTTTTTTACAACCGCTTTCATGGTGGAACACTTATGTACCAGAGCACTCCGAAAATGACGTATGGGCTCCTGATATCGAATACTTTAATGGGAGATACTGGCTTTATTATTCTATTTCAACCTTTCGGTCCAATCAGTCCTTAATTGGTCTAACCTCTACTCACAGTATTCATTCTGGACAGTGGCGAGATGACGGCCTTGTTATTTCAACAGCCAGTCATCATAATTATAATGCGATTGATCCACAGTTAACAATTGATGCAAATGGTGAGCCTTGGCTAGCTTTTGGCTCTCATTGGACTGGGATTAAGCTCGTCAAATTAAATGCTTCAACGATGAAGCCAACAGGTAACATATATTCTATTGCCAACCGACCTAATCATAATGGAGCCATTGAAGCACCGACAATTTATTATCGAAATGGTTATTATTACTTATTTGCATCCATTGATAGCTGCTGCCAAGGGGTTAATAGTACGTATAAAATTATTTATGGTCGTTCTACTAATATTACAGGACCTTACGTAGATCGAAATGGAAATCCAATGATGAATGGAGGAGGAACGGTTCTAGACGCTGGTAATGACCGTTGGAGAGGACCAGGACATCAAGATGTTTATAACGGGATTATTATTCGTCATGCTTATGATGCCTTAGATAATGGAAACCCTAAGCTATTAATTAATGATTTATATTGGTCAGGTGGTTGGCCAAGTTATTAAATTTTAATGGGTAGCCATTTTACGGTGGATTATTTAAAGCTATCTTTCGATTCATTCAAAATTTTCTGGACTAAGCTTCTATTTTTCATCATTTCTTCTACATCGAATACAATGGGGACTAGAGTTTGACCAGTACCTACGAGCTCATCCCCTCTCTGTTCAATGGCAAATCGATAAATGATTTTGAGCATTCGATAGAATTTCTTTTCAATTAAAGCTAAATAGAACTTAGGTTTATATTGTATAGCATGAGTATAAAAGATTTCCATAAAACCTTTAAAATACCCTTTTCTCTGATAATCTTCATGAAGACATAGCTTATCAATTTCCCAGGTTTCCTTTTGGTATTCCATAATATCGCTGTAATGAGAAAACTTCCCTCGATCTTCACCTTCAACCGTACTATGTTCACTTAAAGGGTTATAGGGAATAAATTCAATCGTTCCAATTACCTTTTTTGGCAAAAAAAAGAAACGATGAGGCAAAAGTAGATTATATCGAACCGCCTGATCCAGATAAAGATCATTATACCAACCGTTTTTTTGACAAGCGTATTCCCATGTAAAGGCAAATTTTCGCTGCTGCTGTCGTGATTGAACATGCTCGAACATTGATGACACCTCCTCTTTTAGGAATTTTTTTAAAAAAAGATAAGTAAGAGGCTGGGACATCTTTAAGAGCCGGACATGGAAAGACAAATGAAATAAAAGAGGTTTAGTTGAACCTCTACAGAAGAAACCCATGCTTTCCGGTGGCATGGCTTCTGCCTCTTTCCTAGACAACCGTCGGTCCAGAGACTTCAGACACGCTTTTTTCACCATAGTCTTCGAATTCCCCTTCTGCTCACTTCCTTTAAAACGAACGAAATTCGCTTCGTTCTAATCAGACTATCTACTTTTGTTCCAGCCTCTTCTTTTTATGCCTATCTGTTTAACTATCTAATGGGTTGCCAGGCTCTATCGGGTTTGGTTCTGTAGGATTTGTCGGATCCGGATTAGGGTTTCCTCCACCTGGAGGATTTTTTTTCATTGTCATACTTACATCCAATACTTCTAATGATAGTGAATGCCATTGCTTTTTCATCATATCACCACCTTTCCTCTTATCATAACTTTATTAAGAACAAAATAACCAATTCGTTCTTTATTAAGAATATAACGTACTTAATTTCGTTAGTCAATTGATTCTTTCGTTTTTTATTTCCTTTTCAGCGTAATTAGATTTAGCTCTGGTGTATTAAGAAAACGGAATTTTAAAAAAGGGATAAAACTACTACTTCCTAGTCCAGTACTAACATATTGTTGAATGCCTTTATACTCCCACAATCCTTTGACACGATTTTGTGGCGGTAAGAGTCCGTTGTTTGGATACCAGGGCTCCGGAACAAATAAAGCCCCTATAAATGGTAATCGTATTTGTCCTCCGTGATAATGACCGGCCATAATAAAATCATAAGCTCTTAAAACTCTACTAGAATCGCTACTCAAATAATCAATATATTCGTCCACAACCGGATAATGATTAAGTGCTATTATTAGACTATTGCTTTCGTCTATTGAATGAAGTTCCTTTGATAATTGCAGATGATGACTTTGAACTAAAGCTGATTGAGCAGACATATTTAATGAAGAAGACTGTTCTAATTCACGATCATTAATCGTTGAAATTTCAAAATCTACAAAATGTAATGTAGTCCCATTCTTCTCAATAGAATAAAGTGATTCTAGAAATGTTACTCCTCTCTCCTCCATCCCTATTATGAAAGGGGATTTTTGCAATGTTTGATCTTCTGATACCACATAGCTTGGAGGATCGGCATTTCCAGGCACAAATAATGCATGCTCCTTTTGAGAGATTCCATCAATCAATTCATAAAAAGGAGTATAATTCGTACTATTTCTTCCATCGAGCATGTCTCCAGTAAAAACAATTACATCATAGGGAGTTTGTTCAATCTTCTTAATGAGCTTAGCTTGCTGTTTTCCAAATTCCTTCTCATGTAAATCTGTCACCTGAACAATTCTAAATCCATCTAACTCTTCTGGTAAATTTTCAATGAATATTTCCTCTTCAACTAGCACGAATCGATGGTTATCATATATCGTATAGCTAACCAACAGCGTGATGAATATCAAAGAAATAACCACAACTTTTTTATTAAAAAATCTCATACTCTCTGCTCCAAACTTCTTCTTTTCACGATTGCCAACAAACCTAAACAACCTCTCTATAATGAGGCCTGAACTTGATTCAATAACAAACTTTGAAAGGTGCTCTTATTTTCTGACGACAGCTTTTCAAAGCCACCCATTTGAACAATTCGACCTTCATCTAATACAATCACTTGATCTGCATGACGAATGGTAGAAAGTCGATGCGCAATCACGATAATGGTCATTTTTCCTTTTAAACGCTCAATAGCTTCCTGTATGTTCGATTCATTCTCGGTATCTAAGGCACTAGTCGCTTCATCTAATAGAAGAATGGAAGGCTTTTTTAAAATTGCTCGTGCTAAAACGAGCCTTTGACGCTCTCCACCAGATAACTTAATTCCTCTATCTCCAATCATCGTATCCAAACCATTTGGGAGTTTACTCACAAAACCTGCAGCGGATGAAAATTCGAGTGCTTCCCAAATATCTGCTTCACTGGCATTTGGTATTACAAGCTGAAGGTTATCTCTTATACTTGCATTAAACAAAAAAGGATCCTGGGGAACGTAGCTAATTGATTTTCTTAGTGCATACACATTTTCTTTTACAAGAGGGGTACCATCTACTTTCACAGTCCCTTTTTGAGGATGATGTAGCCCCATCAAAATATCAATTAATGTACTTTTACCTGCACCCGAGCGACCTACTATGGCGGTCATTTGATTGGCGATAATCTTCAGATTTATATGTTTTAGTGCATAATCGTTCGTTCCGTATTGAAAGAAAACATCTTCACACTCAATGCTATTCATAACCTGAATAGGCTTTTGCTCTCCCTTCCGAGAGAATTCTTGCTCCTGAACACATTCATTTTGTAAATCCTTCACCACTTTAAATGAAGGTAATGTGGTTAAGATCTGCTCAAGAGAGCCTTGAATATTCATGACACTTGGCCAAAGTCTTGAGAAAATAATCAAAATCAACATTAACTGAGGTAATTGCGCCTGAAACATAAAAAGAGATACATAGATAAATAAAGCTGTTAGAACGGCTGAAGCGATTTTATAATGAAGCTGGGAGGTCGATTTAATGACCGTATAATCGATTTGCTCACGTTCAATTTCTTTCGTAATATCCTTAAACCATTCCACTCTCGATGACTCTAGCGTATTACTTTTTACATCCTTAATCCCATTAATTTGTTCAGTAATACCCGCTAAGTATTCTTTCCCTAATGTGTAATTCCGCTTCCCTAGCAAAAAGGATCGCTTTAAGAATTTTCGATTAAAGAAGATTAAAATACCTCCACATAACAAAACAAAAAAAGTAATACTAGGTGAAAGCCAAAATGCTATACCAATTTGAATAAAGGTAAAGATAAAAGAAGCTAAAAATTGTAAAAAAGAATAGGTACCAGCACTAACCTTTGATATTTCTGATGTTAATATATTAATCATATCCGATTTTCGATTTTTCACAAAGAAATTCCATTTTGCATGTAATAAGGCTTCATACGTTTGAACTCTTATATGTCTTAAAAATCCAAATTGAATTTTTGTATTTCGTATAAGTAATTGCCGATTAAAAATAGCTTGTGCAACTACAATAGAAATAAAGACTAGTAATACTAGCGGTAGACCAATAGATGCAGGTATCGAATGAAAAAGCGTTTGAATACCATCCAAAGGTGTTCCTTCTAAATCAAAGACAATAAGACCGGTAAGACTAATCAAAGGAATTAATAAAATAATTCCAAACCCTTCTAATAGCCCAATAGATGCGCTAGCCATTAAATTAAGATATAATACTTTTCCTGCATATCCATGAATTTGCTTTAAAAAATAAAGAACATCTTTCATCTTTTTTCCTCCTACGATAAAACCAGCTTTCTTGATTTACGCCAAATCCATAGAAATGGTCTAAGTGGAAAATATAAAAAATGAAGACTAGTAGGTAACGGTAAAGTTTGAGCGTCTTCAGGGAATGGATGTAGAGTACTTAGATAATATAGTGCTGCTTGCTTAAAGGATCTTAATCTTACTACGTGCATTTTATGATAATTCGCTACTTCAATTGGTAATGGAATAGTATGTAAATGCACCCTATTCACCTGATAATATAGAGCTTCATCCGCCAGTTTTATAGCTTTTTTACTTATAAATGGTTTCATTTCATTCGTTATTTTGGTATGAAATAATTGCGATAATAAAATGAATACCTGTCCACCGATATGTGGATTGCTATAGGTTTTAAAAATATCTAGTAGGATTTTCCAATCCAATTCTTGCTCTAGTAAATAATGAATATCCAAAAGCCACCGCAGCCGAGACCAGCCATGTCTAGCTCCATGAACAGTCAAAAACAAAAATAAATCTTCTCTACCTAAGAGATAAATGGCGGAACCGATGTTTTGACTTTTTCTCCTTCTTTCCCATAGCTGTTCAAACTTTTGCTCTTTTCCTGGTCCGGGGTGTAGCCTCCAATGAAGCTCAACCTTGATTTTTTTTGTAGGATGAAAATAGGTAACATGATGATGCCTCCAGCGCCAATCATTTAATACCGTTTGAATATAATCCTCCTTCTCGTAGCCACTATCTATTAACAATTTTTCGGCTATCTTTAAATCTTTTAACGGAATAAGAAGATCGATATCACTGGATGTTCGCAGTGATAAATCTCCATAGAGCTCCTCAGCCAAAACAGGGCCTTTTAAAAAAAGACTATTAATCTTCTGTTTAACTAGAATTTCATTAATGTGATTCATTTCTGCACTAAGGCGCAGCATTTGAAAGACATTTTGTTTATAGTCTAGAAAAATAGAATGTCTAACATGTTCAGGAATAGACTCTGTACGTTCTTTCATTTTTGAATGAAGCAATGGATAGACGCGATGATGCATAGCATAGGCTAAAAATTCATTCCAATTTAAATTTACATAAGAATGCTTTTGACTATCTATTAGTAAATTGATCATATAGAGAAGTTCCTTAGATAGAGAACTTTTATTAAGAGTGAGATTCATATGAAGCTCCTTTCGATACATTCTTATCCAATACTTTTGCAAACTTTGCAATCACGGTGAATTGCTCTTTTCCTTCTTCACCTGAAATATAAAATGAACCGCTTCTTAACCATGCATGAGCAACAAGCTTTCCTTCTTCATCCTTACCCGTTGCTAGATAAAGAGTACTTTCCACATTCCGTCTCTCAAGCATCTTCATCCCAGCAAGTGCTTTGACTAAGCATTGACTTTCCCATAAAGTAAATCGACTCATACGATGAATGGCCCATGAAACATCTTGAAGTACCTTTTTATTACATTCATCTGAAGCAAAAGTCGTCTCGCTCATAGTTTGACCTAAAGTTGGAGCCACTTTTTTAAAGGGAACGAGCTTGATTAATCTAGCCCATCCTAAAAAGTAGTAAGCTTCAACAAGTAGGATCTTCATCTCTTTATCTAAACTAAAAAAATATTTTATTCTATTGACCATTTTAAATACCCATTTCATCACTATTTTGAAAATAAACCAACCCTTGTTGCTTTAAATCTTCTAAAAAGCTCTGAACCTCCAACGAACATACTTCCTTCTCTACCTCATATTCTTCAACAAGCTTATTAACAATGGATTCTAACGTTTGTGGTGTTTTAATTAGCTCCCATACAGCTCCGCCGATTTTTCCAAGGTTATAATACTTCCCTTTTGATATGTTGAGCATCACTTTGTCTCCGTCCATATCTGTTACAATATTCCCTTCAACTTGAACGACCAATGCTTCTGTTGAAATTGGTTGTTTACTCATTTTACTAGCTCCCCCTGCTCATAATAATCAAAAATAACCTCTGATAATTCAAAGGCAGTAAATGAATCATTAGGTCTTGTTAGTCTCGTCATGGTGATTTGATTCAAGATTTGTGCACTTATATTAAAATGCCAATCTGTCATACCGAGTGGTGCAAGTAAAAAATTACGATAAGTGTGGGAGAACATCGTTTGTAGTTTTTCCAAGCTATGAATAGGCTTTATATTCACTCTTTGGTTACCTGACTTTACTAATTCAATAATTCCAACTAACGGCTTCACATCATCGGAAAAATGAGAAGTAACAGGTATTGCGTATTTTTCTCTTCTTTCAACAAGTGGTGTAAAGTGTTGATAATTGATTTGAAATTGTTGTAAACTTTCCATCCAAAGCTTTTGCTGCGGATAGGCAGGTGTAACAAGCACTTCTCCATTAGAACCCATCGTTACTGGAATCACATCATCACTTAATAGCTGACATCCCTTTTGCACAAAAGCCGAAGCTAGTGTCGACTTTCCAGCACCAGACTCCCCTACTATCGCATACGCTTCATTGTTAAAAACAATGGCACTACCATGCAATGGTAATATATTTCTTTGCAACAATATCGCTTCCATACAAGTTCCTAATAGATAGAGTCGAAGAAGTCCATTCGGTATACTCTTTTGATTTTGATCAGGGGACACAGTAATCTCGATTCCGCTCTTCATTGAAAATATCGCCACATTTGGAATACGAAATAAAATTTGCGATGCCGTAATGGAAAAATATTGCTCTTGTTTTTGCGCTTGTTGTTCCCATTCCCTATACAAATCACCTATTTTTATGGTCACATCCTGCTTACTATCCTCGGACGCATGGATTAGTTCTGGAAGTACTATTTCACTTTTCACAATAAGACCAAATGCTTTATATACATAATATTCCTTCATTTTTATCCTTCTTTCCTTCATTAGCTAACCGACCAGGTAATAATCACTATAGTGAACATAAATTATTTTTTGTTCTTTATTAAGAACTAAATTATCATTTTTTATCTCAGTTGTCAATGCTATTTCGTTTGTATATGAATTAATTTCATCATTCATACCTTATAATGAAAACCGATTGGTTAGGTTTTTGATTTTCACTTTAGGTAGGTGCTTTCCCAAGGGCTTGTCTTCAGCTAACTCTAACTACGCTGAGCTTCATCAGAGTGGATCTTCAGACTGCGCTGATCCTTCGCGAGTCACTACCTACCGTTACAATCAAAAAGTAAATTCACAAGCATTCAAGACATATTTATAATGAATGGTCGTTTTATTCACTTAACCCCACTTCACCATACTTCACCATTCCCATCTTTTAATGAAAACCGAACGATTTGGTTTTTGATTTTCACTTTAGGTAGATGCTTTCCCAAGGGCTTGTCTTCAGCTAACTCTGACTACGAAGAGCTTCGCCAGAGTGGATCTTCAGACTGCGCTGATCCTTTGAGAGTCACTACCTACCGTTTCAATCAAGAAGTTCATTCGCAAACGTTTAAAACATATTTTATAAGAAACGTTTGGTTTTATTCGTTTATAGAGCAATGATGAAATTCACTTCATTTATGTTCTTAATAAAAAACAGCTCCTCTTTAACAAGGAGCTGTTGCCTATAATTATATATATTCTGTTTATCTTTTTTTAAGTATTAGCTTGTAAATCGGTCCCATGTTCCTGAATCATTTCCGTCAACACCCTCTCCAGGTACATAAGCTTCATCTGTATATGGACCAATTACAGTGGATGCCATTGTTTTTTGGACTGCGAGCTGCTCTAATTTTGGCTTTTCCCATACTTTTTTCATCCTCTCACCTCCTCTCATAAAAACTTATCCAAAAATTTCGCTAGAACCATACTACGCATCAAAACTTTGCTTCTAGGATCCATGACAAAAGAGGCATCTATCCCTTTTTCTGCCTTTTGTATAGCTAATTTCAGCTCTTCACGATTTACATACATTAATAGCTTCTCATGAGTCAGCAGCTTTTTACTTTCCGTCAAAAATTGTGGCCAATGAGGAAGCATTCTGTGTACCCAATCTGCACCTTGAACACCACGTGTTTGTTGATTCAAACGAACTTTATCAGGTAGAAGCCCTTTGGTCGCTCGTCTAATTAAAGCACGGTCTAACCCTTTCATCACATATTGATCCTCTGGTAAAGATAAACAAAATTGAATGACTCTCAAATCATTGGTTGCGTCTCTTTTCCAAACGGAATAGGGTAAGGAAAGCTTCGCTGACCATGTGTTACTTGCATTCCAATGAAAGAGATCCTGAAAATGACGAGCTCTTTGTTTAAATACATTTTGGGATGCAAACCATCCTGACTCATCAATTCCATAGCTTTTTAACTTTTGATAAACCTTTGTTTTTCTAGCAAAATCCTCGTTTATTAAAGTAGGATAATCTTTTGTATTTTTTCTAAACGGAATCGGAAACGCTCTTTTAGCAATCATAGGTATTCTTTTAAGCCTTGGTCCACCAGTTCTCTGACTAAAATGCTGGAGCTCTTGTAAAAGCTTGAGCCAACGTATTCTTTTTAACAAAAAAGCATAATAATCAAGTGAGGCTCCCCAAGATATCGATAAATTGCCTCTTCCTCCATTTAGTAAAACTCCCACTCCACTACCACTTGCTTCGGCAAACATTCCTCTCATCCAATAGGAGTTTTCAAAAAATTTATAAGGCATCTCCATGATGTTCAAATTCAGCTCAATCTCTGAAAAAGAATCTTGATTTTCAAAAGGGAGTATATGCGATTCCATACCACCAATATGCTGTACCGTCGAAGTAATGTAAGCAGTTTCATTCGGTATTAAGTGCTTAGGTGTAAAATCCTTAAAATCCTTTGGTGGAATATAGCTAAAGGTTTTTAGTTTTTTTGGGCTGTCCTTTAATTCTTGATAGGCAAACGCTGCAATACTTCCAGAATCCAAGCCTCCACTAAGCTGAATTCCCACCTGTTTATGAGTACGTACTCTAGCTGAAATAGCCTTTCCAAACACATCTTGAAAGGCTTCTACATATTCATCATCTGTTTTTAATTTTAATTTTTTCACAGAATCTAAAGAGCGATATTGCTTAAGAACGACACTTTGTTTTTGAACACTTATGCTATAGGAGGGTGGAAGCTGATAAATATGTTCATAGGGAGTTAAATTCATATCCACTACATCAACCATTCCGATAATCGCTAAATATTCAGCTAGCCATTGTTCATTAAGATGATTTCTCCTGTTTGGTAAAGATAGTAATGGAGCCATTGTCGTACAAAAAAATAACGAGGAAGAATGAGTCGTATAATAGAGAGTGCGAGCTCCCGAAAAATCCCTTGCTCCAAAAAGTCGCTCTTCTCTTTCATCCCAAATCATAAAAGCAAAATCGCCTATTAAATATTTAGGACATTCCTTTCCCCATTTTCTATAAGCATATAAAATTAATTGAGTATCACTTATTTTTTCTCTTTCTCTTCTTTCCACCATTAATAATTGAAAAAGCTCCTCACGATTATCAATAATGGCGTCTGCTACTATCGCCAGTTTCCTGTCATCATCATAATAAGGATTTTCTTCCTGGATAGATTCCGGAGTAATCCATTGAGCATAGCAGCCAAAGAATAACCGCTCATTATAAATTTTCGAGATTTTATCTGCTGGAAATTGAGATAATTGATTCATTAATAATTCAGCAACCTGCTGCTCTAAAGGCTCCTTATTTTGTTGATAAATACCGACAATCGCACTCATTACTACCTCCTATAGCTCTCTAATTAAATAATAATCTGTTGACAGTTTTGATTAATTTCAACGAGCTTCCCTTTATGAATCTTATAAACAATTTCACAGCTACGAATCGTGCTCAATCGATGAGCAATCATAATAATCGTTTTCTCACCTTTTAATCCTTCAATCGCTTCCATCATTTCCTGCTCCGTCTCATGATCTAAGGCTGAGGTCGCTTCATCCATAAACAAAATCTCAGGATTATGATATAGTGCTCTAGCTATCCCGATTCTCTGTCGCTGTCCTCCCGAAAGCTTGACGCCTCTTTCACCTACATTACTATCCAATTGTTCTGGTAAATCCTTCACATATTGTAATAATTGAGCCTGTTCTATTGCTCTCCACACCTTTTGGTCATCAATGAGATCCGGTTCAACACCAAAGGCAATATTTTGCCGAATACTATCGTCAGATAAAAAAATGGTTTGAGGAATATATCCTATTCGGCGCTGCCATTCCTGCTTTATTTGATGAAGCGGGTAATGATCAATGAGTACTGAACCCTTTTCTGGCTCTAAAATTCCTAATAAAAGATCGACTAAGGTTGTTTTTCCTGCTCCAGATTCTCCTATAAAAGCGACAGAGTGTCCTATTGGAATTCGTAGTGAAATATCTTTTATCGAATATTTTTCCTGTTCTGGGTAACGAAAGGAGACATTTGATAATTGAAGCGAGTCATGGAACATTCTTATTTGTTTTTCTTCTTTTTTATGCTCTTTCTCCTTATCATCTCTTTGTCTTTGACTATTTTTGATTAAATCATCATGAATAACGGTCAACGCTGGTAGGCTATAACGAATCGTAGTTATCATCGTCATAATACGATTAATAGACGGCATTAAACGAAACGCCGCCATTGCAAATAACGCTAATATAGATACTGCCTCTGTCGTACTAGTTCCTTGAAATACGGTCATGATCATCATGAGCAATACCATGCTAACAATTAGTGTTTCAATAAAAAGCCGAGGGACTTGTTCAAGCATCTTTACATATTGATTATTCTTTGCCTGTATGAGACTTTGCTCTCGATAGGCATGAATAAAGAAATTCTCTTTCCCAGAAACTTTTAACTCTTTGCTAGCTCCTAACCCTTGATTGACCCACTTGATCATCATGCCACCTACACGCTGCTGCTCTTTACCTAATTGACTTATTTTTTCTTTAAAAAGCTTAAAGAAAATCACGATACTTCCTCCTAGTAATACAGATGCTGTTAAGGTCATAATAGGAGCAGAATAGATTAATAGAGTCAATAAGCAAAGAACAACTAACACTTCAGTTAATAAATGAAAGGTAGATAGTATAATGCCTTGGAATACTTTAGGAACCTCACTATTCACATTCCTTAATAATTCGGATGTATTCCTTTGTAAATGAAAGGTATAAGGCTTTTTTAAATACTCTTGAAAAAGCTCCTTGGCAAGCTTTACCTGGGTATTAAAAATTAACTTAAATTGAACTTTAAAAAATAGGAGCAAATAAACATTTTTACTCACAAAAGTAAAAAGTAAAGCGAGGACTAGAATTAATACAAAGGTCTCCTCACTTTGAACATTTAAAAATTGATAAACAGAAAATAATAAAGGGTTTTGTTCAATAATTGCTGGATTGGTAATAACGCTAACAACGGGTACAATTAATCCTACTCCAATGGTTTCAAGTAATGCGGCGATGATCATCATCAAAAATAAATAAAGGAATTTTTGCTTATCCTTTTTATGAAGGACTTGCATCATTTTTTTTAGAGTGTTAAACAAATTCCCCACACCTTCTATGTTTAATGGTTTAGATAAGCTTTAGCTTTTTTACTTCTTCTTCTCCGTTTCCTTTAAAGTAATTCTGAAAAATTTGTTTGACTAGTGACTCACTAAATCATTGATTCCAATCATGATTGTGCTCGTATCGTGAACCCTTGGGTAAAGGGCATAACATTAAATAACTGCGAATAGACTCCGATATCCTTTGTATCTCCTTGCGAAAAATCAACTTCCCCATTCTTTCTCGTAACGGCTTGTAAATAAGCTAATGCCTTTTTCACCTGATGGTCGGTGTGGTGTGAACCTGAATGATAGTTTGCTAGAAACCAAGCCATTACAGCTGTGACAGACGAGTCAGCTCTAGCCTCACTTCTAGTAACAACCCAGCCCCAGCTTCCATCCTGCTTCTGTAAGTCTTTACAGCTTGTCGCCAAACGTTCAAGTAATTCACCGATCTCTTTCTTTTCTGAATAATCATTCGGTAGCTCGAGCCAAGTATCCAATAACCCGATTGCATACCAAGCTAGACCTCTC
This sequence comes from Alkalihalobacillus trypoxylicola, assembly GCF_001590785.1. Taxonomy (GTDB): domain Bacteria; phylum Bacillota; class Bacilli; order Bacillales; family Bacillaceae_D; genus Alkalihalobacillus; species Alkalihalobacillus trypoxylicola. The sequence goes on from NZ_LTAO01000036.1 coordinate 94,480, forward strand.
CCCCATCCGTAAATGCCCATTGGTAATTTACTTGAAATCTGGTATGCATGGCATGGTAAAAACGGCTTTTGAAGCATACCGTAATGACTAAATTCTTTAATTTGTCTCACGGCTAATTGAATACATTCAGCCTTTCCATACCTCAATCCATAACACACTAAAAAAGGACATATAAAACCAATGGTATCGACATATCTATAATCGATCATTGATTTTCTATATCCCACTGTTTGATCTTCACCTATATGGTCTTTAATTAACGTCCACATATAATCATAGGCTTTTTTATACTTGCCTTCTGAATCGTATTTCATAGCAGCATAAGCAAGCATTGCTCCATCAATGTGAATCGGCCTTTTTTTCCAATCTCCGGACGTATTAAAGGTTCTTAATATAAATTGATTCAATTCACGCTGTACACTATTATCCTGATTATTGTTCATTTCCTTCAATAACCCTAATATGAGTGCCGCTTCCTGCCAATGCTGAATAGTAGATTTAGAATAATTCCCTCTTAGTTTATCTAAAATAACTAACCTCGTTTGATCGGTCACTTTCATTTTAGGTGTTTTATTTAACCAAACCTTACCTTTTTTTAATAGCTTATCTTTCCATTGATTACGATCAGTAAATCTTCCAATACCGATTCGACTTAGCCAATCCCTAAAGATTGGGACTACATCAAAAGATGCAACGATGATCATCAAAACGATGAAGGTGGCTATCAAATATGAAATCATTTTGCTCTCCTTTACCCTACTTCAAATAGGTGATAAAACTTGTTCATTTCCACCTCTGTTTGGAATGATTGATTGGCAAGTTGACTCACCAAATGGGTTCTTAATTTTTCATTCTCAAAAAGCTCCTCCAAACCTAAACAAATCGCGTTTGGATTCATTTCTACGATATATCCATTCTCTTTATGTTGTATTTGATCGTTTACTGTACTAAAATTAGTCACCAAAATAGGCTTTTGTAATACCTTTGCTTCATCAATACTAATCGACTTTCCTTCGAATCTAGAAGTCTGGACAAAAATATCGGCTGCTTCCACATAAGGATAGGGATTTTCCTTTAACCCAAGGAGGATAAAATGCTTCTGTAATTGTTTATCTCGAATCATCTGCTCTAGCTCTTTTCTCTTTTCCCCTTCACCAACCACATACCATTTTATTGAGAGACCCTTTTTTACTAATTGCTCACAGGCGAGTATAGCCAAATCATAGCCCTTTTGCTCGGTAAGTCTACCAATGGAAATGAGCGTTTTTTCAGCTTTTACCATCTCAATTTTCTCGTTAGCAAGCTTTTGAATCGTAGGGGGAGAAACAATATTGTACAAAACCTTTATCTTTTTTTGCTGTTCTGGAAATACGTGTTGTAGCACCTTGGCACATTCCTCCGAAACCGTCACAATATAATCTAATTGCCGGAAGAAAGCTGTATCTATTTTTGGGTCCATTCCTAATTTAAGATAGTCATTATGAATATAGCCAATTTTTTTTCTCGCTTTTACCTTTTCAATCACAAAATAGGTTGGATTTTTTTCTAAATATCCAATCGCTACATCATACTCTTTTTCTAAGCATTCCATATTTTTTGAAAGATATTTCCAAACCTTTTGCTCACATTTTGCAGGGTTTGACTCTGTTTTAAATACCATACCAGCGAGCAATCTAGAACAGATTAGCTTCCATTGTTTATATTTAAATGCTTTTGACAGAGCTGAAGTTATCGGTTGATCAAAAAAAGAAAAAGCATTGGGCTCCTTCAATATTTGTACTTCTTTAGTTACATTTCTTAAAAAAAGTCCATCCTTTTTGAATAGAAGTAAATCCACAGAGAACCGTTGATAATCAATATTTTCTAATAAAGATATGAGAGCTTTTTCAGCACCTCCGCAATGCAGATTATTCATGACAAATAAAAGATTTTTCTTCATTTTTCACCCCTTCTATCAACTCGTAAAATTTACCTAACTCACCTTTTATTGAATCAGGCTCTTTTTTGAGAGAGTGAATAAAACGTTTAGTTAACTCTGGTTCATTCATTAGTCTCTCAATTCCAAGGGCAATCGAAGCTGGATCCATTTCAACTATTAATCCAGTCCTTTCATGATTGATTTGATCACTTGCTGTCTCAAAATTGGTTACTAGTATTGGTTTAAATAATATTTTTGCTTCATCAATAGCAATAGACTTCCCCTCATACTTAGAAGTTTGGGCATAGATATCTGCCTGCTTGATAAAAGGATATGGATTTGCTTGAAGACCCATTAATTGTACATAATCTTCTAATTGGTGTTTATTTATTAGCTTTTGTAATGAAGAATTTTCCGGCCCATCTCCAATAATCTTCCATTTAAAAACGTATCCTTTCTCCACGAGCAACCGACTTGCTTCTATCGCCATTTCAAAGCCTTTTTCTTTATGTAATCGACCGACAGAAACAATTGTTTTTCCAAAGGTCTCATTTTTCGTCTTTTTAACGCTTACTTTCTGATTAGCTGCCTTATGAATCATGAATGGGGAATTAATGTTGTAGATGACGTTTATTTTTTCTTTTTCAGTCGGAAAAGATTGAGCTAATATAGACGCACATTTTTCTGAAACGGTCACGATATGAGTGAGTTCTTTAAAATAAGATAAATCAAAGGATTGGTCTGCTCCTAGCTTGTTGTAATCCGTATGCACCCAGCCGATTTTTTTTTTCGCTTTTACTTTATCGACACAGTAATAAGTAGCCGTTTTTTCTAAATAACCGATTGCCACATCATATTCCTTATCGAGGATATCTAAGGATTTAGAGATATATTTCCAGCCTTTCTGTTCTTTTTGAGAGGTGTTCAAATGACTTCTATTTAGAAGCATAAATTTAAATCGATCAAGCGCAAACGAACGTTTCCCCTTTCGAATAAAAGAGATCATCGATTGAGAAAATGGTAGAGAGAAGGTTCGAAAGCAATCAGGTAATGGTAACACATTTACTTCTTTTGGAAGGCACTCCACAAACGTTCCTTCTTGATGAAGTAAAAGCAAATCAACTTGATAATGTCGCCATTCTAATACGGATAATAAATTGATTAAGCTCCTTTCTCCTCCTCCGACGGTTAAGCTCGGAATGATGAATAGTAAGTTTTTTTTCATCCTTCACCACCACCCGCTAGTTCCATTAAGTAATCAACGGACACTGTAGACAATTGTTTCATTTCTGGAATTCTGCTCTCTAATTGTTTCTTAATTACATCTTCTTCTTTATATAATAAATCAAATTGCTTCAGAAGCTTATTTATATCCGAAAGCTCATCTACGCCCAGTACAAACCTTTCCTCTCCAAATAAATCCTTCGCAATCCCTCTCGATTTCACACTATATCCTAATACAAGAGTTGGAACATTCGTCGAATAAGCAGCGATTGTTGCATGAGTTCTTGCCCCGATAAAAAACCTCATTCTCGATATGTAGCCTTTATATTGAATAGCATTTAAATCGTTCGGTATAAGCAAAACTCTATTGGAACTCTTAAACTCTTGATAAAGCTCTTTCAATAAGATAAAATCGTCATTATTTTCCTGTATGACATGCGGAGTGAGAGCAATGGTCATCGAGGTTGTTTGTAGGATATGCTCGATTAATTTCCTAACTGCTATTTTGGATTGGGGGTTTCTTTTGATCATCAGCGGACTAAAATTCACCCCAATTGTATTCTCCTCCTGCCAGCCTTCAAGCAATGGTAGCTCTTCCTTCTCCATCGTAAAAGCTGGGTCGGCACACAATTTAACCTGATTTAAACCATACTTTTTTAGCGTTTCATACGTAATGGATTCACGAGCTAATATGAGGTCAAAATTTTTTAAATCCTCAAGCTTCTTTTCAGAAAGATCCTCTTCTCCAATTGAACATCCCCAAAGGACTAGCTTTCTTCCTTGCTGCTTTATTTTTCGATCAATTTCATACCAGCCTGGCTGCTCACCATAGCAATAATTATCTCCACCAATCGATAAGCAAATGTCCATATCCTTTATATGTTTAATCGTATTTTCCTCTATCTTACTCAAAGCATAGGATTCATCATTCAATAGCTTCATTCTTAGATAGGAAATAAACCATGGATACGAGAATTTAGGAATTGTTTTCTTTTCCCCATTATAAATAGCATCTAAATCAATATGCATCTGATCGGTTTCTGGCTTTTCTGAAATTAAATAGGTTTTAGCTCCTGCTATTTTTTGTTTAATTAAGGAGTTGGTTGAGCGAACAATAGCTTCACAACCCCTATTTTGACTACTATGATGGGCGAACATTAGGATGTTCATGGTTTTCCCTCCTTTTTCGATTTCTCATACGACTATAAGCTGTTAATACATATAACCCCGTAACACATTTATATTTCGTCAACCAAAACATGACTTTTTCATATCTATTAAAATTTGAATAATGCTCAGTTGAAAAGCTAGAAAATGCTTCTATCACAATAGGATGCGAGATCATATTTTTTACCCTTTTATAACTTTTACTCCATGATTCTACGTTCTCTCGTTGAAAATAAAAATGGATAAAAGACCATACACTTCTCGCTAATTTTTCCTTTTTAAGTCGTTTCACTTCTTTTGGTTCAATGCTGCTCTCAAGTCCTTCTGGGAGCTTACTTTCATATAGCAGAATGGCTTGATGAAAATAATTATGCTTCTCTATATTTCTTGTAGCACTTCCTTTTACATCTCGATAATGATAGCCACAATAATCAAGGTAAAAAGCGTTTTTAGCGGTATTAAAAAAAGCCATATTAAAATGACCGTCTTCTCCCAAAGCTATATGTGTGGGAAATTGAATGTTCCTCTTATTTACAAGACTTCTTTTATAAATTTTATTGCAAACTGAATTTAATGAATCACTTTTAAGAAAGTATGGTAAAATGACTCTCTTTATATATTCTTTATTGAGTCTTCTATCCTTTTCAAAAGGGTAAAAAACAACAGTTGATTGATGTTCGATTTCGACCTCAAACGGTGAGAAAAGAATATCTACATTCTGATAGCAGGCCTCTTCATACATCCTTTGAAACATATCGCTTTCTACATAATCGTCACTATCTACAAAGCCAATATAATGACCTTTTGCTTTTAGAAGGCCATGATTCCTCGCTTCACTTACACCTTGATTTTCTTGATTAAAGAGTTGAATTCTAGTATCTTCCTTTTGATAACTCTCAATAATCTCTCGGCTTCGATCGGTCGACCCATCATTAATAAATAAAAATTCACAGCTCGCTAATGATTGAGCTAGTAAGGATTCGATGCAGTCTGAAAGGTATTTTTCCGCGTTATAAACAGGGATGATAATACTCATGTTAATGGGCTCCATCACATCACAGCACTTCCCTTACTCGCTCATGAGGCAGGCTTCCTACCCCATTTGAATCTCCGTCTATTAATTGATAAAGCTTATTTAATTCTTGAGTATTATGATAGTTTTTCTGTAAACAATTGAATTGTAAGCTTTGACGAAGTTCTTTATCTTCAAAAAGGCGCTCTATACCTGCAATGAGGCCCTCTGCATCCATTGAACAAATGAGTCCATCTATATTATTTTCGATTTGACTTTTAGCCGTTGGATAATTAGTAATCAATACAGGTTTACTAAGGATTTGAGCTTCGACTACAGTTAAAGCCTTCCCCTCATATTTGGATGGCTGAACATATACATCAGAAGCTTTCATGTATGGGTACGGATTCGTTTTTTTCCCTAATAAAATAAAGTCTTCCTCTAACCGATATTTCTTTATTAAATAGCGAATGTGCTCTTCATCCCCTCCATAACCGACCACATACCAAACGAAATGATTGCCTCTTTCTTTTAGAGTTCGCATCGCCTCAATCGCTAAATCGATTCCCTTTGCCTGTGATAGCCTAGCGACCGTCAATAGCTTAAATCGCGGATCTTTGGTCATCTCATTTCTTTCATCTTTTAGAGCCATTTTTTTTATATATTCAGGTGCTGATATATTCTCCATCACGACCACTCGTTTACTTAATTGCGGATAAATCGTTAAAAAGGCGTCTTTACAAGCTTCTGACACAGCAATAATACAATCAAAGCATTTCCAAATTTTCAAATCCTGCTCTTTATTTATTTCAAGCTGTGAATAATCGGTATGAATCCACGCTATTTTCTGCTTCGCTTTCACTTTATAGGCCACACAATCATGTGGCCATAAATAACTAATGGCTACATCATATTTTTTCTTAACAGTAGGTAGAAACGGAACTGCATATTTCCACATTAATTGCATTTGATAATAACCGGGCTCTTGATAGCTCCTCCATTTGGCTATTAAGCTACAATGAGCTTTAGCAAGCAATCTAGTAAAAGTTAATAAATACCGTTTTTCTTGAAGAAGCACTTTAATCGATTTCCTAAATGCTGTATATGCTGGAATCTCTTCCACAAGCTGAACATTTGGGGTTAAAAAATTCAAAAACTCCCCCTGATGTCTATATAGCATAAGGTCCAATTTATAGCGATTAACATCCATCGTATCTAAAAGACTAATTAAGCTTCTTTCCACTCCACCAATTTCTAAATCGTAGGAGGCAACTAAAATATTCTTCATATATCATCACCTTTAATTTCTTAATACCATTTCCCTTATTCTTTTTATATTTTCTCCTCCAATCCATTTCGCCGCTGTTTTTTTAATATTTCCTTTTAACCTTGCCGTTAAAGGCAACCAGCTTTTATGAAAATGATGAAGAGTATAGGTTTTTTCAGATGATAGATTTCTACAATTAATATAATCATAAGGAGAAAAATACTCTTGTGGGTAAAAGGCGCCAATATTCTTTAGCTCTTGAAAGTGACCATCTCTTACCAATCCTTCTTCTTCTAGTTTTTTTGTGATTAGAGCAACATTGGTTAACTCGTTATATGAACCGTCATTTAAAAGAAATGGCATTCTATCGTACATATTTAAAAAGTCTTTAAACCACTGATTTCCTTTCACTGATCCAATCGTGCTCGTTGCAATGAAATGTTCCTGTTCAAATCCCCAAAAAGAATGATGCTTCAAAAGCGGATCAAAGCTTTGAAATACCTCTACATCTGTATCTAAATAGATGCCACCTTCATGGTATAACGCATAAACTCTCACATAATCACTTACAAAAGCAAACTTCTTTGCTGCAAATGCTTGCGAAACATATTGATTTTGATTCATATTAAAATTTTCTTCATTCCATTCTTTAAACTGATAGGTTGGTAGCTGTTTTTTCCAGCTATCCATACATTGCTGAACCATTTTAGGCTTTTCTTGAGAACCAAACCAGCAATAATGAATGATTTTAGGAATATATCTATTTTCATCCATATAGAGTGACTCCTTGGTCTGATACTCCAGTGACTTCAATAGCCTTTCGTATGCATTCAATGACTGTTTCCTGCTCTTCGTTTGTCAAATTAGAGCCTGAGGGCAAGCAAATTCCATTAGTGAAAAGGATGTCCGAAATTGATTCTTCCTCACTATGAGCATAATAGGAACAATCTTTAAAAAGTGGTTGAAGATGCAATGGCTTCCATACGGGTCTCGCTTCTATATTTTCTTTATTTAAAGAATTCAAGAGAAATTGAGAAGTTACGCCTAGCTTCTGCTCATCAATCGTCATAACGGTCAGCCATCTCGTTGACAGCATTTCTGAAGGCTCCGGCATAAATGTAATTCCTTCATACTTATTTATATGCTCAAAATAGGTTTGAAAAATCTTCCTTCTCCTATGAACTCTATCCTCTAAAAGTGGTAGCTGAGCACGACCAATCCCAGCTAAAATATTACTTAAACGATAGTTATAACCTAACTGACTATGCTGATAAAAAGGCGCTTGATCTTTAGCTTGTGCTGCTAAAAATCGAGCCTTTTTAATAGCATGAGCATTATTGGAAACGAGCATTCCGCCTCCTGAGGTGGTTATAATTTTGTTTCCATTAAATGAAAAAATCCCAAATTCACCAAAGGTTCCACTGTGTTGATTTCGGTACTGAGCTCCCAAAGATTCTGCCGCATCCTCTATAATTGGAATCTGATAGGCGTTACATAATGCTTGAATTTCATCCATTTTAGCACTTTGACCATAGAGGTTAACAACGATTACCGCTTTCGGAAGAATACCAGCTGTTGCTGAATCAATTAAGGCCTTCTCTAATGCTCTAGGTGACATATTCCACGTTTCTGGCTCTGAATCAATAAATACCGGCTTCGCTCCTAAATATAGTATGGGATTGGCACTTGCGACAAAGGTTAAACTAGAACAAAAAACAATGTCCCCTCTTTTAATCTCTAGTAAAGCTAGAGCTAAATGAATAGCTGCTGTTCCTGAGCTTACTGCTACCGCTCCTTTTACTCCTAAATAGTTCTCAGCCTCTCTTTCAAAGGCGTCTACATTCGGACCGAGTGGAGCAATCCAGTTGGTATCAAAGGCTTCTTTAATATATTGTTGCTCCCCACCACTCATATGAGGGGGAGAAAGATAAATAGGATGCTTAACGATTTTGGGCAAGCCACTCTCCTCCTTTCTTTTTAACTTTTGCCGGAATTCCTACCGCTGTACAACGATCAGGAATGTCATTAATAACCGTTGATCCTGCTCCAACAATTGCCCAGCTCCCAATTCGGATTTTAGGGATAACAATAGCTCCCGCTCCTATATGTGTTCCTTCTCCTACAGAAACCCCACCCGTTAAAGTAGCTCGCGGTGAAATGTGGACATAGTCACCTAAATCATTATCGTGTTCAATGACAGCTCCTGTATTAATAATAGAGTGTTTTCCTATTATCGCTCCTGTATTAATAACAGCAAATGGCATGATAATCGTTCCATTTGCGATAGAAGCTCCAGAGCTTACACATGCTCTGGGGTGTATGATAGAAACATAACGCTCTTCTTCTAAAGCTAGTCGCTTAGTCATTATTCTACGAATCTCATTATCTCCAATACCTATCACAAACTTTAGTTGTTTATGTCTTTTAATGAATTGATCCTTTGCAGCAATTGGTCCCTCATAAATGCCATTTCTTTTAATCAAGCGGTCAAATTGATCATCTAATGTAGCAATAAGCTTAGCTTTGCCATTCAGACGTATCATATCTTGTATAACCTTGCTATGACCACCGGCCCCTATAATGACAACCTTCATTCTTGACCACCACTCACTTTAGCTTGAATACCTTTGAAGCGCTCCATGGTATCTTGCTCAGATTGATTAATGCCTTCAGAACGAAAAACTTTTTTTACGGTCATAGCTAAAATTTTGATATCTAGAAGAAAGGAATGATTTTCTACATACCATAAATCATATTCAAATCGCTTTTCCCATGTCGTGCTATTTCGTCCATTAACCTGCGCCCACCCCGTTATTCCTGGTTTAACATCATGCCGTTTAAGCTGGGCTTCAGAATAAAGTGGGATATATTCCATTAATAGTGGACGTGGTCCTACTAAACTTAGCTCTCCCTTTAGTACATTAATAAGCTGAGGCCATTCATCTAAGCTGTACTTTCTTAAAAAGCGACCAATTGGCGTTAATCTTTTAGAATCAGTTAAATAAAATCCACTTCTGTCTTTTTCATTGGTCATCGTTCTCAATTTATATAATGTAAATGGTTTTGCATTCAAACCAGGTCGTAATTGTTTGAAAAAAACAGGAGAACCAAGCTTGAATTTAATTAGTAGCATTATGCACCCAATAAGAGGCGCTAGGATAATCAACAGTATGCTTGCAGCTAAAATATCAATTATTCTTTTCATATCATTCCTCCTTTCAAAGCGATAAATGGATATAATCACTTCTATAGTTGATGTTTAAGGATAGAACATGCTCATAGAAAAAATATAAAAAATAGCAAACAATGATGGCATAATAAATAAGCTTTTGATCCTTTTTAATAAAAAGCTTCACAATCCAAGGGAGAAGAATTAATTGATAAAGTCCAAAATAAATTGAAAATCTAGCAAAAATCCAATTTTGAGTAGAAATCATCATAAAAATCACACCTAAAAGAGCCATGTTGACGATGATATCACTTTGAGGAAAAAGCTCCTTCAATTTCTCTCGACCTAAAAAAGCTAGCCCTAATGGGATAGCTGCAACAATTACTCTAATCAAACTGGCTCCACCCTCTTGAAAGTCGCGGTAGCCTGCGTATTTTGTTCCCTCTATTAAAGAAAAAAGTAATTCCATAAACCCATTAAATCCCCAAACAATTAAAATCGTAAAGGTGAGCATTAATAAAGTCATTTTCGACCAAGCTGGCCTTCTTACAATAAAATAAATAGGGATTAAAATAAGGGCTGTTTGATGAATCGTTGAAGCGATTAAAACGACCAACATATATTTTTTCCAATCGCCTTTTAGTAAGTAGGTCGTCGCTGCAAAAATAATAGCTGCTGCTAAATATTGTCTGACTCCATTCATTGAAACTAAAAAATAGCCCATTGTAATATAGGCATACAAACTTAACTCTATTAGACGAGAGTATTTGTATAACGTAACACCAATTAACAGATTCGTTAAAACAGCTGTTGTGATGAGTAATAGTTGTGGGTCTTTTGTCCATTGCTGCAGTAGCATTTGCAGCATATTGAAGCCAAAGTCTCCTGAGCTCCCAATATTATCCCAAGTAAAATCAAATTCCCGATAAGAATGCATGTAATAATAAGTATCACCTATATTATTACGAAGTCCTGAAATTAAAGCCAAGCAAGCAATAGCGATACCTACGAAAAATATATTTGGGCTTATAAAAGATGGTTTTAAGTCATTCGGACGTCCTACTATCCTTGCTAACAAAGATGACGCATATACAAAAGCTAAATTAAAATAAAGAATCGTCATATGCGCCCTCCTTTTTTAATGAAGTTATTTTTTTACAATGGTCGCTTTTTTTGTTTTGATTAAAAAAAGGTATAAAACCAAACCAGCAGGACTTGCAATAACTGTTGTCATCTTACAAGGTGATTCTAGTAAGTAACGTTTATTTTTCATTAATAAATTACTAGATACATAATGAATAGACTCTCTCAATTTGTCTTTAAAGTTGGGAGCAAACTCCATTGCCTTCTTTCTAAAAAAGGAAAAGCCTCTTGGGTTTTTTTTATACTGATGAATCATATTTAAGCTAGATCCGTCCTCTAAATATTCAACAATACAAAGTACCTCATCCAAAATAAGTAGCGGACAAATTTGGTCGGCCATTATGTATTTATAGCTGAGTGGACAGTATTTCTCTCCTTCAAAAATCGGGTAAGGAGGGATTTGTTTCATTAGTTCCGTTCGATATACAAGCTTCTTATCTCCCTTCATTTTATGTTTGCTATATAGGTCAGTTAGTGTAGAGTCATTTAAGAATTTCGGAAGTCTAGTTCCAATTATTTGGCCACCTTTGCTAGCATCCAGTCCAACAATTCCAGCATATTCTTCGCATCCATTCTCCCTCCAGAAATGATTGATTTTTTCCACCGCTTGATCAGGCAGGTAGTCATCAGAATCGATACAAACATTCAGTTCAGTTGATATAAGCTCATACGCTCTATTATGAGCTCCATGCATTCCTTGATTTTCCTGATAATCATATTGAATTTGAATATCGTTATCACATATCCATTTCTCTACTAACTCTTTCGTTCCATCACTGGATCCATCGTCAATAATTAACCAAATAAATTCCTTCGATGACTGCCTTTTCAAGCTTTCATAGCACTGATTTAACGTATACGCTCGATTATAGGTTGGTGTAAAAACCGTTAAGAGCGGGAGTTTATTTTCTGTCATGAATCATTCAAAGCCTTTCTCGATTTCGTCATATAATACTGTGAAAGCCATTTTGCCATTGTATTCGAGTCATATCCCTTTTCCTTTAGTAGCTGAGTGGTTTCTAACCGCTCATGGTTTGCACGAACCATATAATTTGCCCAGCTTTTTGCCCTCTCTTCTAAGCTTAAAAACTTTAATGCCCCCGTTATATTTGCTTCCTTTGTCACCCGATCTGAGACGAAGCAAGTAAGCCCCGCTGCCTGTGCTTCAACTAAAGCAACAGGAAGCCCCTCATATAGTGACGGGAAAAGAAAAACATCAAAGCCTTGCATCATATCAGAAATATTCTCACACACACCAAGAAAACGAATATGTGGTAATAAACCAATAGCAATAGCTTTTTTTTCTATTTTTTCACGCAAATTTCCATCTCCTATTAAAACTAATACCGATTGTGGGTGTTCATTTAATAACTCCTTAAAAATCTCCAGTATAAATGAATGATTTTTTTGTTTGTTAAATCGACCAACATGCCCTATTACGAATTTCCCTTTTAGTCCATGCTGCTTTCTAATCTGATCTCTTTTTCTAGTATTGTATTGAAAATGCTCTATATTTATAGCATTATGCAAAACCTTCATTTTTTCTAAGGTGTGATCTTTTTTTGAAAAAAGCCACCTTCCTGCTTTTTTAGAACAGGCAAAATAGTCGGTCGGCTGATTTTCCAATACTTTTCTTGCATACAACCGAAATGGATATTTAAAATCTAGCTGCAAATCACTTAAATGACTATGAGCAATTCGATGAGGAATATTAGCTTTTTTAGCAGCCCTTAAAATAAAGGCACTGTTTTCATTTATATGAGCATGAACAATTTGATAATAGGGATGTTCTTTAAAAAATTGATTTAATTGCTTAAAATAACTTCGATAATTCCCAGGTCTAATAGGAAGCATTCTAAAAATCCTTCCCCCTAAGTTTTCTATTTCCTGATCATAGTGACCTTCTTGCTCTCTATGTACCATGAAATCAAACTGAATGTCTTTTCTATTTAATTGACGATAATAATTCATCAGCATCGTTTCTAATCCACCGCGATTCATAACCGTGACGACTTGAAGTATTCGAATAGGGTTCAATGCTCTCCCTCCTTCTACCGTTTCATTTTCCTCATTGCTTCAATACATAGTAATAATAAAAAAAGGCTTGTTGCTTTTCTCTTTTGTGCACAATAATAAAAAACCTTCCATACAATTGAGCAATGCTTTAACTCAAAATGTCTAAAGGCTTCTGTTAAAAATGGTTCATTTAGCTGTCGTTTGATACATAGAATTTTTTCTCTAAACGAAGCTTCATTCGTAGAGCTTATTTCATTTAGTCCAAGACCTAAAGTATTTAAACAAACTCGGTTATTTAAAGCCTGAATGTACTCTTCTGAGAGCTGTTTTTCTTCTATAAAAAGAGCTATTATTTCATATAAATAGTTCCATTTTTTTTGTAAGTCGGTTTTATACTTCGTTGTTAAAGAAGCATCATTTTCCTTCCAATAATGATAGTAAGGCTTATGAATAAACATAAACTTTTTCACGTAAAAAAATACATGAAGATTAAATAATGAATCTTCATTTGTCCCTATTAGATTTAAATCTATGAATTTAATTTTTTGCTCTTTTATGATTTTTGCTTTATAGAGCTTAGACCAAATCGTTCCCCATGCGTCTAGAAAGTCGGGACTTGACAACTCTTCATTGACAGGACCTATTAACCGTTTTACGATTTGGCTTACCTCTTCATTCTCATACAACGTTACTTCAGGTAAATGATAATCCTTGATTCGTGAATGTTCACCGAACTCACGAATGTAAGAGCACATAACAACCTCCAAATTGCCTCGAATCGCTTCTTCATACATTCTTTGGTACATGTCTTTCTCTATCCAGTCATCTGGATCAACGAAGCCTATAAATTGCCCTCTAGCTAATTCAATCCCTTTATTTCTACTAGCAGATACTCCTCGATTATCTTGATTAACAACGATTAAACGTTCCTCCGTTTTCGAGAATCCTTCTAGTATTTTTAAGCTGTTGTCAGTTGAGCCATCATTAATAGCAATGATTTCTATTTCCTGCAACGACTGTGAAACCAAGCTTTTTAAACACCTTGCTAAATACCGTTCCATATTATAAATGGGCACGATAATACTTACTTTCGGATTCATGGTACTCCCCCACTAAATAACTGGAATAAATAGCTCCTAACTCTTGATAGACATTCTTTAAAGAAAAACTTTGGCAGTGAGCAAAGCTATTCAAACCAAATTCATTTCTTATATTTTCATTCTTAAATAATTCTAAAAGACGTTGACCAAATTCCCGCTCATCTTGCTGAGCCACAAGAAAGCCATTCACTTGATTCATCACTAACTCACGATGCCCGCGATTATCGCTAACAATTAAAGGAAGCCTACAAGCCATAGCCTCAAGTATATTTACCGGAAGACCTTCCCGAAAGCTTGAGCCAAGAGCGACATCACTTATTCGTAATAGTTCTACAATATCCTTTCTAAACCCTAGAAAATCAACCTGTTTTTCTACCCCTAACGTGTAAGCAAGTCTTTTACATTCCTCTACTAACGAACCTTCTCCAGCTAATAAAAGACGAGCTGTCGGAAGCTCATCTTTAACGGTAGCTAATGCTTTAATTAATAGCTTTTGGTTTTTATTTTTGTTGAATTCAGCTGCATTAAACAATAAAAAATGCTCCTCACGATAACCTAATTTCTGTCTAAGCTGAAGCTTCTCCTCTGCTCCATCAATCGGTTTATATTTATCCATATCCACACCGACTCCGTGAACTCTTTCAATTCGGCTGGTTTTAAAATGATGGGCAAGCGCAAGGAAATAATCTTCATCATTAATGGTAATTAAGCAATCAGTTAATGGAGCTAATAGCTTCTCTACCGGATAATACATTAACCAATTCATAACCGAGGCTCCTTTACAAAAGTGAAAGCCATGAGCTGTATAAATAATCTTTAACCCGTTCTTCTTCTTTTCATCAACTGAAGCTAAACGAGCTAAAACACCTCCTAGTGGGGTATGACAGTGAACCAAATCATACTCGTTTAATCTAATAAGTTTTTTCAACTCTAAAAAGGCTTTTATGTTCCCATAATGAAAAGGTGACCTTTGAATAGGTATCGTAAATTTTTGATCTGTATAAGGGAGCTCGTTATTACCAGCAGCTGCAATATGAACTTCCCACCCTTGCTCCTTAAACCATTTCATATATGGTAAATGAAAGGCCTTAAAATGATAATCAACAGTCGCACAAAACAATACTTTTTTAGTCAACCTTCTTCACCTACTCACTTTAGCTTTTAAATAAAGCCTATTCCGCTCGACTCACTAGATTTTCCATAAATCGGAGCAGCTCTTCCCTTAAATCTTCATTTAAAAGGGCATGCTCTATCGTAGCTTGAATAAAACCAAGCTTCTCTCCTACATCATATCGAATACCTTCAAATTGATATCCAAATACTTTTTCGATACGAGCTAGCTTTGCAAGGGCATCTGTTAATTGTATTTCCCCACCTGCACCTGCTTGCTGATTCTCAAGAATCGTAAAAATTTCTGGAGTTAAAATATACCTACCTAAAATAGCAAGATTTGAAGGAGCCTTTTCAAGCGCTGGCTTTTCAACTAAATGATTTACTTGATAGAGCCTTTTTTCCTTTTCTTCTCCTTGTATAATCCCATATTTAGAAATATCTTTATCCTCTACTGCCCTTATTCCAACTATAGAGGAATGGTACTGTTCAAATTGGTTCATTAATTGCTTTAAACAAGGCTCTTCAGAACGGACAATATCATCTCCTAACAAGACAGCAAACGGCTCATTTCCTATAAATTTACGTGCACACCAGATGGCATGCCCTAGACCTTTTGGTTCTTTTTGTCGTATATAATGAATATCTACAAGCTGTGATGATTTTTGGACCTCCATTAATAAGTCTAATTTACCTTTACTTAATAAGCTTTGTTCTAGTTCGATAGAATAATCAAAATGGTCCTCAATCGCTCTTTTTCCTTTTCCTGTTACAATCATAATATCTTCTATTCCTGAATCTATAGCTTCTTCGACAATATATTGAATAGTTGGTTTATCGACTATTGGCAACATCTCTTTTGGCATTGCTTTTGTTGCAGGCAAAAAACGAGTACCTAAACCTGCAGCAGGTATAACGGCTTTTTTTATTTTCATAGGCCACCTACTTTCTATTAACCTGGAATTGATAGTACCTTATCCTTCATTTCAAGCTTTGTTTTCTCTTTTCTGTTTGCAAGTGAAACTAATGTACTCGCTAATTTCATTGCTTCAAGCTGGTTAAAGTTCTCAATCACCTCGTTAATTTCCTCCATAAATAATTCGGATGCTTTTCCTATATAAATTTTGGGAAAAATCTGCTTATCGTGAATTTCATTTTCATTCAGCAATTCCTCAAACAGCTTTTCACCTTCTCTTTTCCCACTAAACTCTATTCCAATTTCATCAACATTATGACCAGACAAGGTAATCAAATTTTTTGCTAAATCAACGATTTTTATAGGTTTGCCCATATCAAGAACAAATATTTCTCCGCCCCTTGCTAAGCTTCCAGCTTGTAAAACTAATTTGGATGCCTCAGGAATGGTCATAAAATACCTGACCATTTCAGGGTGAGTGACCGTTAAAGGACCTCCCATTTTAATTTGATTTTTAAAAAGCGGAATCACACTACCTCGACTGCCTAGCACATTTCCAAAACGAACCGCTATAAATTTGGTATTGCTCTTTTTCGCTATATCTTGGATAATCATCTCTGCTAACCTTTTTGTAGCTCCCATCACACTAGTTGGATTGACAGCTTTATCAGAAGATAGCATCACAAACGTATCAACACCACTCCAATTCGCTGCATCAGCTACATTTTTGGTTCCGATGATATTGTTTTTGACCGCTTCCTCTGGATTTCTTTCCATTAAAGGAACATGCTTATGAGCGGCTGCATGATACACAACACTTGGTCGATACTTTTTCATAATTTGAGTCATTTTTTCTGAGTCTTGAATATCAGCAATTTCGGTTAGGAATTTAATAGAGCTGTTTTGAAAGTTTTCTTTTAATTCCATTTCAATACTATAGATACTGTTTTCACCATGACCTAAAAGGATTAGTGTTTTCGGTGCAAATTGTGATACTTGTCGACAAATCTCAGAACCTATAGAGCCACCTGCTCCCGTCACTAAAACAGTTTTGTTCGTTATATATTCGGATATTCCATCTATATCTAATTCAACGGGCTCACGCCCTAATAAATCCTCTACTTCTACATCTCTAAATTGAGTAACATTTAATTTTCCGGTCACGATATCTTCTATCCTTGGTAAAATTTTTGTTTTTGCTACTGTTTTTGCACACTCTTCATAAATAGTATGTAACCTCTTTTTTGACAAAGAAGGAATGGCAATAATAATGTGGTCAATTTTTAATTCTTCCACAGCTTTCCTTATAGAAACCGACCCACCATAAACAGGTATTCCTAAAATCTCCAATTGATGTTTATGTGTATCATCATCTATAAAAGAAACAACATGAAATTCAGAGGGATTATTTCGTTTTAATTGGCGCGCTACCATCATTCCAGCAGAGCCGGCACCAATGATTAATGTACGTTTTTTATCAATCTCTTTTATAAAGGTGGAATCACGAAAAGTTCTCCATACAAACCTCGATCCTCCTATTAAGAGCATTTGCATCATCCAGCTTGTAAAAAGAAAACGTAAAAACACCTCTCCCCATACGAGCTGCTGAAAGACAGCCACAAATAAGAATGAGAGAAATAATGTTTTGGATAGGATAAAAAGCTCACCAACACTAACATATTCCCATGCTTTTTTATAAAAATGATACTTTATTGATAAAAGATAATAACAAGCATAAATAGCTATGATATTTCCAATAAGAGCTTGAACAGCGATTAAATTCTCTGTACCAACTAAAAAAGCACTTATAATGATAGCTAATCCAATTAGAATAAAATCAATAGAAACAAATAACACCAATCGCTTATAATAGCTCATATTACCCCTCCATTCGTTATACAGTACAAATCCTATGTTGTTTTCATCATATAGTTAGTAAAGGCCTATCTTATCCCGATAGATCCTTACTAACTATAATGAAAAAAATGGGCATCTAACCCTCCCTCACATCATACTTTCGACGATATACGTCTAAGGTACTTAACCCACAGTATGACCGAGTATCTCCATCGATATTGGAAAGGAGACATCTCCGCACATTCTTAATAAAGAACGATTTTATTAAAAAAAATAAAGTATTCATTTTTTTTAAAATGTTACTTTTCTTCTACGATTAACAATGACTCCTATTAACTTTGCTTTAGCTATTTGTAATAACTTTTTAGCTTCTATTGCAGATTGATCCTCCGTCTTTCCGTGTTGAACGATCATAATCACACCTTCACTTTTGCTGGAAATCACCTTTGTATCGGATTCGTTTAAAATGGAAGGTGTGTCAATTAATACAAAATCATAAAGCTGTTTTGCTTTTTCTAAAACCTTCTCCATCAAGGGTGATTTATATAGTCGCTCTGAATTATATGGTATAGGCCCACTAACTACCACTCCTATTAACGGGTCTCCTGTTTGTAGAATAACCTCTTCTATATGCTTCTGACCAATTAGTACATTTGTTAATCCAAGGCTATTTTTAATATGAAAAATTTTATGAATAGCTGGGTTTCGTACATTCATATCTAATATAAGTACTCTTTTGCCATCCTCCGCTAATGAAAGAGCTAAGTTAGCTGTTATTGTAGACTTTCCTTCTCCTTCATTTGCAGATGTAATCGCAATAGTCCGACACTGGTTTTCAATCGATGAAAACTCCATGTTCATTCTAATCAGATCAAATTCCTCAGAAATCTGTGAATCAGGGTGTTTTTTCACCTGTATTTTTTTTTTAAGAACCAATCGTTTCACCTCTTAATGAAGAGTTAGATTTTTTTGTTGATTTTTTAGATAATGTTTTTTTGTTCATGACAGAAACTGTCCCGAGAACTGGTACCTCTAATATTCGTTCTACCTCTCTTGAAGAGCGGAGCCTATTATCTAGACTATCCAACAAAAACACAAATCCAATTCCAAGAATGAAACCTGCTATAGCAGCAATTCTTATTAGATTATTTGTTTGTGGGTTAACGGGAACAGGATTTTCACTAACAACAGCTTCAGAAAAAACATCTATATTATGATAATCTAATGTCGAAGCAACTTCCCGTTGATAAACATTAGAAAGAGTATTCGCGATAATAGTGGCTTGCTCTTGACTTCTATCCTGAACCGTTATCGTTACAATTCGAGAATTATCCACTCTTCCTATTTGAATTTGATTGTTTAGTGCTTGAATGGATTGAGACAGCTGCAACTCGTTTTTAACTTCCTCTAAAATGGGTGGTTCTGTTAAAAAAACAAGTAAAGTATCAAAATGGTCGGTATTTTCTTGAATCAGAAGTCTAGTAGTAGATTCGTAAATCGGAATCGGTTTATTCAATTGATTATAAATTCCTGCAAGAATGACGGCCGATACTACAAATAATATAATGACCCAAAGTCGTTTCTTAATCACATCTATCATTTTTTTTATCTCTATTTCTCTTCCAGTTACTCTCTCCATTATCCCACCTACCCTTCATTTGTTCTCATTAAAGAACATAAACACCAAAAAAAATATGTAAAAAGCAAATACAAAGAAAGTAAAGATTATTATCAACAATATCAGTAAACTTATTTTCATTTTAGTTCTTTATAAAGAATATGTCAATTAGATTTTTATGCTTTTATTTTAAAATAATTTAATTTCCCTAAACATAAGCCCTACCCTTTTTTGATTGATTGAATAAAGTGAATTAGTTATATGTTTGAATCGATTTCATAACTCATAACTTATAATGAAAAACGAAACGATTCGGTTTTTGATTTTTACTTTAGGTAGATGCTTTCCCATGGGCTTGTTTTCAGCTAACTCTGACTACGTAGGGCTTCGTCAGAGTGGATCTTCAAACGCCGCTCATCCTTTGGGAGTCACTACCTACCGTTACAATCAACAAGTTAATTAACAAACATTCAATGAATTTCATAATAATTGAAAACATACAGAAACAGAGACCATACCCATTACAAAGGAGAGGAGATAAATCTAGATGATATTTCACTTTAAGCAAGGCAGTACCAATCAAACATTAACCTTATCTTTAAAGTCTTTTGATGTTGATATTGATTTATCTAATAGTACGGTTAGGTTTATCATGACTGATCATTATCGACAAAATTTATTAATAGATGAATTAGCCGTGATTGAATCAATCAATGAAGGAACAGTCTCTTATACATTTCATAGTGGACAAACTGAATTAACTGGCACCTTTAAAGCAGAATTTGAGGTTTATGGTCCAAATAATCAGTTCAAAGTCTTTCCTAATAAGGAATACTTGAGGATAAAAATCCATCCTAAGCTTCGCCATCTTCAGCAAAATCATTCCTCAAGCATTTTAGATGGAGGAGATTTTAAATGAAGAAAACCATTTTATTAAAACGAGGTTTAAAAAAGGATTTACCTACTTTATTAATCGGAGAATTAGGTTTTTGTACGGATACAGATGAGCTTTTTATCGGCTCTGAAAAAGGGAATCTTCTCATAAATCGTGGACAAGATTTACTGATTGCTCCTTCCGAAGTGAACGGCTCTTTACTCATAAATGGAGAAGAGACGAAGGTATATGACGATACGATGATTTTAGAAAGTCTTTCCTCTAAATTAACAGCAGACTCTCTTTTAAATTATGTAAAAAGTGATTCATTAGAAAAGCACCTTCTTGAAAAGCTCGATAGCGAACGTTTTGAGGTGTTTATGCTTGATTTTAAACAACAGGTTGCCCAAAAAGCTGAACGAAATCATCAACACGATATTTCCGAAATTACAGATTTAAAAAATATACTAGATACTAAGGCAAACAAGCATGAAAGTCCCGAATTAGATACTTCTCAGTTTGTCATTGATCTCGAGCGCTGGGGCATTACAAATGGGCTACCTTCTAAGCCCTATCAAGCAACGGATTATGAATTGGCCGATCAAAATATTCGAGGGCTGAATCAAGCGTTAAACCATGCTGCTGAGCTTAATGTAACAAATGTTTTTTTACCGAAGGGCGAATATGCGCTTTGTTATCCAAGAGAAATTAAAATGCTCAGTCACATAACTCTTCATTTAAATGGCTCTATATTAAAAGTGATTTATGATTCCGATCATCCATCTCCTTTTGACACGAGAAACTCGAATGATTATTTCAATTTTATCGGGAATAGCATCAGTTTTGAAAATGTGACGAACGCCCATTTAATGGGGGGAACCATTATTGGCTGCCGAGACGATCGAAGTTTCTCCTCTCCAAATGAAAGGAGGCAAGAGCATACGTACGGCGTCATTATTACGAAAGGCTCTAACCATTGCTCGGTAAAAAATTGCGTCGTTAGAGATTATATGGGGGATAATATTTCAATTAGAAGCGACTCTCCTCAAACTTTAGCCGAATTTAATTTGAACCTATCATTACAAACAGTCGATCAAAGAGGTGCGCTTATTCCAGCAGAAAATGCTCTGACATCTGGTTTTATTGATATTCCTAATCAAGAATATACTTCCTTTTTAATTGCTGGATTTGGATATGCTAGACATACATCTCTTATACGGAAAGAAGTGCATGTTCATTTTTATAATGAAAATAATGAATATCTTCGCTCTCTAAGAAATCGAAAAATTTATACCTCTATTACGATTCCTCTTACTGCCCGAAAATTGAGGATAGAGTTTCTAAATGAGACGAATCCATCTAAAAACATGAATATTACGATAAGATGGGGACTATTTCCAAATTTTAATACGATTGAGCATAATGAAATTTATAATGGACATCGTGGTGGAATTACATCTGGAGGAAGCTATAATATCATTCAACACAATATAATAAGAGATAATGGCTATAACTTTTTAGATGGAAAGCCTCTTTTTAGTGACTCCACTCGCTATGGAATTAATCAGGAAGATTCTTATGGAGATCATTGTGTAATTAGAAACAATCTGATTTATAACAGTAATCATGGAATTTTAGTAGGCTGTTATTCGATTGAAATTGAGAATAATCATATTTACCAAGTCGATTCAATAGCCATCAATATTTATAGTACTTCTTTTGCTAAAATATCAGGGAATTATCTTTATCGTTGTCAAAACACGGTTGGCTTAATGACGGCAAACCTTCCAGAATCACACATATATATAGAACGTAATTATTTATATGGTGGTACGACTCAGCTAGTTGGTTCAGGCTATGATATAAAGGTTTTAGACAATACATTTATTGATCCTTCTAACATTAGTCTATTTGATTCACCTAAAGCCGTATTTAAAAATAATCATATTCAGTATACTTCCTACTACAATGGTAATGGACAAATTACCGCTAATATAATGGAAGGCTGTATTTTTGAAGCCAAAGGACTCCGTAGAGAAATTACGCTTTATTCTTACGAGTTTTTTAGATGTCAATTTGACAATATAACGATTCAAAGTCGAACTAGAAATGATCGAACACACGTAGAATCCGTTGCATTTACGCATTGCAGATTTCAGCTTTCTCAAATAAAAAACCACGTATTCAATACGAAAAAGCGAACGCTAACGATTAATGAAAGCACCATTATTGATACTGATCTATATATCGGAAATATTAATACTCAATACGAAAATCCCCTTATCCGAATTATAAATAGTGATTTTATGATTAAATCGATTAACCATCTCATTCATACAGAAATAAATAATTCATTAGGTAATGGAATGATTTCGGTTGAAGACAGTAAAATAGATATTCGTAACTCTACTTTTCAATATTTAATCTCTAGTAACTTTACGGTCGTTAGCTCTGTTCTTAGTATGATTTTAAAAGATAGTGATGTCATTTATTCTAGCTCTGATGGAAGGCCTTTACAGCTCTTATTTTATCGCAATAAAAAAAGTGTAAAGGAATTTATCTCTAGTAATAACCAATGGAAAAACATTTCTTTACCACAAAAAGAAGAAGATAATATTATGAAATACGATCCTAAAACCCACGACAGTGAAGAGCCAGCCAAAGGCTATTACTCAAAAGGCGACATCGTCTATAATGCCTTCCCAGAACCAGGTGGGTATGTAGGTTGGGTTTGTGTGCAAGCTGGAATTGCCAACAACGAACCTTGGCAGCCTAATACAAGCTACGAACGAAATGAGCTCATTCACAGCTCTAACCAAGTGTATCAATCTCAGCTAACAGGTATAAGCAGTCAAAGTGCACAAAGAAATTGGGGAGAATCAGCCGTTGATGGAACTGTTGTATGGAAACTATTAGGTGAGAAAGCGATATTTAAACCTTTCGGATTAATCGAAAAATAAAACTGAAAAAAAGTGAAATGGAATGAATCCATTTCGCTTTTTCTATCTCTTGGCAAATGGTCTATGGAGCCTTTCCTTTTATTGCGGTTAAGCAACGTTTCTTTTTGACCCTTCTCCTTGTTGCATCGCTTTTTCAGGTGAATAGAGCCTTTCTTTTTGACCGTTTCTCTAATTCAGCGCTGTTTTCGGGTGAATAGACCGCTTCCTTTTGACCACTTTTCAGGTTCAGCGCTGTTTTCGGGTGAATAGAACTCTCTCTTTTGACCGTTTTTCTAATTCAGCGCTGTTTTCGGCTAAATAGGTTGTTTCACCCTTGAAACTCCGTTCTCTTTTACTCCTACTGCAGTTGAAAAGTTCGTTTCCTTTTCAACCACTTTTTCTAATTTAGAAGCTCTATCGGTGGATAGAGCCTTTCCTTTTGACCGTTTTATGTGTTGAGAGATTTTTTAGTTTCTAAATGTGGGATTGTTGTCTCATTCTTTTCTTTTATATCATCTAAAAATCTGAAATAGGGAAGAATAAGACCTATCAGAGAAACCGTACAAATCATAACACCTATAAATAAATACAAATATCTTACACCTATCACTTCTGCGCTCAATGTCGCAACAACTACTCCTAAAGGGATTGAAAATCTGATGAAAAATAAACGTACAGAAGCCATCTTACCTAATACAGAATTCGGAACTATTCTTTGAAATAAAGATAAATTATGGATGTTAAAAATAGCCATAGCTACACCTGCAATAGCCTCTGTTAAAAACGCAACATAAACAGAATGATTAATGGTTAAAATCGCAAAAGTTAATCCTCCGATAAATAAGGACCCGAGCATTGCTTTTCGATAGCTTTTTATCCTCATATAGTGACAAATGAAACTTCCTAGAACATACCCTAATGGGAAGCTTGCCACGAAATAGCCATACTGATGATAGTTAGCTCCAAGGATAGTCGTTATATAGGGTAAAGAAATGACCATCGTTACTCCAACGCCAAATTGAACGAAGCTAAGAAAAATAGCTAACCATACCATTGCTTTTTGTTTAAAGAAAAGGCTCATTCCTTCTCTAAAGTCATCTATCCAGCGCTTTTTTTGTAAATAAATAAATGTAGCTTCTTTAATGAATATTAATAAATAACCGCTAAAAATAGATAACAACGCGATGAGCAAAATTAAGATGCTGGTGTCTATATATTGAATAATAGCACCACCGCCAATAGGGGCGATAAAAACCATCAATCTGATAGAACCATCTAATTTGCTATTGGCTTCCTTTAATTGTCCTTCCTTCACAATAGTGGGTAATAACGCTTGGCTTGCTGGTGCATATAAGGGCGCAATTAGACCAACCATTACTTGAATGAAAAAAATCGACCAGATCCAACTTCCCTCTAACATTATCAATCCTAATAATAAACAATATAAAAAGCCTTTTAGCCATTGAGAAAAAATTAAAATAAATTTTCTACTCCAGCGGTCGATGAAAGGTCCAATAAACAATTGTAATACTAATGAGGGAATAAAATACATTAACCACATACTCCCCAAAGCCAATGGAGAGCCTGTCTGTTCATAAATGATAATAGACAAACAAAAGGTACCTAAAGCCCCACTAAATTCATAAAAGGTTTGGCTAAACCAAACGAGCATAAAGCTTTTATTTTTCCATAATGACTTGGGTTTGTCTTGTAATCTACTCATTGATTTAAATAATGCTGAAGTTCATCCGTTAAATGAGCTAATGACTGCTTTTGCAAAGTATAAAGAGAGCCTTTCTTTTTGACAAGCTGAGCACTTCTTAGCAATTTCAGATGGTGATGCACGGTAGATTTTCCGAGCACTAGCATATCCGTTAACTGCTGCAAAGAATAATCCTTTTCATATAACATTTTTACCATTCGTAATCGAACTTCATCTCCTAAAGCCTTATACTTTAAAATGAGAAACTGGTCAGGAACATATTTATCCTCTGGATTTAAACTTATATTTGAAATCGGATAATAAATCACTTTCGTTCCTTCTAAATCAGCAACGATATTCCATGGCCGATAAATGTATTGTGGAATAAGTAGCACCTTGTAAACACTGGGCTCAGCCTTATATTCAATACCTCCAGTTACCCACTTAACAAATTCTGTTGCTTCCATTTTTTTTAATGATTGCTTTTTTAAATGAATATCTAGATTGAAGGCTTCATTTAGTTCACTTTCTTTATCTTTCACTACACCTTCATACCAACCAGACATCACTTCCTTCATATGGAACTTTACCCTTTCTACCTCACAGTTACCTATAAACTCAATATATCTATGCAAGAAATTATCTTGTTCTATTTGTAATTGAAGTTCACGAAGAGCCTCTTTATTCTTATTCGCTGCTTCTTTTCTATACAGTTGATATCCTTCTCCTAAATAAGGTAGACAAACATATCTAAATTCTTCATGAGAAAGTTTGTCTATGTATGCAGACCATTCGTTTAAAGAAATAAAGCTTTGTGCATGTAATGTTAATAACAAAGCCTTCCATGTATTGTGAGCTTCCAGATAATCCAAATGCTTCTTCATATCTTTCGAAAAAGATTCACGAATACTCTCCCAATACTTTTTCGGTTTTTCTAAACTATCTATCAATGGTTGATTAGTAATAGCAGCAATTCCTAAAGCACATTCCCATAAAACCGATGAAGAAAATTCTATTTCATAGTTTTGACGCTTTCTCCCTGTCACCTCTAAAAATTCCAATGAAAAAACCTCCCCCTCTAAAAGACATTCTATATTATTGGAATTGATAATTCAATAATATTCGAATTTAAATCCAATATTATTAAAATACCCCAAACTAATCAGGCTGAAATATTATTAAAGACCAGCCTTGGAAGGACGGATGATATTGTAGATTGAGAAGGTTAAGTCGAAATCCACAAAAGGAATCTCTCTTTTGAACTCTTTCCGTGTTCAGCACTGATTTCGGGTGAATAGACCGCTTCCTTTTGACCTCTTTTCATGTTCAGCACTGATTTCGAGTGAATAGGACGCTCCCTTTTGACCTCTTTTCATGTTCAGCGCTGATTTCAGGTGAATAGCGCTCTTCCTTTTGACCACTTTCCTGCTCCGCCACCTTTTTCGGGTGAATAGAGCTCCCTCTTTCGACTCTACTCTTGCACCGGCTCTCTTTTCCTTTTATTGCGGTTGAGCAGTGCTTCCTTCTGACCCTTCTCCTTGCTTCAGCTCTTTTTCCTTTAAGAAATATTCTGACAATTTTATTGATTTGAAATGAAAAAAAGGATACGTTTACCTTTGAGAGAGGTGAGTCAATGAACACGATTATACGTCCTGTAGAATCATCTGATTTAAAGCCTTTTTTACCGCTTTTATATTCCTATATTGTTCAATTTTATAAGCAACCACCCCCAAACTTTTCTGACTTAGAAGCCTTTGTTAAAAGTTTTTTTCAAAGTGAAAAAGGAATTCAGTTTATTGCTTTACAAAACCATCATATTGTCGGCTTTGCAACTCTTTATTTTACTTACAGTACATTGAAGGTCGCTCCTGTTACTATTATGAACGATTTATTCGTTATTGAAGACAAAAGAGGCATGGGGATTGCACGTCAATTATTTCAAGCATGTCAACAGTACACGTGCACACATCAATTTGCGTATATGTCATGGATTACAGCTAAAGAGAATAAAGAAGCACAGAGGTTTTACCAAAAACTCGGGGCACAAGAAGGAAACTGGATCGGCTATATGATATAAGAAAGCGAACATAAAAATCAGAAAAGCCCCCACTTCACAATGGGGGTTTTCATTCATATCTTCTTTATTATCTTAAACTTGAACCGTCTATCTTCCATTGCCATTCATCTAAAAAGACATCGCTGATGGAAGCTAAGCCATCTCCCATTTCAATATAGTAAACTTCAGCAATATAAAAGTACATATCGTTTTTTTGGGCAAGCGATATATAAGAAATACTATTTCTACGATCTAGTTGTACTCTAGATATCTGCCCTCTTTCCACTTCTATAACTTGACCGCCACCATACTCTTCTACTGCTTCTTCAAAATAAAGTAATGCCGTTTCTTCATCTATGCCTGGTTGAAAGAATCCTACTTCAATAAAACTCTCTTCGACTGAATTCTCTAATTGAATCTCATTTTCCATTCTTGCACCTATCACTTCCTTTAATTCAGTTTCTCGAGAAAATTGAGAGACTGACCAATTCATGAAATCAAAAGGATAATAAGTCGAAAATGGCAACTCCTCAAAATCAAGTAATTGATAATTACGAGGCTCTACTTGGCCTTCTACAGTCACATCTTTTATAATCACTTCTTGTCTTCCTGATTCTCCAAACTCGTTTAATGAGTCTTGCCATGGATCATCACTGAAATCATTCGATTCATCCTGCTCTTCTTGTTCAGGATTTTCCTGATCATTATCCTGCTCATTTTCTTCATGCTCCACTTCTTCATCTTCTATAGGTGCTGGTGGTGGATCGTCTGCAGGTGTTTCTGTTACCGGACCACCATTCGTGAGGATTAAAATGGCTAACATCGTTGCTATTCCTACACCAGCCAATACACTTGCAGCCGGTACGAATTTCTTAATAGTGAACCTTTTTCGTTCATTTTTTCTACTATGCTCGATATCTTGAGAGATTTGTTGAAAAAGCGATTCTTTAAAATCTTCTCTTGCTTCTACTCGAATATGTTTAACCATTTCCTCCACCTGTTTGGATTCATTGTCCTTATTATGACTCATAGCTGTTACCCTCCCCTTCCATAAGTTGGGCTAATTGTTTTCTTGCGCGGTGCTGAAGGGACTTTACAGATAAAGCCGTTTTTTTCATGACTTTAGCTGTTTCTTGTATTGAAAATTGTTCAATAAAACGTAAAACGATAACCGTCCGATAATCCTCTGGCAGCGTATTAAGACAACGAATGAGCTCTTCTCTTATTTCATAATTTTGTTGTGGATTATAGTTATTAGATACTTCTTCCATCTTTTCTGATGGTAAACTGACAACACCCTTATGTCGTTTCTGCTTTCTATGAAAATCAATTACAACATTCCTACCTAATGTGTAAAGCCATGTTTTAAAAGCTGATTTCCCCTTAAATGTATGAAGGCTTTTTGCCATCTTACTAAAAATATCTTGTGTGACTTCCTCAGCAAAATGATAATCACCCGTTTGTATATAAGCATATTGAAATACAGATTGGAAATATCGATCATATAAGACTCGTAAAGCTTGATCGTCTCCTTCTAATATATGTGTAACTAGCACTTCATCTTCCATAACCTCACCTGCTTCTTTGTTTGTCATTATATAAGACGGTCGAGATTTCAAAAGGATGCTTTCCTTTAAAATATTTTATCAGTTGAATCCATTTCATCATTCATATCTTTTAAGAAAACCGATCAATTAGGTTTTGATTTTCACTTTAGGTAGATGCTTTTCCAAGGGCTTGTCTTCAGCTAACTCCGACTACAAAGAGCTTTGTCAGAGTGGGTCTTCAAACGGAGCTCTTCCTTTGGGAGTCACTACCTACCGTTACAATCATCGAGTGAATTTGCAAACATCCAAGACATTTTTTTAATGAATGGTCGGTTTCGTTCACTTAGAGATCAATGATGAAATTCATTCAGTGACAACGAAAATAAAAAAAGATTCTTCCCCACTTAAAGGAATAGAATCATTTAATGTATGTTGTATTAGCTTTTATACAAAGACTCTAAATATCCATGTACTTTCTTATCATCGGATTCAGGGTACTGATAACCAAGCTGCTGACCTACTTCTCTAGCAAATTTCCGAAAAAGCTCAATAGCTATAAATAAAGATTGCCAAATTTCTTCTGTCATTCCACTAGGATATGTCTTGAGAAGCTGCTCTTGATCCACTTCTGATAAATAGTCAGGGATTCTGTTATAAAACTTTCCATCACTTACTGAAAATTGTGTGATTATACCTACTCTCCAGCTGATCATTTGTAATAGCATGGGGCGAATGACTTGATTGAGGTGAGCCTGTGCATAAAGGATGTCATTCCGACATATTCCTTTTGCAACATATGTAGTCACCCACCAAAATTCATTGCAGCAGTTATCATAGAATGATTCAGACGGCTTTTTTATCCAAAAATCCGAATCAGTAGGGGCTTCAAGCTGAGGTAAATCATAATCTTTATCTAACAAAACCTTCGTCATTTTTTCTTCGAGCAAGATTTCCTTTTTTAAGGATTGAGGGACTAATGTTAAATCAATCCGATTTCCATCCTTAAATAGCATTAAAAAAGCATAACGGTCCTCTCTAACTGAAAACATCGACATCGCATCTGGCTTTTGCATAATGATTCTTTCTCCAAATACATGGAGCCAGTTTGTATTTTCAATGAACTCATTTAACGATTTCACTACATACACAATATCATAATCCTGAAAACGGTCTTTTTTTGCATGTGGAGAGGCTTTGGAGCCATTTAACCATACTGCCCGTATCCTTCTATCACTTTTGGCAACAGATAAAATTAACTCGAACATTTCTTCTTCTGTTCTCATATAATCCCCCACTTATAAAAGCTGATATTCATATATATAGAAGTTCAAGGTTTGATTATTTATCGTCACTTCTTCCGTAGCTATTTTTTTGAAATGATTTTTTTCTAATACTCTTTGAGAAGCAATATGCTCAACAAGTGTTTTGGCTTTTAATGAATGAAGCATATTTATAAAAGGTGGATCTGATAATTGTTGACATAAAAGCGAAACGGCTTGACTGGCTACCTTTCCACCAACAAATTCTTCTCCTATACGATAGCCTATTTCACCAATTTGATCTTGAATGTCAATAACATTGATACGCCCTATTATCGTCCCATCTCGTTTCTGGATAAGAAAAAACAATGACTCGTTCTTTTCTTGCTCGAGCAGTAGTTGTTTGTGCCTTTCTTTAAATTCGTTTTTCAGATAATAATCATTTCCTCTGCTTGGAACAAACTTTTCAAAGTATGTACGGTTTCTTTTTTCAAAATCTAAAAGAGACTCTTTATCGTGTATGTCTAACTTTTTCAATAAAATTTCCAACCTAATACCCTACAACTTTCTTTAAGATTTATTTCTCGTTACTCTCTGCTCAGTTTATCAGATTCATTAATTGTTCGTATAATTCTTCTGTTTGATAAAAACTACTTTCATTCAGAAAAAGAGTTTGCTCCTCCTTTTGAATCAAGAGAAATGGAGCATCTAAATTATTCAAAATAAGACGGGAATTCCCGAAGCTCTCTACTTGAAAATGACCGATCCTCTTATTAAAAATAGAAATTCCATTTGTTCTTAGATTAATGGTGGGAAGCTTTTCTAAACGTTCCACACTGTCAATCTCTTCTATATTCCAAGTGACTCCGTAAGGTCCACTTATTTTAAGCTCATCATCACTAATTTCGATTTGATTTGGAATAAACAGAATAGAAATCAAAGCGATAAAGAAAATAGAGCTCCCTATTAAAATATATTTATTACGTTTTTTAACTTTTTCATTTTCCATTCGATTAATTAAAAGCGTATTACTTAAGATAAAAATGACTAAAAACAAGTAAGAAATTTCTATCATATAAGGAATTCCTATTAGATAGAGAATCAATCCAATTAATAAAATCGTTCCCGAACGATGCAGCATTTTGCCGTTCGCTTGCGGATATCCTTTTTCAATCAACTCTTTTTGTTCATGCTTTGGCTTAGACCAGAATCCATTAATCAAGCCGTAATATTGCTTTTTTAAGATGAGATAGCTAAAAGTATAAAACATGATAACCATAACTAACTGAATGATGATCAAAACAAGCAATTTGTATTCCCCCCTACTACATATTGTTTATATCATTTTTCTATTTTTCTATCTTTTAATGAAAACCGATTGATTAGGTTTTTGATTTTCACTTTAGGTAGATGCTTTCCAAGGGCTTGTTTTCAGCTAACTTCGACTACGCAGAGCTTCGTCAAAGTGGATCTTCAAACGGCGCTATTCCTTTGGGAGTCACTACCTTGCGTTACAATCAGTAGTTGCTCCATGAACATCTAAGACATTTTTATAATAATGGTTCGATTTCGTTCACTTTATAAAGGTACAATGAAATGGACTCAATTAGAAAAAAGTTATTATAGATGACAAGGAACCCAAAATCTCTTGATGATTTGTCCATCAGAATGAACATAATCCGTTTCGGGCCTTCCTCCATTATTTTTAATCGTTTTAAAAGAGGCGATATTTTCACTATCACAGCAAACTAAAGCTTCCTTTTTCCCTAGCTTTGCCAATTCTTTCAGCGCTAATTTCAGTAATTCTGTTGCATAACCCTTTTTTCTTTCGGAAGGTCTGATCCCGTAACCTATATGGCCTCCTTGTTCTCTCAAAAAACCATTGAGCTCATGTCGTATATTTACAGCGCCGACTACCTTTCCACTATCGTTTTTTAGCCAAAAGGTAGAGTTTTTTACCTGCTCTCCTATTAGTCCTTCTCCATTTTCTTGCTCTACTAAAAACTGGATCATTCTTTCGAAAGGTTCTGGGTTTTCTTGAATCACCCATGGCACCATTTTTTCTTCACTATTTATCCAATCTCTATAAAATTCTATATATTCACTTTTTAATGTCGCCGTTGGTTTTACTAATTTTATATTTTGCATATATAATCTCCTAGTTCTTCCAGTTACCTTCTAAAATTATATCATTTTAAGGACAAGATTGTTCGATTAAAATCTCTTTATTTTATCTTTTTACTGTAAATTAGGAGCAATTGATTATGATTGAAAAGTAACACACTGCTATTGTGAGAAAATCGTTGGCGTGACATAAGCGGTTGGAGGTGCGTCTATTGATTCATAGCTAAGTAGTTTTAGAGATGGAATTATTTCACCATTTATTTCTTTTTCTTGAATAACTCCCTTTATTCTCACCCAATCGCTAGGTATTTCTTTTTCAACAGTGGACTCTACAATTAATCCATAGCCTATGCTATCAGCCACACAGCAGCTAAATGAAAATCGCGATAAAGCAAAATCAGATTCTTCAAGTTTAGGATCTCGATAAACAAATCCAGTCCATATCATTTCTTCCCCAATATATTGATCGATTCTATAGTGAATTAAGCCTAATGCTTCTAAAAAATCAGCATCCTCCACCTGCCACGCGTTATTCACCGATTTCAAATTATTTTCTACTATATCAAAATGCCTATCATAAGCACTTTGATTATGTGATAGAGATTGTTCACTCAAAGAAAACGTATATTGAACCCCTTTTAGATGAGCCATTTTTTCCGTCATAATATAATCAGGAAGTATAAATCCAATGATAATAACAAGGAAAATAAAAATAAATGATGAAGAGTTCTTTCTATGATGCGAGCATCCCTTTTCACAATCTGATTTTTTCTTAGCAGAGCTTTTCCACATCTGGGTAATACCTAATACAAAAAATACAAGCATGGCAAATAGAACAAACTTTTGCATATTTGGAGCAATATAATAATCAATGGAACCATGTAAAAACAAAGCTAGAAATAATAAAAAAAAGCCCATATAGAGTATTCCAGATATATATTGACTATATTCTTTGTTCATTAGCTCATCCCCAATAGTGAAAAGATTATCATCATTATAAACACAACGAAGAAAACGACAAAATGAAATATGATTATAAATCTCCATTTGAAAGTAGACATCATCATTAAGGTGTTTTTCAGGTCCAGCATCGGTCCTAAAATTAAAAAGGAAAGAGTAGCCGAGAAGGAAAATGTGCCACCAAATGAAGCGGCAATAAAAGCATCAGCCTCTGAGCAAAGAGAAAGTATATAAGATAGAAGCATCATTAAAATAATACTAAAAGCAGCATGTTCACTAATGAATCCAAGCCACTCTCTAGCAAAAAAAGTTTGAAAAATACTAGCTAAAAAAGCCCCTATTATAAAAAATTTCGCCATAAACAAAAAATCCTCTGAAGTATGATCGATTATATTCATTATTCCTTTTTTATGATCATGTTCATGCTCAAATCCCTTTGCCTGTTTCGAATTCTCTTTTAGAATTTCATTTGGTTGTGTGTTTTTTTTATAAAAAAAATAGATGGTTATAGCAATCACCAATGAGCAAAGAAGAGCGAGTACCATTCGCCAAACTAAAAAGGAAGTATTCATATTAAAGGCATAATAGGTCGAGGCTGCCACAACAGGATTTAATATAGGTGCAGCTGTCATAAAGGTAACAGCCACATGAACAGGCATACCTTTTTTAATAAATCTTCTAATAACAGGGACAATTGCACATTCACATATTGGCAGAATGAGTGCTAGTAATAAAGCAGGAAAGATACTAAGGATAGGGTGCTTAGGTAACCATCTAGAGAGATGAGTTGGTTTAATATAAATTCCTATTAATGCTGAAAAAATGGCACCTATTAATAAAAAGGGGAAAGCTTCTAATAGAATGCTAAAAAAAATCGTAAGTAGCCCGACGACCTCTTCTTTTATAACCGCTCCCCAATCTAGCTTTTTGAAAAAAGGAAAAGCTACCATCAACACTATTAAAAACAGAAACAACAGATAACTAAACCATTCATAGAGAAATCTTTTCATAGCTCTCCCCTCCTCTTTCTATATATAGAGAGAGATGAATATTTTAGAACAGTTTAACCAAATATTTTAATAGATTTCCTTTTTTAATAGAACCCACCATTTCTATCTTTTAATGAAAAACCGAGCGATTAGGTTTTTAATTTCCGCTTTAGGTAGATGCTTTCCCAAGGGCTTGTCTTCAGCTAACTCTTACTACGCAGAGCTTCGTCAAAGTGGATCTTCAAACGGCGCTGATCCTTTGGGAGTCACTACCTACCGTTTCAATCAACGAGTGATTTCGCAAACATTCAAGACATTTTTATTATGAATGTTCTGTTTCGTTCACTTATAAAGCAATGATGAAATAAATTCAATAGAGTTACCATCAATATTTATCTCAATTTTTCGAATAATGGATAAAAAGATCCATTTTCTAATCAATAAGTGGTAAAATGACAGAATCATTGATATGTTAAGGAGGTTTTTATATGCAAAGTGTTACGGTCTATCATTATGATGCTTTTACAAATGAACCTAATCTTGGCAATCCCGCTGGCCTTGTATTACAAGCAGATGATTTAACAGAAAAAGAAATGCAGGAAATCGCTTTTAAAATAGGCTTTAATGAAACTTCTTTCCACTTAAAGTCGGAGGTAGCTGATTTGAAAATACGCTATTTTACTCCTGGTCATGAAATGAATTTATGTGGTCATGCAACAGTAGCGACTTTATTTGCCTTAAAATCAATGAATTTTTTGTCTACTAAAAAAAAGATTACGATTGAAACGAACGCTGGTATCTTACCTATATTAATAGAAGAAGTTGATAACTCTTTTAGAATCACTATGAAACAGGCATCTCCTCAATTTCAAGATTTCAAAGGCTCCAAAAGTGATATCGCACAAGCGATTGGTTTAAAAGAAGAGGACATCTCGAATCATCATCCTATTGTATATGGTAGTACAGGTATTTGGACCTTATTAATCCCAATCAATAGCTTAGAAGCTTTTAAACGGATGAAGCCCCATAATCAAGCCTTTCCTTCTATACTTAAGGAAATTCCAAATGCTTCCGTTCATCCATTTTGTTTAGATGCCTTTGATAGTGAAGCAGATATGCATGCGAGACATTTTTCTTCTCCTTATTCTGGTACAATAGAGGATGCGGTAACGGGAACGGCTTCAGGGGTAATGGGCGCCTATTTTGCTACGTATATTGAACAGTTGTCAAAGCCTTCCTATCAATTAATTATTGAACAAGGGAATGAGATGAACAAAAAAGGCAAGGTCTACGTATCTGTTCAACAATTTGAAGAAAAAGAGTTGGAAATATTTATGAGTGGTACGGCTGTATATGTGGACGAATATGAGCTTTTATTAACAGAAAAAATCCTTTAACTAAATCAATTTCATCATGCATATCTTATAATGAAAACCAAGCGGTTAGGTTTTTGATTTCCACTTTAGGTAGATTCTTTCCCAAGGGCTTGTCTTCAGCTAACTCTGACTATTCAGAGCGTCGTCAGAGTGGATCTTCAGACTGCGCTCATCCTTCGGGAGTCACTACCTACCGTTACAATAAAAAAGTAAATTCACAAACATTCAAGACATTTTTTTAATAAACGTTCTGTTTCATTCACTTACAGAGCAATGATGAAATTCACTCAACTATTAACCCAAAAAGCTAACTCTGTTTATAGTGATTCATAAACAGAGCTAGCTTTCTTTAAATTCCTTCAACAGTTGATCCACCTTCACCGAACCTTGTTGGTCAAGATTTGAATACCCACCAAATCCTTTATTGTTGCTGTATCCATTGTAAATAATGTCTAAATCATGAAAAATCCGATGAACATAGACGATCGCTATTTGATTTTCTTGTTCAACTCCAATAACGAATAAGCTTTTTGCATTCTCTAAGTCTTCTATTATTCTTTCATCTGATATTAATTTTTTGATTTCAAGGATTTCTGTCTCTGTCTCCTGTAGCACATCTGCTAATTTATCAAAATTCAAATTTTGATAACCACCCCAACCTACTATATCATTCCATTGCTGATGAATATTTGAGATAAATTGGTGAACTTGCTCTACTTCATTTTCCTTTACTGTGGTTGTTCCATCACTTGAGAGAGCTTCTTCTAGATAAGTATCTTCTTCATCTGCATAAGTATGATTATTTTCCTCATCAGATAATGCAGAATCTAAGTAGTTTTCAATTAGATTAGGTATGATCCTATAACTCGCTAAAGCTATCAATAACAATAAACTAATAAATAAGATGATTTTTATACTACTCTTCAAACGCCTCTCACCCCTCATATTCCTATTTTAACATTTTCTTCCTATTAAATATAACCATTTTATTCCTAGCCTCCAAACAAATAAAACACGCAGTGAAGGTGTGGTATAAGACAGCCATTTAAAGGCTTTTTAAAGAAAATGATTAAGTTATTCTTACCTAGAATCTTAATCAAATAAGAGAATTGGATGATTAAAATATTTGTAAATTGGATGAAGTATAAAAATAAAAAAGAATTATAATTAATTTGTAGTCTTTTGATTACAAACCAACACAGATTTTACAATCAGGAGGTATTTAGAAATGAAAAAGGGAATAATAGTGGGATTAGCTATCATAATGATTTCTATTTTTTCAATAAAGCTCTCAGAGAACTTTAATATCCATGAAAGCTCTATTGATTTTGATATATTACCTGTGCAAGAAGTATTGTTAAAAAATCGAGCTATTTTGCTAGACGCAACTATCACTAAAGATAATGAAAAATTAAAGGATGCAAATAGAGTCTACTTTGAAATTAGAGAAGCAGGCTCTGAGAACTACAGAAAAGCTAATTCTACTAATTTAAATAATGGTACTTATAGAGTTCAAACTACCTTCCCCAGAAGTGGAGAATATTATATAAGAGCTACTGTCGAAAATAATGAACTCATAAAGACTTCGGCTGACTTTAAAGTATATGTTGATAAGGCATAAAAAACCCTCTGTTAACTAGACAACCGTACTATACACAATAAATAAGGAGACGAGGAGATACTTATACTATCCCCTCGTCTTTGCTACTTTTATGACTCCATTTAGTTCAATTATGTTCATCCAAATCTTGATTTTTTTTTATATCTCTCCTTATAAGTACTAAAATTCTAATCTTTCTTTAAAGATTTATTACACTTTATTAAATCTTTATCGTTAGCTAGATTTTTTAGATATACTTGAATCAATTTCATCATTCATACATTATAATGAAAACCGATTGTTTAGGTTCTTGATTTTCACTTTAGGTAGATGCTTTCCCAAGGGCTTGTCTTCAGCTAACTCTAACTACGCTGAGCTTCGTCAGAGTGGATCTTCAGACTGCGCTGATCCTTCGGGAGTCACTACCTACCGTTACAATCAAAAAGTTTATTAACAAACATTTTGATAAAAACCAAGCGGTTAGGTTTTTGATTTTCACTTTAGGTAAGTGCTTTCCCAAGGGCTTGTCTTCAGCTAACTCTAACTACGCTGAGCTTCGTCAGAGTAGATTTTCAGACTGCGCTCTTCCTTCGGGAGTCACTACCTATCGTTACAATCAACAATCTAATTCATAAATAGTGAGGACATTTTTATAATATTTGTTCGTTTTTATTCACTTATAGATCAATTCTGAAATTCACTCACTTTTTAAAAACATAACAATTAGGATAAACTAAAAAAAATATGTTTAAAAAGGATTGTATTGAATGGATTGGAATATTGACCCAAAAACTGAGAAACCGATTTACAAACAGATAGCAGATTATATAGAGAAGGGTATTGCTGATGGTACGTTCCCTACAGACAAAAAACTCCCCTCTGAAAGATTTTTAGCTAAAGAGCTAAAGGTTAATAGAACTACTATAGTAGCAGCATATGATGAGTTAGAATCAAATGGCCTTATACAACGAAAACGTGGAAGTGGTACTACAATTAGTAAAGATATATGGGGACTTACGAAAAAGAGGATACCTAGTTGGAATAGTTACATTGAAGCAGGTTTGTTTTTACCTAATTTACCAATAGCACAAAAAGTTCGTAAAGAAACAGAAGAAAAAAAATTAATTAATTTAGCAAGTGGCGAATTATCAAAGGATCTTTTTCCAATTAAAACTTTAAGAAAGCTTACATCTACAAGATCTTTTAGCGGAAGACTAGGTTATGACCACCCTCAAGGAAGTGCAATATTAAGGAACACAATAGCAAAGCATGTAAAGCAATATCGAGATATTGAGACCGATCCCTTATCTATTTTAATTACTTCTGGCGCTCAGCAAGCTTTACACTTAGTGGTTCAATGTTTATTAAAGCCTAATGATTCGATTGTAATTGAAGATCCATCCTATCATTATAATCTTCCTATTTTCAAATCAACAGGTATAAAAGTACACCATTTACCAGTAAAAGGAAACCGTCTAGATACTAATAAATTGTTAGAACTACATAAAAAACATCGTATTAAAATGATTTTTTTAAATCCAGCTTTTCAAAATCCTACAGGGACGTTTTTAAGTGAAAACCAAAAGAAAGCTATTTTAGAGATATCAGCTGAATATGGAATTCCAGTTGTTGAAGACGATCCATATAGTCTGACATCTTTTAACAGGGAAAAAGTCACAACCTTAAAATCAATGGATCAAAACGGAAACGTACTTTATATAAGCTCCTTGTCTAAAGTGGTTGCTTCCGGTTTACGAATTGGATGGATAATAGGCCCTACATCAGTAATAGAAAGGTTATCAGATGCTAAGCAACAAGTAGACTTTGGGCATTCTAGTTATACTCAATGGATCGCTAATGATTTTCTAGAATCTAAAATTTTTGACCCTCATTTGGAAAACTTAGTGAATGAGTTAGAAAAACGTAGTAACCAAATCGTAGAAAGTTTAAACGATTTTTTAAAAAATAAAGTAGAGTTCACTAACCCATTAGGTGGAATACATATTTGGTGTAAATTAGAAAAGGATATTGATGAAACTAAGTTATTAAAGAATTCTATAAAACAAGGCGTTATCTACACTCCTGGCTCATTGTTAGGCTCAAAAAACAGTATGTACGCTTCACCTTCGCTAGGGAAAACGAAATGAAAATAAAAGAAGGAATAGAAAGATTTAGTCATGCACTAGAGTACACCTTAAAATGCTCTGAAAGAAACGTATCTCTGGATTAATCCCTATTACAGCCTAATCTATGTTAAGTGATTAATATGGCTATAATTATTACAATAATTATTAATGGAATGAGTATACAATAAATAAACAATTGGTTTGATAAACTCTTATTAGATGAATAATGAACATCCTCTGATTTAGTAATTAGCAAAGTAATGACCAAACCAACTATACTAACAATAGCAGCAAATATAATTAAAAAAATCATGTTTAAACCTCATCTCACTTATAATTGATTTGCTTTTTAACTACTAGACTTTGCACCTTCTAACACTGTCTTAAGGTAACATTCTCTAACACTATAACTAATAAATTTATAATATTCACCGTCCAATTCATGCCTATTTAGACCATCCACTTTATCCTTTAAAGCTTAATCAAATCTAATTATTGAGAGCTATAAACCATCACATGTGCACTTAAGTGCTTAATGAATAGGAGTTTTGCTAGACACCTGCTCCTTTTGTAAAAGTGTAGAAACGAGAACAAGGCTACCACATACCAAGAGAATTTGGTATGTGGTAGCCTAAAAAAGTTATTTTATTATCTCAAATCCATCGATTAATCTAGACCGTTACTTTTGGCTTTCTAGCTACACTCATAATTCCAGCAATCAAGTAGAAAATCGCTGCAAAAATCGTAACGCCTCCAGAAAAAATAGTCGAAATGACTGCAGCTCCTATAAACAATATCCCTGCTAAAATAGGCTTTTTATTTTTTCTAAGTGCTATCATCGCTATGATTCCAGCTATTAAACTACCTGCAAATAGTAGCAATATAGACACTGCCGAAACATTTTGTATCGATGAGATAAAGAGGTCAATATCCATCACTTCTAATTGTGCAGGATTTTGTTCGACCACTCTTTGAAAAGAATCTCTCATAAGTTCTTCATTATTTTGAAACCAAATCAGTATAATACCTATGAATGTAAAAAAGGTATATCCAACAGCACCGATAATTCCTAACACAAATTCTCCTGTTCTTTTCATTCCTTATGTATCCCTCCACATATTCATTTACATTTCTATTTGATTCTAGTAAAAAGAATCCTATTATTTAATACTAATAACCTTCCAAGTCCAAGAATAAACTAGAATCGTTTGATTACTTCAATAAATAAGATACAATGACTGTATCATATTTAGAGAGGGTTTTGCACGTGTTTAAAGGAAAAGCCTTCTGTGAAGCTTTTATTTATTTATATTCTTCACAAAGCTGGACAGAACAAGAAAAAAGTAAAGTAATTGAAGACTTTCTAAAGGTGCATACTAATACATTTAAAATGACAAATGTAAGAGTTATAGAAGAGTATTTTCATGAAGAACAGCAGGAGTTTAGTTTGCAATTAGCTCTGTATTCAGAGATTTTGGTTCCATATGATAACCGCATTACTCATTTAAATGATTATCGTATTAATGCGTGTAGACTTTTTCGAAAGCAATTTCCAAAGGTTGGGGCCGTTATGGCGCATTCCATAGATGTGTATACACCGTTAAGATGGAAAGGGTATAAGGGACAAGTGTATAAGGAATCCAGATCCTAATATTCATTATAGATTATAAGGCGTTTTGAATACGCTATTTACTATTCTCAAGGGGCCCCGAACCAATTAGGCAATATAATGAAGAAAATGATCACTCCGATTAAAATCAAAGATGAAAGGATGATTAAGGTGAAGCGCAGCTTAATATTCATTGTCATATAAGCATAGAAAAACCCTACTAAACTTAGAAGTAATAAAATAGCTAATAATACAAAAATGAATATCCCCTCCTGTTTACTCGCTTTATTGAATGAATTCTATTAATCGGAAATTCCTTCTTGTGATCATTTTAGTTTAACATGCTTCGGTTTAATTGTAAAAGTTTGGTTTTTCTGTCTAAAAACACTCTATCATTAGTTATTTTAAGAATGCATTTTTCAAAACTCACAAAAAATAATCACGTTAGTTAAGTCAACGTGATTACCTTTTATTTTGTTATTTGAATTCATTTCATCATTGTTATCTTCTAATGGAAACCGAGTGGTTAGGTTTTTGATTTTCACTTTAGGTAGATGCTTTCCCAAGGGCTTGTCTTCAGCTAACTCTGACTACGCAGAGCTTCGCCAGAGTGGATCTTCAGACTTGCGCTGACCCTTTGGGAGTCACTACCTACCGTTTCAATCAAGAAGTTAATGAACAAACATTCAATAAATTTTTATAATGAATGGTCGGTTGAGCAATGATGAAATTCATTCACTTTTTATTTATTACTGTTGCCCTTTTTGAATCCAAGAAGCTACTTCTACCGTACGCTTCGCTTGGTATTTAGCTGCTTCCTCAACATCTTCCTGCATGTTTCCATCTTGACCTACAGTTACGCTTACTCCATATGGATTTCCGCCTGATGCAAACTGAACTGGGTCTGTATAACCAGGTGAAGCTACAATCGCTCCCCAGTGATGCATAGTCGTATAAAGAGATAAAATAGTTGCTTCCTGTCCACCATG
Organism: Alkalihalobacillus trypoxylicola; assembly: GCF_001590785.1. Lineage (GTDB taxonomy): Bacteria > Bacillota > Bacilli > Bacillales > Bacillaceae_D > Alkalihalobacillus > Alkalihalobacillus trypoxylicola. The sequence continues at coordinate 136,147 of NZ_LTAO01000036.1, forward strand.
AGCATTACTAGCTGATGACATTGCACTAACTACTTTGTTTACTAGCTTACCTTGTGCCCATAATCCGCCTGTCGTATCTAAGAATTGCTTCATTTGTGATGCAACATTTCCGAAACGAGTTGGAACACTGAAAATAAAAGCATCTGCCCATTCTAAATCATCATTAGTTGCCTCTGGAATATTGGCCGTTTCTTCAACATGAGCTTTCCATGCAGGATTTGAATCGATAGCAGCTTGAGGCGCTAATTCTGGTACTTTAACTAATTTAACTTCTGCACCGGTAGCTTTTGCACCTTCTTCTGCCCATTTAGCTAATTGAAAGTTTGTTCCAGTAGAACTGTAATAAATGACGGCTACTTTAATGTTTGCCATTTTAAAAACTCCTTCTCTCGTTTATTTTTTAATGTATCAACATTCTTATCCTAAATATCTCCATTCACATTACAAAAATAGTTTGACCGATATTAACGTCATTATGCAATGCCTTGAATTCAAGATATTTATTTAAAAAAAGGGAATAAACCCTACAGACTGAATCATAGCATAAGACACTTAACTAAATCAACACAATTAACTTTATTTATGTAAGTAAATTTATTGACATATTCTTCCATTTTTTTATATCCCCTCTTTCTATTTCGTACAAAATCCATTAGAATTGTAAATTATCATTGAATTAGACTTGAGGTAATAAATATTATGCTTATACAAAAATGGATACAGCCCTTCATTGGGAAAAGATTACTTAAAACAGGCTTAGCTGTTTTTATTACAGCTTGGATTTGCCAAATTCTCGATTTACCTGTTATTTTTGCCGTTATAGCTGCTATTGTAACGATTGAGCCAACAGTATATGCATCTATAACAAAAGGAATCATTCGATTGCCAGCTGCGGCTATTGGTGCAGCTATTGCCATGAGTTTTGATTTTTTATTAGGACAAACTCCTTTGACATTTGCCCTATCTGCTTTTTTTACTATTTTAATTTGTCACAGACTAGGCTGGCATGATGCTATTATAGTATCGACACTTACAGCGGTTGCGATGATTCCTATGACAGACGACCAGTTCTTTCTTAGCTTTTTAACGAGAGTTGCAACAACCTCAATTGGAATAACCGTTTCAACTTTAGTAAATCTAATCATTTGGTCACCTAACTTTATTAAGGAAATTAGAAAAAGAAAGAAAGACCTTACCTCTGACATAAAGGAATTAATTACCCAAAGCCTAAGAAATAAAAATTTAACCAAAACGAATAATGAAGATTTAAACCAAAAAGCAATGATTTTAACTGATAACCTTCAGCAAATTAATGAAATGCTAATATTACAACATGATGTTCATAAATTTAGAAAAAAAAAGCAAGACTTAAAAACCTTGTTTGAAATTGAACAGCAGGTCGAATTGATGCAGAAATTAGTCTTTCATAGTAAAAATATTATATCTTACTCCAATAAAGAAGTTTTACCTTCAGAAGATGCTCGTATTTTGGAAGAGGCTTGGTTGCTAATACAGGAAAGCTTTTATGATGATTCTTTAAAAATGGAGCTTAACCAAGTAAAAAAAGTTCGAACCGTTCTCTCACCATTAATTGAAAATCAAGCGACTGTATCCTTAAAAATCGATAAAAGCACGATGATTTCTTTAGAACTGTTAAGCATTTATCATTTGCTTCTGGAATTTCAATATTCGAAAAATCATTCACAACAGGGATAAAATGTTCATCTATTTGAAGCCACTTCATCCTTCTATCTTTTAGTGAAAACCGAGCGATTAGGTTTTTGATTTTCACTTTAGGTAGATGCTTTCCCAAGGGCTTGTCTTCAGCTAACTCTGACTATGCAGAGCGTCGTCAGAGTGGATCTTCACACTACTGCGCTCATCCTTTGGGAGTCACTACCTACCGTTTCAATCAACAAGCAAACCAACAAACATTCTAGACATCTTTTATAATGAATGTTCTGTGTCGTCCACTTCATCAACTTCATCAACTTCATCATTTCTACCTTATAATGAAAACCGAGCGATTAGTTTTTTGATTTTCACTTTAGGTAGATGCTTTCCCAAGGGCTTGTCTTCAGCTAACTCTGACTATGCAGAGCGTCGTCAGAGTGGATCTTCACACTGCGCTGCGCTCATCGTTTGGGAGTCACTACCTACCGTTACAATCAACAAGCAAACCAACAAACATTCTAGACATTTTTTTATAATGAATGTTTGTTTATATTCACTTATAGAGCAATGATGAAATTCACTCATTTAAAAGTCATTTAGACATAAACCGTTCTAAATGGCTTTGTTTTTTATCCAAAAAATAAATTGTAAGCTTGATATAATTCGTACATTTTTCTGCTTCCTTATTTATAGAAAAAAATTGTTACTGTATAATTCAATTATAATAAAGCGTTTTCATGAGAAGGAAGGGTGATTTACCTTGACCATTTGGAATCCAATTAAGGTGCTTATTGTAGATGATGAAACGTTGATTAGACAAGGAATTAAACATCTGATTGATTGGGAAAAAGAGGGCTTTACGATTATTGGTGAAGCAGCAAATGGAAAGGAAGCTCTTGAATTAATAGAATATGAACAGCCACATATTGTTATAACAGATATCATTATGCCCCTAATGGATGGTAAGGAATTAACAAAAATAATCAAGAAACAATTTCCACATATTGCAGTAGTCATATTGAGCAGCTTTGGGGAATTTGACTATGTCAGGTCAAGCTTTCAAAATGGAGTGTTTGACTACATTTTGAAGCCTAAGCTAGAAAAAGAAAGTTTTATCCAAATCATGCATAAGGCCTCTAATCACCTACCTCAAATAGCTGAAGATGTGAAAGAAGATCAACAACCCGTTCATTCATATGTCGAACAGCTATTAGAAGGTCTTGTTACCGGCTTTAATCCAGAGCTTAATGAGGAAATCGTAAAAGATTCACTTCCTCATTCCTATTATTATCTAATTGGCTTTAAAATACGGGACTTTGGCAGAGATCAATCGGTACAGTTTGTAGAAGGTATAAAGAAAAAAATTAGTTCAGCACTAATTACGTCCTTTTCATTTATACCCTATAAGCATTATTTTCTAAAAAGTGAAAAAGAGACTCTGTTCGCTTTGGTCAATATTAACGAAGAGCTTAGTTTTACCTCTCATATTAAAGCTCTTTCAATAATAACGAAAGAAGATTGTAGACTTGCAATAAGTGAACCATTTTCCAATCTACAGCGTTTAAAGGATGTTTATCAGCAATTAAATCGAATATCGGAACAATTCTTTTTTTCTCCAGAACGCATCCTTTTGTTTGAAAAAGAATGGCAAAGTGAAGCAACACAATCCGTTACCTTTCATTTAGACGATTTTCTTAATCAATTAAAACAAGAGGATTTTGACATAGCCTTTCAAGATTTAAAAACATATCTTGATTTCTTACTTCATGATCCAAAGACGAATGTTCATGAATTTAAATCATTTTTAAACAATATTCTCTTTAACGTCATCATTCTTCTCAAAAACTTAGAGTATGAAGTGTCTTCATTAGAAACGGATAAATATAAATATATAACCTCTATTGATCAAGCTAATGATGTCACTGAGACCCTTGAAATCTTAAATGATTTTATAAAAAGTGTGTCAACCCTTTCTACACGTAAGGGCTATAACAAAAACATTCAAAATTTAATGAACTATATTCATTCTCATTATATGAAACCTTTGACGTTAACGAATGTAGCGAAGCATTTTCATTTTAATCCTTCGTATCTTTCAAATCTATTCGCTACCCATAATAAAGAGAGTTTTATAGAATACTTGAATAAAATTCGAATTAATGAAGCTAAAAAGCTTCTAAGAAAGAACGGATTAACTATAGCAGAAATAAGTGAAACAGTCGGTTATTCTGATCACAGTTATTTTTGCAAAGTGTTCAAAAAAAAGACCGGATTCTCTCCGAGTAAATATAAGAAAAAACACTTAGGATAGGAGTCATCTCATGCAGCTAATCCTACAAAAAGTAAGACAGAATAGTTTATTTTTCAAGCTATTCTCCCTTACTTTCATTATTGTCATTTCGGTCTCTTTTGCGATTTCCTTAACCTCTCTTCGAATGTCAGAGCGGCTTTTTGTTGATACATTTTGTATTACAAATGCAAAAGTAATCGAACAAATTAAAGAAAACTTTGAGTCGTTTAATTATTCAGTCGTTCTTGCTGCAAATAGCCTTCACCAAAATATCATTGTCAAAGATGCCTTATCTGGTGAGTATTCTAATTCTGAAATGATGAATGTTTATTATTTGCTTCACTCTTCTATGGAGCAAATAAAAACTTATCTAGATACATATGATGCGAGCATCATGATTACAGGAATGAATTCAGTCAGCTTTTCTACTGATCGGACGTTTTGGCCTTTTACTGATGAAGAGTGGATGGAACACGAAGTTTACCAAAAGACTTTAGATAAGCAGGGACAGCTTATGTATCAGCACATCCAAATCGAAAACAGAAATCAAGATTTGGAACAAATGATTATTGCTTCAAAAGCATTAACAGACCGGACATCAGGAGTTCATTACGGTTCTGTCTATTTTTCTATAAAAGAAAGTGATTTTAGAAAATTCTATTCAAATGTAACAAGTCCCGGAAATGATATTTTTCTCATTAATCAAAAAGGCGATTTAATCTCAACCAATCGTTCTGAATTAATAGGATCTAACTCACCAGAGCTACTAACCTTAATAGAGGAAATGACAGAATCTCAAGAAAATTATATGGAAAGTGATTTTATGGGTAAGAAGCAAATTATTTTAACGGAATATCTCCCTTTTTTCGATATGTATATTATTAATACGATCGATCGTGAAATGCTAAACCATGCCATTATTGATAAAAAAAGCATAGCATTAGTTAGCGTGGGGATTGTCGTTATTGCTTTAATTATCATTTTCTTTCTTTCTAAAAGAATGACGAATTCTTTATCTTCACTCGTTAAGCATATAGGGAAAACGTCAAAAACAGGATTTATTCAGTATGCACCAATAGATGGTACGTACGAAACAAGACAAATCGGAAATGCTTTTAACTCCATGTTGGATGAATTGCATCGATATGTTGATGAGCAAGTCATATCGCAAAAGAAAATACGTCAGGCTGAATTAGCCGCTTTACAGCAGCAAATTAATCCACACTTTCTCTATAATACATTGACCTCAATTAAGTTTCTAATTCAACAAGGTAGTAAAGAAGAGGCGATCGATACGATCCATTCGTTGATCTCATTATTACAGAATACATTAGGTAATGTTAGCGAGACCGTCTCGATAGAGCAAGAAATAGAAAACCTTAAAAATTATGTCCTGATTAACCAAAAAAGATATGGCAATCGCATTTCTGTCAATTATTTTGTTGAACAAGATTCTGATTCTTATTTAATTCCTAAGTTAATACTTCAGCCTTTTGTTGAAAATGCCTTCTTTCATGGATTTAATCAAAAACAAAATGGTTCAATAACGATTATGATTTGGAAGGAAAATGAGCTTTTGCTTTGTGAAATTATCGATAATGGAGATGGTATGGATATCGCCCCCTCTGACGCGCTCCCCTCTAAGAAGAAAAAAAAGCATCAATTTTCTGGAATCGGGATCCGAAATGTTCATGAGCGTCTACAAATGCTTTATGGAGAGACATACGGGGTTGAGATGACAAGCTCTCTTGGTGAATGGACGAAAGTCCGAATATGCCTTCCTGCCAACAAAGAACAATAAATATTATAAAAAACCTAACAAAAAAACAAATTTAATGCATCCTTTTTCATTAAGCTAAAATATGAACAAATACATAAAAAAAATGTCCTAACAGTCTGATTTCAGTAAATGCTAGCATACAATTACAGCCTAAGAAAACGCTTACAACATAAAGAAAAGGGGACTTGAATATGAAAAAAATGATGATGGCTTGCTTCTCCATTTGCTTATTATTTATTGTTGTTGCTTGTTCTTCTGGAAATTCGGACACTACAAGCAATGAAGGCTCTACAGGAGATCAGGAGGATGAAAATCAATCAAGTAGTGTTGATGAAATTACGATTTGGGCATGGGATCCGAACTTTAATATCGCAGCTCTCGAGTTAGCAAAAGATACCTATGCTGAGGAAAACGCTGATGTAAACATTAACATAGTCGAAAGTGCACAAGATGACATTATTCAACGACTAAACACGATTTTAAGCTCTGGTTCTACAAGTGGACTACCTCATATCGTATTAATAGAAGATTATCGAGCACAAGGCTTTTTACAATCGTACCCAGATTCTTTTCATGAAATTACAGGTGCTTATGAATTAGATAACTTTGCTCCTTATAAAATTGCACCAACAAGCATAGATGATGCTAATTATGGATTGCCTTTTGACACTGGTGTAGCCGGCTTGTATGTTCGTACCGATTATTTTGAAGAAGCAGGATATTCTGTAGAAGACTTACAAAGCTTAGATTGGAACGAATATATTGAAATTGGAAAGGAAATAAAAGAAGCAACGGGAAAATATCTTTTAACGTTAGAACCGAATAATTTATCTCAGCTGCGTATGATGATTCAAACAAACGGTGGCTGGTATGTAGAAGAAGATGGTGTTACTCCATACCTTGCTGATAATGAAGACTTGAAAATAGCCTTCGAGGTTTATAAGACACTCATTGACGAAGATTTAGCAAAGCCTATTTCAGATTGGAGTCAATTTGTTGCAGGATTTAATAGCGGCGAAGTAGCCTCTGTTCCGACTGGAAATTGGATTACTCCTTCTGTTACAGCCGAAGAATCACAATCTGGTGATTGGGCCGTTGTCCCTTTCCCTACCTTACCTGGTGTAGAAAGCTCGATTCCAGCTACTAACTTAGGTGGAAGCTCATGGTATGTACTCAATATTGATGGAAAAGAGGATGCAACTGATTTCTTAGCTAAAACATTTGGTTCAAATGACCAATTATACGAAGATTTGCTAAATGAAATTGGAGCAATCGGTACCTATTTGCCAGCTTCTCAGAATGATGCTTACCAATCAGAAGTTGAGTTTTTTGGAAATCAAAGTATTTATGCTGACTTTGCTAAATGGTCAGAACTTATTCCACAAGTAAACTACGGTATTCACACTTATTCTATTGAGGATATTTTAGTCGTAGAAATGCAAAATTACTTAAATGGAAAAGATATCGATCAAGCCTTACAGGATGCTCAAGTTCAGGCGGAAACTCAAATTAGGTAAAAAAATGAGGAGCTCCATTATCACTTAAAAAGGTGAATGATTGAAGCTCCTTTTTTTTAATGTAGGGAGTGTGCAAAATGGAAATCACAAAAACGAATACTAAAAATAAGGAGTATCAAAAACCTCCATCCAAAAAGCTACCCAGTAAATTAATGCTAAAAAGCAAATTAACTGGTTGGCTATTTATCTCTATTTCGGTTTTACTCATCTCAGTCTTCTATTTTTACCCAATGGGTCAAGCACTCATTCTTTCTTTTCAATCGGGAATAGGAAATAATTTAGAATTCGTAGGTTTTGATAATTATCTAAGGTTATTAAATGACCCAACCTTCAAAGCAGCTTTAACGAATACAGTCATTTTCCTTTTATTTCAAGTACCTATTATGATTTTATTAGCTTTAATCATTTCCGTCTTATTAAATGACCAAAAGCTGATGGCTAGAGGCTGGTTTCGAACAGCTATTTTCTTACCATGTGTGACTTCTTTAGTCGCTTATTCCGTAATTTTTAAATATTTATTCAGTACGGATGGATTCATTAATTTAATGCTTTCGAATCTATCTATTATTTCACAGCCTATAAATTGGTTAACCGATCCTTTTTGGGCGAAGGTAACGATTATTATTGCGATCACCTGGAGATGGACCGGTTATAATATGATATTTTATTTATCTGCATTACAGAATATTGATAAATCAATCTATGAAGCCGCTAAAATTGATGGAGCATCTGCTTTGCAGCAATTTTTTAAGATTACGATTCCGATGCTTAAGCCTATCATTTTATTCACTTCTATTATATCAACGATTGGTACCTTACAGCTCTTTGATGAGGTCATGAACATAACCGGCGGTGGACCAGGAAATTCAACAGTTACGATTTCTCAATATATTTATAATCTCTCTTTTAAATATACTCCAGACTTTGGTTATGCAGCGACTGTTTCCTATGCAATCGTTATACTCATTGTTTTCTTTTCAATACTTCAATTCAGAGTAGCAGGTGATAAAACATGATTAAACTTAGAAGATTGGCCATCTATCTTGTACTTTCATTCATTTCAATGATTTCTATTTTTCCTTTCTTTTGGATGATTGTGAGTGCAACTAATCGTTCTGTTGACGTTACCCAAGGAAGGCTATTACCTGGAACACACTTACTCGAAAATTTCCAAACATTATTATCTACTGTAGATATTGTCAATGCTTTACTAAATTCATTATTTATAGCGGGAGCTACAACGATTCTCTCTCTATTCATTTCTTCGATTGCAGGATATGCATTTGAGATTTATCGAAGTAAAACAAAAGATGTTATCTTTAATATTCTACTTCTTTCAATGATGATTCCTTTTGCTGCCTTAATGGTGCCGTTATTTAGAATGTTTGGTACAGTTGGTGTATATATCCCATTTATTGGAGTGGATACCTTCTCAGCTGTTATATTCCCTACTTTAGCAACAGCATTTTTAATTTTCTTCTTTAGACAGAGCAGCAAAATGTTTGCTAAGGAGCTATTAGAAGCTGGTCGTATTGATGGATTATCCGAGCCTGGTTTATTTTTTCGTATCTATGTACCTACGATGAAAACCACTTACTCAGCTGCAGCAATAATCACGTTTATGACTAGCTGGAACAATTATTTATGGCCGTTAGTCATTTTACAATCACCAAATAAACAAACAATTCCATTACTGATTTCAAACTTAGGCTCAAGCTATTCTCCTGATTATGGAGTCATCATGCTCGCAATCGTAATAGCCACTTTACCGACCGCATTAATTTTCTTTATTATGCAAAAGCATTTTGTCGCAGGAATGATGGGGTCTATTAAATAAAGACTTAATAGTTTAAAATAGTTGAATCATTCTTAAGTCATCTACACTCTTAAAGGCTGGGATTAACGTATTATAAAGAACTTCACATATGTTAGATTCCCAGCTGATCACCTTTTATAAAAAATCTACCGGTTCAACAGAACCCTCCTTCTTTTTACAAGTAGGAGGGTTCATTGTTCGTTATTTCAGTATGCAGCCGGTACACATCATTTCAAGTTTCGTTACATAATGTGTTAAAAAATAGGTTTTGATCTACACTCGTTGAATTTGAAGATTCTCTATTAAATCCGAAACCTAGTATATACAAGACTCGTAGACTTCAGTAGATGAAGTGTTCATACTATAATCGCTATTTTGAATGTCTCAGCATCTTACATCTAGGTGCCCTCATACATGTGATTGGTTAAGGTACCTTTTTTAACTTTCAATAATCAACAATTTCTTACAATATTCTCTATTTCCAATTCTAAACAGCCATTATCTTTTTTAAAAAATTTGTCATTATTAGCAAAAATGTTATTATAAAGTCGATATATATATAGAATTTGAATGGAAGAGTAAAAAGGGGAATGAAATGTCTTACAAGAGAAAAATAATACTTTTATATATTCTAATAGGGACTGTTTGGATTTTAATAACCGATTTCCTGCTAGTTTATCTTAATATGGAAATTTATTTATTTGTCCAAAGGTTTAAGGGGTTATTCTTTGTTCTTCTTACAGGAGCCTTTATTTATTATGCTTTAGGAAAAGGAGAACAAGTAAAATTATTAAAAAATGAAAAAGAACGATTAAATACATTGATTAACTCAATGGTCGACTTTGTAAACTTTAAAGATGGTCAAGGCAGATGGATTAAAGTCAATCAATTTGGCCTCGATTTATTTCAATTAAATCATGTAGATTATCGCGGAAAAACAGACCGTGAGCTCGCTGAATATACAGATTTTTATCATGATGCTCTCGTTCAATGTTACGATTCCGATGAAGAAACGTGGAAATCAGGAGAAATCACACGTGTGGAAGAGAAAATTCCGATGCCAGATGGAACCACCAAAACATTTGAGACGATCAAAGTACCACTTTTTGAAGCAAATAAAGAGCGTAAAGGTTTAGTCGTTATTGGTCGTGAAATTACAGAAAGAATTGAGGCAACTCAATTAATGAAGGCTAGTGAGCTTAAATATCGCTCTTTATTTCATTACAATCCTGAGTTAGTGTTTATCGTTGATATTAGAGGGAATTTCATTGAAGTTAATCCTAAATTCGAGCCATTAACTGGCTACGAAGCAGATTATGCACTGGGAAGACCTATTACTGAGTTCGTCGCTAACAAAAGTGACCAACAAAGAGTGTTAGCTGCCATTCAAAAAGCTATTGAAGAAAGGGAATCTGTCCAAACACCTGAGATTGTTCTGACCTCTAAAAAAGAGAATCCTCATACTGTTCATTGTGTGTTTGTTCCTATCATTAATGAAGAACATGGGATACAGGGGATTATTGGCTATACAACTGATATGACACAAACCCTTGCTACTGAGGAAAAGCTAAGAACAACTGAAAAGCTAGCTGTAGTAGGAGAATTAGCTGCTGGTATTGCCCATGAAATTAGAAATCCACTTACCTCTTTAAAGGGATTTGTCCAATTGTTTCAATATGAAAATACGAAAGACCATTTTATTCATAATATTATGTTGGACGAATTAGAGAGAATTAATACAATTGTTAGTGAATTACTTGTCTTATCTAGACCACAGGAGCTTGTTTTCTCTCCAAAGAACCTAAATGAGATGATGGATACTATTTTAACTTTATATCACTCTGAAATGAATTTACATGGGGTTTCTGTAAGTATAGATAAAGAAGATAATAACCTTATTTTTGAGTGTGAGCCTAACCAAATTAAGCAGCTATTTTTAAACATTATTAAAAATTCAACAGAAGCATCAGCAAGTCATATCCATATTCGTACCTTTCAGGATGGTGAGTATCTCGGAGTAACCGTCCAAGATAATGGGTGTGGAATTGAAAAAGACCGTCTTAAGAAAATCGGAGAACCTTTTTATTCTCAAAAAGAAAAAGGAACAGGTCTTGGACTTACAGTGAGCTTTAAAATTATCGAGGCTCATAAGGGCACCATTCATTACGATAGTGTCGTAAATGAAGGTACCACAGTGACGATGAAATTTCCGATTAAGAGAGATTAACTTCTTTAAATGAAAAAGGGACTGTTCTATAAGATCATCAACATATCCTTATAGGTGGTCCCTTTTGTTATGGCATTATATATATGACCTCGTATTTGATATGGAGACACGCTCCCCTTAGGAAAATTCATCAAACCACTTCGTCAGGTAGCTTCACTGTCCTCTTTATATTCGATATCCAATCGCACGAGCAAAACGCGCTAAATTTCCAAATACTATCCTCTGTATGACTGGTGGTATCCCTACTAAATATCCGTCTATACACTCCCATGCTAGGCTCAACCATAAAGGATTTCGGGGAATACCTTTAGAATTAACCTGGTTTTTCATGTCTAGTGTATGAATAAGTTTGAACATATTCCAGTGGTTTCCTGGGGGGCGTACTTCATGAAGAAAGATTAAATTTTGGGAGCTCTCATTCCAAAATTGATGAATTTGCCTTGGTGAAACTTTACAATGCTGTCCAGGTATAAGGATAAAATCTTCTCCATCTACTTTTATCCTCATTTTCCCTTCCTTAACCGTAAAATATTCTGTTAATTCCGGATGCCAATGAGGCCCATTAATAGCACCTAACTTAGTGATCTTATGTTCAATAAGCAAATACTCATTGTGATGTTCAACACTTTGATCAACTAATGTAATGGTGGTTCCATCTGGATGTATGAGCTTTTCTAATTCATTCATTTTAATCCTCCTAATTAGGTCATCTAGTATCTCACATTAAGATTTATACATTTAGAACAATGATGCCTGTTCATAGTTGGATTGGGACAATAAGCCCGTTATGATGTTAAAAAGGCTTTTACTACTTTCGTAAATTCTTCAGGCCTCTCCTTCTGTGGCCAATGCTTACAAGCTTCCATTATATAAAGTTGGGAGTCTCGGATACTAGCATGTGCCTCTTTTGCATATTTCACTGGTACAGTCGTATCATGAGAGCCGTGAATAATAAGGGTTGGCATTTTTATTTCAGAATACCTCTCTGTTAAATTCGTGTTAAGCCCTTTTCTATTAATCTCACTTCTTTGAAATGAAATAAATGCCTTTCCAGCATAAGGGCCTTTTAAAACCTCATGTATTTGATCAACGAGTTCTTCAGAGGCTTTAGAAGAATCTCCAATCAAACTGTTCAATATCGTCCATTTCACAAAACTCCTACTTTTAGCTGAAAGTGCATAAGAAAGCTCATTTAAGAATGATTTGGTATACCAATAGGATAATTGATGAAATGGGAGCTTGCTGAATATCCCCCATGAATCTACTAAAGCCAACTTCTCCACCTTTGAAGGATGTTCTAGTGCAACTCCAAGAGAAATGCCGCCCCCTAGCGATAGTCCAATTAAGCTTGCACTATTTAAATTTAGCTCACTCATTAGCTCCTTCACAAAATCTATATAAAAGGATAAAGAATACTCAATATCTGGTCTTTCACTTTTCCCGTATCCCGGTAGGTCAGGTGCAAACACCTGATGATGTTTTGACAAAGGCTCTATTACTTCACTCCATGAGATATTCGCTGAATCAACTCCTCCCCCATGAAGAAGAATAACAGGCGAACCCATTTCTCCCGCTGTATAGCATTGTACGTTTATATTTTTTATTGTAAGCTTCAATATGTTTATGTTTGTTATGTTATCCATCCTTACTTACTCACCCCTTCGTTTATCTAATCCAACAATTCGATGAATACTAGATTTAACCAACCTATCTAATGGTTGATCCTGTTTGTTTAACCAGACCATTGCAACTCCTAAAGCACTAGATTGTAATAAAAAGGAAGTTTCTTTCACATCCATGTCTTCGATTTCACCTTTATCTATACTTTCTTTTAAAAGCCTTTGTACCTCCTCGTCAATGAGTACACTTCGTTCCTGAGAGATTTTACGTAATTCAGCATCTTTTACTCCTTCAGAGTAAATTTCTATCATGCTCATGATCGCTGCTGCATCACCTTTTTTGATTGGCCAATGAATCAAAAAATTTTCGAGGGTCTCAATATTAGCCTTTTTTAATTGATTTTCGTGAATGACTAACTGTGTTTGTTTCAAAGCATAGTTGAAATAATTAAGAATCAATCCCTTTTTCGAACCATATCGTTTTGACAAAATCGCCGCAGAAACATTTGCCTCCTTTGCAATCTTTTCTAATGACAGCTTTGAAAAGCCATGCAATGTTAACGCTTTGTATAACCCTAAAAATATTTGCTCATCTGTATACTTAATAGGACGCATTTTATCCTCTCCAAATTCATGAATAATTAGTAAGTAGTCATTTACTTACTAATATCATACGAAGAAGTCATCATAAAATCAATCTTTAATTTTTTTATTACTCTCTGCACTGCTTCACCATCACAACTAGAACTTATAAGTTTACACGTTAAACTTCTCTTCTTTTTACAAAAAGTGAATCAAAAGCTTGTTGTCACCTAATCGAATACTTATAATCAATTTTATAGTCTAGTAAAAATACCTGTATTAGACTTCAAATGTAGCCATTGACATTCTTCTAACAGATGAGTCCATTTAATCATTGTTTTGTAAGTGAATGAAACCGAACAGAACATCTATTATAAAAATGTCCTAAATGTTTGAAATCACTTGTTACGGGAGGTAGTACCTCCTAAAGGATGAGCGTAGTTTGAAGATCCACTCTGACGAAGCTCCGCGTAGTCGGAGTTAGCTGAAGACAAGCCCTTAGGAAAGCATCTACCTAAAGTGAAAATCAAAAACCTTTAAAAGATAGGAATGATGAAGTGAATTTAGATAAATATATTGTATTGACCCAATAATATTCTATTTTTAAAGTGTGCTGAAACTAGATTGAAATGATAAACGTAAAAGGTATGGGGGGAAGAATATGAAGTTGATAAAAAAATACCCAAAACTCTTTATCATAATTTTAATTATAATAATTTCATTGCCTTTATCTGCTGGTATTAATAGTATGGGCGAAACAGGTCAATTTATTAAATTCATCTTTTATAATCTATTGATTTTCAATTTTTTAGCTTTTATTTTAGCTTTTGTTGCTCTTTCTATTTTTCCTCTTATTGGGTATTTTATTATGAAAGGTAAGGCTCCTAAACCGTTCAAAGCAATTTTTTTATCAATTCCTCTGTTTTTAATATTCGGCTATCTTTCCTATGCTTTATTTGGGGATGGGGTACATGAAATTAAGGATGTCTTTCATTATTTTAATGGACATATCATGGAAGAAACAGTCGTAATAGATGAAGTTTCCAAAGGTAGCGTTACGTTTAAATTACGTGGACCATATGAAACTTACAAGTTATCAGATAATCGGGAATTTACTCTTTTTACAAGGGGTGTTTTAAAAGATGGTGCTTCTTCTGGAGAAACATATATCATTCGCTATCTTCCAGAAACTGAAACGATTTTAAGTATGCAGCAAAGTAAATAAATAGAGACTCTTTTTTGTGTTGCTAAAATGGTTATTCACTCCCCTAGACACTTCGCAAAGCTTGATAGACCCAAATTCAGATTTGAGCATTTAATGGATCAGGACCTTGCTTCTTGTCTTAAGAAGCAAGGTCCTGTTGGATGTTTGTGAAAGCATCTATTACGCCTTCACAAAATAACAACGTTTTCATTTTTGATTATAGTTACTGTATTTTTATCTTCTACACTCTTATTGACCATTTTTTCATTTAGAATTTTACAAGATTTTTTACTTCTACTGCCTGACCTGTGCGTAAGGATTTGTTTCCAGCAATTCCTGTTAAAATACTCATAGCTCCATCGACATGAGAAGCAGCTCTTCTGAATTGATCTTCTTTTGGCTCTCCAAAAATATCATCTAGTAATAATGGATCTCCTCCGCCATGACCACCTTGACCTTCTTGTACCTCTACTTCATACGGCTGACCAAACATAGGGATGACTCTTATTGATTTTTCCTTTAATGCACCTTCATCTGATTTTTCTCCACCTGAATTAATATACGATTGCTCTCTTACGTTTACTTCAATTCGTCCTTTACTTCCATTAAAGGAAATGACAAACCCTTCCCACGGTAAATAGGCATTTAATGAATAATTTAAAATCGCTTTATTTTTGTATTGAACCATTACTGCTAGAGTATCTTCAATACTTATACCATCTCCGAAAACACTTTGGTCACGCTGATATCCATCCTCTCTTTCAGCATCTAAATACATAGCTTTTAGATGAGGATTATCTTCTAGTTGAATGGCAAAAGGATCATTTTTTGCTACTTCATTTCCATGAGCTCTTTGATAAAACTCTGTAACACCACGAGATTCAGCATTTTCCTTTCCATAAAAACGCAATCCGCCATTTGCATAAACTTTTTCTGGCTCTGTACCAAGCCAAAAGTTAACTAAATCAAAATGATGAGTCGACTTATGGACTAGTAGTCCACCACTGTTCTGTTTATCGCGATGCCATCTTCGGAAATAGTCTGCTCCATGCTGAGTATCTAACGCCCACTCAAAGTTAACAGAAAATACTTCTCCAATAACTCCATCGCGAATTAATTCACGGATTTTCGTATTATGAGGAGCATATCGATAATTAAAGGTCACTCTTACTTCATTTCCTGTTCGATTAACCGCATCAATAATTTCTTGACACTTTTCTGCATCAACCGTCATTGGTTTCTCAGTAATGACGTCGCAGCCTAATTCTAACGCTTTAATAATATAAGTATGATGCGTACGATCAACTGTGGTAACGATTACAAAATCAGGTTTTTGCTCATTAATCATTTCTTCAAAGTGATGTGCCAGGTAGGTATTGATTTGAGGATGCTCATAACGCTCTTCTAGTAATTGGTTAGCATAATCCATTCTTGTCTGATTCACATCGCAAAAAGCAACTAATTCACTTGTTTCTCTGTAATCCCTTACTAAAGATCCATAGAAAAATTCAGCTCTTCCACCCGTTCCAATTAAAACGTATCGTTTTTTCATCTTTAAATCTCCTTTTGACTTTTGACCTCACAATTATATTAATCTGAATATTTTTAAAACACAACCCTTTATGAATAGACTTTTTAACTTTAATTTTTAAAAGCTTTTATTATAAAAGATAGATTGAAAAGGGATGAGCAGTTACTCATCTTCTACAAATCAACTCTTTATAGCGATACCCCCTTTTAGAATATTGTGATAATATCTTATTAATGAAAGCGGAAACAATTATTTTTTTTAGGAGCTGACTTGAGAGTGAAGCAAATACTATGCGAAAAGCCTCAGAAATTGAAACTTGTTCAAGTTCAAAAACCGACTATAAAAAATGGCTATGCCATCGTCAAGTTAAAACGAATTGGTGTTTGTGGAACAGATTTACATGCTTATAATGGTGTACAGCCCTACTTTACCTATCCTCGAGTATTAGGGCATGAGTTATCAGGTACTATTGCTGAAATAGAAGAAAGTGAGCAAGAATTACAGATCGGTGATAAGGTCGCTATTATACCTTATAACCATTGTGGAGATTGCCTTGCTTGTAAAAAAGGAAAAACGAATTGCTGTCAGCACTTAACTGTTACAGGAGTTCATCAAGATGGCGGCATGCAAGAGTATATAGCAGTTCCTATCACCCACCTTATGCAGGTGAATGATCTATCATTTGATGAAGCGGCCATCATAGAGCCTCTCGCTATTGGGGCACATGCGATACGTAGAGCGGAAGTCAACGAACAAGATACGATAGCTGTAGTAGGTGCCGGTCCTATCGGATTAGGAATTATGCTTTTCGCGAAAAAGATGGGCTTAAACGTTATAGCCATTGATATTAATCAACATCGTCTACAGCTCTGTCGTGAATGGCTTGAGCTAGAGCATACCTTCAATCCATTAGAAACCTCAATCGATACTTTAAAAGAAATGACAAATGGTCATATGGTCGATGTTGTTTTTGATGCGACTGGAAATAAATCATCCATGGAGCAATCTTTACATTATATTGCTTTTGGTGGAAAGGTTGTTTTTGTAGGACTCGTCAGTGATCATATCCAATTTTATAATCCTGATTTTCATAAAAAAGAAACCACCTTATTAGGTAGCCGCAATGCGACAAAAGACGATTTTATCTTTGTTTATGAAAGCTTAAAAAGCCGAGAAGCCTTAGATATAGAAAAGTATATAACTCATCGAGCTTGCTTTGAAGATACCGTATCTGAATTCCTTAAATGGTTAGACCCACAGGAGAACGTAATAAAAGCAATGATCGAGCTTTAACTTTTTTCCAGAAAAAAAGAATGGAATAATCTGCATGAATGCACCCCTCACAAATTAAGTGCTCGGATGTTCGCTCCTCCAAGACACTTCGCGTTTGGTTGGGAGATGCTGAACTAACTTTTATTTAAAGTGGATTTCGTTATTTCCATTACTTCCCACAGGAGTCCTGCTTAAGTCTTTCATATAGAAATCTACTAATCTAGCAGGACCTTCCTTCTTTTAAAAGTAGAGAGGTCCTATTACTTATTTATGTGAATTAATTTCATCATTCAATTCTTATAATGAAAACCGTGCGATTAGGTTTTTGATTTTCACTTTAGGTAGATGCTTTCCCAAGGGCTTGTTCTCAGCTAACTCTGACACGCAGAGCTTCGTCAGAGTGTATCTTCAAATGGCGCTTATCCTTTGGGAGTCACTACCTACCGTTACAATCAACGAGTGAATTTGCAAACATTAAACATTTTTTTAATAAATGTTGGGTTTTATTCACTTGTAGAACAATGATGAAATTCACTCATATATGCAATCATTTCAATATTCGCTTCATGAGCTCATATAAAAACCAGTCTCCATATCAAACGATTTATAGTCACTTCAGTAGTAAAACCGTTATATGGTTTACTTTACAGTAAAAATCAAACGCTTATAGGAAGTTAATGGCGGAGCCCCATCATCCATAACACTTAGAATAATATGCAAGGTATCACCTTCACTTTTTTCTGGAATAAGCAGCCTCGCATTCGCTGAATGTTCTCCTAAAATGACTAACTGATTACTATAGCTACTAGCTTCTCTGTGCAACTGCCAATGAAAGCTCAATGAATCACCATCTGGGTCAAAGCTTTCACTAGCATCCAGCTCTATCGTATCACCTGGCTTAGGATTTTGATTTTCTATCATCTTTACTTTGACGACTGGAGCATGATTCGACTCTTGATAGCTCTTTATACACCAGTCCATTCGCGCTTGAAAATCATTTTGAAAGGCTTGACGCCAGCGAAAAATGGGAGACCTAACACTTTTAACCCCCTCGAATTCTTCCTCAGCATCTTCATAGCATTCTCCTCTCTTCTTCACAAACCTACCACCCCATGCTCCCCATTCAGGATACTCTGGATCACTCAATCCATTTTGGATTAAATATAATAGAGATGGACTGTCACCTTCCTTCAGACCGTGGACCTCTCCCCAAGGATCCTCACCATCATATTGAGGATAGGCTGCTCCTAATGGTCCATGATTGAAACGAAGATGTTCATGAAGCCAACTATTATTTACTAAATTTTGATTTCCTTCTTTATACATCCCTCTAAAGGAATCACTTGATACGATATAAAACAAATCTGGATTTTCGTCTCTTACCATACTATTCATTTCATACTGATCACCTATTGCATAAACTCTTAATTTAGATTTAAATTTTTGATAAAACGCTCCTCCTTTCGTTTCTTTCACTCTCCATAAAGCCTGCGCTAAATCGGTTGTACCACCCCAAACAATGATCCATAACGGCCTCTCATCTAGACGATTTGCACATTCAATAATCCAATTAGAGCCCTCTGTATCGTTACCTTCACCTATAAATTTAGGGCCATCATTCTGATTCCCACATTTAATCAGTTTAGCTAGCTTTTCTTGAGATGGATACCTTTGGTCATGCTTTAAAAGATTGTTGTGAACTTTATCGTATATTTGTAAAAGAATGTGCAAATATTCTGGAAAAACAGCATGACCGTGCTTTGTATAAGTAGCAATTAGTCCTTCTATATCAAGTTCATTACTATATAGTAATAATCGAATAAATGATTGAGCATCATCTGGCTCTCCAAATCCTCCTACTATGCTACTAATATCGGTTAAAACAACCACCCTCGGTCTTTCAGTCATATCCTTCCCCCTCACTATCTTCTCCCTATATCATAAAACTATAAAGCTTATACACCTTTACTATAGAATAAACGAAACATAGCTAAATCTATACCTTAATCTTTTGACCCTTAAATTATCTGTCCAGAAGAAAAAATGCCTAGGACAATTATGAATGATTGATTCCATACCTGTTAGGTGCTCGGATGCTCGCTGTAAATCCAAGAGAATCCATGGAAAAGGAGAAAGTCAAATAGAAGCTGTCATTCAGCCCGACATGACAGCCACAGCATTGAAACAGTCAAAAGAAAAAGCTCTATTCACACAAAAAGTGCTCGCATCAATGAAAGAGGTCAAAAGGGAGCACTCTATTCACCCGAAATCAGCGCTGATCATGAAAAGCGAGCAAAAGGAAGTTTTCCTATTCACCGGAAATACGAGCGAACCCACGAAAAGAGAGACCTCCGGAGAAGAGAGTCCCTCAATGTTAACAGCATAGACAAGATTACTTAAAAATACCTTTCAATACTAGAATCCTATCAGTACTCTTTTATTGCCTTTATAAATGAAAGGCCTTTTCTAATTCTTTAATTTTTGGTTCTTCAATATGGACAATGTCACCTAAGTCCTTTGAAGCGATTAAAGCTTTTGCACTATATTCTGCGACCTCTAATCGGTCAAAGGCATTTAATAGACTAGAGCCTGTTACAATGACACATTCATTATCTACAATCGCAATGGGGGTTGAGCTTTCAAAGACATTAGCCACTTCCTCTGGATTAGTGTGAGGAGAAATAGCTGGTAGTCTCGGAATATCTCTCATTAAAATATAACTTTCTGGTATCGTTTTCGATTCTAATAACTGATGAGAAACGGCAAAAGCCATTACATTTGGAGGATGAGCTAAAATAATGGATTCAATATGCGGATGCTTATCATAAATGTACTGATGCAATTGAAAGGATCGACTAGGCACCTTACCTTTTTCTCTTCTTCCATTTTCAATACGAACGATATCACTGTTATTTAAATAATATCGATCCACATGGTAAGGAGTAATTAAGAAAGAATCATTTGAAAGCCTTTGAGAAAATGTCCCTTGAGTACTAGTAAAGAGCTTTTGTTTATAAGCTCTTTTTATAAGCTTCACCATACTTGTGCGAAGCTCTCGTTCTTTTATTCCATAATATTCGGCCATAAATTCTGGTAATTGACTTTGCTGTGAATGCATCTTAATGGTATCTATTTCTAAGCTCTTTGGCTTTCCTAATCGATGAGCCTCTGATTCAATTCTAGCTAGAAAATCTAACGTTTCAAATTGCTGAAATGCTTCAAATAGGTTCTGATGCCCAACTACTACGCCATGATTCTCTAATAAAACAGAATAGTACCCTTTTTTAAACTCTTTGGCTATTTTCTCACCTAATTCAAGGCTACCTGGTAAGCCGTATTCTGCCATACCGATTTCACCACAAGTCTGGTAAACACTTGCCATTAATCTAGTATTCGGTTTTTTTCGAATAATACTAAACGCCACTAATGCAGGAGGGTGGGCGTGGATAATCGCTTTTAAATCAGGACGAGCACTATATATCAATTGATGAAAAGGAAGTTCACTAGAAGGCCGATGTATCCCTACCGTTTCACCGTCTTTTTTGACACAAACGATATCATCACGAGTTAAAGTCCCTTTATCAATACTCGCAGGTGTAATCCAAATATCTCCATGTTCATCTAATACAGACAGATTTCCTCCAGATGTAGTGGTTAATCCACTTTGGTAGATTCTTTCCATGAACATGACTAATTGATCAGTTGGATGTAGCATATCTAGATTCATAATGAACGCCTCCATATTGTGATAGATAAAGACTTCTCTTTAATTAAAGTATAGTTATCCTGTATGAATGAAAGCAATCAGTTCATGGAATTGCCACCAAAATAACTTAATATTCACAATCTAAAACTTGAATTAATTTCATCCTTCATCCCTTTTAATAAAAATCGGTCGATTTGGTTGTTGATTTTCACTTTAGGTAGATGCTTTCCCAAGGGCTTGTCTTCAGCTAACTCTGACTAGGCAGAAAGTCGTCAGAGTGGATCTTCAAACGGCGCTAATCCTTCGGGAGTCACTACCTACCGTTACAATCAAAAAGTAAATTTGAAAATATTCATCCTTTTAATAAAAACCGGTTGATTAGGTTGTTGATTTTCACTTTAGGTAGATGCTTTCCCAAGGGCTTGTCTTCAGCTAACTCCGACTAGGCAGAAAGTCGTCAGAGTGGATCTTCAGACTGCGCTCATCCTTTGGGAGTCACTACCTACCGTTACAATCAACAAGTGATTTCGCAAACATACAAGACATATTTTATTAATAAACGTTCGGTTTCATTTCCTTATAGAGCAATGATGACATTCACTCCCTTAAGAATTTAATTGTGAAGGAGAAACTAAATAATATTTTTTAAAAGCCTTCGAAAAACTATAAATATCGGGATAGCCTAGCTGTTCTGCAATTTGCTCAATCGAATATTGATTACTATAAACTAACTCTCTAGCTCTATTCATTTTCAATTGATAGATATAACGACCAGGAGTTACTCCTATCGTTTGTTTAAAATAGTATATAAAATATTTTTCAGACATCCCAACGATTTTAGACAATTTTTCATTTCTTAAAGGTTCATTTAAATGTGTGATGACATAATCTAAGACAGGTTGAAGTTCATGGAGATTACTATTTAATTTACTTAAATTAATGTCTTGCTTGAACGTACCTTTAAATTGCTCATTTCCATAAAGTTCGATTACTTTAGCTATTAAAATCGTCAGGCTCCCTTTTAATCGAATACTAGACATTGGTTTATTTTCTTTATAATGACTATAGGATTCATTAAATAAAAGAGATTCTTCAGATACTAAATTCTTCTTCACCACTCCAAAAATTTGAAAGTTCTCTAAGATTTCATTTTGATTTCCTAAACCAAAGTCGAAATGAGTAAAAATAAAATGACATGAGCCCCGCTTCGAGGTGGCGTGATAAGCTATGCTTGGGCCAAACAGCACTAAATCTCCCTTATTAGCTGTGTATACGGAATCATTTACTCGAATCTCAATTTCTCCTTCGAGAATATACCACAAATCATAATCCTTATGCCTTTTACTTTCGTGCCAGTTTTGCTGATGAATTTGATCACCCAATGTGTTGATTCGTATCACAACATGCTCGGAAAGTTCATTAAAAATATCTAACGAATTCAAGACGTACCTCCAATCATGAACAACTTCTTTTTCTACTATTTTAGATGTAATCTTTCTGTACATACAGTAACATTTATCAGTACTTTTAAACAGATACCTCTTAATCCCTTATTAATAATAGATTTTATCCATAAACAAAATCGTACTAAATGACAAATGTAGAGTACTCTCTTACATTTTCATATCCTGTCATTCCTTTATAATGAGTAGTATTAATTCGGAGGTGATCAAATGAAGATTGAAAAACCAAAGGTAGTCGTTTTAGGTGCTGGTAGTTTATTTTTTGGCAGACAGGCCATATGGCAAATGGTTCATTCAGAGCATTTGAATAATGGAACTTTAACCTTAGTCGATACAAATAAGGATAAATTAGAAAAATTAGTAAAGCTCGCTCAAATGGTCGTAGACTATAGTGGAGTCAATTTAACGATTGAAGGTTCAACTAATCGTAGAGAAGTTCTATCTGGTGCTGATTTTGTCGTTTTAAGCTTTGCTGAAAACACCGTTAAATACCGTGGTATTGATTGTGAAGTATCCGAAAAATATGGAATTCGTATGTGTTCAGGAGATACGATTGGACCCGGGGGAATTTTTCGAGCGATGCGAGAGCTTCCTGTCATAATGGATTGCGCTCGTGATATTGAGGAACTTTGTCCAAATGCTTGGGTCATTAATTATATTAATCCAGCCACTGTTCATGGAATGGCATTAAAACGCTTTGCTCCACAATTAAAGAGCTTTGCCCTTTGTGATTCTCATCATATGCCTCATAAGAAAATCATATTAGCCGAGCGCGCTGGTATCATCGCAAATCACAAAGAATATACAGAGGAAATCGACCGTCAGTTTGATATTCGTATCGCTGGTGTTAACCACTTTACTTGGCTATTAAAAGCAGAATATCAAGGAAAAAATGTACTACCCGATATAGCTGAGTCATTAAGAAAACATGCTGAAACTGAGACAGTAGGTGGGGATACCGGAGCAAAAGCTTTGTTTAATGATTCCATTAGCTATCAGCTTTATGAAATATTTGGCTATGTTCCAACCTGTACAGCTCATACAAAAGAATATTTACCCTATTGGCAGGGGTTAGGTAAATTAAAGGATACGATTCCTCCTCTTTCTATTTGGGAGACGGAAGAGAGATATATGCGCCATCGCGAAATGTGGGATCAAATTGATCGCTTTATTAATAAAGAAAAGCCGATTGAGGAGTTCATGACCTCCTTCGGTCCAGACCATGCAACAGATATTATCGAAAACATGGTTGGAAATCTAGGGAAGAAATTTTATGTGAATACCTATAATAATGGAGCGGTTACGAATATGAATGACGACGCTCTATTAGAGCTTCTAAGTGAGGTAACTATGGAAGGCGTCAAGCCATTACCTGTCGGAGAAATGCCTCGAGGAATTAGAGGAATGCAAGAGGTAGTTCTTGATACACATGAGCTAACAGCAGAGGCTGTAGTGGAAGGTAGTCGAGAAAAGCTAAGAAGAGCAATGTTAACCGATCCACTCGTTCATTCGATAGCAGATGGAGACCAAATTATTGAGGAATTACTTGAACGCGAAAGTGATATGATACCTAAGCATTGGTATTCAGAGGCTTTAAAAAATTAAGTAGTGGAGCCAATATTGAGAATGATTAGTGCAAAAGGACCTTGCTTCTTTTAGTAAGAAGCAAGGTCCTTTTACTTGTTGTGTAGATACTAGAAAGGGTTCTTCCACTTTTAATATTCAATCTAGCTGTGTTAAAATCGTTCCTTCTAGCATTTCGGCATCTATAGTCACGGTTCCAACTTTCTTTGAAAATTCCAGCGATAGCTCTGAATAGAGAACTTGGTCTAGCCACACGTTTAGCTTTTCCTTCTTTTTCTCTATTTGTATTAAATGAAATGCATCAGAATCAATGGAAAGAGAGAGTATCTGCTTTAACTTTTCTTGACCATTTTCAACTAATCTTATTTCTAGTCTGTTTTGACTTAGAGTCCACCAAACATGATTTTGTTCGTCGATAAACAAAGCATGTCCAGAGCCCTTTTTTAAATTGCTTTCAAAAAAGTAGCTTTCTAATTGATATTGATTTAACTGCTGGTTCACTTCTACTGTTGAATCAATAAATCTTCCATCAAAATCAGGCATAGTAGGCATAGCAATCGTATCGTTAGTGGGAGGCTCTAAATCAATATGTCCATCCTTCCATTGCAATCGACCGACTCGAACACGCCTTTCTCCAAGCTTTTCCTTAGGCTCATATCCATGATAAACCATATAATCATCGATTCCGTTTGGTCCTTTGACAATCACATGGTGGCCTGGACCTAAGCATGCTTCATTCGTTTGAAGTATGGGTGTTCCATTTTGCCACTTTATCCAGCTCTTATCATTCATCCCATCATGACCTATTGGCACTTTTGATGTCGCATAATAGACACCGTAAGTTTCATCACCAAAAAAACCCGCACTATACATTTGATAGTACAATCCTCTATGCTTTAGAACAAATGGTCCTTCATTCCAGTAAAAGCTTCCTTCTTTATTTCCTTCTTCTAGTCGTTCAGGTTTTACTACCATTGTAGGGTTTCCAGTTAATGTTTCTAAATCCTTCATCCGGTCAACGACATTTCCTGTACCTATTACTCCATTTGGCCCTCTCGTATATTCATTACGAACATTATAAAACATATAGTAGCTTCCATCATCATCCTTAAAGGGGTGAGCATCAATTGACCATTCATTTGTTAACGGCTCAGGATTAAGCTGAAAAGGACCTGTAGGGGAATAACTTTTGGCTACACCAATTCTACGCACTTCATCATTTTCAGTTCCATCTTGATTCATCAGAGCAGCGGTTACATACATATAAAAAATACCATTTTCGTATATAACCTCTGGAGCCCAAAGACCTATTTGTGCCCAATGTTTGGGGTCAGTTGAGGCTTGCAGAGCGACCCCAACCTTTTCCCAATGTATTAAATTTGTTGAACGATAGACAGGTATTTCCTTTGCTGCTGTATGGTATAAATAATAAAAACCATTAAACTTTAAAACAGCAGGATCACCATGGTCTGTACCTTTCATAGAAATAACAGGATTTTTATAGCCCACTATTTTTCATCCTCACTTATGAAGTGCTCTATTGTACGCCCTTCATTAATATTTTTAATGATTTCTAAATCGACCTTAGGCTGACGGTCATAAGTTAATAACCCATTAATCTCTTGTTCTACATCCGTTAGCTGCGTATAGCAATATCCTTGAACCAGTGGTGATTCTAGCATGGCAGAGGTGACATCATAGTATCTTTTAATAAAGTCCTGATCGTTTTCTGCGCCAGAGTATCCCCACCCTTCCCACTCACTCTTTTTATAAGCAATTCCTCCAAATTCGGTTACTTGGATCGGGACTTGATTATATTGATAGCCAGGTAGATAAATCAAGCGATGTCCTGGAGTAGAGTTTAGGATATGCTCAATCTTACTATAGCGTTTCTTTAAAACATCTTTATTGCTTTCATAATCGTGAATGGTGCAAATATCAGATTTCGTATGCTCCCAACCATCATTAGACATTACTAATCGGGTTTCGTCGATTGATTTTGTTAAATAATACATCGCTAACGTATGGTCTTGTTGTCTTTTATCTCCTAAAAGCTTAGGCACACCCCAGCTTTCATTTATCGGTACCCAAGCCACAATAGACGGATGATTATAATCACGCTCTACTGCTTTTTGCCATTCAGATGTCATTCGTCTAACGGCATCATTTGAATACGTATAAGCATTCGCCATCTCGCCCCAAACTAAAATACCCAGTTTATCGGCCCAATAATAATAACGCGGATCCTCAATTTTTTGGTGTTTTCTTGCTCCATTAAAACCCATTTCCTTCGTTAACTCTATATCCCTTTTAATATCTTCATCTGAAGGAGGTGTTAATATACCTTTAGGGAAGTACCCTTGATCAAGCACTAATTTCATATAGTATGGTTTGTTATTTAGCATAATAGTGCCATTTTCAATCGATATTTTTCTCATTCCAAAATAGCTATCTACTTCGTCTAAAACTGCCCCATCATCCTGAATTAATGTAAACTTCACATCATAAAGATTAGGATTTTCTGGACTCCAAAGTCTTCCGGCATCATGAACATGAAAGTCATTTAAGAAGAAGCTACGCGAACCATTGATTGATGATACTTGTAGCTGATCGGTTAAAACCGGTATTCCATCAAAAGATATATCGATTTGCAGTTGCTGATTATGCTTCAGATTGTTAATTTTATAATCAATCGTAATTTCATCAGAATCAATATTGGGAGTCATTTTCACCTGTTCTAGATAGCTCTCGTTAAGAGCTTCGATCCAAACTGTCTGCCAAATGCCCGTTGTTCGCGTATAGAAAATACTTTCTGATTGCTCCTTCCAATATTGCTTTCCTCTTGGTTGGTCTAAATCTTTAGAAAGGTCTTCCACACGTACAACAATATGATTTTCTCCCTTTTGAACAATATTTGTAATTTCTGCACTAAAAGGAACATGCCCACCTTCATGATACATAACAAATTGTCCATTAACCCATACCCACGTACGATAATCAACCGCACCAAAATGTAAAACCATTCTTTTATCTTCCCATTGCTGAGGTAAATCCACAGTACGCTTATACCATACTAAATCATGAAATTCAGTCTCGCCAATTCCACTTAGTTCACTTTGATAGCTAAAAGGTACCGTAATATTTTTAGTAAAATCTTGAGTCCCATCAAACCAATGATGCTCCATTCCTTGATTAGAATCATCATATTCAAAATTCCATTTTCCATTTAAGTTGATCCACTCTTTTCGAACAAATTGTGGTCGTGGATATTCAGAACGCGGTATTAACATCTTGATCTCTCCTTTTTTATCTCTATTAAGCACTTTTTTTATAAGTTCATGAAATCATTTAGACGATTATGCTATTTATCTAAAATCATTTATATCACTTTGTCGATTTTTTAAATGATTGCGTATACATCTTTATATTCATTTGATTTTATTAAATTAATTAAAAAACCATTGGTTATTTTGTAATCGGCCCCTCTTGAACACCTTCACTCGGAACGCCGCCTTTGATTTCTGGCCAGCCATCTTCCCAAATAATTCGATCCATCATTAGAGGCCGACGAGTTATACCTCCATCTACCCAAGGGTTATCTGCATCAATCGCATGATAGATCATCCAATCCTGACCTGCTTCATCAGTGACCACCGCATTATGACCCGGACCTTTAAATTGATCCCCACCAGCTAAAATAACGGTTCCACTAGAATATAAAAGATCATTTCCTGATTGATCAAAATAAGGACCCTCTAAAGAATCAGCCTTCCCAACAGCCACTCGATACTCACTAAACTGCCCTTCACAGCACGAGCCTTTTGAACCGAAAAAAATGTACTCATCTTCTTTTTTGACGATATAAGGAGCTTCAAAGGAAGTACTAGCAATTTGAAATTTTTCTCCTATATAATCGAGCCCATCATCACTTAGCTCAATCCCCCATATTCCATACCAGCTCCCCCAAAACAAATAAGGAGTTCCGTCATCTTCAACAAAGAGCTGAGGGTCTATGGAGTTATTCACTTCTATCTCTTCACTATCAAATAGCTTTCCCTGGTCTTCAAAAGGCCCAGTCGGAGTATTAGAAACGGCCACTCCAATGGCAGGATTTGAGTCTCCCCAAGTGGATTGAGAATAATATAAATAATATTTTTCATTATAAAAGGAAATATCTGGCGCCCAAATACCACCATCTTCTTTCCAGCTAGGCTTTTCGTTAAAAGCGTCACCTACGTATTGCCAATCCACTAAATTTTCCGATTTAACTATTGGCACTATTCTAGGGCCCATCCCATCTCCCCAGTTATCCTCTGTTCCATAAGCATAATAGAAGCCATCTTCTCCTTTAATAATAGAAGGATCAGCGATAACAGGCTCGAATATGGGATTTTGATATTCTTCGCCAGATTTTTCTTGATTGAAAAATTGATAAATAAATACTCCGATAAGAACAATAATCAATAATCCAACAATACTCCACCACTTTATTTTCATAAATCCACCCCTTTTCCTGATAGTAAATAAAATTAATTTACTTACTCTTATGAGAAAGTATAACAAACAACCCAAGGAACTGTTAAGTTAATTTTTTATCTTTGTTTTTTTAAAGTCTATTAAAACCATTAAATAACACTATTAAATCAAGGTATTTATCACTTTTATTTTTCTTTATTTTTTTGTAAACGGATTCATTTTTAGTGTTTTTCGAAGAATTTAGGTTGAATATTATAAAAAGTTCGTGTACGATAATCCCATAAAGTAAATTAATTTAATAAATTACTTTTGGATAAAATGATATTGCTAGTTAAATACTAAACAATCCTTTTTTTTATGTGATTATGTAAGTGTTTACAATTCTTAGGGAGCTAGAATGATATTTTCATTCTTCCATAATAAATGTTAGGGGGAACTAAAATGAAAAGAAGAAATATATTTTTCCTTTCTCTATTCGCCATTCTTACTACTGTTTTTATGACAGCTTGTGGTGGTAACGAGAATGAAGGAAATAATACGGGGGAAAGTGAACAAGAAATACCAGGAGATGTTGATGTTGAAGCAGCAGAAATTGTTTTGGATTTTTGGAATGGCTTCACAGGTCCAGATGGACAGGAAATCGCGAAAATTATTGCTGATTTTAACGAATTGAATGAGGGCGAAATTGCTATTCGTACTCAAACAATGCCATGGGACAATTTCTATGACCAATACAGAACCGTTGTTGTAAACGGAGAAGCACCTGATGTTGCTATTATGGCATTAGATCGTATCGCTGGATTCGCTCAGCATGACTTATTGACTCCTTTAGATGATTTAGCGAAAGACATTGGATTAGTAGAAGAAGATTTTATTCCTGAAGTTTGGAAAGCTGGAGAATTTGAAGGAAGTAGATATGGAATTCCTTTAGACATTCACCCTTTAACACTTTTCTATAATGTTGATTTATTAGAAGAAGCTGGCTATACAGAACCACCTAAAGATTATGATGAACTATTAGAAATGTCATTAGCCGTTCAAGAAAATACCGATGCTTGGGGAATCGCTATGCCAGTATTTTGGCCAAGTAATATGATTTTTCATACTTCCCTCTACTCTCATGGTGGTACATCTGTAAGTGAAGAAGACGGAATTACTCCATTATTTAATTCACCTGAGGGTGTTGAAGCTTTACAAAAGATGGTCGATCTTGTTTATACTCATGAAGTTTCTCCTTCTGATGTTCAAGCAGATGGTGAGGTTACATTATTCCGTCAAGGAAATAGCGCCTTTCATTTAAATGGCATTTGGATGATTGCTGGATTTGAAGAACAAGAAGGATTAAATTTTGCTACAGCTCCTGTTCCGGCATTTGGTGATGAGCAGGTAGTATGGGCTGGCTCTCATAACTTTGTTATTCCAACACAGCAGGATGAAGATCCGGAACGATTAGAAGCATCTATGAAATTCATTCAATATGTAACTGAAAACAGCATTCAATGGGTATCTGCTGGTCAAGTTCCTGCAACATATAGCGTGTTAGAAAGTGATGAATTTAAAGAATTAGAGCACCAGTATAATGCTTCTCAACAAACATTTGCTTTCCCACCAACCTCTCCGTTTTTTGGTGATGCATGGGGACCAACCGGGCCGGCAGTCGATGAAGCGATGCTTGGACAATTAACTCCTGAAGAAGCTCTTGAAAGAGCTGAAAAAGAAGGAGAAGCTAATGCTCGGGAAGCTTCTGGTCAATAAATAAAGAATTTGCACTTGTTTCATCATAAGAAAACCTTTTAGGACGAGGAGAGGGCAAAGCCCCTCCTTATTCATATACAAGGAGAGTATAAAATGAGCGATGTTATCAAAAACAACCAAACCTCTCATTCAATAAAATCAAAGAAAAAGTGGAAAGAGAAATTAACTCCGATACTTTTTATAGGACCTCATTTAATCTTTTTTATCATCTTTTTAGCTTATCCAACTTTTTATGGTTTTGTGATTAGCTTTAATAATTGGAATTTCTTCACCGACATGGAGTTTGTTGGCCTTCAGAATTATGCCAATATCCTCTGGAACACAGATAGTCTTTATTTTGACTACTTTTGGTCAGCCTTTCAGGCAACATTAACATTCGTGGTATTATCTGTCCCATTTTTAATTATCGTGCCACTATTTTTAGCTATTGGTATTCATGCACGCCCATTCGGACATAACTTTTTCCGTGCTTTATTTTATGCTCCAAGTCTACTTTCTGTTGTAACAGTCGTCCTAATCTGGATTTGGTTATTAGATACGAACGCTGGAATTGTGAATTATTATCTAGGCATGGTAGGACTGGACAATATCCCTTGGTTAACTAGAGTTCCATGGGTCTGGGTATCTTTAGTCTTGATGACTATTTGGTGGACTATTGGAACCAATATGATTTTAATTCTTGCTGGTCTAGGTGATATTCCTGATCAATTATATGAAGCTGCCAAAATCGATGGAGCCAATAAATTCAAACAATTTATACATGTGACACTGCCAGGACTTAAAGGTCCCTTAGCCTTTGTGTTAGTCATGACAACTCTCGCCTCCTTTAATGTCATGGCGCAGCCTCAATTGGCTACAGGTGGAGGACCTGGTTATGACACGAGAGTTCTGATTCTTTATATTTATGAAGTTGGATTTACTGGAGGTAATCCAAGAGCTGGATTAGCAGCAGCCCTGTCCGTTGTATTAGGTATGATTTTACTTTGTATTAGCCTTATACAATTCAAATTGATGACAAAAGAGAAATAGATTGGAGGAATATCCATGGCTCTAGGAGATAAATCATCTAAATGGTCAAGTTTTATATTTTTAAGCATTATGGCTTTATTTTGGGTCTTGCCTTTATTATGGGTTCTATCTACCTCTCTGAAACCAGAAAGCCAAGCCATCTCATGGCCTATTCGCTGGATACCGGAGACCCTTACTTTTCAAAATTATATCGATGTATTCGCAAGACAGGATGTGCCGATTTTACGTTGGTTTTGGAATAGCTTTTTTATTGCAACCATTCATACAGCATTAATATTATTATTAAACTCAATGGCCGCTTACGCCTTTGCCCGCCTTAAATTTAAGGGAAGAGATTTATTATTTTGGAGTTTAATGGCTACGATGATGATACCACCTGTTATGAATTTAGTGCCTTTATACGGAATGATTAGTGATATAGGTTGGGTTAATAACTATTCAGCTATGATATTCCCTGGCCTAGGTAGTGTGTTTGGAATATTTTTATTGCGCCAGTTTTTTATAGGCATTCCTTTTGAGCTTGAGGAGGCCGCAAGAATAGATGGTGCTTCATCATTCTTTATTTATCGGAAAATTATTATACCACTTGCAAAGCCTTCCTTAGTGGTACTGGCGCTATTTACTTTTATGGGGAATTGGAATGATTATTTATGGCCTTTAATTGTTACGACAAGTACAGACATGAGAACATTACCAGTCGGATTAGCGATTATGCAAGGACAATTCAATATCCAATTCGCTAAATTAATGGCTGCAACGATATTCTCAGCATTGCCTGTTATTATCCTATTCTTATTTGCACAAAAGTTTATTGTAAAAGGCATCGCTCTAACTGGGATTAAAGGATAATCACTATGAAAAATGCCATGACCGTTTTTAATCGCTCCCTTTATGATAGCTATCAAATGCTAGGTACGATGATTTGGGCCACCTTTTTTTGGTGGCTTTGTGTTCTCCCTATCTTTACTATCGGACCCGCCACACTCGCTCTTGTTTCTATCATTCAACAATCTTCAAGAGGAGCGGCGGTATCACCGAGGGATTTTTGGGCGAGCCTTCGAAGTCATTTTACATTCGGTACGAAATTATTAGTATTACACGTTCTTATCATCTTCCCAGGAGTTGTATACTTTCTTACATTAATAAGTATGGGTCACTTCCTAAGTTATGTTATAGCCATCCTACTACTATTCGGTATCGTTATGTGGCACTGTTTAATGATGTATATCATTCCACTTTCTCTAGAGCAAGATGAAAAAAGATTTACGATTCTCTTTAAACGGGCATTTAAGCTATTCGTAGAACATTTCCTTTTCACGATGAATATCGTTCTTTATATGGTGTTCATCAGTATTATTTGTTCCATCATAACCATCGCCTTAATTATTTGGGCTGGAATAATAGCTTTTCTAGCCTACAATGCTCTTCGCTACCTACTCAATCAGTACGAGCCCGAGCATTATTCCTTCGAGCTTGAGACAAATTGGAGAGGCATTTGGAGGCCTTGGAAATAAAATCATTTTTCCTTTTCTATAAAATAAAGAAGCAGGCTTACCATATTAAACGAATTATTTCAAAAATGTATTTACTTGTAGGAGGATTATAGACAACACTCTTTCACAAGTAATATGATATAGTTAGTACTAACTAGAAGAATATAGGATTTCTAAGCATAATTTTTATAGATTTTTAAACAAATAAAAGGCGGATGGAAATATGGTCTACACTACTGGTAGCTTTGAAGGAATGAAATCATTAAATCAATCAACCATTTTAAATGTAATTCATAATCAAGGACCCATTTCACGAGCTAATATTGCAAAGCTTACCAAATTAACTCCACCAACTGTTGGCGGTTTAGTGAATGAATTAATCGATAGAAACCTTGTTATAGAAGAGGAAGCTCTACAAACAAATGGTGGTGGCAGAAGACCTATTATGTTAAGTATTAATTATTCTGCCTATTATATTGTAGGAGTGTATGCTGCGGCTGAAATTATTCGTGTCGTTCTATCTAAATTAAATGGTGAAATTATCTTTGATTATGTGCAAAAATTAGCAACTCTTCCAAAAGAAGAGGAATTTATTGAAATGATAAAAGAAAACATTTCTTATGTGTTAGAAGAAAAAGAAGTCGATAAAAAACAAGTCTTTGGTATCGGCGTGGCTATGCACGGACTTGTTGATCCTGATAAAGGAATCGCGATTTTCGCCCCTCATCTACAGCTAAGGAATTTACCTTTAAAGGAAATATTAGAGAAGCAATTTGATATACCTGTTATGATAGAAAATGATGTTAGAGCTTTAGCTTTAGCTGAAAATTGGTTTGGACAAGGACAAGGTATCTCCGATTTTATCTGTATTAGTGTAGGTAGAGGTATTGGCTCTGGAATCGTTCTTAATAGCGAGGTATACAAGAGCTCATTCAATACCGCTGGTGAAATCGGACATACCGTTGTTGATATAAATGGACCTAAATGTCACTGCGGTAACAACGGTTGTTTAGAGGCCTGCGCTTCTGAGACCGCTATCTTAGATCGTTTAGATGAAGAATTAAAACTAGATCAAGATTCTATCCTAAAGAATCGTCTTGAAAATAATAGACAAGAGCTTTCTATTGATCTACTTTTTAAAGCGGCTCGAGAAGGCGATGCATTAACGATTAAGATACTTGAGGAGTCTGGAAAATCATTAGGTATTGCGACTGCCAATATGATTAATCTTTTAAAGCCTTCCAAAATTATTTTAGAAGGTCAAATCTTTAAAGATGATTTTGTTTTTAACCCTTTACAACAAATGATTGAACAATATTCTCTAAAAGGTGCACAGGAAGAGATACAAATTGTTCGCTCAGAACTAGGAAAAAAAGGGATGGTATTAGGTGCTGTCACTTTATTCATAAATAAATTGTTTATGCCCGGTGGCTTATAAAAAAAACTCTCATCTTCAAAATGGATGAGAGTTTTCTATTTCTATTATTTTCCTGGATAAATCATCACTTTTATACTTTTCTCTTTTTCTGTTCTCGCTACTTCAATGGCTGTTTTAATTTCACTTAACGGATATTTATCGGTAATCACTTTTTCTATAGAGACTCCTTGCTGTCCTAGACTTTTGATAACAGCTGGATAAGTATTTACATATCGAAATAATCCCATTATATCGATCTCACTATCTATAAGAGAAAGCATGTCCATTGGAATCTTATCTTCAATAGGCATTCCTACGTAAACAATTCGTCCGCCTCGTTTAACGAACTTCACAGAATCACTCATCACTCTAGCATTTCCAGAGGTTTCAATCAATACATCGATTCCGTTTCCATCTGTCAAAAAATCTAATTGATGCTCGGTGTTCTCTGCAATCGGATCAATAACCGCCTTTGCTCCCATATCAAGTGCAAGCTCTCTTCTCGAAGCTAATACATCACTGGCGTATATTTCTGTAATCCCAAATAATTTAGCTGCCTCAATGGTTAGTAGTCCAATTGGTCCTAATCCAGTAATGAAAATACTGTCCCCAGGCTGCACTCTACCTCGCTTCATCGCATGAAACCCTACAGATAAAGGCTCTATTAAAGCACCTTCCTCATAAGAAACATCGTCCGGTAATTTGTGAAGAAAGTCACTTCGCACGCTCACATATTCAGCCCAAGCTCCATCGACAGGAGGCGTTGCCATAAAGCTGACATCTGGACATAGATTATATCTTCCACCCTTACAATATTCACACTTCCCACAAGGTATACCAGGCTCAACAGCAACCCGATCTCCTACTTGGACATCTTTTACATGCTCCCCTACCTCTACTACCTCTCCAGCTAATTCATGACCTAATATAAGTGGCTTCTCTACCACATATCTTCCTATTTTACCGTGTTCATAATAATGAACATCTGACCCACAAATCCCGATACAATATACTTTAACAAGAGCCTCATCATTTCCTGGCTTCGGAATATCAATTTGTTTTACCGTCATTTCAAATGGCTTTTCAAGTATAGCTGCTGTCATCAATGGTTGACTCATGTTAGACCCTCCGGTTTACGTTGAAATGTTGTGTGTTATTTTAAAATCTATGATTCTATCTTACATGGTAGCGCTTACGAATTCAATCAGTTAATAGTCAGAGAATTAAAAATGTTAATGAGAAAGTGAGAATAATAGAAGTATCCCATTTAGAGGAAAATCTTAAATCTCCATAAAAAAAACCGTCTTATTCAGGCGCTGAAACCTTTAAAGACGGCTCTTTCTAAAGAATTAATTTAAAATTTCTTCTATTTTCTGAATGACTTCATCCGCTAGGATTATGTCAATTGCTTTTACGTTTTCCTCTACCTGACTTGGTCTACTTGCACCAATCAATGTACTTGCCACATTCGGTTGTCTTAAAATCCATGAGAGAGCCAGACTAGGTAGCGTAATATCGAGTTCTTTTGCTAAGTGATCTAATTGGTCGACTTTTTGTAAAACATCTTCATTAATCATTCCTTTGATGAATTGATTAATGGAGCTTTTCGAAGCACGACTATCCTCAGGAATTTGATTTCCTTTATATTTACCTGTTAACACTCCTTGAGCTAAAGGTGAAAAGACAACTTGACCAATTCCGTGCTTATCACTAACGGGAATGACCTCTTTTTCAATATAACGATGAAACATATTATATTGTGGCTGATTGACGATAATACGGTCAAGTAAAAATTGATCAGCAATTTTTACCGCTTCTTCAATTTGAGCAGCACTCCACTCACTGACTCCTGCATAAAGAATCTTACCTTGACGCACAAGATCATCTATCGTTCGTAACGTTTCTTCAACAGGTGTTTCAGGGTCATAGCGATGACAATAAAAAATATCGATATAATCCAAATCCATTCTTTTTAAGCTAGCATGCACTTGCTCGAACACATGCTTTCTAGATAATCCACGGTCATTGGGGCCTTCTCCCATTGGCCAAAAGGCTTTTGTCGTGATGACATAAGATTCACGAGGATAGGATTTTAAAGCTTGAGACATCACACGCTCTCCTTTGCCACGCTCATACACATTAGCTGAATCAAAAAAGTTAATTCCTAATTCATAAGCTTTATGTATCGTTTGCTCAGCTAATTGATCTTCAACCGTTTTTCCGTAGGTTAACCAGCTCCCTAAGCTCACTTCACTAACCTTCAAGCCACTTCGACCTAAATTTCTATACTTCATCATGAATCCTCCCATTCGATATTTTTTAATCTAGAGCCCTTTGAAGAAAGTATAATGATTCATTCTATAGTTTTCAACGAATACCTCTTCAAACATTAGGAAAAAATTCAACTTAGCTTTTTTTAAAGGTGAGGAAGGTCTAGAAGGAGTTAACGGCTTCTCTAAAGATTATTATGCAGAAGTGTGTCCAATCCTTCGTTTCAATAAACAAACAGAAGAACTCAACAGATGTTAGATGCATGACAGTCCACTAAGACTACATAGAGGTTATCTCCATTCAAAAAGGCCCCCCTTCTTATCAAAAAGAAGGAAGGCCCATCGTGTATGAGTATGCACCTAGCAAGCACCATTAACTACTTAGGCGAAAAATCGGCTTTGTGTCAGCCCTTATGATTACACATGTAAATTAATTAGGAGGAAAACTTGTTGAATATTTATTTATCCGATTTGGTTAATTGTTCAATTTTTTGATTTAAAAGATTGATTTGATTTTCCAGTTGTTTTAAACGGGCTTCTTGTTCTTGTGATTCTCTTCTGTCTGTAATCGTGCTTTCAATCGCTTCATTCACTGCTAAGCTTGCGGCATAGGTTGCAATCGCATCACCAATAGTCGTAATAATCCCTCCAACTACAGCAAGCTTTAGACTCATATCTAAATTCAAATCATTCACGTCGTTAATGGGGTAATTATTGGTTACGTTATTCATTGGATAATTACTTCTTAAGTCATTATTCTTCATTAAATCGACCTCATCGCCTAGAAGTTAATACAATAGCATATTCATTTTAGGCTTTAGTCGTGCCTTTTTTAGTTAGGTAGTGTCATTCAAATTATAAGAAGTCATAACGATTTCCACTTTAGGTAGATGCTTTCCCAAGGGCTTGTCTTCAGCTAACTCCGACTACGCAGAGCTTCGTCAGAGTGGATCTTCACACGGCGCTGTTCCTTTGGGAGTCACTACCTACCGTTACAATCAACGAGTGATCTCATAAACATTCAAGACATTTTTTAATGAAAACGGAGCGATTAGGTTTTTGATTTCCTCTTTAGGTAGTTGCTTTCCCAAGGGCTTGTCTTCAGCTAACTCTGACTACGCAGAGCTTCGTCAGAGTGGATCTTCAAACGGCGCTGTTCCTTTGGGAGTCACTACCTACTGTTACAATCAACAAGTAATTTTTCAAACATTTAAGACATTTTTATAATGAATGTTGACTCATAAAAATAAACATTTGATAAGAAAAAATGAATTATTTAGTAGAGTAGTTCACTGAATGAAAGGCTTTAAGCGCGACTACAAAGACAAAGCTATCAGCTGTTGTCTAATGTTTTCGACTATCTCGTCAATGGGTAGAGAACCATCGACAATAAAATCAGAATTGGGTTTTGTTGAGACTAGCATATCAAGATAGCCACGCCTTCCTTTTAACAAATAATTTTTCATATCTAATAAAATATCTTCGCTGGAAGATTGACTAAAATCCCTCATAATCCTTCTAGCCATAGCGATATCTAATGGAGTATCAATAAAAATCGTATAGTCGAGATAATCACTCACCTCATTATGAGTATAGGCAAAAGGATAATCTAAAAAAAGGTAATCCAATGGTTCACTGATTAAATTTTCTAAATCCTTCAAAAAGGGCGTTAAATTCCATTCCTCTCGATTTGCACCTCTGTCCACCCAATCTATGATATCTTCAGGTCCTTCCAAATCATAATCATCAAAAAACAGCGTTTTACTATTCGGAAAAATCCTCTGTAACTTAGAAGTAATGGTTGTTTTACCTCCTCCTGAAACAGCAGCTAGTGCAATGACCCTCGGTCTTTTTTGATTCATAAAAACCTCCCGACTTTTCATCGAATATTTACCGTCTATCTGTAATAAATAGTTTAACACTTTTTTACTAGATTGGGCTTTTTCAGTAATTCGAATTTCACACTAAAAGACTTCTACTACGGG
Source organism: Alkalihalobacillus trypoxylicola (assembly GCF_001590785.1). Lineage (GTDB taxonomy): Bacteria > Bacillota > Bacilli > Bacillales > Bacillaceae_D > Alkalihalobacillus > Alkalihalobacillus trypoxylicola. Next base: position 174,837 of record NZ_LTAO01000036.1, read on the forward strand.
TTCTATAAATTACTTCATCAAAATGAAATGAGGGTACAACGCGCATAAATGAAGAACTTTATATAGTTCCCCGCCTATTCGCTTTCCAAAGTCACTTCGGTGGGTTTGCGCTGAACTAACTTTTTTTTAAAGAGGATTTCGTTATTGCCACTTCCTCTCACTGGAGTCTCCGTGTCTTGTGTCTGCTAGCTTTCATAAAGAATCTATAAACTCAACAAGACCTTGCTTCTTTTGATAAGAAGAAAGGTCCGAGTAAAGATAATTACTAAATCATTTAATTTTCAATCCAAGTAAAGAGGCAAATTGTATCGCTTGATGAGTAGAGACGGTACATCCAGATACATTTTCAAGCCCAACCGTTAACGTATCAAAATGAGAGGAACTAATATCGACCCCTTTTAAAGGGCTCCGTATGAAATTGGTCCCCGTTATTTGACAAGTATCAAAGAGCACTTTCTTAAAGCGACACTCATAGAAATCAGCGTTTAAAATAGAGCCATTCTGAAAAATGACTTTTTCTATTTTTGAATTTCCGAACATCGCCATATTTAAAATAGAATCAGTAAACTTCACATTACCAATCGATGAATCAGTCAAAACGGTACCGAGTAGTTTACAATTTTTAAATGCTACCCTATGAATAGAAGCTTTCTGCATATTCGCATTAGAGAAATCACAATTCTCAAAATGGACATCGGTTAAATCAATTCGACTAAAATCGGTATTGGAGAAGTTCCCATTTTTTATGACCGTATTGTATAAGCGAACTCTTTCTAATTCTTCATTAGAAAAATCGGAATCCGTAATAATCGCACCCTCAATCTCTGGATCCAGCTCTTCCAAAATATCCGAAAAATTCTTAGGAGTTAAATTCTCTAAAGGTGAAATCTTAGGCTCATCTATTTTCATTATTAAAACCTTCTTTTTAATTTGAACTATAACATAATGAGGTTTTACTTGTAAGTTTATTAGAGGGAAGAAGAATTTTTTATAGAAATGAACCCCTTTCATCATTACTATCTTTTAATGAAAACCGAGCGATTAGGTTTTTAATTTCCACTTTAGGTAGATGCTTTCCCAAGGGCTTGTCGTCAGAGTAAATCTTCAAACGGCGCTGATCCTTTGGGAGTCACTACACCCGTTACAATCAAAGAGTGAATTCGCAAACATTCAAGACATTTTTATAATGAATGTTGACTCATAAAAATAACCATTTGATAGAGAAAGAATAATCATTTAGTAGAGAGGCTCGCTGAATGAAAAACCACAGCGCTACTACAAAGGCAAAGTTATCAGCTGTTGCCTTATTTGATCTACTATCTCATCAATAGATTGAGAACCATCGACAATAAAATCAGAATTGGGTTTTGTTGAGACTAGCATATCGAGATAGCCACTCACCTCATTATGAGTATAGGCAAAAGGATAATCTAAAAAAAGGTAATCCAATGGTGCATTGCTTAATCTTTCTAAATCCTTCAAAAAAGGCGTTAAATTCCATGCCTCCCGATCTCCACCTCTGTCCACCCAATCTATGATATTTTCAGGTCCTTCCAAATCATAATCATCAAAAAATAGCGTTTTAATAAATCCTCTGTAACCTAGAAGTAATCGTTGTTTTACCGCCTGAAACAGCAACTAATGCAATGACCTCGGTCTTTTTTTGATTAATCATACTCTCCTAACTTTATTATGAAATTTTCTCCAAATCTTTTACGAATATTTTAACATGGTATTTTCTAATTTAGGCATTTTTCGGGTCCTATTGACTCAACAAAAGGCTTCTAACAAAAAAACATAAGAGCTATTAAACTCTTATGCTTTCTGTTTTATTCATTGATTCTCTATAATCAAACTTCTCCTTTCCAATATAACACCTCATTGAAAAGAAAGTATTAATCTTTATCGCTTTAATATCTTCAAAATCGGAATTATTTTCAATGTTAACTTTTCCAACATATTTCATAATCTCTTTTTCACCTGATGGAAAGATAAACATATTCTCTACTTTTGTTATTTGCAGAAGCCTTTTCTTTAATCTTACATTAGAAAATTTTAATTTACTTGATTTTATATTTTTAAAAATGGTAAAAGCATAAAACATCTGTTTCACAATGTCATGCCAACCTGGTAAATTCTTGTTGATATCATAATACTTAGCATCTAAGATGTACAAAGCATCATTTTCTATGTACATAATATCCGGTCTTTGCGATTGAACAATTGCATCTGAATCAATCTCCCAATTTATTTTTGGGATTAACTTTCTAAGACTCTGATATTCGTTGTTAAATAATTTACTACAAATAGCTTCCCATACGTTGTAAAAATAAGGAGTAACCAAGACATCTAACTTATTTTCAACTTGTTCCGCTTTGATTCCACGAAGAAAATTAATCATTAAGTAGATAAGTTTTACTTCTCTCTCTACAAAAGTATCCCTCATTTCCATTTCTAAAAAATTCAAAGCATAATTAATATCACACGGAAGCTCTATAACCCTTTTCTCAATTGAATAGTCGAATAACCAGCCGTAACGTTCAAAACTTCTATTAATACAATAATCATGTAACATCATTAACATGTGCTGCTTATCAATTGTTTTTCTATTTGAGATCGTATCCACATATACCACAGTATTGTCAGATACAATTGGTTGCTTTTTTACGATGGTCGATGGCCAATCGACATGTCCATTAAAATGGATAGACTTCAACTTTAATTCCTTCTGTATTAAACCATTTTGATTAAAATCTTCTATAAGATCAAAGGCAGTAACTAGGCTTTCTCTTTGTTCTCCAGTTGTTCCACCAAGTAACTGCATTTCAAGAGTATCTAATGTAGCCTCTTTTCTATATTTCATTAAGACATGTAGAAGAGTAACAATATGCCCTCTACACTCATCATCATTTTTTGGGAGCAAATAACCTTTAGGAAAAACAATTATAAATTCATCCTTAAAAACAATAAAACCAACTACTCTAAATCGAATCTTAGGTCCATTTATAATACATAGTTCATTTTTTAAAAAATTATTTATAACATCCTTGGGGAAATCATTATTATAGTTTGTATACTCTGTATATATTTTAAAATTCGATTTCAATTCCATACTATATCCCACCAATTTACCTAAAAGTTATTCTTCATCTAATTCTTGAATTTCTTCTAACTCCATTTCTTCTTCTTCCAATATACTTTCTTTACTAATCATTTTATTTAGGTCATCAACAATCTCCATAATATCTACTTCATTGTAATAAGCATTAACAAGCTCAGAATATGTTCTAATTCCATCAACAAAAAAATCATTATGCTTATATCGAACAACATCATCCCATAGATATATTAATAATTTGGCAGCAACATTTTTATTATCTTCAATTTCATCAGGGCTAATAAAATATGGTCCAATAAGCCTATCTTCATTAATCTCAAGCTGCTTCAGCTTATTATTAATAGAAGCCAATAACATTCTCCATTTAAAAGTGGCACCAGCATACTTAACTAAGATGTCCTCATGAACAAAGCCACTCTCTTTAATTTCCATATACTTGTATTTCCATCTCCGCTTAAATGCTGAATCTAATACAAATACACCTTGATCGGCACTATTCATCGTTGCAACAATATTCATATTATTAGGGATATATAACCCCTTACTTAGATGCTGAACGGTCCCGCCTAGAGAGCTCAAGTATTTTGCCAGTTCGACATTTGGAATAATTACATATTCACTTCTTCCATCTTTATTACGGTCCATCAGTTGAAAAATATCTCCAAATACAGATGGAGCATTCGCTCTATTTATTTCTTCTATTAACAGAGTAAACTGTTCTGTTGGATTCTCTATAGCCTCTATTAACACATTGATAAATGGTCCTGGAACATATTGATAATTAATTCTTGGCTCTCCAAGCGAAAATTCTTCCCCATCTACTCCGTATAGCGTCTCTCCTCTTTTGTATACTGGAACTGGCTTATAACTCCCCACAAAATCATAATAAGAATATTCGGAATGAAAGACAACTCTTGTTCCATTAAAGAAATTTTTCTCCAGGTAGTTACTTTTTCCCGTACCAGGAGCTCCATAAACAATTATATTTTCAGCAACATGATTGCTATTATCAACAATATTACTTGCTTCATCAGCTCTTTGTTCTTGTAATTCTAATCCCATAGTAAATAATTGTTCGTTTTCTGCCATATAGCTTACAATTTGTGATACATAAGATTGACTAACATTAACTAGCTCTAACAAATTTAAGCAAGGCGAAACATAATAGTCAGTTCTATCAATCGTTTTTTGCCCATACCACCAAGAATAATCTGTTATAAACGTTATAAGATAGTCCTTATTTTGCTGCTCGTTTATAAAATGTTCTTCTATTGCCTTATTTAAATTTGGAGTAATATCTTCAATCTCACTACCTTTCAAATCCTTTATTTCGTTCCAAAACGCTTTAGAATTGCTGAAATATGCTTCACATACATCCTCTAAACACTTCTTATACTTTATTAATTCTTTTACATAATCAACTACAAATGTCGCAATATAGAACCATTGGTTCGGGAAGAAAATTTTATTTCCCGAATTTCGAATTATCTCAGCTGTATAATCATTGTAATGAATTGTTGCATCATTAGAATTTAATACTTCCGAAAATAAATCTTTAAAATCTCTAGGGAGTTTAAAATCTTTACTATTAAAATAATGACTATAATTATGTTTTGATTGATTTGCTAACTTATTTAAATCTCTGAGTTCCATAACTTCCTCCCACTTCTTAAACACCAACTTTTTTCCTATAATATACCTTAAAAGTAACTTTAAGTACAATTATTACTACTATACTCTAAAACATAAATACAAAATTACATTGACACCCGAATAAACGTTTGGTAAAATTGTGTCAACAAAAGGACAATACGACCTAACAAATACACATTTGGAGTGTAGTGAATGAGTACATATAAAATAATTAAAGAAAAAAGAATTCGATTAGGGATGACTCAAAAAGAATTAGCAGATTCCCTTGGAATGGGGAAAAATGGGGACAGAACTTTAAGAAGATGGGAAAACGGGGAAACAGAGCCCTCATCAATAGAACTTCAAGCAATTTTAAAATTTCCGGAGATTCCCCCATTTCCCCCTTTAGAAAACCCAACATTTAAAATGATAGATCTCTTTGCAGGAATTGGTGGAATTCGACTGGCATTTCAAAGGCAAGGTGGTCAATCTGTATTCGCTTCAGAATGGGACAAATTTGCTTGTAAGACATACAAAGCAAACTTTGGAGAAGTTCCAGTAGGTGATATTACTTTAATTGATCCACACTCAATTCCTAACCACGATATTCTACTAGCTGGATTCCCTTGTCAGCCATTTTCTCAAGCAGGATTAAAAAAAGGATTTGAGGACACTCGTGGAACCCTCTTTTTTCACATTGCAAATATATTAAAAACAAAACGTCCCAAAGCATTTTTATTAGAAAATGTAAAACAATTAAAAGGACATAATAAGGGACAAACACTGGCAAAAATAAAACAAGTTTTAGAAGAATTAGGTTACTCATTGCATATTGAGGTGCTAAGGGCGGCCGATTTTGGAATTCCTCAAAATAGAGAGAGAATTTTCATTGTAGGATTTCATTCATCAATAGGGGGACACGATATCTTATTCAAATTTCCAAGCCCTTCATATGAAAAAACGAATGTTGGTTCGATTTTACAAAAAGATGTAGATAACAAATATACTATATCAGATCGACTATACCAAGGACACTTACGAAGAAAAGCAGCTCATAAGGAGAAAGGTAATGGGTTTGGATTCTCCCTCTTCAATGCTGAAAGTCCGTATACAAACACTATTAGCGCTAGGTATTATAAGGATGGTAGTGAAGTATTAATTGAACAAAAAGGAAAAAACCCAAGAAAGATAACACCTCGTGAATGTGCAAGATTACAAGGTTTCCCTGAAAATTTCATTATACCCGTTTCGGACACCCAAGCTTACCGACAATTTGGTAATTCAGTTACCGTTCCAGTTGTTGAATTAATTGCAAAAAATATGGTTAAAGCAATTCAACCATATTTTCTGAATGATACTAATGAAATTGTAAAAATATCAACACAGTAGAGATTTTCTTTACTGTGTTGATATTGTCTTTATGAATTTCACGCCCCGTTACTGTAAAGTAGTATCAATCATCATCTGTTGTAATAATAACCCTTCTTAAAAGTATGATTTCCACTTTCATCTTGTAGTTTGCTTGAATTTAGGTCTTTTTTTCCATCTTACTTTTCAATCTTTTTTTAATCTTCATTAGTTTGGAGCTTATTTGAATAAACAATTTTAGAATTATTTATTAGCTTTTGTGTAACCGTTAAATTCCATGCCCTCACTTTACTATGCCATTTTTTATTTTTCAAGAAATTTATCCAACTTAGCTCTATTATCTTTTCAAGAACATAACCTTCATAAAATTTCATTACTATGATGTATTCAAACTTTTGAGATTCTGGTTCATTAGTATTTGGCTCATTCAATCAGTAAAAAACACCTGTTACTTTTCCTGTAGTAGATTTAATACTATATCTGTCAACTTTTACGCTTATTGCATCTATATTTTGAGTGTCTATAGGTGCTGGCTGTAACTTTGGCAAACCTATAGTATTACTATAATAATTTATTGCTATATATTCACCCAAGTCACCTAATAAATTTTTACTCCTAATAATTCCTCTTTTTTTTAATTCATTAATTACTTCACTTTAGGCTTTAATTAAATCGTTATCTGATAATCCATTTATTAAATTCATTTTTTCCCCCTTAATGAATTGCTCACTTAAACAATTTGTTTCTTAACTGTAATAAACGTATTATATATTTATCATGAATTTTCTATTACACGATACTTTATCTTATTTACTTCTATGTAAGTGGATAATTATCAGCAATTAATAAATGTCACTTTTCGTATAGTTAGTGGTGTGAATATATATAGTTATACAAAATTATTTTTCTGTTATATATGTTTACCTTAATTTCATTAAGCAGCTCTTAACGTTGCATATTGGATTTTCTTACATTTAAAATTATAGTTACTAGCTGATGTAAATAACCCGTTATCTCTTTCTTTCTGTATTGTTTAAAATTATTCACATATTTACTCTAATTAATTCATTTGTATTGGCATCCATACTAGTTAACACCTCAGATGATGTATAATATTAAAATCTGGATTACCTTATCACGTATGCAAATGTTTCATTAGACGATAAATTAGGAATACTAAAAAATAATGACATAAAAACCCTTACTTAGAAGCGCTGGTTCGGTCACTCAAACACCTAATGAATTTTCCACAAAAAGGTTTTGCCTCACATAAGGAAGCAAGACAATAACCTTTCATCCCATACACTTACAAAATTAATTCTCTTTTGGATTATAGTATTAGTTCTTTCTATACATTTATACAAATTGCCGACCGCGTATAGTGAAATAATATCCTTAATAACTATTCTCTACTTCGCGTGTATTTTTTTCAGATAATCTTCAAAAAAACCAACTCCCTGGACATTTGGTAACCCCACAATCAATGATCTGTCTAAAAATCTATTAAACTCTTCACATGACGTTTCGGGAAGATAAGTACAGTTATGACAAGCGGCTATATTTAATGAATGGATTCCTTGACCCGATGTTACTCCAATTTCTGTGCAGACTGGGTCTGATGAACACCATTTAGCTTTATTAATAGATCTTTCTAGTATCTGTAGTAATGTATCCTTTTCTCCTAACCTAACTAAGCCACCCATAGTTCCTTCAGAGTCACCAGAAGCAGTATATATCAAAAAGCCGTTCATCTCTTTTCCATTTTCTTTTGATATAAATAAACGTTCCCGTAAAGCTGAAGTACTATATCCACATTCAAAGATCATCTCAGAAATTAACAAATGAGCTAGCGTGTGCAACATGACATACCTAGGATTCAACTCTCTTCCCATCACTATACCCGCTGCTTCTATCTCGTTATACCTAGACTGTAGTAAATTAAAATGTTCATTTACCAGTTTACTTTCCCAATTAGTTAAAGCTTCATCATTGAATTCAATAAATATACCTTCTCCGTAAACTGTATAACCCGGCAACCAATTATTTTCTGGACTACTAGGATTCCTAAAAAGTAATTCTCTTCCTTTAATTATTTTATCTCTATTTATAGATTGATTACTATTAAGCCTTTCAAAACCAAACAATACCCTAGTATCACGTAATTTAGGTACCAGATGAATTTTAGATATCCCTAATTTTTTAAACTCCATTAGTGAATTCAATTTTTCATCGAACTCTGAAACAACTTTTAGATGCTGATTATCTATTGTTTCATTGAGAGAACAAAATTCCTGATACCTAAGTTTCTTTTCAATATCTTCTAACTCATTATCTTCTACTACCAGACTCTCGCCTTCAATTACAGTAAGTGCCTTAATAATAGTTTGATTGTTTGCTGTTTGGAGATCGACACTAAACTTACTTAATAGATAAGTTGCAATCTTTTCTTTTTCATCAATAATAATTTTCAATGTCTCAATTTCATGAGCAATTGGTTCCTGCTTTAAAAATTCAATTACTTCTTTAAGTTCACTTGAGTAATCTCCAGGTAAATAAAGAGCGCTAATAACGTCAGGATAATAAACGTTATTCGAGTTTCTTAACAACACAAAAGGTTGTTCAAGACATTCTTCATGTGCAGTTTCATTAGTACCATACCAATGTTTTCTACCGGTACATAGAAAAGTTTTTCCTTCTTGTACTTGTGTTACAAGAGGAGAAATATTTCCATTGTCTAATTTAGAGGTAATCCCTTTTAATGACCTTTTATAGTTCTCTCCACAAACAGTACATTCAACACGCATACTTGTAAGTGTTGCTCCTCCTGTTGAGACAAGTTTTAAAGGGCCTTTACATTTATTCGATATATCTCTATGAACCCACTGATTCCAAGGAAAATCATCAATATGCCCATGCTTACAAACTGTAACAAACGGTACTTGAACTAAGTAACCATTATTACAATGTTTGCACTTTTTCTTACTAATATCAGCAAGATGAAGCTTCTCCATTTTCCTACAACGGTTACAGTAAAACCATGTAGGAAAAAGTATCATAGGAATTTTAAGATCTACATTTTTAAGACTGCCTCCATTTTTACCAAATGTTGATCTATAATCGGGAGGAAGACGAAATTCCTTAACTCCTAGGATATTCTCAAGTCTTGACTCATTAAACCTATAATCAGCTAAATCTACATTACTTCCTTTAAACCACTGATCAAGTACGCCTGTCATCATATTAATACCTTCATTGTTTGTTGATATAGCACCTACACCAAAAGGTGATATCAACTCAGCTCTTCTTAAAGGGATTCTTGTTTCATTTTTATTTTTCATACAAGAATTTCCTCCAACTCTTTCACAAGATAAGAGTTCGTGACTTCACCTTGACATGAAGCATCAACATTTCTCATTGACATAGGAACAGGTAGTGCAGTACCTTTGTATCTTTCCTCAATATAGCTTCCTGACTGATACATTAAAAAATATCCTCCATCACTTTTCTCTTCCCAACTTGTTGCACCTAAATTCATAATATGTTTTACGTATATATCAAAGTTTTCCTTTACCACTGGGGTTTGCTTAGGATCAATCAACTTTACACGGTTTAATAGTAAATCTTTAAAACTATTTAACGAGTTTATATGCTCCCGTACATACTCAGGTGACTGTGCTACTTGTTCATCATGTAACTGTCTTAGATATCCGATAATTAATCCATATAAAGATCTATTAATACATGGATCTGAATAAGGAGTTACACTTGTTGGCTCAACTTTTGAATACAGACGTTCATGATATTCCCTAAAATGCTCAAAGTGGGATTTATCTCTAGAGATTCCCGTTTTATATAAAGTAACTACAAGACCAGGACGCTCTTTCCAATTGCGTCCAACCCTACCTGTAACTTGAATATATTGTGCTGTATTCTTAGGTTGACCCACTACAATCATTAATGAAAGCCGATCAATATCTACCCCTACCTCTATTATGTTGGAAGCTAGACATACATCTATAGAATTCTTTTTATCTTTTAATTTGTGAATTACATCTGAAACTTCTCCACTATCTAATCGTGAAGTAAGTTCAAGAAAATTATTAAGCCATCGTGTCTGGTTTCTATCTGTAATATTGTGTTTTTTACGTACTTGATTGAGATAACTAGGTATATCTGTTTGTAATAATGTGAGCGCCCCACCTAATTCTCTTAAACTATTAAAGAAACTTAATAATGTCCAAAAAGGGTCTCTCTTGTCCTCATGAAAATTCATTACAGATTGCAATAGTATAGAATAAATTTTCACCTGTAACATTTGCATCCCAATTACTGGAGAATAAACGCCCACATACTTTCTTCCTTTAGCCGGAAGATTATTTTCGTCAACAGCTACTTTCGCAAAAAAGGAATCGTCATGGGAAAGCCCAGGACTTGGGAATAGTTTAGCTTGATTTTTATCTCTTCCATATAGAGCCATTATTTGTTCTTCATAACGACGTATTGTTGCGGTTGAACATATTATTTTTGGTTTAATTGAATTACCCGTTCTTCGATCCGTTGATAATTCTTCTATTAATATTTCATACATCCCCGTCATTGACCCTAACGGACCTGATATAAGATGAAGTTCATCCTGGATTATTAAATTAGGAGGTGAGTATTGCCTTTTCCCAGTCATATCAATCCCGAACAATGCACGTGCTTCTGGTTTCCATGATAACATAGCAAATTTGTCTATTGTCCCAATAATAAACGTAGGCTGATTTTCATAAATAGATTCGTCTACAATATATACATCTACTTTGTTATGAAATGGGCATTTCTCATCTGGGCAATAAATTGTTAATTCTTTATTATTCCGGCTATAGTCATAGCCAAAAATACGCTCTTCCTTTTTCATTGTTTTTTTACGTCTAGAAGCTAATCCTTTTGACACAGTCTCATCTTTGACTGTATATTTCCCCAATTTTGCCCCGCACCATGGACAAGACTTTACTATGAAAGACTTACTGTCATTTCCTTCTTTCCATTGTTTTAGTTGTTCTTTAGCACCATGAGAACCTTCATTTTGATTAGGTGTTACTTTCGAACCTAACCAGATTCCTATTGAGAAAGGAGTTCCCCCAAGGTCCTCAGAGAATTTTTTGCGCAACATTTCCATTGCACAAATTAATCTAGAAGAACGTTGAAATTGGTCAGTTGTTAACAAACGAAGTGTGTACCTCATGATTATATCTGTACCAGTGTCATTATTATCTTTAAGTCTTTTTAAGAACATTGAGAAAGCTGCTACACCTAGATAAGCCTCCGTTTTTCCACCACCTGTAGGAAACCAAATTAAGTCAACAACCTCTCTATCGATCGAGTTTCCTTCAGCTACAGAAGGAATAGACATTAGGAAAAATGCAACCTGAAAGGCTCTCCAGTTCCCCTTCCCCCTCCGAAAAATGTCATTATACCCGGGTATTTCACTGAATTCTATTTCTTGGTAAAAAGAAATATCATTATCCTTAACTTCACCATCTCTAATATTGGTTCCAACAACTTGTTGTATCGCCATTGCATAGTTGGCTAATTTAAAGGCCTTCCTTACATTCTCGTCTTTTTTTAGAAGTTCAATTCCTCTTTTCATTCTTTGCGCAGATTCCCTACACTTTTCTAAATGATTTTTTGGAGTATTACCGTATTCAACTTGTAAAGATGCAACTTCTTTTTCCTTTATATCAATCCATTTTTCATATGTTTCTACAAGATTACTTAATATCTCCTCAATTGTATCAGAGTTTGGAACTATTTCAGCTAACTCTAACATTGAAATCGCATAAGTATTCCCATATTGATCAGTAATATCAGGTGTCATACTTATAGCTTCATATTCAGGTAAAAATGTAGATGAAATTCTTTCAATGTACCTACGGTCCTTATCTTTAAACCAATTTGCCGAACAACCATGCCCTAACGCAAAAGTTTGTGCTTCTCGATAAAGTAACCTATTAGAACTTTCCTCTTCATCCAATTCTGATGTACTAGTTGTTGTTGATGATGGGTAAGGACAAAACTGATTCTGAATATAATCAGATAAGGTTATTGATATTTCACTCTGAAATAAACAACATTCTTCTATTAAATTGTCAGATGTGACAGGAGTTCGGTTAGTTAGACTGATAGTTATTAAAAACTTATTATCCCCATAGTTTCGTGAAAAAAGTAATAATTGTAAAGTTAATCCATTCACATTTATGCTTTTAGTATGAGTAGATTTCTCAATTAAATCTTTTTTAGATAATTTGATTGGATCTATATTAACTGTTTCACGAGCCCACCATTTATTTAATTTCTTCCCATCTGCTAAACTTATAGTAAAATTCTTATAACTTCCTCCATTTATCTCGATATTAATTTTAGAGTTTTCATTCTCAAGTTGCACATAATAACTCAGGGCTAAACTTGCGGGTGAGAAGTCATTTTTTTGTGGCATTAAGTCGACATTTTCCTCTTCATCTACCTCTTTGTTTAAATTAAATGAGCTACCTCTTTCTATTAGCGTTTCTATATTTTTTATTCCATCTTTCGTAATAAATTTTTCTTCACTTTCATCATTAATTTCTGTTAGATCTTTCTCTTGAGTTAATACTTCATCACTTGCAGTCTCAAATGGGAATATAACGCCAACTGAATATTGTAACAAAGGAGGGTTCACCTGAATAATTTCTTCTAATGTCTGAGAATTATAATATTTCCTATAAGTTTCATCCCTGTTTGAAAAGACGACATTTTGAGTTACTTTTAATGGGGACATTTTGTCCTTATTCACTTTAACTGGACCAATCAATTCTTGTTTGATATTATCAATAAGTTCATCTCTATTCTCAATATTAATTTCAAGTCCCATATAGTCATCCCTTTTCATATATATTTTATTACTTTCTTCTCTTGGCTTAAAGGAACAGAAAAAATCTCACTCTTAAAATCTAGTATCATTTCAATAGTAAAAGAAGCCCCTTTATACTCTGGTAATTCGACAATTTGAGAACCTGTTTCATAAAGTTGTGCTAAATCTAATTGTTTTATTTTTCTTCTTAATTCATTACTAATCATTCTTCCAGCTTGAATATGGAATGCTGCAAGCTTTCGTGAAGCCTCATAATACTTCGTGGCAGCTTTCTCATTTCCCTTAGTAAGAATTAATAAAAAGTTCGCATACTCTTTATTATTCTTTAGTTTAAATGAATCATCTTTTAATAAATGATTAATTTTCAATTCGTTAATGGATTCTAATCCCTTTTTCTGTAGTATACGGCATAGCTTTGCAGTTCCATACTTTTCTACTAGTTTTTTTAAGTACTTCTTTAACTTTTTCTGTAAGTATCGGTATTCGGAAATATTTACATCAGCAAAAAGTTCATCTGCTATTGTTTTAATTAACGTGGTTTCACTTTGATTTCGAATTAATAAGTAATCCTCGGTTGTTATAGAGTCTAGTTTTCTCTTTTCAATTCTTCGAGCATTAGTAAGTATTTCATGTTTTCTTTCTTTGTTTGCTAAGAGAATAATACGTCCCTGTGTTAATTCCACTGGTACAATTTCAATAAGCTCTGTGTGTTCTTGCTTGTCTATTTTTGAAACTATATCTTGAAATATCCATGAACTTACTTTTGGTTCATCTATATTAGTGGGTGGAGTTGTATCAATTGGTTCTTCAGAATATCCCTTTAAATTTAAGTTATCTACATCATTAATATTTTTAATTTCATCATTAGTTATTGTTAAGCCTTTATACATGGTAGAATAATAACTTGCTTGATTTAGGTGTAAAAACATACTATTATTCTCAAATTTGTTATCGTAAAGACTATATGACAGATAGTAACTCACCTTAGCTCGTGGAACACTGTTAAATGAGTAATCAAAATAATTTTCATTTCCAATAAAAATAACAAAGTCAAAGGACCTGTTTGTTCTTTTAAAAGTTCTCTCTGAATAAAATTCAATAGTTTGAACACCTGTTTGTCTCTTTAAGAAACTTTTTTGACTTTCTTCAATTTCTCGTTTAGTTACTACTACATGTGTTTGTGAACTATGTTTAATTACATTTTTTTTCAGGTAATCCAATATAGGATTTCTATTACTAGAAACAATTTTTAAAAGCAAATCAAATAATTGGCTATATACTTCTTGGTCGTTATAAATTGCGTTAATTGTATCTATAACATTTCTTAATTCCGTGATCTTATCTTCGTTTATTATTTCACAGTAAGGTTTTAATGATGTAGATATATCATATAAAGCAAAGCGTAGTGGCATTAAAAATCTACCAAACAGTTCATTGTCATATTCTTCTTCAGAAAATTTCGGCCTAGATATTTTATAAATTTGATTTAATAAAGGATTCTCTATTCTTATATAATTAATTTTATAAGAGTTTGATAGTTGATAAAAGTGATTTGAACCTCTATTATTACTCATTTTTTTCCCTCCAACACAGAATTTCTATATTTGAAGGCACATTAATTAAACTAATTTTTTGTAGAAATTCCTCATCGCCATTTATTTCACCAGTTAAAAGTAAATGTTCTATTTTTTCTAGAGCGTCTAAAGTTGTATCTAACGGTGAACTTCTTGTTAAAACAATAACTTTAGGATTTATTTTAATATCTTGGTAATATCTTAAAAAAGAATTAGCGCCCTCAACTACAACTGGAATTCCGTTACCTAAAGCATATATATTTTCTTCATCCCCATTACTAGAGTAACATTCAGAAATAAAAGAGTACTGTCTTCCACCAAATTTCTTGATTCTCAAAAAATCTTGTATTGTAAAATCCTCATCCACTTTTTTTTGGGTATCTTCACGAATGTTATTTTCATTTCCAATTAATAAGAAGTAAGGACTCCCAAGATTAAATAACTGCCTAACTGAATCTGCATCATATTTCTCATTAATCTTATCAATTCCTATATCACTAGTAAGAGTTCTCTGACGTTTATATTTATTTTGTTCTGGTGCAATTCGAATATTTTTCCAAGTTTCTTTTTTAGATAATGTAGTTATCATACCTTTATTAATACCCATCCCTTTTAAGGTCGGGTAGCCTAAGTCAGATATTCCATCAAATATATAACTTTTTTCTGAAGTATTTTCGCTAGGTGAGTAAAAAACTAACGTTCCAGGTTTGATTTTACTAATCCAATTAGAGAAATCGGCCTTCTCTATTGCTCTAGTTGAATAGATTGCATGTGCTATTCCCATTGCTAATGCTATTATTATTTTGTTACTAGAGGGGACATTTAACACTATATTCAGCTTACCTTCCTCACTTGAAGAATTCTGATAAAAAAGAAAACCGAGTTCACAGAAGAACTCAAACCAATCTTCATTTATAACCTTTAAAAAATTTGGTATATTTTTGTTCATAATTGAAACAATCCTTTAAAATTTTCTTAGTTAATAATACAAAGGTAAAATTAGTAACAAATTGTTATATATTACTATTTTACACTAAATTAATCTCATAACAATTGATTTTAACAGTTTATTTAGTTAGTTCTTTAGTAGTAAAGTCACTAATTTTTAAATATAAATAATAAAATAGACATACAAAAACATTGGATAGTTTTAATTGAATATTAATAACTTCAAAGTAAAGTACCGAGTAAACATAAGAAATTTGTACTTTCATCTTTAGATCTGACTAATAAAGCTTTTTTATCTGAAAAATTTAATCATAAAAATAGTGAATATTTTTTAAAACAATCAACTAAATATATTTATAGAATGAGAGACCTATTGTGAAATTCAAAAGCCGCAAAAATAAGGCATTGGATAATATTCCAATGCCTTATTTTTGCTTATAACCCATAATTGCAGCCAGCTTGAGTTATACATATTTTTCCATGTTAAATTAATTTAAAAGTTACAGATTTTCGACTTCAGTTTCGAAAAAAATACTTTGTTACCTCCCCGCAAGAAGTCTAATCAAAACTTGACCCTTTCTCTAAATCGTATTTTTTTCTGGGCAATATTGAAACTGTCTTTTGACTTCTGTAATCTTTTCTCGATTTACGATTTAATTGGGAACCTTTTATCCTACTTCCAATCCCTTTTTTAGGATTATTCTTCCAATTGGAGATTCTCTTTTAAAAAGACATTTCTAAACTATTACTAATAGGCTTACAAGTAAAAAGTATTTTTTTTTATAATAAATATTAATTTTAACAAAGTTTCATTTAATTACAATAAGTAACGACGCAAATTGTATCACTTCATGGGTAGAGACCATACATCCAGAAACATTTTCAAGTCCAACCGTTATAACGTATCGAAATGGAAGACTTCTCGTGATAATTAATGTCTAAGCTAACTTTCTTTTATACTCAGTTAAAGAAGGTTTGATAAAAAAAACAATATCTAGATAATATGACTTTTTGTAAATATAAGATATTAATAATTTGTTATTTTATTGATAATATTATCCATCAGATATTCAATAAGAGAATCTCAATTTTTAAAAATTTGGTTAGATTTAACTGACCAATTAACATCAATACTTGTGTAAACACTTTTAGAAGGGTTCAAACACTCATATGGATTTCTGATAATAGTAACGGATGGAGATTCAGCAATGTTATTTATTACGATTAGGTAGTATCTCTTACCAAATTTTTTCGCAACGCTCCATTCCTTATCTGTAAAAAGGATACCTCCATGCTTAACAAGTAAACCTTTTATCTCAAAAACATAAAAGGGTGATTCTTCCATTTCAAAGTCATACCCACAACCATCTTCTCTCCTATCAATCAAATCTCCGGTTAATCCTTCAATTTCACCTTCTCGAAAAAATACTTCAAATAACTCTTCTGCTTTCTTACCAGTTATACCCCTAGTAGTGTATGTATGATTGCTTGTTTCTTTTACGACATCATCATTTTCTATATCATTTATGTATGTTTGTATATTTTCTTTAATAGAAGAATTTGATGCATAGTCTCTTAAAATATCTTTTACAACCTCAGTCAATGCATCTTCGCTAAAATGAGAGTATCTTTCTAAAACCTCTAAACGGCTAGGCCTGAGCTCCCGTTGATACCAACCTTTTCTGCTATTTGGGTGCAACGGATCAAACTCATCTCTCATATTTTTAATTGTATTTGGCTTAACTTTCAATGTCTCGCCTATTTCTTGAAAGGCTTGTGTATTTGTATCATAATTTAAATTTATTAAAGCTGTTTTATCAAATCTTGAGAGGTAATATGAGATTATTAATGCTAGCTTATGATTATTTTCCATTAAATCCTCCAAAAATTGAATAATGATTCTACCCTAAAAATGTAAATAAGTAACCTTTTATTCTAATTAATGCTCTATGAATTTTTAGTTTTATACTAGGGACCATCTTATTACAAAATTTTTCTATTGTATAACTTGCCTTCAAAAAAACTTGCAACTTTCTAGTTTTAAACAGATGGATGGTTGTTTTCATTAATTATTATCATATAGATTATATAAAAGACTAAGTGTAACTGTTAAACTAAAATGAAGTTTTATTACTCCAGTATCAACTAAACATCATAAATCATTTATAATTACCCTTAAAGCTAGATTTAGAAAACAAAAATTACCCCTTACTCCCTTTTAAAGTAATTCTATTTTCTCAACTCTTTCCAAACACCCAATAATCTTCTCACTTAACCATTTTTCTTCAACACCTGGTAACATAGTAATTGCTCCCATACTATAATTTTCTTGAAAATGCTCTTGAAAGAATCTCATCTCGTTTTTGTTTTTATCTTTCGTTGGTGTCAGTATGTATATCTCTTGGACTGCCCTTTTGCCTGTTTCTCTGTGAATGATTCCGTCGCGGTATTTATGCATTTCACCAAGTGCAGTTCCGAGGTTATTTGGCACACGGTATTTAGGGTCAAAGATGACCAGTACTGTTTCTCCTTCTATTACAATATCAGGGATCATCTTTTGTGTGTATGTATGAAAGGTTTTCGTATTGTATTGATAAGAGCGTTGGAATGAAAGAGAAATCCCCCTTTTTAACTGAATTCGACTCTCGAGATTTTCAGCAAGATTAAGGAAAATTCCGTCCTTTGTTGTTTTAAACAGTTCTTTCGTGTTTAGAACATATCCTGCTTCCCTGACAATGTTTACAATTTTCATATAGCACCACATTTCATATAATTGAAAGGTGTCTTTTAATGAAATTGGATATTGAAAACCAATGCCCGCTTGTTTTTGTTTGTTTAACGAGTCAAACCATTGATACCATATACGATACACAGGGTGTTTTCTAAATTTTTGCGTAATCATATAAGGTCCTTTATTTTCGGTTATTTTAGTGAGAAAAGGGGTGTTTAACCAACGTTGCACAATCATTCGATACTTCTGTGCTTTCCGACGAATGTCTTCTCGTTCGACTGTCTCGTATTTTCGTAGAAGTCGAAATAAATACTGTACTTGTTGTTTTAATACTTGGTTCTCATAGACATTTATTGTTTCAAAGGTTTTTACTGTTTTCACGTGTAACGGTATATTTATCCCATGCCCCTTCTGGTCTAACCATTGCATCGTCATTCTTTCTGAACGATGAACTTTCTCTCTTTTCATTACAAGTGGCTGCTTTTCCAATCGACGAAATGGTTGCTGGTGGATTTGTGAAAAAATTTGTCTCAGGTGATGAAATGAGCGTTCAATATAGCTCCATTGGGTCCAAGATAATTCACGGTCTCTGCCAGATGTATCAAAATTCCTCTCTAATCCACTTAGTTGAAAGCAGCTATTTGCCTCATTTAAGATATCTTCTAGCATTTGGTTGAACTGTTCTTCTGTAAGCTTACGTTCATCCGGATAAATATACGTTTCATATCGTTGATTATGAATGGAAAGATGAAGAGCTCCACTTTGAAACGGAGCAATAAATGTAGTTAAAAATTCATTTTCCTGTTCTCCTTTATAGAAAGGCAAAGGGATTCCCTCAATACGTACATCAACATCAGTTCCAACAAGACGCAATGAATATACCGTTGCTTCCGTTAAATAGGCCTCCAAAAAAGGAATCCATCCTTGTTCATTACTCCAAAGTTCCAGAAGATTATCTCCAGAATTGAGTGGCTCCATAAAACTCCAACTCCTCTTGCATACGCTTGATGAAAGTAAGCGAAATGGTTGTTTTTTCTAAGTTCTGTTTTAACCAATGTTCCAATTTAGCCAACATTTCAGAAATTCGTTCATCACCTCGAATTTTTGTTAGGATCTTTTCTGATATAACTCGGTCTAAAGCATCCATGGGATCCATTTGGTATTCTTCAGGAAGTTGAGCGTTCGCATAAAGCTTTTGCACCATTTCCCCCATCGTTCGATAACCGAAGTGAAGCTCGCAATCAATTAATAAACCGTGTAATTTTATTAACATGTTGAATTCCTTATGAATCGTTGTTTTTAATTCTTGGTCCATACGCTCCCAATACGCATCAAAATCAACATCAGATAACATCATCACAAATGCTCGGTCTAAGACTTTGTCGGAAATTGAATGTGTGGTTTCATCAACATTTATAGTCCCCAAAATATACACGTTTGGCGGTATCATTAGTTTTTTTGGTACATCTGTCACTGCTTCATCTTGATGAAGAGGAATTTCTTTTCTTGATTCCACAGCACTCAAATAATCACTTAAATAATATTCGACTCGTGCTAGATTCATTTCATCAAGCAAAATAAAATGTGGTTTTTCACGCTCTTTTAAAGCATTAAGAATCACGTTTAAGAATTCTGTTTTTACATATCTCTTTTCAAAAGAACTATAGTAACCAAATAACGCACTTGCATCTGTCCAATCAGGACGTACAGGAATAATCGTGAAATAAGGATTCTCACTTTCATAATCAAGTCCATAAACCGCATTTGCGTACAACCTGCAAAGCTGTGTTTTACCTGTCCCTGATATTCCACTTAAAAGTACAAAATGTTTATCGTCTAATGCGGTGAGGTTAAGATGTAAATCTCTTATAATTTCTTTTGAAAAAGTAAACTGACTATCTTCTATTTGCTGATAGATTTCTTGGAAATGGAAATTCGGCTCCATCCCTTCAAATACCGGCTCGCTTTCATTCCCTTTACTCGATTCCTCTTCATTCGTTGGCAACTCGATTTTTTGACTCGCATGAGCAAATAAAAGAGCAGCATTGATGAAATTTTTCTTTACTATTTCTCTTTCTTCAACAAACGATTGTGTTTCGTTATGATAACTTCCCACATAATATGTATTGTCTTTCACTTGAATTTGATGTTCCTTAAGTAACTGCATCGCTTTCGACATCACTTCTTGATTGTTTAAACTTTGAGTCGAAAATACTTTTGTTATCCACCATTCTTGAGTGTTTGCACCAATAATTTCTTTTGAACTAGTAAAAATATGGTTATGTCCTTCTAGCGGAACCATAATCGTAGGAAAAGGAGAATTCTTATCATGATACTCTAAATAACTTAAGGAACCTTTTGTGACAAGCTGTTCACCATCATAAATATGAAAGGCCTGTCTTTTTCCATCTTTATAATCTTCTAAAGCTGAAAGTTCAACTTTATAATCCCTACCTAATAAGTGCGTTTCTTTGATATATCGAGCTTCTGCCAAGACCATTAAAGCTTCATATGCTTTTCTTGAAAGGTCTATATTTGTATCTACATACTTACGGAAATTTACTAATTGTCCCCACGCTTCAACAAGCTTATCAACTACTACATTATCGTCCATCTGGCCTTCTAAAGATTGACTTAAACCTACTTGAACAGGAGGTCGCTTTCTTTGTTTAATACACCCTTTTACAAAAGAAATAAATCGTTCTTTCTCAATGATTTCTTTTTCCATTTTTCCAGCAGAAAGGGTATAAGTAGAAGGGATCGTCGCTAAGACTTGGTCCATTTTATTGTTTTTAATCCATGCCCAAAATAATACAAATTTATGCTCTGTATGAATAAAAATATTCCGAGCAATCCCATTAAACTCAAGTGTTAATAAATTATACTCCTTCCCATCAACATTCCTATAAATGCCCACCCAATATTTACGCCCAATATTTGAATTTCTTTTCTGCTCTGCATATGTCGGATTGCGAGCGTCATAGTATGTAGTTGAAAGCGTCTCATCATAACTGCGAATTACATACTCGTCTCCGATGGTCAAGCCTATGTTTTCAACAAATCGTTCAATTAGCCGTTTACTAACCGGCGAAACTTCGTCAAGTATTTTTCGGCAGCGGCTTTCCGTATTATTTTCATTAAAAAGAGATTGATAATATGTAAGATTAAGCATTAACATAACCTGCTTTCAAATAATTTGGCTTCCATTCCTTAAACGTTTTACTGTATATCCAAAGGCATAGTCTATAGACTACTCCTCCCTTTTTACCCTTAAATAAATCGCATTCGACATAAACACAAAGAACATAAAAAAAGCATTCACATTTATTGCTACTAAAATAATTAAGAAAATGACAACTTCAACATTTAAACGGTTTCCCTTTTCTATTGTTGATACAATTTTTTATTCATATCTTTTAAACAAAAATTAGAAAATAATCCCACTCTACCAATCATTGTAGCTTATCTAGAGTAAGCGAGCAATCTTCGTTTTTTCTAAAAACATCAAAACAACCACCCTACCTCAAACGAAGAGGCACGGTGGTCGTCGTCTTCTATTTTTAATTCACAATGCCTGTTCCTGAGTTTTTGTTCGACTGCTTGTCGGGCTTCATTTGCGGATTGTGCATTGAATGAATAAGGAGGTGTGAAATTCGTAGTTGAGGTTAAATGACTGTTCGGCGTGTTGATGAATTGATTCCCAGTTAGATTCCAATAACCTGTTTGTGGGCTACCGTAATACCAACCGACTGCTGTTTTAATATGACCTGTTGTTGGGTCGTTTTGACCGGAGCCAACATTATCAAAATAATTGTTTTGAACAAAGACTCTTGCGCCCATTTAGTTGATGGGGGAAATGTAGGGGAATTAAGAGACTATCCATATATATGGAGCGTGCATTTGCAAGTGAAACGGTAAGTAAACTAGCTTAGATTTCTGAGCTAGTTTTGTAATTAATTTAATTTTTAAACGCTAATCCTTCTTCTTCTAATAAATGTCTCATAATAGGTAAGGAAGCAGGTCCAATTCCATAGATTTTTAAAATTTCTTTTTCAGTGAACATTGACAGTTCTTTCAAAGTGTCAACCCCTTCGTGAAGCAATGCATTCCTTGCAGGTGAACTGAGTTTCGAAAAGAAGTCACTTTTAGGTTTATTCTCTTTATCACAGGTAGGACAATTTGGACATTCACTACTTTTAAAATACTTATGTCCCTTTTCACAAACTCTTAAACTTTTTTGAGCTGTCAAGATAACCCCTCCAACAAATGATGTATGTTAGGAAATTCCTTAGAAAGGAGCGTACTAAGCAATCGCTTTTTCCAATGCCTCAATCATGCGACCACAACGATAGTCAATGATTTCTGTAGCTTTCTTGATATAAGCAGCTACAATTTCACTATATTCTTCTTCACTATATCTGACCGGCCAATGACGAGCATGTGGAGTAAATACATCGCGTACTTTTAAAGACTGTACATCAACATACTTATCTAAATAGAACATCTTGCTTAACTGTTTAAACCCCTCTGTTCCTTGGAAACAATCAAAGAAATCACGATTTAATTTCACTAATTCTTGTAATCTGCTATCTATATTACTTATGTTTGTTCCTTCCATTATATTTTTTGTGTCTGCTAGAAATAAATCAAAATAATCAAACCAAGGCCCGCCACCCCTAAGTAAATTTAAAGTTGTTCTTGCCGAGTCAACTCGATTATTAGGAAGGACCATCATGTTCCCCAGTGTATGATATTTTTTATGGTACTCCTTTGCTAGGTTTATAATGGTTGGATCATTAGTATACTTCTGAACTCCTAAGAAGCTTGTGCCGTCTGCATTGGGCTTGCCCATCAGCGTATTAAAAGAGTTCATCGTATCGCCACGGTACAATTCTCCGCTGCCTAAATTGTTAAATGTCAGATTCGGTACGTTATCACCCCATAAGACAACATAAATTGTATTGGCAATCCTTGAATTGTCGGGGTCATAAGCTCCATACTTCTCATCGTTACTTAACTCGTCTAAATCATAATGATAGAAATTCTGTATATCACCATCTAATATCTCATCGATAAAAGATTGAATCAACTCCATACAATCTTGCTTATCCATTGTCATATGTTCATTCCTTTTTTGTTTTATTTTCAGATTAGGGCTAAAAAAGTCACACCTTAATTAGGAGCATTGTCATAGTTTCTTAATGCTTGTTGTAAATCTTTTTTTACCTTGTCTATTAATTTTTGCGGTTTCAGCACTTGCACATTTGCTCCATATTGTACTGCCCATATTTTCATTGCATGTAAGTTAACTCTTCTCGTACTAACCGTTACCTCTTCATTCGTTTCATTAAAAAAATGTACTTCTTTACCAAACCAGTCTATAACATCCCCAACATACTGTTTCTTTATCTTAAACGTCACTGGAGCCACTTCACCAGAAAACATATATAAATGTTCCGACATATATGTAGATAAATCAAATCCTTCTCTAAAGCCATTTAGTTCTGTTATAGGTTTTCTTACTTCATTTTCTAACATGCAAATATCGGTTATTCGGTCAAGTCGATAGTTGTATAACTCATCATTGTTTTTATGATTACAGATTAAATAATATCGGTTATTGAAAAAGGCAATATAATAAGGGCTGACGACATACTTCCTCGGCTGACCAGCAGCATTCTTATAGTTATATTTCTTTTTATCAGTCATGTAAAAATTATATCGAAATTGAATTTGTTTGTTTTCAGCTATGGCTTCATCTACTATTTCAATGGTATGAAACAATTCCTTGCTATCCAGCGAATGATCCGTTACCGTTTTAACATGCTTGATCCTTGATTTAAATTTTTCATTAGAAAGCCTTTCGATCTTCCCGATTAACTCTTTCTTGTGCTTATCAGCTATGTATTTGGAGAATAGCAAACTTTCTATAATGAGCCTTAATTCAGAATCTGAAAAATCTCTTATCAAATACCAGTTCGTTTTTATTTCCTCGTCTTCTCCATTTTTTCCTTTCCTATTTTGTACATCATATTCGATCTCATATCCGAGCTCTAATAAATTTTCCAAATTACGCTTTATTGCTTTTCTGCCTACTTTCAATTCATATTTTGCTAGCAATAGTTCTTCGATTTTTGCAATCGTTAGTGGACTGTCTGCATCGCTATATGTTTTCAAAATATCCAGTATGAAAATAAGTGAATTCTTCTTTTTAAGGATCGTATTTTCCATTTCTCCTCCTCTCTCTCCCCTCTTTACGAGGAGAGACGGAAACTTAATGCTTTCTTTTAATCAGAGCAAGACAGATTACAAGCGGTTACCATAGGCAAAGT
Source organism: Alkalihalobacillus trypoxylicola (assembly GCF_001590785.1). GTDB lineage: Bacteria > Bacillota > Bacilli > Bacillales > Bacillaceae_D > Alkalihalobacillus > Alkalihalobacillus trypoxylicola. The sequence goes on from NZ_LTAO01000036.1 coordinate 199,432, forward strand.
ATTTCTTCCTGAAGCGCATCTGTTCCGCAATCTGTTCCTCAAACGGGTTACAATTATTGTCTAAATCAGAGCGATACTCAATTTTAAGTGTGAATGGATTAACGCGCTTAACCAATTCTGATTCTTCATCAATTATCGTAATCTCGCCGAAAAGTGAACGCCAAAGTATTCCACTAACCCTCATTTCAAAATGACTTTGAAATTTCTTTTTACCTTCTTCAAATAAATCATCTACATGATTTTCTAATTGCCATTCAAGAAAAGGTACGATATTGACGTCTCCAACAATGGCCTGCCAATCCTGCCAATCGCCAGAGTTACTTTTAACTCGAATTTCATACACCGTAGTTCCTTGCTTAACCCCACCCTCATCTTCAGAGTTAAATAATTTTGAAACAATAGGGCCATCGGTATAAATTCCAACACCATGCATTCTCGTTTTAAGTTGGGAAAATTGCACTTTACCTTCACTATCTCTTTCAGAAACAATAAATGGATAATACGCCGTTTTGTTGTCGATTGAATGATTTCTTTTATCTCTCATATAAACCCTCCTGTAAACTAATTAGTTATCAATTTTTTTCATGAGCAAATCATAACATGAGGGTATGGTCCTTTTTTGACCTATAGAGAAATAATTTATGTGAACGCTTGTTGGCGCCTTTCTTTTCTATCGCATTATGTATAACGTTCTTCGAATGATTTCCAGATTTCGTAACTCTTCTCACTTGAAACCTCTTGAATGATTTGTGAATCAAATAGGATCTGAAAAGTGTTTGGATCTATCACTTTTCTAAAATCTCCATTAAAAGGATCATTCATAATTCGAGGTAGTGAATTCTCGATCCCAAGCTCTACTATACTTGAACCACTATATCGAATTTGAAAGTCTTGTTTAAACGTTTCTATTTCCTTTTCAGTTAGTGAACTATAAACCTCCGCTATTCCTCCTGGACCAAATTTATAAGTCTGAGCAACAATAAATTTACCAGCTATCGCTTGCCAAGATGACCATTTCCATTGCTCCGCCCGATTATCATAGTATTTAAAACGTATCTCAAATACAGGGTTAACCCCTTCAAACATTTCGTTATTTGCTAGAATCATAAATTCCCCTCTAGCTCCTTTACTCAAAAGTGCTCTCGTGAATGAGCGATTTTTTTTGAAAGTACGAGTATAAATAGGATAAAAACAAAGATTATGTTCATCTATCCCAATAATATGACTCATTTGTTCATTTCTAATAAGATCATAGCTACCAGCTTTAGGTTCTATTTCAATTAACTCAACAAAGGGAGAATCACTGCATTCACCGTTTTCGAATTGAATCATTATATCTTTTAAAACGTTTTCTCCAGAAGTCATATGTACTTTCCCTGCTTCATGTGCAGCCAAATGATCTTTAGTAAAATCAAACAATAAAGCTTTAATTTTTTTTCTCATTATTACAAATCTCCTTTGTCATTAAAATGCTTTCTTTTGATTATAATTTTCCATAAAACAACGATAATATAGGTACCACAACAGAGATAAATGAAGCTTTGAACCTTCCATTTGCCCTCTTCCCTGGACTACGAGCAACCACTGATGAATTTCCATTTAAGATTGCCTTCGTGAACGGTTCAGTTATCATCATCACCTGTTTCATTATGCATCTTAAATCAATACAAGCTAATAATCACTGAAAACCACCATCTGTGTTATTGCACGGGCTTTTGTCGTTATCCTTCTCGCACCCTTCAAAATCACAGTCATTCATAAGCAATTTCCTGGTTTGTCAAAAAAACGTTACAAGGGAAAATTAAGTTGATGATCGGTGGCTACGTTTTATCTTCTTCATCTAATCTTTTAAAGAATTCAAGTAAAAAAGGCACTCTCAAAAAGAAGAGAGTGCTAAATATATTCTTCTTTTTCTCCTCTAAAATAACCTTTTTCCAAAAGGTCTCTAGTTATTATTAAGATGTTCACAAAAACTAGATGAAGTGTTAACCCACCAAAAAACAATAGAAATGGCCATTAATCATCATCTTCAATTCACCATCAATGAATTATAAGAATCACTTTTTCGTTCCTTTAATACTGAATAGACAAAAGAACGAACTGTTGAAACTTCTGCCTCTTCCATAAAGAGACTTATGAGTTTGTTTTTTCTCATTCTTTTTAAATTTTTTGGCAGACCTAAATAGTAACTGTAGCGGAATACTTTAGAATAAACCTTTGTTCTGGTTCACACATCATTTGAGAAATTATGTGATTATGTTTTTCATAGAATTTGGAATTTTATATTTTTTGGGAAGTTCTCGGTTCATATGCTATATTTTTTTTAATCGTTCTCCTAGGAAGGGTATGTTACAAAATTAAACACTAAAAACAACCACCCTACCTCAAACGAAGAGGCACGGTGGTCGTCGTCTTCTATTTTTAATTCACGATGCCTGTTCCTGAGTTTTGTTCGACTGCTTGTCGGGCATCATTTGCGGATTGTGCATTGAATGAATAAGGAGGTGTGAAATTCGTAGTTGAGGTTAAATGACTGTTCGGCGTGTTGATGAATTGATTTCCAGTTAGATTCCAATAGCCTGTTTGTGAGCTACCGTAATACCAGCCGACTGCTGTTTTAATATGGCCTGTTGTTGGGTCGTTTTGACCGGAGCCAACATTATCAAAATAATTGTTTTGAACAAAGACTCTTGCGCCCATTCGACTGTTAATCGCGGTGTCTTGGATGTCTTTGAAATAGTTGTTGACCATATGAACGTCAGCATATCGAATGAGTGGGACTCTTGAATTCAAGTTGTGGAAATAATTATGATGGTAAGTGATTTTGTCTGGTGCTAGAGAGGCATTATCTGTGTGACCAACGAGCATTGTTTTCCAGTGGTCCTCGAATTTATTCCAGGATACCGTTACATACTCTGAATTTCGTTTGATATCAACAAGTCCATCGTAGAGATCAGAATTGTTGTTTCCTTGAAATTGGCTGTAAAATTCGTTGTGGTCAATCCAAATGTTTTTACTTCCTTCTGTTACTTCAATCGATGTTCCTTCTCCTGAGCTTGCTAGTACATGGTGAATGGATAAATTTTGAACAATGACATTTTGTGCATTAATTAAGCGGAGACCAATTCCGTCAAATTCACCACTTGTCCCTTGTCCGATGATTGAGATATTACGTATTTCATGAGCTTGTCCACGTGGATTTTTAACTTCGATTTTGTCTGATGAGGAGTTTTGAAGAGTAATTTTACCTGTTACGTAGATGGTGAGTGGTTCATCTGGGTTATTGCTGCGGCTTCTGTCATTAATCAACTGTTGGATTTGCGCGCCTGTACTCGCATATTCAACTCGTCCACCTTGTCCTCCAGTTGTACCACCATTCATAGAGGCATAGCCGAGAGGTTGTTCACTATTCATTAGAATAGACGATGCTTCTACTTTTTCAAATCCTACTAAGAATAAAGAAACCATCAACCCAAGCACAATAAAAAAATACGTTTTTTTATTCACTTTTTCAACACCCTTTCCCCATTTAATTTTTTAATAAAAAGCCTTATTCACCTCCATTTACCAAAGTAAGAAAACGCTTACATTTTTAGCTTAACAAATTTTTACAATCTCTGATATAGCTCAATTTTCCTATTTCTATATAGTAAATTTTTAAAGAGATGATTTGAATGTAGGATTGTTCAATGCCCATAAGTACTCACTTGCTAAATAATGGTATAATTAAATACAGGCTTTTTCTAATGAAGAAGTTCGTTGAAATAGTGGTTGATTACTTTTATTAGGAGATATATACGTGAATATTAATCAAAAAGCCATTGAAATGTTTGAACAAAATGAATCCGAGAAAGCATTGGAGCTTTTTCAACAAGCAGTAAAGGAATCTAGAGACGTACAATCGCTCAATAATCTGGCTTGGTTTTACCTTTATGAGGAAGAGAAACCGGATAGAGCGCTTGAATTAATAAAGAAGGCTGTTGAGATGACTCCTTCCTCACACTTTCCTTATAACATACTTGGTGAAATTTATTTAAAGCAGAAGCATTGGAAAAAAGCTATAGTAGCATTACAAAAGTCGATTTCGATTAATTCCTCCAATGAAGCTCACCATAATATAGCGGTCGCTTATTATCATCTTGGAGAATTCGAGCAAGCCGCAGCACACTTCCTACAGGCTGCAAAGGATTCGGACATCGTTATGTTTTATCATATTAAATGTTTGATTGACCTAGGGCGAACAACAGAAGCTAAAGAGAAGCTGGATGCGTTTAACGAAAAAGCGGATGATTTTGTAGGAGAAATCGAAGTAGCAGATTTATATATTGAATTACGTTGCTTTGAAGAAGCGATTCATTGGTTCGAGAAAGGGTACAATGAATACGCGAAAACACCTAATTGGATCGGTCGCTTTGTTTATTGTCTATTTAAAACCAATCAATTCTCACGAATAGATGAAGTTATACAGAAAGCGATTGAAATAAAGGAAGAAGAAATAAAAGATGTTCAACTTGAGGAAATAGAAGAAAACTGGACTGAAGCCGATAAGAACGAGTTATTGGAAGAGTATACAGAAGAGCTATACCAATACAAAAACATGGTAGAAGTGATCAAAGCTGGCTATGTTCCTCCATTAGAATTCGAAACATATAGTACAGGGTCATGCTATCTGTTTGGCTGTAAGACACATCAGCATCATGAATACGAGGAATAGTCGTTCTTTTAGTTTAGGGGAATTATGCGGGACAATACTCATGAATGAATGATTCCACATATGTTCGGTCACCGCATGATCGCTACCACAAGTCACTTCGCGTCCGGTGGGATGGACGCCGAACTAACTTTTTTTAAAAAGTGGATTTCGGCATGGCCACTACTTCACACTGGAGTCTCCGTGTCTTGTGTCCGCTAACTTACTTCTTTCGTAGGGAATCTACCCGATCAAAAGTCCCCTCCTTTCACAGTAAGGAGGGTTCATGGTTCGTTATTTATGTTTACATCCATTACACATTATTTCAAGTTTCTCTAGTGCAATGATTTAAGAATAGATTTTGTCCCAGTCTCATTCTATGAAACATAAGTATCCATGAGGTACTTTTTCATAGGCTTGTTTTTCAATTACCTCAGGGGTGCAAAGCCTTCCACCTGCTTTAATATTGTCTCAATTTCCTCAATGACATCACTGTGTAGTTCGACTTGAACCGCCTTTACGTTTTCTTCAATCTGTTCAGGTCTGCTTGCCCCGATTAATGCAGAGCTGACTCCTGGTTGACGTAGTACCCAAGCTAATGAAAGCTGCGCTAAAGAAATACCAAGCTGTTGTGCTACACTCTCTAGATTCTGTACACAGTTCAACACATTTTCTTGAAGATAGCTATTAATGACTCCATTGACGCTATCATTGGCAGCTCGGCTATTTTTCGGGATTTGGACTCCTGGTTTATATTTACCTGTTAAAATCCCTTGTGCAAGCGGTGAAAATACAATTTGCCCAAGCCCTTCTTCACCACTAACCTTTAGTACTTCGTTTTCAATATAACGTTCAAACATATTATAAATCGGTTGATTCGAAATGATCGGGTGAAGATTCAACCTTTTACTAATACCAGCAGCCTCCGTAATTTGGGTAGCACTCCATTCACTAACACCAGCATACAGAATCTTCCCTTGTGTAACGAGATCATGAAGTGCCCTTAGTGTCTCTTCAGTCGGTGATTGATCATCATAACGATGACAAAAGTAGATGTCGATATAGTCCACACCAAGTCGTTTCAAGCTAGCCTCACATTGCTCGATTATATGTTTTCTCGATAACCCTCGGTCATTTGGACCGTCTCCCATTGGAAAGAACACTTTGGTAGAAAGAACATAACTTGACCGACTATAGGGCTTAAGAGCGGCACCGATTGCTTCTTCACCAGCCCCTCTATTGTAAGCGTTGGCTGTATCGAAAAAATTAATCCCACAGTCAAAAGCTGTTGAAATACATGCATCCGCTGCGGCTTGCTCTGATGCTGTTCCATATGTAAGCCAGCTACCAAGACCAATCTCGCTTACTTTTATTCCACTGTTTCCAACGCGTCTATACTTCACTAATGATCACCAATCCTTTTATCATGAACTAATCTAACACTTGCCGTATTTGCTAATACATCACACTAAGAAACATTCTCCAAATGATTACTAATGTCCTTCTTTTTCAGCGTTATCCACTCTTCTTTTTTTATTAAAGAAAGCCAATGCTCTTCAAAAAGATAGCATTGGCATTAACGGAATTATTTTGATAAAAGATGAGTGAAATTCGTTTTCTTTATTTTTATTTGTATAAAACTCGCTCCTATTTCTCTAGCATTTTCATCACTTGTGCAATATTTCGTGCCGTCGCTTCGACGTTCACTGGACCTTGTTGAATTGCTTCCTCTATATTACATGGACCTTGCACAATGCTAAAGGCCGCATCTATTCCATGCTCAAAAACTGATTCATGCCCGTTGCCTAGTGTTCCGCATAAGGCGATTACGGTCGCTTCGCTATGTTTTTTTGCTGCTTTTGCTACGCCAATCGGAGTTTTTCCATAGATGGTTTGATTATCGATTTTGCCTTCTCCTGTTATGACTAAATCCGCATTCGCGACACGCTCGGCGAAATTGGTTTGTTCTAAAACGATATCAATACCTGGTTTCAGAGTTGCTCCTAAACAAGCTAGCAGCCCTGCACCTATTCCACCGGCAGCACCTGAACCTGGTAGGCTTTTCACATCTTTTCCAGTTGCTTTTTCCATCACATTATGAAAATTCTCTAAAGCTTGGTCAAGTTGCTTCACCATCTTCGGGGTGGCTCCTTTTTGCGGTCCATAAATCGCACTTGCACCACTTGGTCCTAGTAATGGATTATCCACATCACAGGCAACTAGAACATTCACTTTTTTCAAACGTGAATCTAAGGCTGTTAAATCCATTTCAATCAGGTCTTGAAGCGCTGCGCCACCTTTTGTTACAAGCTGCTTATTTTTCGTATACAGTCTTCCACCGAGCGCTTCAATCATTCCAGCACCTCCATCATTCGTAGCACTTCCACCAATACCTAGAATGATATTGGATACACCATGTTCAAGAGCTGCCTTAATTAATTCTCCCGTTCCGTATGTGGTCGTTTTTAATGGATTTCGATCTTGAGGAGAAACTAATGCAAGACCTGAAGCCTCTGCCATTTCAATGATTGCTGTTGCACCATCACCCGATATCGCATACGTAGCGATTACTTTGTCTCCAAGTGGTCCTGTTACTTCTCTTTCATGAAGTGAACCTTGAAGGGAATCAGCTAATGATTGGGTTGTTCCTTCTCCCCCATCTGCCATAGGAATTAATTCATAACTTACGGATCCTTTATAAATAGATTCAAATCCTCTTTTTACTGCCTCTGCCGCCTGTTTGGCTGTCATACTTTCTTTAAAAGAATCAGGTGCAATGACAATTTTCTTAATACTCATGGTTCTCTCCTCCCTTCTTTATAAAAACCATTGAAACACTCCATAAACTAACGTCGACACAATTGCCATCGTAAGTCCTACTAATGTTTCATAAGGAATTAATTTCAAGCGCTCTTGTATTTGCATCCCAACACTACCAGCTGTTGCGTGAAAAAAGCTACCATGTGGCATGTGGTCAAGCACAGTTGCACCAGCATGAACCATTGCTGCACCTGCTAAACCAGCTACACCAGATTCAATAATCGCTCCTCCAAATACACTACTTGCTACCGCAGAACCAGCTGTAGTCGATGCCGTTGCTGCTGACATGAAAATCCCCGATACAGGAGCAAGGGCAAATGCGGGTAAACCTAAGCTTTCTAGCATTCCAATTAAAGCAACATCAAGCGTTGAATTGGTAATGATTCCAGCGACTGCCCCTGTACCAATTAATAGAACAGCAACTGGGGCCATTTTTCCTAAGCCACTTTTTATAAAATGATTTGTTTGACGCCATTTTCCCATCACAAGCGCTCCAACTAAACCACCAGCAGGTAGGGCAATCATTGGGTCAACATTAATATCAAATAAAGGACGTAAAACAAGCAAAAGTATCGCAACAATGGGAGCGAGCGCTGCCGTCCAAAAAGATGGAAGTTCACCTTCTGCTTCTTTTTCAATTTCACTTCCATCAATGACTGTACCCTTTGTTGAAATTCGCTTTGAAATAAAATAAGTAACCGTTACCCCGAAAATCGCTGGAATAATTCCTGCAGCCATTACTGATGTTAACGATACGTCAAATGCTTCTGATATGGCAATGGTGTTGGGATTCGGTGACATAATATTTCCTGCCTTCCCTCCACCAACCATCGCAATTAAAATAGCCATTCGAGATAACTTCGCTTGCTTGGCTATTACTAAAGCAATCGGTGCAACCGTTATGACGGCAACATCGACAAAAACACCAACTGAGGTAAGAAGCATCGTCGCAAGAGCTAGTGCTAGCAATGCTTTTTTTTGACCGAATATAGAAACAATCGTTTGAGCCAGCTTGGACGCTGCACCAGATTCAATTAATACTCCTGCTAAAACACCCGCTGCTAAAATTCGTAACACCGCAGGCATAATGCCTTGAGCACCACCAATCATTAAATCAACGGTTTCAACTATGTTTGCACCACCCACAAGACCACCAGTTAAAGCACCAGTAATCAAGCTATAAACAGGAGGTATCTTCTTTAATATCATTATAATGGCCACTACAAGTCCAACAATGGCACCTAAAGCGCTTACTTCTGTCATGTTCGTCCCTCCAAAGATTGACGTATCCTTCTTTTATAAGACCTATTGTAAGCGCTACCCATACGAATATCATTATTCATCCGCACAAAAAGAAAGCGATTTCTTTAGTTTATTTTAGTCACTTGCCCATTACACTGATAATTTGTACAGCATCTGACCAAGAGTTAACTCTACTAAATCCTGCAGATTCTTCGGATTTTTCCCTGTAATCAAGTGAATCTTCTCCAAACGATAAGCTAACGTATTTCGATGAATAAAAAGCCTGTCTGCCGTCTTAGCCATTTCTCCATTCTCTTTTACAAACATATCAAATGTTTCATGCAATACGTGACCGTCACTTTCTTTGAATATTCTCCGATATGGCTCACTCATCTTAAAGGACTCCTCTTTTGCTTCTTGTAAAAACTGATAGCATAGTAGCGATAATCCTAAATCTTTCTCACTCCAAACCCCACCTTGAGGATAAAGCACTTTCGCCGCTTCAACGATTTTTTGCGCATTCTTAAAAGATTTTCTCCAGCCCTCGACCCCTACTTCGTACGTCCCTAGAGCGATCGTCACATCAGTAGCTCCAACATGGTCTAGCTTTTCTTTTAAAAAGTTTTTCAGCTTTTCATCATCTATAGGAGTTGCTTTTTTTCTTTTTAAAATTATAAACTGATTCGTATATAGCTTTACTAGCTCATCTCCTTGCTTCATCCATGACTGTATCAATCGCTCCAGTTTTCTGACCGAGTAAAGCTCTCTTCGATATGGAACTGAAATCAAAATGACCGCATACGTTGCGCCGGTATCAATGTTCAAGGACTGAGCTCTTTCTTTTATATAATCTTGATCCTTATCGGTTCCTAGCAATAAATGAGAAATAACATCATCTCGCAGTCGCTCATTGCGCTCAATCTCTCTCGTTAAAAAAGCTTGCTCTAATGTTAGCTCTGCGCCCATTTGAACAAGTTGCGAATAACCTCTTATCAAATTTGGCTCACCTGTAATCCCAATTACACCAACAATTTCATCTCGAAATCGAATTGGCATATTAATCCCTGGCAAAGACCCACCCCAATGCTCAACATCCTTGCTATCGATTTCAACAGGGTCCTTTCGCTCCATAACTTCACGCGCACCATCATGTAACTGTCCAATTCTAAACACATCACCCGAAGCGAGAATCGTTCCTGTCTTATCCATTACATTCACATTTACATCTATAATTGACATGGTTCGTTGTACAATTGCCTCAGCCAGTTGTTCCGTTAACATTCATTTCCCTCCAAATACTTGCACATTTCATTCACACAACGTTTCTATTCAAACCATTTTATCATATAAAGAGAATGAGTTTTTTTAGCGGTTATGAAAAAAGAGACGGGAAATGATTGAAGTTGAAATGAAAAAAGAGAAAGAATAATATCTTTTTTACAAGTTTTCTAACTTTAATAGTAACCTCCTAGTTCGATCCTTTGTTATACTTAATATTGTAAAATTAATCCATGTAGGTCTTTCTTTATAAAAAATAGAGTTTTAATGAAAAGGTGATGTGCGTTATGGCAAAGTACACAATAATTGATTTATTTTATGGTCGCGACCATGTAGCGGAGTTTTATAAAAGCGCTCGTAACGAATGGAGTAACATATTCTCTGATCAAAGGAGCAAAACAGTCGATGGATTGGCTGAATTACTCACTGAAAAAGAAGAATCTTTTAAAGCAAATTGTGGTCATGGAAACTTGGGCGCAGAAATACTGGCTTGGTCTGGTTTCATCTATTTTTACGATGCCCAGGAAGGGTTGCGAGGGGAAAATGGATTTCAGGCACGCCAATTAGAAGAGGCCTTTCAAAAAAGCCATTGCAGCGAAGGGGTAAAAAAAGCTGTCGAACAAGCCTCTAATGTTTTCTTTAGCAAACTGTAATCTCTTAAAATCATCTAGTAGATAAAAGAGAGTCTCTTCTCATATATAACCGACATTTATGTAGTGACTCCCAAAGGATCAGCACAGCTTTGAAAGATCCACTCTGACGAAGCTCTGCGTAGTCAGAGTTAGCTAAAGACAAGCCCTTGGGAAAGCATCTACCTAAAGTGAAAATCAAAAATCAAATCGTTCAGTTTTTATTATAAAATATGAATGATGAAATCGATTCAAGTAAGAGCATATGAAAAAGCCCAATCACTCACTATAAAAAAGGAGAAATTAGACTTTAGATTTTTGTTTAATCGTATTATAAGGTTTAAAATACCTAAGTAACGCTTTAAAAGAAGGTATTCTATGTATCGTTCCTCATTAGAACCTATGAATTCTTTCACTTAAGCTCGCAAAAATAGGAATGGTTTTAACTAAAAACGAGAAAACTGAAATATTTCATATTATATGATACTTAATAATTAGGCTTGTTCTTATTGATATAGAGAAACACGCTTCCGAAAACACTCAAGAAAAGTGTAAAATATAACAATATATCAGGAAGATATTGAGTTGAAACCATTTCAAGTAAATGGAGTACAATCAATAAAATAACACCTAAATATAAGAAATTAAATAGCATATTGTTGGTTTTATACTTTATTTCTTTCCCTCTTTCATCTTTTGCCTCATCACTAGAATGAAATCTCAAAATATACATCTGACTAAGGAATATCACAACTATAAACAAAATTTTTAATACTATCATTACTATATCTCCTCCTCATAATCAAAAACGTCCGTTAATGGCTTCTCAAATGCATGTGCAATTTTAAAAGCTAGAATAAGTGAGGGGTTATATTTGTTTTTCTCAAGAGTTGCAATAGTTTGGCGACTAACACCGACTTTTTTTGCCAGCTGTTCTTGAGTCCATCCCTTCTCTGCTCGGAAAACGACTAATTTATTTTGTAACAATCCTACCACCTCTAAGAGAATTGTAATTTATTTCTTACAATATATAAAGTATTTATTACAAAATGTAATTCATATAAGTTGTTATAATCGGTTCACGTTTTATACTATCTTTAAACAGCTTTAAAAACAGTAAATAACGGAAAATACCACTATTCTTAATGATATAACCTTAACAAACTACAATTCTATTTTTAATTATTTGTAAGTTCATTGAAATGGTTAATATCATGCCATAAAATATCTGTAGTTTTCCCATATTCTTCTACTAAATTCTCAAACTGAAAATTCTTTTTATTACTTCCAAATCCTACCGAAACTCTATCTAATGAAGTGTTTCTTAATAGTGGAACATAATCTTCTACATTCATATTTCTTGCTGACCAATGTGTAAATTCAACTAAAGATGGAGCATAACCTAAACTCTCAATCTCTTTAAGACCCTTCATATTATTTAAAGCTACTTTCTTTAAATTATTTAAGTTATTCAAAGGTGGTAATGCTTCAATGTTTCGTAAGTTTTGAAGAGAAAGATATTGAAGTCCTAGTAAAGTTGATACAAAAGAAATGTCAGCTAATCCTCTTATTTCAGATAACTCTAAATATTTAATATTGTTCATTCCCTCAATTGCTGAAAAGTTCTTAATACCACCATAATGAATAGTCAAGTTCCACAGTTTTTTTAAAGGGAATAAAAATTCTAAATTTTTTGTTGTAACTGAAGTTAAAGTTACACATTCAAGATTTTCTAACTTTCCTAAAGCCTTAATATTCTTAGTATGTCCTACAATAACGAGTTCGCGAAGCTTTTTAAATCTTTCAAGGACGGTTAAATCAGGTTTCTTAGATTTTGTTTCATCCAATACTAACTCTTCCAATGTATCTGGAATTTTGGATAAAATATCAAAACTTTCATTACCATAAATACTAAGGCTTAATTCTTTCAATTTCTTTAAAGAAGTAATCGCCTCTAAATTTTCAACCATCTCATAACACTCTAAATAGAGTCGGGATAAGTTAGGAAGTTTTTTAAGAAAACTAACATCACATTTTGAATTAGTAAAACCAAACAAACGTAATACGATGTCATCACGTACAGAAAATAAAATATCGTTCAATTTCTGAATGGTATTATGTTCTATTTCACTTTGAAATTGTATGACTTCTAGCGCCTTATAATTTAGTAATTCATGTACCTCTTCATCTGTCAATCTAGATTTTATTTGTACCCTACCTTCTGTGACTATGCTGTACATTAATTTACCTCCTGAATAATACGATTCATTTTTACAAAGACTGTTTAGTTCATAGTGAGTCATATTTCGCTTAATGAGCGGTTAATTCCTTGTAATTTTAGCATGTTGATGAATATATGATTGTCTGTGTTTTTTTGGTTTATAATTAGGCAATTATCAACATATAAAGAAAAAACGCTCCTTACAAAGTGTAAGAAACGTTAATTTCACTGCATTGACGAGCAGTGACATAATACCGATGGTCGGGGTCGAACCGACACTCCCGAAGGAACACGATTTTGAGTCGTGCGCGTCTGCCAATTCCGCCACATCGGCATAATAAATGACTTTAAAAGCAAAGTCATAGACTGAACTGACAAGAACTAGTTTATCATTAGTAACTCATAAATGTCAATTCATTTTAAATGGTAGAATAAATATCATTTATTTCTTTAAGAGATTTTTCATTGCAGCATGAACTGAACTGATGAATTGAACATCCCATTTTTGAAAAGAAAGAGAGTGGAGCTTACGAGATATCGTTTGATTTATGCTGACAAAATAGATTTTCATCCCCATTAGAGAAATAGATTGTAATAGTACTTCTAGACTTTGTAAGCCCTCATCTTCTATATCTCCGACCGCTGTGAAATCAAATAAAACATGCTCTGGCGATTCCTCATATAAATCAAAAAGTACTTTCTGATGTAAGTGATTCATTTTAGATTCTGTCAAAATTCCGAATAGAGGAATCATCACAAATTGAGGTGTTAACCTAATTACAGGGGCCGACAGTCGGTCATTATCTTCGATTAGAGTTTCTAATTTCTCTTTTTCTTGCAGTAGCTCTATATTCGTCTCATTCAATCTTTTCCTTAATAGACTTAAAGAAGTACTGATTTCGGATATCTGCTCCTCTTGCTCTAATATAATAGCATGTACGATATTATTAGATTGCCAAGCTGCATAGAGGGTCACTAATTCCATCTTACCTTCTCTATTAATCATATTAATTTCTATCGACATTTTTTGAAAATCTGGTCGTACCCAAGCATTTAATTTGTTTATGCTTCCCTCTTCCACAATATCTATGATATTTTCAATTTGTCCAAACTTATCAATGGCTTCCTTGGAGCAATCCACAACATCATACTTGTGATTTAATGTATAACTAGGAAGAGGTAGATGACTATTTAGTTGAAATCCCATTAAACTCTTTTTCCTCCCGAGTTTCTGTATTTCTTTCTTGTATCCAATTTTCTACCATCGTTAAATTATTCATAATATGAAGATAATCAGATTGGATATGATCAATTCTTGCAATTTTCTCGGCCATTCTCCCACCAACTAATATTTGTGGAGGAGAATGCAATTCCTCTAATGACTCTACATACTTTATCAAAGTCGGCAAACGATAAGGTAAGGCAACCGACACACCAACTACATCGGGCTTCCACACGTCGATAAAATTTAACATATGGCCTAATGGTAAATTAGGGCCTAAATATTTAACATCCCAACCATGCTTTTTAAAAACGATTCCTACCATTCTAAGACCTAAATAATGTTGTTCTTCTTCTAAGCCTAAAAGCATGATTTTCTGATTAGATTCAGTTCCTTCACTTAAAATAGATAACTGTGAAATAATCATATCACACACAGCAGTCGCTAAATGTTCATCTGCCACTGATATTTTATTGTGCTCCCACAACTCTCCAATATAATACATGGCAGGTGTAATGAGATCTTCGAATATCGAAATACCAGGGTATTTACATTGATAGGTATTAATTAGCTTCATTGCTTCCTTTTCATTTCCCTTTAACAAATGATCTGCCAAGTCCTTACTGTGTTCATTCACATAAACACCTCATTTATGGTTTGACTTATTCAAAGCAATGTTAGCTTCATTTATATAGCTTAAAAACGCTTTCTTTTCTTCTGATGATGTATAACTTGGTAAATGAAAGGCAAGTCGTTCAAAATTATCTATAATAATATTTGTACTCATTCCACGAGTTGTGAGTATATTATTTAACCATAATGCGTATTCAACAAAATGGGTTTCATCTTTTAATTGAAAAGCCGTTTCTAAATACTTCAAATGATGATAATTATCCTCTTTTGTTCTTTCCCAACCGTGTTCACCATACTTTTCCCAAAGAAACGGAAACTCTTCATATATTTCTTTTACCACTAGAGAAACAACCTTTTCTTTATTGGAACTATTCATGTTGCAACCACAGAATATTGTGTAACCTTTGGAACAATATTGGCTAATTCTTGGTCCGGATAATTTTTCTCTAGCTCATGTATTTTTTTAAATTGATCACTTCTAACCCATGATAAAAAAGACTCTTTTGACTCCCATATCATATGGACGGTTAACTCGTGCTTTTTTTTATCATTTTGTAAAAGGTGAAACGATTTAAAGCCCTTTACGGTGTCTACCAACTTCGAACGATTACGATATATGCTAATAACTTCATCGGTCTTCTCTTTCGGTACTTCAACAGTTGAAGTGACGATATACATCTAAAAACCCCTTTGTTTAAGTTATTTATCGAAAATTTGGTAAATTACATCTAACTCATATCATAACACAACTATCAATCTATCAAAACCAAGCTCATTTATTTGAAGACTAAATATAATCTTATTCATATACCTCATTACTTAAATTATAAAAAACAAAAAAACGATTATCATTTGATATCGTTTTGAAAAATGGCGCGCCCTGAGAGATTCGAACTCCCGACCTTTTGATTCGTAGTCAAACACTCTATCCAGCTGAGCTAAGGGCGCATATGATGGTGCCGAGGGCCGGACTTGAACCGGCACGGTAGTCACCTACCGCAGGATTTTAAGTCCTGTGTGTCTGCCAATTCCACCACCCCGGCAAATTGTTTTTGGCAGATTTTTTATTAAACACGTTGGAGGCGGCACCCGGATTTGAACCGGGGGTAAAGGTTTTGCAGACCCGTGCCTTACCACTTGGCTATGCCGCCAACTTGGAGCGGAAGACGGGATTCGAACCCGCGACCCCCACCTTGGCAAGGTGGTGTTCTACCACTGAACTACTTCCGCATTATGGCTGGGCTAGCTGGATTCGAACCAACGCATGACGGAATCAAAATCCGTTGCCTTACCGCTTGGCCATAGCCCAACAATCATAATTTAATGGGGCGGCTGATGGGAATCGAACCCACGCAATGTCGGAATCACAATCCGATGTGTTAACCACTTCACCACAGCCGCCATATAAGTTGTATTTCAGAAAATTTGGCAGGGGCAGTAGGAATCGAACCCACACCAAAGGTTTTGGAGACCTTCGTTCTACCGTTAAACTATGCCCCTATCAGAATGGTGGAGGGGGACGGATTCGAACCGCCGAACCCTGAGGGAGCGGATTTACAGTCCGCCGCGTTTAGCCACTTCGCTACCCCTCCAAACGAACAATTTCTATAATACAATACGATTGGATAAAAATCAATATTTTTTTAAGAGTGCCGGCCAGAGGACTTGAACCCCCAACCTACTGATTACAAGTCAGTTGCTCTACCAATTGAGCTAGGCCGGCATAAAAATGGTGGCTTGGGACGGAATCGAACCGCCGACACATGGATTTTCAGTCCATTGCTCTACCGACTGAGCTACCAAGCCTTATTAAAATGGCGGTCCGGACGGGACTCGAACCCGCGACCTCCTGCGTGACAGGCAGGCATTCTAACCAACTGAACTACCGGACCAAATTGCGGGGGGCGGATTTGAACCACCGACCTTCGGGTTATGAGCCCGACGAGCTACCAGACTGCTCCACCCCGCGACGTTATATAGTAATAGATGTTGTTATTTTCTAAGAAGAGACATCTTTCTCTTCTCGTCTTACTTTGTTGCTTATGCGTCGATGTTACTTGGAGCTTATTCATGATGAATGGCTCGTTGCTCCACCCCGCGACGTTATAAAGTAATAGATGTTGTTTTATAAAAACATTATATATGGTGGAGGATGACGGGATCGAACCGCCGACCCCCTGCTTGTAAGGCAGGTGCTCTCCCAGCTGAGCTAATCCTCCATTTTTTGCTTCAGATAAGCGGGCGGCGAATCTCTTCGTCCACTTCTTTATTTTCAATCAGTCACGTACGTAGTACGCTCCCTCTTTCAAAAACTCGTGCTCTTCGACCTTCTTGCTTTTCTTCGCAAAACAGTCTTTTTCTTGTGGCGAATTTCTTCGCTCACTTCTTTATTTTCATTCAGTCACGTACGGAGTACGCTCCTTCTCTCAAAAACTCGTGTTCTTCGACCTTTTTGCTTTTCTTCGCAAAACAGTCTTTTTTTATAAAAAGAATATGTTTTAAAATTATGGTGACCCGTACGGGATTCGAACCCGTGTTACCGCCGTGAAAGGGCGGTGTCTTAACCGCTTGACCAACGGGCCATTTATATGGATTATGTACAATAAGTTGGTTTCTGGCGGAGAGCGAGGGATTCGAACCCTCGAGACGGTTCTACACCGCCTACACGATTTCCAATCGTGCTCCTTCGGCCAACTCGGACAGCTCTCCGAACAATGGCTCCACAGGTAGGACTCGAACCTACGACCGATCGGTTAACAGCCGATTGCTCTACCACTGAGCTACTGTGGAATATTTAAATCGCCTGGCAACGTCCTACTCTTGCAGGGGGAAGCCCCCAACTACCATTGGCGCTGAAGAGCTTAACGGCCGTGTTCGGCATGGGAACGGGTGTGACCTCTTCGCTATCGCCACCAGACTATTTTTTTGGCTGCAGATTAGCGGCGTCCTTCTTCGTTAACGGCTCTCCTTCAGTCATGTCACGTATATGGATACGCTCCATTCTTTCAGTTGATGGTTGCCTCGGATGACTTGCTTCTCTTTGCCAAATGTTTGAACTCAGATCAGCGGCGAATCTCTTTATTAGCTGCATTTCCTCCGTCATGTCACGTATGTGGATACGTTCCATTCTTTCGGTCATGTTGCTGCCTCGATCTTCTTGCTTCTCTTTGTCAAATAGACTTCAATTGTTGAGAGAATTCTCTCAAAACTAGATAATATGGAAAACAGAATGAATATCAAGAAATATAGGAT
>NZ_LTAO01000037.1:0-76033 GCF_001590785.1 Alkalihalobacillus trypoxylicola
ATGTTCCATTTTGCATTGATTTCTCAATGACTAACATTGACGAGATACCTTGTATCTCTTTAATTCGCTTGGCTTTTGTTCAGTTTTCAAAGAACTTGTTACGCTCAATGGCGACTTTTTCATCTTAACAAATGCTATTTTTAAAGTCAATATGTTTTTTTAAAAAAAAAACTGTTTAGTTGAAGTCGTCTTGGCGACAAGTAATAATATATCACACTAGTATTTTTAAGGTCAATAGTTTTTTTATAAAAAATTAAACTTATAACGAATATGATGAATTCTAGCTGCTTTACTAGGTTTATGAAGAATTCGAAGTATATTCTTCTCCACTAAAAAGTTTAATAATAATTCTATATCAATTTTATAATCTTCAACCTCTGGTATCTTCATTATATCAGCTACAGACCATTCCTTTTCCTCTCTCTTCATACAATCAATAAGATGTTGACTTCCTTCAATAGTTTTAGAATGAATGGCAAATTCGGTAGCTAAAATTAATAGCTCGATTCTTTTTTCTAACGTTTCTTCACTTTTTAAAAGTTCCTGATATAGTTTATACGTTTCAGGTTCAATTTTTCTCACCTGCTCCCAAACCGTTACTTCTGGGTAGTATCCCTGACGAATGACTGCCAATCGAGCTAAGTGATGAAGAGCGTGCATCATATTACTATACGCATCAAAATAATGACCTTTAATAAATAGTACCTTTCCTTCCTCGAACCTTCTCAGCATCTTTGTAAATTGAATCGTCATCTTTTTCGTTCTATCACCTGGAGGAAAGGTTTCGATTCTTTCTTTGACATTTGCCAAAAATTCATTGCGATCAAACACAATTTTGCCACTAACAAGCCAATCTACTAATCGACGATTATTTCCAACAATTAATGTATAATGTAAAACCTCTTCATCTAAAATATGAAGAGCTACATTGATGTTATCTAAATTATAGTGCTTAATTTCCCAATTTTTTTCTGGCTTTTCTTTTAAAACCAAAATAACGGCATCAAACCCATCGGTGATGGATGATGTTTCTCCACCATTTTCTAAAAGCAAAATTGCACAAGTATCAGGTTCACTTGCTCTATCTTGATAAAGCTGACGTAATAATATATCTGCCATTTTCTATGACTCCCCTTTCCCCTTCACAATCTTCTTTTATATATTTAAATATATCGTATAAATTATTTACTTCTACTTCAATGATTAAAAATCCTTTTTTCATATATCTTTCACAAGAAGTGTTCTCTACACTATGCTATACTCTTTCGTAGGAGGGACTATTATGGAAATAAAATATACAAATAAAATCAATAAAATTCGAACCTTTGCTTTATCTCTTGTATTTATCGGAATTCTAATTATGTATTTAGGATTGATTTTTAAAACTAATCCTATCATCATGTCCATATTAATGATTTTAGGTTTTCTAGCTATTATTGCTAGTACCTTAGTTTACTTTTGGATTGGTATGCTTTCATCCAAAACGATTCGCATTACTTGTCCGAGCTGTGAAAAGGAAACAAAAATTCTCGGTAGAGTAGATGCTTGCATGCATTGTAGTCAACCTTTAACTATGGATAAATCACTTGAAGGCAAAGATTTTGATGAGAATTACAATAAAAAGAAAATAAAAAAATAACGGCTGCCGAGTTAAGCAGCCGTTTTCTTTATGCTTATAAATAACAATCTAGTGCTGTACCTTTTTTGTACATTCTTGACATGAACCATAAATCTCCATCCGATGGCTGTGGATACGAAATCCGGTAACATGCTCAGCTAACGTTTCAACTTCATCTAAACCAGGATAATGAAAATCAACAATTCTCCCGCAATCTTGGCAAATTACATGATAATGGTCAGTTGTGACACAATCAAAACGGCTAGAAGAATCTCCGTATGTTAGCTCTTTAACAATACCGACATCTTTAAAGACACGTAAATTATTATAAACTGTAGCGACACTCATATTAGGAAATCGTCCTTCAAGTGCTTTATAAATTTCATCCGCCGTTGGATGTTTCATTGAATCATATAAATATTCCAAGATAGCATGACGTTGCGGTGTCATACGTACACGTGTGCTTTTAAGTGCTTCTATGGCATCTTGCAAGCGATGGTTTGACATCGTCATGCACCTCTCTTTCAATGCAACGATTCTTACTTTATAATTAGTATAGTATAGAAGCAAGAGCGCTGTCAATCAGTCTTTACCTCATCTTATAGCCATATCTCTACTAAAAACATTATCAATAAGCAACATTTATTGAACTTCTCTTCTTCTTCATTATCAATTACGCTATATTTTTTTAATAAAGGATTGTCTGCCTCCCTTACTTAACCCGAGCAAATATTAATATATAACCATCTAAAATTGTTGTTAAAAAACGAGACTTATACAAAACTGTTTTTACATGAACTCATGTAGCGAAATTTGAAATGGTGTGTAAAGTAAAACCCTCCTGCTTTTAATTTAAGAAGGAGGGTTCTTCTAATTTGTAGATTGTGTTGCCTCTTCATTCATGCTAACTGTCCTAGTCTCTTTCTATTTTAAAGTACTTTGCAAAAATAGAGCGGCATCTTTTACATCTATTAAAAATGAAGTATATCGATGAATATCTGTTTTTCTTCTAGGTTTATTTTTTTCTACATTTAAACAAGCAGATTGTAAAGCTTCTTTAAGCTCTTCATGATCTTTTTCTTCTAATCCAATTAAAAATGTTTTGTTGCCTTTACGAAGAAAGCCACCCGTACTTGCTAATTCAGTCATTCGATAGTCTTTTCCTCTTAATTCTTTTTCAACTTCCTCCACATAGAAGTGATCAATGATACAAACAAGAAGCTTCATTCTCATCCCTCTTTTCATTCAGTTCAAAGAACATCAGTACCCTTTAGATAGTTGTATTCGATTAATGTAGTTTTCGTGAGGTTCTTTATTTAAATATTTTATCATATTTTGTTTAAAAATTTGAATAGCTCTTGGTTGATAGAATGAAGAAATTCCAGATAAATGAGGAGTAATTGTTACCTTCTCCATCGCCCAAAGCGGATGTTCCATCGGAAGTGGCTCTTCTTTAAATACATCCAATACGGCATGTGAAATTAAATTTTCATTCAGAGCCTTCATTAATGCCTCTTCGTCAACCGTTTGACCTCTTCCTATATTAATGAAAACGGAACTATCCTTCATTTGCATGAAACGTTCTTTATTCATAAAATTTAATGTTTTAGAAGTAGCTGGTAACACATTTATGACAAAGTCCGCTTTAGATAAGACCTCATCTAATCCATCTTCTTTAACGGTTAAATCGACATTATGAACTGACTGGCCTGTTGAATTAAATCCATAAACCGTCATTTCAAATGCTTTAGCTAGCCTAGCAATTTCTTGACCGATTGCACCTACACCTAGGATAAGTAGAGTTTTTTGCGAAATTTCCATCATTGGAACCGAACGATCCCAAACATGATTGCTCTCATTAGTTATTAATGTTTTTGTTTTCCTTGCTGTTTGAAGGATACTATGAATCGTGTATTCAGCCATAGGCTTAGCATGAATACCACGACAGTTTGTTACTAATATACCCTGATCTTCGATTGCTTTAAATGGCATTTTCTCTAGCCCAGCGGATATAACCATAATCCATTTCAATGATTTAGCACTTTTAATATGGCTTTCCTCTAAATCTTCACCATACGTGATAAGTACTTCCGCTGATTTTAATTCTGTATACGCTTCTTCTATAGAATCAAAAAATAAAAATTGAATACCTTCGAATTCTTTCATTAATTCTTTTTTTAATTCATCTTTTAATTTAGCAGAAGATATAATTTTCATTTTTTTCACCTCTTTTACTTAACTATCATTAAAGTATTTTAGTTTTCTTTAATAAAATTAAGGACCTCGTTAACATGATCTTTTACTCTTACTTTTCTCCACTCTTTAAGGAGTGTCCCTTTTTCATCTATAATAAAAGTAGAACGTTCAATCCCCATATACTCTTTTCCAAAATTCTTTTTCAACTTCCAAACTTCATAATCCTCTGCAACTTTATGATTTTCATCCGATAATAGTAAAAAGGGTAATTGGTGCTTTTCAATGAATTTTTCATGTCGGTTTATCGGATCTGGACTAACGCCTAATATTACCGTATTAAACTGTTCAAATTCACGACTAAAATCCCTGAAATCACAAGCTTGTGTCGTACAGCCAGGTGTCATATCCTTTGGATAAAAATAGAGGACCACCTTTTTCCCATTAAAATCTGCTAGTGAAACTTCTTCTCCATTATTAGCAGGTAACTTGAAAGCAGGAGCTTCTTTTCCAATTTCTATACTCATTTAGAAATCATCCTTTCCTTGGTTGTCTCTATATAGAGTATCGAATATCCTGAGCGAGCACAACTTTTCTACATAAGCCCCTTTAAAAATTTGTCGATTTTTTTATGTTTACGTTCTAAAGAGAATGGAAATATAAATCGTAGTTATTTTTAAAGATCAATTGGAGATTTTCAAAACAAATATGGCAAAAAATATAATATTTTGAATATATAAGATTAATTATTGTATTAACTATATAAATCTGCTAATATTTTTTTTAGTAGCTATATGTGAGTACGATCTCCAGCAAAGAAAATAAATCAATCTATTTTTGATGAAGGAGGACCTCCTAAGTGCATTCATTATCAAATGATTTACTAATCCAAAGCTATATTCAAGCAAAAGAACTTAACTTAAGCACAGATTTTATTGAACTTCTCATAGAAGAAATGACACGTAGAAACATATCACCATCAATGATCAGACATACAGAAACGAACACTATATAATACTCCCTTTATATTCTTGTTAGATACATAAAGAGGAGTCCTCACTCTCTTTTTCTTCCATTTGTAATACCTTCAACAATAGTTCATGATACCGAACATTCTTCTTGCTCAATAAACTACATTATGTTTGAATTACTATCATAATGAGTTTAAGAACAGTTATCGGAGGTTATCATGCAAACTATCAATTCAGAGAAGCTTTTTTCAGAAGCTAAACAACATATAGTGGGAGGAGTTAACAGTCCTTCGCGCTCATACAAAGCAGTTGGTGGAGGTTCGCCTATCTTTATGGATTATGGGAAAGGAGCCTACTTTTGGGATGTAGACGGCAATAAATATATTGACTATTTAGCTGCTTATGGTCCTATTATTACTGGACATGCTCATTCTCATATTACAGAAGCTATAAAAGTTGCTGCTGAAAAAGGTGTTCTTTACGGTACTTCAACCAAACATGAAATTAAATTTGCTAAAATGCTAAAACAAGCTATTCCTTCACTAGAAAAAGTCCGTTTCGTTAATTCTGGTACAGAAGCAGTAATGACTACTATTCGCGTAGCCCGTGCTTATACTGGACGCGATAAAATCATTAAATTTGCTGGATGTTATCACGGACATTCCGATTTAGTATTAGTAGCAGCTGGCTCTGGGCCTTCCACTTTAGGAACACCCGATTCTGCTGGTGTAACCAAAAATACAGCAGAAGAAGTTATTACAGTCCCCTTTAATGATGTGGATGCTTATAAAGAGGCCTTGGAAAAATGGGGAGATCAAGTAGCTGCTGTTCTTGTAGAACCAATTGTGGGTAATTTTGGTATTGTCGAGCCTAAAGAAGGCTTTCTAGAAGCGATTAATGACTTAACACATGAGGCAGGTGCCTTAGTGATTTATGATGAAGTAATCACAGCATTTAGATTTATGTATGGAGGTGCACAAAATTACCTTGGTGTAGAACCTGACATGACGGCTTTAGGGAAGATTATTGGTGGAGGGCTACCAATAGGTGCTTATGGCGGAAGAGTGGAAATTATGGAAAAGGTAGCTCCGCTTGGACCAGCCTATCAAGCCGGAACGATGGCTGGAAACCCAGCATCTATTACAGCAGGAATTGCTTGCCTTGAGCTTCTGCAACAAAACGGCGTTTATGAACATCTGGATTCGCTAGGTGAACAGCTTGAGGAAGGGATATTAGCTTTATCTAGAAAACATCATATCCCTATTAAAGTAAATCGTCTTAAAGGCGCTTTAACGATCTATTTCACTAACCATAATGTAACTAACTATGAAGAAGCAGAGCAATCTGACGGAGAGCTATTTGCTCTATTTTTCAAGGAACTTCTGAAGCAAGGTATCCATTTAGCACCTTCAAAGTATGAAGCCTGGTTTTTAACGACTGAGCATACAGAAGAAGATGTGAAGGAAACCCTAAGAGCTGTTGATGAAGCATTTGCGGTTCTTTCTTTGCATGTTTAATATTTTGTGAACAAATAATAGTTACCCCTTATTTAATAAAAAGTGCTGTCTCTTTTAAGCTAGGTGTTGATTTTATAATCACCATCTAGCTTATTATGGGTTTATCATTATTTTTCATAAAGTTCCTTAAGAACTAGAAAACTTTTATCTGAAAATGACTTGCTTATTAACTATAATAACGGTATAGTACGTTCGGTACTGTTATAAAATGAATATAAGAGACATGTTCTAAATAGAGTATAAGAAAGGTTTTATTATTCTCTCATATTCTTCATTTAGATTATTTAAAAACAATAAACAATCATTAAAATAGGAAAGGAATTTCAAAACAAATGAAACTTGGAGCTCGTATTTTTAAAACGGGTTTAGCTGTAACACTTGCAATGTATGCCGCAATATGGCTAGGTTCTGATTCAGCAACCTTCGCTGCAATTGCAGCTGCATTCGCTATTCAACCGTCTATATATCGTACTTTCCAAACCATTTTAGACCAGGTTCAGGCCAATTTAATTGGAGCGATCCTTGCTGTATTATTTGTTCTTACTTTTGGTCATGATCCATTTGTAGTAGGTGTCGTTGTTATATTGGCGATTGCTCTTATTTCAAAATTGAAGCTAGAGCCTTCTACCATACCGCTAGCCATAGTAACCATTATTATTATTATGGAAAGTCCAGCAGCTAATTTCGTCGAGTTTGCCTCAGACCGTTTTCTTCTTATTATGCTTGGTGTTCTTACGGCCTTTATTGTAAATTTATTTTTTATTCCGCCAAGGTATGAAACGAAGTTCTATCAGTTAATGCTGCGCGAAACGGATAGTGTTATACAGTGGATTATGCTTTTATTAAGACAAGATGCTGATCCACGCTCATTAAAGAAAGATTTAAAACATATTGATCATCAAGTTCAAAAAATAGATAATCTATATAATCTTTACAAAGAAGAAAGAAATTACTTTCAAAAAAATCGTTATAGCAAAGCTCGTAAGCTAGTTTTATTTAGACAAATGATTATCACTATAAAAAAATCGATCTTTTTATTAAAGAATATTGAAAGACGTTTTGAGCATATTAACCAATTACCAGATTCTATTCAAATTCAGTTTGAACTTCATCTTGATTTATTAACTAATTTTCATAACCGAATATTACTTAGGTATGTTGGTAAAGTGACATCTTCTCCCTCCGAAGAAACACTACATGATTTAGAAAAAGGGAAGGAAGCCTTAACCCAAGCTTTTATTAAAAGCTATGATAGTAAAGGTTTATCTGAAGAAACATGGATGTATACTTTCCCAGCCGTTTCGCAGATTATTGAATATCAAGAAGAACTAGTTCACCTTAACCATTTAGTCAATAGCTTTTTTAAATATCACCAAGAAGAGAATACACTTACTATCGAAAAAGAATAAAACAAAACAACCAGCTTCTAGCAAGTTGGTTGTTTTTTGATGATATTGTGGCTATTTTTTTGAATATCATTAATATTTAAGTTATACGATGAATGGACCATACTGTTCCTGAAGGATCGGTTTCACCTAAATTTAAGCTTATAGTCAATCCATTTGCAACATAAAATAGACCAATCACATCACCAGCGTTAAGCTGGACATCAGCATTTAATGAAACAGAGCCACTACCTAAAATCGTCCTTAAGGTAAGTAACAACGCTATATTTACATTCAATACTGGAAATAGGGCTGTCGCTAAATTTGTCACAGTTGGTGAAGTTCTTTGAATAACAAATGACGGATTTACCCCTGCACCTAACTGAATCGAAATCGCAGCTGTTGTTGAATAGCTAATGATAGCCTTAATTGAATAACGGCCAGTTGCAGGTATCGTGTAGCTACCAGTAGTAGGGTTAAAACCTGTACCCGTGTAATAAGGACTAGCTACCGTCCAACCACCTAATTGTGTTGATGCCGTGGTAGATGTAACAGCTCTTTGTGCAGAAAACCCTGTTAATGCAACATTAGGACCCGTAACCCCTGTAACACCCTGTGGACCGGTTACACCAGTCACTCCTGCTGGTCCTGTAATTCCGGTTGCTCCGGTAATTCCTGCTGGTCCTGTAATTCCGGTCGCTCCGGTTACTCCTGCTGGTCCTGTAATTCCGGTCGCTCCGGTTACTCCTGCTGGTCCTGTAATTCCGGTCGCTCCGGTTACTCCTGCTGGACCAGTCACTCCGGTTGCTCCGGTAATTCCTGCTAGACCTGTAATTGCTGGTCCTGTAATTCCGGTCGCTCCGGTTACTCCTGCTGGACCAGTCACTCCGGTTGCTCCGGTAATTCCTGCTAGACCTGTAATTCCGGTTGCTCCTGTAATTCCTGCTAGACCTGTAATTCCGGTTGCTCCGGTTACTCCTGCTGGTCCTGTAATTCCGGTTGCTCCGGTTACTCCTGCTGGTCCTGTAATTCCGGTCGCTCCGGTTACTCCTGCTGGACCAGTCACTCCGGTTGCTCCGGTAATTCCTGCTAGACCTGTAATTCCGGTTGCTCCNTGCTGGTCCTGTAATTCCGGTCGCTCCGGTTACTCCTGCTGGACCAGTCACTCCGGTTGCTCCGGTAATTCCTGCTAGACCTGTAATTCCGGTTGCTCCGGTTACTCCTGCTGGTCCTGTAATTCCGGTTGCTCCAGCAGCGGCTAACAATGTGTAATCCGGCGATGTTCCGGGTGTTCCCGTTGGTGGCGCACTATTCACCACATAGGTGCTTCCTTCAAACGTAACCACTTGACCAACTGGGTAGCCTGGTGCCGCTACTGGATCAAAGATGACCACTCCATCTAATCCTACTCCGGTTGCTCCTGTTACACCTGGAATACCAGTCGCTCCGGTTGCTCCTGTGACTCCCGCTGGGCCTGTAATGCCTACTCCTGTCGCTCCGGTTATTCCTTGAATCCCTGTCACTCCTGTAGCTCCAGTAACTCCTGCTGGGCCGGTAATTCCGGTCGCTCCAGCGGCGGCTAACAATGTATAATCTGGCGACGTTCCCGGTGTTCCCGTTGGTGGCGCACTATTCACCACATAGGTGCTTCCTTCAAACGTCACCACTTGACCAACTGGGTAGCCTGGGGCAGCTACTGGATCAAAGATGACCACTCCATCTAATCCTACTCCCGTTGCTCCGGTTACACCTGGAATACCAGTCGCTCCGGTTGCCCCAGTGACTCCCGCTGGGCCTGTGATGCCTACTCCCGTTGCTCCCGTTATCCCTTGGATTCCTGTCACACCCGTAGCTCCAGTAACACCGGTCACTCCTGCTGGTCCGGTAATTCCGGTCGTTCCGGCGGCGGCTAACAGCGTATAATCTGGCGACGTTCCGGGTGTTCCCGTTGGTGGCGCACTATTCACTACATAGGTGCTTCCTTCAAACGTCACCACTTGACCGACTGGGTAGCCTGGTGCCGCTACTGGATCAAACGCTACCACTCCATCTAATCCAACCCCGGTTGCTCCGGTAACTCCTTGAATTCCAGTCGCTCCGGTTGCTCCTGTGACTCCCGCTGGGCCAGTGATGCCTATTCCCGTTGCTCCCGTTATCCCTTGGATTCCTGTCACACCCGTAGCTCCAGTAACACCTGTAACTCCTGCCGGACCAGTGATGCCTATTCCCGTTACACCCGTCACCCCTTGAATTCCTGTCACTCCTGTTGCTCCAGTAACTCCTGCTGGACCGGTAATTCCGGTTGCTCCAGCGGCGGCTAACAATGTGTAATCTGGCGACGTTCCCGGTGTTCCCGTTGGTGGCGCACTATTCACTACATAGGTGCTTCCTTCAAACGTGACGACTTGACCAACTGGGTAGCCTGGTGCTGCTACTGGATCAAAGGTTATCACTCCATCTAACCCGACCCCGGTTGCTCCGTGGGTAGCCTGGTGCTGCTACTGGATCAAAGGTTATCACTCCATCTAACCCGACCCCGGTTGCTCCGGTTACACCTGGAATACCGGTCACTCCTGTTACACCTGTGACTCCCGCTGGGCCAGTGATGCCTATTCCCGTTGCTCCAGTAACACCGGTCACTCCGGCTGGTCCGGTAATTCCGGTTGCCCCGGCCGCTGCTAACAATGTATAATCTGGCGATGTTCCGGGTGTTCCCGTTGGTGGCGCATTATTCACCACATAGGTGCTTCCTTCAAACGTGACGACTTGACCAACTGGGTAGCCTGGTGCTGCTACTGGATCAAAGGTTATCACTCCATCTAACCCGACCCCGGTTCTGGGTAGCCTGGTGCTGCTACTGGATCAAAGGTTATCACTCCATCTAACCCGACCCCGGTTGCTCCGGTTACACCTGGAATACCGGTCACTCCTGTTACTCCAGTGACTCCTGCTGGGCCTGTAATTCCGGTTGCTCCGGCGGCGGCTAACAATGTGTAATCTGGCGACGTTCCCGGTGTTCCCGTTGGCGGTGCACTATTCACCACATAGGTGCTTCCTTCAAACGTGACGACTTGACCGACTGGATAGCTTGGTGCTGCTACTGGATCAAAGGTTATCACTCCATCTAACCCGACCCCGGTTGCTCCGGTTACACCTGGAATACCAGTCGATCCGGTTGCCCCAGTAACTCCTGCTGGTCCGGTAATTCCGGTTGCTCCAGCGGCGGCTAACAATGTGTAATCTGGCGACGTTCCCGGTGTTCCCGTTGGTGGCGCATTATTCACCACATAGGTGCTTCCTTCAAACGTGACGACTTGACCAACTGGGTAGCCTGGTGCCACTACTGGGTCAAAGATGACCACTCCATCTAACCCAATCCCGGTTGCTCCAGTTGCACCTGTAACCCCTGGTAGCCCTGGTAATCCCGTAGGTCCTGCCGGTCCAGTTGGTCCCGTTAATCCTCTTGGTCCAGCTGGTCCTGTAGCTCCACCATTCCAAAATGGATTTCTTGTAATAGGTAGATTTGTATGACAAGAACATTGCTTTCTATTACAATGACAATTCCTTGAAAATCTATTCATATATAAACTCCTTTCTTTTCATAATATAGAAATATGAAGGAATCTATCATTTGAAGCACGGCTATTAACTAGTTTCAATAAATTTTTACAAAAATAGGTATCTATTGAGCGTTATCATAGATTAATAACTAGTAAATATGAGTTGTAAATATGAGTTAATAAAAAGGAAATCTTTTTAGTCGCCTATTTCAGTTTTCTTCTAAGCGGTCTATTAAACTTTTGCCTATCACAGCAAAAATCTATAAGAACAAGGTTTATTACCTATCTTTTTCCTATCAAAAAAACCTGCTAAAAAAAGCAGGTTTTTTGTGTTCTATTGTAATTGTTGTACATCAAATAATCGTTTATAGCCACTTCTCTGTTGAGACATTAACTCTTCATGTGTTCCAACTTCTTTTATTTCTCCATTTTCTATTAAGACAATTTTATCTGCGTGAGTGATTGTTGATAAACGATGTGCGACAATAAAGGTTGTTCGCTCCTTGGCTAACTCCTCTAATGCTTCTTGAATATAATGCTCACTTTCTAAATCCAGTGCTGACGTCGCTTCATCAAATATTAGTATTGGTGGATTTTTTAGGAAAACTCGTGCGATTGCTATTCTTTGCTTTTGTCCACCTGAAAGCTTCACACCTCTTTCGCCTACTTCGGTCTCATACCCATCAGGTAAATTGATGATAAAATCATGAGCATTTGCGGCTTTTGCGGCTCTAACTACTTCTTCATCGGTTGCATTAGGGTTCCCCATCAAAATATTTTGTTTTACCGATTCACTGAATAAAATATTATCTTGCAAAACCATTCCGATTTGATCTCTTAATGATCTGATCTTGAATTTTCTAATATCCATTCCATCTAATTTTATTGCCCCTGATGTTACATCATAAAAACGTGGAATTAAGCTGATTAACGTACTCTTTCCGCCTCCACTCATTCCAACAAAAGCAACCGTTTCTCCACTTTCGACCTTAAGATTTAAATTCTTTAAAGCCGGTACTTTCTCATCTTCATAATAAAATCCTACATTTTGAAATTCTAATTCACCGACTGTTTTGTTTAAAGTCTTTGCCTCGGGACCATCTTTAATGTCATATTTTTCATCCACAAACTCAAATACTCTATCCATAGAAGCAATAGATTGTGTTAAAACGGTTGATGAATTAACTAAACGTCTTAATGGGCCATATAGTCTTTCCATATATAGAACAAACGCTGTCATTACCCCTATTTCAACTACATCATTTATAGCAAAATAACCAGCAACAGCAATGACAAATAAAGGAGCTATATCTGTAATCGTATTGACAACGGCAAATGTCTTTGCATTCCATTTAGTGTGCTCTAATGCTTTTTGCAAAAAGTTTCCATTCCGTTTTGCAAACTGTTTCTGTTCGTGATTTTCTAATGCAAAACTTCTTATCACACTCATGCCTTGAACACGCTCGTGAAGATGCCCTTGTACTTCTGCCAAAGCTTGAGAACGGACTCTTGTAATTTTCCTAAGCCGTCCGTAAAAATATTTAACGGATAATCCATATAAAGGAAACATCGAAACAGCTACAATAGTTAGCCATACATTCATATTAAGCATAATAATAATAGCAATAAAAATAGTAAATAAATCTAACCAAATGTTCATTAAACCTGTTATGACAAAATTCTTCGTTTGCTCAACATCATGAATCACTCTCGAAATAATTTCTCCTACTTTACGATTCGAATAGAATCTCAAGCTTAACTTTTGAATATGGCTAAATAATTGGTCTCTTATATCATATAAAATTTTGCTCCCAATCCATTGAGCATAATATTGACGATAATATTCTACGGGTGGACGAACCACAATAAATATAAACAACATAATTCCCATTAATTGAAACAGCATTGCCTGCTTCTCAGAACTTGTTAGCCCATCTTGCAATATAATATCATCAATCACATATTGAACGACAAGCGGTATAAGTAACGGAATACCAAACTTTAATATTCCAATGGAAATCGTAATGATAATCTGTTTTGTATAAGGCTTAACAAACCTCATATAACGCTTAATACTCCCCAACTTACTAAACGCCTCCTAACTATTTTTAGTATTAGCCTGTAAAAGAAATAAACTCTATAAAAATGTCCATTTCTTGATTCTATCGTAAAACGAATTGAATAACATCAAAAAAAGCCTGAAAAATTCAGGCCCTCTTCAAAAACAATCTGCAAAAATGCACAATATTTACATCTTTTTGTTTATCTGTATTGTAAAAAACGCTCATACCAATTTTCAATGAATTGAGGAGCAAATGGACCTTTTCTTTGATGAATCCAAGAAACTAGTGTCTCAACACTTCTCTGTAAAATGGCATCTAGCTCCGGGGGATAATTCATTTGTTTTTGGTGAAGCTCATACTCATCCTCATCTAATAGTTTAAACGTCATATCAGGGGCAACTTTTATGTCAAGGTCATAATCAATATATTTTAAAGCCTCTTCATCCCATGTAAACGGGGTACCGATATTACAATAATAATGAATTCCGTCTGAACGAATCATAGCGATCGTGTTAAACCATTGCTCTGCATCAAAATAACATATAGCTGGCTCTCTCGTACGCCAATTACGACCATCTGACTCCCTAACAAGAATTCGATCATTACCTGCAATCACAACCTTTGACGTCCCTTTTAATATGATCGTGTCTTCCCAAATTCGATGAAGTGATCCATTATGCTTATAGCTATGGATCTGAATACTACTACCAACTCTGGGAAAATTCATTTTAAGCTCCTTTCTGTGTAACTTTTTGGACGCCTGTAAATAGAATTAACTCCATGTTAAACAACTCTACCTCTCAGTTATTTACGTTTCTTCTAATTTACATACCTACACTGCTTTTCAAGAAAATCTAATTATTCTTTTACATTATACCGTTTTCTATCTTCTTTTGAAATGGTTACTACCCTAGTATTAAGAAAAATGGTAATATGACTAGTCCATAACGGCAAAAATCCGTATCAATCCTCAAGTTTTTCTACAATGCGATTTATTCAATCATTAAACGAGACTCCACTAAAATAAACCCTGTTCTATAAGAGCAAGGTTTATAAGCATCATTTTTTTAATAAGAGATAAAGGAAATAAGGAGCACCAATTAGAGCAACCATAATTCCCGCTGGAATACCTTCAGGTTCAAAAATATTTCGTCCAATTGTATCAGCTACCACTAGTAGCCAGCCTCCTCCTAATAATGCAATTGGTATGTATAGCTGACTTCTTGGTCCTATAAGTGCTTTTGCAATATGTGGCGCCATTAAACCTATAAAGGCTATTCCACCTGTTACAGAAACTGCTAGGGCTGCTAATGCGACCGCAATCGTTAAAAGAACCATGCGTTCCTTTTGAAGAGAAACTCCAAGACCAATCGTTACAGAATCATTTAATCTCAATACGTTTAATTGGTTTGCTTTTATAAAAATAATCGGAATAAACAAGAGCAACCAAGGCAGGATAGCCCAAATAAAAGGCCAATCAGTACCCCAAATATTTCCTGATATCCATCTAGCAATAAAATCGACTTTTTCTCTTTCAGCAGCCGAAATTAATACCACCATGATGCCCGATAAGGCCATCGAGAAGCCGACTCCGATTAAGATTAGTTTGGTTTGGTGAATACCCCTTCCTTTCTCATATGAAAATAAATAGATAAGGCATGCCGTTAAAAAAGCTCCTACAAAAGCAACTGCTGGTAAAACATATATAAAGACACCCGTATCAATTGGAAAAAATAAATAGAAAATAGCAATGGCTACTCCGGCACCTGCATTAATCCCAATAATCCCAGGGTCTGCCAAGTCATTTTTGGTTACAGCTTGTAAAATGGCCCCTGACATTGCAAGTGCCATACCTGCTAATAAAGTGATAATCATTCTAGGTATTCTAATCGAAAATAAAACGAACTCTTCTTTAAAATCCCCAAACCCAAATAATGTCGGGAGAATACGATTAAAGGATAAAGAAGAATAGCCTAACCCTAAGCTTATTAATAAAGTAAAAATAATGAATAACATTAAAACCACTACTATTATGCGCTGCTTTTTCAAAATAGAGTTATGAATCATTAGCTATTCCTCCCCCTTTTCGAACGATATAAAGAAAGAAGGGAAGTCCTAACATCGCCACTATTGCTGAAACAGGAGTTTCATAAGGAGCATTAATCGTTCTCCCTACGGTATCTGCTATCATCATAAAACTTGCTCCAACGACAATGGATGCTGGGATAATCAATCGATAATCATGCCCTACAATCGATCGAACGATATGCGGAATCATGAGACCAATAAATACGATATTCCCTGCTAATGAAACAGCTGCTCCCGCCAAAATAACCGTTAGTAAAAAAAGAATCCCTTTCATTAAGAACGTACTTTGACCTAACCCTACAGCAACCTCATCACTTAAGCTTAAAATAGAAAGCTGTCTCGATAAAATCATCGCTACTATTAAGGTGATTACTATAACAGGTATGAGCCATTTTAATTGACCCCACGTCGTTCCAATAAGGCCACCAGCAGTCCACATGGATACATCTTTAGACACCTTAAAATACAATCCGATCCCTTCTGAAATAGCAAGTAAAAAAGCAGATATAGCCGCTCCCGCTAATACAAGCCTAAAAGGAGTAAAACCACCTCTTTTGGAGGCTCCTATCCCAAATACTAAAAAGGCACCGATAGCTGCTCCAATAAAACAAGCTATCATAATCCCAAAATAATTTAAGGAAGGAAACCAGACAATCGCCACAGCGAGGGCTAGATTTGCTCCCGCATTTAATCCAATTAATCCTGGATCGGCTAAAGGATTTCGCGTTAATCCTTGCATGATACTACCTGAAACCGCTAGAGCAGCGCCGATAAAGATAGCTGCAATGACCCTAGGGTATCTTAATTCTTGTAAAAGCGTAATTTCTTCATTCTTATTAGTAGAAAATATCGCTTGCCATACATTCGTCCATGTTACATTAGCAGCACCGAAATAAAAGGCTGCGAAAAAAGATGCCACAAATAGAATAAGTAGCATCATTATTTTTAACATAAATGGAATTCTTGTCTTTCGATTAACTTCTTTATTATCCATAAGTTTTAATCCTTTTTTACCGCTTAATATTAAAAAACGCTTTACTCAAGAAATTTCTCTTTGAAAAACTCTAACTGCAGTTCTAACGTTAATGGATCATTAAAGTAGAATTCTTTAGCGTCAGCCTCAAACACTTGACCATTTTGAACCGCAGGAATATTTTGATAAGATTCTGTTTCCTGGTATGAATTATCACTTCCATCTGTACTGATCACCATATAATCACCTGCATAGTCACCAATAACCTCATTAGATAGAGCAAAATATCCATCTGCTAATGCAACTTCTTGAACTTTTTCAGGCATATTCAATTCCATTTCCTGATATAAAATCTCGGTTCCTCTTGCAAAATTATCTCCAAATACATACATTTGTTTATCAAACGTTTCAAACACAGAAACGGTAGCATCCTCACCAATTTTTTCTTTTATCTCTCTACCAGCTTCCTGAGCTCTCTGTTGGAAATCATCTACCCATGATTGTGCTTCTTCTTCTTTATTAAGAAGTTTGCCTATTTCTATATGCTGAGTTAAATAATCTAAATTTCCATAAGTGTACGTAACCGTTGGAGCAATTTGATTCAGTTTGTCTACATTTTTAATATTTGACAAGCCGATAATTAAATCTGGTTCTAGCTCGAGGATTTTCTCCAAGCTTTCATCCGTTACTTCTTCGACTCCTTGTAAGTATTCATCATAGCGAGGATTAATTTTCGACCAAGAATCTACTCCGACTAGTGGTACATCTAATGCCATTACATTTCCTGCAAAACTAGAAAGAACGATGACTCTTTCTGGATTTGTCGGAACCTCAATGGGTCCATTTTCTGATTCATATGTGAAGGTTTCACTTGAGCCCGTTTCTTCTGGAGCTTCTCCCTCTTGTGCATCATTTTCTGAAGTATTACATCCGCTAGCTATAAGAGCTAGTAGCAGTACGATTAGTAGCATATATTTTTTCATGATTTTTATCCCCTTTAATTAAACTATAAGTCAAACAAATAGGTTTTTCTGTTATTGGATCTTTGCCTATAATGGCATCGATTTCAAATACTTCCCTTAAAACGTTAGGTGATATAACTTGTTCACCCGTTCCAGTCTTGACGATTTGACCATCTTTCATGGCAATCAAGTAATCAGCAAATCTTGCAGCTTGATTTAAGTCATGTAATACCATGACAATCGTTCGACCTTCTTCAGCATTTAACCTTTGTAAAAGCTCTAAAATTTCTAATTGGTGTGCCAAATCTAAATAAGTGGTTGGTTCATCTAAAAAAATCATTTCTGTTTCTTGTGCCAAGGCCATCGCAATCCAAACTCGTTGTCTTTGTCCACCCGAAAGAGAATCAACCGTACGATATTTAAAGTCCTTTGTTCCAGTCATTTCAAGCGCTTGGTCAATAACATCCCAATCCCTTTTCGTTAATCTTCCTAATCCTGATTGATGAGGGTAACGACCATATGAAACTAATTCTGAAACGGTTAATCCACTAATCGACTCTGGAGTTTGTGGAAGAATAGCTAACTTTTTCGCAAGCTTTTTTGTCCCTTCACGAGATATACTCTCTCCATCTAAAATAATCGAACCAGACTGTTGTGGAATAATTCTTGTCATAGCTTTTAATAAAGTTGACTTGCCACATCCATTGGCTCCAATAATAGTGGTTATTTGCCGATCTGGAATTTTTAATGAGACATCTTTAACGATTAAAGAATCTCCATAGCCTATATGTACATTTTCAGTAAAAAACCTAGTCACCTTATTTCCTCCCAACTAAGATTAACTCAATTGATAACCATTATCATCACATAAGCTACAATTAATATAAAGTCATTGATAATGATTGTCAATATCTATTGCTAAAAAGTCAAAGAAATTGTATAGTTAATATTGATAATGATTATCATTAAAAGAAGGAAGTGAACCACCTATGACTACAGAGGAGCTTTTTGATGTAACGATTATTGGTGCTGGACCTGCTGGTCTATATTCAACCTTTTATAGTGGCCTAAGAGAAATGAAAACAAAAATTATAGAGTTCCAACCTAGATTAGGTGGTAAAATACATGTTTATCCTGAAAAGATGATTTGGGATGTTGGTGGACTTACCCCACTTTCTGGTGAACAGTTAATTAATCAACTAACTGCACAGGCATTAACTTTCAATCCTGAGGTCGTATTAAATGAAAAAGTCGAATCGATCTCTCGCAATCAAGACGAAGTATTCGAATTATTAACTACTTCAGGAACTATACATTACTCTAAGACAGTTATTGTAGCTGTTGGAGGAGGAATCCTTACACCTCAAAAATTAAACATTGAGGGTGCTGAGCGTTTTGAAATATCGAATTTAAACTATACCGTTAAATCCCTTGAACGCTTTAAGGATAAAACCATTATTATTTCAGGTGGTGGAAATTCGGCGATCGATTGGGCAAATGAACTTGAACCCATAGCTAAGCAAATTTACTTAGTTTGTCGAAAAGACCAGTTTAAAGGTCATGAAGCACAAGTTAATCAAGTGATGAATAGTCACTGTTGTGAATGTTTGTTACAGTGCTCCATTACAAAGCTTTTAGCCGATAACAACCATGAAAGAATTAAGCAAGTAGAAGTAACCAATCTTGATTCAAATGAAGTGGAGTATTTAGACATTGATGAAGTTATTATTAATCATGGATACGAAAGAGATAGCCAATTATTAAAAAATAGCTCTTTAGATATCGAATTAGTCGATGATTTTTATATAAAAGGAAATGCGAAAAGTCAATCCTCGATTCCTGGTTTATATGCTGCCGGTGATATTCTTAACCATGAAGGAAAGGTTCATTTAATAGCAGGCGCTTTCCAAGATGCAGCTAACGCTGTCAATCAAGCCAAGCAATTTATCCAACCAGAAGCTACATCCTACGGAATGGTCTCTTCTCACAATGAACTATTCAAGGAGCGAAATAAAAACCTGATTAAAGAAGCACTACAATTAAAATAATATAAAGTTTCCCATACATAAAAAAGCAGCGCTCTGGCGCTGCTTTTTTTACTATTATTATTGTTGGTTTTTGTTCTTTTTTTGTGCAGATTTAGCATTTTGCTGTCTTACTTCTTGCGCATCTGTTTCACTAGCAAATTCAGTGTTGTAGCTAGATCCTTGCTCAGAAGCTTGGTTTTGCTTCTTTACTTGTTGAGCGTTTGTTTTTGATTGTTGGTTATCCATTATTAATCACCTCCACAAAAGTTAACATGCCCTAGAGGTGATTTTTTATCCGTTATTTCTCAGAAAAATTTTTCAAACCATTTTATTTTAGGTTAGTAAAGAAATACCACCATCTACTATGATCGTTTGTCCCCTAATCATTTTCGATTGATCAGATACTAAAAACATTACTGCGTTTGCAAGATCTTCAGGTTCCACAATTCTTCCGGCAGGTGTTTTCTCGGCTGCAGCACTTAGTAATTCTTCTCGATTTGGAAAGTGTGTTAAGGCATCTGTATCAACTGCACCACCAGAAACTGCATTAACTACAATGCCTTTGCCTGCTAGTTCCACAGCTAAATAACGGGTTAATGCTTCGACAGCTGCTTTTGAGACACCTACGGTTGTATAATTATCTAAATATCTAATAGAACCTAATGAGCTTAAGCTAACAATATTGCCTCCTCCATTTTTCTCCATACGCTTTGCTGCTTCCTGTGCACAAAATAACAATGCCTTACTATTAATGTTCATCGTCCAGTCCCAATGATTTTCTTCTAATTCCATTAATGGTCTTAACACTCCAGAAGCCGCATTATTTATGAACACATCTAAGCGATCAAATTCTTGGTCTATTTTTTCAAACATTTCCTTAATTTTCTCAGGTTTACCTACATTAGCTTTGATGATAATAGCTTTTTGACCCAGCTTCTCAATTTCTTCAGCTGTTTCTTGAGCTGCCTTTTGATTACGAGCATAATTAACCACAATATCATACCCTTGTTCTGCTAAACGTATAGCTATACGTTTTCCAATTCCTCTACTACTTCCAGTTACAAGTGCTACTTTTCGAGCCATTTTGGCCGCCTCCTAATACACGATAAATTAAATCTGTTCCATCTTAGAGGTATCTAACTCTTCAGCTTCCTCTCTTCATTATTATATCGTATAGTTCCTTGTCGGAAAAGAAACACTAAAGAAAAACAGGAGATGACAGTATGTCAGATATTAGAGATATGACTGAATTAACTATGCTTCCTAAAACAAATTGGACCGATCAGGAGCTTCAATATTTTCATCATAGCTTTCAACAAATTACTCCCTATTTAAACCAAGAAGGTGGAGCCATTCATCGGGAGATCGTAGAAGAAATGATAAACAGAAAGAAAATCTAGTCTTACCAATATTACCTCTTCAAGTTATTCCTTTTTTTTCTATCGATTTTTTCGTATGATGAAGGTGTGAAATTATTGAATGAGGTGGTTATGAAATGAAATCATTAGTTTATAAAGAATATGGAGAACCGAGTGTACTAACAATCGCAGAAATGCCTAAACCACAAATAAAGGAAAATGAGATTTTAGTGAAAGTGGAAGCAAGTGGAATTAACCCAGTAGATACTTATTTTAGAAAAGGGATTAGAAAAGTAGAAAGCTTTCCTCATATTCCTCACTTTGATATGGCCGGAACTGTGATAGAATTGGGGTCTGAAGTGACTACTCATCAAATTGGTGACCGAATTTGGGCATCCAATGCTAAAGGAGCTTCTGGTGAATATGTTGCCTTAGACTCCTCAATAGCGTTTCCTTTAAATGAGCTACCTTTTACTCATGGTGCTGCGATTGCAATGCCTTTTCTTACCGCTCATTTGGCATTATTTTTTCGAGGAGAACTTAAAGAGCATGATATCGTTCTCATATATGGTGGCTCTGGTGCAGTCGGACATGCGGCTATTCAATTAGCCAAGTTAAAAGGTAGTACCGTTATAACTACTGTAAGTACAAAGGAAAAAGAGAAAATAGCTAAAGCCGCTGGGGCAGATTATGTGATTAATTATGTTCAAAGTAATGTTGAAGAAGAGATCAAGAAAATAACTAATAATCAAGGTGGTGTTTCGTTAATTTTAGACATGTCACTAAGTGAAAATATGGAAGCGGATTTAAACATGATTAAAAACGGTGGAAAGATTATTACGATAGGGTCACCTAAAAATAACACACCCCCTTTATTATGGAGACAGCTCAATCAAAAAAACGCTGCTTTATTAGGATTGTTATTATTTACAGTACCAAAAGATGAATATATAAAAGCCGGTAAAGAAATTAGTGAATCCATCTCTGAAGGACTTATCGAAGCACATCAAATGGAAGTATTTAAGCTTGCAGAAGCGTCGACAGCCCATCAAGCTTTAGAAGCACATCAAATTCTTGGCCGAGCCATCCTGGTTCATTCTTAAAATCCATTAATTTTCTCTCATACACTCCTTCTATCTGGATAACCTAAAAAAAGGTCCATGGAAGGAGTGTTAATTTTGGAAAAGCAAAAGTATTACATTAATTTAAACCCTATAAGTATGGATACAATAAGTCCGACAAAAGTTGATGATGGTCAATTAATCGAATATGAAATTGAAGCTACCGAAACGGAAAAAAGTGACTTAGAAAATCTCTTACATGAAGTTCAATCTCATGATGTAGAACTAGGGAATTTATTTAGTTTTAAACATTTCGATACGTTTAAAAGCGACCTCGATCAATCAGAATATCAAAATGGTTTAGACGATATTTATGAAGCTATATACAGACTGGGGACTGCAGAAACCAAAAGAAAGCTCGAAGAAATTCATTTAGTCAATGATGACTTATAAGGCTGTGACCATGCTCATTAATCATATATGACACACATGTTAGGTGACCGGCTGTTCGCTCCACCAAGACACTTCACGTTGGGGTGTCGCCGAAAAAACTTTTTTTAGAAATTGGATTTCGGCATGGCAACTTTCTCCCACTGAAGTCTCCGTGTCTTGTGTCCACTAATTTCCGTCTTTTATAGAGAAACGTTCAAAAGAACCCTTCTTAAAAAGGAGGGTTCTTACTCAATATTTGTGTTTGCATCCAGTATTTCAAGTTTCGCTATATGTGATCATTTAAAACAGGTATTATCCCATCTTTCACTAATCTAAAAATGACTGTAGGATTGTCCACCATCAACATTCAAAGTCGCTCCAACTACCCAGCTTGCTTTCTCTGAACTTAAAAATAAGACCACTTGACTGACTTCTTCAGGTGTACCAAACCTACCAGCCGGTATTTCCTTTTTAACAAAATCTTTCATCTTCTCTGGATTTTCATCTATACGCTTTTGCCAATTTCCAGTAGGATGAAGAATGGAGCCAGGTGCTACTCCATTAACCCGAATTCCAAATGGGATGACTTCATCTGCCAATGCTTTTGTAAAGCTAATCATGGCAGCTTTGGCATTGTTATAGGTGGGCTTCCCTCCCGATTCCCTTCCAAAAATAGAAGAAATGTTAATAATACTACCTTGGCCGGTCTTTTTCATGACAGGAAGAACTAATTGACTCATATGCACCGCTGAGAAATAATTAAGCTGAAAGGCGTCCTCAAACAACTGAAGAGATGTTTCTTCAATGCTAGCTCCATTACTACCACCAACATTATTAACTAAAATATGAATAGCACGGTATTTATCTAGTATTTCCTTCATGACACGATTACGTTCCTTAGTAATAGATAGATCACCCTTTACAAAAGTAATCGTTTCAAACTCATCTAGCCAGCTTGGATTTTCTCTAGCAACAATAATGACATTTGCTCCTTCATTAGCAAAAGCCTTACTAATAGAAGCTCCTATACCTTTTGAGCCTCCTGTTACAATTACATTTTTATTGGTCAAATGTAAATTCATTGGATTCTATCCTTTCATTAATTGATTTGATATAATCTTTTGAAATGAAACAGGAAATGCATACCTCTCAATATCCTTTTCTGATACCCAAATTTGATTTTGCCTTAATTTCATTTGGTCAGAAATCTTAGCTTGATATACATGTATTTCCCATTTAAGGTGAGAAAAAACATGATCTATAACATCAATAGGACCCTCAAATGAGGAAAGCTCCGTCTCTAAAAAACTTTCTACTTCTTTTCGTACTAGGTCAACTTCGTTTTCTAGAGTGCTTGTCTCAAGATACGGAAATTGCCAAAGACCAGCAAGCAAGCCTTTTTCAGGGCGTTTTTCAATGATTAATTCAGATTGATCATTCCAAACCATAAGAACATTCATTTTTTTAATCTTTTGTGATTTCTTTTTTGTTTTTACAGGGAGCTGACTTTGCTTTCCTCTTTCATAAGCACGACAATGCTCTCTTACCGGACATAGCAAGCATCCTGGTGATGTTGGTGTACAAACCAAGGCTCCAAGCTCCATTAGACCTTGATTAAAAGATGAAGGATCTGCTTGAGGAATTAATTCATAAAGAGCATCCTCAAATATTTTTCTTGTTTTCGGCTTAGCAATATCCTCCTCTATGTCTAATGCTCTTGATAACACTCGCATTACATTTCCATCAACCGCAGGCTCCACTTTACCAAAGGCAATACTAAGGATGGCTCCAGCTGTATAAGGTCCAACACCTTTTAATTGTGAAATCTCCCCTCTTGTCTCTGGTACTTGTCCTTGATAGTTCTCCACTACTTCTCTGACCGCACTTTGTAAATTGCGTACTCTAGAATAATAGCCTAGCCCTTCCCAAGCTTTTAAAATTTGCTCTTCATTCGCATAAGCGAGATCTTCTAACTTCGGAAATTCCCTCATAAAATTCGTGTAATAAGGAATAACTGTATCGACTCTTGTCTGCTGTAGCATAATTTCAGACACCCAAACTCGATAAGGATCTTTATTTTCTCTCCATGGTAGTTCTCTCTGATTTTCAATAAACCAAGTAACTAAATCCTTTTGAAAAGCATTCGTATTAAATTCTTTTAATATCGCTTCTTTCATTTTTTTACTCCTTACGTTCAAAGGCCCAGCAATGAATTTTTTTACTTCCACCCTCTATAAACGGTATAATACTTTTGAAAATAGGCTCTGATTCAGATTGTCTAGTCTTTTTTATTTCTAAATACTTTTCATAAGACGGCACTTTAAACATTTCTACATACAAGCTTCCTTGCTCGATTGATTGAAACCACTCGTAATCATTTCCTCCAGATTGGATAACCTTACTTTTCACTTCTGGCATCCACTTTTCATATTCTAACTTACATTCTTCTTTAATTTTATACTCCATAAAAACTTGTAAAAAATTTTTCACTTTTAGTAAACTCCTTTTTAAATTCATTAAATCAGGGTATAAATAAAATAAATCCTAAATCAATGTTTCATAAGCAATTACTTATTTCTGTTATGTGTGTCATTTCATTTATATGAAATTGAAGAGCTTTCCCTAATCAATTTCGACTATAGCCATAACTCAATAGTTTTGGTATGATTGGAAAATCCTTTATGATAAAGAATAAAAAAATCAAAGTATTCACCAAGAAGGAGGCATCCAAATGGATACTGGAACACATGTAGTAATGGGATTTGCCCTTGGTGGATTAGCAATGGTTGACCCAGTTGTCGCCACTGACCCTCTTATGCAAACAACCGTGCTCGCTGCCACATTAATTGGTTCTCAAGCACCTGACTTTGATACAATATTGAAATTAAGAAATAATGCCGTTTATATCCGAAATCATCGTGGTATTACCCATTCTATTCCTGCCATACTTTTTTGGCCGATTCTTATAACAGGAGCCATTTCCATCTTTGTACCAGCAGTAGCATGGCAAACTATATTACTTTGGTCCTTTATTGCCGTATTTTTTCACGTCTTTGTTGATATTTTTAACGCTTATGGAACACAGGCTTTACGCCCTTTTTCCAAAAAATGGGTAGCATTAGGTGTCATAAATACATTTGATCCTTATATCTTTTTTACTCATTTAGGGGCTGTAATCATGTGGGTATTAGGTAGTCCACCGGTCATAACCTTTGTAGGATTATATTCAGTAATGCTCCTCTATTATATTTGGCGAGTGTTAGAAAAAAGAAAAGTCGTTCTTCATGCTCGAGCTCTTCACCCTGAAGCTACTCATGTGTTTGTATCTCCATCACTTCGATGGTATCAATGGCACCTGGTTATTCGAACAAAGGAAATGTTATATGTTGCTGAATCAATTCATAATGAAATCAATTACTTTGAAAGCTATCCATTCGAACCGATTCCAAATACAACAATTATGAATGCTGCGAGAAAAGATGATAATTTATCAGCCTTTCTTTCTTTTTCTCCAACCTATCGTTGGGAAATCGAAGAGCTTGATCATTATACGGAAGTTCGGTTTATTGATTTACGCTACCGCAGTAAAGGTCATTATCCTTTCGTAGCCATCGTTCAATTAGATGCTAGGTTATCGATTAAAAATTCTTATACTGGATGGATTTTCAATGAGGATAAGCTAAAAAAGAAACTAGATATTCTTCCCGATTAAAAAACAATCAGACTGCAGTCTAATCCTTTTAAGTATTGAACGAGCTAAATCATTCGTTCAAAGCTAAGGACGAAGACTACAGTCTTTTTATTGTTCAGTTTGGTTTAAGTGAGAAAATTTTTCTTTTTCCGGTTGATAACGATGAAGAAAGGGGCCATATTGTTCTATCCATTTGAGCACAATTTGTTCGGTCAATTCTTGTCCCTTATATGTTCTCCCCGCTTTTGCACGAGTCGATTCAAAATCCTCCCAAAGATTCTCTACCCATGTTCGAGCTTGATTATAGCTTAATTCTGCGTTTTTGTTCATTAGTTTTTCAGTTAATGCATCAAACATATTTTCCATTATCATTACCTCCATTTACAAAATGTTACGCTAATAAATTGACTAAATTTTTCTTATACTATGAACAGAGCTTCGAGAAAGGAGTCTCACCGATGCGCAATAAAGCAAAAGGCTTTCCTCAACACATTAAGTTTTCCGGTTCAACATTGGAGAAGGATTTACATTCCTCTAAACGAGCTGATGGTTCAATCAATACTCAACCTAGAGAAAGAATGCATTCTGC
This sequence comes from Alkalihalobacillus trypoxylicola, assembly GCF_001590785.1. Classification (GTDB taxonomy): domain Bacteria; phylum Bacillota; class Bacilli; order Bacillales; family Bacillaceae_D; genus Alkalihalobacillus; species Alkalihalobacillus trypoxylicola. The sequence continues at coordinate 26,489 of NZ_LTAO01000037.1, forward strand.
TAATCAATCGAAAAACCGTTAACGTGGATAGGAGGACTTTTACTATGGGTAAGGAGAAAAATATAAAGCACTATCAAGATCCATTTCAATCACCAAGAGCAAACCCTAAGCATGCATTCCAACAAGTCAACGGCGAGACTCAGCAAAGTTACCATAATTATGTTCTTGCTATTGAAACAAGAAAGCGTTCATAAACATTATGGCCTAGCACAAGCTCTGTTTTTTTAGAAGACATATTGATATATGTCTTCTTTTCTTATATAAGTTAATTGTCTAAAACAAGCATTGAAATAGGTACTGCATCTAAGTGAGACTCACTATTTCGATAGCCCCAAGCAAAATGTCCATTTAAATATGAAATTAAAAAGGTCGATTCTCCATCCGTCATTTGATAGGTACGCCCAGGTTCAAAATCACTTGGTTTTAGTAAATAAGCTTTTGCCATAATCACTTTTCGTTCATAAACTGCAAATTCATTCATCATACCAAGCTGTTCTGCTTTTTTAGCTTTTTCATTCCATTCTCGTATCATGATATGAAGCTCATACTCGTTCATTTGACTAAATCGTTTCTCTTCCATCTTTTCCTCCACCGCATTTATTTATCTTGTTCAAGATAGGACTGTATAAGCTCTAGAGAAAAACCTTTTCGATAAAGAGCTTGTTTCATTTTTTGTTCATATTCAAAGCTATTATACTTCAAGCTGTACTTTTTTTTGAGCTTTTCTGCTTGATAATATAAAGCATTCTCTTCTAAATGATGTTCACCATCAAATACATGCAAAGAAAAGGCCTCATTAATGACCTCTTGGGAAAAACCTTTAGTTAATAATCGTTGAAACCATTTAGTTTTTGTTGCTTGAAGTGATTCTCTTGGTGTATATTTTTGCTTTTCAAGCCAATTCTTAACTTTTTCAACTTGTTCGGAAAATGAATAATTTAACAATGCTTGCTCTATAATCGAAGAGTTAACTCCTTTTTGTACTAGCTCTTGCTTTACTTTGTTCGGCCCTTTTAACTGTGTATTCTTCTTTGTAGATATATAACGTTCAGCAAAATCTCGATCATCTAATAAATGTTCTTCGATTAGTTTTTTTATAACTAACTCTATATGTTTGACCATTCTTCCTTTTTCATTTAAATATTTTCTCATTTCTTCAATGGAACGTATTCTGTACGATAAATAATGAATGGCAAGGTGATAAGTTTTTTTCATTTCGTCTTCATCTATAATTTTCTCTAATTCAGCATGAGTTATTTTAAGACCTTTTCTAATTCCCTTTTTAATGAGAACATCTTCATCAACACTAAATCCGTACTCCTCACCATTACCTTTATCTATAAATAAATGATAACGCTGTTTGTATCTTTTATGATTGGTAATTTTTGTTATAGTAATTTCCATGCTTTCACCTCAGTTTCTTACTCCTTAAGTATTCCATTAATTGCAGGAAATCGTCAATCATTATAGAATAGGCGAAAGGCTTAGCAACTAATGAAAAGAGGGATTATGATGAAAATTGCCATAACTGGTGGGACCGGCTTTATAGGAAAAAAACTAGTTCAAGCTTTACTTGATGAGGGACATTCTGTTTATGTCTTAACAAGATCCGATCGTTCTAATGATAGTCAAGGAAATTTACATTATATTCAATGGTTACAAAACCACTCATATCCTGAAAAAGAATTAGAGGGCATTGATGCCTTTTATCACCTCGCTGGAGAATCTATCGGAGCAAAACGATGGACTGAGGAACAAAAAGAAAAAATACTTGAAAGTCGTCTTTCCACAACCAATGAGGTCATCCGCATTCTCACTGAGTTAGAGAAAAAACCATCTGCTCTTATTTGTGCTTCCGCTATAGGCTATTATGGTCATTCCGATCATGAAGTTTTTACAGAGGAATCTACTCCGAGTCAGGAAAACTTTTTAACAACCGTCGTTAAACAATGGGAAGAATCAACTCAGAGAGCTGAAGAGTTGGGGATTCGGGTTGTATCATGCCGTTTAGGAATTGTTCTACACCCAGAAGAAGGCGCTTTAAAGAAAATACTTCTACCTATTCGCTTTTTTATTGGAGGACCACTTGGAAAAGGGACCCAATGGATGTCATGGATTCATATAGAAGATGTTATTCGATTATTTGTATTTGTTTTAAAAGATCTAACCATTAGTGGCCCTATTAATTTTACAGCACCCGAGCCTGTAAAAATGAAGACTTTCGGAAAGGAAATAGCCCAAATATTAAATCGCCCCTTTTGGTTACCCGCTCCATCATTTGCATTAAAAATAGCATTAGGTGAAATGAGCACCCTAGTATTAGATGGTCAAAAGGTGATGGCTAATAAGGCATTTTCCTCCGATTTTTCTTATAAATACACAACGGTTAGCGAAGCCTTAAATGATTTGTTAACAAAACAGTAACAATGGTAAATTTTTTTACAAAAAATTTTAAAAAAAATGTATCTTTTTTAACAAAAAAACATTAATATATAGAAGGAAACAAGAGTATTTTAACGAAATATATATAGATAGTAGTAGTTAATTCAGTTTAAACCTTATATTTAGCTAAATATCTCAATATTTTCAACCATATAGCAATTGGGAAGGCAATTGGTGCGCCATCAGTCAAGCTGGTTCTAGTGGGTTCGATTCCCACCCCGAATTTGATAATGAAAGACTATTAAATTCGAGGGTGGATCCTTTTTTTGCCCTCGTCTTACAAGGAGGGCTTTTTATGATCTTAAAAAAACGTGATGTTACAGATTGCCACGATCTTTATCATTATTTAGTCGACCCGGCTGTATTTCCGTATGTGCGACAAAAAGCATTTTCATACGATGAATTTATTTTTTTAACTAAACAGACCATTGAACAAGAAGAACGTGGTGAATTAATATCTAGAACCATTTGTGATGAATGGGGTTCCCCAATAGGAACTATAAATCTGTTTGATATATCAGAGCATGCAGGTTTTTTAGGAACATGGATTGGAAAGCCCTTCTTTGGTAAAGGATATAATAAGCTAGCTAAGGATGTCTTTTTTGATGAGCTATTTTATCGTTGTGATATTCAGACAGTCTATATGAGAATTCGCAAAGAAAATATTCGTTCTATTTTAGCCGCTAAAAAACTACCTTACAGTACACTAGCGAATGAAATTAGACCGGATTTATACAGACAGCTCAACACAGCTGGCGATATTTATGATTTGTTTCAAATTGAAAAAGATCATTATTATTTCCACAAAATCCGTACAGAAAACGAGCTAGAGCAAGATGCGATTGAAGCATAGTTTGGTTGCTAAGTTTTAAATTAAAGTCTCCTTTATTTTTTGTATGAAATCTCTTGCTTTTGGTAATGACTAAAAAAAGCGAGAAGGGAGATTATCACATGTCAAAAAAGAAAAGCAACTATGACGAAAAATGGAATCTACGGAAAGCCCTGTCCGTCCAATATCAATCGGAATTTCGTGCTGCCGACCGAGCAGCTCAATCAAAGAATAAAAATCAAAATGACTAATTTTTAAAAAGTCCTATATAGGGCTTTTTTTTATATTTCATTCTTTTTTTAAATAATTGGTACGTTTTATTCAAATGATAACGTCGGATATTAGCGAATGAATGTATTTTTAATAAGTCTTTTTTCAATTTGTAAGAATCTCTAACAAAATAGGAGGATATTATACGATACTACTCCTTAGAGTGATTAAGATATCCTAATCCATGTATTAGCTCTGTTATACGCTTATAGCTCATTTGCACCATTGAACGCTTACACTTAAGATATAATATGTGGTTTGAAAAACTTATACACGGGTATTAAAAGGTTGAAGTGAAATAAAACAGATTAAAGGAGGAGTCCATCATTAGTAGTCAACAAACGATTACGCCAGTAAAAGACAAAGAACTTATACATTTTTCTCATCCCAATAAAGAAGATGGTGCCGCGATGTGGCAAATTGTTAATGAAACTTCATTAGACCAAAATTCAGCCTATAAATATATTATGATGGCCGATTTTTTTGCAGACACTTGTTTAGTTGCCAAGCAGAATGACGAACTGATTGGTTTTGTAACAGCCTTTCGCCAGCCTAATCAAGAAAATACTTTATTTATCTGGCAAATTGGAGTAAAACCAAGTGCTCAAGGACAAGGTATCGCATCTAAATTATTGAAAAATTTATTAAAGACTGAATTTTCACCAGAAATTAGATTTATAGAAGCCACTATAACTCCTTCTAACCAAGCCTCTCAAGCATTATTTAAAAGCTTAGCGCGAGATAAAAAAACCGAATGTAAAATAGAACCGTATTTTAACGAAGGGCTTTTCCCAGGAGATCATCATGAAGAAGAGTTGATGTTTCGAATAGGACCGGTTGCCCGTTAGAATAAGTAAAAATCAAATGTTTTATTATTATGTATGTTTTTGTACATCTACTAATATACTCATACACAGTATTAGTATATTGATTATAAATAGGAGGAGATTATAAATAATGAAACCTACCGATATGAACGTTTTTGAAAAACTAGAATCAGAGGTTCGTAGTTATTGTAGAAGCTTTCCTACTGTCTTTTCAAAAGCAATAGGATCAAAAATGTGGGATGAATCTGGGAAGGAATATATTGATTTCTTTGCCGGAGCAGGAGCATTAAATTATGGGCATAATGACCCTATCATGAAATCAAAATTAGTGGACTATATTTTAGATGATGGAATTACTCACTCATTAGACATGGCTTCGACAGCAAAAGGACAATTTTTAGAGACCTTCAACGAAACCATTTTGAAGCCAAGAAATCTTAATTATAAAATCATGTTCCCAGGTCCAACAGGAACAAATACGGTAGAAAGTGCACTTAAATTAGCACGTAAAGCAACAGGTCGTACTGATATTATCAGTTTTACTAATGGATTTCATGGTATGACTATCGGCGCTTTATCTGTTACTGGTAATTCATTTAAACGAAAAGGAGCAGGTATTCCTCTCCATAATGTAGTTACGATGCCTTATGATAGTTTTGTACATGATAAACTCGACACTCTGGAGTATCTCGAACGCTTTTTAGAAGATCGTGGAAGTGGAGTAGCGATCCCAGCTGCTATGATCCTCGAGACAGTCCAAGGTGAAGGTGGTATAAATGCCGCAAGCTACGAGTGGTTACAAAGAATCGAAAGAATATGTAAACGATGGGGTATCTTATTAATTATTGATGATGTTCAGGCAGGTGTAGGACGAACAGGAACTTTCTTTAGTTTTGAAAAAGCAGGAATTACACCTGATATTGTGTGTATTTCAAAATCAATCGGAGGTTATGGATTACCATTAGCTTTAACTTTAATCCAACCTGAGCTCGATATTTGGGCGCCTGGTGAACATAATGGTACATTCCGAGGGAATAACCATGCATTTGTCACAGCTACGGCTGCACTATCTTATTGGGAGAATCCAAAGTTCGAAGCAAGTATTTCAAAAAAATCAGAGAAAACAAAGGCTTTTTTAGAAAAATTAATAGCTGATTATCCTGAAATAAAAGGACATTTCCGAGGACGCGGATTAATGGTAGGTGTGTGCTCAGAGGTTGAAGGATTCGCCTCAAAAGTAGCAGCAGAAGCATTTGAGCGTGGATTAATTATGGAAACATCTGGTCCAGAAGATGAAGTCTTTAAGCTCTTCCCTGCTTTAACAATTGAAGATGAGTTACTAGAAAAAGGATTTTCCATAATAGAGGAAAGTGTAAAAGCGGTCGTTGGACAAAAAGAAGCGATTGCAAACTAATTAATTTATCAGAATAAACATCAAAACAATTTTGAATGATTCAGAATTTAGCAGTTAGCAGAGACAAACATTCTCTATGTAAGTGACAAAAAAAGAATGATTAGTCCTGTATGCTACATGTAACTAACGATGGAGGTATGTAAAATGAAAGTCGTCAAACTCGCTGATGTAATTGGAACAGAACATGATGTAAAAAATGAAGATAATACATGGAATAGCCGACGTCTCGTATTAAAAAAAGATGGAATGGGGTATTCCGTACACGATACAATTATTTACGCAGGAACAGAAACACATATTTGGTATCAAAATCACCTTGAATCAGTCTATTGCATTGAAGGTGAAGGCGAGGTCGAAACAATAGCAGATGGTAAAGTTTGGCCTATAAAAAAGGATGAGATTTATGTTTTAGATAAACATGATGAGCATCTTTTACGAGCTAAAACGGATATGAGAATGGTTTGTGTTTTTAACCCCCCTGTTTCTGGAAAAGAAGTGCACGATGAAAATGGAGTTTATCCAGTAGACGATTCAGATGAATAAAATAGGTCATTTATTTCCAATTAAATAAGAACAGCGGGTAAAATCATCAACTGGTGATTTACCCGCTGTTTTCATTATTGGGGTATGAACGCTATCAAAAAGCATTTTTTCAAAACTTTATAGAAAAAATGATGACCATTTAACATTTAAATAGTCATCGGGCTTTTCCAATATATACTTTTATCCAACCTCTTTAATATGATTACTTATTCTCTTCTTCCCACTTTGCTACCTCTTCTCGAACGATAGGAGCCACTTCTTCACCAAGCAATTGAATGGCTTTCATAACTTGTTTATGAGGCATAGAGCCAACGGGAACATGTAGCATAAACCGTGTGATCCCAACATTTTTTCTTAAATCAATAATTTTATCTGCAACCGTTTGTGGGTCACCTACATATAAAGCTCCTTCTGAGGACCTTGCCGAATCAAAAGCAGCTCTAGTATATGGTCCCCATCCTCTTTCTCTTCCAATTTTATTCATCGCATATTGAGTAGAAGGAAAGAATTGTTCAGCTGCTTCCTCTGTAGTATCAGCCACAAAACCATGTGAGTGGGAGGCAACCGTTAGAGCATTTGGGTTATGACCTGCATGCTCAGCTGCTCGCTTATATAGTTGAACTAATGGTGCGAATTGTTTTGGATTCCCACCGATAATCGCTAATACAAGTGGAAGTCCTAATAGCCCAGCTCTAGCAATGGACTCTGAATTCCCACCACTCCCTATCCATACAGGAAGAGGATCTTGTACAGGTCTCGGATAAATTCCTAAATCATGAATGGCCGGTCTAAAATTCCCTTGCCAAGTTACCTTCTCAGAAGCCGTAATTTTTAAAAGCAAATCTAATTTTTCTTCAAAAAGTTGATCATAATCCTGTAAATCATATCCAAATAGAGGGAATGATTCTATAAATGAACCTCTACCAGCCATAATTTCAGCTCTACCATTTGAAATTGCATCTACAGTAGCAAAATCCTGAAAAACCCTAACAGGATCAGCAGAAGAAAGGACAGTAACAGCACTTGTTAGGCGAATATTCTTCGTTTGTGCAGCCGCCGCCGCCAATATAGGTGCTGGAGATGAGGCCGCATAATCTTCTCTGTGATGCTCCCCTACTCCAAATACATCAAGACCTACCCGATCAGCTAATATAATCTCCTCAACCACTTCTCTAATTCTTTCTGCATGAGTAACCTTTTCTCCATTACCAATGGTCGGTGTTGTTTCAACGAAGGTACTGAGCCCTAATTCCATTATAAATCCCCCTATTAATTTTTACTTACTTTTTTATATTAACACTATTTTTATCATAAATAAACTTTTTTGAATAAACAGTAGAACTTTGTTCGATAAGATGTCTTTTAAACGAGAGGCTTAAATGAATTTAATTAGTTAATGCAGAATCATCTGCTTAAATTGTACATCGGATTTCGAAATTCCCATTAATGAAAGGATTTCATAGACATCGTCAAAATTTTGCACTGGAAATTGTGTTTTACATAGCTTCGTAATATTTTCTAAGTTTTGTAAAAAAGAATCATTTTCCCAGAGGTCCAATCTAACACTTTTTAAAATAGTAATGACTTCCTCATCTCTCTCAAATACCATATATCCATCTCTTTTATTAAAATAAATGACTAGAGGAATATCGGTCTCTGGATGGACCGTATGGGCTTTAAATAAATTCATTAAATTCCAACTCCCTAAACTTTCTTTATTTTTCTATTATTTATCATATGGGATTTTCATAATGAATCAAGAAAATGGTCCATTTATTTCCTCTTAAAATAAATCTAGTAGTAATCAAAAGCAATATGATAGACTATTTAGTGTACTATAACATGTCTAAATGTCCGGAAGAAATAATGGTACATATCTCATTTTGTAGAAATACTTTATTGGTTCTTTCCACTATTGTAAAAAGGGGTGCATCAAGGTAATGAATTATGCAATAATTACTGGTGGTTCTAGAGGCTTAGGAGCAGCTATAAGTAAAGAGCTTTTATTAGAGAACATTCACATTATATCAATTTCTCGTAATGAAAATGAAGAACTAAAAACGCTAGCCGAAGCAAACGGAGGTTCATTTGAAACGATTCCTTTTGATTTAAGTTTAACGGAGGAAATACCCTCTGTTATGAAGGAAATATTTGAAAAGATCAGTTTAAAACGAGCCGAAAAAATCTTTCTTATCAATAATGCTGGAGTAGTTACACCCATAAAGGCACTGCACCTAGCAGACCCAATGGAAATTAGCGATAATATTGCTATTAATTTAATAGCGCCTTTACTTATTACTTCAAGCTTTATTTATCATACAGAAAAATATGCCATCGATAAGCGTATCATTAATATCTCTTCTGGTTCAGCTCAAAATCCTGTGTATGGATGGAGTAGCTATGGAAGTTCAAAGGCTGGTATTAATCTCTTTAGCCAAACTGTTGCGATTGAACAAAAACAATTAAAACACCCTACTAAAATTTGCGCTTTTGCTCCTGGGGTACTTGATACTGATATGCAAGCCGAAATTCGTTCTACGGATAAATCAGATTTCACAGAGCTAGCAAGATTTCAAGCATATAAAGCAGAAGGAAATCTTCTATCGGCCGATACGGTTGCAACCGTTATTTCTAATTTGCTATATAGTGAACAATTTCCTAACGGAAAAATTGTGAGCATCAATGATTATGTGTAACTTTATAAACGTTCAGTGGGGGCTCCCCCCATTGAATGTTTATGTTCTCATGTTGATTAAGTAATTCCCCACCTATGCTCTAACACGTACATCTCCTAATTTGAAAAATATTGATAAATTTGTTCAAATACTTTCTGTCTAATATTCATTTGCTCATTTAAAAGGTGATGCTTACCACCTTTTATTAAATAGATTTGATTTTCTGGTAAAGCCTTTTTTAAAAAGTGTAGGTTATACCGCCAATCCACTGTTTTATCTTTGTTACCTTGAAAGATAAGTACACGCTCTTTGCAAATAACCGCCCCCTTTTTTAATTGATTAAACCACTTTAACTTTGCCCCAAACCAGTTCATTGAAAGCTGTTTACTTTGTAAAGGGTCTTTTTTTATAAAATGAATAAATGCCTTCTCACTTGAATTAGAACGATACACTCGAGGAATACTTCGTATGAATGGTCTTGTAACGTTATATAAAATATGTGAGATATGAAAAGAGGCTGAACGTATTAATGGAGCAACAAGAACAATTTTTTTAAAGAGATGATTTTTTTCTGAAAGAAAACTAAAGCTAACAGCGGCCCCAGTACTATGTGCGACCAAAAATAAAGGGGTAGAAATCTCCTTCTGTACTTTTTCTATAATCGTATCAAGTACTGTAACATAATCATGAAAGTCTTGAATACTAACTTTCTCTCCTGATGATAATCCATGTCCTGGCATATCGAAGCCAATTACCTGATAATTTTTTTTCAATAAAAACATGATAAATGAACTTAAACTACCAAGGTGATCCAAATACCCATGTAATAAAAAAACAGTGCCTTTAGGGTTGTCTGGTAAAAAGGATTGAACGAATATTTGCTCCTGTCTTACTTTTAAATAACCATAATTATGTCGAACAGATATATTTTTTAATTGAAAATGATAAAATCGTAAATATTGGTCTATAGAAGTCCGATTCAGTTTCGTTTGTTGTAGGGAAAAAGGCACTTGTTCTTTCTTAATCTTATTAAGTGTATCAAGTATTTCTTTATCCATTTAACCCACTCCTATTGTTCATTCTTGTTTATATTCCCTCTATGAGAGAATTTAAATGCTCTTTTCGTAATTATTTTGTTTTTTTAGTAAGAAAATATACAAACTACTAATCACGATGGAACATTTAACGACAAAAAAGCCTCTAAGAAAGGGATTTCCCTCCTTAAAGGCCTAATATTTCGAAAATATACATTGGTACGATTAGAATTGTAATAAATATCCTATTTAATAAACATAATATGGTATATTTAAACTATAAAAAGGAAAGAACATACTCTATTATAGCTAGTTTAATTTTTTCTCACTATGAACCCATTTCACCATTCTTATCTTTTATTGAAAAACGAATGATAGAGATTTTTGATTTTCACTTTAGGTAGATGCTTTCCCAAGGGCTTGTCAGCTAACTCCGACTACTTAGAGCGCCGTAAGAGTGGGTCTTCAAACGGCGCTCACCCTTTGAGAGTCACTACGGTCATCGGTTTCGTCCACTTAAAAACAAAGATAAAACTGGACTTACTATAAATACAAAAAAAAACAAAAACCCAAAGGCTATTAAATTCCCTTGGGTCTATCGAATGATAGATTCATAAAAAATGCTCTATTAAACTTTATTTAAGTCATGTAAAATTAAATTATTAACTACGCTAGTTGTATGTTTGGCAAGGAATATCTTCTAAAAAATCACGTATGAGCTAATGGTAGCATGAAAGGTACAATAATTCCTACTGAAGCAACGAACCTTAATAAGTGATACTTTTTCATATTCCTTCACCTCCTTAGTCTATATTTTACATAACTCGTCTTAATTCAGCAAAACGAGAAGAATTACGATTAACCCCTACTTTTTCTTTACTTTTTTGACAATTTCGGGCATTTTCTTCTCCTTATATTAAAATTTTAATATGTTTAGTGAGGGATCGTTATGGACAGACATATTGGTAAAAAACTTCAAGAATTAAGACATTATTATAATGTCAGTCAAAAAGACCTAGCTGAAGGAATATGTAATCAAAGTAATATCGCCCACATAGAAAATGGGGGAAACATACCTAACGCAGAAATTCTCTTCAAATTAGCGAAAAAGTTAGGTGTTACCATTAATTATTTCTTTGATGATTATGAAGCTCCTCGTTCAAACTATGTACAAGATACTTGTGAATTAATCAGGCAAGGAATTAGAGAGTATAAATTTAAGGAAACCCTTCAAATTATAAAAAAAGAATATAAAAATCCGTTATTTAAAAAAGTAGAATTAAAGAAATTTCTCTTATGGCAGCAGAGTATTTGTCATTTTTATTTACAGAATACTGAAGAAGCTCTTGAGCTCATTGATATTGCCTATCAGATAGAAATTACTGCGAGAACTTCAGTCACCTCCTTAAACATTGAAATTTTAACGAGTAAAGCGGTTATGTTAACTGATTTAGATCGCTGGATGGAAGCGACAGAATTATATGAAAAAGCGATTGAGCTTTTTAATAAACATCCAATGAGAATTGACTTTAAGATTTTATCGAGGCTTTATTACAATAGTTCGGCCAACTTTTACAAAGCTAAAGATTATAAAAAGTCCATTCATAATATACTTAAAGGCATTAATTATTCTATCAAGCACGAATCGATGTATTTATTAGGGGAAATGTACTATCAAGCGGGTTTAACCTATATTGAAATGAAAGAACCACAAGAAGCTCTGTATTCATTAGAGAAGAGCATCTATATTTTTAAACTTAAGGAAAGCCCTTTGTTAAATTATGCCGAAAATAAATATAAACAATTCTTAAAAGGTGAATCACTGTTAGAGATTAATACATTCTCCAAATGGAAAGAAATCCATTAAATTACACCTTCATTTTAAAAATGATTACATGTAAAAAGACTGTGGCAATACTCACGAATGAATGACTCCACACTTATTAGGTAACTGCTGTTCGCTCCTCCAAGACACTTTACGTTTGGTTGGGAGCTGCCGAACTAACTTTTTTAAAAAGTGGATTTCGGCATGGCCATTTCCTCCCTCTGGAGTCCTGCTTATGTCTTTCATAGGGAATCTACCCTTTTTAAAAACCCTCCTTTTTTCAAGAAGGAGGGTTCATTGTTCGTTATTGATGTTTGCATCCTTTACACACATCATTTCAAGTTTCTCAAATGTAATGATTTTAAACCAGGTTTTGTCTAAGCAAACAAATTGAAATAATTGATAACTTCATTTCTCTCTACCTTTCTCCCCCTTCATAAATCGATCATTTCAAATTTAACTAGCTTCATATATGTCCACATTAAACTCCTGTAAGACCACGATAAATTCTTCTTTATCTTTCAAGTTATTATAAGAAATATTCACAACAGGATTACCCATTCTTTGGTTTAATTTCATCAACTCTAAACTAATTCCATTATATTTTTCCATAAATTCATCTTCATTTTCCAATAAAAAACCTACAAATATTTGCTTTTCTGTTTTAAATAACACAGCCCCTTTTATTTCATCCCATGAAACAAAACCAAATTTAGGAGCAGTTCCTAGAAAATCAATTCCATTGCCATTCATTACTACTACAGGACCAGCATTCATCTTTTTTCGAAAAACAACAGATAAAAATAATAATAAAACAGATACAGCAAGTATAAAAAAATCGATTGAACCGGTTTCTGTATATTCATAATAAATAATAGCGAATAGAAAAATACTTAACCCTAATGTTAAAAGCATAAACATTCTCATTCTCGATTGTGAAAAATAAAAACGACGTTCTTTCATTATTTCTCCTCCTTCTTTAATTGAGTGAATTTCATCATTTCTCTATAAGTGAACGAAACTAAACATTTATTATAAAAAAGCCTTGAATGCTTGTAAATTCACACGTTGATTGAAACGGTAGGTAGTGACTCCCGAAGGATCAGCGCAGTGTGAAGATCCACTCTGACGACGCTCCGCGTAGTCAGAGTTAGCTGAAGACAAGCCCTTGGGAAAGCATCTACTGAAAGTGAAAATCAAAACCTAATCGTTCGATTTCATTATAAGATATGAATGATGAAATAAATTCAATTAGTATAAAATGGATAAATATCCTACAATATACTATTAAATTTTCTTTCTTTCGTAAAGTGACCTATTGCATTTAGTAAAGGGAGCTTTTTAACAAAAAATCAAATAACTATTTTCACACTCATCTAATTAGTGTATAGTCTAATTAGATAATTATGAAATTAGGTGATACATTTGCAATTAAACAGATTGGTCAATTTCCATAAAACCGTCGGAGATAAAACAAGGCTCCGTATTATATTCTTGTTAAAAACTGGTCCTCTCCATGGTCAGGCAATTGCAGGAAAGTTAGGATTAACAGCTCCGACGATCTCACATCATTTATCAAAGCTAAAAGAAATTGATATCGTTTATCAAAGGCGTGAAAAAAACACGATTTACTTTTATTTAAATGAACGTAAACTTGAATTCTTAGCTACTAGCATTATTCAAAAAGGAGAGGAAGAAATGAAACCTTTTAACATTAGTGAAGAAGAAAAAATAAAAGTGATTAAAAACTTTATAGACCACAATGACAAGTTAAAAAGTATACCGGCTCAGCGGAAAAAAAAGCTTATTCTTCTAGAGTATATGCTCAGAGGTCTAAAGCAAGGAGAAGTCTATTTGGAAAAAGAAATGAATGAGCACATACAAAAATATCACGAAGATTACGCAACAATTCGTCGTGAGTTCATTATGTCTAATTTTATGTATCGCAAAGAAGGAAAGTATGAATTAAATCCTAGAGAAATGTGGCCTGTGTAACCAGGCCCTTTCTTAACACAACTAATTAGATGATCATCTAATTAGAATTGAGAAGAGGTGAAAACATGGGGTATGAAATGTTAAAAAAAGAAAAAAACTACAAGCTCTTATTTTGGAGTGATTTCTCTTACGGTATCGGAAGTCGTTTTTCTCAAGTAGGTTCTTTCGCCCTTCTTTATCAGTTAACTGAATCAGGGATTGCTTTAGGGATTCTACTCGCTTTACGAGTAATGCCGACTATTGTATTTGCTCCGTTAAGTGGTTATTTAGCCGATCGTTTTCATCGAGCAAACATTCTTTACAGGACGCATATAATACAAGCCCCCTTTGTTTGCCTCCCTATTGCTGCTGCTTTTTGGGAGCAAAGCTTGTTTCTCTATATCAGTACATTTATTGTAGCAAGTGGAGATGCTATTAAAACACCTGTTAGATATGCTTTAATTCCGGATATCGTCCAACGAAAACACCTTATCAAAATAAATGGCCTTGAACAAAATATTGTAGGAATAACCCTTATATTTGGGTCACTTCTTGGCGGTGTGATAGCTTTTTTATTCAATACAGAAATTTTATTTGTCACTCACACTTTATTACTAATCCTAACGGCATCACTGATAAAACCATTACTTTCGATAAAGCTTCCTTCTATCAATAAACAAAGCAAAGAACCTTTAATTGACCATTTAAAACTTATCTTTAACGTATCTATTCTACGTGCTTTTTTATTCGTGATGCTAACAATGCCTCTTGCAAATGGTATAGATAACGTTATTTTTAACTTGATAGCTTTAGAGGTTTTTGAAAAGGGTGACCTTGGAGTTGGGTTAATCTATGCTTCTCTTGGCCTTGGTTTTGTTTTAAGCTCTTTCATGACCAAATGGATACGAAGCCAATTCTTGACAATAGGAATTGGCATGATTGCACTTGAAGGAATAGGTCATTTATTTCTTAGTCAATCTTTATTATTTATCCATGCTTTATTTCTTGCTATCTTTATCACCTTTGTTGGTGGTATTAGTAATATTTGCTTTGACACCGTTTTAATGAAGATTCTTCCTGCATCCAAAAGAGGGAGTCTCTTTGGAATTTTGTCAATGTTTCAAAATAGCTCTATGGGTATTGCTATGATTATTGCTGGTTTTATAACAGAGGTAATATCTCCTTTACAGAGTGCTTTTTATATTGGTTTACTTTATCTATTTTTTGCGCTACTTTATGGTTTAATCTTTAAAAGGCTTTCTATTAAAAAATCGATGTTTGTTTTAAGAAAAAAAATGAGCTAACATTAGCTAGAGCTTGCTTGTTGTAAATTTTCTCGATATTCTTTAGGTGTAAACCCTGTCATCTTCTTAAAGAATCTAGTAAAGGAATGAGCGGATTGATAGCCTACTTGAATGCTAACTTCACGAACCTTCAAATCTCCTTCCATTAATAGCTCTTTAGCTTTTGTAATTCTACAAGAATCAATATATTCAGATATATTAATCCCTCTTTCTTGCTTAAAAAAATAAGATAAATAAGAGGGATTAAAATAATGAACCTCTGCTAACCTTACTAATGACAAATCCTCATTTAGATGCTTCTCAATATACTCACAAATATTATCAATAACTCTTGTTGCTCTATTACGCTCCTCCGTCTTTTTAATCTGAAACAAATCGTAAGAGATTTGTTCTAAATACTGAAATCCTTTATTAAGGGACAAATGCTCATCGATTCTAAATAATTTGTCTTGATGAAGGATTTTTTCATACCAACCATAATGGCTAATGTAGGAGTATAAAACTAAAGCTACTGCATAATAGGACTCAACCATTTGATGATAATCTCCATTTAGTGCAGCCGTTCTAATTTCATGAAATTCCTCAAAAAACTCCTCAACTCGATTTGCCTCAAGATGTGCAGTCAGAATATCTACTTTTTGTTTTGCATTCACTGACTTTTTGGCAGAAGAAATCGTATCTTCAATCTCCTTCATAATCCCAGGAAATCCTGTACCCATTTTTAATTGTTGAAGCTGTCTTAATTTATCATAATGGAAAGAAATAGATTTCCAATTCTCTATCACTTTGCTTATAGTAAATTGCAAATGTACGCCTATAGAATCTAAGCATTCCTCTTGAATTAACTCAAGTGTTCCCTCTAAATATTTAATTAAATCTTGTTGACCAGTTATTGGCTTTTTTTGTGGCTGAATAAACCACAAAATATCACCATACCTATCGACAACTCCTATGTGTTTAACTTGCATAGAGAGCTGTCGCTCCCAAATACTTCGAACCGAAGAAAGAATTGTACTTCTTTGTGTATATGATTTTTCCTTTGGATAATCTAATCTCCCGAGTACAAAGTAAATAGGGTAATTTGGCTCTAATGAGATATTCAATTGCTCAAACTCACTTTTTAACAACGTTCGATTTGCACACACACTTTGACTTTTATGGATGAGGTGTCTCATAAAATCTCCCTGTGCCATCATTTCATAAGCATATTTTTGTTCTTTTGTTTGTTCAATTAATAAATTATCTCGATGACTTTTCTTAATTTCATCAAGTACCTCCTTTACCGTTTCTGTGACTTTATCATAGCCCTCCGTTTTTAATAAATATCGAACATCATTCATTTGAAAGGCTTTATAAATGTAATCAAAATTATTGTGTCCAGTTAAAAAGATTACTTTACACCGTGGCCAATAATCTTGAATTTTTTTAATGAGCTCTAATCCATTTAATCCTGGCATAGCGATATCCGTTAGCACAATATCTATTCGAGTTCTTATCATCCACTCGATCGCTTCTATACCGGAATAAGCTTTACATACATCAAGCTCATCAGGTAATAACGAACTAAAAACATCATATAAACTGTCAGTAATAATTTCCTCATCATCTACAATCAGTAACCTATACATCCAGATTTCCCTCCTTCTGTTTAATCCTCAGCTCAACTTGTAAACCTAACAAAGAGCTTTTAGATAAATAAAGTCCGCTGCCATTTTCATAGGTTAATACTAGCCTTCGATGAATATTAGCTAACCCTGTAAGCTCTCCCTGCTCCTCTTTATTTTCTAACCTCTGCTGTAATCGAATAATTTCATCACCTGTAAGTATATCCCCATTGTCTTCCACAACAATGGCGATTTCATTAGAATTCATTTCTTTAAAAGTGATTCTCAGAAATCCGTGCTGTGTTAATTTCTCTAAGGAATATTTATAAGCATTTTCTATAATTGGTTGAACAATTAATTTAGGGACCATTATTTTTTCCAGATTATGAGGTAAATCATCGAATTGGACTGTAATTCTTCTTGAAAATCTCATATTTTGAATTTCTGTATATAATCTAGCATGCTTAATTTCCTCATCTAGCGTAACGAGATTTTTCTCATTTCTAGTAATAAATTTAAAGTATTCACCTAACATATTTGTAAATAACTCAATCCTCTCCGTATCCTCTGTTTTAGCCAAAGAATTAAGAATGAAAAAGCTATTATATAGAAAATGAGGATTTATTTGAGATTGAAGCTGTTTTAGCTCTGCTTTTTGAACCATTAATGTTTGCTTATAGTTACGATCTATTAACGCTTTTAACCGTTCCTGCATTAGGTTGTATCGATTGTATATAAAGCCAAATTCATCTTTTTTCTTATGCTTAATAGGAACATTCAAACTTCCTTTTTCCATTCTTTTAAAACTCTCTACCAATACTAGTAAAGGACGATGAACTAGGTTATAAGTGGAGTAAGTATAAATAATAATGGCTACTATAGAAAAAATACTAAAAAACCAAACCCAATTTCGAAATATACTTAACGGTCTTTTTACCATTTCCTCTGGAAGGTAGCTTATTGCGAATAAACCGCTTTTAGCTGTAAAAGCATGATCAAAATAATACGGTTGGTCTTCAACCTTTAAAAAGTTATGGTTTTGATCATCTTCGTTTTCCATCGAGTTTAAATAGGATTCAACTATTTTATCAGATGCACCGTTTGAAGAACTGATTACCTTTTTATCTTCAGATACGAGGAAAATCCCACTCTCATCATATACATTAATAGATTCTAACGACTCATCTAATTTTTCTTTATCCAACTCGATCTGAATTAAATATAATGGCTCTCCTGTCTCACTTTTTGTCATAATGGATGCGATTAGATAGACCGATTCATTCAACATAATAAAAGGGTGGTGGTTTGTAATATTTGAATGGAGTGTTTTATATTGCTCTTTATCGAGTTCTTTTACTCCATGTAAGGCTGATATTGACTTTTCGATTGTTTGAATGTGTATAGAGATATTATTAATATAAGAGCTTGTATTCTTAATAGTAATTAATCGGTGAATCATATAATTAACATTTTTCTTTTTATCTACACTATCCATATCATCCCATATCAAAGCTAATCTTTTTAAATCGTCTTCTTGTAAAAGAGTATATTGTTGACCTTCCATCCACTCTATTTCTCTCTCAAGATTTTTCAAATAAGAATGAAGCTGTATAGACGTATGTTTTGACATTTCATTACTTGCATTATCATAACTCCACAAGTAAAGATATAACCCTAATAATATAATAGGCAATATAATTACATGATACATAATTAACAAGCGCACAAATAACTGTTTTCTTGTTGAATAGATTGTTTTTCGCAAGGTCATTCCCCCATCTTGCAATGTTAGATTCCCTTAGTAACTACTATTTAGCTGCTGATAAAAATCATTGATTTCTTTTGTTATTTCTTCGCCGCCCATTTTTTCCCAATCTTGAACGAAATCATCAAAAGTTTCTATCGGACTTCCCAATATAATATTAATATAAGTATCAAGTTTTTTATGTTCTAAAATCGTTTTCCTTTCTCCCATTGAATCTGATAATATACCTACATATTTATCTAGTAGAATTTGTTCATTTTCTATATATTCGTTTAATACCGAAAAAGCGCCGTCACTTCCATATGTTAACGCCCAGCCCCATCCATTAAAATCATTTTGAGAATGATAGCTATCCATTTTTTCATAAATTGCTTTAGCTTCACCCTTCAAATTAGATATTTGGTTATTCGCTACAGCATTATCAATTTGTAAATATGCGTCGAGATTTTTTAGTGGAGGAAATGGAGTAACAGGTGATAATTGCCAAACAGGATAAGGAGTACTGTAATAATTTTCATACTCAGCACTTTCTCCCCAATTCATCTCCAAATGTAAGTTAATCATTTTCATAATTGCTTCTGGATGTTCATATCCCTTTCTAACTACCCAATACTCATTCATTTTTCTTTGTATAGGGACTCTTGCCAACTTATCTTCCTCATTTGTAACAATGGGAAAGACTCCCCATTCAGCTTTGTTGTTATTTTTTACACTGTCTGCGACAAGAAATGATGCCCATTGTTCTCCATATAGAAGACCGATTGTACCGTCTTTTATTTGCTCACTCACTTGATTTCCATCTTTGAACATAAATTCTTCATCAATTTCTCCAGATTGATACATAGTTTGTAAAGCTAAAAGAGCATCCTTAACCTCTGATTGGATCCCACCATATACCAATTTCCCCTCTTCATTTTCTAGCCATAGATTAGGATAAGAATTAAACCCAGCCATAAAACCGCTCAGTCCCATAGCAGGATCCCAAATATACTGAGTTACTGCTAGACCGTACGTATCATCTACGCCATTTTGATCAGGATCTTCAAATGTAAACGCTTTCGATATTTCCAGTAAATCATCCATTGTTTCCGGTGGTGACATCCCTAACTGTTCCAACCAATCTGTTCGAATCCAAATATATTGAACGGCTTCAACAGACGATTCAAGGACAGGGATTCCCATCAATTTTTGGTCCATTCTCACTACTTCAAAAGGATCTATTCCCTCTTGATACATCACTTCTTTTGTAAATGGGGTCATATAAGTCTCATACACATCATTTAAATCTTGAATTAACCCTGCGTTCGCTAATTCTCGTAGTTGCTGAGTATTTACCTTCATGACATCCGGGAAATTTCTTGAGACAATATCTACTCCCAATTTTTGATGATAGAGATTATCTTCAGCAATCCAATTATATTGAATATTTATTCCTAACGTATCCTTATATAATCTCGTCCACCGATTATCACTTAACGTATCACCGGGAAATTCCTTTAATAAATTGGTTAAATTCTTACTTGTATTTCTTACTAAATTGAGGTCAATAGTTGATTCGTATTTACTAAGTCCAGAATGTTGATAACCACTGTCTATTCCATCAATCATAACTGGAGAATTCTCCTTGTCATCAACTATTTCAGTATTTTGACACCCTTGTACAAAGGGAAAGCAAACAAACAATGCAAACCAAAAGAAAATAGGACATTGATTCATTTTATACAAGCTATTCACCTCATCATTAATACTATAAAATTAACTATTTTAATTATAATGTATAATGTTCATTTTTTTATATAAAAAAGGTGATGAACATTCAATCACCTTTTAAACATACTTTACAGTTTTTCATAACGAAAATAGTTAAAATCAACAAAACCACCTATATCCTTAGAGGCATAATTAAATAAACCGATTCGACACCCCATAAAATGGTCGAGTGTATAACGCAATTGATGAGTTTCTCCTATTGAAATCCAGTTGATTTCATCCTCCGAATAATAACATTTAACTGTATCTTGATTGTTAACAAAATGAAAGTCCATTCTTAAATAAATGAGCTCTTTATCAAAGGGAAGAGACTCCACTTCGTCCTCATAACCATTTTCTCCTCTTTTACCCATCACAATCGTAAAGCCTTCGGACTCTTTAGTAATAGCAACTGTGGCGTAATAATGCTGTAGTGCTACTAATCCAGCTCGATCTCCTACCTTCATATTTTTAAAATGCAGAGAAGTCGTTACTTTACATGCTGGTCCTTCTGTACGCTGTGTTAGTGTATTTTTTGCGAATTCAACACTTGGGGATAAATAGCCTGTCCTTAATCGCAAACAACCCGGTTTTTCAGTAAGTGACCATAGCCGTGGGTCAGGATTATGATTCCATTGCCATTGTAGAGCTAATTTATTTTCAAGATAGTTAAAATCATCTGCTACCACTATTGGTTTATTTTCACTATCTGGAAAACTCGCCAAAAAGGATAAAGGAGCTTTACCACTTCTGTCAAGAACCGGCCAATTATTTGACCATGTTAAAGGCAGTAAAATCGGAACTCTGCCAACGGCACCATGATCTTGGAAAAGTAAGGAAAACCATTCTCCTTCTAAAGTATCAACAATTCCTCCCTGTGCAACTCCTTGGTTCAAATAACCTAGGTCATCATCTAGAATGATTTTAGATTCATAGGGTCCAAATAAATTTTTGGATCGATAGCATACTTGCCTTCTTCTTTTATTTCCAAATTGAGGCCATTCAATAAAAAATAAATAGTAAAAGCCATTTAGCTTATAAGCATGACACCCCTCACACCGAAGTCCGATTCCGTCTGTTTCAGTTTCAAACAAAACTTCATTAATTCCATCTTCTTTATGTGAAGAAGCATCCTTCGTTAATTCAGCAATCATAATTTTTCCATTTCCATAAATGACATAGGTTCTATCTTCATCAAAAAGGAGAGAAGGATCATGGTGTAGCCCCTGCAATACATGCCTTTCCCATGAGCCACCTTCAATATCCTCTGTTTGATAAATATAAAATTGTTGGGTATCATTGCTTGAAAAACATACATAATAGGTTCCTTCATGATAACGCAAGCTTGTTGCCCACGCTCCGCGCCCATAAATATCTTTGCCATTTAATAGTTCGTGATGTTCATTGGTCTCAAATGTATTAAATACATAGCTACAAATCTCCCAGTCCCGAAGATTAATAGATTTCATAATCGGACAGCCCGGCATTGAATGCATACTCGTACTCGTCATATAGTAAGTATCATGAACACGAATTATACAAGGATCAGGGACATCTGCCCAAATGATAGGATTTTGAATTAAAATTTGACTCATTAAGAGTAACCTCCGCTAATCTCCTTTTAGTTTAACTTTAACAGCTCATGATAAGATTGTTTAGGTTTATGGAATTGATCAAATAGAAATGGCCAATTCTTCCTTCCTCTAACTGGAAAGTTGTCGAGCCAGGTATAATCATCGGCAACTCCCCAAAAAGTTACAGAAGTAATATGTTTTCGATATTCTTTTAGTAACGAAAAAATCTCTTTATATCTTATAGCCTGTAATTCTAGCATTTCTTTAGTGGGTGCTTGCAAATCGGTCCGCTTATCTTCATGTAAAAACATCGATACGTCCAATTCTGTAATATGAAGTTGCAACCCTAAGCTTGCATATTTTTCAATTCCCTCCTTCATTAAATCAATCGAAGGATATTCTAAATTCCAATGGCCCTGTAGACCAATACCATCAATTGGTACTCCTTTATCTATCATCGATTTCATTAATTGATAAATTTTATCTCTTTTTTCAGGAACAAATTCATTATAATCATTATAAAATAATAGTGCATTCGGATCAGCTGCTCTTGCATACGTAAAAGCTTTTTCTATAAAGTCATCTCCTATAATATCACGCCATTTCGAATCCCTTAGGAATTGACCATCGCTATCAGAAATGGCTTCATTTACCACATCCCAAGCATAAATTTTCCCATAATAGCGATTTAACACAGTGTCTATATGAGCCTTCATTCTCGATAATAGAGCTTCACGCTCCAATTCACTTCCATCAGACTGCTCGAACATCCATGGAGGTGTTTGATTATGCCATACTAATGTGTGACCTCTCATTTGGAGCTTATGATTATTGGCAAATTCAATTAGCTTATCAGCCTCTTCAAAGCTATATTGATTTTCTAATGGATGAACTCGTTCAAATTTCATTTCATTTTCTGCTGTAATACTATTAAAATGCTGAACGATTAACTCTTTTTGTGAATCAATTGTTTTAGGCGTAACTGCCGCCCCTATTAAAAAATCATCCTTAAATAATGATTTAAGCTCCTTTAATTTTCTAGTCATCCTCATTCACCTCAAATTTATTTTGGATTTTATATAGAACTATTAAGAATTCTCTCTTCGTCTGTTCATTCTTCATCCCGTACTATATTTACAACTGACCAAAATGCTGGTTTTGGTTGATGGTTGAAATCAAATAGTAGAGGAGCATTAGTCCGCTCTACTGGAAAGCTGTGCAACCAAGTATGATCATCGGCCATTCCCCAAAAAACAACTTCACTAATTTTATCTTGATTTTCAACAAACTCATGAAATAATGCTTCATATCGCTCTGCTTGTTTATTTAATATTTCCAGGGGAATTTCGTTTCCAAAATCTTGGTGGTCATCCCATGCGTAAATACTCATATCTAGTTCTGTGATAATATTGTCTAAACCTAGTTCATTAAACTTATTAATTGATTCCATAATAGAAGCGATTGTTGGTCCATGAATGTCAATATGTGTTTGATGTCCAATTCCATCAATAGGTACTCCTTTTTCTAATAACTCACTTACTAAATCATAGATTATATTTCTTTTTTTAGGATGATCCGTTCCATAGTCATTTAAATATAGCTTAATGTCCGGCCCACCAGCTTCTCTTGCAGCATAGAAAGCGGTCTCAATATATTCCGTCCCTGTTATCTGATACCACTCGCTCGCTCTCATGCCATCCTCGTCCTGTGGCTCTACAACCTCATTCACTACATCCCATGATGAGATATCATCTTTATACCTTTCTACGATGGTTGTTACATGTGTTTTTAACCTTTCTAGTAATAATTGTTTATTCTGCTCCCTTTTTTCAGCGTTTTCTTCATCTATCATTGGATACCCATCTTCATCCTTAAAAAACCAATCCCCAACCTGGCTATGCCAAACTAACGTATGAAACCGAACCTCCATGTTATGCTCCTTAGCAAATTCTATGATTCGATCTGTTGGTTCCCAATTAAAATTCCCTTCAGTTGGCTGTATAGCATCTGGTTTCATGACATTTTCAGCCACTAACATATTTACATGCTTGATTAAAAGCTCTGAAGTTTCATTAGAAATTTGATGAGGTTCAATCGCTGCTCCTATCGGAAAATAGTCATAAAAGGTCTCTGATAATGACGGAATAGTAAGGTCGCTATTGGCTTCCAATTCTTGCTCGTCTTTTTCACTTTCATCTTCATTAATAGAGGTTTGTTTAACATTTTTCACATCTTCGTTTATAGAAGGTGTCTGACAGCCCCCAAGAATCATAAGGATAAAGATTAGCAGTACATAACGATACATGTTTAATGAAACCATTTTTCTCACAGAAATCCTCCCCTCTAAAGGATTTAATCGATTTTTGACACCCTACTCTTAACCTACTATTCCCGTACGCTCTACACTTTGCACAAAATATCTTTGAACAAAAAGATAAATGATAATTAAAGGCATTATGGCTAAAAGTATCCCTGTATCTTGAACCATGCTTAAATAGAAAGGATCCGCTTGTGCAGCGTCACCACTATCTAGAAACATCGCCAAATTATATGGTAGCGAAGATAATTGAGTAGACATAACATTACTTGAAGTTAAATAGGTTGTCGTATAAAAGCTATCATTCCATTGCCATACAAAAGAAAATAAAACAACCGTTACTATCGCAGGGAATGCATTAGGTAGCATTATTCTAAAGAAAGTAGTACCGACTCCTGCTCCATCAATATAGGCAGCTTCTTCTATTGCCTTTGGTATGCCTCTAAAAAATTGCGTAAAAATGAAAATATACAACCCCGATTTCAATGAGTTCGCTGTGATGGAAGTCAGAATAAAGGGCCAATATGAATCTAGCAAATTAATGGTATCTCCAGTTAGTAAAGGAATAATACCTAACATACTAAATTCTCTTAAATTCATAAACATCGGTATAAGAATTGTTGTGGGTGGCACCAAAATAGTAAGAATAACTCCCGCAAAAAGAATTTTACTCCCTTTAAATTTTAATCTAGCAAAAGCATAACCTGCTAATGCACATGAAGCTGTTGTCAAAATAGTGGTCATTCCTGAAAGTGCAAAGGTATTTAATAACGTTTCCCAATAATTCATTATAGCAATAGCATCACGAAAATTATCTAGTGTTAAGTTCTGCGGGATCCATACAACAATTGGTGAATATAAGTCACTTTTATGCTTAATTGCTGTTGAAACCTTCTGAAGAATTGGATATAGGATTACGAACGATAATCCAGCTATCAATACAAAACGCACAAAGTTCCACGTCCAACGCTTCAAATTTTCAAATGTAAATAAACGAGCTAGCGGCAAAGCACTCACTCCTTCTAAATGAGTATAGTTTGAAGCTTTTATTATTCTTGATAAAACACTTTCTTTGAGATTAAATAAGTACTTATGGTTAAAATGAGCATAATCGATACAAAATATAGCCAAGCCATCGCTGAGCTTAAACCAAAGTTAAAGCTATCAAATCCTGTTGACATAATGAGTTCTGTTACAGGACTTCGCGAAAACGAATCAATAATCGTATAAATTAAATTAACGAGTATCAATGGACTTACCATCGGTAGAGTGATTTTCCAAAATGCCTCATACCCCGTTGCTCCTTCAATTTTTGAAGCTTCATACAATTGTGGAGATATGGTTTGAATGCCTGCTAGAAATATTAAAATTTGCACTCCTGATTGACTAACGATTTCATAGATTCTCTCAACTGCACCTGTCAAATAGAGCACAATATATTCATTCATCCCAGCCCTTAGCATTAGCCTTTGCAATTCAAAGGCCCCTAAAGCATTAGCTAGTCCTCCAGAGTTTGCATTTTGCTGATTAATTTCTTGTACTAAACTAGTTGATTCTAGACTCAAAATTACGCCAGATGCTAGAATAACGGGTAAGAAAAAAATAGAACGAGCTAAGCTTCGACCAAAAAATTTTTGATTTAATAACACAGCAATAAACAAGCTGAATATTATAATTAAAGGGACATTTATGACAATGTTCATTATAGATTCGATTAATTGTCTATTAAAATTCGTATTAACGGTTAGCGCCTCTATAAAATTTGAAAAACCTATAAACGTAACCTTAATCCCTTCTGCACTTGCCTCTATATTACTAAAGCTGTATTGAAGAGAGGTTAATAATGGTACTAGAAAAAAGAATACGAAGCCTAGTAGCCAAGGAGTAACAAAAAGGATTCCCCAGAACACCTTTTGTCCTTCATATGTCCGAAACGTTGCGCCAAATCTTTTTAGGGTACTCATTGTACTCCACCACCTGTTATATAGCTCTCAGCTTCTATTGTTTTTCCATCAATAGTTACAGCAAAATCATTGTAGTTAACCATTACATATAATCCGTTACTATACTCTGTCTGATAAACGTTTTCTTCAAGCTTTTGGTGAGCTGTTATTGGTTCATAAGCTACTTGCTTTAAAACATCATTAACTTGATGATATAGCTCAGTTCCCTTTTCCAACCACTGTTCGTAATTCACCGCATACAAATGATTAAACCTTGTATCTTTCAAGCTCTCATTATCTTCAAAGGTCCATTTAAAATGAACATTCGCCCCATATTCCAAAGCTTTAAGTACATAAGCTTTATCACTTAAATTGGTTGAAAGATTGTAAGGTGTACCTGTATATTCGATAAACCCTCTTACGACCATTTGAAAGAATGGTATACTTTCATCCTGTAGTTTAAATCCACTGCTATCCATTGGCATATTCACAATATCCGATAGATAAGGAAACGCATAAGAATTTCCACCTACTGCCAACAAATCTAAATCTTCTTCATAAATACTATTGAGTGCATTTATTGAAATTCTTTCTGAATCAACACGATCTACTTGCTCATTTCTTCTGAAGTCACTATTTAATGTATCCGCCAAGTCTCGTAGCGAAATACCAGTTGCTTCTAGTTTAAGAAAATCAGCTAACATTTCTTCTGTATAAGATTCGACTAAACTAGGTGATAAAACATACGAAGGTTTCTGTGTCCGATCACGAGCATTTAATGCTAAATTTAAAGGATAAACCGTTGCAGGTATATCCGTTAATGTTCTAGCCGCTTGCTTCCTTTCACTAAAACCAGAATCTGAATGCACATTTAGTAATGCCATCTCCGGATAAAATGCAATGTTATGCTCCTGAGTATATTGAAGTAGCTTCTCAAACCCTTGCTTTCCTCCAATACCTCTATCTACTTTTATTGAATTAGGTAGCTTATGATTAACACCACTGTTAAACCAGCCACTGTAGCTTAATTTTATATTTTCTATCTCATTTTCTTTCATCTGACTCATAATAGAGGTTGCTTGTTCAAAGGTCGTCAAAGGCTCTAATGCTTCATAAGGGATACCAACCATATGTTGACGTTTAGATATATTTCCAACTAATTCTAAATAAAAAGGTAAATCATCATGCTGATTATCTTCATTTATAGCTGTAAGCTGATTTTGATTTACAAGATAATCCTGATAATAACGAGCCATACCTTGATAGGAAGCTTCCTCACCAGTTAAGAAAACATAGCGAACAGAAAAGTCTGTATTCATTGGGTCTTCTTGAAATCTCGGAAGTGTTCTTTCTTGTTGGTTCGCTTGTAGTGTGACATCTCCTTTACTAATCACTGTAAAGGTAGGAAATACATAATTATAATTATTTACTCTTCCACTGACATCGGCACTAATCGTTGCTACAGATGCTCCTTCTTCAATAATTCCTAACACCGCATCACCATCGTCTTTTATTAAACCAAAAACAGGCAATCGCACCGTTTCTTCCTCTCTATCTTCATCTCTAGTTAAAGTGGACATATCGGTTCCATAAACAGATTGTTGATAAGCAGAGTATTTAGTTTTTCCGTTGTTAAAATTAATTAATGCACCTGAACCATCTGGTACAAAGATCGATCCAGTTTCTTCTGTTCCTTGTGCCCCAAAAAATCTCATCATAGAAACTCTACTTACCGGATAATCAGGTGAATATTGAATACTAGAAACCGGGACTCTCACTAGAAGACTATCTTCGTCCAACGTATATTCTATTGCTGCTAAAAAGACTCTCCCTGATTCATTTTCTTGTGTGAAATTTAATTCAGCCATGTCTTGCTGTAAATCTTCGTCTGTATATCCTGCTTCTTCAAAAGCCGTAAAAGCTCTTTCTAATTGCATACCATTCAGAGCACTATCATTTCGTTCATAAATCCCGGTGCTGCTATTCTCTGTATATGCGATCATTAAAGCTCTTTGACCTGTATTATCTAATTGGCTCGAAAGCTCTTCAAATCTTTCTTGGCTAAGCATTAAAGGTAAATCAGCAGCCGATCTTTCCGCTTTACCGAATTGATATAATACTCTCACACCATCAGGTATTTCTTCTATTTGATACTGCTCATGTACAATACTGTCTGAATATGAGTTAATGACGCTTCCTTGACCAAAATTATTATAGAAATGAAGCTGTATTTGTGAGGATAATAAATCCGAATTAACCCCAGATGCTATACTATCTTGTTCACGATCTGGTGGATTACTATACCAGATTTCACCACTATCCTTATTGTGAACAGCTATATTACCTGTTGCTTCATCTACAAACAATTGAAGCTGCTCATTTTCGACCATGCCTTTCATTTCATCTAATCGACTATCCATAAAGGAAGCTTGTAATGGTTGATTATGCGAAACCTCTATCTCTGATAGGTCACTTCCATTCGATTCTATTAAAGTAGTGTCTGAGCACCCTGCAAGTACGAAACAAATCAATATGAATGGAAGTAGTCGTACAGAATTTTTTCTAATCATTACAATTAACACTCCTTCCATTAGTACCTAAAAACAATTTCTTGGTAGATAACGCTTATAAAAGCTACAATTTGCTGAATTAAACTAAAGAAGAGCAAGCATAAAAATGCCATGAAAAAGATAGCGATTACCGTTAAAAATATCGTTAGTACTGTTTTAGAAGGTGTGAATTGATGCACAGTCATATTGCCAATAAACAGTAAAAACAAGAACCAAATGATAGCAATGCTTTGCGAGAAATAAAAAAATGTAGCTTCTTGTAAAGAAATAAAATTACTTAACCAAATCCACGGAAAGTTAATAATGATTAATGGTGTTAATGAAAAACATGTAGATATAAATATCTCTACGAATTTGCCCTCTCCATCCATTAAGGTTGTTAACGACCAGTTAGCGACACACCAAAATAATATTGGAATTAAAACATATATTACTTCTAGTAAACTATTCATTTCTTCTGGATTGTATAAATTAACAACGAATCCACTATACTGACTGCTTAAAACGTTTGTCATAATAAGTAAAAACAGTATGACAAATGAAATAATTAAGTTAGTTCGAACGCTTCTTTCATATTTTAAATCCCAAAATCCTTCAAATGGATGTACGGTTAAATGCAAAGGGTATTTAACATGTTGATTATTCAATAGAAACACCCCTCTTTTTTAATCGTCTTTTTCTGAAAATAGAGAAAATAGTAAGCCCTCCAATAGTGACGATTGCTACAGTCATCACAGTAGAAAAATGCTCTCGTAACGTTTGATTCCGGTGTAATTGGTAAGCTTTAGAATAATTAGCTCTGTCCATGCTTTGGATGAAATGGTCAATCGCTCCCTCAAACTCGTCTTGCCTTAGCAAAGCTTTCCCAATACCGGTATAAGCAAACTCTAAATTAACATTCATATTAACTGCCTCTGCAAATAACTGATGAGCCCTTTCCTCATTACCTGTTTCATAGCTTTTGACTGCTTCATTTAATATTTGACCATATTCGGTCGTTGAAAAGATGGTTACCTCACCTAAAGCTCTATCAAGTACTAAAAATTGATCAGCATTTCTTTCAATAGCTATAGGTGTATGAAACTGTCCTACTTTATTTCCTATAGAACCAAATACATACATGAGATGACCATCACCATTATAGGTGAAAATTCTACCTCTTCTTGCATCTAAAACAGAGTATATTTCGTGGTCAGCCACACTAATATCTATCATTCGAGAAGGACCAGCACTTTGTGTATAACGAATATCTCCTCTAGGGCTAAAATATCCTTCCCTCCGTAAAATATCATCTCCTCTTGCATTTAATTTTTTAATCATATCATCCGAATTATCGGCACTCGTTGCATAAATAAAGCCTTTCTCATCAATATCTAAACTTGTGAATTCTGTTGGTACATACATGACCATCTGACTTCTTTGTTCCCGTGTGGCGAATCTTTTCCAAAGATATTCGATCGGATCCACCCTTACTCTATTTGCACCAATAAAGGTCGTAAAATCTCCTTCAATACTAAATTCCATAAACCCATCAAAGACTCCATCAGCCATTACAAATACTCTTTCTGCATAATCCACTACGACCTTAACCGGCAAAAAGGTAAAGGAATCATTTAATAATTCAGATTCAGGCTCATCAATCATTTTTACAACATGATACGTTTCGTCAAAATGGATCACACGATTATTCCCCGTATCAGCTACAAAAATGTGACCGTCATCATTTACAAAAATTCCTTGTGGATTTGAGAAATTCTGAGTAACTCCATCTAATTGAAAGGCATCCATCACTTCAACAAGATTATAATGTTCGTCTAAATGAATGATTCGATTATTACCAGAATCTAAAATAAATACTTGACCGTCCCTAGTTATATGCAAATCGTTAGGCTCATTAAGAGCTCCAACTCCCAAACTCTCACCGTCTATCAAATTAATGGCTTCATATGCAGCTGGCGCGGGAACTGACTCCTCCCAAAACGAATAGTTATAGGAAGGTGGATTTTGTGCATGGGTAGTCTCTCCCATACTTATCCATAAGACCATGACGGTAAGAAGAGAAATTATAACGTTCTGTAATCGATTCAAAATGAAATACATCTCCCTTCTACTTAATCTTTCATCCCAGAAGTCGACATAGTCTGAATAACTTTACTTTGGGAAACGATAAACAATGTAATAGGTACAATCATTAAAATTAAAGCAACCGCGGCTCCAACACCTGCTCTTGCAATTCCGCCTAAAGTAATTTGCTCTAAAGCATAATTTAACGTTTTTAATTCTTCACTATAAACAAAATCCCCACCATTTGTTCCCCATAGAACAGGAAATTGCAAAATTAATAAGGTAAGCCATGCTGGCCTAACATTTGGCATGACAATCGTCCAGAATATTCGATATTCACTTGCTCCATCTATTTTTGCCGCTTCAAGCATTGAGTCTGGAAGCTGTTCCATAAATTGCTTCATAATAAACAACCCTAACGGAAAAGCCAAAGCAGGAATAATTAAGGAAGCATGTGTATCAATCCAACCGAGTAACGACATCACCATGTAGTTCGGTATTGCCGTTACATGTGGTGAAAACATAAGAGATAAAACCACAATAGAAAAGATCATTTTAGAGCCAGGAAATTTATATTTTGCTAATGGATAAGCTGCCATTGAAGCTAAAATAATATGTCCAACTGTTCCTAGTAAGGTAATTATGATTGTATTAGCAAAATACCTTGATAGAGGAACCCAAGAATCTCCCATCACCGCTACTAAATCAAAGAAATTATCTAATGTTGGATTTCTCACAAAAAATCTCGGTGGAAAAATAAATAATTCATCTAATGGCTTGAAGGCATTATTAATGGCATAAACTAATGGAATAGCCATAAATACACCAAAAATAGCAAGTAGCATAAAAAGCATAATAGTAACAGGTAGGGAACGATTTAATTTCTTTTTTATAATTCGTCGTTTTTTAGTTTTAAAAACCAATTTTAAGTACCTACCTTTCTAAGCACTTTTTGCACCAATAAATTAGTACTAACCATAATTATGAATAAAATGGTTGCAATCGCCGAAGCATATCCCATTTCAAATCGGATCGTTCCAAAGTCTATTAAGTGTGTCACTACTGTGTGCGCTGCATAGTTTACACTTGGAAACCCTGCTAATGCCATTGAAATATCAGCTACAGCAAATGCCATTGTTATTTGTAGAACTGAACCTAGTAATAATTGAGGCTTCATTGACGGCAAAGTAATATACCAAAGCTCTTGCCACCTATTTTTAATTCCATCCATTGCTCCTGCCTCAACTAAAGACCGATCAATCGTTTGTAGACCGGCGATAAAGACCAAGAAACTCGTTCCTAAACTGAGCCATAATTGTACAAGTATTACTACCCATAGAACATATTGTTCATCCCGTAACCATTGTATGGGCTCTAACAAAAAACCGGTCTGCATTAAAAAACCATTTAGGTATCCGTACGTATCTCCCGAGAATATAATTAACCAAATAAAAAATACATTTCCCGAAATAGAAGGAGCATAGAAAATGACTGTCATAAACGCTCTCACTTTTGGTGAAAGCTCATTTATAATCCAAGCAAATAAGAAGCAGGCAATATAACTTACTGGACCTGTAATCGCAGCAAAGATGAGTGTATTTTTTAAAGCAATCATAAAAATATCGTCATTTAAAAATAGTCTTGAATAATTTTCCCAACCAACAAATGTTGGCAGCTCCAACATATTAAATGAGAAAAAGCTAAGAAATAAAGAAACCATTACTGGAACAATTGTAAATAAAGTAAAAATAATCATATAAGGAGCCATTAAAATATAATAATGCTTTCCTCGTTTTAACTCCTTTTTAAATTTACTCCATCTTGTTTCCTTATTTGGATAGATTATATTTTCCGTTGGTTGTTCTATTGGCTTTAATGCCATCATCCCCACCTCCTATCCTAATAGGGTAAATTAAATTCTTTTCTTTTAATTTCAATTTCGTCGTTAATATAACGAATATAGTCAGCCAATGCTTCTCGAGGGTTTTCATTTGCATTTACAACTCTTCTAAAAGCATTATCTAAATGTCTTCCGGTAAAATAACCACCTGGTACTTGCGGAATTCCTTGTACCCATTGCCATTGTGTTTCTAAATTTTGATAATCCTCAACTGGCCAAGGTAATTCTTCTAAAGCCTCTATATTAGCCGTAGGATATCGAGCTGCCTCACCAAGTAAGCTTTCCATCTCTCTACCAAAATAAATTTGGGTTTCTCTTTCCGTCCACCATTTCAGAAATTCCCATGATTCATCTTTTTGGTCTGAATTTTCGAGGATCATGACTGCAGTCGATGAACTAGAGACATTATGGCTTATTTGCCCATTTTCTAATTCTGTTCCTGGCACTAATGTAAATTCCCATAACCCTCTAATTTCAGGTGCTAGCACAGATAACATATTATAGGTAGCATAATCTGCTATACCGATTGGCATCTCTCCTACCCTAAAACGGTTAGGGAAGTCAGCCATTAATGGAAATTTATAATTCGTATAAAATTGAGTCCATTGATTGAAGGCTTCTATAGAAATCTCTGAATCTAATGCGCTAGCCTTTTGATCTTCTTGATAAAATTCACCATTATTTTGATAAAGAAGCATACTAAAAGCTGGATTAGGCCCAATCACTGTATTTCCTTCAGCCATAGGATCATCAATTTGCAAATAAAACTCTAAATTGTTTCTCTGTAAAACAGAAATCATGCTGTAGACATCCTCCCATGTTTCTGGCACCTCTAAATTCAACTCTTCTAGAATGTCTTTTCGATAGAAAAGGACAGGAAACATTTGTGTTTCTGGCAATGCAAACACCCCGTTATTAAATCGATAGGGAAGAATTGCGCTCTCACGAAAGCGCTCCGTCACATCGTTAAAATCATCAAAGCCAGACAAATCAGCGGCCGCATTTCTCATTGCATAATTAACCGGAACATCTTCTCCTATTTGCAAAGCAACATCTGGTCCTTCGTCAGCTAAAGTTGCTGGCAATAAAATATTGGCTGGTACCAGTCTTAAGTTAACGGATATACCCGTTTCAGAAGTAAAAGTATCATCAATTAAAGCCTTTAAAATTTGTGCCTGATCTCGACCAGTAGTAATCCACACTGTAATTGATTCATCGAGCATATCTGTATTGCCAATACTGTCATAATCTTCTGTATAAGAAGCAAAAAACGCACCAATTTCATGCTTGGTTCTTTCTAATACGTTTGCCTCTGCTTTTGGTAGTTCCTCACCAGGAGACGAAATCACTAAATAATCTAATGTTAACGGTTGCTCTCGAACCGTTTGTAGCCAAGTTCCAAGTCCACCGACATTTAATTTATACGTATCTAGTCTTCTTGCAATCGTATGAGGATTTTTCACCATATCCTCCAACTGAACGACTGTGGAATGAAGAACAGCAACCTTATCACTTCTTTCACCAGTAGTTGCTTCCAAGTAATCAGCTACACTTCTAATCGTCTCTGCTTGCTCTGTAAAAACGTCTAGCATATCTGGAATTCTTCTTTCTAGTTGGTAATCTCTTAATGGATCAGGAGTATTGGATGTAATCATTAATATTTTTCTATACATCTCATTTAGCTCTAATACAGAAGACTCAATGGTTCTTAATAAAGGAGCTATATCCCCTAATGTCACCATCATCCTTATTTGGTTGGTCCCTTCTTTTAAATGGAATAAATAAGGCTCTTCCTCGGTTCCTAAAACATCATTTTGCCAATTTAAATTATAATTAAATCGAATTAAATTCATTTCCTGAAATGGCTGTTCCCCATTAATCATAATGCTTCTTGTGGAATAGACTCCTCGAAGTAAATCTTGCTTTCGTTTAAAAGCAATCTGATAAAGCCCTTCCTCCTCTACCTCAACTTCCCATTCAATCCATTGACCTGGCTGCTTCCAATTAACTCCACCAATCGTGTTGATTCTCAATTTAGAAACATGATAAGGCTCTACTGTGGGGCTTGAACGATCTGCTAAAGGAAATAATGTAGGAGAGGACTTCCTGATGGCATCTTCGGCTTGAACTTTAATAAATTGTCCTTGTGTTGCTTCAATGCCTTCATCTTGATAATCCTGTTTTACTTCTTCATAGGATTTAGCAGGTACATGCTGATAGAATTCAATATAATCAATGACCATAGGTTCACGTTTTGATACAAACGTTATTTCTTGATTTCCTTCTTCAAAATGAAAAAAATATGGTTCATTAAAATATCCGTTGCTATCAATAAAAGGAGTGGTTAGCCATTCTGGTTGCTCTACCTGCCTAGGGCGTAATTCATTATCTCGGTTATCCTTAATTATTTCGTCGTTTTCATTTCCCCAAACTCGATCAAAGAGAATAAAATCCGCACCATTAAAAGGAACTTCTCCATTTATACGAATCTCTCTTTCTATAGCTGATGACTTACCCTCCATTGGATAATAATGAATTCTCACATTATATAATCCTGACTCTTCAACCGGAACATTCCAGGTAATCGTTCCTTGTTCAGGAGTAAGAACAGCCTTACCATCCAACCCTTCAAAATCATCAAAAATTTGAAATCCTTCACCATCACTCTCTATATAATTTTCTCCTTCAATTCTTATCGTGGTTTCTGGCTTTTTTGCAGAAGAATGCAAATCTAAATAATGCTCGTAACTGTCTTCATTACTATCATTAATGACAGCAGTAAATTCAGCCAATCCATGATTAGATATTGGTTTAGCAGAATTAATAGAATGTAAAATGATTAGTGAAGAAAGTAGTATCACAATATATAAAGGGATACGTACATATTTGTTTTTCAATATGTACAATTTTCTCTCCTCCTTCAGCTGAGTTTTCATTTTTCAAAACCTTTTCGTTAAATGCAATTAAACATTAAAGAAATAGACCTTCTAAGAACTGTTGGTTTATGTAACTGTAATAGGAGCTTTATTTATTACTAGTTTAACTATCTTTCGATTGAAAATTTCTCACTTCGTTTTCTAGGTTATAGAATGAGAGGAAAGGGACAGATTAGTCTAAAAACTACTTATCTATCCCTATTTCTCATTAATATTAGCTTCATCTAATTAGAATTATTCACTCTGTTGAAAAACCTCATCAATAGCAGCTTGATAGGAATCTTTATACATTTCAACAACAGTTGATACTGAAGTTCCTTCTAATAATTCAGCTTCTAAAGCATAATAATCTAAATTTGGATAGGTAAAATGATCTAATACGAGTAAATTGTTGGTTACTAAACGAGCATTTTCGATATCCTCTTCATTTGTAAAATTAGATTCATAGCTAGCCTGGCCTGGGTAGTCATAGATAGAATCTATATCATTAATTTTTTCCCATATATACATAAGCTGCTCTGGATTCTCCACGCTTTTAGGTATGGTTAAAGCTTGAAATAGCGCTTCATACGTATAGTATTCTGTTACACTTGGCCCTTTTGGAAAGGGTACAAAACCTAAGTCATATTCTGGCATATCTGTTTGGAAGCCATTAAATTCATAAAGTGCTCCAGAGTACATTAAAGTATTTCCCTGTCTAAAAAATTGACTTGGCTCTGTCCAATCTCCACCTTCTGTCGGACGTGAAACTTGTTCACTTACCATTCTTGAAACCATATTTAATGCTTCAACTGTTGCCGAATCATCCAAATTTTGCTGGTCGTCAACGGTTAAAGATGTATTATTAGAAGCTAAAAACCTTTCGAGCATACCGCGATTTGCAATTCCCCATGTATCGACTGTTCCATCATTATTTGTATCTTGATTGGCCTCAAGAGCTACATCTATAAAAGTATCCCAATTCCAATTATCTTCATCTACATAATCTTGGAGCGATTTCATTCCTAATTCATTCAATAGCGTTCGATTATAAAAGATTCCCTGGACTATATTTGAACGGTCTTCTGTAAAACCGTATCCACGACCTTCGAATGTGTACAAATCATTTGTAACAGCTTGATTAAACACATTTTCATTTTGGGTATATTCATCTATAGGCCATAATAAATCTTGTTGAACAAGAGTTGGAACTGTATACGTTTTACCTAAACGCACAATATCTCCAATCGGCTCACCCGCTAATAAAGATGCCGTAACTCTTTGTTGGTATTCTCCATAATCGATTGCTACATATTCTATTTCGAAATTATGCTTCTCCATCAGCTTTTCTAAATTTTTCTTCCTTTCAATACTATCTGGATTATCTTCACCAATTGTCATATCCCACCAAGAAACCACTTTAATGGTTTTACCACCTAAATCAAAATCCATCTCTGGTGTTCGATTTACTTGCTCGATATCCTCTGTATTTTCTTCTTCAGTTTCTTCAAGGATTTCCTCTTGATTTTCATCTTCATCAACAACCTCTTCTGAAGTATTCGTTGATTCATTACCACATGCAGCCAACAAAATTAAAAATAAACTAATAATAAGTACAAAGCACCTTCTCATTCATATCCCCCGTTTCTTATTATGTTTAATGCAAATGATTACTCATAATATAGCGCTTACATTAATTATGTAACAACCTGTGAGACATTAGCTTTTAGACCTGTCTAATTCTATTTCTCTTGTAATGTAAACGTTTTCTTAAGAGGTCATATCTAAGATATATAGAGGATTGTATCCTTTCTAAAGAATTGCTCTCTTTAGGACCTCTGAACCTTCTTTCTGAGGGATTTTTTTCCAAATAATTTAGTATGATTGGAAAAATATAAATATTTGTGAGAAATATAAAAAAAAGCACGTTTTTTTATAGGTGGTTTATTTTATACAATTAAATTAAAGTATATATTTTTGTAATTTTTATAATATACAGATAATTAATAAGGGGGCATACTTATATGTACAAAGTTTTATTAGTTGATTCAGATATTGAATCTAGAAAACGTTTAAATGAAACGATTTACTGGGAGCACTTTGGCTTTCAATTAGAAGATTATGCTGAAACAATGAAACAAGCATTATCCCTTTATCACAAAAATAATTATGCAGTCATTTTTATTAATTTATCTCCATTAAATGAGAAAGGAATACGACTTTGTGAACGTATTAGATTGGACAGCCAAATCCCTATAATCCTGTTTGGTGGTAGTAGAGATTTTAATTTTGTTAAACGAGTAATCAATCTTCAAATTACTGAATATCTAGTAGAACCTGTACGATATAGCGACCTAGTCTCCAGTCTTCTTAGAGTTAAAAGAAGTTTAGATCGTTCAAGAGATCATTCCTTAGTAAGCCATAAACGAAAACCTGTATCACACAAGAAGGTTTCAAATATTATTGATGAAATCAAAGAGTACGTCGAGAAATCCATTCATGAAAATATCACATTAAAGGAAATATCAGATAGCCTCCATTACAATTGCTCATATTTAGGTCAGAAATTTAAAAATCACGAGAAAATGACTTTTCATCAATATCTTCTAAAGCAACGAATGGAAAAAGCTAAATTCCTACTCGACCATACCGATATGAGGATATATGAAGTAGCAAATGAAGTAGGATACACAGATTTAGATTGGTTTTACAAAAAATTTAAATTGCATACAGGTGTAAGCGCTTCCAACTATCGTAAGAAATTAGAGGTTTTGAGCAGCTAATCTTTAGTGGAAATCCGCTAGCTTACGTCTTTTAGAGAGAATCTAGCAGTTCAAAAATAACCTCCTTCTTTTCATAAGAAGGAGGTTTCTTACTGATTATTTGTGTTTGCATCCATTACACATCATTTTAAGATTCACTAAATGTGATGATTTAAAACAGCTATGGATTCCCTGCCTCTTTTTAACATTTATAATACCTTTTGTAGCAGCCTTTTACTTGTTTTATCTAATGCCGAAAAATCTTCAATACGAACTTCTAAATGCTCATCATCTTTAATCATGATATAGCCCTCATTAGTTACCTGAATATGATCATGCACATTTCGTAATAATAATTCAATGCTTCCGCGATCGGTTTCAAAGTTAAAAATCCATAATCCCGGCTCTGATTTAATCGATAGTACTTTCGTTACCTTCGGAATCATATAATACGTTCTCAATTGTATAAGTGCTGCCTTTCTACTCTCATCATCTAGTTCTTGTAAATCAAAGATAAGACCAATTTCCTCCTTATCCTTCTTTCTCACTGAAATATATTGATGAGGATACTTATGTGGAAAAGCTCTTAGCAATTGTACTTCTTTATAATGTTCATTCAGAATGGTTGCATGTAAAATCCCAGATGGATCTCTTCTTAACGTTATAGTTTCAGCTTCTAAATAAGAAAAAATCTCGGAATTTTTCATCCAGTCCCCACTCCTTTTATTTGTGATAATTCTTTTTGAGCCTCCACTAGTTTATAATAGATACCCTTTTTTTCTAAGAGTTGATTATGAGTTCCTATTTCAGCTATTTCGCCTTGATCTATAACAACTAAGCGGTCTGCATTTCGTAAGGTTGATAACCTATGAGCAATTGCAAAGGTCGTTCTTCCTTTCATTAAACGAGTCAAAGCTTCTTGAATTTTTTTCTCTGTGTCTGTATCCACAGAGGCGGTCGCCTCATCTAAAATTAATATTTTTGACTGATGAAAAATCGCTCTAGCGATTGCTATTCGTTGCTTCTGTCCACCTGATAAAAGTTGGCCTCTTTCCCCAACTCGCGTATCGTAACCATCCGGCATCTCAATAATAAAATCATGTGCGTTAGCTACTTTCGCTGCATGCATAATTTCTTCAGGACTTCCATTTTCATTAGCATAAGCAATATTCTCAGCCACTGTGCCATCAAAAAGAAAGGTCTCCTGTAATACGACCCCTATATGACGGTGTAAATCGTCTTGAGAAGTATCTTTTAAATTTATTCCATCTAAATAAATATTCCCTTCATCTGGGTCATAAAAGCGATTTAGTAAATTAATTAAAGTAGACTTTCCAGCTCCAGAATGACCGACAAGACCAATCATTTCTCCTGGCTTTACTGTAAGATTAATTTTCTTTAAGACAGGACGATGTGATTCATAACCAAAGGTGACATTCTGAAAATCGATTTGTCCCTCTACCGTATTTAATCTAGCAGGATTTTTAGCAATTGGAACGTCCAGCTTTGTGTCCATAATTTCAAAGATTCGATCGGCAGATGCAAAAGCTCTACTCATCCAGTTTAGCGCTTGACTAAACCATTGAAGTGGACCAAAAAACATTCCTAAATAAGCAATAAAAGCCATTAATGTACCTAACGTTATTTGGTTAGAAACGACCGCCTGCCCACCAAAATACCAAACCAATAAGGCACCTATCCCCGTAACAAAAGAAAAAACAGGAAAAATCCCTTGCCACATTCCGTCTGTTCGAATCGTTTCATCCTTTACAACCTGACTAGCATTGTCATACCTTTTTTTCTCTTGATTTTCTTGTCCGAACGCTTTAACGACTCGAATTCCTTGTAAAGAATCACCAACAGTCATATTTAATTGATTAATAGAGCGCCACTGGCTATACCATCTGTTTCTAATATATGGCCACATTAGCTTTGAAAAAAGAAAGACGAATGGTGCGGGGAGCACCGCAATGATTGCCAGCCTCCAATCCATTACAAGCATGACTATTAATATAGAAAGAAGCATAAGAACTTGGCCTGCAATAAATAAGATGCCATCAGTAAGAAATTGACGGATAGCCTCCACATCGCTATTAACACGACTTATAAATTGTGTGATTCTACTTTTTTCGAAAAAGCTCATAGAAAGATTCATTAGAGACTTATAAGTATCTTTGCGTAAATCATTCATAATATGACTACCAACCCAAACTCCTAAGTACCCTCTTACTATTGCTAACGCTTCTTGTAAAAGCTGAGTTGCTGTTAAGGCTAACACAAGTACTAGTAGAAGCATTCCAGTCGCTTTTGGTTCTAAAACCTCATCTACGATTACCTTTGTTAAGTAAGGAGGTATTAACGTAATTAGTGTAGCTGTTATCATCATTAATGACGCTGCAATCATTCTGCCTCTATAAGGCTTTGTATAGTCTAATATTCTGAATATAACTTTTCTTTTATCCACGCATCTTCTGCACACATTCGTCCATTCTGGTAAAGGTCTTCCACAGCTAGTGCAAGAAGCGGGTAAATTAGATGTAGAGCCTTGTAAAATTCCCTCTTTTCGGAATGACTCTATCATTTCGCAAGCAACAGAAAATAATTTCATTTTACTGCTTGTAAATCGACAAATAATCTGTGAATAGCCTTCTTCAGTCTCAATGAGTAAATAACCACCACCGACAACATTTTCAATAGTTGCCGCTTTTATTTGCTCTAAAAAAAGCTGAGTTTTCTTTTTTCCATTATTATCTAAAACGATTAATTCTTCATTTGTTAATATAAGCCAATCATTTACAAAGTGTCCTTCAGAATCAATATCAAAGGCTGCAGAAAATTGTACTTCATTATTTACTTTAATAAACTCTGGCAGTGGTTGTTGAATGGACATTATATCCCCCTTTTTAACAAAGCTATATTATTGAAAGGACCAGTTTTCTAAAAACAAAAACTCTGAATTTCCTCCGCCATTTAAAATGATGTATATATCATGTGTCCCTTTACTTATTCTTAAATCAACCTCGACCGTCTTCCACTCCTCTTGTCCTGAGATAGGAGCCTCTATATTCGCCAAAATAGGGCCTTGAAGTGATTGTGCTCTTATTTGTAACGACAGATTTTTATACTCACACAGAACCAATGCAGAGAACAATCGAACACCTTCTGAGAAATTGACACCAGAAAGAGCAATCCAATCCCCGCTTTTTAGTGAGACAACTCGCTTTTCATTGTGCTTAATTTGCTTATTTAGCACTTCAATACGTGAGCTCCATGCAAAGTCTGTGCTCGTAGAAACTTGAGGATAATCTTGAATTTGTTCAACACCCTTCATATTCGCTTCAACTTCCTGAATAGATCCGTCATGGTTCATTTCAAGTCTATTAATATGTGTGGAGCGATACCCTTTTGGTACGCCAAGAGCTTTTGATAAAGTTTGAGCATGATAAGTTATATACCAGTTATCTTTAAATTGAAAAATAGCATGATGATTATTTCCTCCTACTTGAAAGAAATGAGATGGATTTTTCAAAATGGTCTTTTGGTACGTCCATGGCCCCATTGGTGAGTGACTAGTCATATAGGCGATTTCACCAGCACCAGGACTTCCTTCAGGTCTCTCACCTTTATAGAAATTAGAGCAATAGGAATAATAATACGTATCATTCACTCTGTGAATGCCCGAATCCTCGAACATAAAAGGTGCAGGGAGTGAAGTGGCTTCGCCAAGTACACTAATCATATCTTCACCTAACTCCATTACTCTAGCGGTATTTGGCATTTCATATTCGCCCTCAGGGAGACCACCACCAAAATAAATGTATGCACTCTCATCCTTATCTACTAATACCGCAGGATCAAATAACCATGTAACTCCCTCAACACCAGGTGTTTCCCTTGATATAAGCGGTTTCTTTATAGGATCTATCCATGGACCTATTGGAGTTTCACTCGTTAATACTCCGATCCCACTTGCGTTATTAGCAAAATAGAGGAAAAAACGATCCTGACCGTTTATTTTTTTGTATGCAGCTGCAGGAGCCCAAGATTGAGTAGCCCACTTTGCTGCACCTTCAGTACCAGCGATAGAAATTTCACCATGATCGGTCCAATTTACTAAATCACTAGTGGAAATCACAGAAATTTTATTAATGTTTGCATATGTATTTTCCTTTAATTGACCATTTTCATTATATTCAAAGTGATCATTTGTATTATATATATAGACTCTATCTTTATAAACTAGAGCATAAGGGTCTGCTCCAAACTTGTGTGACACAAGAGGATTTCCATTTCTCGGAGTTTTCCCTATCGCTTCTTTTATGTGATCATCGATATTCATATCATTTCTCCCGTCTATTTTTAATTTGGATATATCAAATTTTATGGTCTTCATTCCTTCAAAACAACCTGTCTTTTACCTTTTATTAACCCTTCAAACCATAGGTATTTATACAATAAAAAGCTAGCTTGATTAAAATCAAAGCTAGCTTTTTTTACTCATGATAGTTTTTTGAGCTTTTCTATTTAAAATTCGTTGAAACCTTGGACGATTATAGCGTTGAACAATAATAATAGGTATGTTAATGATAAGTGCATATAAAATCATAATCCATCCGGCCCAAAGCGGATTCCAAAGGAAAAATAGAAAGGCAGGTAGAATGGAAAGCCAATGGGTAAACTCAGCTCTTCTAGACTCTTGAATGTACCTTTCAAAATAATCATCTTCTTTAGTAAAGCTAAAGCTTTTGTTAAAGCCCATTCCAAGAAGCTTTGTTCCATCAGGTATTTTTTCCTTCCACCTTTTCATCGCAAATAGCTTTTCCCAGAATAGACCGTTTTTCTCCCATTTCTTTATATGATATAACCAGCGATCTTTTTTAAATAGAGATACTGGTAAATTTACAGTCACATAAGAAATAAACAGATGGAAGAACATCCAGGCTGCAATATTAACTATCAATAACCACCCTAATGATAGTTCAATTATAGGCATATTCCTTTTCCCTTCCTCTTATACATTAACTTTCCTTCCACGCCATTGCACTCTCTTTTTGATTTTGGTCAAATAGCTTGAACGAATAAACAAAAAGGTAAAGAAAAAAAAGAATAATGGATAAAACATTAATAAAATAGGCGAAAAATTCCCTGCAAGCCGTGATAAGTAAAGTAACACACCATAATAAGCTACATATAAAGCCACGAAAATGAATAGCCACAGCGTTACATTCTCTAGTAAGAAAAGGCTAAGAGCAAGAGCAGGAAGCAAAAAGGCTCCTGTTATCCACATACTTATAGAAAACATGATTGTCGATTGAGTAGACTTAGAAGCTGTAGCAAAACCTTTTGTCCAACCTTCCAACAAACTCTGAATTCCTTCTGAATACATTCTAAATTGTATAAAACCTTTACCAAGCCTTAACCTTACTGGATATCCAGCTTTTTTAAATACCTCTCCTAAAACGATATCATCCATAATAGCCTCTCCGACAGCTTCATGACCTCCTGTTTGAAAATATTCTGTTCTTGTACAAAGAATACATGGTCCAAATGCACCTGCTGCTTGGTCTTTTTTTGCTAACAAAGAAAAGCTATTCATACCTGCTAAAACGATTATATTGAAGATAACGGATAAGTTTTCATACAGTTTTTTTATTTTATGATAAGGCTGAACCGATAAAATTCCTGTTGCTCCAACCTTTGAGAAGTGTGAGGTATAATCGGTTAAGCTATTTTTGTGAATAAGCTCGGTATCAGCATCTAAGAAAAGCAACCAACTTCCTTTAGCAGCCGTAGCACCCTGCCAACAAGCAGCAGATTTACCTTTCCAATCGGTTAATGCTTGGTCTACTGACACAACCTTACAGCCGTATGATTTAGCAATACTTGCTGTTTCATCGCTTGATTCATCGTCAACTACAATCATTTCCAAGGGCTTCTCATTTTGAGATGAAAGAGATTGAAGTAATGGTTTGATTCTTAATGCTTCGTTTCGAGCTGGTATAATCACCGATACATTCTGTAAATTACCTTTAGAAGCTACTCCTTTTTCTTTAGGTATAAAAGATGCTTTAGCTAATAAGCTTAGTCCGGCAATAATCGAAAGTACTATGATAAAAATACCTACACTTATAATCAAAATAAGCATAAAAGTAATCACCCTTTATGATCTGATTCTTTTTGAACAATCTTGTCTCTTACTTGCTGACCACTTAAGACTACCATTGGCATTCCCCCACCTGGATTGACTGTTCCTCCTGCAAAATAAAGATTGTCATACTTTTCACTTTGTTTAGGGTGTTTGAAGCCTTTATTTTTCTTTTTATCGGAAACCGTTCCATAAATCGATCCGCGGTGTGAACCATACATCCGTTGAATATCATGAGGAGTCCACATATCCTCCGTTACGATATTCTTTCTTAAATCTCTTAAACCCATCTTTTCTAATTTAATAAGTACTCTTTCTCTTAATTGCTTATA
Source organism: Alkalihalobacillus trypoxylicola (assembly GCF_001590785.1). Lineage (GTDB taxonomy): Bacteria > Bacillota > Bacilli > Bacillales > Bacillaceae_D > Alkalihalobacillus > Alkalihalobacillus trypoxylicola. The sequence goes on from NZ_LTAO01000037.1 coordinate 71,266, forward strand.
ATCTTCTTTTGTAAAAGGATTATCTTGAATATAAGGAATATGAGGCAGTACTTTCAAATTCTCATAACCAGAAGGTGCTTGAGATTTATCCGTTTTATTCGCATTCACTAAATAAATCGTCGGGTCATCTGGTAGCTCTTTTTTATGAAAAACTTTATCCATTTGCTCTTTTAAATCATGAGAAAAAAAGAAATTATGATGAGCCAATTGTGGATAAGAGCCTTTTACCCCTAAATGAAGAACTAAACCAGAGCTAGAAGGTTCAAATTTCTCTTCCATTTTTTCGATTTCTTTTTTATCTTCCTGCAAAAGCTTCTCATAAGTAGGGATCACTTCCATATTTGAGACATAATAATCGGCGCTATACTTGTAGCCATCCTCTAATTCTACCGCAGTTATTTTGCCCTTTTCTTTATGAAGCTTTTGGACAGCTTGACCGAGATGAAAAGTTACTCCTACCTCCTTAGCTAATTTCACTAAAGCATCCGCAATTCGATTCATACCACCAGGTACATACCAAACTCCTTGTTTGTGCTGCATATAAATCATCATATTTAATACAGCAGGTGCATCGTAAGGAGATGAGCCGACATATTTAATAAAATAAGCTAACGCCTTCTTCAGCTCAGGATGACGAATATACTTATCGATCCCATCATACATAGTTGAATGTATATGAAAGCTACGCAATGAATTGATAATTCCATGCTCCTTTAAAATCTCCTGCATATTATCAAGACCTTTAGCAAAATACCCTTTATCTGTTGCATCATATAATTTCTTAGCGTATTTAAGAAACTTTTCATAGTCTTGAATATCTTTATCAGAAAGCTCTTCATTTTTTTGAAGCATTTCTTGAAGATCTCCGTACAGGTCTACTTTTTTACCATTCGTATGAAAGGTTCTCCACTCATGATTTATTCGAATGATTTCAAGATAATCTTTCATTTTCAAACCGCTTCTTGCAAAAAGCCTTTCAAAAATATGAGGCATCGTAAGAATACTAGGACCTAAATCAAATCCAAATCCGTCTTGCTCTAATCGATTTAATTTACCACCTAGATGTTCGTTTTTTTCAAAAAGAGTAACGTCAAAATTTTCCTGAGCTAATGATATGGCTGCAGATAAACCTCCGAGCCCCCCACCAATAACAATGACTTTTTTTCTATTTATTTGCATTCTGTCCTCCTAATTGGCAACATCCATTTGTGTAGTTCTGATGATTTCACCTATAACAGCGGTTGAAACCTTATTATTTTTCCCAAAACATTGATAGCCATTTTTGCGGACGACATTTAATATTGCCCGATATACTCTTGCTGCAGACAATACCTGCCTCTTACTATCCATATCAAATTGGTATAAGCTTTTTTCAAAAAGATCATATTTATCCTCAGCAATAGTAGCAAGGTATTCCCAAATATTTATAAATGATTGATTAACTGTACAAGTTTGTACATGTTCATCTGTATAATGTTGTTCTATCATTAAATCAACAGGTAAATAGACTCGTTGATATTTCTGAACATCTTCAAATACATCTCGAAGAATATTAGTGATTTGCATAGCAATTCCAAGATCAACGGCTACCTCTTTTAAATTCAAATGATTCTCAGAAGCTATGATTGGAATCAGCATTAAACCGACGGTACCGGCAACATAATAGCTATATTGCTCAAGTCCAACTAAATTCTCTGGACTTTTAAATTGTAAATCCATCCCTTGCCCTTTTAGTTGATCATAAAAGGGCTGAATGTCCATATCATAACGATTAAAAACATCTCTTAGAGCTCTCCATAAAGGTGATGGCAGTTCTTGGCCTTTTTCAAACAATTCTAGTTCAAATTTTAATTGAGATAACTTCTCTACTTTACTTGAGAGACTACCCTCTTGGTCAACGGTATTATCAGCAAATCGACAAAATGCATAAATGGCGAAAACAGCATTTGCTTTTGGCTCCGGCAACTGTTTAAACGTATAATAAAAGCTTTTAGAATGTTTTTTTATAACTTTTTCACAAAAATCATAATCTGCTTTCAACTGTGGACTCTGCTTCGTTAACATAATCAGCCACCTTTATCTTCTTATTTTGAGTAACACCATCATCAAGCATTAATTCACCTGTCGCAATTTTAGCTGATAATAAAACAATTGGAACACCAGCACCAGGGTGAGTACTACTACCTGTAAAATATAGATTTTCGCAATTTTTTGCTTTACTCTGTGGTCTCATGTGATTACTTTGCGTTAAGGTTGGTCTTAATCCAAAGCAAGCACCGTTATAAGCATTAAGCTTTTCTTTAAAATCAACCGGAGTCATATAGGTTTCAGAAACGATTTCTTGTTCAATATTTTCAAAGCCTTTCATTTTCTTCAACTTCGAAAATACCTGATTTCGGTAATAAAAAATCGTTTCTTCATTCCATTCATATTTTGAAGTCGATAAATCAGAAACTGGAACAAGAATATATAGACCATCTTTTCCCTCAGGGGCAAGAGTAGGATCCATTTTTGAAGCAATATACATATAAAAAGAAGGATTATTAAGCTTTTCTCCATTAAAAATTCCATCTATATTTTCTTTTAAACCTTCACTAAAGAAAAAATTATGAACGGTATCTAGCTCATCATATTTTTTGTCCATTCCTAGATACATCAAAAAGCATGAGCAAGAATATTTCATTTTGTCGATTTTTTTGTTTGTATATTTCCCTTTTGCTTTTTCGTCTTGAACTAAATTCTTCATCGCATATGGAAAATCAGCATTACACATAACAAAGTCTGCCTTAACTTCCTCATCCTTTAAAGCGATCCCAACTGCTCGTCTATCCTCAATTAGAATTTTCTCTACATCTGAATGGTAGTGAATCTCTCCTCCTAATTCCTTGAACAGCTTCTCCATGGCAGTTGCCATAGTATACATACCACCTTTAATAAACCATACGCCATACATCAATTCGATCATTGGAATGATACTGTATAAAGAAGGTCCACTATAAGGTGAGATACCGATATATAAAGTTTGAAAGCTTAGCATTTGTTTAATTCTCTCATCCTTTACATGCTTACCTATAAATGCATCTGCACTTCCTAGCGTTTTAAGCTTTAGCCCTTGCCAAAGCATATAAGGATTATAAAAATCAAAAGCATTCCTAAATGGCCTTTGTAAAAAGTGATTTTTTGCAACGTTAAAACGTTTGTAAATTTTTTGAAGATAGGTTAAGAAACCTTCAGCATCCTGGTCATTAATTTCTTCCAACATTTTCGTTAAATGAATGAGATCAGAGGAAACTTCATATTGATCGTCTACATGTTCACCAAAATATACGGAATACATCGGATCCAGCTTCTCCATTGGAATATAATCATCAGGGTTTCTACCTGCTAGCTTAAATACTTCTTGATATAACTCTGGCATCATCACAAGACTAGGACCTAAATCAAATAAATAATCACCTAGTTCTATTCGATTCATTTTGCCACCTGGAGTACTATTTTTCTCATAAATTACCACTTGGTAGCCAGCTACCTGCAAACGGATAGCACTAGCTAAACCTGCAACTCCTGCACCAATTACTACAACTTTTTTTATCTTTTTCATAGAACCCCCACATTATTTGATATAAAATAGAAAATTTTTTAAACATTATATTCTCTTATACCCAAACCATTCATTTATCAAACGATAAATGAAAAATATTTTTGTAATTTAATTCAACCAAAAAGAGCTTCACTTATCAAGTGATAAGTGAAGCTCTTTTTAATTTTCGATTGTTCCATATAAAATAATGTCAACATGTGTCTTAAACTGCTCTTTCAAAGATTCAGGATTTCCTTTTGAAAGCATGGCTTGTCCGAGAGTAAACAAACAAAACCTAGCTGCCTGTTCTGGTGTAATTTGCTTTCGCAAATGCTTTTTTTCGTTTCTTTCAAATAAATCCATAAAAGGCTCCAAATAGGTTTGACGCCAGATAGAATAGATTTTATATTTATTCTCCTCAGAAAGCTCAAGTGATATATCATGCATCATTAACATAATACTTGATGGATGCTCAATTGAGAGAATAATAAGCATTTCCTCTATTGCTTTAGCCATATCATCCTTTGATACCTGTTTGAGCTTTTTCTGAATGGAAAGAACAAACCTTTCTAGCATAACCATATACAAGGATTCTTTGTCTTTAAAGTGATGATATAGGGTTGGTTGTGTGACTTTCGCGTGCTGAGCGATTTCTCTAGTAGAAACTGCGCGAAATCCTTTTTCCATAAATAAATCTTCTGCTACATCTAAAATTCTTTTTCTCGTTCTTTCTAATTCTTCAACTCTAGTTAACTTCTTCATCATTATCCCCTAATTCCAAATAATCTTTATAATCGGGTTTGATTACTATATTCTTACTCTATGTATCGTTCAGTTACTTTTAACCCATTTTTTATCTAGTTAGTGAATTTCATATTTGCTCTATAAGTGAACGAAACCGAACATCTACGATCAAAATGTCTTGAATCTTTGCGAATTCACTGTTGATTGTAACGATAGGTAGTGACTCTCAAAGGATGAGTGCAGTTTGAAAATCCACTCTGACGAAGCTTTGCGTAGTCAGAGTTAGCTGAAGACAAGCCTTGGGAAAGCATCTACCTATAGTGGAAATCAAAAACCTAACCGTTCAATTTTTATTAAAAAATGTACTGAATGTTTTCGAATTCACTCTTTGATTGTAACGGTAGGTAGTGACTCCCGAAGGATCAGCGCAGTCTGAAGATCCAC
>NZ_LTAO01000037.1:76115-192919 GCF_001590785.1 Alkalihalobacillus trypoxylicola
GTTTTCGAATTCACTCTTTGATTGTAACGGTAGGTAGTGACTCCCGAAGGATCAGCGCAGTCTGAAGATCCACTCTGACGAAGCTTTGCGTAGTCRGAGTTAGCTGAAGACAAGCCCTTGGGAAAGCATCTACCTATAGTGGAAATCAAAAACCAAGTTGTTCGGTTTTCATTATAAGATATGCATGATGAAATGATTCTAGTAAAAATAAAAATAGATAAAATGAGAAAGTATCTAATTTATTGTACCCATTCTATTATACTTTCTAAACTTCAAGAGAGGAAATAATGTCAAATTATTTGCTTAACCACAAATAATGGCTTCACCCTGTCTACAAATTCTCATAAACTGAGACAAGTCGACAGTTTTTTTCTATTAGTTAGGATGCTGAGACTTACTATCGGGATTGGGGAGCACGCTTTCCGGCGAATGGCAATTGAACTAACCTAAAAAGATCGGAAAAAAATTCAATGCAGGCGATGCCTGTTTTCGCTACCATGAAATTGAAATAATCACCAACTGACACTGAAGGAACACCCATCCATTAATTTCACCAACTGAAAATCGACATATTTACGAAAAAATGGGATGAAGTCAAAAAGGAAGAAGCTCTATTCACCCGAAAAGTGCTCGCATCAAGGAAAGAGGTCAAAAGGGGAAGCTCTATTCATCTGAAAAAAGAAGATTCGACAAAAAGAAGTCAAAAGGAAGCTGTCATTTAGCCCGAAATGACAGCCTCAGCATTGAATTGGTCAAAAGGAGAAGCTCTATTGGAAGGAAAAGCTGCTGAACTTATGAAAGAGGTCAAAAGGGGAAGTTCTATTCACCCAAAAAGTGCTCGCATCTTTGAGAGAGGTCAAAAGGACAGCCCCATTTTGTCTACGGTCTGAAACCTTCAAATGGCCGCTCTTAAGCTGAATGATCATGAAATTTGCAAAAACGAATAGACATTACAAAATCATTATGTTCATCTATATAAGCATTTACCTCTCCTTTTTGATTGATTACAAGCTGCTGAACAATATGCAACCCCAGCCCTAACAGACCATTAGAGCGACTTTCATCCAAAGTGATCGTTCGATCAAAAATATTATTTATTTTTCTTTGATCAAAATCCTTCACATCATTCATTATTTTTAAGATAATATATTGCTCGCTATCTCGGTACTCAATACGAGCAGAGCTTTTTGCATACCTCAACACATTTTGTAGTAGGTTTAGAATAACTCTTTTTGTCGCTTTTGAATCTCCCCATATGAAGGCAGTGTTATTTTCCTGAATATCCAGACTGATATTACGAGCTTCAAAATCATTATGAAAAGGTAAAAAGGTCTCAATAACTAGCTCTGATAGATTAAGTTTTTCAAAATGGTAGGTTTTTTCTGAGGATTCCAATTGGGAAAGCTCAAAAAACGAATCGACCATTAGCGTGAGACTTTCTATCTTTTTTTGAACAATGGAGAGATACTCCTTTTTTTGCTGCTCTGATAGGTTTGGATTACTTAACATTTCGCTAAAGCCTTTTAAGGATGTTAAAGGAGTTCTTAAATCATGAGAAATATTGGTCATTTCTTTCTTCATTTCTTTTTCTTTTCGGTCGGTTAGCTGCTGATCTCGCTTATACAATGTAATGAGCTGATTTATTTTTTTTGTAAGCTTTATTAAACCTTGATGCTGTGTAGTAGTTCGAAGTAATTCATTCGTACCAAAGTTCTCTATAATTGATGCTAATTGCTCTGACATTTGTTTTGTTTCCCATTTATACATTAGAAGCTTATAGCTCGTTATGATAAAGAGAATGGTTATGATTACTACGACAATCCACAGCTTATCCATTAAATTTCACAAACCTTTCTTTTTAATGAATACTTTGTTTTTTAAACGTTCTCGTCCCTATCAAAAGTGATACAAAAGCAATTATAAAGCCTACTATCCAGAAACGAATATCCAACTGCACTTCTCCATTCATAAACATGAAGAGATTATCTGTTAATAAAGAATCTGGTGCATATTGATATAATTCACTTAACCCCTGAATATTTCTTAAAAATAAGTGTAACAGCTGTCCTGAAAATACATACAAAAATAAAACAATAAAGATAATATAAATTTCACCAACTTTAACCATTCTTAAAGAGTGAATGAGAGTAAAACCGCTTAAAATAATAGGAATTATATTGATACTTGCCAAAAGAAATTCAATGGCAACACCTGATTCCGATTCAAGTAAAGTCTCTCCTAAACCTATAACTAACAGTAGGCCGAGAACACATACAGATAGAAAATACATACAAGAAATCATTAGCTTTGACCAAAAAATAGTGAGTCGAGAAATCCCAAATGATATAGATTGTTTGATTTGATTATATTCATAGTGATTCGTTAAAGCTAAATTAAACAAAAAAGCAACAGTGAGTAATAAAAATACTCCACCTAGAACATTTGAATAAAAGAAACTATTATTCGCATAAGGAAAATGATGAACACTTTGCCCGGAAATATTTAAGACTACTGCAGCTGCTGTAATGAGAAAAAAACCAATTGCCGTTGTGATGAAAATCCCTTTTTTTCTTAAGATTCGATAATTTTCACTTCTTAGATAATTCATCATATGACTCTCCCTCCACAAGCTCTAAAAAATAATCCTCGAGGCTAAATGTATCTATCCGAAATTCTAGTACATGTACGCCATTTTCAATTAAAAGAGTATTAATATGACCACCCTGATTGACATGACTTTGAATCATCAAGGTATTTTCAGTTAACACTTTATACTGAATGGTAGGATAGACCGTTTCTAATACTTGCGCTGCTATTGAGGGCTCTTGAACTTTTACTAGTATTTGCTTTTGGCTTTTTTCCTCTAGTTCTTCTTTACTAATATCCTCGACGATCTCACCGTCTTTTATAAAGACATAACGGGAAGCGATTAATTGTAATTCCATCAAAATATGACTAGATATTAATATCGTTATTTGTTTTTCTTCATTTAATTTAACTAAAAGCCTTCTTATTTCATTTATTCCTTTTGCATCTAACCCATTAATAGGCTCATCCAAAATTAAACAATCAGGGCTACTAAGCAAACATAATGCAATTCCTAACCTCTGCTTCATACCCATTGAATAATCTTTAAATTTTTTCTTTTTCTCCTTCTCTAAACCGACTAGCTGTAATACTTGAGGTATTCGCTCTTTTTCAATGACACCTCGTTGAATTCTATAATATTCCAAGTTTTGGTGCGCGGTAAAATCTGGTGAGAAAGCTGGCGTTTCAATCATAAAACTCATACGCTTTTTAACTTTTTCCTGTTCATTTCCTGTTTTTTCAAATAAAGAAATATCTCCAGAGCTTGGACTAATTTGTCCTGAAAGCATTTTAAAGAAAGTAGATTTACCGGCTCCATTTTTACCAATTAAAGCACATATTTCCCCTTTTTTTAACGTAAAATTAGTCGGCTTTATAACAAGATGCTCTTTGAATTTTTTCGTTAACTGATGAGTTTCAATGATTGGATTCACGATTTTCGACTCCTTACCTTTCTTTTATGCTGTCATTATATCTAAGCTCGCTTAAATATCCTTTAAGCAAAACATAAAGAAATCATAAAGAAATCAAATAAGCATAAAACCAACCCCCCAAACAGTCTTAATGTATGAATCGGAAGAAAATAGAGAGATTTTTTTACGAATATTGGATACATGGACGCTAATCGTATTATCATCCCCATAATAATGACCTTTCCATACTTTCTCATATATTTCTTTTTTGGAGAAAGCACGTTCAGGATGATTCATAAATAAATTCAAAATATCATATTCGGCATTTGTTAAAGATAATTCATATCCTTTAAAGAATACTGTGCGTTTCTCTGTATGCAGTAGTAAATCTCGCCAATGCTTTTCTGTGTTATGGTTCTTTCTTACTTTTAAATTCCTTAGTTGAACCTCTATACGAGCTAAAACCTCTTTTGTATGAAAGGGTTTTGTTATATAGTCTTCTGCTCCCAATTGTAAAACTTGTACCTTTTCATCAATATTAGATTTAGCTGATATCACAATGATCGGAATACCACTTCTCTGTTTGATTTTCTTAATTAATTCTTCACCTGTTAATCCAGGTAGCATTAAATCGAGTAAAATCAAATCAAATCGATTACTTTCAAGTTGTAGCATTCCTTCTGTACCAGAATAAGCAACAATGGCATCAAAGCCTGCGTTAGATAAAATTAATCTTAATAAATGGCTAATTTCCTGATCATCTTCAATAATTAATATTTTTTTATGTGCTTCCATAACCATCCCTCATTGTCCTAGTTTCCCTTTCATTTTTACACTTTTTAGCTATTTAGTAAATTTATAAACATATAATGAAGACTGGAGAGAGGCTTTTCTATTTTACAATAAGGATTAAGCGCATAGAAGATCTTTAGAATCAATTACAAGATAAACACTGCGACCATATCCTCCTCATTTACCTATATATAAACCTCTAAAAAAGTGGGGATTTATGTTAAAATTAATTTATTCAAACCCAAATTTGGAAGGTTGTGTTTATTTGGAAAATAAGATAAGAACATCAAAAAAACACAGTACTATTAGTTATCTTGCACTTACTATTGGTATTATTTGCTTCTTTATTGTTTTTATCACACCAACAAGAATTGCAAATATAGGTAGTTTACTTGGTGATTATATTACTTTTTTCCTTACTGGTGCTGGGATTATCTTATCTATAATTGGTATACTGAAAAAAACAGAGAAGAAAGTAATCCCTGTTATAGCTCTTATCCTTTCCTCATCTTTCTTTATATTCTGGGTGGTCGTTCTTATCCTATTGTTTACTGGTCAGATTGATTTTGGCCCGTAATGTTTAAATCTTTATGACTGAGTGATTCATTAATTTATAAAAATCTTTCTAAATGATACATAGTTTAGAGGAGGAATTTTAGATGATACTATTTTCCGTACTATCAAGCATCTTTATTGGTCTTGGAATACTGTTTTTAGTGACATGGTTTAATGAACTAGAGCTATTAAATGTATTATCTTTTGGTACTTCAGGACCCTTCTTCTTCTTAGTTTTAATTATTTACAGTTTGTTAGGAACGATTACTGCATTTTTAGCGAAAAAAAACAATTACAGAATTCTATTACTTATATTTAGTATAACCTTGCTCATATACAGTCTGATAATAACCTATGTCGGAATGTTTGGTTTTCGTGAGCCATAAGAAAAAGCATTTTTCCTGAGAATTTACAGTATCTATTTCTTATTATTTTTTGATATGAATCCATTTCATCATTCCTATCTTATAATGAAAATTGAGCGATTAGGTTTTTGATTTCCACTTTAGGTAGAAGCTTTTCCAAGGGCTTGTCTTCAGCTAATTATGAAAATATCTATATTGAAATTAATTTTTCAATTAAATCATCAATAGAGCCAATTACTATTTCTACTCCTTGTAAATGATAAAACGTACTAGTTGTTTCAAAGTTATATATATCATCTGTTGGTGAATACAGGTATACCCGTTTCCCTTGCCCAATGGCAATTCCTAGTTCAATATGAGTTCCTTTTCCTCCTGGTAATATAACAACTACAATATCTGATTGACCAACTCCATCTTTCTCATTCTGCCCTATTTCTTTTAGTTTCTCTATTGTTAAAGCTCTTTCATTTTGGGTCCAATCATAGGTATGTATATGACCTTCCTTTTTTAACTTCTCACTCACGTATCGGACTGTATCTTTATTTTGAAAACTAGAAGCAATATAAAAATTCATATTCTCTCCTCCCTTTTATATGGTCATTATAGCACCAACACTTACCAAATTTGATAGATCGTTAAAATCATCTACTACTAATATCAGGATTTGCAACGTTTGAGAAAATGATAAAAATCAGATGAAATGATCTAAAAAAACCACGTTCGTATTGAAACAAACGCGGATTAAATGAAACGACTTATTTTAAGGGCTACACCTTCAATGTCAATTCTGTCACACTTTCCACCTGAGAAGTCCAAGGGAACATGTCGACGGGCTGAAGCTGATTAATCTTATAGCCTTTTTTTCTTAAAATTTCAATATCTTTAGCCAAAGTGGATGGATTACAGGATACATATACAACCCGCTTTGGTTTTGCTTGAATAATCGCTTGAAGTAATTGGGGGTCACAGCCTGAACGCGGAGGGTCGACAACTACTACATCCGGCTTCCACCCTTCGTTAATCCATTGCGGTAACCATTTTTCTGCTGTTCCGACCTCATACCTCATATGCTGATATCCATGCCTTTTTGCATTTTCTCTCGCATCTTCAATAGACGAAGCAATAACATCCATCCCTCTAACTTCACCTGCATCTTCTGCTAACCAAAGTCCAATGGTTCCAACGCCACAATAAGCATCGACCACTTTTTCCTTACCGGTTAATTTGGCTGCTTTTTTTGCTTCATTATAAAGCTTTGTCGTTTGTACAGGGTTTAACTGGAAAAATGCCCGTGCGGATAAAGAAAAAGATATATCGCCTAAGGTCTCTTCGATTACTTCTTCACCATCAAGATGTACAATAGCTTCGCCAAAAACTAGCGATGTTTTTTTATTATTAATATTAAGCTGAAACGATGAAACCTCTGGTAACCTTTTTTGGACCTCTTCCTTAAGAAGGTTTAATTTTGGGATGTTTGCATCAGTTGTTACTAGCACAACCTGAACTTGTCCACTTTCGAAGCCTACTCTCGTCACAATCGTCCGAATAAGTCCTTTTCTTTTTCTTTCGTCATATATGGAGATTTGTAAATCTGCCAATATTTGCTTCATTACTTGAGTAACTTTATTGGCTGTCTTATGCTGAACCATACATTCTGAGAGATCAATGAGCTCATGGGAATTCATTGCATATAATCCGGCAATGACTTTATTTCCTTTCTTCCCAACTTGCATTTGGCTCTTATTACGATAATACCATGGGTCCTCCATACCTATTGTCTCTTTTATTTTCAAATCTCCTTTTGAAATCTTCGAATGTCTTTCAAAGGCTTGGATCATGATATCTTTTTTGGCTTTTAAAGTGGCTTCATAGTTCATATGCTGAAGCTGACAACCCCCACATTGCTCATAAATCGGACAAGGTGCTGTTATTCTTTCATTTGATGATTTACGAATTTTTTTTATTTTGGCTTCTGTAAATCGCTCTCCAGCCTTTGTAACTTCTGCTACAATTTCTTCATTCGGCAAGGCACCTGGAACAAATACGACCTTCCTTTTGAAATAGCCTACTCCTTCTCCATTAATCCCGAGTCTTTTTATCGTTAAAGGAATCCGCTGCCCTATTTCAAGCGTAATGTCCCCTTTATTTTTGTTTTTTGTAAATTGATTGTTTTTCATTATTTCTTAACACCGTCCTTATGCGCCTCTATTATAACATGAAAGGAAACTTCCTAAACTTTCTAGACCAGTATGCCTTATTTTTTTGTTACAATGAACGAGAAAAGGCTTTTAATGAACTTGCTTACAAGGAAAAGTCTATAAAGAAATTAAGAGAAACCGTTTTTTGAGGAGAGATTGATTGTGTCAATTGCTACAGATGTTGCATCATTACAAATTATGGCGGAAGTCTATCGTAAAAAGGGAATTCAATCTATTTATGAAAAAACTGTTCATAGCTTAGTCCATAATGTTCCTTATATTGATTGGGTAGGTATATACCTGTATGAGCATTTAGATCATCGACTAGCAGCCGCTTCATCATTAGAAAATGATTTGCGCTGGGATTGTAATGGTGAGCTTAAATTCCCTATTCTTAACGAATCAGAAGAAGAAATAGGTTTATTGGTCGTTCGAAGCTTACAGCCAATTGCATTTGATGTAACAGATGTTAGTACACTAGAAACCATTGCTAAGGCAATAGGTCAAGAGTGTATGGTACATTAGGTGAATAGACCGATTAAAACGACAAACATTCCTAAAAATGAGGAAGGTTTGTCGTTTGTTTTTATCTATAGTTGAATAACTTCGAGAAATACCCAAACGCTACCGAAAGCGAAGGTACCTTCTTTAGACAGTTCCAAACCAATCTATAGCCTCTTTTTTATGGTAGTGGCCATTCATTCATCTGACGTTCAAACATTAATTCATCAAGGCTTTCAAATGAATATCCTTGCTTTTTTGCTTCTTCTATAACTTTAGGTAGAGCTTCGGCATTATCAGATGAAACCGAATGTATTAGCATAATAGCTCCGGGATGGATTCGTTTCATGATTTGCTCAAAGGCATATTGCCCACCCTTTTGGTCGTTGACATCCCAATCTTTATAAGCAAGTGACCAAAATACATTCGTATAACCAAGCTTATTTGAAAGAGTTAATGAGCGTTCACTAAATTCTCCTCGAGGTGGTCTTAAATAATTCATCTCTTTTACACCTGTTAACTCGGTAAATTTTTCCTTCACTGAATTTAATTCCTCTGTTAATTCGCCATCACCTACTGCAGGTAGGCTAGGATGGTGCCAAGAATGATTACCGACAATATGACCTTCTTCGACCATTCGTTTCACTAAATCAGGAGCTGTTTCTAAATAATGTCCAGTAATAAAAAAAGCAGCCGGAACTTGGTTCTCTTTTAAAACATCTAATACATCTTCTGTAAATCCATTTTCATAACCATTATCAAATGTTAAATATAGTTTCTTTCTTTCAGTATTTCCGATGAAAATCCCATCTGTTTTAGCTAACAACTCTAAATACTTATCTTCTGTCGTAACTGGTTGATTATTTTTCTCAGGCTTATAGCTCCAATTATAGCTCTGATTATTTGCGGCTAAGCTATAGGAAGGTGCAATGAGTGCTACTACTACCAAAAAAATAAAAAGAATATAGCTTCCTTTTACATTCAAAATGATCATTCTCCCTCTTTTTTTGGTATAGTTTTACCTTAGGAAGGATATTTATTCTTGTAAATCGTAGAATGAATGCACAGCAATGATACTAGAGAAAGCAATTACTTTATTTTTTTCTGAAAGGCTCTGATTAATATCTATAATGTTCCCACCCTGTGGAAAGCGAGCCATTGCTTCTAGAGGAACTCCACCCGTTTTAACTTCTATCCAATTTCCCCCATCCTTTTCATCGATTACTCTAATGTAGTTGCCTAATATTTCACCATCTAATAACGCGATTTTTTTACCATTTTCGTCTTCAATATGAAGCTTCAATCGGATAATTTCATACCACTTATACGTTAACCTAGCGATTACTTGATGATCTTGATCGTAAAGGATAAAAGGCTTAAGTCCAGTTTCTTTTTTTAATCTATAGGAAAGTGTTTCTGATATGTAAAATTGATAATCCATTGGTAACCAAATGCGTAATTGAAGGATTCTAACTAGCGGTAAAAGCCCGCGAAAACGTCTATTATTTTGCTCCTCGGCAAAAGCAATTCTATTTCCCGTTAAAGTAAAAAAATGAATGCGATAGCGCCAAAATGTTTCTCGCATCGCCATTACTCGACTCATTTCCAAAAGCTTTACCGTAGAGAAGTCTAATTCTGCAAATTTAACTGAATCAGCACTTTGTTTCGCTAAGTAATTCATCCATGCTGCTCCGATGTAGGATGAAAAACCAGACATCCCCAAATACAAAATAGCATTCACCCAAAACCCTACGTCACCAATATCCGTCCAAATCATAATAGCGATACAAACGATAAAACTAACAATCAATATATGACCGATTATATAAAATCTCTTCGCTCTTTTTCTTTGTAATTGTTCATAAAGCACGAGTCTCTCTCCCCTCTTTATTGTATACAACTAATACACTACAATAATTGAAGGAGAATTTCATCGATATTACACTATTTTATAGAAATTTGTACACGTTTTTCCAGCTATATCTTCTATGCCTTTGGGAGCATGTAATTTCATATAGTCAAGGACTAAATCAATAGTCTTTTCATATGAAGCACTTACCGTACAAACTGGCCAATCTGACCCGATCATGCATCTATCAGATCCAAACTCTTCTAAAATGGTCGCCAAATATAACTCAAAATCATTCTGCTCCCAATTATTCCAACTGGCTTCAGTGACCATTCCAGACAATTTAACAAAAACATTTTTGTGCTCCGCTAACCTTTTTATATTTTCTTTCCAAGGTGACAGCACTTGATCCTTGATGAAAGGCTTACCAATATGGTCCAGAACGAATCTTTGCTCTGGTAACTCTTTAACAAGTTCTATAGCATAAGGAAGGTGCTTAGGAAAAACGAGTAAATCATACGTTAAATCATATTTTTGTAGTGCATGAATGCCTCTTTTAAAATCGTTACGAAGCATAAAGCGGTCATTTTCCTCATCATGGAGAACGTGCCTAACTCCTTTAAAATAAGGTGATACACTAAATGTTTGGAGCTGCTGGTCTATATCTGACGAACATAAATCAACCCAACCTACCACTCCCTTTATAAATTCATTCTGTTCAGCTAAATCAAGCAACCATTTGGTCTCTTCTAACGTTTGTCTAGCTTGAACGACTATACTTCCATCAAAGTTTTTCGATTTTAAAAGGGATAAAAGTTCTTTAGGAAAGAAATCCCTTCTTAAAGACAGCATAGATTCATCTATCCATGGAAATTCGCCCTTATTGTATTGCCAAAAATGATGATGGCTATCTATTTTCATCGCTTTCCCTCCACAATTTCTCCTCCTTAAAAACATTCGTTAGCTTACCTACTTTTTCTATTTCAACCGTCACCTCATCACCTGGTTTAATATATATTTGCTTCTCTTTAGGATATCCTAAAACGACACCCTCTGGAGTACCTGTTAATATAATATCACCGGGCATTAAAGTCATATAGGTAGATATATAGCTAACCACCTCATCTACTGAAAATATCATATCTGAAGTATTAGAATCTTGTCGTATTTCTCCATTGACATAGGTTTTTAGCTGCAACTGATTAGGGTTTCCTACCTCATCAGCCGTAACAAGGTAAGGTCCTATTGGACTAAAATCATCACAGGATTTTCCTAATAGCCATTGAGGTGTTTTCATCTGTAAGTCTCTAGCTGATAAGTCATTCGCTGTACAATAACCAAATATGTAATCTAAGGCATCTTTCTGCTTCACATTTTTCGCTTTTTTTCCTATTACCACACCAAGCTCTACTTCATAGTCAAGTTCGTTGGTAACATTAGGAATTTCAATTTCACAAAGGTGCCCTGTTAAAGTATTGTTGAATTTATTAAAAAGGATCGGTACTTTTGGATAAGGTGAATCCGTCTCATCTGCATGCTTTCGGTAATTAAGGCCCACACAAATAATCTTACTTGGCCTTGTTAGACAAGGTTCCCATTGAATATCCTCTTCTTTCAGTAAATATTCGTCTTGCATCGGTAATTCTGCCAAGAAATTTTCAAATGCGAATAACCCTTCTTTTCCACTTGATATTAAATCCAATAGATTCGTTGAAATTTGATCCCTTTTATGAACCTTTAAAGCCTCTTCTATATCAATAATGGAACCATCCTTCTTAACCCCAAAAGCTTGTTGACCTTTTTTATTAAAATTTAATAATTTCATTTTTTCTTCCTCCTCCTAAATAATCCATTCGCTTATGCGTCTTTCCCAAAAACAACCCCACCATCGATATAAAGCGGTGAACCCATCATAAATTTGGACTCGTCTGATGCCAAAAACAAAGCTGCATGAGCAATATCTTCTGGCTTGCCTAATTCTCCACTTAATTGACGTGATTTTATTTTATTTATAGCTAAATCTGGATCGTCATAAGATGTTTTCAAATATTCTTCAACAAATGGTGTCATAATGGTTCCTGGTAATATAGCGTTAATTCGTATATTGTAAGCGGCGTAATCTACCTGTAGTGATTTTGTTAACGACAAGATAGCACCTTTTGATGTGGCATATGAGGCACGGCTAGCAAGCCCTATTTCTGCTATACAGGAGGACATATTAATAATGACCCCGTTACGTTGTCTCATCATAAATGGCAAAGCATATTTACAAGGAAGCATGACACCATTTATATTCACATCAAGCGTTCTGTTCCAATCCTTAACATTTAATTCATGAAGCTTCCCCACCCCACTTATTCCAGCATTATTAAATAGTACATCTATTCGTCCGTGCTTAGAAACGACACTCTCAATCATTTCTTGCACTTGTAGTGGATTAGTCACATCAGCCTGAACAAACCAAGCTTGTTGATGAATTTCTCTTATTTCATTAATGGTTGTCTCGCCCGCCTCTTTATTTAAATCATTAACTATTACAATAGCACCTTCCTCCGCAAACCTTTTCGCAGAACATTTCCCAATGCCAGAGCCAGCTCCTGTAATTAAGATTACTTTATCTTTTAATCTCATTTTTTGCCTCCTTATTCAGTTAATGATTTAGATGATCATCAGGCTGCGCAGCTTTTACCGTTAATCCTCCATCGACCATTAATAAATGACCATTAATTTGCTGTGCTTCTTCAGATGCCAAAAAGATGACAGCATCCCCTATTTGTTTAGCTGTTCCTAACCTTTTCATAGGATTTGCCTCTATTTCCTTTTCCCTCATTCCTGGGCTTGATAAAAAATCTGTACACATATCAGTATCAATCGTACTCGGCCCAACTGCATTTACATTTATATTAAATTTTCCTAATTCAATAGCCATTCCTTTTGTTAGCATATGACCAGCTGCTTTCGAAGCTTGATAATGAGGAATAACAGGACTTGTAACCATCAAGCTTGCTGTTGATAAAATGTTAATAATTTTCCCGTATTTTTTTTGTAGCATTTTTTTCGCTGCTAATTGAGAAGTAAAAAACATTCCTTTCACATTTGTATCAAAAGTTTGGTCCCACAACTCCTCTGTTAGCTCCAAAAACGTTTCAAATGGGGCTACTCCTGCATTATTAACTAGTATTTGAACTTCACCGAGCTCTGCCTCAATCATTTCAAACATCTGGTCTACCTCTGATTTCTTTCCAACATCCGCTCTCACAGTGAAAGCTTTTCTCCCTAGTGTTTCTACTTTATTCTTTACTTCTTTAGCCTGTTCCTCATGCTCGTCACTATAATAATTAATCGCAACATGAGCTCCCTCTTCAGCTAACCTTAATACGATCGCCTCACCTATGCCCCGATTTCCACCTGTGACTAGTGCTATTTTATTTTGTAAACGCCCCAAGTCCCTTCCTCCTTCTCCTTTATAAGCTTATTCCAATTCTGCTAATACTAAATTCTTGGTGACCTAGCACTTCTGCCTTCGTCTGTTTTCCGTTCGCCACTTCGACTATTTCGTTGAATATAACACGACCTGCTTCTTCTAGGCTTAATTTTCCAATTAAAACTTCACTAACGTCAATATCAATATTATCTTGCATTTTTCGAGAGATTATTTCATTACCCGATATCTTAATAACTGGAATAATAGGATTTCCTGTGGGGGTGCCTCTTCCCGTTGTAAAACAAACCATTGTCACACCAGCTGCTGCCATACCTGTTACACATTCAATATCATTACCAGGCGAATCCATAAAATAAAAGCCCTTTTTCGGAATTTCTGTTGCATATTCTACAACTCCCTGTAAGGGAGCATGACCACCTTTACTTATGCACCCAAGAGATTTTTCTTCAATCGTCGATAATCCTCCTGCTATATTACCTGGGCTTGGGTTACCTCCCCTCATATCGACTCCCATTCTTTCAATCTCTTTTTCAAACCTTTCAACAGATTGATAAAGCTTTTGTTTGACTTCAGTATTCACTGCGCGGTTGGCTAACAAATGTTCAGCCCCTATGATTTCGGTCGTTTCTCCCATCACGACCGTTCCTTCATTGGCAATCAGCTTATCTGCTGCATTTCCTAATGCTGGATTGCTACAAAGGCCTGATGTCGCATCTGAGCCCCCACACTTGACTCCTACTATTAAATCTGACAATGAAATGGGAACTCTTTGCAAGCTTTCAATATCTTTCAATAGTTTCCTAGCAATGTCCGTTCCTTTTTGAATAGCCTTGATCGTGCCTCCTTCTTCTTGGATATCTATCCAGATAACTGGTTTTCCAGCTTCTGCAATTTCATCGCGAACCTCTTTAGCATTAATGACCTCACAGCCTAAACTGACAACTAAGACAGCTCCAACATTAGGGTTTCTACCCATTCCTACTAAAACTTGATGAGTTCTTTCTTTATCCTCACCTACTTGACTACAGCCATGCTGATGTGGAATAGCGATACTATCTTGTACCTGCTGCGCAATTCGATTGACTACTTGATTTGCACATATAACGGTTGGTAATAGTAATAAATGATTACGAAGCCCCACACTACCGTTACTTCTTACATATCCATTAAGCTTAGTCATTATAATCCCCTTTTCTGTTCATCTTTTTGATCTCCTCGACCACGCATTCCGATCAAATTATGAGTATGAACATGATAACCACTTTGTATACGAATAGTAGCCTTCCCTATAGACTCTCCATATTTTCTAATAATCTCTCCCTCTTGAATTTCTACTAAAGATAGTTTGTGTCCAAAAGGAACCTCTTCTTTTGCTTCAATCTCTTTATAACTTTCATTTATAAAAAAGATTACTTTTTCTCCTTTTTTTATATCATTTAAAAGAGTGATAACGTTATCATTTTTTTTCATCACCACACCATTTACTTTGGAATGAGTAAAAGCATTTTCCATATCAGAACCCTCTTTCTAACTTGCTTCTATACTCTTTATATTTTATCATGATAAAAAGAGTATAAAAATTGCAAAAATTGCGTTTTTTATACTTAATATTGATATAATGCGAGAAGGGGGAATTTGGATGGCATTTATGAATGATTTTTCTGCAAGAAGCTCATTACCCTTTTCTATTTATTATGATCAAACCAAAAATGTCCAACACGAATTGCCTGAACATAGTCATGATTGGTTAGAAATCATCTGGATACATAGTGGAAGTGGGAGTATCTTTATCGATCAAACATTCTATGAAATAAAAAAAAATGTTCTCATTCTCATCCCAAGTAATACGATTCATCGAACATTACCCAATTCCTTAGACCCACTTACCTCAACGGTTCTTTATTTTAGTCCTGCCATGCTTCACTTATCTAACTATACATTTGATCATCGTTTTTTAAATATATTTAAACAATCAAAAACTCATCAACAATATCTTTATATTTTAGAAACAGATGCTGTAAAAAAGTTTGCTCACTTTTTAGAAAACTTAAATAGCGAATATATATTAGAAAGTAGTGACCGTATTCAAGGAATGCTACTATGGTTACAATTAATTCTTTTACATCTTAAACGTCATTGTCAGCTGAGTCATCATGATTCCTTAGCCGCATCATTTCATACTCCAAAACCAAGTTGGTTAAAGGATTCCGTCATTTATATTAGTCAACATTTAGATTCACCACTGAGCTTAGAAAGTTTATCAACGATCTTTTCCGTCTCTAAGGCTCATTTTAGTCGTGTATTTAAACAGCAAATAGGCATGAATGTTACTGATTTTATTACAACTAAAAGAATCTTATATGCAAAAGAGCTATTAAAAAATGATGATGAAACGATATCAATTATTGCCGAAAAATGTGGCTTTACGAGCCTTCCTCATTTTTATAGAACCTTTAAAAAGCACACTAAAATGACTCCTTCTCAATATCGAAAAATAGAAATGTAAAATTTTTAAATTTGAACCCATTTCATCATTTCTATCTTTTAATGAAAACCGAGCGATTAGGTTTTTGATTTCCACTTTAGGTAGATGCTTTCCCAAGGGCTTGTCTTCAGCTAACTCTTACTACGCAGGGCTTCGTCAGAGTGGATCTTCACACTGCGCTGATCCTTTGGGAGTCACTACCTACCGTTTCAATCTATGAGCTGATCATAAATAGCGAGGCCATTTTTATAATGAATGGTCGGTTTTATTCACTTAAATCCACTTCATCCTTTCTATCTTTTAATGAAGACGGTGCGATTAGGTTTTGATTTTCACTTTAGGTAGATGCTTTCCCAAGGGCTTGTCTTCAGCTAACTCCGACTACGCTGAGCTTGGTCAGAGTGGATCTCTTAAAACGGCGCTTATCCTTTGGGAGTCACTACCTACCGTTTCAATCTACGAGTGAATTCGCAAACATTCAAGACATTTTGATAGATTAGCTTAACTGAATAAAAAAAGGGTGAGTTAATACTCATGAATAAGGTACGTAGATGATTTAGGTTTTAGGCTGTTTGCCCCCTAAGACCTCGCGTCCATTTGTGGTGCTAATCTAACTTTTTTATAAAAGTAGATTTTGGTATATGACACTTTATCAACCGTTAGATTACGTAATTCATAGAGTATCTATAAAATCAACAGGACCCTCCTTCTTTTAATAAGAAGGAAGGTCCCGGTTGTTGTGTATGCATTCAATACATACCATTAACAGCTTTTGTCCCAGCCTATGGAATTGAAACTTATACCATTATTTAAAAACAGGTTCTTTGAACTGTGCTAGTTTCTCTAATGAAGATTTATCGACATCTGCATGTAAACTATTCCCATGAGAATCCATCGTAACAATTGCTGCAAATCCTTCAACTTCTAAATGCCACATCGCTTCTGGTATGCCAAACTCCATTAAGTCAACACCTTTTACTCCTTTAATACAATCTGCGTAATATTGAGCAGCTCCACCAATAGCATTTAAATAGACTCCTCCATGCTCTTCTAATGCTTTTAGTGTCTTAGGGCCCATTCCACCTTTTCCAATAACTGCTCGGATCCCGAATTTCTTCATAATATCACCTTGGTATGGTTCTTCACGAATACTTGTTGTTGGACCCGCAGCCTTCACAATCCAGTTATCTTGTTCATCTTTTGCCATAACAGGACCACAATGATAAATAATTTGCCCATTTAAATCAATTGGAGCCTCGTGATCTATAAGATGGTGATGAATGGCATCTCGACCAGTATGCATCATTCCATTTATAATAACGACATCTCCTACTTTTAATTCACGAATTTTCTCCTCTGTAATGGGAGCTTCTAAAACGACTTCTCTTACACTTTCTTTTTCTTCAGCAGCTGCTGCCACTTCTTCGTTACTTTGATTTAATTCTACTTTTTCTCCATCTTTATACAACCAATTTTGTATTTCACCAGTCTTGCTATTTAATACAACACCCAGTCGACGGTATGCCCAGCAATTATAAGCTACGGAGACGAAGAAGCTTGCTGGTAAGCGGTTCATCGCTCCTATTTTACAGCCTAATAAAGTAGCTTCTCCGCCAAAGCCCATCGTTCCAATTCCAAGCTTGTTTGCATTTTCCAACACGTACTCTTCTAATTTTTGTAAGTCTGCATTTGAATTTTGATCATCCACTGTACGGAATAACTGTTCTTTTGCCAACGAATAGCTTGTTGTACGGTCTCCTCCAATTCCAACACCTATAAAACCTGCACTACAGCCTTGCCCTTGTGCCTGATATACAGAGTGCATAATACATTTTCGGATTCCATCCAGATCACGCCCAGCTCTTCCCAAGCCATCTAGTTCTGTAGGTAAGCTGTATTGTATGTTTTTATTTTCACAGCCTCCACCTTTTAAAATTAAACGAACATCTATTTCATCTTTTTCCCATTGTTCAAAATGAATAACAGGTGTCCCTTCGCCCAAGTTGTCCCCTGAGTTTTTCCCCGTCAAAGAATCAACAGAATTTGGGCGTAACTTTGCTTCTTTAGTCGCTAAAGCAATAGCCTTGTGAATGGTTTTCTTAAACTGAATTTGATTAACTCCAACCGGCACTTTAATTTCAAAAGTTGGCATTCCTGTATCCTGGCAAATTGGAGAAACTTTCTCATCAGCCATCTCAATATTTTCAGTTATTGTGCCTAATGACAAAGCAGCACGTGTACCAGCATTTTCTTTTTCTTTTGCTGCTTTAATGGCTCTCCTTACATCATTTGGTAAATTAGTTGAGGTCTCTACTATTAATTGATAAATACTATCTTGCAATTTCTCCACAATATCCAGCTCCCTTATCTTAAAAATCAGTCACTTCTTAATATGAATGAGTAAAAAGGAAAAGAATTAGCTTAACCTAAAATACTCTATTTAGATAGAAATATATAAACCTACCTTATTATTATACTGCTAGATTTAAATTGTTTAAAGTGAAAAATGGAAACGCTTAGATATGCTCATTAACTTGATTAGAAGCTGTAATTAAATAATTAAAAGCTCTACAACATCGTTTGAGTATTACTAACCAAAATAAACAACTCATCTTTTTATTAGAGTATTTAGCCAGTAGCAGGCTTTTTCAGAAGATATTTACCGTCTCTATGTGGATTCCTCTCTTCACATTAAGCTCTTATAAATCCTTGGGGTCATCTGTAGAGTTATCCCACATAAACAATTAAACCGCCTTTGAGAGCCATTTCTCAAAGACGGTTTTGTTATCACTTGAGAGCACCATTCAAAAAGTACTCTTTCTTCTATTCTTTCCAGTCATGTCTAAATTGTTTACATTTATTTTCAATATCATCTAGCATATCAATTAAACGATCTATTTCTTCAACACCAGCTTCTTCTGGATTAATAGATTCAAGCATGGTTAACACCATTTCAAATCGTGCTTGTAAATAATTCTTTTGCTCTGATTTATCATGTACGGCTCCACCCATATTATTTTACGCTCCCTTTATTCTTAAATTAAAATAACGACAGTTACGAATCATATTCCATAGTGTAACAAATTTATAGAAGTAGCTCAATGGAAGAACTTTTCACTTAACATATCGATCATTCTTTATTAAAACTCCTAAAAAGGAAGCAACCTCAAACTAAGTTGGATTTTACTCATTGACATAAGGTAACGAGTGTATTCATAATGATAAATGATAATTAAGATAGGAGTAGTTAACATGATCAACCAATTAAAAAGCAGACAAACACCTGCTAATGATGCTTGGGAGGCTTATCTAGATGTCAATAAATTTGGAGAACAGGTCTTATCAAGCATAGAATTTACGACTACAAATATGTGTAATATGAGGTGTGCTCACTGTGCTGTAGGCCAAAATCTAGACTATACAGATCCTGAGGCTTTGCCAATAGAGCTTATCATCCAAAGGCTAGAGGAAATCCCTACTTTAAGAACCATTAGCATCACCGGTGGAGAGCCCATGATGAATATGAAATCTGTTAAAAATTATGTAGTACCTATACTTAAGTATGCTCATGAGAGAGGCATATACACTCAGATTAATTCAAACCTAACCTTACCATTAGATAGATATGAGCTAGTTATTCCTTATTTAGATGTTCTTCATATTTCTCATAACTGGATTACAGTTGATGAATTTATTGATGTAGGCTTTGCTTATAGTCAAAGAAAAACATCTAGAGAACAGAGAAAATCTCTTTTTGATAGAATGATTAGTAACTCAAAAGCACTTTCTGAAAGAGGGGTTTTAGTGTCTGCAGAAACGATGCTTAATAGCAGGACCCTTCCTTATATTGAAAAAATTCATAAACAAGTCGTAGAGGAAATGGGCTGTGCAAGACACGAAATTCATCCCATGTACCCCTCAGGTTTTTTAAGCCAGGACCATAATGATGATATGGCTAAAAGTTTAGAGGTTGCATCCTTAGATGATATTCGTAGCGGTATACAACGTCTTTTAGACACTAGAGATCGTAATACTTGGATGTTATTCGGTACATTACCGTTTTATCCATGCAGTGCAAATCAAGAGGATTTACAATTACAACAAAGGCTTTATAACGAAGAAAATGTTACTTTAAGAAATGATCCAGATGGTCGTTCTAGACTCAATGTAAATATTTTCAATGGAGAAATAATTGTAACAGATTTTGGAGATACCCCTTCATTAGGTAATATCCAGTCTCAAACATTACCTGACGCCTATCAAAAATGGAGGAAAAGCGAGATTTCTAAAACATTAAGCTGTCACTGTCCTACCGTTCAGTGCTTAGGTCCGAATATTTTAGTAAAAGATGCTTATTACCGTTCTGTAGACTTTCTCACTCGCTCCACCAATATCTAATGAATAAAACAAGCGCATCCTCCTCTATGATGCGCTTGTTTTTTATCTAGGCTGATTGCCTGCCATAAACGTAAACGATAAGTGATCTTGAATAGGAATCCAAGCGCCAATTCCCTGCTGCGTCACATTTCTCACTTCCAATTTACTTTTTCCACCTTTGAAGGTTAAATACACTTCACCATAGGTAACTTTCCCTGCTTCATGAACAGCTGGGACAAAACTATAAAGGTAACCAACTTGTTTTGGAGATATATTATAAGTTTGTGCTTTCTTTGTACCTTGACCAATAACTGTATCAAAAGCTAAAGGAAGCTTTGTCACTTCTGCCGCTTTTATCATCATCATTTTTTGGACGGCTTCACTGTTTGGAATCTTTGCTGTTAAACCTCCTGAAATCTTCTTTTGTTGCTCTTGGTTATAGGTCAATTTCTGAACAGCCGTTCCGCCTCGATTATCAAAATAATTCGTATTTACTTTTTGGTACTCCCAATTTACTTCAGTAGATTCAGATACATATGAGAGAGGCCATTCTCCTAAATATACAGACGCTCTAAAACCAATCGCTAATTTAGGATATTGAATCGCGGATTCGTTTAAAATTTTTACTAAGTCAGGATTCTCAATACTAACCTTTTCACTTGTTTCAATAAGCTTTTGAGCAAGCTCACTCGGCTGTAAATAAGGAAGCTCTTGAGTCGGGTTTGTAAATGTATTATCTTTAGCGATATTAAGTACTGAATTAGGTACTTCAAACACTTTTGTATCTTGATTGTCATTTGGTTTTTCTTCATTAGCTGCCAATACAGTGAATGGATTGATTATTAAGCAAATTATGGCTATAGCGATGAAACGTTTCATCGATTATTCCTCCTTCTAGTGGGTTATTCCATTGATTAAGAATAGTTTGAGCATTTCAAGATAAATTATCCACTATCACTGCAATTATCATTCTTCATTCAATCACTTCAAAAAAAATAACTATTTCCTCGGAAATAGTCGAAAAATGCCAAATATAAAGAAGGTGGTCAACCTAAAGTGACCACCTTCACTAATCACAGCTATTATTCAATCAACAATGTGGGGTCGAAACGATTTTTGTCTTTTGGAGACACCTCATTTTATTTTGATATTCAAAATGAAAATTCAATATCCCTATTCAATGGAATCACCTCATCGGTAACCATATCAAAAATGGTTCTAGTCCTATTGCATTTTGAACGTAGACATTAGTGATTAGATAGTTGAGAGACGATTAAATCGTGCATCTCGATATTATAATAACCTCGTTTTTTAATACTATTCATCTTTTTTTAACTTTAAATCCTTCATATCTTGAGCGGTTTCTTTCGTTACTTTAATGAAATCTTCAGAGCTACTCTTTAAATGAGCTGCACTCTCTCCTATTTTTTTTACATCTTCACTTATTCCTTTTACTACTTCACTTACTTCACTTGCCGTTATTCTGACCTGTTCTACAATCTGCTCACGATTATCACGTATGAATGAATACGTTTCAGCCGTGCAATTTTTTAGTTGATTCGCTTCATATACTACCTTATCTCGCCAATCCTTTTTTAACATAACAGCTGTTATTAGTGCTGCAGCTCCAACGAATAATCCCACTTTAACTTTTGAACATTTATTGTTTTCACAAAACTGCTTGTCCAAATCACCCATTACACGACACCATCCTTTTTATATTAAGAATATTTTACCAATATTATAGTCATTTGAAAATAAGAGGAGCAGGATCTTTAACTTTCTACATATTTAAATTTATCTTAACAAATTCATACCAGCTTCTTTTTATCATTCTTTCCCAAAGTTATTTATGTGAATCCATTTCATCATTCATATCTTATAATGAAACCGAACATTAGGTTTTTGATTTTCACTTTAGGTAGATGCTTTCCCAAGCTTGTCTTCAGCTAACTCTAACTACGCTGAGCGTCGTCAGAGTGGATCTTCACACGGCGCTCATCCTTTTGGAGTCACTACCTACTGTTACAATCAACAAGTTAATTCACAAGCATTCAAGAAATATTTTATAATAAACGTTCAGTTTTATTCACTTATAGAGCAATTATGAAATTCACTTATGTAATTTATTTCTTATCAACCTTTTTCCTTTATTGCCATATTTTAAACAAACTTTAAAAAATACAAAACAGCCACTTATTTAAGTGACTGTAAAATTTTCTTTATTATAAGGATTATATCCTTTTAATTATATGTTTGTAGTAAGAAATCATCAGTCTCTAATCGTTCAAATTCTGAGACAGGACGAGGAGATTCTTTTAATTTATTTAGCTCTCTTGACAAACGTTCAATTTGTTCTTGAATATCTTCTATCATTTTCTTCTCATACACAGTCATGCTTCTCTCCCCTTCATCATTTTTTAACTGACCGAACACTCGCTCAGATGTTTAACAAAAAAATAAAATAACTAATGTTAAAAATATTCTAACAATTTATCATTCATTTGTAAAGTGATTTTAATCAGATTTAATAAAATAGTCGTATTCATTATTTACTTCCCATTCTACTTCCATACTATCTATCTTTTTTGCATAATTTCTATTTCGGTTAAAATCAATCCCTCGTACTCAAAGTATTGAATAATGATATTTAAATATTGTTGTTCAAAAGATGTATTAGAATTGGTTTGCATTATTTTTAGTTGTTTTAAACGTTGCTGATAATTTTCTACCTGTTGCTTGATTCCTTCTAAATAAGAAGTTGGTTTTACAAATGTATTTTGATTAACCTGAGGCATTTCCCCATTTAATTGATAATAAAATTGTTTCAACCATGCGTAATGTTGTTTTCGATAAGCTATAAGCTGCTGCCACAAATTTTTTGTTACAGAATTTTTCGTTAAAGTGGACAAATAATCTAATGTTAAAATATCTGGACTTTCAGTTTGAAATAATTTTTCTAATTCTTGTTCATTTATTACTCGAAAAATATTCGTGATCCTCACATCCAATCACTAGTTATTATCATTCTTTTATTTATACGAAACCCTAACTTGTCATATACCTTTTCATTACTTTTGATAATTTTACATAAAATCTTAATTATAAATTTATTAATTTTTCTAATAATTGTAACAACTCTTTCTACTATTATTTTAATTTTTTGTTATAATAAAGGAAGTAATAATTCAATAGGAAAAAAGGTGGAAAAATTGAGAAGACAATTTATAACGTTAGAAGAATTAATTGAAAAAAATAAGGAGAATTTACTAAACGATCCTGAAGCTCTTTCAGAGATAGAGAAAAGAATCGATGAAAGAAACGAGCAAACTTATAAAGATAACAAATAAATCGCTCTTTTTTTGTTTTTTGAAGTTTAATAAAAATTAGATTAAAGTTTATGTAGGAATAGTTCTTTACGACTATTCCATTTGTTTTTTGTAGATATAATTATTTTTATAATAAAAACAACCTAGAACAATAAGCATGAATGAAGAGTTCCGCAGAGGTTAGGTGTACAGCTTTCGATCCCTCAAGACATTCTGTATTCTGTGGGGTCGCGCCAAACTACCTTTTTTAAAAATTGGATTTAGCTATGGCCACTTCATCCCACTATAATCTCCGTGACTTGTATACGCTATATTAAGTATTCCAAAAAGAGAAGAATCTACAAATTAAACAGGACCTCCTTCTCGTTATAAGAAGTAAGGTCCTGTTCGTTATTAGTTATTTTGTGTATGCATCCATTGCACATCAGATTTTGTCCAATCCTCTATTCAAAATCATTCTACTTTTATTTTGCTTAATGGTTATAAAAGAAAGTCTAAAGCTTAAAATTTTGAATTCTCATTTGTAAATCATCTGCAAGCGATGTTAAAGAGTGAGCAGATGAGGTTACCTCTTCCATTGAGGCAAGTGTTTCTTCCGCAACTGCACTAACAGTAGCTGAATGCTCAGTCGTTTCATTTGCAAGTTCTGACATCTCTTGAACTGAACCCATAACATTAGTCGATTGCGTTACTAACCCTTGAATTCTTTGATTCATTTCTTCTATTAAGGTTGCCATTTGATCCATTGAATTCATAATGAGTTTAAATTTTGAATTTGCCTCTGTAACAGATACAATTCCTTCTTTTACTTCATCCTTTACAACAGCCATCATCGAAACAGAATGATTGGAACCATTTTGCATTTCGGTAATAATTTCATCAATTTGTAAAGTAGATTGTGCTGATTGCTCGGCTAACTTTCTCACCTCATCAGCGACAACCGCGAAACCTTTTCCATGTTCACCTGCTCTTGCTGCTTCAATCGCAGCATTTAGAGCTAATAAATTCGTCTGGTCAGCGATATTACTAATGACATTGATGATTTGCCCAACTTCTTTACTACTATTTGACAATGCATAAATGGCTTGATCAGATTGAACAACTGAATCTTGAATGGCATCCATTTTTTCAACCGTATCTTGGATATATTGATTTCCTTCATTTGCATAGGTTAATGTTTGATTCGCTTCTTCATCAATCACATTAGAATGTTTAGCTATTTGACTAACATCTTCGTTTATTTTTTTCAATGTATCCACACTTTGATTAGAAGCTCGGTTTTGCTGCTCTGCTCCCTTTGTAATATCCTCTATAGATGAAGAGGTTTGTTCGGTTGCTTTTGAGGTTTGCTCCGCACTAGCTAATAATTCTTCTGATGATGCTGCTACTTGGCTCGCATTAACAGATATTTTACCAATTAAATCTCTTAAATTATCCTTCATTGACATAATGGAGCTAAATAGGTCACCAAGCTCATCTGTTCTTTTTTGAATGTTTGTTTCAAACGCTAGATTTCCATTTTTGACTTCTTCTGCTACCGTCTTTAATTGTTTCAGTGGGCGAGTTATCGAAACCGTTAAGTAAACTCCTAAAATAATAGCCGCTAGCAATGCAATGGCAGAAATACCAATGGTAATCAAAACACCGAAATTCGTTTGACTTGAAGCTTCATTTGAGTAATTTTCTGCTAGATTGTTACTTTCTAAAACTAATGAATCGATCACTGTGTTCATTTCATTTTCAAAAGGCACTAATTCATTCGCTGCTAAATTTAAAGCACCTTCTTGGTCAAGTCTATATTGATTAACCACATTATTTGCAATATTTACATAATCATCATTCATAGCTAGAAGCTGATCAAATTGTGCATTTATACTTTCTTCGTTTAAAAGGGTTTTCGCCGCAATAATCTCCGTATTATTATCACTATTAATCGAATAAAATTCAGATAGCATTCCACGGTCATTTGTTAATATGTACCCACGAATTAAGCTTGCTTGCTGGTGTAAGCCTACCTGAACCTGCAACGCCTTTTGCCCCATAACTTCAACGTTTTCACTCATATATTGATAGGTGCTCTCTACTTTTTTAATCGAATAAAGACTTACGGCACTGGCTACTGCAAATAAAACAGAAACAATGACAAAACAGGTGACTAGTTTATTACCTAAACTCCATTTAATATCCTTAAAACCCTTTATGTTAATCTTCTGTAGCCAATCTCTCTTCATTTTATGGGGCTTATTTTTCTGTTTATTTTTTAATCGACCTTTCCAAATTTTCATTGTATAAGACCACTCCTTTCATCCTAAAAATTAGAGATTTTATAGGAACTCCCCAGTATTTTTCTATATGATAACACAACTATAATCCTATTGTCGTTGTAAAATTGCGATTTTTGTAAGATATTCTACCTACAAAAAACGAAAGCGGTTATTTAAACCGAATGAGAGCGAATACATTTTAAAAAGTATCAAAAAACTCACCGAAGTAGTTGGCATTCATACACAGTATAATCGCTACAAAGTATGATTGAATCCATTTCATCATTCCTATCTTATAATGAAAACCGAACGATTAGGTTTTTCCACTTTAGGTAGATGCTTTCCCAAGGGCTTGTTTTCAGCTAACTACGCTGAGCTTCGTCAGAGTGGATCTTCAAACGGCACTCATCCTTTTGGAGTCACTACCTACCGTTACAATTAACAAGTTAATTCAGAAACATTCAAGACCTTTTTATACAAAAAAGCGAATCGAAAATAAAAAACATACTAAAATTAGTGGGTATAGTGGGAATTGAGAATCTTAGCACCTCGAGGAAAGCTTATTTTTAAATAAGCCTAATTAACGAAGCTTGAAATGGAGTGGATTGAATGCATACATAAAACATGAAAAGGACCTTGCTTCTTTTATAAAAAGCAAGGTCCTTTTGAATATGTGTAATCTAACGGACACAAAGCACGAAGACTTCAGTTGAATGAGGATGGCCAAATCCACTTTTAGTTTGGCGGCTCCCACCAGACACGGAGTATATTGGTAGAGCAAGCAGCCAGGCACCTAACATGTGTGGAGCTCTTTATTCATCCGTATTGGTCCACATTCTTAATTAAAAAAGGTTTCTAATGACTTTTCCACACCTCTATGAGTGATTTCACTTAGGTAAGTATTCACTTGTTCTGTTAAATCCTTTATTTCGTTCAAGTCTTGCCCCCAAATACGGCTGTCAGCAAAAATTTGCTGAATGAATGAGCGGAGCTCGAGTTCTCCTCTTTCAACTTTCTGCCACCCATGCTCAATATGACTTAATATTTCAGGGTTATCTCTAATTTGATAAGTCCTGCCTTGGTTTTCTCCAATAAAGAACTCACCTTCTTTTTGTTTAGGTTTGTAATAAGCAAGCAAAGCAGCTAAAGAAAAAACAATTGCATTTGGAAGCTTTGCATGACTGCTTTCAAACTCAAGTAATGTTGGTAATAACCTTGTTTTAAATTTATAAGCTGCATTTAAACCAATGTCTGCTAACTGATGTTTATTAAAAGGGTTTAAGAAACGCTCAATAACCGCTTCACTAAACTCCTTCTTTTCGTTTTCCTCCATTTTAACAAATGGATAAATTTCTTGAAGCATGCCTACTTCTACAAATTTGCGTAACAATGGGTGCTCCATTGCTTCTAATACTGTATTAACTCCTGTTAAATAGCTTACTGCAAACATTAATGTATGAGGACCGTTTAACAGCCTTACCTTTAATTCACGGAATGGGGTAATATCTCCCCATTTGACATTTAAACCTGCACGGTCAAAGGGAATAGATTGTGCAATTTTCTCATCAGCGTCAATTGCGAACAAGTGATACGGCTCTCCAACCGTTAATAATTGGTCACTGTAGCCTAATTTTGATTGATATTCTTCTATTTCATCCTTAGGATATCCTGTCACAATTCTATCAACTAATGTATCACAAAACTGATTACTGTGATTTAACCACTCAATAAAATCTGTACCAAATTCCCATTCTTCTGCTAACTGTATAACAATTTCCTTTAAAAGCTTTCCATTTCCTTCTACTAATTCACAAGGAAATATTACCCACCCTTTTTCAGGATCACCTTTAAAGGTTTGATAACGATGATATAAGCAGGCAACAAGCTTTCCGGGAAATGAAAGTGGAGATTCGTTTTCATTATAGTTTTCCTTTAAATAAGTTAAACCTGCCTCTGTTGTATTTGAAAAAACAAATTCAACAGACTCACTCGCAGCTACTTCTAAAACCTCTTTCCAGTCAGCGTAAGGATTAATACCTCTCGAAATAATCGACATTATTTCCGTTTTATCGACAATTTCATTATTCTCTATTCCCTTTAAAATGAGTGTATAAAGTCCATCCTGATTATTAAGCTTTGGAACTACTTTTCCATGAGGGGTAGGCTGAATGGCTACGACCCTTCCTTGAAATAAATCTGCTTCTACTAAGCGTTGAAGCATCCAATCAGTAAACCCTCTTAGAAAATTTCCTTCACCAAATTGCAGGACCTTTTCTGGTAAGTGGTCGAGTGATTGATAATTGATTCGTTCTTTCTTTTCGATAGCAACTTTCTTATTTAAGCTCTCCATCTCTTTACCTCCTGCTTATAAAATAACACCATCTTTAAAAATGGCTATTTCTTTAAATCCAAACTGCTCATTTTTTGCTCTAATATTACCTGAGGCTAAATCAATTATATAGTTAAAGAGTTCCTTATTTAATTGCTCCATTGGTTTACCTTCAACTAATTCTCCCGCATTGAAATCAATCCAATTTTTCTTCTTATGATAGAGCCTTGAATTTGTAGAGATTTTAACAGTTGGTACTGGACCACCAAAAGGAGTACCTCTCCCTGTTGTAAATAGTACAATATGGGCTCCCGATGCTGCTAAAGCCGTAACGGACACCAAATCATTTCCTGGCCCCTGGACAAGTGTTAAGCCTTTTTCTTTTACCCGTCCTCCATATGGAAGAACATCGACAATTTTTGAAAATCCACCTTTTTGCACACAGCCTAAAGATTTCTCTTCCAAAGTTGTGATACCTCCATCTTTATTCCCAGGAGATGGGTTTTCATATACAACCTGGTCATGTTTTATAAAATATTCTTTGAAATCATTGACTAATGTGACAATATCATTAAATACCTCTTGGCTCTTGGCTCTTTCCATTAATATCGTTTCGGCACCAAACATTTCTGGAACCTCTGTTAAAACGGTCGAGCCACCATGTGAAATAATAGTATCAGATAATGCTCCGACTAAAGGGTTGGCTGTTATTCCAGAAAGACCATCAGAGCCTCCACACTTTAATCCAATTTTTAATTTAGATAAAGGTACTTCTTCTCTTTCTAGTTTGGAAACGCCTTCAATTAACTCATTTAATATTTCTAGGCCTTCCTCTAGCTCATCTCCGGCTTCTTGTACACCCAAAAATCTAATGAATTGAGAGTCATAGTCTCCTAGTACTTTCTTAAATTCTTTAATATGATTATTCTCACACCCTAAACCTAGAACAAGAACGGCAGACGCATTCGGATGTTGAACTAAATTGCTCAGGATTCTTTGAGTGAAGTTTAAGTCATCCCCTAATTGGGAGCACCCGAATGGATGTGGATAATGAAAGACACCATCGAAGCTTTGGTGACGATTTTCTTCATTTGCCATTTTTGTTAATAGTTCTGCTGTTTTATTAATACATCCTACCGTAGGAATTACCCATACCTCATTACGGATTCCGACATCACCATTATTTCTTTTATAAGCCATAAAAGTTCGTTCTTCCTCAACCTCTGGAAGCTCACGTTCTTTTGGGTTATATTCATAATTTAACGTACCTTCTAAGTTGGTCTTTACATTTTCAGTATGAACCCAATCACCGATTTCAATGGCCTTCTTAGCATGACCAATTGGAAAACCATATTTAATGATATTAGCCTTTGGAGTAATTGGTTTTATCGCTATTTTATGACCGACTGGAGTATCTTTTTTAATGATAATAGTCTCTGAATCAATCGTAATTTGATCCCCAGATTGATAGTTTTGTAATGTCACAATCACATTATCATCTTGATGAACTTTTAAATAAGTTGGTTTCATCCTATCGTCTCCTCCTTTTAGAAGCTCTCACTTCTAACAACGTTGTTATTTCAAGTTTAATAATATTTAGTCTGAAAGTCAATTCTTTCCCAAGGGGCCTCATTACTTATTTTTTTTTGCTCTTCTTTCTATAAGCTTCCCGCAACAAGCTGCAATAATTTGTTGAAATAATGTACCGATAATAACAGGTAACGTGGTTTGTGGCGGAAAATATAAAACAGCTAATGCAGCGCCAACCCCTATATTTCTCATACCTGAGTTATACATAATACTAATCGTTTCTGCTTCTCCTATTTTCGTAATCTTACCAATAAAAAACCCTAATACATAAGCAAAAAGAGCTAAACTCAAGACCGATAGTAAAATGAGGAGCAGATTCAAATTAAATTGTTTTAAATAGGGAGCAGCTACTGAACTATTAATAATAATTACAAACATAATACCAAATTTTGAAAAGGGGGCTAATGGTTTTACTAATGGTTCTACTTTTCCTTTTCTGAAGTAGTTAATCATCATCCCCAGCAAAGATGGAAATACGACCATATTTAACAATCCCCAGATTAACCCAAAGGTATCCATTTCTACTGCGAAACCAATAAAAATAGATAGAGTTAATGGTACTATAATCGGTGATAACAAAGTGTTTACTAGTATTATAGCTAAGCTTAAAGAGCGATTTCCACCATAAATAGTAACCCACATTAAGCTAATAACGCCCGTTGGGATAGCAAAAGCTAATACTAAACCCGTTACCGTAGCCATCTCTTCTCCAAATAAAGCCGTTCCAACTAAAAAGGCTAAGAATGGCATACAAACTTGTAAAATAAAAAGACTAAGAAAAAGCGCTAAAGGATGTCTAAAAACATGATATAACTCTTTCGGGTGAATACCTAAGCTACTGGTTAATGTTATAACAGCAAAGATATAAGGAACTAAAAAAACTAAAAATTCTACTCTTTCTGATAAAAAAACGCCGATCATAACACATATCGGCGTAATTATAGGAAGAAATTTTTCCAACCATTTGTTTAATCTCACTAACATTTTTTCAGCTTCTTTCCATAAGGTGTGAATAAATGAAGAAGTGTTTTATTTAATTACCTACCGTAAATAAGTGACAATAAATAAAAAGGAAAACTTATTCCTCATTATAATTGAAGTAAGATTAAATTTCTGCATTTAATTTAATTCATTTGCTCTTTGTACCTCTATAGCCGCTAAACAAAATGCACCAACACCATGTAAATCATTTTCACTCGTTTCTCTACCGATATAATAATCGTACTCACCCGCTGAGGTTCCTATGCATATTCCTGTTAACTCAACAGAGCCGTTTTCTCTTTCTTTAACAAAGTGATTGACTACTGCTTCAAACGCCATCGTAGCTAGAGATAAGTGTTTTTTATCAAACACCTGTAATCTTATTGATTTTGCTATCGCATAAATAAACAAACATGAAGCAGAGGATTCTAGCCAATTGTCAGACAAGGAGCCTTTATCGACAATTTGATACCATAGATGGCTTTTCGAATCTTGATAATGAATAATACGTTCTAATAAGCTTCTTAATGTTTCTTCTAAAGCTTTTCTATTTTCATCATCTTCTTGTAAATCTTCAATAATATCAATTAGAGCCATTGCATACCACCCTAATGACCGTCCCCAAATTTCTTTCGAACATTTAGTCTCAGGGTCTACCCATGGCATACTAGCTTTTTCATCATAGGCATGAAAATATAATCCTGTCTTACTATCATAAGTATTTTTTCGCATTAAACGTTCTTGAAGTAAAATTAAATCCACAAGTTCTGGTTCATTAAATGTTTGCCCATACTTCACTGAAAAAGGTCCAGCCATGTATAAACCATCTAACCAAGTTTGATAAGCATAATTGTCCTTATGCCAAAAACCGCCTTCTTCTGTCTTGTTTAGTGTGTTTAATAAATTTCTTAATTTAAATGCAGCTATTCTATATTTTTCTTCTCCTGTTTCCTTATATATCGGAAACAAAAGTAAACCAGCTTGAATCGCATCTAATTCATCTCTTCGGAAAT
Organism: Alkalihalobacillus trypoxylicola; assembly: GCF_001590785.1. Classification (GTDB taxonomy): domain Bacteria; phylum Bacillota; class Bacilli; order Bacillales; family Bacillaceae_D; genus Alkalihalobacillus; species Alkalihalobacillus trypoxylicola. The sequence goes on from NZ_LTAO01000037.1 coordinate 107,689, forward strand.
AAAAGTTACCATTCTCATCAACCAAATCATCAACATACTTTTTCATATATTGAAAATAGCTTTGATTATTTGTTTTCTCATACACTCGATACATTCCATATAAAAAGACTCCTTGATGATAATGCCATCTGTTTCTTGGAGGTAATTCGATCGGTTCATATTGATTCATTAAACTTTCGCAAGCTTTCTCCGCCCATGTTACTGGGTTTATTGTGGAGGCATGAAGAGAACGTTCCATTAAAACCACTCCTTTAATTATTGTAGGTTCGGAAATACAAGTATTCTATTATTTAACCGCTTACATTATTAAGAAGAATCGATTTCCTTAAAATAATTTTAGCTTAACAAGCTAATCACAGCGATAATCATTTTGTTATATTTTTTATTGAGCACCATCATAGAGCCTATCTCTCAGTTAATGATTATCTTTATAAAGGTAGGTTTGTTTTTGAAGTTCTCTTCTTTCATTTAATAAATACATCCTAAAATTTTACAACTTGGACCTCTCGCATTCAATCATTTATTAATGTAAGGACAAGTAAAATCTCTAAATATCCATTGCCGCTCCATTATAATCCATAAAAATAAAATCTTGTTTTTCTATTTTTTTCTTTTTCTCTAATAAATCGAAAAGATGACAAGCTGTCTCATATGGATTAAGTGGTGCTTTTGTTCCACCCATATCTGTTTTCATCCAACCTGGATGAATCGAATAAACAAGTATATTCTCTTTTCTTAAATAAACGTTCAATTTCTCAGAAAACATATTAAGTGCCGCTTTTGATATTCCATAAGAATAATCTGGGCTATAAGAATGTGTTAAACTGCCGGCTTCTGATGAAATATTAATAATTTGTTGATTACTTCCAGCTCTTAAGGAATCTAAAAAAGCTTGAACGACTCTCATAGGTCCTACTGTATTGACATCTAATGATTTTAATACGGATTCAAAAGACAATTCTTCAATATTTTGATCACGTTCTAATAAGATTGCTGCATTGTTCATAATCACATCTAATGAAGAGAAATGCTGGTCAAATTCAAGCTTAGCATCAGAAACTGATTGATCATTCGATACGTCCATTTTAATCAAGGTAAGGTTGCTATTATGTTGTTGTATGCTTTCTAACTCTCCTTTCTGATTGAAATCTCTTAAGCTAGCAATAATTTCATGTCCTCTTTCTAAACCTACCTTTGCTAATTGAAGTCCTAAACCTCTGTTGGCTCCTGTAATTAAAATTCTCATTCTACACCCCATTATTTTTGATCATTTTCAAGAATCTCAATGAGTACTTTTAATTGCTTTACTGTATCTATATAAGAATATCTGCCTCCCTCATACTCTCCTTTTTGAATACACGGCATCTGATGTTCATTTAAAATATTGATTTTCTCCTTCATGCCATCAATGGTAAAAGCAATATGATGAACCCCTTCTCCTTTGGAATCTAAAAATTCACGCCAAGTACTTGGTTTTTCATCAGGCTCGATTAGTTCTAATTGTAGTGAACCCATATTAAAGAAAGCTAGTTTTGCACGAGCCTCACAAGGTTCCCCTTTATACTCTGCTTTCGATTTATCCCATTCATCTGTCCAAAAAATGTTTGGCTTATCGACACCAAAAAATTCCGCATAGGCCTCTGAGGTTTTTTCTATATCTTGTACAATTAATCCAATTTGCGAAACAACGTTTGTTCCTAAATAATTGTTAGACATCTCTTCCCTTCCTTCCATTTGTAAGGTTATTTTTGAACGCGCGTCCATAAGATCGAATATACCTACATCTGAATCATAGCATTGGCAACTTTCCTCCGCAATATATTTTCAGAAAAGTTAATCAATTAAGGATTTAACTCTGATTTAAAGCCTAAATCCTCTTCTGCATTTTTAATACTCCATGGTTTGGAAGGATGATTCGAAACACCATAATAAATACCAAATGGCTTGTTTACTTCAAAAGCTTTTTCGAATAGTTGAGCGGTATCTTTTTCAGTTAAAAGTGTATGCTTCCAGCGCTCTTGATCTGATTGTTTTTTTTCTGGTGAAGGCACAGAGCCTATTCTTAATAACAAAACAGATAAACCTTTTTCCTTTGAATAAATCCTTCCTAAATTCTCAGTAGCTAATTTTAACACTCCATATAAGCCTCTAGAATAAGGATAATCATTTACAGTAATTTCTCTTCCTAGCAATGAATGACCGTCTTTTTCATATTCGTCTGTTACATGATTACTACTCGCTACAATTACTTTTGGGATTTTCAATGAAACAGCTAAATCATAAAGCAGGTAAGAGCTTCTTAAATAAATATTCGTCATTCGATCGAAAGCCTCAATATCATCTAATGAACGATGGTTATCCGTCGCTAATAAGTTAACAAGAATATCTGTATCTTTTGGAATTTTAGTATGTAAATCCTTTTGATTGGTTGCATCGATTTTTATAAAATTTACCTGATTTTTACCTAGTTCTTGATCGGCAACATATAGCTTATATTTGGATTGCAGATGTTCCACTAAAACTTTTCCGATTGTGCCACTTCCACCGATAATCACAATTTTTTTCATATTTCCATTCAACTCCCTCTTACTATACTGTTATTTATCCTTTTAGCCTCTATTATCATTTGTCAAACCACCCTGGCTATTCTCAAAGTGCTGTCTTTATTTTTTATTTTTTGATACATTAGTGTATAGCTACTAGATTTTTTCGCATATGTAACGAAAGAATTTAATAAAATGCAGGTGAAAAAAATGAGTGTAACTATAAAAGATGTTGCCGAGAAAGCTGGGGTAAGCTATTCGACCGTTTCCAAGGCTCTTAGAAATAGTCCTTTAGTTAAAATGGACACAAAGGAGAAAATAATATCTGTTGCGCACGAACTTGGGTATCAGCCTAACGCCGCTGCAAGAAGGCTTGTATCTAAAAAATCTTTTACTATAGGTGTTGTTTGGCCAAGTGTCCAGCGTGTCGCATTATCAAAGTTAATTACTGAAATTAATAAAGAGCTCGAAAAAAGAAACTACACGATGCTTATTTCTATTCACGAAATCGAATCAGCCATATCTACTTTCCAGCAATTTCAAGTTGATGCGATATTAGTCTTTAATTATGACCATAATTTGTTAAAGGAAAAAATACAATCATCCACTATTCCTATTTTAAATTACGGTATCGATAAAGACCTACCACAAAGAACAATTGATGTAAGTAGGAAAAAAGCGATTCAAATCGCTGTACAGCATTTAGTAAAGCTTGGACATAAGCAGATAGCTTATATTGGTTCATCGCAAAAAGACGATCCTTTACAGGTGGAGAAAATGATTGGGTTTAAAGAGGAAATGCAGTTTTTCGAATTACCCATCCACACCCGGCTCATTCCATCAACTTTTGGTCTTGAATCAAAGGACGGATATTTAGCTACGAAAGCTTTGCTACAAGAAGAGGAGATTCCTACGGCCATCATTAGTGGAAGTTATGATTTAACTCGAGGGATAATGGAAGCGTTACAAGAATCAAATTTAACCATTCCGAAGGATATTTCATTAATTAGTTATGATCAAATTCCTGAGATGGAAAAAATTGACCCACCTATAACGACAGTGGGTGTTCCTCAATCGGAAATTTCTCTTAAAGTTGTCGATGCTCTCATTTCCTTAATCAATGAGCAATCGATTCATACTGATTTAGTTTTAGAGCCAACAATTGAACTTCGAAGTTCTACAAAAGCTTTTAAAAAATAGCGGTTATTTATGAGAGATTTATTATAAATCTCTCTTTTTCCATTCTCAATTCAACCCATCTTATTGATAACATAAGATTTTTTTTTGATGAAAACGTAACTATTAACCTCTTAATCTTGAATAAATAGTGAAGAATATACAAATATTTGTTTAACATCTTGACTTATGGGTATAATTCATTAATAATAATTATGTGTTTATAATTAATCTAATTAAGTTATTACTTAATTAACTATATTTTTAGGAGGATTTTAATATGTCACTTATCGGAAAAGAAGTACTACCATTTAAAGCACAAGCGTACAAAAACGGTGATTTCATCGAAGTTACAGAAGAAAACTTCAAAGGAAAATGGAGTGTTGTATGCTTTTACCCAGCTGATTTCACTTTCGTTTGTCCAACTGAGCTTGAAGATTTACAAAATCAATATGCTACTTTACAAGAACTTGGAGCAGAAGTATATTCCGTTTCAACCGATACACACTTTGTTCACAAAGGTTGGCATGATGCTTCTGAAAAAATCGGAAAAATTACGTATGCAATGATTGGTGATCCAACTCAAACGATTTCACGTAATTTCGAAGTCCTTAATGAAGAAAGTGGTTTAGCAGACCGTGGAACATTCATCATTGATCCTGATGGAGTTATTCAAACAGTTGAAATCAATGCAGACGGAATTGGCCGTGATGCTAGTAACTTAGTTTCAAAAATTAAAGCTGCACAATATGTGCGTAATAATCCAGGTGAAGTTTGTCCTGCAAAATGGGAAGAAGGATCTGAAACATTAAAACCAAGCCTAGATTTAGTTGGAAAAATTTAAGGAGTGTTAGCTAATGGCTCTTGACGCAGAGATTAAATCACAATTAAACCAATATATGCAATTATTGGAAAATGATATTGTCATTAAAGTGAATGCAGGAGATGATTCTGTTTCGACAGAAATGCTTCAATTATTAGATGAATTAAAAGCAATGTCTTCTAAAATCACAGTTGAAAATGCGGCTCTGTCAAGAACGCCAAGCTTCAGTGTAAATCGTGTTGGAGAGGACACCGGTGTAACTTTCGCCGGTGTCCCTTTAGGTCACGAATTTACATCTTTAGTGTTGGCATTACTTCAAGTAAGTGGCAGACCACCTAAAATTGATTCTTCAATCATTGAGCAAATCAAAGGAATTGATGGAGAGTTTCATTTTGAATCTTATATTAGCTTAACTTGCCATAATTGCCCTGATGTTGTTCAAGCATTGAACATAATGAGTGTGCTAAATCCTAATATTACTCATACGATGATTGACGGTGCTGCCTTTAAGTCTGAAGTAGAAGAAAAGAACGTCATGGCTGTACCTACAGTCTTTTTAAATGGAGAACCATTTGGTAGCGGACGCATGAGCTTAGAAGAAATGATTGCGAAAATGGGAGTTGGAGTAGATTCAGCAGAACTATCCAGTAAAGATCCATTCGATGTTCTTGTCGTAGGTGGAGGACCTGCAGGTTCAAGTGCAGCTATTTATGCTGCCCGTAAAGGAATTCGAACAGGAATTGTAGCTGAACGATTTGGTGGCCAAGTATTAGATACATTAAGTATTGAGAACTTTATTAGTGTTCCTAAAACGGAAGGTCCTAAATTAGCTGCTAATTTAGAGGAACACGTTAAAGACTATGATGTTGATATCATGAATTTACAAACCGCTAAACGTTTAGAAAAGAAAGATCTTTTCGAATTAACTCTTGAAAATGATGCAGTTTTAAAAGCAAAAACAGTGATTCTATCTACCGGAGCTCGTTGGAGAAACGTCGGGGTTCCTGGAGAGCAAGAACTTAAAAATAAAGGGGTCGCATATTGCCCTCACTGTGACGGTCCACTATTCGAAGGTAAGGATGTAGCTGTTATAGGTGGAGGAAATTCAGGTATAGAAGCAGCGATTGATTTAGCTGGAATTGTAAAGCATGTAACTGTTCTAGAATTTGCTCCAGAACTAAAAGCTGATAATGTCTTGCAAGATCGACTATTTAGCTTAGAAAATGTAACAGTCATTACTAACGCCCAAACCACTGAAATTACGGGAACAGACCATGTTACTGGAATTTCATATAAGGATCGCCAAACCAATGAAGAGCATCATGTTCCATTACAAGGAGTATTTGTTCAAATTGGACTTGTTCCTAATACGGAGTGGTTAGATGCTTCAGTTGAAAAGAATAGAATTGGTGAAATTATTGTAGATAAGCATGGTGCGACTAGCGTTCCTGGACTTTTTGCAGCAGGTGATTGTACAGATAGTGCTTATAATCAAATTATTATTTCAATGGGTTCTGGTGCTACAGCTTCACTAGGCGCATTCGACTACTTGATTCGTCATTAAAAGACTCTTATGCAACTCGTTTTATACCCTTAAAAAGCGAGTCTGATCATTCGATCAGACTCGCTTTTTTTTGAGGATTTTATTCTCTATATCTTAGTAAGCTCCATAAACTCCTCAATATCATTTTTGATGACATCCAAAGCTTCTTGCCAAAACTGAGGTTTTGTTAAATCGATTTGTAAATGATTTTTTGCAAGGTCTTCAACCGTCATTCTCGCTGTATCTTTAAGTAGATTAATATAGTGGTCTTCAAAGTCCGAACCAGCTACGATAGCACGCTTGTAAATCCCTAGGCTAAATAAGTATCCAAAGGTGTAAGGGAAATTATAAAATGGAACTCCTGTTATATGAAAGTGTAATTTTGATGCCCAAAAAGTTGGTGAGTAATCACTTAGAGCCTGACCAAATGCTTCTCTTTGAGCCTCTTCCATTAAATCATTAAGTTGTTCCGTAGATACTGTATTTGTTTTCCTTGCTTCATAGAAACGAGTTTCGAATAAAAAGCGAGCATGGATGTTCATAAAGAAGGCTATGCTTCTTGAAATTTTATTCTCTAATAGAGATATTTTTAAATCTTTATTACTCGCTTCCTTTACAAGTGCATCAGCTATTATATTCTCAGCAAACGTTGAAGCTGTTTCGGCGACATTCATGGCATACCTCTGGGCAAAAGGCTCCAATTCCTTCAAGCAATGACTATGATAAGCGTGACCGAGCTCATGAGCAAGAGTCATCACATTAGACATACTATTATCATAGGTCATAAATATTCTAGACTGTTCTTGCAATGGGAAATTCGTACAAAATCCACCTGGTCTTTTACCGGCACGATTCTCAGCCTCTATCCACCCATCTCTTAAAGCTCCTTCTGCAAAGGAAGCAAGCTTTGGACTAAACGATTGAAAATGCTTTATGATTAAGTCACAGGCTTCTTCATATGTAATTTCTGAATCACTATTATTCGGGAGAGGAGCAAATACATCATAAAAAGCAAGCTTCTCTATTCCTAATAAATGTGCTTTACGCTCCATAAATTTGTGGAGCATATCTTTGTTTTCCTCAATTGTAGACCACATCGTCGTAAGAGTATCTTTTTCCATCCGATTAATTAATAATGGTTCTTTTAATACATCTGACCAGCCTCTTGCTTCATAAAGGTTTAATCGAAATCCGGCTAAATGATTGATTGTTGTAGCAAATAAATCTGCTTTTTCTGACCAGACCTTCTCTGCTACATGAAATGCCTGCTTTCTCACTTCTCTGTTCACATCATCCATACGGTTTTGAATTTGCCCTGCCGAAAGTAAAGTGATTTTTCCATCTTCTTCAAATGGAAATTCTAATTGTCCTACTAATTGATTATAATAACTTCCCCATGCATGATATCCATCTACTGCTAACTTTGCAGCCAGCTTTTCTTCAGATAGAGATAATTTTTCCTTGATTTGTTCTCTACTCTCTTCTAACTTAAAAGAAATGTTTTTTACTTTTTCATGCTGGATAAATGTATTCCACTCGTCCTCTGTATAGAATGATAGCTTTTCTTCGATCATTGTCCAAGCCTCAGAAATCTGTGTAGATAATGACAAAATCGTCCCCTGCCATTGTCTTGCTTTTTTGTCATGCACATCAGCAGCACTTAAACAGCTAATAAATGCTGAAGCATGCCTTGATCGTTGCATTAAAGGCTGAATGTCTCTAATTAATTCGATAACATATTCAAAGGACTGATGATCTTGTTTGGCCCTAATAGTAAGCTCTTTAGTCCGATCAAACGTCTCTTGAACAAATTCCTCAAATTCCGCAGAATGACTGCCCCCTTTGAAGAAAATATCCAAATCCCAATTTATTGGATATGTCATAAAATCCCTCCTTTGACTTTTTTGTCTCTTCTTTATGCTAACATTAAATTCTCACTCTAGAAAATAGTACTATACTATTCATTTATGAAGAAAAAATGAATAGTTATGGAACCTCACCCTAAAAATAAAGCCCCGTACAGTAAAGCACCTACGATTACAAAGGCAGGATGAACCTTCCATTTTTCTAATAGTAATAAGCTAGCAATGGTCAAAAAAGCCATATGCCATATACCAGAGCTTTCAACCGAGGTAAAGAAAAATTCATAAGCCATTACTCCTAATAAGACAGCAACAGTAGGTCGAATAAAACCAGTCATTCTTTTGACTTTCGGTGAATTTTTAAACTTATACAGTAGCTTTAATAAAAAGACCATTGCTAATAAGGAAGGTGCAACACTAGCAAATAAAGCAACGGAAGCCCCTAGTGCGCCTCCAACTTCGTATCCGATATAACCAGCCATTTTTGTAACAATAGGCCCAGGTAAAGCATTTCCGATGGCTAATATCTCACCGAATCGCTCAGTGGACACCCACCCATAATTATGAACAACCTCTTCTTGAATTAAAGGAATCGTCGCTGGTCCTCCTCCATATCCAACAATTCCCGGAATAAAAAAAGCTAAGAAAATCTCCCAATATATCATATTACTCCCCCTGCTTCTCTTTTGGTACGGAAGTTACTGGTTTATCTCTTTTTAAAAGAGCGCATACTAACAAGACTGAGATTAAAATAGCAGGATGAATATTAAAGAATTGATAAAAAATTAAACTTAAAATAGTTAAAATAACCATCCAAGTAAAACCAAGTCCCTTATTGGCTTGCTTTAAAAATCCGTACGTTAAAGTTGCCAGCATGACACCAACTACAGGAGCTACTGCTTCTGTCATTCCTGCCACAACTCTAGAATCACGAAATTGACTTAGTACACCAATTAAAGCGATGATTAAAATAACAGTAGGCATAATCGTTGCCAATGTAGCATTTATTAGACCTACCCAACCTCCTACTTTATAACCGATATATCCGCTCATTTTTGTATTAATAGGTCCAGGTAAAGAATTTCCTAGTGCTAATATATCTCCAAATTCTTCATCGGTTAACCAGCGATAATGAGTAACTACTTCTTTATGCACAAGTGGTATGGTTGAAGGTCCTCCTCCATATCCAAGCATTCCTGAGCGAAAAAAAGCGATAAAAATATCTCTTTGTTTTCTCCAATCCATCTCAAACCCTCACTTTACATATGTAAATATATAATCCTTTTTTTATTTACTATGATTATAAAACAGGTTAAAATGATTTACAAACGGAATTTTTATTCGTAAAATTCTATCAGTAAGTAAGTTATCTACTTATCCTTACAATAAAAGGAGAAATCAATATGAAAATAGATGCTAACGATCGGAAAATACTTGAGTTATTAACTAAAAATGGGAGAATGTCTTATGTAGATATAGCCAAGGAATTAGGCTTGTCACGAGTAGCTATTCGAGAGCGAATTAATCAATTAATGAAAGAAGGAGTCATCGAAAAATTTAGTGTGGTCATTAATTCTGATAAAATCGGAAAAAAGGTTTCTGCTTTTTTTGAAGTAGATTGCGAGCCTACTTCCCTTGTCTCAGTAGCTGAAGAGCTAGCTGACAATCCTAAGGTGGCAAGCTGCTATCAAATGACTGGCCCGAGCACATTACATATGCATGTACTTGTCAATGATTTTGAGGAGCTCGAGAATTTTATCAATGAGGAACTATATAGCTTAGAAGGAATTACAAGAGTGGAAAGTCATATTCTTTTACGAAGATTTAAAAGTAGAACGGGTCTAAAACTATAAGGAAGTACTTTATTTTTAGTTATTGTTTAGATATGATGTCTAATTTCTCACCATACTCCAACAGCATTAAATAGGGGTCATCTCCTTTTAAATTTAATAGCTTGCAAAACGCCGGCTCTGTTTTTAAGCCTTTCTTTTTTAAATCGATGACTTCCTCTTTTAAAAATGGCCATTTTTCGATTAGACACCATTCAATGATCATATGTAAGTAGGCATTTTGTTCTTTGACAGCCTTATTTTGAGCAAATATCTCGATCATAAAACCATTGTAATAAAAGCTTACTGTCATGTAATCCCTGCCTTTATTTATTTTAAAGGTGTCAAGGTGACCATATAACTTTTTGACTTCAGATTCAAATATATGAAAAAGATGCACCTCAACGATAATATCCAAATCGGCATCCAGCAGGTCAATCCCAATAGGTATAGTTCCACAAAGGAGAGGAGTATAGTGTGCTAACTCCTCCATAATTCTGATTTGCTGTAGAGTAAGGTATGCCTTTCTTTGTTTAGCCGTTCCCTTTTTTAAATAATGAATCTCTTCAAACAAAGTTACACCCTCCTAGTTATTTTGAATACGCTCCATAACCCAAACTCTTAGTTTTTCTACATCGGAATCTTTAATAGTAGCCAAGCTATATCTTGCCCTACTATAATTTTCTTGTAAAATCGCCACCTCTTTATCCTCTTCATAATGAGACAATAAAATTTGGACCATTTCATTAGCTGTATAGCTATTTTTCCTTACAAATCCATTTTTCACTTCTTGATGAATAAAGAGTCTAAATAAATGACGAATCTTCTCTTGATTAGTAGAATAATCCTCTAATGAAGCTTGTTTTTTAAACTTAGAGACAAGCCAATCCCTTGACTTCTTTTGTAGCTCATCCGTGATTTTTTTAAAATTTATTAATTTTTCCTTTTCATCTATATAATCAGCTTCTTCTTCTTCCTTATTCCTTATAGACCATTTTTCGAGAGATTTTTTTAACCAATTAAATAATTTAGCAAGCTTTTTCCGCAACCCTTTTAGAATGAAAATTAGTATGAATACGAGCCCTCCTACTAATAAAATCATTCCAAAGTAATTCAGAATAGTCACCCAAAAGGAGCTTTGATTTTGTTCACTCTCACCTAGCATTTCTTCTAATTGATTAACAGGCATTTCAGGCTCTAAAGGAATATATTCCCCTTCGTTAGAGCCAATCGATTCTAAAATAAAACCTATTGCATTTCTTAGCATATTGAGTAACTCTGACAGATAACTTGCATTAGCCAACAAAGCAGCAAAAAGAATCGTTAAAAATATAAGGAAGCGATTTTGTCTTTTGGTTGCCATACCGATTATTGGTTTTTCTCGGTCGGAGAGTGTCGCCAGTTTAATATGTACATGGTTACTATAAAATAAGGTAAGACAAACATAAAAGAAACCAACTAGGTTAAGTGTCAATAAATCATTGACCAAAGATGAATGAAACCTAAAAACAAAGTAAAACAATACATAACCAACCATACCGTACCAAAGTAATTTAACGGGAATAATCTTGGCAAGTATTTCTCTACTATAATAAAAGCCCCGCAAGCATAAGCTCATAAGGAAAAGAAACAAAACGATTCCCCAAATAATAGGAGTGTTAACTAGATAAACGGGACCGATGGAAAGAATAATTGCTGAAATGACCGCAATCATTCGACTTCGATTGCTAAAAATGTCTCCTAGCCATATACAAACAACAAACATAAGATAAACAAATACAAGCCAAATTAAAAATAATGATTCTCCCACCGCTATTTTGCCTAAAAATAAAATGACGGGGAAAAAAATGAAATATTCTAGTAAGGCTAACAGCATTTTTTTGATAAACATAAGCGCCTCCTCTCTTATGCTCGTTTTTGATAGTTTTTTTCTTCTATCCACATCGTATGAACTTTATTTCTTAATCTTTTTAACTGCTCGATTTGTATATTTGCCTTATCATTTAATTGCGGAGTTATAATTAAAATATCTTGACCGTTCAATCTACTTTGAACATCCTGTTCTAAAAGCTGACCAAAAGTAACACTTGGTGCCAACTGCAAACGTGCTAACTGCTCATACAATGCTTGTAAATGAACCTTTCCTTTTAGTGGCTTTATTCTTATAGGCTTTCTTTTATTACGGACACTCTCCGCTCCCTCAGTTACATAGGAATTACAATATAGTCCAACAGCTAAGCCATTATTAATCATAAATGTTGCCAATGTAGCCGCATAGGATATCGCTTTTTCCAATTGTTGTTCATACCTCTCTTGGTTCCAATTTTCTTCCTCTTGATCAAAATTGATATAAAGGAGAAAATCATAATTTGCGGTAAAGTCCCTTTTATTCACTTGAAGCTCACCGGTCCTTACAGTCGCTTTCCAATTAACTTGCTTCATTGTATCGTTTGTTCCATACCGTCTCACTCCTGAAACGATAAACGGGTCCTCAATAATCCAACGCTTTACAATCGTATCTCCCTGCCAGCTTGATGAAGGCAGTGGAAGCTCAGACATCTTTAGTAGTTTAGGATAAACGATTATTTCACAATCTACGTGGATGGTTTTGAAGTTTTGAGATATCCCAAGTAAATCTCCACTTGTCATCGTTACAGTAGGAAGCGAATAAAAGCCTCTTTTCATACAAGTCACTTGATGTCTCCGTTTAATTTTTTGGAAAGGAGCTAAAGTAAACAAGCTTCTATGAAATTGGTCTCCAACAACATTTAAATTTTCTTGTGAACCAAATCTTAAATTTGGATGCATTCTAGATTCTAATCTTATCCATGGTAATGGTAAAAGCTTGTAGTTCGATATTTCTTCTGTCATTACCGTTTTTTGCCCCTCAAAAACCTTTGGTTGATTAATATAACGACTATAATGCATTTTGGACAATGCCCATTTACTATAAATAACGACCTGTACGAAGACGATTAGACTTAATATAATAATAAAAGATGGGATAGCCATCATAACAAGTGACTTCCTTTTTCTTTAAAATCCCCCTCGACTGGAGCTTTTACACTATTGATAATTCCCTCTAGAATTTGCTCATTTGTTGCTGTTTGTTGATACAATTGATTGGAAACGATTCGGTGACTAAGAACAGGTAAAGCCATTTTTTTGATATCATCTGGCTCTACGTAATCTCTACCTTGAAGAATTGCATATACTTGTATTGCTTTTAGTAGAGCTTGGCTGCCTCTCGGACTAACTCCTAATTCAATATCAGGGTGTGTCCTCGTTTTCTCAACAATATCCATTAAATAATTCAAAATATCGTCATTGACATATACATCTGAATAAACGTCTTGAGCTTGAATCAAATCATGTTCATTCACTATTGCTTCTATAGTCGATAAAGGACTTTTTTCCTTGAATCTTTTTAATATCTCTATCCCTTCTTCCTTACTTGGATAACCCATCGATATTCTAATTAAAAAACGATCGAGTTGAGCTTCAGGTAACGGAAAAGTTCCTTGGCTTTCAACAGGATTTTGAGTCGCTATAACCATAAATGGTCTCGAAAGTGAATGAGTAACACCATCTATCGTAACCTGCCGTTCTTCCATACATTCTAATAAACTCGACTGTGTTCTAGGTGTTGCACGATTAATTTCATCCGCTAAAACGATATTTGAAAAAAGTGGGCCTGGCCGAAATTCAAACTCTCCACTTTTTTGATTATAAAATTGAATTCCAGTTAAATCAGTCGGCAATAGGTCGGGAGTAAATTGTATACGATTAAATGAGGTTCCTAACGATTTAGCCATTGTTTTTGCAAGTACGGTCTTTCCTGTTCCAGGAACATCATCTAATAATACATGGCTCGATGAAAACAGGGCGACTAACATTAAATCAATGATTTCATCCTTTCCTACTATCACTTGATTAATAGACTTTTTAATAGAGGTGGCTAATCTCTCTACATCTCTAATTTCCATTATAATCTCCACTCCTCATTTCTTATGTTTGTAAGAGCTTACATATCCTCTTAAGTACCTTTTGACAAAAGTGGATAAATTCCTCTTTATTATTTAAATGATTTTCGTCATCCTTTACTTAACTGAATCCATTTCATCATTCCTATCTTTTAATGAAGACGGAGCGATTAGGTTTTTGATTTTCACTTTAGGTAGATGCTTTCCCAAGGGCTTGTCTTCAGCTAACTCTGACTATGCAGAGCTTCGTCAGAGTGGATCTTCAAACGGCGCTCTTCCTTTGGGAGTCACTACCTACCGTTTCAATCAATAAGTGAATTCAAAAACAGTCAAGACATTTTCATAATGAAAATCGAGCGATTAGGTTTTTGATTTTCACTTTAGGTAGTTGCTTTCCCAAGGGCTTGTCTTCAGCTAACTCTGACTATGTAAAGCGTCGTCAGAGTGGATCTTCAAACTGCGCTGATCCTTTGGGAGTCACTACCTATCGTTACAATCAACAAGTGAATTCAAAAACAGTCAAGACACTTTCATAATGAAAATCGAGCGATTAGGTTTTTGATTTTCACTTTAGGTAGTTGCTTTCCCAAGGGCTTGTCTTCAGCTAACTCCGACTATGCAGAGCTTCGTCAGAGTGGATCTTCAAACGGCGCTCTTCCTTTGGGAGTCACTACCTACCGTTTCAATCAACAAGTGAATTCAAAAACAGTCAAGACATTTTCATAATGAATGGTCGGTTTCGTTCCCTTATAGAGCAATGATGAAATTCACTCAACTTAAATGTGATTAAAAATCAAAAAGCCAAAGTGACAACTTTGACTCCTTCATCATTTTATCATTTTTTAGATGTTTACCAAGCAGCTATACAGCCATCCGTTCTTGATTCTGTTCCTCCTTGTAGAACTCCAGTATCCGGATCTCTCCAAATAATTTGCCCTCTACCAAACAACCCTTCATCTAGATGAAATTGTATATCGTGACCTTTTGCTTCTAGTTGCTTAGCCATATCGATTGAGAATGAGGGTTCAACAAAGACTTCTTTTTCTTTTTTCCACATCCAGCGAGGAGCATCTAAAGCAGATTGAGGATTAAGCTTAAAATTTATCGCATTCATAATAACCTGTAAATGTCCTTGTGGCTGCATAAATTCACCCATGACACCGAAAGGGCCTATTGGGTTTTTACCTTTTGATAAAAATCCTGGAATGATGGTATGGTACGTTCTTTTACCAGGCATTAACGCATTGGCAGCCTCTTTATTTAAAGAAAAATTATGACCTCTGTTTTGCATAGCGATACCGGTATTAGGTACAACTATTCCTGAGCCAAAGCCATTATAATTACTTTGTATAAAAGAGACCATATTCCCTTCACGGTCGGCTGATGCAATATAGACCGTGCCACCACCTAGTGGGTTTCCTGGCTTCGGAAGATGCGCATACTCTTTTATTTCTGCTCTTCTCGTCGAAATATAGCTGTCAGAAAGTATATCACTTGCAGAAACTTTCATCTCTTTCTCATCTGTAATATGAGCCATCCCATCAACAAACGCTAATTTCAAAGCCTCTATTTGCTTATGATACGTATCAATATTTTCCTTTTCTTTAAAATTAAATTCCTCTAGTATCTTTAATGCCTCTAATGCTATAAGGCCTTGACCATTGGGGGGAATTTCCCAAACCTTATATCCTTGATAATCTATTGATATAGGATTTACCCAAATAGGTTTATAGCTTTCTAAATCGCTTTTTCTCAAAAAGCCATCATGCTTTTGGAAGAAATCATCTATTAGCTGTGCAAGATTTCCTCTATAAAAAGATTCAGATTTAGTTAATGCGATTTCACGTAATGTTTTAGCGTGATTTTTTGAGCTCCAAATTTCGCCCATCTGTGGAGCTCTCCCCTCTGGAGCAAACGTATCAAACCAATGCTGAAATTCCTCTCCCTGACAGGCATTTTTATATTTGGTGTAAGCTCTATTCCAATATTTCGCCAACGTTGGTGAAAGAGGAAAACCATTCTCTGCATATTCTATGGCAGGTTGTAATAATTCTTCAAAAGGTAGCACACCAAAACGGTTTGAAAGCTCTGCCCATGCTCCGGGACTTCCAGGAACAGTAACTGGTGTCATCCCTAAACGAGGTAATTCATCCGTATAGCCAAGTTTATTCACGGCATCTATCGACAGGGATTGAGGTGCTTGCCCGCTTCCATTTAAGCCGTAAATTTGGTTATTCATCCAAACGATAGCAAAACAATCAGAGCCGATTCCATTCGAGGTTGGTTCAACTACCGTTAAACATGCAGCAGTTGCGATTGCTGCATCTATTGCATTTCCACCTTTTTTCAAAATATCTAATCCTACTTGAGCTGCCAATGGCTGAGAAGTAGCGACCATTCCATTTGCTGCATATGTCACATTTCTTTTTGAAGCATAAGGATAGGAAAAAGCATCATAAATCGCCAAAGAATACATCTCCTTTCTGTCGTTCATATGAAGATAATAGGCATCTTAAATAAAATAAATCATTAAAAACAATTTCATTTTGTTAATATTCAGTATAATTAAATTCCTTTTAGTCGTCCAGTTACTCTATAAAAATTATTAATAAACTTATATATAGTATAAAAAAACGGGATTTTTTCACATAGCTTCACATTTTATAGATATATAGTCCTATATCCTTTGTTTAAATCGAGGAAATTTATACAGATATCGACAAAAAACACATGTATTCTTTCTTTTTTATAGTATAATATATCTGTGAAATTAGTTCTATTTATGATGCATGAACATGTATCCCTACATTCTTTTTGGCAGATTTATATCTCAAAGCTATTAACCTCTGAAAGAATGTTGTTTTTGGGTTGCCAAGAAAAGAATTTGGCTACCCTTTTGTAATGGCTGCAGTTCTATCCTCATCATTTAAGACCTCACATTTATTAAAATACATTACACCATTACACCAAAGAACCACATACAAACGTTAACGAAAAGGAGAGCCAAAAGAATGATTGTTGTAGACAAGAAAAAATATAATATGGCTATTAATGAAGGTGCAAAACAAGTCCAAGTTCAAGTTCACGGACTAATGAGAGAGGAAGATGCGGCAGAGTATATGGTCGATTTGCAAGAGACCATTAACAAAGTCTCTAAACAAAATTATACCTTTGTAGTTGATGGTACACACCAGACTCCTGTACCTTCAAAGGTTGTCCCTCAATTAGAGCAAACGATGCAATTTTATTGTAGTTTAGGATTTAAAGATGTTCTAGTTATAAAGCCTACTTCAAAAATTGCTCAGGTACAAATTAGAAATGCTCTGAAAAGAATTGATTTTACCGGTACATTTGTGGATAAATTACCTCATTCCATCTGATTATCAAAGTAGTCACATATAAAACTCAAGCAGAAAGGAAGGATTAAAAAGGTGCAAACAACTATAGGTCTTTATAACTATCAAATCATTACTAATGAGCAAGTTGATTTAAAAAAGAAGGCAGCTGCTTGTCTCGCTCTTTCATTTATCGGAGTAGATGTATCTGGGAAATGGGTACAGGAACCGATGGTCGGTCGACTAAACATTAATTATGAGGATTTTTATCAATTTACTCTTGATTACTTAGACTCTACGATTGAGCAAGGTTTTTGTGCAATAGCCACTGATGATCAGAATCAAGTAGTGGGTGTTCTTGCAGGAGATACTAACAAATTAGAGATTATCGGTGAAGATATTTTTGAAGGTGATTTTGCTGATATGAATGTCATCTTAAGAGTTTTAGAAGATGTAGACGAACGATTTATCGAAGATTATCGTAATCGAAACGGGAAAGATATTGAAGATGGAGAGCTTCTTCATCTATTCATGCTAGGAGTTATAGCAGAGCATGAGCGTCACAGCATCATTCAGCAATTAGGGGACATGCTTATCCAAAAAGCAATTCTACAAGGATTAAAGGCTGTATTAGGTGAGGCTACTAATCTAAAATCAATGCGAGTAATGGAAAAGTATCATCAAATGGAAAAATATAAAGATTTGAATGGTCAATATATTGTTCACAGCTATCAAGATAACAATAAACTAAAGGAAATCCCTGCAGATATCGCTGATGGAACTTACATGATTATAAGAGAATTATCATAATTTATTACTCATACAAGATAGGAGATTGTTTATGTTAGAAGCTATTATGCTAGGTTTAATTATCGTATTGTTAGCAAGTTCACTATATTTTGCTTTTCGCTACTTTTCTCTTAAAAAACAAGAGGCTATCCACAAGGAAATTTTAAACAGCATTCAGGAGTTATCATCAGGAAAAATGATAGACAAGGTTGATGAAAAAAACCCAAATCACCTTCCTATTAACTCTTTTATCGACTATTACAATAATGAAAGAGTGGCATTAACTTCCTTCTCTGATGGTGTCCATGAAAAGGGCCAAAACCTTTCAGAAATTGGTGAGCACGCCTCTGAAAAAGCAGATATTGTTAGAGCAGCTATTGATGAAGTCGGTAGAGGGTTAGAAGATCAGTTGCTCGTGACAGAAGAAAGTGCTGCATCTATGGAAGAAATGACGCAAGCTATAGAAGATTTATCCGTAAGATCAACACAAATTTCTGATCAATCCAACACAACTTTGAATTTAACTAGTGAAGGAAATGATAAGCTTAAGGTTTCATTAGAGAAAATGTATCAGTTTAATCAAACGGTTCAAAACACTTTTGATGGTATTAATAAGCTAGGAGAAAAATCACAAGAAATCGGCAAAATCGTAAAGGTAATCACAGGAATTTCCGAGCAAATAAATTTATTAGCATTAAATGCAGCTATTGAAGCGGCAAGAGCAGGTGAACACGGTAAAGGATTCGCTGTTGTAGCTGATGAGGTAAGAAAGTTAGCTGAGCAATCAAGCAAATCTTCTTCTGAGGTATCTGATATTGTTAAGAACATACAAGTTGAAACAGATGTAGTTGTTCAATCTATGCAACAAGGGACAGATGAGTTTAAAGAAACAAATGATACGATTGTAGAGGTTGGTTCAATGTTCGAACAGATTTTATCGACTACAAAAATTATTGCTGAAAATAATGAGAATTCCTCTGCTAGTACTCAGGAGCTATCCTCTGCTTCACAACAAATTATGAAAACAATTGTGGAAATTGCTGAAATTTCTCGTGAATCTGTTGAGATGTTTGAAGAGCTTATTGGAATAAATGATGAAGAGCTTGTCACGATGCAAAAGTTAATTAATGAGGCAAGCGGTCTTGTCGAATTAAGTAATGAAGTCAATTCTTTATTTACTAATGAAGAAACTGTTAGTGCAGACTTAATAGAAGCCGATCAAAAGGCACAAGCTGTATAACCCTGTTTCACTTAATGAAACCGATGACGGGACAAAAAGATTTATGAAGTAGATATAAAAATGAGGATGATTGTAGGTATAAAGGAGGTAAACAATGAAAGATATACAAAAATTGTTTCCTAGTATGGATGGAAACAGCCTCCAAAAAGAGGAATTACTATCCTATATTGATTTACTACTAAGCAAAATCGATGAATTAAAGGATCCAGATAAGCTAACACTTGGGGCTATGCCGACGTATACAGACGATTATTACCATACTTTAATAGATAAAGCTGGGATTCCTCAACAGGGAGTGTCAATGGAAGACGTTTTGCATGAGCTACTAAATTCTATAGAAGGCCACCGTTATGTAAATAGAAATTATGTAGCCAATGCAGCTCCCCTACCTAACATTGCAAGTATTCTTGGAAACTTAGTTATGGTCCTCGTGAATGGAAATAACCTTTGGGATGTTGAAGGACCAGCAGCTGCATCAGCAGAAATAAAAATTACTAGCATGCTATCAAAGCTTATTGGTTATGATGAATCGAGAAGTGCAGGTTATACAACTTGGGGAGGACAAGGAGCGGTATTTAATTCTTTGCGATTAGCCATATCGAGATACTCTCCTTCCTCTAATCAATCAGGAATTCCGAACAATTTATATTGCTTTTGCTCTGAGCTTTCTCATTACAGTTTATTTAAATCAGTTGAAGCGACTGGCATTGGTGTTGAAAACCTAATTCGAGTTAAAGTAAATCATGATCATTCCATAAACCTAACCGATTTAGAAGAAAAAATGAACGAGGTTATTAATAAAGGTGGAATTCCACTCTATATACTTGCTACCATGGGGACAACTGATACTTTTGGAATTGATGATTTAGAAGGAATTAAAGAACTATCAGAACAGTTAGAACAGATACACGGAATACACCCTATTTATATCCATGCTGATTCAGCTATGGGCGGAATGTATACTTTTTTTAACGATTATGATTTTATCAATAATCCATTAAATTTTGAGGATGAAGTACTCCTTGTTTTAAACAAGTATCAAGAGAAATTTAAGCATATAAACCTTGCCGATAGTTTGGTTTTTGATTTCCATAAACTTGGGCAGACACCTTATACGACCAGTCTATTTCTTATAAAAAATCGGGACTATTTAAAATATGTAGATTTAGATGAAGAAGAAACCCCTTATGTAGGTAATCGAGGCTACGGTAGCTACCATACCAATTATACACTTGAGTGTTCAAGAATGGGGAGCTCTCTAACGATCTATTCATCGTTACTCGCCTTTGGTATAACAGGCTATCAAGAGCTGTTAGCCAACTATATTCGAGTTAACCTAGCCTTTAGAAAGAAGCTAAAAGAAGAGATTGAAACGGTAGCTATTACAAATGAAGTTTCACCTATCACTACCTTCCGTTTTTATCCCGAAAGGCCTAAATGGACTGAGGAGTTAAATGGACTGTTAACGATAGAAGAAATGCTCGAAATTAATGACTATAATAGTGAATTTGCAGAAGTACTCGGTCTTGAAAGAGAAACGATTTATTTTGGTAATACGAGTAAACAGTGCTTAGTAGAAGCGATAAACTCAAATAAAAGAGTCTCTATATATGCTCAAAAATTCTTCACGATCTCTCCTTACTCAACGGTTGAAGAAGTGGATCGCTATGTTCAATTTATTAAAACCCATCTAAATATCTTCCAACGGACAAGAAAAATAGAAAATGTCCTTAAATAATTAAAAAGCTTTTTTTAGGATTGATACCTAAAAAAAGCTTTTTTTCATTTATCTACATTTAAAGATTCACTGGATTTTATGAATGGAAAACTGAAAAACCTTACAAATTACTTTAACTTATCCGCTATAATAGAAGCCGCTTTTTTAGGATTAAAACGATAAAGGAAGTCCATTAACTTAGAGTCCTTCCCAGCTAAAACTCGGTATTCATTGTTAGCTGTACCATTTACAATCATTTCAGCTGCTTGCTGTGGTGTTAGCAACTTCTTCATTTGCTCAGCACTTACCTCTTTCTTCTTACCAGTATCGGCTCCTGAATTTTTAGTTATATCAGTACCAACTCCTCCAGGGAAAACGACCGTAACATTTACATTTGTATCCTTAAGCTCTGAATGTAACCCTTCTGTCATTAACTTTACCGCTGCCTTAGAAGCTCCATAAATCGACTGACCTGGAACAGGCAAAAAGCCTCCCATACTCGCAATATTCGTAATATGAGCAGTCGGCCTTTTTAATAAATAAGGTAAAAAAGTTTTGACCATATACAGAGTTCCGTAAAAATTAACATCCATCACTGTTTTTATTTTTTCATAATCTAAATCCTTAACGTGTACAAAGGGCTGGATAATTCCAGCATTATTAATAATAGCATCGATGTTTCCATGATGAGAGATAATTTGCTCTGGCAAGGACTCTACTATCTCTCTCTCTGTAATGTTGACAACATGGATAGAAACGCTTTCTTTTCTTTCACCTGCTAATTCCAACGTTGCTTCTAATCCTTGTTTGTTCAAATCAATTGCTGCTACTCGAGCTCCCTTTGATAGTAAATTAAGCACTAACTCTCTACCTATCCCACTTCCTCCACCCGTTACTGCAAAAACCTTACCTTTTATTTCCACTTACATCAACCTCCCTTTAGTCAAAAGAAATAATGAACAAATGTTGTTTTTTTATATTCTTTCTACAGTATAATAAGGAAAAAAGACTACTTCAATCAGCAAAGAATGCTTGCTTTGTACCTTATTAAACAAACCACTTTCCATTTGTTCATTAAAAAGGAGGAGTTCGATGTCTAATCGATCTAAAGATAGAAGAATAGTAAAATCTAAAAAGGCACTTAAGAGTGCACTGATATCTTTAATGAAAATAAAAGAATTTAAACAGATTACGATTACAGATATTGTCCAAAAAGCGGATCTAAATCGAGGCACCTTTTATAAGCACTTTCAATACAAAGAAGATATCCTTGATGAAGTGATGGATGATGTCATAACTGACTTTATCGATTGTTACCGAGAACCCATAAAAAATAAGGAGACTTTCCAAATTTCAAAGCTAAATTCTAAAGCTATTTTTATTTTTGATCATGTCCTAGAATATTCGAGCTTTTACTCACTTATCGTTCACTCCAATGCTTTAATTGGCTATCACCGTAAAATGTATACTATTTTTAAAGATTTAATATTAGAAGATTTCCTTGATGTGATTCCAACAACTGTTATCAACAAGGAATTGATTGCTAGCTATCACTCCTACGCTATTATTGGGATCATCATTGAATGGATTGAAAATGATTTTAATTATTCATCTACTTATATGGCCGAACAATTAGTTGAAATTGTGCAATTGAACCGGCAATAGGGGCATAACTATATTTCTCTTATAGGTGAGTAAAAGTCTAATCATTAGCACAAAGCTCTCCATCAACATATTCTAGTCGTCCGTATAACATCAATTTATCAAAATAAAAAACCTATCGACTCTCTCGCTTACGAGATTTGTCGACAGGCGCTTCCGCTTTTAGAGATAACGATACTCTCTACCTCATACGAAATTTATTTTATAATCTTTCTAAATAATGAGGTCGTTAATTTATTTTGTTTATAACGTACTCCTATATCAAAACTTGTTGTTTGATTCAAGATACTCTTTCTGTGTGAAAATGTATTAAAGCTTTCAAACCCATGATAAGCTCCCATTCCGCTTGCCCCAATGCCACCAAAAGGTAAGTGAGGAGTTGCTAAATGCATAATCGTATCATTTACACAGCCTCCACCAAAGGAAAGATGATTCATAAACAATTCTTCTACCTTTTTATCTTCTGTAAATAAATAAAGAGCTAATGGATTAGGGTGTTCTCTAACCATGTCTAATACCTCAGTGTTTTCTTTATAGCTAAAAATAGGTAGTATAGGTCCAAAGATTTCATCTTCCATAATGGAGGAGTTTATTGAGACGTTATCTAGAATAGTAGGCTCTATTTGAAGAGAGCTTTCATTTATTCCACCTCCGATTAGCACATCACCTTCTGATAAAAAGCTAACTAGCCTTTCAAAGTGTTTCTCACTTACAATCCTTACATATTTCCCTTTATTTACTTTATCTTTCATGAACTGCTTGATTTCCTTTTTTAGATAGTGAATTAATTCATCCTTTACCGTTTCATGGACTAGTAAATAGTCAGGTGCTACACACGTTTGCCCTGCATTTAAAAATTTACCGAATACGATTCTTTTAGCAGCAAGCTTTAGCTTCGCTTTTTTATCAACAATTAACGGACTTTTTCCACCTAGCTCTAAGGTTAAAGGAATTAAATGTTTGGAAGCAGCTTCCATTACCTTTTTTCCAACAGCTACACTACCTGTAAAGAAAATATAATCAAAATGCTCACTTAACAAAGCCTGACTTACTTCCTTTTCACCCTCTACTACAGCAATATATTCTTCTGGAAAAGTAGACTTTATTATATTGGCTATTGCTCTCGATGTATTAGGTGTCCATTCAGATGGCTTAATTACTGCACAATTCCCAGCTGCCATTGCCCCTACAAGAGGTGAAAAAGCTAATTGGGCTGGATAATTCCATGGTGCAATGATGAGGGCTACTCCATAAGGCTCATATTGTATATATCCCTGTGAGCCTATATGTGTCGCGACCGTTTTAACCTTCTCTGGCTTGGACCATTTAGGAAGATGTTCAATCATATAATTAATTTCCTGATAAACCATTGCCAATTCTGTCATAAAAGCCTCAGGCTTCGATTTGTGCAAATCTTTAAAAAGCGCATCAAATAATAAATCTTCATTTTCTTCAATCGCAACTTTTAACTTTTTAAGCTGTTCAATTCTAAACGATACATCTAATGTTTTTCCTTCGTAAAAATAACGCTTCTGCGAATTTCTTAATTGTGTAAACAACCGCTTACCTCCTCTTTGATAAACATTATTTTCTTCCGTAATCTGCTTTAATTTCTCCCCATTTTTCAGTTTGCCACTTAATAATTTTATTTGAATAAGAGTTCTCTTTTAGCCAGTTCTCCGCTCTTTCCACTAGACTCCAAATATACTGAGTTTCTTCATTTTTTACCAAGGTTGCATTTGCCCTTTTTTGCTTGACCCACTTTATTCCTGTTATAGAATCTGAATAAATCGGTTGATTACTCCCTATTTTTTGTAAATAAGCTAAACCATGGACAATCGCTAGAAATTCCCCCATGTTATTGGTTCCTATAGGAATTTCATCATGACTAAACAGAATCTCTCCTGTTTTTGTATTCACACCCTTATATTCGATAATACCAGGGTTTCCACGCGATCCAACATCAACTGAAATGCTATCCCAAATAATTTCCTCTGAATCTAATGAGAAATTGGATAAATCTGCTTTTTTAGCTGATTTCTTTTTTAATTTGAAATTGCCATCAAAAGCCGCCTTCGCTTCTTCTATGCTTGGAAAAGATTTAAACCTAGCCCCTTGATATCCTTTTACTTGCTCTTCACACTCTTTCCATGTGGTAAAAATTCCTTTTTTTCTTCCTTCCCAAACAACATAAAACTTCTTTTTGCTCAAAAAAGACACCTACTTTATATAATTTGCTTCTAATCAAATAGTAACAATGACTGTGACAATTCACAAATTCTAGGATTATATTCTTTAAGAAAACATTTTATACAGCACTCTTATTATTACGTTTAAGTTTCTTTTTTTTGATTAAAATAATTAATAAAAAGGAGGTTTGAACATGCTTATTGATATTGACGAAATTCGTACAGTTAAAGAGGCTGGAGATTTGATCGCAACAGTTGATGAAAAGCTCTACGCCTTAGTAGAGGATAAAGGTGATAAATATCCCTTTCATCTCGTATGCCTTCAAACTTTTTCAGTCATACAGAGCTATGATTCTTTACCCTCAAATACTGAAATCGAAGAAGATGTAGGAGTCGAAATTCATGATGTTTATGATCATGAACGAGCTTCAATAAAGATAAAATAAACTATTGTAGTGGATATTCAGATAATTGAACAAATTCAAATCCAAGCTCTTTTAGTTGAGGAATAGCTGCCTTGACTCCTTCAAAGGTCTCTGAGTTCGGCTGATTCATATGTAACAATGCAATATCACCAGCCTCGGCCTCTAACAAAGACTTTTCTACTTGTGCGGAGGAAAATGTTGCACCTGCATCTCCTAAAATAGAATAATTGACCACTTCTAATCCTAGCTCTTCTACAATTTGCACGGCAACCTCATCATAAAATGCTGTTCCCGCTCTAAAATAAGCAGGAGGTTCTCCCGTTAGCTCTGTAATAGCCATTTGATTATGAAGTACTTCCTCTATAATTCCCTCAACACTTTCTGTTCCTTTAATACCCCAAGCTTCTTTTCCCTCTATTGATAAAGGTAAATGATCCGTTCCATGGTTTTGAATTTCAAAAAGAGGGTCCTTAACAAGCTCTAAAAAAATTTCTTTGTTAGCAGAAATCCAACGTTCATTGATAAATAAAGTAGCAGCAATGTTTTCCTCACGAAGAAAATCAATTAATTCTCCATCATATAAATGACCATGAGAACCTCCACATGCATCAAAAGTTAAAGCGATAACTTGGTCGTTTGTTTGAAGTTTGGTTTTCACTCCTGTAACAAACTCTCCCCATTGCTCGGCCTTCACATCTGAATAACGCTCAATATCAAAGTTTTCCTTTAGATTTTTTAACTCGTTAAGCATTGTATCTATATCACTTTCGGCATTTTCTTTTTGTTGTTGCTCTTCGTCGTTCACACTTTTTTCCGTTTCATTTCTATCATGATTTTCTTCTAGTTTATTTTTTATGTTTTCTTCTATCATACTTTCTTCTGCCACCTCTTTATCAACACTACTCGAGAAGAATATGAATAATACGATACCTATACTAATGACGATGAGGCTATAAATCATCAAATGAATCCATAATTTCATTAACTAGTACTCCTTCTAGATAAATAGGACAAAACCCTAAGCACCAACATTTTGGGACTTAGGGTTCCTCTCTACTCTTTATTCGATGAATGACCGGTTTCTAAACCTTCTTGCTGTTCTTCATACCAGTTATCAAGAACCTTAGCATCCATCACCTTTTTTTCTATATACTTTATTTGTGTCTCTGTGAAAAGGCCATGCCAATCTAATTTTAAATCTGAAACAGTTTGAACAATGGTTAACAACTCTTGCCAAGCAACGTATCTTTTATACCAAAAAAACTGAGGCTGTTCAGTCATATAAGGATATAAATCATCGAATTCCGTATGCTTACAATCAATTGTCCGTTCAAATTGTAACTTTGCCGCAGCCAATCTTTCTTCAAAGTAAGCTTGCCACTGGTTGTTCTCCATATCCGTCCCTCCTGCTATGCTAATAAAGCACCACTTAGTTGTAACTTGCTTTTATTTTACCATGTTATCAAAACATTCTAAATAGAATTTCTTGATCAATTTTTGACAATATTTAAAGAACAAAGTTCCCTAAGGGAATGAATTTAATGAGGTATAGTTTTGGAAGCCAGTACTAATGTAAGACAATTATCATTGAAGAAAACAAATCATTGAAGCTCAAATGAGAGTAGAACTTGATTAAAAAATACTAAATAAATAACGTTATATTTTATACCTATAGAATATTTAAGATTGCAACACCTGATTCCAATGTTTTATAAAATCATGAATATTACTATAAGTATCGATTTCATGGTCTGTTATTTTAGAACTATTAATGTCAATCCATATTGGTTTAATACCTACTTTTTTAGCTCCAATTACATCATTATCCCATGAATCTCCGACATAAATAACTTCACGTGGTTCTAATTTAAAGTCATTTAGGACGGTTAAAAATGCTTTTTCGTTTGGTTTATCATATCCGATTTTTTCAGATACAAATATATGACTTTCTGGTATTATGGTATCTAATTCCAAGTTATTTATTTTAATAGATTGTTCTTTAACCTTACCATTAGTAAGAATTCCTATCTTGTAGTGATTACTTAGCTCTTTTAGAAATCGATTAACTGTTTCATCAGGTTTAATTAAATCAAGTACTTTGGAAATGAATGCTTGAAAATATTCATCTGATTCTCCAACATTCGCCTTTTTACCAAAGAATTGTAGAGTCTTAATAAACCTTAATCTTCTTACAGCATCTAAATCTATTTCTCCTTTATGGTGTAATTCCCAATAATATTTATCATTCTTTTTATATTCTACAATAAAATCTTCAAATTGAATTCCATCGGTCAATTTAGATGCTTTGAAAGTATGATATGTACCTATGTCCCACTTCTCATTAAAATTATATAGTGTATTATCTAAATCAAATAAGATTAATTTTATATCACTATTAAACATATATTCCTCCATACTTTAGGAAGTTTTTTTTATCTTTATTCACTTACATTAGATTTTTTTTCTTCTAATTTTAACCATAGCACTGCACCAACCATAATGATTAAGCCCGTTGTAAATTTAAGAATCTTAAACTTATAATTGCACATGCAAAAAAAGGAGTCAATCTATTTTTTCAAAATTTTGGAAATTATAATCCCCATATAATAAATATTTTTATAAAATGATAAATAATCTTAATATATACAATTCATTGTAAATATTAGGATTATTTACTTTGTTTTATAAGGATAATAAAAAAACTAACTAATTGAGGATTCAGATGTGGGATAAGAATTTTTTATTGAAAATATTTAATTTATATAAGACACCCTGGTTATATTTACGAAAGAAATCGACGTTTTTCTTCTTTTGTTGGTAATCGACACGATGATTTTTGTCCAAATAATTTATACCTTCTTTTAGCAAAAACTCTATAGAAAAAATTCCGTATAGGACGGGGAAATATGATGATGAACCTAAAGTAGCTCCAAGGTTTTGAGAGCTTCTCTGCAATTTTAATGATACTATCAGAAAACAGGTATACCTGATGATTTTCTATTACAACAACCGTATCCAATTCTTTATTGATTTGATACTTTTCTAAAAGCTGTTGTCCTTTTTCTGATTGAAGGGATGCAAAATAATAAAATTCATCTGTATCTTTTTTGAGGATAAAATCTACAAATGTATTACACACGTTACAGACTCCATCAAATAAAATAATGCCGCCCGCTTCTTTTTCCTTCAACTTTCTCATCCTCTCCTGCCAATTCCTACTCTATTCGTTTATTATAACAAAA
The DNA here is from genome assembly GCF_001590785.1 of Alkalihalobacillus trypoxylicola. Lineage (GTDB taxonomy): Bacteria > Bacillota > Bacilli > Bacillales > Bacillaceae_D > Alkalihalobacillus > Alkalihalobacillus trypoxylicola. Next base: position 136,047 of record NZ_LTAO01000037.1, read on the forward strand.
AAGCACTTTCACTCACATCATAATGTAGGATTAGTTAATACATACATCTAAAAATAAATTTTAAAATAAATGTTTTAATAATTGAGGAGCGGGTATATTTATAATGAACGAGTGAAGATAAATGCATCTTTATTCCTCACCCCCTTTAGTTTGAACTTCATTTGCCTAGGCGAATGGAGTTCCTTTTTTTGTTCTTGAATAATCCTATTCTTGACTCCTTAAAATACCTTCTAACCTTCACTTCACTCATAAAGGCCTAAACCCTTTATCTTAGTTACGATAATCTTACCATTACTTTCCTCTAATACAGCAAAATAATAAAGAATATCCCAACTTCCTCACATATTCTTACATACAAGATAAGAGTTACGACTCTATGATTGTGACATTATGCTTGGTAAAATGACATCTCAGAAAATACTTTTTATGAAAAGTTGGTGTAAACATGTTATCTACTGCAGAAATCGGAATTGACCTTGGAACTGCAAATTTATTAGTGTATACAAAAGATAAAGGGATTGTTTTAAATGAGCCTTCTGTGGTGGCTTTAAACACAGAAACAAAAGCAGTATTAGCGGTGGGGACCGAAGCTAAAAATATGGTAGGAAAAACCCCTGCTAATATTATTGCGGTACGCCCTTTAAGAGATGGTGTAATCGCGGACTTTGATGTAACAACCGATATGCTAAAAGCCGTGATGAAAAAAGCCAGTAAAAAAATAGGGTTATCTTTGCGAAAACCTAATGTTGTAGTCTGTGCACCAAGCGGTTCAACCTCTGTTGAACGACGTGCCATTTTAGATGCTGTTAGAAGTTGCGGAGCTAAAAATGTTCATATTATAGAAGAACCCGTTGCTGCTGCCATTGGTTCAGATTTACCTGTTAGTGAGCCGATCGCAAATGTGGTTGTAGACATTGGTGGTGGAACTACAGAGGTTGCGATTATTTCTTTTGGCGGAGTCGTTTCCTGTAATTCAGTTCGAATTGGTGGAGACAAATTAGATGACGCCATTATTCAATATGTACGTAAAAAATACAATATACTTATCGGTGAACGAACGGCTGAACTAGTCAAGATGGAAATAGGCTATACACCTGTAGAGCATGAAGAAATGACCATGGAGGTAAGAGGAAGGGACCTCGTCAATGGCTTACCTAAAACGATCGAGCTTTCTTCTCTAGAAATTCAGAGTGCTCTTACAGAGGCTATGCTCCAACTATTAGAAGCCATTCGAGCAACATTAGAGAATTGTCCACCTGAGCTTAGTGGTGATATTGTTGACCGAGGTGTAATGGTAACAGGAGGGGGCGCTTTAATAAACGGAATGCAAGATTGGTTATCCCAAGAAATTTCCGTCCCTGTTCATATTGCTCCAAGTCCACTTGAATCAGTCGCTATTGGAACTGGTCGTTCATTAAAATTTATTGACAAACTACAAAAAGCAACTCTATAAAAAAAGAGCCGTAATTGCGGCTCTTTTTTATTAGTTAAATTTCTTGTGTTTCTAGCTTTTGGTTTGGATCGTTATATACTGACTCATCCAATTCCTTTGTCCATTTACCTGTTAGGGTTCCAGCTGTCATACTTCCACTAACATTAACAGCTGTACGTCCCATGTCAATTAATGGTTCTACAGAAATAAGGACACCAGCTAACGCTATCGGCATATCTAAAGCGGATAGTACTAAAAGCGCAGCAAAGGTAGCTCCTCCACCTACACCAGCAACACCGAATGAACTGATTGCTACTACGACAATTAACATGAGAAGAAAGCCTGGGTCAAGAGGATTGATTCCAATTGTTGGAGCAATCATTACAGCTAACATGGCAGGATAAATACCCGCACAACCGTTTTGACCAATTGACAAACCAAACGATCCAGCGAAGTTTGCTGTCCCTTCAGGTACACCTAGCTTGCGTTGTGTTTGTATGTTTAATGGTAATGCACCAGCACTTGTTCTTGACGTAAAAGCAAATGCTAATACTGGAAATGCTTTTTTTACATAAGTAATAGGGTTTAAACCAGAAACTAATAACAATATTAAGTGAATAATAAACATAACTGCTAATGCAACGTAAGAAGCAATAACAAATTTACCTAAGCTAGCAATAGCTGCTAAATCACTTGTCGCAACAGTACGAGTCATAATCGCTAATACACCATAAGGCGTTAATCTAAGAATCAAAGTCACGACTCTCATCACAATTGCGTGAATGGAATCGATAATTTTAGCAAAGGTTTCTGCCTTTTCTGGTTCCTTACGTCGAACTCCTAAATAGGCAATTCCTAAAAATACCGTAAAAATAACAACTGCTATTGTAGAAGTAGAACGGGCTCCGGTAAAATCTAAAAATGGATTAGCAGGCAATAATTGAATAATCTGCTCTGGAAAACTTAACCCTTCAACATTATTCGTATAATTTTCTTCTAAAGAAGCTCCTCTTTCTAACTCTGCTTCACCTTGTTCAATTTGGATAGCCTCTAGGTTAAATCCAACAGATGTTGCAATCCCTACTGCTGCTGCAATGGCAGTTGTACCAATTAATACAGCAATAATTAACGCACTTATCTTACCAATATTTTTTGATAAGGTCATTTTTGTAAAGGCAGATAAGATAGAAATAAAAATTAAAGGCATCACAATCATTTGTAAGAATCGAATATAGCTTGTTCCGACCATATTAAACCAATTTGATGATTCAGCGACAACCTCTGATGAGCTACCATATGCCCATTGAAGCCCCAACCCAAAAAGTATTCCTAAACCTAGACCAGTAAATACTCTTTTAGAAAATGATAGATGCTTTCTTTGCATCATGTATAAACCTAAAATTAATAATAGCATTATAATAATATTTAAAATAACTAACATACATTTCACCTCTCCTGTGTATTCATTTTACTCAAGTATCCCAATAAGTCAAGTAGGAATAATTCAATATATGTAATTGACCTATAAAAATGTCACAAATTTTGTAAAACATTTTTAACTAATCTGATTATAAAAGTATATAAATAAAACTGTCAAAGCATGTACTTCCTTATGCTCTAACAGTTTTTCATTAATATAAGTGGGGTACTCGGCTTTCAAATACTGGAACGTTTTCTCTAATACTTTTGACTGTTTTTATATCAATTAGACTAGTAATGGTTTCTTCTTTATTCTTTGTCCCTTCTATAATTATATCTCCCCATGGATTTATAACCTTTGAACGCCCAGCGAAAATAGTCCCCTGATCTTCACCGACCGTATTGCACGATACAAGGAAGCATTGATTTTCAATGGCTCGGCCTTGCTGAAGAACTTCCCAATGCTGAAATCTCGCTTCTGGCCATTCAGCTACTACAAATAGTACATCCATTCCTTCTAACGCTAAAGACCTTGCTAATTCTGGAAAGCGTAAATCATAACAAATGATTAACCCCATCCTATAGCCATCTAATGTAAACAACCTTGCTCGTTTATCACCTGCGGTCAAAAAATTAGGCTCATTAAGCATAGGAACAAGGTGCATTTTATCATATTGATAAATGAGCTGACCAGCTCTGTTAAAAACAAGCGCTCGATTGTAAATTTTTTCTCCTACTTTAACAGCAATAGAGCCACCCACGATATTAATCGCATACTTTTGAGCTAACTCACTTAATAGCTTATAGGTTTCTCCTTCAGGCACTTCGGCAATCTCCTGCAAATCCTCTAAACGATATCCCGTTGTCCACAGCTCAGGAAGAATTAATATATCAGGCTTTTCCGCTTTCTCGACCTCATTACTGACCCATTTACTTACACGCTCACGGTTAGCCTGTGGGTCTGCAGGAATAATAGACATTTGATAAATTGACATTTTAAGCATCTCATCACCCTTTAATAAACCATTCATTTATTACAACTAGATTAGCTGATTTTTTGTATAAGATAAAGAATTATTCTTAAAGGATTGGTAAATGGCTTTGATAAGAGGGATTTCGAAAGTAGGGTGGTCTTGGTCCAATTTTTTGCATGGGCCATGAATGATTTAAATAATTCATTGTTACAAGACCTGGTTTATTTGTTAATAGTAGAGTGATTTCAGGATTAAACATAAATTTCATATTTTTTCCTCCTTTTTAAGAGCTAGTTGATTCACCACCATTAACATGGAGAACCTGACCAGTCACAAATCTGGAATCATCAGATGCCAAATAGACATAAGTTGGTGCAAGCTCAAATGGCTGTGCTGCGCGTTTCATCGGATTTTGTGAGCCGAATATAGCCACTTGATCAGCTGTGAAGCTTGCAGGGATGAGTGGAGTCCATATTCTCCCTGGGGCCACTGCATTCACACGAATTCCTTTATCAATTACATTTTTACTTAATGCTCGTGTAAATCCCACAATTGAACTTTTGGTTGCCGTATAATCAATCATTTGTTCTTCCCCATTATAGGCCACAATTGAAGTCGTACCAATAATTGAACTCCCTACACCCATATAAGGTAGAGCAGCTTTAGTCGTATAAAAATGTGAATAAATATTAACTTTAAACGTATCATCAAATTGTTCATCTGTAATATCGGTAAGCTCTTTTTGTTGAAATTGAATGCCCACATTGTTTACTAAAATATCAATTTTTCCTAAGACATTAACGGTTTGAGTAACATTCCTAACGTTTTGCTCTTTGCTTCTTACATCTCCAGGTAATAATAGACATTCTCTTCCCAATTCCTCAATACGATTTTTCGTTCTTTGCGCATCCTCATGTTCATTCAAATACGAGACTGCCACATCTGCCCCTTCTTTTGCAAACGCAATAGCAACAGCCGCTCCAATTCCACTATCACCACCTGTTATGAGCGCTACTTTATTTTCTAGCTTTCCACTTCCCTTGTAATTGGGATTTTCAAGGAGCGGAAGTGGCACCATTAAGGCATCTATGCCCGGGTGATTGAGCTGTCTTTGTTCTGGAACTGTAACAGGTATTTCCTCATATTGTTCAATTTTTGCATAATGGCGGTAAAGAGGATAAGGAGAAGCTTGCATCGTTTCTTTAAACTTGTCTTGTAATTCCTTAATATGCTTTAATTGTTCCTCAGAATTTAACATCATAATCCCTCCTAGCTACTTATCTCTATGATGGGAACGATTTAATATGAATTAATTCTTAAGGCACATATGTAATAAAGGCTGCGCTCTTTTCTATCTAATAGGACGCTCCTTTTTGACCGTTTTCGTGGTATGGCGCTCTTTACTGTCCAATAGAGCTCTCCTTTTTGACTGTTTTCGTGGTGCGGTGCTCTTTACTGTCCAATAGAACGCTCCTTTTTGACCGTTTTCGTGATGCGAATCCTTGTTCGGGTGAATAGACCATCTCCATTTGACCGATCTCTTAATCCTTAGCTCTTATTCGTTAATGAATACTTCTAAAAAATGAACTTCAATCATTATGAGTGCGGTCATCTTCAGCTACAAGAGCTGTATTTCCATCTTTATCAGTAAAATAATAAAAAGTTTTATCTGGCTCACTTTCAAAAATCACACCGATATATTTAGGATTTAAATGTTTGTATCCTTCTTCTTTATAAGGAATAATTGAAAATTCCCATTTCTCGTTAGGGTAATGTTCTTTTAAATAGGGAACTAGTATTTCTATTCTTTTTTGTATTTCTGCATCAATATTAGTAAGCTCTTTTGATAATAAAACCATAATAAAAATTAAAATGATTAATACTCCACTAGAAAACAACCTAACCTTATTTTTAAATTTAATCACAATTATGGTACTAATTATTACTAAAATCGCACAAAAAAGTAACCCAGATAATGCAAAAAGATTCAAATCATCACCCCTTTATGGTAAATTTTACTTTAATTTTACTTTATTAAAAATAGTTATTTAAAAAAAGGAGGAAATGTAATATATGATTAGGTTGAGGTAGTAAGTGTCCCTCTTATCTTATTTTTGGGAGGTCATTATATGTTTTCTAATAAACAAAGTATTGTTTATTTTATATTCACTTTATCTATTACCATTATATTAGCGAGTTTATATTATGTTGAAAGAAACAAAAATATATCACCTAATGAAGCTATGCAAGCTTTAATAAATGGTCAAGAACTTTCATTTAGTGAGAGTGTTAATAAGGAGCAAATAGAGGATTTAAGAAGTATTTTAAGGTCTTCAAAAATATCCAATACGCATTCTATAAAAATTGTTTCTGAACAAGGCACTTATATTGTGCATTTTTCAAATGGAAATAACAGAGAATTCATAATAGAGAGCATCCACAAAGATTATTAGGTACTAAGGATAAATAGATTGTTTATTGCTTCACTAAAAAGAAAGGTGTTAACTGTTTTGGATCAAAAGCACGGGTGAACAATATCCACAGGTAGAAGTTGCAGCTGTTCGATTTCCAAGGCACTCCGCGTCCCTGGGGTGCCATGAAATCCATTATTGAAAAGTGGTTTTCTGGCAAGCACGCACAATCATTCCAATAGAGCTCTCCTTTTTGACCGTTTTTGTGGTGCGACTCCTTTTTCGGGCGAATAGACCTTCTCCTTTTGACCGTTCTACTCGTTCAGCGCTCTTTTCCTTCCAATAGAACTTTCCTATTCACCCTTCCCACCTGTTCTGCACTCTTTTCAGGTGAATAGAGCTTCTCCTTTTGACCGTTTTTGTGGTGCGACTCCTTTTTCGGGCGAATAGAACGTTCCCTTTTGCCGTTTCTACTCATTCATCGCTCTTTTCCTTCCAATAGAGCGCTCCTTTTTGACTCGTCCTCCTATTCATTCTTCTTTCCCTTCCAATAGAACCGCCTATTTACCCTTCCCTCTTCTTTGTCGCTCTTTTCCTTCCAATAGAACTTTCCCTTTCTACCTGTCCTCAAGCTCTTCATTCTTTCTCATATGAATACTGTTATTTATAGGTCATTTACCTTTTAATCTTACTCATTCTCTTCCCTGTAAAAATACAAAAAGAGCTGTACGATTAGGTGTTAAAAACCCTAACGAAACAGCTCTTTCATCTATATAATCAACTCAGTAATACATTTCAGCGATGCATTGCTGAATTGTTATTACTGCTACTTGCTTAGTTCCAGCTATCTACTTCTTTTTTTGCTTCTTCTTTTGTTTTACCGTATCTTTCTTGGATTTTCCCGACTAATTTATCTTTGTCTCCATCTACTTGCTGAATATCATCGTCTGTTAGTTTTCCCCACTTTTTCTTCGCTTCTCCTTTTAATTGATTCCATTTACCTTTCCATTTCACTTGTTCCATCTTAATCATCCTCCTGTTTTTATATGATTAGCTTTAATTTTTATATAACCGCTTCAATCTAAATTTAAACATTGCGTTGCTTATACGAAAAAAAGAATGTCCTCGTTTGTTACGTAGACATTCTTTCCCCTTATAATCGTAATGATGATAAAAAGTACAGCCAAACCCTAGACTATTATAGTCTTCTGACCTTAAAAACTTGAGGAGCTTTTTTAATTAATAAAACCATAATTGCCATGGTTAATAGCATTTCTGGAAAAACGTGTGAAATGTTGTAAACAAATGAATATAAGGCCACATTCCAGCCTTCTGGAGCATAAATTCCAAACCAAACGACTCCTGAGATAAAATAGCTTAAAAGCCTTAATGAACTCGCTAAAATAATTCCATAAATAATAGAGGATATTTTAGGTAATTGCCCTTTGATTATAAATACACCTGCAAGCCCAAGAAGTGTCGCTGGTAGAATATAATCCAAAATGATTTGTAAAGGAACTTGATATATTCCACCTGTAATCAAATCAATTAGTGCTGCAATCAATCCGGCTCCTAAACCTATCTTCCAGCCACGTCTAATTGCAATAAGTATAATCGGGACCATTTCTAATGAAATTGAACCTCCAAATGCCCAAAAGAAATTAACTTTTACTAGTCCTAAAATTACTGATAGTGCAGCCATTACAGCCATTTCAATCATAATGACTAAGCGTTCTCTTTCCATAATAAATAAAACATCCCCTTTTAAAAATACCACAAAGGGGATGTCATGAATTCGCTAAATATCGATAGTGAATACTCTAACACCACTTCCCTACGCTAGTATTGAACTAGATCAGGTTCTAAGAGTTAAGGAATAACCTCTCTCAGTCAAAGATTTGACACCCCTAGTGATTTTATTTTTTTCTATTGTAACATATACTTCTTCACACTTGTAGATTAATTGGTTTACAATTGTATTTCTTCTATCATTAGAGACAGTTCTTCCCAACGGTTCATGAGCTTCTCCAGCTCTTGATTCAAGTGCTCCTGCTCTCTCATTAAATCAGCAATCGTACCATAATCACTACCTGAATCATCAATTTTCTTTTGGATATCGGCTAAAGCTTCTTCTTGATTTGAAATTTTCTCCTCAATCGTTTCCCACTCTCTTTGCTCATGATAGGAGAGCTTCTTTTTCTTCTCAACCCTCGTAGTCAGTTTTTCAGCTTTGGAAGGAGACGTTTTTTCTATTGTTTCTTTTTGCTCCTCCTTTTCAAGATAATCACTGTAATTGCCTTGAAAAACTGAAACATGACCTTTTCCTTGAAATACGAGTAAATGGGATACTAAGCGGTCTAGAAAGAAACGATCATGAGAAACCGTTATAACCACTCCAGGAAATTGTTCTAAATAATCTTCTAAAACTGATAACGTTTCCGTATCTAAATCATTCGTAGGTTCATCTAAAAACAATACATTAGGTTCGGTCATTAATATTTTCAACAAATAAAGTCTGCGCCTTTCGCCACCGGATAAACGACGGATATAGGTTCTTTGCATAGAACGCGAAAATAAAAAACGCTCTAACATCTGTTCAGCGGTTATGACATCCCCCGACTTGGTATATACGACCTCAGCAATTTCTTTAATATATTCAATGACTCGTAGCTCACCATTAATTTCTGATTCTTCTTGCGTATAGTAGCCAATTTTTACAGTCTCGCCAATTTTAATTTCTCCACTATCTGGGTTCAATCGTCCTGCCATCATATTCAATAATGTAGATTTTCCTGTACCGTTCGGTCCAATGATTCCTAAGCGATCACCTTTATTAATCAAATAATGAAAAGAATCAATGATTTTTTTCTCTGAAAAGGATAGACTGACATTTACTAATTCAATGACATCCTTTCCAAGCCGCTTTGACCCGATTGCAAAATCAAAGTTTCGGTTTTCAAATTCAGGGTTATCATTTTTTAAATTTTCTACTCGATCGATTCTTGCTTTTTGTTTGGTCGTTCTTGCCTTTGCACCCCTTTGTAACCAGGCAAGCTCTTTTCTTAAAAGATTTTGTCTTTTACTTTCATTTTGAACGGCAAGCTCTTCTCTTTCCGCTTTTTTCTGTAAAAATACTTCATAATTTCCTTCATAACGATAAAGCTTCCCTTTATCAAGTTCAAATATTTGATTCGTTATTCGATTCAGAAAGTACCGATCATGAGTGATGACGATGAAAGCACCCTTATATTGGCCTAAATAATGCTCTAGCCACTCAATCGTAGAATGATCTAAATGGTTAGTCGGTTCATCTAATAAAAGTAAATCAACTGGCTGTATGAATGCTTTTGCAATAGCAACCCGTTTCTTCTGTCCGCCAGAAAGCTCACTAATTTTTTGGTTAAAGGTCGTAATACCAAGCTTAGTTAAAATGGTTTTCGCTATTGTATTTGCTTCCCAGGCTTCCTTTTGATCCATTTCCTGCTGATATTTTATTAATTTATTTAATGATTGATCATCACTTTTACTTTCCATTTCTAACAAAGCCTGCTCATAACTACGCATCGTTTTCATGATCGGGGTATCACCATAATAAATTTGCTCTAGAACCGTTAATTCTTCGTCCAAATCAGGCTGCTGTGCCAAATATTCTATTTTAAAATCATTACGATGGATTAAACGACTATGATCAGCTTCTTCTATGCCAGCAATAGCTTTTAATAAGCTAGACTTTCCCGTCCCGTTAACACCGATTAAGCCGATTCTGTCTCCTTCATTTACAGTAAAAGATAAATCTTGAAACAAAGTTTTATCTCCAAATGATTTTGTTAATTGCTCAACTTGTAGTAAACTCATGCGCTCTCATTCCTTTAATAAAAACAAAAAATGTCCTACAGTTTGTCCCGTAATCTTCGAACATCTGCTTGTGATTTCGTTTTTTATAATGATTATGTTCGTCTAAAATAATTTGGTTTAACTATTTTATTATTATATTGTTGGTGAAAAACATGGGTAGATGCTGGAGATATCGGAGGAATCAGCCACGACCAGTCTCCTGTGAGCTCTCGATTTTCCTTCTTTTCTCTCTCCTCAAAATTTTTAAATTGTTTAGCTGCCGTATGATGATCAACCATACTTACTCCTGACTTTTTATAAGAGTAAAGCACAGCTTTATTTAATTCTACTAAAGCTTCGTCTCTCCATAACGTACTTTCTTTGTTTTGATTAAGGTTGAATAGTTCCGCTACTTTCTTTAGCATATTGTATCTGAAAGGATCAGCAAAATTCCTAGCGGCAATTTCAGTTCCCATATACCAACCGTTAAACGGAGCAGCTGAATAGGTAATTCCACCAATATCTAATATCATATCTGAAATTAAAGGAACCGCATACCACTTTAATTGTAAATCATTAAATTCTAAGCAATCAGGGTGTTCGATTTCGACCTCTAAAATTAAGTCTTCTGGAATAGTAAACCAGACAGGATTTTCATTACCTATTTGAATCACAATTGGTAATAAATCAAACTGCCCCATTTGTCCTTCCCAACCTAATGACTGGCAATATTTTGTTAGTTCAATGGTAGCAGGATCCCCAATAATGCCATATTCTGTTTCATAGCCTGCATATCGAAAAAATTGATGATTGATAATTTTAATTTGTTTTTCTACCTCTAAATACGTTGGAAAAATCGTTATTGTTGGCCTAATTTTACCATGATTTGTAGCAAAATCAATGTGAGTAAGAATCTCCTTTTGAATGCCTTCTGTTGTCTCTATATTTCTTGCATCACGAACTGTCATGGAATCCCAAAATAGTCGTCCGATACATTTATTACTATTTCTCCAGGCCATTTTAGCTCCATGACAAAGCTCTTCATATGTATGTTGGTAAATGCCAGTTTCTCGTAGCTCTTTCTTTACCTCTGTTTTTCTTTGCTCTAATTCTTGATGGGATTTTGATAGTTCTAAGTAGCACTGCTCAAGAAATTCCATTGCTTCATTTTCTCGTTTTTCTATAGAAAGCATGACAGCACACCCCATTTAGTATCTATTTTTTTATTTCAAAACATTTATTCAAAAGCATCAACATGACTCATAATTAATAAAAATAGCTAACAGTAGCAAGAACAAAACATGAATAGACTCATGACTATTTATTTATGGAACTCAATAGGAAGTAAACGTTATTTTTGAGGTATGACTTATGTGTTAGAGGAAGGGAATAAGCACTGTTGAAATTACATGAATTCAAACGGAACCGCCAAAGAAGCAGTTCCGTTAAAATCCCGTTTATAAAGGTTTAACTCAATAAGACGATTAGGAATTTTGTAACCATTTCTCAATATCTTTTTCTATCTTCTCTGGCTCTGTTTGTGGAGAATATCTATCGACTACTTCTCCATTACGATTCACTAAGAACTTTGTGAAGTTCCACTTAACCTCAGAGCTCAACATACCTTTTTGTTCCTTTTTTAAATGCTTAAACAAAGGGTCAGCTTCAGATCCGTTCACTTTGATTTTCGCAAAAAGGGGAAAGGTGACACCAAAATTTAATTGACACGCCTCTTGCATGTTCTCATCAGTGACTGGCTCTTGATTCATAAATTGATTGCATGGGAAGCCTAATACAACAAAATCCTGTTCTTTGTATGTTTGATATAGTTTTTCTAAGCCTTGAAATTGAGGAGCAAGTCCACATTTTGTTGCTGTATTAACTATCAATAATACTTTACCTTCATAATCTTTTAGTTCTACATTCTCACCATTTGGTTTTTTTACAGAAAAGTCGTAAACGGTTGTCATACTATCTTCCTCCTCTTAAATCATTCGTAAGATTCTTACTTACATTATACTAGTAAGAGAGAGGGAATACGAGTAATCTATACTTTTACTTACTATTAATCTTATTATACAAAAGTGATAGTAAAGCTCTTTTACCTTGTACTTTATGATTCTATTCATTTTCAAGCAATAAACCTGTTTATTTTTCTTTGAAAGGGGAATAAATAAAATAGACCTACTTCTAATAAAGAAGTAAGTCTATCGATTAATCATTATTAATATTAATGAACTCGTACAACTCGTCCATTATATTTGTCTGCCCAATATCCACTACCCATATCTGCAATAGCTACCCCAGTTGAGCTTTGAGCACCAATAAATTTATTATTTCCTAAATAGATTCCAACATGACCGTCTGTTTTATATGTGTTAAAGAAAACAAGATCTCCTGGCTGTCTGTCACCTGATGCAATTTGCTTCCCAGCATAACGTAAACCATCTGTACTTGCTGGTACACTATATCCAGCTTGTCCCATAGCCCAAGCTACGAATCCAGAGCAATCAAAACGACCGGCTGCAATATCAGATGCAGAACGTCCGCCACCGAATACATATACTGAATTTCCGATGTACTTATTCCCAGCATTTATGGCAGTTTGAATATTTCCATTACCTGTCGCTTTTGGTGCAGGCGTTGATGATTGCGATGCTGTATTAGATGATGGTGATGAAGAACCTGCTGTTAAAGAAACACTATCAGAACGATCCTCTACAGTATTTGCTGCAGCTGCTGCAGCTTCTTCGCGTTGACGAGCTTCAATTGCCGCTGCTTCTGATTCTAACTCACTATCTTTAGCTTGTAGGTTATTTTTCTCATTTTTAGCTGTTTGTTCTTTTTCTTTCAATTCAGCTTTTAATGTTTCATTTTGTTCTTGTTGCTCTAATATATGATGTTGCATTCCGTCTAATTCAACTTTAGTTTCTTGTAATTCTTCTAATTTCTCTTCAACTGACGCTTGTAATTCTTCAAGCTTTTTCGTATCTTCTTCGAGGCTTTCAATAATCGCATTGTCAGCTTCTGCAATTGCTGTTACGGCAACTACACGATCAATAAAGTTACTAAAGCTTGTTGAGCCTAAAACCACTTCTAAGTAATTAGAATCCGAACCGTTTTGATGATAGGATACTGCACGTTGTTTTAATAGTTCGTAACGAGCTTCAATCTGTTCTTGTAATGCAGCTATTTCTTCCTCAAATTGAGCAATTTCAGCTTCTGCTTCTTCAATGTTTGCTTCTGCTTCATCAATCTTTTTTTGGTTATCTACAATAGCTTGCTCTACACGAGCGATTTGTTCATTAATTTGAGTGATTTCTTTTTCAAGAGCTGTTAATTCTACATTTTGTTTAGAAATCTGTGTCTGTATACTACTACGTTCCTCTTGAATTCGGTCTAAATCAGTATTGGCAAAGACTGATGGAGCAAACACCACACTAGATAAACCGAGAATTACCGCTGTACTCAAAATTAATTGCTTCTGCTTACGCATATATTCCCCTACCTTCGTAAATTGTTACTTCTTCTCTATTTAACTCTTAAAAACATTCATATGTATAAAACCGACAAAATCCTATGAATATATTAATTGTCTTTCACGATTTGAAGTATATCATCAAAAAATGACAGTGAGATGTTATTAGTATTACAATTACATTACATACATTACAAAATTCCGGCATTTTGTAATGTGTTAATAGTTCTTTTTATTGAAAAAAATAGGCATATTTAAAACAACATAAAGATAAAACCCTATATTTACGGTAATTATTACATTGTTTCATAGGAAATAAGATATAGTTTCTGCACTCCCTTGCTTTCGTTATATTACAGTAATGTTACAAAAGGAATTAGAATTGTAACTTAATGATTAGCGAAATTTGAAATATTTCTGTCGAAATGAGACGTTCACTTCAGCAAGTTAGCGAATTATGTCTGATCCCTTTTCAAATAATCACAAAGTTGCTAAGGGAAAACTATCTATTTAATCTCCTTGCAAAATCAACAAACCTAAACTTATCCGGTCTATGTCTAGATTCGGTATATTGAAACAAACTAGCATCTTCTAAGTAAACATGACTTTTTACGACAACCATTAGTTCAAAATGCTTCAAATCGAGAAACTCTCGATCCTCAACTGTTGCAGGTTCAACCGTAATTTCTTTTTTGGCAAAACTAATCGTTAACCCCAATTGATTTTCTATGTATTCATAAATAGAATGTTCGCAAATCCCTTCTGTTAAGCTGGGAACAAATTTCTTCAGAAGATAATCTTTATCAAGAATGATTTGTTCTCCGTCAATTTCTCTCACTCTAATAATTTCCCAATTTTTCTCATTAGGAGAATCATTTTTACCTATTAATGGATGGATTAATGGTTGTTCATTTAATGTGATAACCTTTGTTTTTGATTCTTTTCCGAGCTTAGAGGCTAGTTCCTTAAAGCTAACTAGCCCCGTAATCGGAAAATCTAATTTACTAGAATCTAGGATTAATGAACCCTTACCTTGGATTTTTTGAATAAATCCGTGTTCAGATAATAGCTTCAAAGCTTTACGAATGGTTTCTCTAGAAGCCTGAAAATATTCAACTAATTCATGCTCAGAGGGTAAATAATCATGCTGCTTGTAATTACCTTTTTGGATATCTGAAATAATTCGATCATATATTAGCTGATATTTATTCTGGCTCACTTCTTTGACACCATCCTATCTTTTACTTTTTAGTAGAATAACTAACGATTCAAATGGACGTAAATCAATTTCAGATGTTAACTCAGATGTATTTTCATAATTACTTAACAACAACTGTGATTCATGATTTTGTAAATCTTTTGGCACTGTAAACGTTCCGTTTTCACCATAAAAATTATTTATCACAAGTAGTTTTTCATTTAAATGAGTACGAACATATGAAAAAATTTGTGGGTCCTCTTTATTTAATAATTGATAATCACCATAAGTGATAATATCATATTGTTTTCTTAATGTAATTAATTTTTGATAATGATAAAAGATAGAGTTCTGATTTGCAAGAGCTAACTCAGCATTAATACCTTGATAATTTTTAGCTAACCCTATCCATGGCTCTCCTTCCGTAAAACCACCATTTTTTTTGGAATTCCATTGCATAGGGGTTCTGGAATTATCTCTAGATTTCTCTTGAATAATAGCCATAACTTCACTCTCATCTTTACCTTCATTCTTTAATGTATGATATGCGTTTAATGTTTCCACATCACGATACTGATCAATTTTTTCAAAATAAGGATTCGTCATTCCGAACTCTTCACCTTGATATATATAGGGTGTTCCCTGCATCATGTGAACAACTGTCGCTAGCATTTTGGATGATTCTATTCTAAATTTCTTGTCGTCTCCATATCTACTTACGACTCTAGGTTGGTCATGGTTACACCAAAATAGTGCATTCCATCCGCCCCCCTTATTCATTTCTACCTGCCAGGTTGATAATATATCTTTTAAAGCTATAAAATCAAAGGGTGCAATTGCCCACTTCTCCCCGTTTGGATAATCTACCTTTAAGTGATGAAAATTAAAGGTCATATTCAATTCATTTCGCTCTGGATTTGAATATTTAACGCAATTCTCAATCGAGGTCGATGACATTTCACCAACGGTAATGTTTTTGTACTTAGATAAAACTCTTTCGTTCATCTCTTGCAAAAATTCATGAACTCTAGGTCCATCGGTATAAAAACGTCTACCATCTTTTTTGGGATCTGTTTCATTTGGAAAGTCTTGGTCCTTCGATATTAAATTAATCACATCTAAACGAAACCCATCAATTCCTTTATTAAACCAAAAATGCATCATATCATACACATGTTGACGCATTGTTTCGTTTTCCCAATTCAAATCAGCTTGAGTGGTATCGAATAAATGGAGGAAATACTGCTTCGTATCAGGATCCCACTTCCAGACGGTTCCACCGAATTTCGATTGCCAATTATTTGGCTCCTCTTCATTAATCGGGTCTTTCCATATATAAAAGTCTCGATATGGATTTTCTTTCGATTTTTTTGCCTCTTGAAACCATTTATGCTCCGTTGAAGTATGATTAACAACTAAATCCATGATTAGTTTCATGTCCCGCTGATGAACCTCATTTAACAGTTGTTCAAAATCCTCCATCGTTCCATAATCTTCATGTATATGATAATAATCTGCAATATCATAGCCATTATCATTTTGAGGAGAAGTATAGATTGGGGTTAACCAAATTACATCGACTCCTAATTCTTTTATATAATCAAGCTTCTCTATAATACCTTGTATATCACCAACACCATTTCCCGTTGTATCATTAAAGCTTTTTGGATAAATTTGATAAACGGCTGAACGTCTCCACCATTCCTTCATTTATTGTCACTCCCTACAATATATTTGTTCTATTTATGAAAGGAAATAGGCTGCGCTTTAGAGCGTAGCCTATGATTATTTTCTTGTGTTGTTTATCTATTGAATTTATGATAAAGATTTTTGGGTCTTTCCATATAAAAATGTTAAAACGAATGGAAGAATTAAAGAGATTAACATTCCAATAGCAAATACGAACCATTGCTCTGCAGGGATTGAAAAGATCCCTGGTAAGCCACCTACACCAATTGAAAATGCGGTTACCTGATTAAAGGTAATGAATGCCCCCGCAATCGCTGAACTAATAATCGCGCAAACAAAAGGAAAGCGATAGCGTAAGTTAATACCAAATAATGCTGGTTCGGTAACACCTAAATAGGCTGTAACCGCGGATGTTCCAGATAAACCTTTGATTTTCTCATCTTTGATTAAGAACATCATCGCTAAAGCGGCAGATCCTTGTGCAATATTGGACATAACCAAAATCGGCCATAAGAACGTTCCGTTTGTTGAACCAATTAACTGCAAGTCCACAGCTAAGAACGTATGGTGCATACCTGTAATAACGAGCGGAGCATAGATTAGACCATATAAAAGTCCACCTACAGCTGCTACATTTTCAAAAATCCAAATGAAAACATCTGTAATACCATTACCAATTGCAAATGTTACAGGTCCAATGACTATAAAAGCTAAAAAGCCTGTTACTAATAATGCAATAGGTGCTACCGTTAATAAATGAATTGATTGTGGTATTTTCTTTTTCAAAAGTATTTCAATTTTCGCTAGAATAAAGGCGGTTACTAACGTTGTTAGGACCTGTCCTTGATAACCAATCTGAGCTATTTCAAGCCCAAATAAATTCCAGTACGGAACTTCTCCTGCTTCTAACGCATCTCCATAAGCCCAAGCATTTAACAGATTTGGATGGACGAGTATAAGACCAAGAACAATACCTAATAATGGATTGCCACCAAATCGTTTAACAGCAGACCAACCAATCAATGCAGGTAAAAAGTCAAAGGCTGTAACCGCAATTAAATTAATAATTTCCGCAAAATCTGCCCACTGTGTATAAACACTTACTATGGATGCATCATCCCAAAAAATACCTTCAGCCGTTAAAATATTATTAATACCTAATAATAAACCCGCCGTAACAATTGCAGGTAAGATTGGAATAAAGATATCTGCTAATGTTTTAATCCCTTTTTTAAGCGGATTCATTTTCTTTGAAGCTTGATCCTTCACTTCTTCTTTACTAGATTCTTCTATTCCCGTTTCAGCTACAAGCTCTTTATAGACTTTGTCTACAAGCCCAGGCCCAATGATAACTTGAAACTGCCCATCGGTTGAAAAAGTACCTTTGACCACATCGATTTGTTCAAGCTCTTCTTTGTTTGCTTTATCGTCATCCTTCAAAACAAAACGAAGCCTCGTCACACAATGAGTAGCTGATTCAATATTATCTTGTCCACCTACTGCTTCTAAAATCAATTTAGCCGCTTGTTTTGGATCGCTCATTTTTTTTCCTCCCTATTTGGCGTTTAAAACACTTTCTTAGCAAAAACTCAACTCTAACTTGTATATACAAGATGGAACAATGAAATTTTAACTTGTATATACAAATAAGTCAATCGCTATAGTTATTTTTTCCTTTTTGAAACAACTTCAAACACTTTTTTTCGTTTTAATAGAATTAAAGCCATAAAAAAATAGATGCTCTTTACTTTTTAGTAATTTGCGCATCTATTCTTCATTCATTGTTAAAGTGTGAATTAAGATTTAATTAAATTCTCTAATCGATCAATGGATTGGACTAAGATTTCTAGTAAAAATTGGATTTCCTGTTCTGATATCGTTAAAGGTGGTGCTAATGTTAAAACATTATTAAAGCCCGCTACGGTTGCACCATTTTTCCCAATAATTAATCCTTTCTCAAAGCAATAAGAAATGACTTCATTCACATAGGGCACATCTAAAGGTGTTTTTAATTTTTTATCACTTACAAGCTCAATACCAATTAATAACCCCTTTCCTCTTATATGACCAACATAAGGGGTATGAAGTAGCCGCTGCTTTAATATTTGCAAAATTTGTTTTCCAGATTTGTGAGAACGTTGGTAAAGCTTTTCTTGCTCTAATATGTTCAAATTTTCGAGTGCTACAGCACAGGATGCTGGATGTCCCCCAAAGGTTGTAATATGACGAAAATAATCATACAACTCGCCTCCTTTGAATTGGTCATAAATTTCCTTTTTCACAGCTGTAGCCGCTAAAGGTAAATAACCACTCGTGATCCCTTTAGCCATCGTTATGATATCAGGCTGAATTCCATAATTCATAAAGCCGAATGGTTTACCAGTACGACCAAATCCACAAATCACTTCATCTAATATGAGTAAGACTCCGTTTTCACGGCAAATTTCTTCAACTGCTTTTAAATAATCTTCAGGAGGAAGTAATATACCTCCTCCTGAAATAATAGGCTCCATGATAACCGCAGCTACAGTTTCCTTCATTTCCCAAGTAATGGCCTCTTCGATCGCCTTCGTTTCTCTCCGTTCACGAGGATTAATCGTTTCTTGAAGAGGATGTCGATATAAATCTGGCGGCATTACATGAATAAAGCCTGTTGCAAGAGGTTCAAACTTATACTTTCTTTCTGCTTGGCCTGTTGCTGCCAAAGTTGCTAACGTATTTCCATGATAAGAGCGATAGCGGGAGAGAATTTTATACCTTGTTGATTGACCAATTTGATGATAATATTGTCTCGCAATTTTAATTGCTGTCTCGTTAGCCTCAGAACCACTGTTAGAAAAGAAAATGACATATTGACCATCCAGCATATTATTTAATTTTTCCGCAAGTTCGATAGCAGGTGAATGACTTTGGGTTAATGGAAAGTAAGCTAACTCTTCCATTTGCTTTTTGGCTACTTCTGCTAGTTCTTTTCTCCCGTATCCAATATTCACGCACCAAAGCCCCGACATAGCATCTAAATACTTCCGATTTTTGGAGTCTGTTATCCATACTCCCTCAGCCCTTTTGACAATGATCGTTCTTTCAGGATGATACGGTTTCATTGAATGCCATACATATTCTCGATCCTTTTCTAATAAATCGTCATGATGTTCTGCCATTGTTTCACCTCCATATTTAAAAAGAAATTCCTTTCTTTCATTTTATGAGGCGAAAAAGACTTTCATGTAATGTACATTTTTTAAGACCGAGAGCTACCCCCTTGTGATTTTTGCCCGGCGCTCCATTAAATTTAATCCTACCCCCATAAAAAGAGCACTCATACCAAAAAGGATTGAAATCGGTAAAAGAAATTCATGGAAGGACCAATCATAAATGGTAGCTCCTTTTAGTATCTCTACTCCATAGGTCATTGGAATAAAGTTTGATATAAATAACAAGATGTCGGAAGTTACGATGTCCAAAGGCCAATAAGCACCACCTAGCATGGCCATACTAACCGAAACAATTGGAATAACTCCATTTAATTGCTTCGAATTTGAAACGAGTCCACTTAGTAATACCCCTAAAGAAACCGTTGCTAAGAGATACGGAATAACAGCAATGAGTAGATGATAAAATCCACCATAAAACTCCAGTTGAAATCCATAATAAAAAATACAATAAATAATCATTAATTGGCCATAACCCAATATGAAGCTGAAAAGTAAATGACCTAAGAAAAGACTTGATTTGGTCGTAGGAGATAAAATAATTCGGTCCCAAACCCCTGACTCTCTTTGCTCTAATATCGATTGCACAGAAAACATAACGGTATAAAAGACAAAAAATAAACTAAAACCAAATAAGGAATGTAAAGAATGATCATAATTTCTAACTTCTTCATTTGAATAAGAACTAAACGACACCTCAAAAAGATTGTTAGAAGACTGTTCGTTAGGTTGTTTGTTTACAAAATAGGAGGTTAGTTCTCTTTCTAATAGCCCTTGAAACTTCGATTCTCTGGAAACAAAAAGTTTATAACGCTTTTCACCTAATTCAATAGCCATTTCATAGCTTTGATTCGTCAAGCCTGCCTCAATTGCAGAACGATCAAGATGACTATAATGAAACATCTTACTTTCATTCAAGCTCTTAAGCTCCTCAATTAATTCTGATTCTGACAAGCTCTCCGAATAAACCGGAATGGTTTGATGAGTTGATTGCCCTGAAAAGCCAATAATGATGGCAAATACAATCGTTAAAACGATCATACCAATGACTGAAAAAGGTTTTTTGAGAAGCTGACGCCACTCTCCCCATAAAATCGACCTCATTTAGCATCCCCCCTATTCTTGAATATAAAATAGGTCAATACGATACACCCAAAACAGAAAACGGATGTGAGAAATACTAAATGATAAAAATCCGTAAAATCGCCACCAGTCATCGCTAGAAAGTATCCATTCATAGCTGCTCCATTCGGTGTAAAACGCCCCAATTCAGCAATCACTGGTGAAAAACTATATAAAGAACCGAAGCTACCACCAAATATAGCAAGAATAGCGACAAAAAATGAATTGAACAAATTCGTTAATTGATAGGAATTTGCCACAAAGCTTGCCATTGATAACACACTAGTGATCCCACCAATCATCAGGCATAGGCACGCTGTTACTAAAAGAAAGAACCATATATTATCCCACACTACATCATAAGCTAAATAACAAAAAATAAAGACTAGACTTAATTGTAGAAAAGAGATGATGCTGCTTGACAGCCACTTTGTAGAAATATAAAGATACATTGGAACATTCGTTATCATTAGCCGTGATAATATGTGAGAGCGTTTCTCAGCTAATGTATAATTAGAAATAAAAGCTGATCCATATAAAACAAACATAACGGCCATTCCTACAGAATAATAATCAAAAGATGAGATTAATCTTTCACTTAATACGATCTCTTCTTTGAGATGTTCACCCTCATTGACAAAACGAGAGTTCGCCGCCTCATTTACGGCATCTGTCCTTTCACTGAAGGCTAAATTGATTTCCTCCATTATCCCTTCAAAAATTCCTTTGACCACTTCTAATTCAAAAGCATTTTGCTCATTTATAGATATTGATAAAACCGGAATATCTCCTTCGTGAAAAAGAATAGAATTCCATGTTTCTTGACGATAACCTTCTTCTATTAATACAACCCCATTATATGCCTCTTTATCTTCTACAAGATCTACCTTCTCAAAAGTAACCCCTTCAAAATGTTTCTCTAATACATTTTGAATCATTTCAGGAATAGTGAAGGAGCTTGCGGCCTCCATGATTGTCTGGATATCCTGCTCTTCTAAACCTTTCTTCATTAACAAATACTCATATTCTACTAAGGCGTCTTCTAATGTTTCCTCTTCTATATAGGCTATTGTCAGGTCTAAATTTTTATTAAATTGGAAGTTACCTAATGAAAAACCTAGTATTGTAATGAGTAATAACGGCATGGCAATTAAAATGAGCAGCTCGATCCGATCATATAAAAACAATTTCAGATCTTTTTTAATTAGTCCTAATAACATTGTTCAGCCCCCTAATCTCTCAATTTTCTTCCAGTTAAATGAAGAAAAACATCTTCAAGAGTTGGAGACTTGATTTCAAGAGCCTGAATACGCGCTCCTACCTGAGAGGCTTCACCACTTAAAAATTCAAAATAATGATTAGCCTTTGGAGCAATTATTTTATAATCTACTTCCGATAATTGAGTAACCTGTAAAGGTGATATTTGTTCTAACCGGTTGAATAGTTTAGCATTAGGTTTCATAAGCTTCATTTCAATTGTCTGTTCTGTAGATAAGAGAGCTTTTAATTCAGAAATGGTACCTGATGCAATTAAATCACCATGGTCCATAATATAAACACGGTCACATACTAATTCAACTTCTTCCATATAATGACTCGTATATATGACCGTCATATTTTCTTCACGCTGAAGCTTTCGGACTAACTCTAAAATATAATTTCTTGATTGAGGATCAATTCCGACGGTTGGCTCATCCATAATAAGTAACTCAGGCTGATGTAATAAGGCAACAGCAATATTTAACCGTCTTTTCATTCCACCTGAAAAGGCTTTAACCTGTTCTTTTTTCCTATCTGTTAAGCCAACTAATTTTAAAACTTCATCCACTCGTTTGATCAGGACCTGCTGCTGAATTTTGTATAGCTTACCGAAAAACATTAAATTATCTAATGCAGAAAGCTCTGCATAAAGAGCGATATCCTGTGGAACGACACCGACTATTTTTCTAAGAGGTTTAGGGTTTTTAACCACATTTTCTCCAAATAACCGGACTTCTCCACCTGTTGGTTTTAGAAGGGATGAAATAATGGAAATCGCTGTCGATTTCCCCGCTCCGTTTGGTCCTAAAAGTCCAATCGATTCTCCTTTTTCTAGAAAAAGATTCATATTTTTAATCGCTTTAGTTTTTTTATAATCCTTTTTTAAATCAATGACTTCAAGCATATGCTACTACTCCCTCCGATCATTCTTAACTTCACTTATCATAAAGGATTTTAAGCAGCGCATACACTATAAGAAGTCATTAAAATTCAATTTCAATATGACTTTAGTCATTTTTTTGAAACAACCTTTTTATATTCTAAAAATGAGTAAGCAAATAATAGGATAGAAAGAATATGGTAAAAGCAACATCGGAAACAGCTCTATATAGGGGTAGCTTTGAACGCCTTAGGTTTACAAAGCTTTTATTATGAATAGAGTGATAAAGATCTACTACGACTACAAGCCCTAGCACATATAAAATCCACACATGCTCGTATAAAATATAAGCTAATATATAAAGAATCCAGCTTGTAAGTATAGAAAAGGAAAGACTCAGTATCGTTACTGTGAAGCTCTTCGTATTAACCTCAATTTCTTCCTCACTCTCTATGGATTGAAGGCCTTCCTTTATATTACGGTAATCCATAATATAACCTACCCTTATCCAAAAAATTAAGATACAGTACAGAATAATGGTTACATCCTGATTGAAAATATATTCCAACTCTCTCCCCCCATTTCCATAAACTAATTAAACCAGCCTCTATTTAATTCGCACCGATTCTTTAAAGCGGTCTGCCATCCATTCTTTTAAACTAGATTTTAACGATTGATTTTTTTGTAAAACTAATATCCGCCAGTAAAGAGGAGGATGGAGCATAAATTGAAATTCTAAAAATCGAAATAACCAGCCTGAGCGCTCCAAAGAAGGGAATGGCTCTTTTTCCTTTTTATTTTTTTCCTCATCTGTCTCCTCTACATACAATAAAGATTGCTCTATTGCTTCATCTTGAGCCTTACCAAGTGTTTCAAGACTTTCTGCCATTTGCTTATGTCCACCAGGAATAGTCATACTAGCTAATCGATCGGCTCGAACCTCCATCCATTGTGAATAAAATGATTGATACACCGGAAACAACCAAATAATCAAAAATATTCCAATAAACATCATAATAGGATATTCCTCTGACCAATTTGTATACTCTAGTATTGGATACATAATGGCCACTATCAGTAATATATAAGGGATACGGAGTAATTGACTAAACAAAACATCTCTTTTCTTTACATGGATAGCCTCATGAGCGAGAATTCCGACGATTGCATCAGTTGGCAATTTTAACGTTTCAGAGGTTAGCGTTATCATTGAACGTCCGATACCCATCCCAGCTGCAAACCCATTATAATCTTTCGTATCGGTCTCATATAACGTTATATGTGGTAAATTTAAGCGTTCAAATATTTGATGGGCAGCATTTAGAACGTTTTGATTTTTTACCTCACTAGCATCGGTCGCTATTTTTAAAATAACGTCGGAGAAGTACATATTGATGAACCAAACGATAATAATCGTAAAAGTAATGATTAAATAATGAGCTTCTATCAAATATAAACCTAGAAATATTCCGATATAAAGAGAAATTCCCTTTATAGCTGCTGCAAAGTAAAGCTTACCTGCCAACCGCTTCAAATTAGAAGGGTGAAAAAGCGGCATCACTTTGTTTGTGATGAGACTTTCTTCACCAAATTTCGGTAAAAACTCTTGGAACTTCTCTACATACTTGTTATTGACGTATAGAGATTCTCCTGGGAAATCTAAGCGAATGACGGTACCGCTCCCAGTAATAAAATCAGTTCCCTTTGTAAAGATGGTAAAGAGGGGATGAATTCGTAATAAGTCAACGCCACTATACTTTGAAATAGCCTCTAATTCTACTAAAGGATATTTTCTGGAATCAAATGTAGAAATAATAAAAAACTCATGAGTATCTGTCCAATAAAATTGTGTCGAAGAAGCGATGAAAAAGGATTTAAATGTTTCTATTAAACTATGAATAATAAATAATAAAGAAAGGAATTTTAGCACACTAGTCTCTGGTCCCCAGATATAAAAAGCTATCGCACCGCTTAATACAATCAGAGTTAATAGCGATTCATAAGTGAATTTCCGATAATTTACTGGAAAGGACCATTCTTCATAGGATAGAGTCTCTAGTTCTCTCTTTCTTTTATTAGCCCTTCTTCTGCCCTCAATAATCGTAGATAAACTTGAATAAGTGACGGCTGCAATAGAAAATGGAATAAATAAATCAGGAATTCCTAAATCGATATAAATAAAAGCTAAAAAGGCAAGTATACTAATCGTCAGAAAAACATTTCCCGCTTTTTCATTTTTCTGCCTCACAACTGCTTCTACTATTACAACAACAATTGTTAGAAGCATATAAAAAAGTAGCATGGGTGCACTTGGTAGCATTACATATCCTCTTTCTATAATTAATAAGATATAAATTGATTTTCAAATTCTAACAATTCTTCAATTTCTATCGTAGGATTATCAGACATTAAAGTATAGCTAAAGTCTCCTTCTTCCCACATTATCCAATTCAATTCTGGTATTACATAGGCCTTCGTATCTCGAAAGATGATCTGCTCTGCTCCCGGAAAATAATCAAATTCCTCCTCTTTCTCTTCATTGTCTATTGGGTTAACAAATAGGCTAATATAGGCAATAGAGTCTCTACTATAAATAAACGAAATATCTACTAACTCTTCAAATTGACTTATTTCTATATCACTTAATGTTACAAGCTCTTCACTTAATAATAGAAAATCCTTACCGAGAAATTCCTTTGCCTCATCTAAAGTAATACTCTCTGGTTTAAACCCCTCCTCTAAATCCTCAATCACCATATGCTCGGGAATCGGGATAAAAAAGTCATCTTCATCGAAGGAAGGTTCCAATTGTAGCTCTTCATATTCAGTGGTGCTAACCATTTCGCCAGTTTTACTATAAAATTTCAAAATCATATTCATTTCTTGGTCGACCCACAATACCATCTCATCAAACAAAGAGTTTG
This sequence comes from Alkalihalobacillus trypoxylicola, assembly GCF_001590785.1. Classification (GTDB taxonomy): domain Bacteria; phylum Bacillota; class Bacilli; order Bacillales; family Bacillaceae_D; genus Alkalihalobacillus; species Alkalihalobacillus trypoxylicola. The sequence goes on from NZ_LTAO01000037.1 coordinate 161,880, forward strand.
TACCTAAATTCTTTATTTGTAATTGATCAGTCATTCTCCCTACTATCTCCTCTTCCCCAACCACTTCAAGCTCTACTTCTTCTTCAGTAAAAGTTGAAAGAAAATCTATGATAAAATCAAGCTGATTAGACAGGTCAAGGCCAGGCAATTCTCCTTCTGTTTGAAAGGCTTCCTCCAGCTCTTCTGAATAAAAGGTTAAGATTTTATCTTTATACATAGAATAGGCTTTATAACCAGTTGTAACATCAGTACTTTCTACATATCTTAAATCGGGCCCTGCCACTTTTTCTTCCATAATCGTTTCGATCGTCAAGTCATCGTAATGTTCCGTAAGGCGTGATACTCCATAATAAGATTGAAAGGTTGTACTATCTGATACTAGGTTATGAATAATCTCCTCCGGTGTAGTAGCAGCTTGTGCCTGACAGCCCACTAATAGGAGCAATAACATACTAAATAAAAATAATATTTTTTTCATCATCACTTTTCCTCTCTTTCTGGGATACGACAAGCAATTAAGGTTCCGTAATTCTTGTCCGAATATAACTGTAAATCGCCGTTTTGTTTTTCTATTAATAATTTTGCGATACTTAGTCCAAGTCCAGAAGACCCTTTAGTTCTCGCCTGATCGATTTGATAAAAAGGCTTCAATACTAAATGAATTTGATCGGATGGAATAAAGGATCCTTGATTTTGCACCAGTATAACCGTATCATTTTCACGGAATTGTTCCATTTTTTCAGTAAAAGGTTTAAAAACCCAATCTGGTAGCTGATGCTCTGATGAAATAGCAGCTAAAGATAGATTTTGTCCCGCAAGAGTATGTCTGACACCATTTTCAACAAGGTTGTCCATGATTCGAATCATTTGTTTCGGATCAAGACGATACAATTTTTTCGTTTCAATACTCGTGTTGATTTGAATGTTTTGATTTTGTGCTAACTCTTCATAGCCTTGCAAAAGCATTTCGAAAAACTCTTCTCCATCAACTTCTACTAATTCTGTTTGGTAATTGGTTGATTGGATAGAAGAATAAATCGACAAATCATTAATGAGCTGTTGCATATAATGAAGCTTTTTAATGACAATTTCTTTATATTCTTCCTTTTCAAGCTCTGTTAAATAATTTTCTTTCCAAAGAGCTTCAGAATAGGACCTAACCACTGTCAATGGAGTTTTCAAGTCATGGGATAACGAGCTCACCATCCACTCTTTCTCTCTTTGCTCATGCTTTACCAATTCTTGTTGCTGTGTAATTTCCTTCTTCATTTCATTAAAATGCTTTTGTAATTGTGTAATTTCTTTTGCCGCTTTAAGGGGAGCTGATTGAATATTTTTCCCTTTTGCAAAGAAATTCATTTCCAGCTCTAATTGGCTTAATGGAGCATTTAACCTTTTGTGTAGAAGGTATAGCACCGATAAATAAATCCCAATAAAAATCAACATAAACAAAACAACGTAAAAGGAACTATTTCTCTGATATACTTCACTCCAGCCCGAATGAAGAATGTTCATCTCATAAACTCCTAGCACTTCACCTTTGACTATAGCGATATCCTTATATTGAAAGCCTCTAGTATTAGATTGGAGCTCGCCGATTTTTCGATAAAGATTGGGATCATTACTGAATTGATAATAGGATTTCATTCCACTTTGATGGGACTGGTAAAGAATAAGGCCATCTGAGCGATAAACAGATAAAACGACATCCGCATCTATAAAATCATGAAGAGGTTCATAGGACAAATCTGGATTTAATGTAAACCATTTAGGGTCTTCAATGACCTTTTGAAATTCTTCCACTTCTTGAAGAACCTCACTTTCAATCTGGCTATTTTTCTCCTGCCAGTAATACTGTGAACTTGTGTAAATAAAGTAGAGAGCTAATAAAGGAAGAAGCATCACAATAAAATAGCTGAACATTAAATAATTTTTCAGCTTCATCGCTTTTCGACTCCAATGAATTGGTAACCAATACCCCATTCTGTTTCGATAAATTTAGGTGCTCGCGAAGTTTCCTTTAATTTCGTTCTTAGACTTTTTAAATGGACGGTAACCGTTTTTCCACCATCTAGCTCTTGTTCAAACCATACCTGCTCATAAATTTCACTTTTTGAAAAAGTTTTAAAAGGATTTTTAGCAAGTAAAAAGAATATCCCCTTCTCTTTGGCTGTTAGACTAATTCTAGAGCTTTTTAGATAGACCAGCTCATTCTCAAAATCAACTTTTAATCCACCTACATATTCAGTAGTAAGTATCTGTACTTCTTTATTTTGATACCGTCTAAAACGCCGCAATTGAGAGTCGATCCGAGCTAATAACTCATCTAAACTAAAAGGCTTCGTAATATAATCATCCGCTCCAACCTTTAAGCCTTCTATTTTTTCTTGTTCTTCGGCCTTTGCACTGATAATTAATAAGGGAATATCAGAAACATTTCGAAGCGAGCGAATCAAGGTAATTCCATCAAGTTCTGGTAGCATCAAATCAATTAGTGCTAAATCGTAATCATCTTTTTTAAAATCCTCTAAACCCTCATGTCCCGTAGTTGCCCAAGTAATCTGAAAGTTATTTTTTCGTAAATGGTCACATATAATCCGAGCAATTTCCGGATCATCTTCAACAAGTAAAATCGTGGCGTTCGACATCCTTTTCCCTCCTAATACTAATACCATTTTACCTCGTTTCTTTTTGGGGTTTAATCTTTTAATAAATTCTTTACTTTTACTAAACTAAACAACAACCAGGCAAAAATAAATGTAATCTTTTTTTTAATGAATCCATTCCATCATTCCTATCTTTTAATGAAAACCGATCGATTAGGTTTTGATTTTCACTTTAGGTAGATGCTTTCCCAAGGGCTTGTCTTCAGCTAACTCCGACGGCGCAGAGCTTCGTCAGAGTGGATCTTCACACGGCGCTCATCCTTTGAGAATCACTACCTACCGTTACAATCTACGAGTGAATTTTTATATTAGAGGTTCGGCTACGTTCATTTATAAAACAATGATGAAATGACTCAAATATATAAATCATGAAAAACAAAGAATGGGATTATAAAATCAAGTGTAGAGAACTTGTTTGAGGAATAAAAAAAGGAAGAAGGCTTTCGTTGTAATAACGTAGCACTTCTTTGTGGTTTTCTTATTTTTCACCTTTATTTGTCAGAGCTAGTCAATTGATGCTTGAGGGCAAAAATCGCTATTTGTGTTCGATCTCGTAAATGTAATTTCATTAAAATTTGACTAATATGGTTTTTCACGGTCCCAGTGGACAAGTACAGTTCTTCTGAAATTTCTTGATTATTTTTGCCATTCCCAATTAATCGTATAATCGAAAGCTCTCTTTCCGAAAGGTTGTCAGGTTTGGGTAAAGCTTTCTGTTCCTGACTTAATAAAGTTGGGACTACCTTTGCAGCAACTTGTTCATCTAAGGCTAAGCCCCCCTCTATAGCTTTTTTTATAGAATAGAGCAATCGATAGCGGTCAGCGTCCTTTAACAAATACCCAACCGCACCAAGCTTAAGAGCCTCTAAGGCGTATTCATCATCCGCAAAGGTAGTTAGGATTAATATTTTAACGTTAGGGTCTAATTTCTTTAACCTTCTAGTTGCTTCTAATCCATCCATCTCTGGCATTCTAATATCCATCACTACTAAATCCACATGATGGCTTTCATATAATAAAAGGGCTTCTTTTCCATTTTCCGCTTCTGCAATAATCACATTTTCTTCTGTATACTCAATCATCATCTTTAAACCTTGTCGAACCAGCATCTGGTCTTCAACCAGTAAAATTTTCTTCATATGTAAACTCCTTAGCACTAATATTCCTCTTTTTGAATGGGGAAAAAAGCGGCTAGAACAAAACAGTCATCTGTTTTTTCTACAGTAAATCTGCCTTTTAACATTTTGACTCGCTGTTGCAATTGTGATAAACCAAAACCCATCTGATACTCTTTATCCTTCGTATAATGCTTATTTTTCATAGTTAGTGAAAAGCCTCGTTCACCAATGATTTCAAAAATGATTTCTACTTCTCTTGATTGACCATGCCTCATTGCATTCGTTAGTCCTTCTTGTACAATTCGATAGATGACGATCATATGCTCAGTAGATAAAGCAGCAGAAAGCACCCCTGACCGTGTCGTCAAATCAACTCGAACATGACTCTCAGCCTCTAGGCGACGAATTAATTGTAGAACAGATCCAAATCCCTGAATATTTTCATTTTGTAAAGCATGAACTGAAGAGCGCATTTTTTCTAAGCTATCTGTTGCTAAATTTTTTGCTTGCTCCAAATCGCTGTCTTCTAAAAAACTCTTCTCATTTTTTATTTTTAACATTTCAAGCTGCATCGTTAAAGCGGTTAATTGATGTCCAACTGTATCATGTATATCTCGGGCAATTCTTGTGCGCTCTGAAGCCCTTGTATCAATTTCTTGATTTTGAAATTGTCTTTTCAGCTTTCTATGTGAAAGAAGAAGTTGATTGTATTCATCCTCCAAGGATATTCTTTTCTCTCTTTCTTGATCACTTTTCCAAAAAGAATAAAATAGAAAAAGTAGCATCAATACGTGGACAACTAAAAACATCCAATTTAAATTCATTAAAATTGGAATGAGCGATACGATCATGATACTAACAAGTTGTCTAAACGATTCCGAGAAGGTTTTATTAAAAAAAAGCAGTAATAAATAAATGAAGCTAAAACTAAATAGATTTTCAGATAATAAAACAAGCTGAAAGCCAGCTGTCAAAATAGCTAATGATAACAGAAGAATTTGAGGCTTTTTCAAGATTTGAACGACACTAAAGCCTGTAAGCATAACTCCTACCCACAGCCAAAATAGCGGTTCAGCAACCAACGTACCCTTCTCAAATAATATAAATAATATAACGATACATCCTAAAAAAATGGCTTGCATATTTTACCTCAATAAATTCAAAATTCAATTTTTTTATAACAATCGAATTCATTTCATCATTCATATCTTATAATGAAAACCGACCAATTAGGTGTTTGATTTTCACTTTAGGTAGATGCTTTCCCAAGGGCTTGTCGTCAGAGTGGATCTTCAAACGGCGCTCATCCTTTGGGAGTCACAACCACCGTTACAATCAACAAGTTCATTCTCAAACATTCAAGACATATTGGGTTTTATTCACTTATAAAGTAATGATGAAATTCACTCAAGCAACGATATTTATTTTATTTTACCATTTTCAGAAAGATATTTGGGATTCTTTATTGCCCGTATATTATTAAGCTAATTTATCTACTTCTTAAAAGCCAGCCGATCTCAAGTTTCTTACAAATGGTTGCATAATGCAGCATCATTAATAATACACCACTCATATTCATTCCTAATATAATTCCATCCATCTGTAGTTGTGGCATCGAGCCAAGGAAGAACATCATTAAAAAGGAAAGAATGGTTGTGATGACCGAATGAATAAAAGCATCCTTTACAAGCCCAAGACCAATTAGATAAGCTTGCATGGGAATAATAAAATAATGGGATAAAAAGTAAGGAATCAATAATTGAAGATAACCGGCTGCAGGTGAATCCTCAAAGAATAAGGTCGTTAATTGTGAGGAAAACAAATAAAAAATAGCTACGACTGGAATTCCATAAACCATGGTAAACATTAATACTTTCCTTAAAAGATTGTGTAACTGATAGCGGTCACCTTTACTATAAGCCTCTGAAACGGTAGGAATTAAAACGATTAATAAGGAATGAGCGATAAAGGCAGGAAAAAAACCGATCGTAAAAGCTACACCCGCGAGCTTACCATATTGAATGACTGCCATTGAATCCAAAACACCCGCTCTAATAAGTGCCTCTTTTATTAAAAAAGGTTTAATGGCAAAAGTAGCGGCATGGAAAATGCGAAGTCCTGTTGTTGGTAATGAAACTTCTAGTAATGATTTACGTACTTTCTTTGAAGAGATTTCAGCTCTTGGTTCTTTCTTCATACCTTTCATTTGTCCAACAAAAGCGAGGATTAAATAGGCAAGTACAATCATTTCACATACGATAACTGCTGATAAACCAATTAATATAGAAGTCTGTAAATCAAATTTGAACAGTCCAAACATAACCACTAAAAATAGTAGCTGAACAACTCGACGGATGAGATTAGCAAAGGCTATCTTGGTCATTTTTTGAGCACCCATAAAATAACCTCTTGCCACCGAGCTAAAGGAAACAATTGGTATTAGTATAATTAATAATACTTTTACCATTGGATGATAATGATCTAAAATACTGAGAAGTGGCAAAACAGCAAGAGCCAAAGCCATAAATACTAAAGTACATAAACTGGCAAAGCGTATCGTGTGGGTCAACATGCTGTAATGAAAAATCGATTCCTTCTCTGCGATAAACTTAGAAATGGAGACGGGTAATTCAAGGCTTGCAATCACAACAAAAAATACAATGGTCGGCAAAATCGACATGTATAGTCCTAAACCTTCTTCGCCTAATTCTTTGGCAAGTACTATATTAATAATAAATTCTAAACATTCTCCAATAAAAGCAGCTATCATTAACAGTATTGCACCTTTGACAAATCGCTTCATAATTTCTCTCCTTGTCTATGTCTGTTACTTCACTATATGAGACAAGGGGTTAAAATATGGTACAAGTTCATAAACTTTCTATCACAATTAACGAACAATGAGCTCCTTCTTATGAAAAGAAGGAGCTCTCTGATGAACGGATAAATTCTTTATGAAGTACAAATTAGCAGACATAAGGCACGGAGACTCTAGTGGGATGAAATGGCCATGTCTAAATCATTTTAATAAAGTTAGTTCGGCAGCACCACACCGAACTGAAGTGTCTTGAGAGATCGAACAGCCGGTAATCTAATAGTAGAGTCATTCATTTCATGCGTTTTGTCCCAGCTCTACTATTATTAATGACATCAACTTTGCAGCTGTAATGGTATAGAATTGAAATCATTATTATAAATTTTGTAATTTATAATAATGACCTCTCTTATTAATTAATTCCTGGTGATTTCCTTTTTCAATTACTTTACCTTCATCAATGACTAATATCTGATCCGCTCTTTCGATCGTATTCAAGCGATGTGCAATAATAAAGCTTGTTCTTCCTTTCATTAATGTATCTAACGCTTCCTGTATTTTCATTTCAGTAATCGTATCGATACTACTTGTAGCTTCATCTAGTATTAAAATAGAAGGATTAGCAAGAATAGCTCGGGAAATCGATAATAATTGTTTTTGACCCTGACTAATGCCACTGCCATCTTGGTCAAGAATCGTATCATAGCCATGAGGAAGTTCTTTGATAAAAGATTCAGCATTCGCCATAGTGGCTGCTACTTCAACTTCTTCATCCGTTGCATCTAAGCGACCATATCGAATATTTTCACGAATGGTTGCATGAAAAAGAAAGGTATCTTGAAGCACAAAAGCCATCTTATTCCGTAAGCTTTCTGTTTTTATGTTCGAAATGTCCATTCCATCAATTACGATCTCTCCTGATGTAGGTTCATAAAACTTTGCTAATAGATTAACGACCGTTGTCTTTCCTGCTCCAGTTGGCCCTACTAAGGCTGTCGCTTTGCCGTGACCGTTAAAAAAGGACACATTTTCAAGCGTTTTTTGATTTTTTTTATATGAAAACGAAACGTGCTTAAATTCGACCTCGCCTTTCATTGCATTTATTTCTTTTGCTCCATGAGCGTCTTTCTCTTTCGTTTCATCTAAGATATCAAATACTCTCTCTGCGCCAGCAACTGCTGATAATAAAGTATTGAATTGATTAGCTAAGTCATTTAAAGGTCTCGTAAATTGACGAGAATATTCAGCAAAAATCACAATAACTCCTACTGTTATAACTTCTCCATTCAAAACAAGAATAGCACCGATAGCCGCAATAAAGGCAAAGCTTAAATTATTTAACACATTCATTAATTTAGGAATGAATCCCGAATACGTTTGTGCCCAAAAGCTTGCAACCTTCAGCTTCTGATTTTTTTGATAAAATTCGTTAATTACTCTATTTTCTTGAGAAAAAGTTTTAACAACTCTCTGTCCAGAAATAGTTTCTTCGATATAACCGTTTAACTCGCCGACCTGTTTTTGTTGTTCCTTAAAAAATTGCGAGGTTCGTTTTGTAATCCACTTCATACCCAGATACATTAAAGGAATCACCAGCATCGTAATAAACGTTAGCAGAGGACTTAAAATGAGCATAATCACAATAATACCAATAAAAGTGATGATACTAGAGAAAATTTGAATAACTGAGCTGTTTAATGTAGAGCTTATATTTTCAATATCATTCGTCACTCTACTCATCAATTCACCATGCTGCCTTTTATCAAAAAAGGGAAGAGGTAATACATGAAGATGCTGAACAAGTTGTTTTCTTATAGTAAAAATAGTTTTTTGCGCAATTGTAACCATCCATACATTTTGAATCCATACGCTCAAAGAATGCAAAAGATAAACGAGTGCTAATAAGCATAATATAGGAAGGAACCAATCCCATTCTCTATTTATCAAAAAATGATCAATTGATTTTCCGACAATATATGGACCTAATAGTGATAACCCTGAACTAATGATGACTAAAAATAATACAGCAAATATTTGTCCCTTATAGGTAGCTAAATACCCCCATATTCGCTTTGAAGTAGTAAACCAATTTTTCACTTTTTGTTGCTCAGGGCGAGGAGTCTTAGAGGTATTTACTTTTTGACGAAGCGGTATTTTTTCGTATTGAAATGGTTCCTTTATTGATTTAAGCATTACTTAGAACCCCTCCCCTTCTTTGTGACTCCTCAATTTTCCGATACAATTCATTATTAGCTAGAAGCTCCTCATGAGTTCCATTAGCATGTACCTTACCATTTTCCAACAAAATAATACGATCACACTGACTAGCACTGCTCACTTTTTGTGTGATGATTAAAGTGGTACAGTCATATTTTTTTAATGCAGTCATTAAATGACTTTCCGTCTCTCCATCAAGTGCACTTGTACAATCATCTAAAAGCAAGATATCCGGCTGACGAATAAGAGCTCTTGCAATAGAAATTCTTTGCTTCTGCCCACCAGACAAATTGACACCCTTTTGGCCAATTCTTTCTTCATATTGCTGAGGTAGCTTTTCAATAGTGCTATGAATTTGGGCACTTTTTGCTGCATTCATAATTTCCTCGTCTAATGCATCATTTTTTCCCCAGCTAATGTTACTTTTTATCGTTCCTGTAAAAAGCATTACGTCTTGAGGAACATAGGCAATGGAGGTTCTTAAAGCTTCTATAGATTGTTTTTTTACTTCAATCCCGTTTATCTTCACAGAACCCTCTGTTGCATCATATAATCTTGGGATTAGCTGAAAAAGTGACGTTTTTCCAGAGCCAGTACCTCCTATTATGGCAACAGTCTCTCCCTTTTGTATACTTAGATTAAGGTGTTGTAAAGACCATTTAGTTGAATTAGGATAACGAAACGATACATCTTCAAATAACACCGTTTCCTTAGGATTGAGTAAAGGATTTTCCACTTGTAATGGCTCTGTCAAATCCTCTTTATTATGTAAGACCTCCGCAATTCTCTCCGCTGATGCTTTTGACCTTGAGAATACCATAATGATCATTGAAAAGACGGTTAATGCACCTGTTATTCTTAATATATAATTAATAATCGCGACAATTTCCCCTACTTGAATAGAGCCAGTGAGTAGTAATTCACGACCAAACCAAAGAATCGCTATAATTGTAATATTCATTAGAAATAACAAAATAGGCATGGTTATTTCCATTAAACGTAAAGCCTTTACCGTATGTTCCATTAACTGTTTATTTTGTTGAACAAACCTCTTATTTTCATGTTTTCTCCTCACATAAGCCTTAATCAGCTTTATACCACCTAAATGCTCTCTAATAATGGAATTAACTCCGTCCAGCTTTTGTTGAACCTGCTTAAATAATGCTCCTCCTTTTTTCATCATTACCATCAGAAATAGGATAAGAATTGGAATCGTAATGACTAAAAAGAGACCAAGCTGTACATTTATTAGTAAGGCCATAATGACACCACCAATGACAATTAATGGTGCTCTCATCATAATTCTTAATCCCATAAATATTGTATTTTGAATTTGAGTAACATCATTAGTTAATCGTGTAATTAGTGAAGAAGTAGGAAACCTTTGTGAACTAGCAAAAGAAAAGGATTGGATTTTGCTATATAACGTATTGCGAATATCAAATCCTGTCGCTTGACTGACGTGTCCAGCAAAAAAAGAGTTTAAAACCCCTGAAACAAAAGCAATTAAAGAGCTTCCTACCATTAGTGCTCCCCAAATAAGGACCGTATCTAGTCTGTTATTAGCTATCCCTTCATCAATAATTTTGGCTAATAATAAAGGATGAATAAGCTCAACTACTAGTTCGGCAAGCATAAAAAATAAAGCAATATATAAAGGAATACGATAAGGTTTCAAAAAATTTAAAATCATTCGCACACTCTCTTTCCCCCTTAAGCCTCTCTCTATCTTATTTTACCGTATCTGAAATTAGTTTGAAACTCGAAGTATTAAAAAGAAAACAACAAGTCCTATTGAATGAGCTCAAATAGGACTTGTTGCTTTAATTTAGGATAGGAATTAATTTCTTTGAATAATAGCTTCCACATATAAAACAAATCACTAAAGATATCCCTATTAATAATGCATAATTCCCTGCAAATTCATACAAAACGTTTTTGGAAACAAAAGTTTGTATAAGCTGAATGATAAAACCATGTAGTAAATAAATATACATCGTTCTTTGGCCAATAATCGTAAAAAAATAATTCTTCTGTGGAACGATTACCAAAAAAGAGAACATAACGACCGCCGAAATAAAATACTGAGATAATCGTATAAGACTGTCACTCCAAGCTCCTACACCAATATCTGCATAAGAAGAGCTACCAAACAACCAAGGTATTCCCTCTTCTGGAAAGAAAAAATAAACAAGTATAAAGGTGACGAGTAGGATAAAAGCCCCTATATAGCTAGTATATTTACTTCGTTTTAACTTTTGAAAATATTCCTTTTTCATAAGGAAACCTAAAAGGAAAAATGGAAAGAAGACAAAGGTTCTCGATAGACTAAAATAGGTTCCTAGAAAATCGAAATAACCAACTCCTAAACCAAGCGCAATGGCAGGCACTAAACCAGCCCAGCTCCATTTTGCAAAAACAAACAACAATACATTCCAACAAAATAAACTTAACAAAAACCACATGGTCCAATGAGGAGAAAATAGATCGAAGCTTATGCTATTTGCCGACCCATTGAGGTAATAGAAAACAGAATAGATAAGCTGAAAGATAAAATATGGAATAAGTACCTTTTTAAAAACCTTATATAGATACCCTTTCTTTTTATACCCTTTAGCAAAAAAACCAGATACAAATATAAAAGCAGGCATATGAAACAAATAAATCATGACATATAAGTCAAATAAAAAGCCTTCTTGTCCTTTAAGTGGGCTAATGACATGACCCACTACCACTAAAAAAATTAAAAAGAATTTTATGTTGTCAAAATATGAATTTCTCTCATTTAGTGCTCTTCCTGGCGCACTTCTCACTTCTGTCACACTAAACACTCCTTATCTTACATTCACCTTGTTTATGTCTATAGATGAAAAGAAACTAAACAAATTATAGGCTATCACTGTTACAATTCTGTCACTTTTTATGTGATAAAATCTCAAAGATATTAAAAAAAAGTAGAATCCTCCATGCAAAATATGAAGTTCCTCTCATACATTAGCTTTATCCTTTTTCCCGTTTTTCATAGTAATTATTCCTTTCAAATAAAAAGAAAGGGCTGTTCGCTCACCCAATACTCTTCCGACAAAGGATATCCTTTTCTCTATTCCGTTGTATGAGTGAATTTGTTTTCGCTGACATCAACTGAAAATCGACCGATTTACGCAAAATGATGATCAGATAATACTCCATACGGCAATATTTTTTTGTTCATAACGTTTCTCTCCTAATGTCATTTTAATATCTTTAATTTACATAACTAGATTAAAGAAAAAAGAAAGAAAAATTAAAGAAACCTTAAGAACATTAAAATGGCTTCATAAACGATGATGGTTTTAAAAAAAGGTAACTGTAGAACAGCAGGATGAGGAAAAAAAGCAGCTAGTATATTGCGCATGAATGAAGAACTCCACACAAAGTCGTTGCCTGTCTAGCTGATTTTATATTCAACAACAAAGAGTGGGATGAACATTTTTTGTTCATCCCACTCTTCATTTTGCTTCTTTTTAAGGTGAATAGAGGCGGTTGGGTGGTGGCTGCGGTGAACTTTCTTAAGTTCACCGCAAAATCACGAAGACCAAGGGCTTTTGAGACAGCCTCATTTTGTGCTTCTTTTGTTTTATCTTGTCTAACTACCGCTACAATACGATACTTATTTCAATAATTGTCTATGCTCACCTGTTCCTAAATCTAAGCTGGCAGCTTTTGCATTAGAAATGACCTGTTCAGGATTTTTACATCCTGGAATAACGGTCGTAACTGCCGGGTGCTTTAAGCACCATGCTAAAGCCCATTGAGCCATATCCATACCTGTCGGAACCTCTTGTTTTTTTATATCTTCAACGTTATGTAAAATTCTTTTGCGATTTTCAGCTTCATGTCTCGAGCGGACATCTTGTTCATTAAAAGTAGCATTAGCTTTATATTTCCCACTTAAATAACCACTCGCTAATGGAACACGTGCTAGCACACCTAAATCTTGTTCAATACAAGAAGGAAAAACCTTTGCTTCAGGCTGAGTTTCAAGTCGGTTATATACTACCTGAATAACATCTGCTTGATATTCAGAAGCCAAATCTACTTGAAAGATATTTTCATTGCTTCCAATTGAAATTCCTAAATGTCTAATCTTTCCTGCTTGCCGTTGTTTATCCAAAGTAGTCCATAGTTCATCGTTACGAAAAACTTCATCACTTCCAGAATGGAATTGATACAAATCAACATAATCGGTCGATAGCGCTTGCAAAGATTGGTCTAATTGATTCAATACAGACTTCGCATCAAAATAATCTGTTCTCTCGAAATGATTATGAAATTGGTGTCCAAATTTTGTAGCCAAAATCCAATCATCACGATTCGAATCTTTTAAATACTGTCCGATAAATTTTTCTGATAAGTGGTCACCGTAGCATTCTGCCGTATCTATTAAGTTAATGCCAACATCTTTGGCTGTATCTAAAATAGCATTGACTTCATCCTGATTAAAATCTCTACCCCACTCACCACCAAATTGCCATGTACCTACACCTACAGTTGAAACCTTTAGATCCGTTCTTCCTAAACGACGATATTCCATTACAATTCCTCCTTCTAAATTTATTCTTACCTTTAGTATAGAATTGATTAAATTTTGTGACAAGTAAAGTGCAGTTGTTTTATGATAATAAATAACGAATTAATTTCTTCTTTACAAACATAAATGAGGTGACGTTATGACAAGAAAAATAATCATCAGCCAAAATATTAATCAGGATTTATTAAAAGCAATTTCTGACAAAATGTCTGATTGGGAAATTATTCATGGTAAAGACCCTTCGATTTGGAATAATGAAGTAGCAAAAGCTGAAATTATTATAGGTTGGCGAGATGAAATGAAAAACGCCTTAGATTCCTCACAAATAAAATGGATTCAATCTTGGTCAGCTGGAGTAGATTCTTTTCCATTAAGGCAATTCGAAGAAAAAGGAATCACTCTAACAAGTGCAAATGGCGTACATGCTTATCCAATTTCTGAAACGGTTATGGCACTTATACTCTCCTTCACAAGGAAAATTCATGAGTATGTTCGAAATCAACAAGAAAAAAAGTGGCATAATCAAGGCTTAAAGCTAGAAATACACAATAAAACGGTCGGGATATTTGGTGTTGGTGCGATCGGAAAAGAAATCGCTAAAATCTGTAAATCTTTTAATATGAAGGTAATAGGAGTAAGAAACCGCCCCATTAAAGAGGAGTATTTTGATCAGATGTATAGTCAAGAACAACAAGAAGAAGTACTTCCTCAATGCGATTTTATTATTTGTGCTTTGCCTTTAACAGAAAGAACTCACCACCTTTTTAATAAAAGAAGCTTTAAGTTAATGAAGAATACAGCTTTTTTTGTTAATATTGGACGCGGTCTTTCTGTTAAAGAACAGGATCTCATTGAGGCACTAGAAAATGGAATCATAGCAGGAGCAGGACTTGATGTTTTTGAAACAGAACCTTTACCTGTAAATAGTCCACTATGGGAGATGGAGCAAGTTATTATTACTCCTCACACAGCTGGTAGTACTGAGTACTACAATCAACGAGTTATACAAGATATATTTTTGCCTAACCTTCAAGCTTATCTAGAAAAAAAGGATCAGCTGCCCATTAATCAAGTGAATTACTCAAGTGGTTATTAATGTTTTCTTAAGGAATTAGAGGATGGAACAAAACGCATAAATATGGAGAACGATAGAGGAACGATGCACCGGCTGTTTGCCTGTATTTCATTGAGAATTTATATAATCTTAAGGCCACTGTTCATTGGTTTACACTCATCAACAACCTTTCATATGAAATAGATTGTAATTGCCAGAGGCCTTGGTCAAGCTTTTGCTCACTTCTCACTATGCTCTCAAATCAAAATAGAGGGTAGAATCATCCATCGATGAAGCTACCCTCTAATCTTAGTATGTTTTTTGATTGCTTTTATTTGAAGCTTTACTTTCTTTACCATTTCCCATTTTGAGGGTAAGGACAGCGTTTTTCTTGTTGTTTCGCTTTATAAAAAACAATCATACCGGAAAATTTACATGTTGTACCATACAACAATGCCTCACAACCTAAACAGGTTGAAACTCTTTTTTCATAAACCGTATTCGAACTCATCTTATCTGGAGGAATAGATCCCAAAAGTCTAATTAATTCTTTTTTTTCGACAGTAACAGATGATTCGCAGCCTTTGCAAACTTTTTCTTCTAAACTCATATTCTACTATGATAAAGCTATGGTGACCACAGACATAGATGGTAATTGAACGACAAGCTTTTGATCCTGAAGTTCCATATCTGTGAATTCGACTAGCTTAACTTGCTCAGGCTCTTCAAATGTATTATGTGAGTCTATATGGTCCGCCGTTAATAATTGACCGGCTGCTTCAGAAAGGTTCAAGCCTCTAATATCAACCTCAATAGAATGAGTCTGTAAATGATCAACATTACTTAAAGAAATATGAACTTGTCCATTTTTATTTATAGAAGCCGTCCCACTGATAGCTGGAATATTCTCCTCTCCAAACTGATAGTTCTCTGCTTGGATATCTAAGGAAAGCTTGGTCGCATCTTGATGTACTTTGTATAGGTCAAAAACATGATAAGTAGGCGTCTTAATCATTTTTTCACCTTCTGTTAAAATCATTGCCTGTAGCACATTAACTGTTTGAGCTATATTTGTCATTTGCACTCGTTCATTATGTTTATGGAAAATATCAAAATGCAGAGAAGCTACTAGTGCATCACGAATGGTATTTTGTTGATAAAGAAATCCTGGATTTGTGCCAGGCTCTACATTAAACCAAGTTCCCCATTCATCTATGATGAGTCCCACTCTTTTACTAGGATCATATTTATCCATGATAGTTGAATGCCTCGTAATCAAGGTATCCATATGAAGAGCTTTTTTCAAGGTTGCAATCCATTCGTTTTCAGGGAAATTGGTAGCGCTTCCTTTATCTTCCCAAATTTTAGGAACTGTATAATAATGTAGACTTAGCCCATCCATAAGCCAATGGGCTTCTCTCATTAACACTTCCGTCCAATGGTAATCATCAATATTTGCCCCACCAGCAATTTTATAAATCTTGTTCTTTCCATATTGTCGGACATATGTTTGATATCTTCTATATAAATCAGCATAATATTCAGGTCTCATATGACCACCACAACCCCAATTTTCATTTCCTACCCCGAAATAAGGTAATGGCCAAGCCTCGTCCCGCCCATTTTCCTTTCTCCAATTTGCCATGGGCGATTCTCCATCAAAAGTCATATATTCTACCCATTCTTGCATTTCTTGAACCGTTCCGCTTCCCACATTACCGCAAATATATGGATCACTTTCTAAAAGCTCACATAATCTCATAAACTCATGTGTACCAAAATGATTGTTCTCAACCACTCCGCCCCAATGAGTGTTAACCATTCGTTTTCTTTCATTTCTCGGGCCTACTCCATCTTTCCAATGATATTCATCAGCAAAGCAGCCTCCAGGCCATCTTAAAACAGGTATTTTTAATTGCTTTAATGCCTCTAATACATCATTTCGAATACCCTCTGTATTTGGAATCTCTGAATCTTCACCTACCCAAATTCCTTCATAAATACAGCGACCTAGATGTTCAGCAAAATGGCCATAAACATTTTTATTAATAATTCCTTGTTCAATATCAACATTTAACTTAACGAAATTAGTCATGACGATTCTCCCCTATCATTGCTTTTATTTTATGAGCTAAAGAATATTCTCTTCCTTAACATATTCTTTATGAACAATCACTTTACCTTCAATAATTAAACTTTGCAGCTTTTTAGTTTGACCTGGTTCTCCGAAAAAGGGAAATCCTTTTGAATCCCAAAACATTCTTTGAACTCTTGTGTGACGATTAGGATCATAGAGTGGGTGTCCCTCAATGTCCTTATAAGATCTAGAATGATAGACTAGTAAATCCTCACCAGATTCATTAACTGTAAAACTATTATGACCTGGTCCATATTCAGAGTTTTCAACTGAACTGAAAAAAATAGGCTCACTTGATTTAGTCCATGCAGCTGAATTTAACAAATCATCTTCTTCATTAATCGTTAGTAATCCCATCATATACCGATCATCAGTACCGCTAGCAGAATAAGTGACAAATATTTTACCGTTTCTTTTAATGACACTAGCTCCTTCACAAACTCTCTCTCCATCCTGTTCCCATGAATATTCTGGTTGAGCTAATAAAGTTGGAGAGCCTTTTATTGTCCAAGGATTTTCCATTTCCGCAATATATAAATTAGATATGTGTGCATTATCAGGTTTTTGTGCCCAAATTAAATATCTCGTATTTTGATGTTCAAAAGTAGTAGCATCAAGAGAAAAACTATCAAATGAAAGGTTGATTTGACCAAGCTCCTTCCAATCACCCTCCAAAGGATTACTAGCATTTGTTTGAAGAACGTAAGGACGAATAGCCCACTTATCCTCCGCACTGCCCGCGGCAAAATGAATAAACCAGCTATTATTTATGTAATGAATTTCTGGCGCCCAAATATGATTTCCCATAATACCTTGATCATATTTCTGCCAAATGACTTTTTCTTCCGCTGTTTTTAAAGCTTTAATGGTCTTTGCACGCCTTAAAACAATTCTATCGTAGCTTGGATAAGAACCCGTAAAGTAATAATAGCCATCACTATGCTTATAAATGTAAGGATCGGCTCTTTGTTCAATTAATGGATTCGGATAATCTTCTATCGCTAATCTCCCTTCTATCGGATAGATTCCTGCCTCATTAAAAGATTCCACTTCAAGATCCCATACCACCTCTATTTCTATAGAAGTTTCGCTTGATAATGGAACCTTTATGGCATTCGGTAACTTCACTTCTTCTCCCAACTTTGCTTCTATCATTACGGTTTCTAATTTATTTTCTTTCACATTCCTACTCCCCTCATTTAATCTCTATTGAACTATAAAATAGAACGCTAATTAAATTGTTAATAAATATATATTACAATTAATAATTTTATTTATCAAGAGTAGGATTGATTACCATATAGATTCGCCAATTACGTCCGTTAGACAAAAAATCCTTCCATCTATTCTTGTTATTTTCAGATTACGGTCTTATTGTCCCAATGAACGAATAGACTGTAAGAAAACCTTATTTAGTAATAAAAGGAGCGTTTTTTTAATGTATATACTGATTATTAATTTCATTCTATTAACTTTTATAACCTTTTTTTGTATGCTTCATATCCATTACAATAGAATACAGTTAAAAAACTCAGCCAAGCATCTTCATATAATCGTTATGGCTTTATGTTTAATGTCGAGCTTATCATTCGGTATTACTATTGGCTTATTATTTGGACATGATTTGGTTTGGTCGACTTTAATAGCCAGTTTCATTGGAATATCAATCGGTTATTTAGTAGGAAAAGACTTTGAAGCCCTCTGTATACTTTGCGGAACTATTGAAGGGATTATGGGTGGAATGATGGGTGCGATGACGGGGATGATGGTTTTCCATCAATCAAACTTTTATTTTTTAATTCTATTTTTTGATTTATTATTCGTATTAGTCGCTCTTACTATTTTTCTCTCTTTAAAGAAATTATCCAAGCATGTGAACTCCATTTAAAAAGGTTTAAAGACAAAGTGAGCCTTTAAACCTTAAACATAAAATATTACCAAGATATTTGCACTTTTTCTCCTTTTTGTGCACTTTCGACTGCGCTTAAAACCATTGCTAAACTTTTAATATTATCACTACAATCTGTTTCGGCTTTTCTATTTTCTTTTAACGCTAAAAACATTTCATCCAGACAGCCTAAATGTCCTTCTCTTCCTTTCCAATTTAACGGAATCTCTATTACTTCAGATTCATTCAAAAATACCTGCTCCTCAGATGGTCTAACAATGGCTGCCTTAGGAGAAGAAGTTCCATCCCATTTCAATGTTCCTTTCGTTCCAACAAAGCGCCAATCAGCTTCCCATGAAGTCTCAAAACCTTCAGCACTCCATGAACCACGGTAAGAAAATACGGTTCCATCACTCATTTCAAATATACAAATTGCGGATGAAGGATGCTGAAACCAAGAGCCTGGAGGGTTAAATTCATGGCAGTAAACTGCTACTGGATCAGCTCCAATCATAAAACGAGCTTGGTCAAAAGTGTGTATGGCCATATCAACTAATAATGGGTTTTTCATTAATTCTCGAAACCCTCCAAAATGAGGTCCAATAAAAAAGTCAGTATGCACGGAGCCTAATTTTCCCAAATGTCCATCTTTTAAATATTGCTCGATTGCTCTTACTCCCTTAACATACCTTCTATTTTGCATAATAAAATAATTATTTTCTGTTTTTTCTGTTAAATGAACTAATTCCTTTGCATCCTGTATCGATTCAGCCATTGGTTTTTCACCGAAGACATGAAGTCCTGCTAATAAACCCGTTGTTGCTACCTCTTTATGACTTGCAGGAATCGTCACATCAAATATAATGGTTGGCTTTGTCTCCTCAATCGCTTCTGATAAATTAGAAAAAATAGGGATAGATACTTGTTTTTTTTCAGCAAACCTTTTGGCCGTTTCTACATATAAATCCACTAAAGCTACCACTTCAACGTCTTCTCTTTTCAAAGCCTCGTCGATCCAAACATTTGCCATTCCACCGCATCCTACAAGAACAACCTTCTCCATTTTCATTTCCCCTCTCTAACTAAAAATTTTACTCATTAGACAGTTAGACTCTTAATAGATTTCCTGCAAAAAAATTAAAGAAAGCGAAACGCATGAATGAAGAACTCCACACAGGATAGGTGCCCGTCCGTTCGCTTCCCCAAGTCACTACGCGTCCAGCTGGGCGCTGCCGAACTAACTTTTTTAAAAGGGTGTTGGGCATGACCACTTCATCTCACTGGAGTCTCCGTGCCTTCTGTCCGCTAGGTTTCGTCTTTATTGGTTCAACAGAACCCTCCTTTTTTACAGTAAGGAGGGTTCATAGTTCGTTATATGTGTTTGCATTCATTCCACATCATTCAAGTTTCGTTATATGAGATGTTATTTAAAAAAAGGTTATGTCCCAGCCCTAATTTTCTTCAACTGCATTATTCAATTCAGTACATAAGTCCTCTTTAATTAAACCCCATATATCTTGATTTTCTCTAAACATTGTTGTCATTTCCTTAACAAAAGCTTTGAAAGCTTCTTCATAGCCCGGAGCGTTTTTATCCTCAGGGATTCTTTTTTCATTCTTTATTTGTTCAACAAGCTTTTGGACCTCTGGTGCTCTTGGCCCCCATTTTCCAATTTCTTGATTAGATTCATTTAGAAAAATAACAATAGGGATTGACCTTGATTTTCCGTTTGTTAAATACTGATCCATTAATTCAAGATTTTCATCACGAATTAAGTATCGTGTTTCAATTAAAGCTTCATCTGCTATTCTCATTAAAATAGGCAAATTAACCATTGCATCGCCACACCAATCGGCTGTTATAATAACAGCTTTCAGCCCTTTATCCTGAAGCTCCCATAATTGTTTCTTTTCCTCATCAGGTAACTCAAAGTGATTATACACATTTAATAAGTTATCCTTATGAACTTCCATCGCTCTAATATATTCATTTTTGGACAAGCCTTTTTCAAACCAAGCTGATAAATTAGGCATACACACACCTCTTTTTTATAGTCTTCTAATTATAGTTGCCTGTCTTTAATTATAATTGATTTCAAAAAATCAATCGAGATTTTACTCTTTTTGAGTTATAGTTTCTAACGGCTTAGAATTTCCATAAATAGGAGTATTTCTATTTACCGGTTTTAACCATTGAACCGCATTTTTAATAACCTTCTGAATATCGGATTGATGATAAGTAGGGTACGTTTCATGTCCTGGTCGGAAATAGAATATCTTTCCGCTTCCTCTTTGATACGTGCACCCACTTCTGAACACTTCTCCTCCTTCAAACCAACTCATAAAAATCAATTGATCAGGTGCTGGAATATCAAAATGCTCTCCATACATTTCTTCCTTTTCTAATTCAATATATTCACCTATTCCATCAACAATAGGATGACTTGGATCAACCACCCACAACCTCTCACGCTCATCTGCTTCTCTCCACTTTAAATCACAGGTAGTTCCCATCAATGATTTAAAAATCTTCGAAAAATGTCCCGAATGGAGGACCAACAGTCCCATACCTTCTAGAACCCTTTTCTTAACTTTAGCTACAATCTCATCTTTTACTTCATGGTGTGCTAAGTGACCCCACCATATTAATACATCTGTCTCACTTAAAACTTCCTCTGTTAAACCATGCTCTTTTTCATCTAATGTAGCGGTGTGCACCTCTACTTCTTCAGATGATAAAAATTGGGCAATGGTTCCATGTATTCCATTCGGATAAATGTCTTTTACAGTAGCATTTGTTTGTTCATGACGATTTTCATTCCATACAGTAACTCGCATCATAATCCCTCCTAGTTTAAGTAACGAATAAAAAATAACATGAAGTGACTTTCTTACCATGAAAACATACTGCTGATAATCAAAGAATTCGCTGAAACAATTAAAAAATGACAATGTATCAGATCTTTTAATGGAGATTAGCTCATAATCATCGAGAGACTAATTTCATCCTTGTCTTTACCTATTACCCGCTTCCACTATTTTTATTTTTGGGATAGGGACCTTAGACCAATCCATATCAGAAGCAAAATAAAAGCTTGGATACGCTGGCTGGTTATAACATGTGTTTTGCCAAGCAATTCCAGTTCGATACTGAGCATCATGCATAAGTGTGTAGAGCTTTCGATCTGTTACCTCTGTGCTAACAAATATTCTTATTGCTGAGCTATCGGTTGTGCGAACTAACAATTCTTCACGCCAATCACCGAATATATCGGCAACTAAACAAGGATTTCCTTTTGTATGGTTATTTGTCCTAGTACCCTCTGCAGTTAAAAGACGGCCTCGAATCCAATCATCAATTGTCGGTGTCTGGTCAATAGCCCCATTGATAATTTGAGTAGTCATATTAGCTGCCCATTTAATATTCATATTCGAGCCTGGTATTGAATCTCCTAAGTGCTCCCCCTTAGCAGAAAATAACCCTTCTGCCCAGGTTTGAAGTCCTCTTATGCTTGGATCAATATCTCCTATCATTCCTCTTCCCGTATCACGTCCGGAATATCCACCGTATAGTACTTCACCTGTTGCAGCATCTCTTAAAGCATATCCATAAGGAGCAACTTGACCTCCTTCAAATACCATAAAAATCTCTAAGCCTGGACGATCAGGGTCAATATTAGCTACATGAAGAGCATCTCCATGACCTAATCGTACATATTTCCCTGGATCAGCACTTTCTGGTGGTAACACATCAAAGGAACTATAAAGAACAGAACCATCATGATCAATTGTCACAGCTCCATAAACAATTTCATCTTTTCCATCTCCATCTACATCCGCCACACTTAAGGAATGGGCTCCTTGTGTAGTAATCTTTCCGTACTGCTCACTTGTCCCGTCTTTACCATGCTGATTATCATTAAATGGATTATCCATCGGTATCCATCCGCTATCTACATACCAATATTGTTCTAAATTCATTCCATCCCAACTATATGAAGCAAGAGTCGTTCTTGTATAATACCCTCTTGCAAAAATAGCGTATGGTTTCTCGCCGTCCAAATAAGCGACTCCTGCTAAAAACCGATCCACTCGATTCCCTGGTTCTATACGTTTGGCAGAATAATCTCCCCACATTAAGCCATCATCATGGCGAGCAGGTTTGTAATGAATAGTCTGAAGCTCTTCTCCTGTTTCTCCATTAAAAATAGTCAAATATTCTGGTCCATTGACTATAAAACCTTCAAAGCTACGCAATTGATTCTTCTCGCTGCGACTTGGTGCATATTCATCTATAAAATAATCAGCTAATGCTCTTGCATCTTTATTAGATAAAGGATAGTCATATTGTGGCGTCGTTCCAAAGGCTTCTTCTAAAGTTTTTGGCCAGTTCCCACTTAAAACCTCACTATGCTCATGCCATTTACTAAACATCTCTACAATGTGCTCATAATAATCATCACTGCTCATTCTATAGTCGTCTGTATGACTATATCCTGCCTCTCTATCAGAAGAAGGCATCGTTATGTATGTTTCAGATTTTGGTTCACCATTTTCCTTGTAATGAACCGTTTTTGTGCCAGGTGCCGTTTTAAACATAATTTCAGCTTTTCCATCACCATCAAAATCATATGCCATAAATTGGGTATAGTGTGCCCCTGAACGAATGTTAACTCCTAAATCAATTCGATATAATAGATGACCATCTAATTTATATGTATCAATATAGGTATTTCCAGTATATCCTTTATGAGATACATCTTTGGAGTTACTCGGGTCCCATTTGACAATAAACTCATACTGACCATCGCCATCTACATCCGCTACACTCATATCATTTGCATGATACGTATAGGTTTCTCCTACAGGTGTTATTCCATCCTCTGGTTTTTGTAAAGGTAAATCATAATATCCCTCACTCCAAGGGGTTACTGTTGAGCTTTCATCTAATTCTTTGTCTTCTTTAACCGCCCTCACAAAATACTTAGATTGGTTAGTCCCTGATTTATCTAAAAAATTGGTACTATCCTCTATTTGAATAATCCATTCTCCATCTCTATAAACGTTGAAGTTTACACCCGTAAGTCCCGATTTTGAATAGCCATCTACCTCTGTTGCTCTAAGTCTCCAGCTAAGAAAAATCCCTTCATCCGTCGAAACAGCTACTAAACCACGATCCAAATATTCTAATTGCATGATTAAATGACCTCCTCAAAAGATTACTAGTATCTTAATGAAATTTTAAAATCAAGTAAGTTTTCATATGATGACACACCTAAAGTGAAACGCTTTCAATTCATCTTTACTTGATTTCTACTAATTTAAATAGATACTATGTTCTAGTTGCATTTTTTTATTAAAATCTATTAAGGAAATTATAACACTTACTATAAACAATTCATTTGTTTTTCGATAACATGTTCAAATTTTTATATTTTCTAGGAAATAGTATAGGTATTTGCATGGTAATTTATGTACTAGCTTCATAGTTTATCTTTACGATTTTTTCATGAAAACAGACATATTACTCTATCATCTCACATAACTTTTAATAAGGTTTATAAACTATTAAATTTATATATGAATCCATTTCATAACTCATATCTTATAATGGAAACCGAAAGATTAGGTTTTTGATTCCACTTTAGGTAGATGCTTTCCCAAGGGCTTGTCTTCAGCTAACTCTGACTATGTAAAGCGTCGTCAGAGTGGATCTTCAAACGGCGCTGCTCCTTTGGGAGTCACTACCTATCGTTACAATCAACAAGTGAATTCGCAAACATTCAAGACATTTTTATAAAAAATGCTCGGTTCTTATTCACTTATAAAGCAATTATGAACATCACTCATATAGGGTACATTGATTATTTTAAAATGGAGTTGATTTGATGGCTAATAGAAAAGCAGAATATATGTTAAGAGTTAATCAAAATGCTAGTACTGATTATGAATGGCTTGATATAGGTATTAAGGTAGTGGAAACAAAGAAGATAGTAGGATTACCTATTAATCATAATCAAAAAAAGTATCTAGTCCCACCACTCCAAAAAAGAAACAAACTACTTAATAAAACCTATTCAGGATACCCTCACCTCTTGCTTTTACAAGATGGAAATTATTGCTTGGAGCCTGGAAAAAGAAATGAATTAAATTGGGAAATCATTAGCTATCAAAAAAGAATTGAAGCAGCTGTTAGTGTCATTATTCCCCTAACATCTCTTTCTATTTACGAGCAAAGAAGAATATATTCTCTAGCCGAATCGATTCAATCATTAGATTTACAAATATTTGATTTATTGGACTATAGCAAGAAGAAATACGGAGAAAATTTCTATGAAAGTGGAGAAGGCAAACAAATTATAAAGCTTCAAAAAGAAAAAAAAGCGCTTGAGGTTACACGCTATGAGCGCCTTACCCAAGTAGCTATCTCCGAAAAACTAATGCCACCTCATTTTCGATTGAAAATAACGATACGTTAATTGAATCCATTTCATCACTCATATCTTATAATGAAAACTGAACGATTAGGTTTTTGATTTTCACTTTAGGTAGATGCTTTCCCAAGGGCTTGTCTTCAGCTAACTCCGACTACGCTCATCCTTTGGGAGTCACTACCTACCGTTACAATCATCGAGTGAATTCACAAACATTCAAAATATATTTTATAAAAACGTTCGGTTTCATTCACTTATAAAGCAATGATGAAATTCACTCATTTAAAAGAATAAAATCATAATAAATTAAAAGAAAATAAGAGTCTTAGTCTTGGATAATACGCATGAAATAAATGACTCTTCACATGTTAAGCGCCCGGCTGTTCACTTTCCCAAGGCACTCCGCTAATTTTGTCTTTCCATAAAGAATTTATCCATTTAACACAACCCTCATTCTTTTAACAAGAAGGAGGGTTCATTGTGTTTGCATCCGTTACTGATCATTTCAAGTTTCGATTTGAGAGATATTTTAAAAACAAGTTGTGCCCCACTCTTTTTCGTTAACATCTGAATAAACCTTAACCATTCTATGTTTTCATTTTTATTCTTTTTACTTTCAATATAGTAAATAATCCAGCGCCTATTAAAGAAATAATGAGTCCTATTAATACATTTCGGTGAGAATCAGTAGATGTATTTGGTAGCCTTTGTTCTATTTGTTCCTGTTCTCTTTTTTGATTTCCCTTCATTTCCTCTTGAGGGTCTTTGTCACCTGTTATCTGTTTATCTGTTTCTGTGTCATTTCCCTCTTCTTTATAATCGCTTTCCTGTTCATCCTTATCTATTATTAATTCTTCATCATCATTAGTATCGGAGTCCTCGTTTTCTTTCCGAGGAATTTCTAATCCATTTGATTGATAGTAGGAGATAATCTCAGATTCGGATAAGACTATTTCGTTGTAAATTAGAATCTCATCCATTAGTCCCTTATAAGGTTCATCCCACCAATTGACACCTAATGTAAAAGTTCCATCTCCACTTGAAAAAATATGAGGAAAATTACTTCCTTCGAATACAAGCTCTCCGTTAAGAAATAGATGAATTTCACCCCTGTTATTTGTAAAGGTGATATGAGACCATTCATTGATATCCAAGCTTGTTCCTAAACTTGCATCATACCACTGCTGTGATCCTGACCAGAGCATCGTTTGGTTTTGAACACCATCATGCCCCATCGGTACAAAGCTCATCCAATTCTCTGAATCTTTTGCAGCAAAAAAAGTAGTCGAAAATGTGGTTAGTTGAGAAGGTTTAAGCCAGAAAGAGATGGAATACTGATCACTAGTAATAAGGCCATCATCTAAACGGACACCTGTCTCTCCATCAAATAGAACAGCTTCTCCTACCATTCCTTCCTCAAATAAGAGATTTCCACCATCACGGTCTATTTGATTTCCTACAATCGTTCCTGGACGAAAAGTACCGCTACTATCTTCTAAATGACCATCTAATGAATAATGAACAACAAGCCCACTTTTTACACTTTCTAAAACGGTAATTTCAAACGATACGGTAGCGATTGCTTGTTCTTTTTTGATAGTAGCGGTTAAAGTTGTCGTTATATTGCCTTCTCCAGATACTGGACGAGTAACTTTTCCAGTTGGCGAAATATACTCTGGGTGTGATGACTCCCATTCTATAATCGCTCCTCTACTTCCGAGAGTTGGTAAAAATATGTCTTGTATCACACTATGAGTAGCCCCTAAATTTAATTGGTCAGCTATTGCTTGAACGAGCTCTTCGTTCTTCAAAGATTTTAATTGGCTACCCCATATCGCTACACCCTGTTCTGAAAGTGCTGAAAAGGTTATCACTTCGGCTTTTGCATCAGGATCCCATTGTTTTTGGACAACTCCTACATATTCGACGCCGGCTATTTCAATCAAAATATCATCGTCATTATATTTCTGCCAGCTTCCTGTTTCGCTTCCAGTAATCGTGCCATCTTGATTCAATGACATATAAACAGATTCATTGATCTCGGCGCTTATTTGTTTTCCATGGTTAATGAAACGATAATCACCAGCAATCTCCTCATTTACAACCTCAGGAAGAGCATGATCACTATAACGGACTGGAGCAACTACTGGCCAGCCATCCTCATTCATGAACATCTGATGAACACGAATTTCATGTTCTTCCCCTCTTTGAGGAAAACGAGTATGAAAAATTAAATACTGTTCATTTTTTTCTTCATCATAATAAACCGAATTATGACCAGGAGAAATATAACCATTTCCTATTCCAGACCCAGCCTCTCCAAGCTCTCTCTTAAACAAAAAATTACCCATTAGCTTTACTCCATAAGGTTCAATAGATTGATCATCAAAAAGAGGTAAAGTCGGATCAGAATATACATCAAGCATGTTATTTCCCTCAGCATCATAATAAGGTCCTTCCGGATTCTCAGCACGAGCCACTCTCATATTGTAGCCACCTGTTGTATCTAAGCCACCAAAGGTCATATACAAATAATAATGTTCAGTATCTGGGTGATATTGGATGTATGGGGCTTCTATTCGAGCATGATTACCTCCTATTAATTTGGTTCCATAGCCTTGATCCTCTAAAGGAAACCCTGTTTCTGAATTCATTTCCAAGATAAATAACCCACCAGAATACGAGCCATAAACCATCCAGAGTCTATTTTCAGCATCAAAAAACACATGAGGATCAATGACATTTGGATGTTTTTGTGGGTCATAAATCTCGCCACTATTTTCACTTTCCTCTCCCCACATTCCCGATTTTAAAAATATTCCTAAATTTTCATATGGTCCTTCAATATGATCCGCTACAGCAATTCCCATTGCAGAGCGAGGAGAACTCCCTTCGCAAGCATTATAATACATGTAATAACGACCATCATCTAGCTGAATAACATCAGCAGCCCATAACGTATCACTATTAGCCCATTCTAATGCTTCGCTTAATTCCTCGTAAACATTAGGGATTAACTGATTTCCCTCATGAACATGAGTGGTTATTTGCTCCCATTGCATAAAATCCTTACTTTTAGCTGCGGCTAAATGTGAGCCAAATACATAAAATGTGTCTTCTACTTTTATGACCGAGGGATCGTGTACAGATGCTTCTTTAAAAACAGGATTAGGCTCATTCGCTTCAGCCTTAAAAGCAACTAAACTAATAAAAACAGCAAACAATATCAACATTAACACTCTTTTCATAAAAACCCTCCTTTGATAACGCTTTCATAATTATTACTCAGTGATTACTAAACTTAAATCTTACAATTATAAAAAAACGTAATACAGATGCACCATTCATCATTTGATTTACATTTATAAATAATATTAATATATATATTTATTAAATAAACCTTACTACAAAGATTTGAGACAATCAATCTTTTTTTCTTAATATTCTAACTAAGTGAATTTCATCATTGCTCTATAAGTGAATAAAACGATCATTCATTATGAAAATGTACTGAATGCTTCTGAACTCACTCGATGATTGTAACGGTAGGTAGTGACTCCCAAAGGATGAGCGCCGTTTGAAGATCCACTCTGACGACGCTCTGGATAGTTAGAGTTAGCTGAAGACAAGCCCTTGGGAAAGCATCTACCTAAAGTGAAAATCAAAAACCTAACCGCTCGATTTTCATCTAAGAATATGAATGATGAAGTGGGTTTAAATGAATAAAACGATCATTCATTATGAAAATGTACTGAATGTTTCTGAACTCACTCGATGATTGTAACGGTAGGTAGTGACTACCAAAGGATCAGCGTAGTCTGAAGATCCACTCTGACCAATCTCTGCGTAGTCAGAGTTAGCTGAAGACAAGCCCTTGGGAAAGCATCTACCTAAAGTGGAAATCAAAAACCTAACCGTTCGATTTTCATATAAATGCTAGTCTTAGAATGTACAGAAACGATTAAATAAGAATGTACACTTTTAGTCAGCGCATGCATACTGAGCTAGAGGTGAGAGACAGATGCATTTATAAATGCTAGTCTTAGAATGTACAGAAACGATTAAATAAGAATGTACACTTTTAGTCAGCGCATGCATACTGAGCTAGAGGTGAGAGACAGATGCATGTGCAAATAGAAGTGACAACGGAGATAGAGATTAAACAGTTAGAGGATTTAATAAAATATAAAGAGTTAATGGAGAACTTAAATATGAAAATCAACAAGAGTAAGTTAGGAAGGGATTTAGGGGTGGATAGGAGAACCGTCGATCGATACTTGTCTGGAAAGGATTTAGAAAAGAAAAGGGTGAGAGCCTCAAAAATAGATCCATATTATGAAATCATTCTAGACCTTTTATCAGATAAAACTCCGCAAACCTTTTACTACAAAAAAGTCTTATGGCAGTTTATGAAGGATCACCATGGATTAGAGTGTTCGGAGTCCTCTTTTAGAAGATATTTATCAACCAAGCCGGAATGCCAAGCGTACTTTAGTAAAGGGCAAAGAGTGCCAAACCCTCACGTAGTCGTGCGGTATGAAACGCCACCAGGAGAACAAGCACAATTTGACTGGAAAGAGAATGTACCTTATATCACGAGTGATGGCGAAAAAATCTCGGTGAACATAGGAGTGCTGGTACTAGGTTACTCCCGGTTTAGAACCTACGGTTTAACCTTGTCTAAATCTCAAACCGTCTTAATGTCCTTTTTAACGGAGAGCTTTGAAGGATTAGGTGGGGTGCCTCAACATTTATTAGTAGACAATATGAAAACGGTTATGGATGAACACCGTACCAAATATAACCGTGGCATTGTAAATGAACGATTTAATCAATTCGCTCAAGACTATGGATTCGAGGTGAAACCTTGTATAGCTGGTAGACCAAGAACGAAAGGAAAAGTGGAGACCATTATGAAATTGCTTGATGAGATACATGCCTACCAAGGGATGTTCACCTATGAAGAATTACATGACTTTGTACAGAAGCTCAACACACGTCATAACCAAACCTTCCACCAGGGTAATCGTAAGATTCCTCTTCTTGCTTATAAACAAGAAAAGAGCCACTTACTCCCCCTACCACGGAAGGACTTAAGAGACTCTTATAAAGTCAAAATGAGTCATGTAAAAGTTAACCCAGCGAGTATGATTACCTATCAATCAAACCAATATTCAGTCCCACCTGAATATAAGGGGAAAACTGTCCAATTACAAACTTATGATGACCATATTCATGTCTATCATAACACAGAATTAGTCGCTGTTCATACCATCAGTACAAAAGTGTTGAATTATAAAGAAGCTCATTATATAGAAGTGCTAGGTCATGAGATGCCCTCATACGAGGACGCTGAAGAACTAGCGAAGAAAAATCTAATGACGATGGACGAGGTATATAAAATTGACTAGTAGCTATCAACAACTCATTGATAACTTAGAATACCTAAAATTAAAACAAGTGATGGTCCACCTTCAGGACACCATTGACTTTAGTACAAAGAACGAGCTTTCGCTCGTAGACACTTTAATCAAATTAACGAATTATGAGATTGATGTACGAGAAAAGACGATGATTGATTCTATGGTTAAAGTTGGAGCATTCCCACATCGCAAAGAAATAGGTGAATTCCAATTTGACTTTCAACCATCGATTAATAAGCAACAGATTCTAGACTTCGTCTCTCTCCGCTTCCTTGAAAGGAAACAGAACCTCATCTTTATGGGTAGTAGTGGCGTTGGTAAGACGCATCTAGCTACATCTATCGGTATCGCAGCGGCTAAAAAGAGGACAAGTACGTACTTTATTAAGTGCCATGACCTAATCTTAAACCTGAAACGAGCGAAGCTCGAAAATCGCTTAGAAGCTCGTTTAAAACATTACGGAAAATATCGACTCTTAATTATAGATGAACTTGGCTTTTTACCTATTGATAAGGAAGACGCTAAGTTATTCTTTCAACTCATTGATTTAAGATACGAAAAGAAAAGCACCATCTTAACGACAAATATGAGCTTTAAAGAGTGGGATGGCATATTCCAGGATACTAAAATTGCCAATGCCATCCTGGATCGGCTTTTACACCATGCG
Source organism: Alkalihalobacillus trypoxylicola (assembly GCF_001590785.1). Taxonomy (GTDB): domain Bacteria; phylum Bacillota; class Bacilli; order Bacillales; family Bacillaceae_D; genus Alkalihalobacillus; species Alkalihalobacillus trypoxylicola. The sequence continues at coordinate 192,868 of NZ_LTAO01000037.1, forward strand.
ACTGTCGTCAATATTGTCGGCCAATCTTACAGGATTAAGGACCATCTAAAAA
>NZ_LTAO01000038.1 GCF_001590785.1 Alkalihalobacillus trypoxylicola
GTGAAGTGCCCCCTGTCAAGTAGACAGTGGAAATAATAAAAAATGTTTAAGCGGCTTTAGCTCTATATTCCATAGGGCTAAGGCCGTTTAATCGTTTTTGGTATCTATCATGATTATAAAAATGGATATATTCATCTATCGCAAGAGAAAGTTCCTCAAATGTCTTATATTTATGCAAATAGTATTTCTCACATTTCAGTGTTCCAAAAAAAGATTCCATTGGCCCATTATCAATACATCGACCAACTCGTGACATGCTTTGCGTCATCTTCGCTGCGTCTATCTTATGTTTAAATCCTTTTGAGGTGTACTGGAACCCCCGATCACTATGAATAAGCGGATGTTCCCCATCTAATAGTACGGTTGCTTGGTCAAGTGTCTTGAATACCAGTTGATTATTATTGGTATGTCCTAAAACATAGCTTACAATGGATCCATCATAGAGGTCACGAATCGCACTTAAATAAGCCTTTGATTGGCCATACTTCAATTCTGTGACATCGGTCACCCATTTCTCATTTGGTTTTCCCGCGGTAAATTCCCGATTTAATCGATTTTCTGCTACATATTGAGGGGTAGAACGTCTATATGGCTTCCTCTTAACTCTAATGACAGAACGTAAACCAGCCACTACCATTAGCCGGTAAATTCTTTTATGATTAAGTTTTTCCTCGAATTTCCTATTGATATGAAGCGTCATTTGGCGATAGCCGAAGATACCATCCATTTTATCATGGAGAATTTTCATCTCTTTGATGATTTCTTCATTCTGTCTTTCTCGGGTGGAAGGGGTACGGTTAAGCCACTTATAGTAGGCTGATCGTGCGATTTTTGCGCTCTCGCAGAGTAAGCGAATGCTTAAATTCTCCTTCTGATGAAGCTCCCGAATCACGATATACTTATCTTCAAATCGGATTTGGCTTATTTTCGCCTCCTTTCGATCTCCTCTAACTTTTTTAGAAATAAATTCTCCGCACGTAACCTTTCATTTTCTGTTTCTAACTTTTTCATTTGTAGGGCTATTCTCTCTTCTGAAGTTAGATGAGCTGCTTCTTTTTTTACACCACGTCTATCTTTCAGCGCCTCCTCTCCTCCCTCTTCATACTTCTTAACCCAATGATAAACTTGTTGGTATGAAACATTATAAATACGAGCTGCTTCTTGATAATCTTTTCCGTTCCCCAAGCAATCAATGACGATTTGTATTCGTTCTTTCCAAGTCGTTTTTCTTCCCTTAGTCATAGCTCTTGTCCTTCCTTGTGACGTATCTTTTAATTCACTATGACTATTATACTTCTTGATCCATTTTCTGAGGACAGATGCATCTGATATTTCATACCTTCTCGTAATCTCACGTATAGAATAATGGCCAGACAAATAATCTTTTATGGCCAATAGTTTTAGTTCCTTTGAATACTTTTTCCATGTTGAAGACTTCTTTAGCCCTTCTAGCCCCCATTTATCAAATTTGTGTTTCCAAACCAAAATGGAGGAATGGGTTACCTTATATAGGGATGCCACTTCACGGGACGAACGGTCTCCTAATGCTTTCAATATTTCATATTTTTCTTCTGCGGAATAGGATCGTTTGGACATAAAAAATACTCCCCCGTAGGTAGTCAGATTTATTTTTTTAATCTGTCTACCTATTGGGGAGCATATCACTTTCTTCTGCGGAATAGGATCGTTTGGACATAAAAAATACTCCCCCGTAGGTAGTCAGATTTATTTTTTTAATCTGTCTACCTATTGGGGAGCATATCATGGAAAAAAAGGAGGGTTTTTGAACGGGTAGATTCCCTATGGACGTAAGCAGGACTCCAGTGGATGAAGTGATTATGACGAATTTCACTTTTAAAAAAAAGGTTCATTTGGCAGCACGCACCGGTCTGAAGTGTTATGGGGGAGCGAGCAGCCAGGCACCTAAAATGTGTTGAATCATTCATTCGTGAGTAGTGTCCAGCCTGGAGTTTTCTTATTAGAGATAATCAAATACTCGCTAAAGAAGTCATGAATGCAATGTAGATTAAGATCATTACTGTGAGTGAACCGAATAAGATTAACACAAGATGATTTCTTTTAATTAATAGCCATCCTAAGCTAAAGATTAAAATTAAAGATAGAAGGAGCATAATGAGACTAGTTATGCTAAAGTGTATCGTTATGCTATTGGCAAATAAAATATCTCCTTGTTGAAAGAAGAGATAGAGCGGAGAAAGCTCCGCTGATAAATCACTTTCAGCAGGTGGCACTTGTTCTGTCATATAAGCAGAAATTGCAAAAATAGCAAGGGCTATGACAGATTCAAATTTAAAGGAAGTTAGATATTGTTGATTAGATAGCTTAGATAAATTCCACGAAAGTAAAAAGGCGTGTCTGATTCCAAATAGAACGAGTGGAATGAATAATAGGTGCTTTATCAATAATGATTGACCATAAGAACCAGTCCAACTGTTGACATAACTAGGAACGAGCTGATTCATTAAAAGAAGTCCAGAAATGATTATTAGTATAAATCCACTAAAAGCAAGAGGAGAAAACCATTTGTGGAATTTTTCTAGTGTATGAATCGGCTGTGTTAGCCAAGCTACTACGAATAATGGACCTATCCAAATCGCAAATCCCACAAAGTGAAGCATATGAGTTAAAATACCTGAAAGTCCTTGAGAGGACCCACTGTGACTAGACCAGCTAATAAAAAACGCTATTAGCACAAGTAGGATGATTTGAAGAATTATAGTAGCTCTTCCTTTCATTTTTTGGAAAAAGGAAACAGAAATCGAAATAACTGATAAAACACTAATAAAAATCCAAGCATGACCTACTTGAAAGGTAGTTAATATCATCCTGAACGCCTCTAAAAATGATAGACCAAAGGTCGCTGACATACTATTGGAGAGGTCGAGAATAGGAAGAAAGGAAGCAAGGGGAATGATACTCATGCTTCCGTAATATAACGTTTTTTTAAAATGAACCTTTAAATTTGTTAGAGTTTGAAGCTGAACTACAGCTAGCCCCATCGCAATTGAATATCCTAAGTATAAAAGTAAATTACTAGCTATAACCATACTTTATTTCTTCTTTTTAGTAAGAATGAAAGTAATAGCAGCCATAACGATGAGCGCTAAAATGATTATGAAAACGAGTCCTCCTGAAATTCCTGAACTATTTTCATCAGATGATGCAATATCAGTGTCTGTCTCTTCTTCTGTTGATGGCTCATTTTCAAGTTCATCAGAATCTATATCTTCTTCTTCGTTTGCAATGTTTTCTTCATTTGACTCATCAGAAGTATCTAATTCTTCCTCTTCTTGTGGTGCATTAACAGTAAAAGAAAATTCACCATCTAAGACATGTGTATCTTCACTAACAATCGACCACGAAACCATATAACTACCAGAAGTAATAGGTTCAGAAAGTATAGCAACCATCGATGATCCTTCTACTTCGATTTGATCTAATTCGACTACTTCATTGTTTTCATCTAATAAATCTAATGTGCTAATTGATTCAATCCCACCATCAAACTGTAGAATAATTTCTTCTAATGGTGATGTTAGCTCTTCACCATCTGCTGGATTAGATGACTCTAAATGACTATGTCCAAAAATTTGTGACGGAGCCCATACTAAAAAGCTCAATAATAAGATAACAAAAAACAATTTCTTCAATGAATATCCTCCTTCAACACTATGTAATTCTTATCTTTTAACACTTTATCAAGTATTTGTGAAAAGAAAGTGAAGTTTATTAAAGTTTACAAAACGTTCAAAATCACGCTAGTAATAGAAAAATAATAAGGTGAATGTCCTTAAAATACAGACACTTACTATTAAAAAAATGTATTAAGACAAAAAAGATATAGAACGACCGAAGCGCTGAATTTTTCATTCGTTTGGAAGATAGGTTGGCCCCGAATCCTATTGGGAAACAGCTTATATTACAATTCTCTTATTGGCGGCTGTCAAGAAAGGAGGCAAAGGCTGTGCAGATTAGAAACGAAGGTACCTTACCAATATCTGATTTCTAAGCATGGTTCTTAATGGTGTCACAGCCTCTTCCACTTTTATCTTCAATCTCTGCCATCACTATTCAATCTCATGACTTGAATCTAAAGGTAATGAAATGGTGACGATTGTTCCTTTTTGTAATTGCGAATCGATAACAAGCTCACCAGAATGTCGTTTTACAATTTGAGAAACGATAGCGAGCCCTAAACCAGTGCCACCTGCTTTTCGTGTTCTTCCTTTTTGAACTCTATAAAATCGTTCTGTTATCGAGGATAAGTCTTCAGGTGGGATACCGACTCCTTCATCCTCAATCAGAAGCTGGGCATGACCATTACTTTGGAAAAGCTTGATTCTCACTTTTTTATTTGATTCAGAGTACTGGATCGCATTATCCAAAAGGTTACGAACCACTTGTTCTAAACGGTCGAAATCACCAAAAATAATCATGTCGTCATCTAATTGCTGTAGTAGGGTGATTTGCTTCTTTTTTAATACTAATTCGAAGGAGGATGTAACATCGATAATTAACTGAGAAAAGGCAATCGGCTCTTTGTGAATAGGATAGGATTCTCCCTCAAGCTGGGCTAAGTCTAGAAGATCATGAACGATTCTCTCCAGTCTCTTGGATTCTTTTTCTATAATCTCAAGCCCCTTTTCTTTTTCAAAGAGCCCTTCTTGTAAGGCTTCAATATAGCCCTTCATATAACTTAACGGTGTTCTTAGTTCATGTGAAACATTAGCCAAAAATTCATTTCTTTTCTTCTCTACTAACTCTAAGGAATGGGATAGTTGATTAAAGGAACGGGCTAAATCGTTAAATTCCTTCACACTTTCTTTTTCAGAGATTCGTTGACTAAAATCACCTTTAGCCATTTTTGAGCTTAGTGCCTTCATTTTAAACAAAGGTTTTGTGATACTATGCCCTGCTCGATAAATGGTCAAAGTAATGATAAGAAGGATGGATAAAATAGAGACCAATAAATAAAATTGGATTTCCTGAAAAGGTTCATAAATATCAGATAATGTCATGGATAAAAAAAGCGCTCCTGACAAATGATTATCTTCTATAATTGGAAAGGCCATCCCTAAAATATCTTGATGAAAATGAGGATGAGAACGTATTAGTGTAACGATCTCACCATCTAAAAGCTTTTGTCGTTCTTCAAAGGTAATAAGTTCCTCCGTATTTAAGGGGTCAAAAGGACTTCCACTGCTTAGAAGCATCGGATCATTCGTGAAAATAGTTGTCACCCCTAGCGGTTCATTCAATTGCCTTTGAAATTCAATTTGAGCTAAAAAGGATGAGCTTTCTCCTTCCTCGTCGTATAATTGTGTTAGTTGTTCTCCCTGGTTTTGTAGAAATTCTATTTGCTTATCTATATATAAATTTTCATAAAGAAAATAAATAAGAAAAGAAAAAATGAGAGTAACCGCAACGATAATGATGCTAGTAGATAGCCATAGCTTTTTTTGTATTGACCAATTTTTCATTAAGATCCCTCAAATTTATAACCGACTCCCCAGACGGTTTTAATACAATCTCCGTAACCCTTCAATTTTAGCCTTAACGTTTTTATATGGGTATCAACTGTCCGTAATGTTCCGATATCTGAATCCATTCCCCATAATTGCTCATGAAGTTGTTCTCGAGAAAATACCTGACCACGATTTTTCATCAAAAAATGAAGTAAGTCAAACTCTTTTCGGGTAACGTTAATCGTAGTCGAATCAATAAAAACTTTTCGACCTTGTTCATCAATTCCTAGACCTTTATGGTGTATCGATTGGTTCCAACTTGAAAATTGATTAGAACGACGAAGTTGAGCTTCAATTCTCGCCATTAACTCTCGTGGACTAAAGGGCTTAACCACATAGTCATCTGCGCCTAGCTTTAGCCCTTTAACTCGGTCCTCTTCATTGGCTCTAGCGGTTAGCATAATAATGGGGACCGAAGAAAAACTTCTAATTTGTTGACAGATCGTAAAGCCATCTAAATCTTCAAGCATCAAATCAAGTAAAATTAATGAAATGTCTCTTTGATTCTTTTTATAGAGCTCAATACCTGTTTCTCCTTTTAAAGCAGTCATCACATGATAGCCTTCTTTGAATAAATAAGTAGCAACTAGGTTTTGTAGAGCTTCTTCATCATCTATTAATAAAATACTTTTTTTATCCGTCATTTCTATCCTCCAAAATCATTCCAAGTGGCCCTTCTTGTACGGTAATCGTTTCAACGGTAAAGGTATTTTTATCAATGATTGAAACGGTATTACTATCTAAGTTTGTTACATAAATAGAGCGATTATTACTTGTTAAATAATTGGGGTTTTGCCCAACGCTTACCGTGTTAATCAATGTGTTCGTAGTCGTATCTATTTTAGTCAAAATATGGTCTCCGTGGCAAAGAATATAAATAAAATCTTCTTGTTCATCTCCGTACATAGCAATCGGCATTAAACCTACTTCAATTTTTTCTATTAATTCTCCGGTAGCTATGTCATAACCATAGATATGACGATTTAGATCACCATAAGGGCCATGACCACCAACCCAAACTAAATTATTTTTTATAAAAAGCCCAGAGGGTCTATCGATTACATCGAACTCATGTTTAATACTCATATTCTCTAAGTCAATGATGACTAATGAATGACTGTTTAAATTTAAAACATATAATAATTGGTTATCTTGATCGAGAGAAAGTTCTGTAGGGGATTGTCCAACTTCTATCGTTTCCTCTACTGAATAATTTAAAGCATTAATAATATGAATGACATTATTTTGAATATCAGTTACATAGAGCTGGTTTTTGATTTCATTATAAACTAAATCTGTTAATCCTTTATTAATAGTAAGGACAGGCTCAATCGTTCCAGCCAATAAGTCATAATGTAGAATAGCATTGTGTTGCTGACTAGTTGCTAATAGCTCGTGAGGAGCTAAAGAAATCAAATTAGTTAAAGGATATGGCTGCTTAAATGAACCTATTTTTTCGTGAGTGTTTAAATTAATATAAGAAAACGCAGGTTCTTTTACGTGAGAAACCAATAAATAAGGCTCGTCCAGAAGGGGAGCTTCGAACTCTTGCTGTGAGCAAGAACTAAGGAACAAAATGAAGATGAAAGATAAAATTAACATGATATTTCTCGTGTTCATTGTGAACTCCTTTAAACTTGTATTCATTTTCACTGCATTTCTATCATATCATGTAAATGTGAAAAAAAATGAAACTTTGAAAGGGTTTCTATAACTCAGTTATGTAGGTATCGTAAGATTATTTGCCGTAAATCGAATAAGGCTGGGAGCCCTCAAAAAAGGAGCTGATAGACGTTTAAAATTCAATGAATTCATAATATTAAGTCAAATAATCTTACAATATCCATGTTTTTTCCATTTGTTTTCGTTATAACTAGTAGTGAAGGTTAACCAAAAAAGAAAGAGGGGGAATTAACACGTGCGAAAAAGTATTTTGTTAGGATTCATTACTCTATTAACATTAATCATGATAGCTTGCTCTGGAGAAGACACCTCTACGGAACCAACAGATGATGAAGAGCCGACAGATGATGCGCCAACGGAATCAACCTCAGGTGGAGGAAAGCTAGATGAAGTTTTAGCAAGAGATTATATTGTGATTGGTTCAAATAATACATTACCTGGTTTCGGATATGTAGGTTCATCAGGTGAAGAAGAGGGATTTGATGTAGAGTTTGGACAAGTGATTGCCGCCGCTATTTTCGGTGATAAGGATGCCGTTGAATTTCGTCCTCTATCAGCTCAAGAGCGTTTTACAGCTCTACAGACAGGTGAGGTAGACGTGCTGATTCGAAATACGACTTGGACATTGACGAGAGATGTTGATGTAGGTTTAGCTTTTGGCCCTACGACATTCTATGATGGTCAAGGGATGATGGTTCCAGCTGATTCAGGTATAAGCTCATTAGAAGATTTACAAGGTGCGAGAATTGGTGTGGAGCAGGGAACAACAACAGAGCTGAATTTAACCGATCAAATGAGAGCTCGTAGTATTGATTTTGAACCTTTACTGTTTCCTGATAGAGATAGCTTAATAGCTGCCTATGAATCAGGTACAGTTGATGCATGGACGACGGACCAATCTGGATTAGTATCTGCGTTTGAAGTATTAGCTGACCCAGATAATCATATTATTTTACCAGAAGTTTTATCTAAAGAGCCTTTAGGGCCTTCCGTATTAGATGGAGACACAAGATTTTTTGAGGTGATGTATTGGTCTGTAATGGCTACCATTCAAGCGGAAGAATTCGGAATGACTTCTGATAATATCGATGAATTTTTGGATAGTGAGAATCCGGATATTCAAAGGTTCTTAGGAGTCGAGGAAGGGTTAGGTCAACAATTAGGCTTACCAGATGACTTTGCTTATCAAATAGTGAAACAGGTAGGAAATTATGGTGAAATATTTGACCGTAATATCGGAGCCGATAGTCCGTTTAATTTAGAGCGTGGTTTGAATGCACTTTATACAGATGGAGGAATTTTGTATTCTCCACCATTTAGATAATGTAATTGGATAGAGTCTGCTCTTTTAATAGCAGGCTCTTTTCTTATAAATAATAGGTCATCAATGAATTAAGGGAGGTAAATTCGTGGCTAATGGAAAAATAGAAGCCAGTGTACCTTTATGGAGAAACCGAAAATTTATTAGGGTTTTTTGGCAAATCGTCTTTCTTATCGTCTTATTTTTAGTTTCTGCATATTTTATTAATAATGCCATTCAAGGCTTAAATCGAGCAGGTCTTAGCTTTGGATTTAGTTTTCTATCATCAACCGCTTCTTTTGCTATTTCAGATATAATTATCGAATATACACCTGCAGACAGTTATTTTCGTGCATTATTAGCAGGTTTTATGAATACAATGCGAGTGGCTTTTATCGGAATTATTTTAACGACCATTATTGGAGTATTAGTTGGTGTGGCAAGATTATCCTCAAACTGGCTAGTAAGAGTATTATCTGGTGCCTATGTTGAAATTTTTAGAAATACACCCGTGCTCGTTCAAATCTTTTTTTGGTATTTTGCGTTCTTCTTAACACTTCCAAGAATACAAGAAGTAGAATCCGTTTTTGGTGTCTTTTACTTTTCGAATCGTGGCTTTGCATTTCCGTGGTTAGAATGGAATGGAAGCATGGTCTGGCTCATCTTATTAATTGGTGGAGTTGTACTTGGTCTTGTCGGGCGTACTATTTTGTTACGAAAACAAATTGCTTCGGGCAAACGGACTTATCCCCTTTTATCAGGAATGGCGATTTTTGTACTAGCATGTGTGATTGCAGGGGTTGTAACAGGAGAAGGTCCTTGGTCCGTATCGGTTCCGTCGTTAGAGGGAGTAGGCTTTAGTGGAGGTAATCGAATTAACCCAGAATTTGCCGCGATTTTATGCGGGTTAGTTTTTTATACAGCCACATATATTGCGGAAATCGTAAGAGGTGGTATTTTGGCTGTTCCTAAAGGACAGATCGAAGCTGCAAGTGCTCTAGGATTAAATAGTGGAAAGGTATTAAGGTTTGTCACTTTTCCGCAGGCAATCCGTATGATTATTCCTCCTGTGACTAGCCAATATTTAGGTTTAACGAAGAACTCTAGTTTGGCGATTGCCGTTGGTTATTTTGAAATATTAGCAGTCGGTAATACGATTATGAACCAAGCAGGAAAGGTGTTAGAAATCATTATTATATGGATGCTCGTTTACTTAACCCTAAGTTTAATCACATCGTTAATCATGAATATATTTAACCATTACACAAGAATTGTAGAGAGGTGAGGACATGGAACCTAAACTAACGAAAGGTCCAGGCGTTAGTCTGAAAAATAAGCCTAATTTCATTCAATGGCTAAAGCTAAATTTATTTAATAGCTGGTTTAATACTTTATTAACGGTCCTCTCACTTGTTGTAATCGTTTCTGTATTAACAGGTGTAATCACTTGGGGGGTTGGTGCCAATTGGTCCGTTATATCAGCTAATTTTAAACTTTTAATTATTGGACAATACCCAGTAGCTCATTTATGGAGAGCTTGGGTTAGTCTATTAGTTTTAATGTTCTTGTTAGGACTTTCCTATGGACTGTACAGGAATAATATTTTAAAGGTTGTCTTTTATTTTATTGCTGCTTTAGTCGCTCTACATGTAGTCTTACCTTTTATTACAATCGGATCGAAGGGATGGCTTGTTGGAGCAATTGCAACATTATTTATGGGAATGCTTATTGGGAGACGCTTTCCTTCATTAAAGAAGTTTTCTATAGTAGGTTGGTTATTATTATACCCGGTCGTGATTTTTTTCTTAAATGGCTTTGGAATTTTACCTACAGTTAAAACGAATGCTTGGGGAGGCTTTACCTTAAACATTATTATTGCCTCTAGTGCGATTGTCTTTTCGTTTCCATTAGGGGTACTGTTAGCGCTCGGCAGAGCTAGTAAATTACCTGTGATTCGATCCGTTTGTATATTTTATATTGAATTAATAAGAGGAGTTCCTTTAATTTCACTATTAATAGTTGCTATGCTCGTCATTCCACTGTTTTTACCTGCTGGAATTACCATTGATAGTATTTTAAGAGTAACGATAGCCGTCACATTATTTAATGCGGCTTATATCGCAGAGAATGTCAGGGGTGGATTGCAATCTATTCCTAAAAGTCAATATGAAGCTGCAGATGCTCTAGGGTTAAATGTTTGGAAGAGAACGGCGTTTATTATATTACCTCAAGCACTTCGAGTGACGGTTCCGTCTATGGTCGGACAATCCATTTCTATTTTTAAAGATACAACACTAGTCGCTATTGTAGGTGTGGTTGATTTATTAGGAATTGGTCGTGCCGTGATGGCAAACCCTGAATTTTTAGGTACTCAGAAAGAAATTTATGTATTTGTTGCTTTTGTGTTTTGGTTATTCTGCTATCTTATGTCCATTACAAGCAAACAAATTGAGAAATCTTTAAAAACAAGTCACTCTTAAGGAGGATTTTCATGAAATTAGCAGTTGAAGATTTTGACCCTACGATTCCTTTAGAAGAAAGAGAAGATATTATTAAATGTGCTGGGGTCAATAAATGGTATAGCAATGATTTACATGTTTTAAAAAATGTTGATATTTCAATAAAAAGAGGCGAGATTGTCTGTGTACTCGGACCTTCTGGCTCTGGGAAATCGACGTTTATTCGTACGATAAATGGTTTAGAAGAAATTCAAGAAGGCTCTATTGAAGTAGATGGAATGGAATTAACGGATGATATTAAGAAACGAGAAGCGATTCGAATGGAAACAGGAATGGTTTTTCAATCCTTTAATCTCTTCCCTCATTTAACGATTATGAAAAACATTACGTTATCACCGATTTGGGTAAGAAAATGGCCGAAGAAAAAAGCGGAGGAAATCGCATTAGGCTTATTAGAACGTGTTGGAATACCAGAGCAATTACACAAATTCCCAGGGCAGCTTTCAGGTGGTCAGCAACAAAGGGTAGCGATTGCCCGGGCGCTAGCCATGCAGCCTAAAATTATGCTGTTTGACGAGCCTACATCTGCTCTTGATCCAGAAATGGTAAAAGAGGTGCTAGACGTAATGAAAGAACTATGTCATACAGGAATGACGATGATTGTTGTGACTCATGAAATGGGCTTTGCCAGAGAAGTTGCCGATCGAATTGTTCTTTTTGATGAAGGTGAAATCGTCGAAACGGGAACTCCCTCTGAATTATTTGACAATCCTAAACACGAAAGAACGAAATTATTTTTATCTAAAATCATTTAAGGGTCGTAATAAGAAAAATATCAAAAAGGCTTTAAATCCTTATTCTTTAGAGGGTTTAAAGCTTTTTTTTAGTAGAGAGCAAAAAAGTGTTATTGCTCGTAAGCGTTATCATTTGTATGGTTAGATACGAAACATACAAAGGAGTGACTAAAGATGAAATTAAATTGGTTAGAATCACCAGCTCATACCCCAGTAGGTGTTTCATTTGGAGTTCCATGGAAAAGAGGAGAGCTTGAAAAAAATACTACGTTCCAATTAAAGGGGAGCAATGATATTGAAGTAGAATCATGGCCAATGGCCTTTTGGCCTGATGGTAGTGTAAAGTGGACAGGCCATTCTGCGGTCATAACTGATCCAAAAGAAGAGTCGTTTAAGTTAACACCACTGAGCCATGAAACTGAAAAATCTTCCATTATTAAAATAGAAGAAGAGAACTCTTTTATAAAAATTCAAAGTCATTCATTAGAATGTGTGATTGAGAAGCAAGGTGAGACGGTCATACATTCAATAAAAAAAGACGGCATTCCACTAACACAATCAGGTAAGCTGCTCGCGTTATTTGAATATCGAAATGAGGAAAAAAAGCAGGTTCAATATGAGACATTTACTAGTATAGTAGAAACGGTCGAGGTTGAACAAGTGAATTCAGTTCGAGCGGTAGTGAAGGTAACGGGAATGCATAAGTGTGAAAATACCAATAGTGAGAAGCTACCTTTTGTATTAAGACTGTATTTTCATCAATCATTAGATACTATAAAGATGGTACATACCTTTATTTATGATGGTAATCCAAACGTAGATTTTATTAAAGGTCTTGGGATTACCTTTAAAACAAGTTTAAAGGGAAAGCCTTGGAATCGTCATATTCGTTTTGGTGGAGACCAGGCAGTCTATACTGAGCCTGCTCAATTACTTTTAACACGTAGATACCCAGATGGAAAAGGGTATTATCCAGAGCAATTAGAAGGTAAGAAGATTGTATTTGATGAAGTAGAAGACCAGGATTTAATAGAGCATGTAAGTGATCATGCGGTATGGAATGACTTTAAGTTAATTCAAGATAGTGCCGACCATTTTAAGATGAGTAAAAGAACAGATCGTAATCATGCCTGGGTTGACATGACTCACGGTTCACGCTCTTTAGGGCTTGCCTATTTAGGTGGAGAACAGGGTGGGGTAGCTTTCGGGTTAAAGAATTTTTGGCAAAAGCATCCTTCCACTCTCGAAATCGCTGGTTTGAATGAAGAAGAATCAGACTTTACCTTATGGTTTTGGTCTTCTGAAACAGAGGCTATGGATTTAAGGCATTATGATGATGACACTCATGTTCTAAGTTCTTATGAGGGCTTTGATGAATGGAGGGCGACTCCAACTGGAATAGCGAATACAAATGAGTGCTATTTGCAGCTGTTTTCTAATAGTCCGAGCAATCAAGAGCTAACGAATTTAGCCATACAGTGGCAGCAAACGACTCTTTTAACATGTGAGCCGGAATATTATTATGAAACAAAGGTTTTTGGAAAGTGGAGTCTTCCTGATAGAAACAACCCATTAAAAGCTCAATTAGAGCAACATTTAGATGATTCTTTTACCTTTTATCAATCAGAAATAGAACAAAGAAAATGGTATGGTTTTTGGGATTATGGAGATGTGATGCATACGTATGATCCTCATAGACATCAATGGAGATATGACGTAGGTGGCTTTGCTTGGCAAAATACAGAATTAGTTCCAAATATGTGGTTATGGTATTCATTTTTACGTACTGGACGAGCAGATGTATTTAAATTAGCAGAAGAAATGACAAGACATACGAGTGAAGTCGACCAATATCATTTAGGCGAATATAAAGGTCTTGGCTCAAGGCATAATGTCAAGCACTGGGGCTGTGGTTGTAAAGAAGCTCGAATAAGTATGGCAGGCCTGCATAAATTTTATTATTTCTTAACGACGGACGAACGGACTTTAGACGTTATATCGGATGTTAAGGATGCTGATTTTGCTCTTCTAAATTTAGATCCTATGCGTGAATTTTATGATAAAGACGAAAGTTTTCCTACACATGCAAGAATAGGTCCAGATTGGTCTGCGTTTGTATCAAATTGGTTATCAGAGTGGGAACGGACAGAAAATAAAACCTACCAGCAAAAAATTATAAAAGGAATAGAAGCTCTGAAAAAAATGCCACGAAAGCTCTTATCTGGTCCAACGTTAGGGTATGACCCAGAGAGTGGTGAGCTTTTAGCCTTTAATGATGGGTCAGCTTCTTATCACATGGTTATTTCCTTTGGTGCTCCGCAAGTATGGATGGAACTAGCTGACGTTTTAGAGGATGATGAATGGAAAAATATGATTGCGGAATTTGGTGAATTTTATACGTTCTCTGATGAAGAAAAAAGAGAGAGAACGAACGGTGAATTGTCAAATCAAGTATTCCATTGGCCCATGTTTTCCTCAGGAATGGTCGCTTATGCAGCTTTTGTAAAATCTGATCCAAAGCTTGCCGAAATCGCCTGGAAGTATTTATTAGATGAGTCGATTACAGGAATGAGTTTTCCGCTAGATAAGAAACAGCAAAAGGTACAAGCGTGGAAAGAGATTGAGGAAATACCTTGGATTTCAACTAACGTTATTTCACAATGGTGTCTCAATACAATTGTGGCATTAGAATTAATTGGAGATGAGCTATCTTAAAACGGTATGGAAAAAGCTCTATGTAAAGGAGGAAAACAATGAAAAAACTTCAATTTGAAAAAGGCGAATGCTTATATGAGAATTCTCTGCAATCTGTAGATGATGTGAAAGATTGGATTTCTGAGGGAGAAGTCAATATTTCTAGCTTAGATAACCGACTATTATTAAAAAATGTAAAGGATCCTGACGTATATGGAGATCATGCTCATTGGTTGCTTTGGTGTAATCAAAAATTTCCAGACGATATTATTATAGAGTGGGATTTCTTACCATTAGAAGAGCCAGGGTTATGTATGATGTTTTTTTCTGCTGAAGGAAAAAACAAGAAAGATTTATTTGATGCTCAATTAGAAAAACGCGATGGGTATTATCCACAATATCACTCCGGAGATATGAATACGTACCATTTATCATACTTTAGACATAAATACGAAGAAGAACGTGCATTTCGAACGTGTAATTTAAGAAAAAGCCATGGCTTTCATTTGGTCACTTCAGGGGCAGATCCTTTGCCTCCGGTAGAGGATGTACTGGCTCCTTATCAAATGAAGCTGGTTAAATATCAAAATATCATCCAATTTTCCATTAATGAATTACCGATTCTTTATTGGGAGGATGATGGTGAGACATATGGCGAAGTCTTACAAGGTGGGTATATCGGCTTTAGGCAAATGGCTCCAATGATAGCAAGCTATGCTAACCTAAGAGTGTCAAAAGCCATATTGAAAGAGTCCCTATAAAAATAGAGTTTCTGAGCGGGGATGCGACCTCATGAGAGAAACTGAGATAATTTTGAAATAGATTCAAACATCAACAACGAACCATGAACCCTCCTTACTGTGAAAATGGAGGGTTTTTTTGAACTTCTAGATTTCCTATGAAAGGCGTAAGCTAGCAAACACAAGACACGAAGACTCCAGAGGGAGGAAGTGGCCATGCTAAATTTACTTTAAAACACCCATTGGACGCGGCTGGGGAGCGAACAGCAAAGCATCTAACAAGTGTGGAGTTACTTATCCATGCGGATGGTTCACCTTCGTTTTTGAGAATTTAATGCTTATTTACAAAGATCTATTATATAATGGAATAATATTCAAAAAAAGGGAGCTGTTTGCATGTGGAGTGCCGTGAAGAGAGGATTACTAGCATTAATTATTTTTATAGTAGGAATACTTTTTGCTATTGTCATCTATGATCCGCACAAACATCATTATTTAGATAAAGAGCTAAATGAAATGATTAATGAACAAGAAATACGGAGTATCACAATACTGGATAAACACTACGATGAGTTTTATCGTTATGAATTAAAAGAAAAGGAATTTACCACACTATTTGAGTCACTTAATATAAAAATGAATAAACCTAAAGACTTTTATGTTATTGATTTTGATTTTCAATATTACATTTCAATAAGTACAGGAAGAGAAAGCTATTCAATCATCTACGGACGTGATGAACATCATTCAGGCATTAGCCTCGGACGCCATGAATACATGATTATAAGTGAAGATTATTTAGCTGATTTTTTTAATGCCATTGAAGGTTGGGAAGAAATAAGCTTCGATTAAACAAAATAAAAGACTTAAGCTAACTTTAAAAAGGGTTAGTTTTTTTGTTTTTTTTATGTGAGTGAATTTCATAATTGCTCTATAAACGAATAAAACCGAACGTATCTTATAAAATATTTTAAACGTTTGCGAATTAACTTCTTGATTGAAACGGTAGGTAGTGACTCCCAAAGGATCAGCGCAGTCTGAAGATCCACTCTGGCGAAGCTCTGCGTAGTCAGAGTTAGCTAAGCCCTTGGGAAAGCATCTACCTAAAGTGAAAATCAAAAACCTAATCGTTCCGTTTTCAAGATAAGAATGAAGAAATTGATTCATTTTAAAACCATATCGTGATGTTCTAAATCATTTTCTAAAAAGGGTTTTTTGAATTTTTAAGAGTCTTAATAAAGCTTTACAAAACTTTTATTTCAAAAATTAAAAAAGATATACAAATACAAACAAACATATGTTAAACTTAAAACAGAAATAAACAAACATATCCGGAGGTAATCATGGTACAAAATTTATGGGATTCTCAAAAAGCAGAGAAGTTAGAGAGTGGACTAAGTGAATTAGTATATCGTTCGAATTTAATCGGATCAGATCGTGCTGTTTGTAACTGGGGCGGCGGAAATACATCGATGAAAACAACAGAAGTTGATTTCAAAGGTGAAGCTGTAGAGGTTATGTGGGTAAAGGGTAGCGGTTCTGACTTAGCTACAATGAAGGCTCATAATTTTACTGGTCTGAATTTAACGCACATCCGTCCATTATTTGAGCGTGATGAAATGACGGATGAGGAAATGGTTGAATATTTAGGACATTGTATGATCGATAGCAAGCATCCACGGGCATCAATTGAAACATTATTACATGCTTTTTTACCATTTAAGCATGTAGACCATACACACCCAGATGCGATTATTTCACTTTGCTGTGCAGATAACGGTCAAGAAATTGCCAAGGAAATATTTGGTGATCGTTTTGTATGGGTTCCATATGTTAGACCAGGATTTACTTTATCAAAAATGATTGCAGAAGGCGTACAAAACAACCCTAATGCAGAGCTCGTATTGATGGAAAAGCACGGTTTAGTAGTTTGGGGAGATACGGCGAAGGAAAGCTATAATAAAACGATTTCTATTATTAATGAAGCGGAAGCTTATATAGAAGCAAAGGTATCTGAAGAAAATGCATTCGGTGGAGCAAAGTATAACTCATTAAGTGAAGAAGATGCTAAGGATATTTTAGCGAAAGTATTACCTGTCATTCGTGGTGCGGTTAGTGATGAAAAGAAAATGCTTCTTACTTATGACCGTGGAGATGATGTGTTACAATTCGTTAATTCGAACGATGCTAATGTACTTTCTCAGGTGGGAGCGGCTTGTCCAGATCACTTAGTTCATACGAAACGAGTTCCTTTATATATTGAGTGGGATCCGGCTACTAAGGATGTTGAACAATTGATCGAAAGTGTAAAAGCTGGAATTGAGAAATTTAAAGTAGAATATAAGGAATATTTTGAGCGTAACAAAAACGAAGGAGATAGCATGTTTGAACCAGCTCCTCGCGTTATTCTTATCCCAGGAATCGGAATGGTGAACTCTGGAAAGAACGTTACGATGGCTAATGTAAGTGGGGCTCTATACCACCGTGCCATTGCTGTAATGAAGGGCTCAACTGCTTTAGGAAGCTTCGTATCACTTAGCGAAAATGAGTCTTATAATATTGAATACTGGCCACTAGAGCTTTATAAATTATCATTAGCACCTGCAGAAGCTGAATTTTCACGTAAAGTAGCATTTGTTACTGGTGGAGCTGGTGGAATTGGAAGTGCGAGCTGCCGTCGCTTTGTATCTGAAGGTGCTCATGTAGTAATCGCTGATTTAAATCTTGAGGGTGCTGAAAAAGTAGCTGCTGAGATTAATGAGCAGTACGGAGAAACTCGAGCGATTGCAGTTAAAATGGATGTTACGAGTGAAGAGCAAGTTCAAGCTGCCTTTGCAAAGTCTGCATTAGCCTTTGGTGGAGTAGATATCATTGTAAATAATGCAGGGTTAGCTACTTCAAGTCCAATTGAAGAAACCACATTAAAAGAGTGGGATTTAAATATGAAAGTTCTAGGAACAGGATATTTCCTAGTAGCACGTGAAGCCTTTAAACAAATGAAGCAACAATCTATTGGTGGAAGTATGGTTTTCGTAGGTTCGAAAAACTCCGTTTATGCTGGTAAAAACGCGTCTGCTTATAGTTCAGTAAAAGCACTTGAAACTCATTTAGCGAGATGTATTGCAGCAGAGGGCGGTCAATATGGAATTCGTGTAAACTCTGTTTTACCGGATGCTGTCTTACAAGGATCGGCGATTTGGGGTTCAAGCTGGCGTGAAGAAAGAGCTGCAGCTTATGGAATCGAGCCTGATCAGTTAGATGAGCACTATCGTAAACGTACGACATTGCTTGTAAATATTTACCCTGAAGATATCGCAGATTCGATTGCTTTCTTTGCATCTTCTAAATCTGAGAAAACAACAGGTTGCATGATTACAGTAGATGGTGGAGTTCCTGCTGCATTTACTCGTTAATGATATGATTTTGACATACATCCTCTCGTTGTTAATGAGAGGGTGTATATTCATATAGTGAATTTATCTTATGAGTTACAGCACAAAGATATAAACGGAAGAATATTAAACAACCAAAAATTTAGGAGGTCATAACATGAGTACTATTCAAAAAGGACATTTATTATGGTATATTCCTGATGGATATATTCCCGAGATTAGTCAGGGTGAGTTGTTAAGTCATGAATCCATTTGTGTATTAAATACGTACCAAGAGGATGCTGAATTAAAGATTACGATTTATTTTGAAGATCGTGAACCGATTGAAGAAATGAATTATCTTGTACCAGGTAAAAGAACAAAGCATATTCGAACAAGTGCACTTGAGAAGAATGGTCAGGTTATTCCTGTTGGAGTGCCTTATGCAATTGAAGTCGAAAGCTCCATTCCTGTTATTGTTCAATATAGCCGTCTAGATTCAACTCAATCAGAGCTTGCTCTAATGTCAACGATGGGTCATCCCGTAAATTCATAAAATATGAGTTTATAAGCAAAGATTATATGGAATGGTGAGGATTTCATGCTAGTAGAAGAACGTTATCAACGAATTGTCACTTTGGTTAACGAAAGAGGCAGTATAAGAGTTTCAGAGCTAAGCCAAATTTGCGATGTTACAGAAGAAACGATCAGAAGAGATTTAGCGAAGCTTGAAAAAATGAAACGATTAGTTCGTAGTCACGGTGGAGCTGTGTCTATTTTACAAACACCAACAGAAGTTCCGTACACAACTAGAGAAGTGATGAATGCAGAGGCGAAGAAAAAAATCGCCAAAGAAGCACTAGCTTTAATACATGAGGGAGAACGAATCTTTCTTGATGCTAGCACTACTGCTTGGTATACTGCCTCTTCATTACCAAACCTTCCTTTAACGGTATTAACCAATTCGGTTAAGGTAACGATGGCTTTAGCAGAGAAGGACCAAATAGAGGTAATATCATTAGGTGGTCATTTAACTCATAACTCACTTTCATTTGTAGGTCCATTAGCTGAGCGCTCATTAGAAACATACTATGTAAACAAGGCATTTTTGTCTTGCCAAGGAGTTCACACGGACAGAGGTCTCAGTGATTCAAATGAAAATCAAGCAAGATTGAAGCAAAAGGTTATTTCATCAAGTGAGCATGTAGTATTAATGGCAGATAGCAGTAAGATGGGAGTAAAGGCTTTTACCAAGATAGCGGATTTGCATTCAGTGCATACGTTTGTAACGGATCAAGAGCTTTCGGCAGATATTGAAGCAAAGCTTAATGAACTAACCATTGAGACGATAATCGCCAAAGCTTAATTGTATGAATAAAAATCAAAATCAAAATCATTTATCGTAATAATGGGTTTCAACGGAAAAAACCTGTTTTTAGATTATCCACACCATGTGGAGAAATTTGAAAGAGTGTTTAATAAAGGCAAACAGACAATGATTTGGGGCTGGGACAAAACCTCGTTAAAAACATCACATTAGAGAATATAGGGAAAATGTGTAATGATGACAAAGATCAATAACGAATTAGGAACCCTCCTTTTTTCAAAAAAGGAGGGTTCTTTTAAGGATAGATTCCCTATGAAACACGTAAGCTAGCGGACACAAGACACGGAGACTCCAGTGGGAAGTAGTGGCCATGCCGAAATCCACTTTTAAAAAAAGTTAGTTCGGCGTCACCCCACCGGACGCGAAGTGTCTTAGGGGAGCGGACAGTCGAGGACCTAGAAGTATGGAATCATTTATTCGTGAGTTTTGTCCCGACCTCCTGTTAAATTTTATACTTGTTTAAGGAATTTATTTCTCTACTCTTTTACCAAGAATGATTAAATCACGCTCGACGCCGTCTAATTCAGCAACCTTTGGAAAGTGAGCCCATTTTTCGAATTGGAATTGCTGAAATAAATGTAAGCTCGGTAGATTGTGGCCAAAAATAAACCCTAGTATCGTTTTGATTCCTAATTTTGGACACGCACATATCGCATATTCAAGTAATTCTTTCCCTAACCCTTTACCTCGATAGCTGGGATCTAAATAAATACTAATTTCAGCTGTTTTGTTATAGGCGGGTCGTCCATAAAAAGACTGAAAGCTTAGCCATCCACAAATATAATCTTGATCTTTTACCACCCAAAGTGGTCTTGAAGTAGAATTGTGCTCTAAAAACCATGGTTCTTTACTTTTTACATCTACCGGATTTAAATCAGCTGTTACCATTCTACTTGAAATCGTTGAGTTATAAATCTCTACGATTCGATTTAAATCTTCTATTTTTGCATCAATAATTTGATATGAATCTAATGACATTAACCCACCTCATTAAATGATAAAATAAGAGTATAAATTCTACTTATTTTATCATATTTTGATTATTTAGGTGAGTGGCTGATAGGTAAAGTAATCGAAATCAGCATAATTTTTACTGTGCTTCCCATTACTCGAGCTATACATACCAATATAGGCACCAGTGAAACCTCCTGCTACATCCGTACTAATGAGCCGAGCATCAACACCTTCTAGTAGTACCTGCCAATTATCTGAAGTAGAGGAAGAGTAGCGAATCGTTAAATCCTGTTCAAGCGCTTCTATCTTTAAATATTTCCGTTTTTCAACCGGTACGACCACTTCTTTTAAAATGGTTTTTTCACCATTTTCCTGAGAGGTTAATCTCAATACTTCGTTTTCTTCTTTTTTGCTGAATTCTATAAGATAATGAAAATCTTCATTTGAACGCAAGACAAGACCGGCTGTTTCATGTTCATTACTAGGTGTGAATTCAAGAGCTGTCTCTACCAAAAAGCTAAAATGCTGTTGTCGCCTTCCAATAAAACTAGGGTTATCTTCATTTGTTAGAGATTCTTTCTTTAAAGATAATCTTAAAAAGCCTTTATGCTCCTGTAAGGAGTAAAAATCCTCACGCGGTGTGCGAATGAAATTCCATTGTAAACCTAAAGTTTCAGAGTCGAAATGATCACAATAAGGCTGTGCTGGATATCGATACTCAGGTAGTTCGGGACGTTTCATTTCGCTTTCTATCTTTCCGACCCCTGGATTGACAATCGGCCATCCATCCTCCCAAATAAAAGGTACCAAAAACGACTCTCTTCCCAGGTTTCGGTAGTAACCTCCATAAGGTCTTGAAGCTAAGGCAACCATCCACCATTCATCATTCTGTGTTTGAACGATATCGGCATGGCCTACATTTACAATGGGCTCATTTCTTCCTAAATGTCTGTGTGTCAGAATAGGATTCATTTTATTACCCTCATATGGACCCGAAATGCTTGGACTTCTAGCAATAGTTACTGCATGAGTATGCCCTGTGCCACCCTCTGCGATGATCAAGTAATAATAACCATCCTTTTTGTATAAATGGGGGGATTCTTGTGCATGAGCAACTTGCAAGGCGCCGTCCCAAATACTAAATTTAGGACCAACTAGCTGTTTTTCCTCTAAATTAAGCTCTTGTAACCAAATTTCCATATGCTTAGCATGCTTTTGACCTTCTGGTGGCTGTCGGTTCCCTGTGTAATAAACCTTTCCATCGTCATCAAAAAAGAGAGATGGATCAATCCCAGGGGCATCCTTTAACCAATTCGGTTCGGACCATGGTCCCTCGGGTTTTTCGGCCGTCACATAAAAATTTTTCCTCGCACCAGTCTGACTCACAACAAATGTTGTAATCATGTAAAAAATACCGTTATGATATCGAATGGTTGGAGCATAAATTCCCTTAGATGATGGAGTTCCATCTAAGTTTAATTGAGAAGGTCGATCCAAAACATGACCAATCTGCTTCCAATTAATTAAATCTCTGCTATGAAAAATAGGAACTCCTGGAAAATATTCAAAGGTGGAAGTGACTAAATAATAATCTTCGCCTACTCTACATATAGATGGATCGGGATAGAAGCCAGGTAAAATCGGATTTGAAAACGTTCTCATTACATCACCTCATTTTAGTTTATGAGATTAGTATAAAAGCTATAATTCATTAAAAGTTATGTTTTGATGACTAATTATACCGTATAATAATGAGAAAACGTTCAAAAAGAGGAGGATTGTACATGGTTCAAACCAATCAATATGAGAAATATGAAATAAAAGATGAGAGGTTTTCCATTCAATATTTAAAAGAAAAACGCTTCTCTTCTATGAGAACTGATCATTATCATTCATCCTATGAAATGTTTTATATATTAAATGGGAGTCGAATTTTCTATATAAATGGTATTAAAAATGAAGCGAAAAAAGGAGATTTATGGTGTATTCAACCAAATGATAGACATCGCACAGTAAGCACGGATGAATTTTTTTGTGAAAGATTTGTCATTAACTTTTCAAGCGATTGGTTAAACTCTTTTGGTAATATCATCGACGTTCATTCGGTCTTATCTACCACAAAAAAGGTTTCCTTCACGATTCAGTATCAACTGGTTTTAGAGGATTTATTCCATAAGCTTTTTAAAGAAGCAAGAGACAAGAAGTATGAATATGAAGAAATTTGTCAGACGATTCATTTGCAGCTTTTACTACTAATTAAAAGACATATTCATTACCAAGAAAAAGGCTATTCTGAAAATTATCATCTTATACAAAAGATGAACGAGCTAAAGATTCGATTAGAGCAATCCGATTATAAGACGATTTCTTTAGAGGGTATAGCTCAGGAATTTCATCTAAGTGAAGCTTATTTCAGTCGGATGTTTCAAAAGATTAATGGGATTTCTTTTAAAAACTATCTGGTCCATTTACGTGTAAAAATGGCAAAAAACCTATTAAAGGATACATCTAAAAGTGTTGAGGCTATTTCGAGAGAATTAGGTTATCGACACTGCAGTAATTTTATTAACAGCTTTAAAAAAATAACTGGTCATACTCCTTATCGATATCGAATGATGGTGAAAGAAAATAAAAATTAGAGAGCTAAGTTTACTTTTGTTCATTTTTGTTCGATAATAAGTATAAGAAAAGATGGAGTAAGTGTCTGGAGGAAGGTTATGCTTTCAGTAAAAAGATATGAAATGATTTTGGCACTATTAGAGCAGAATCAGGTTGTGAAAGTCTCAGAGTTAAGTAAAGAACTAGGGGTAACAGAGAAAACAATACGTATTGATTTAGAAGCGTTGGAGAAAAACGGGCTCCTAAAACGAATTCATGGTGGTGCAGTACTTGCTGATAAAGGTACACGCATTGTTCCAATCGAAGAAAGACAATCCGGAAAAGCGATTATCAAAGAAGCGATTGCTCAAAAAGCGAAGGCCAAAATTCAACCCTATCAAACGGTTTTATTAGATGGAGGAAGTACAACAGAAGCACTAGCTCATTTAATGGGTGATATCCCTCTTACAGTCATTACGAATGATATTAAAATTGCTTATACATTATTAGAAAAAGAAAAGATTCAGTTAATGGTATTAGGCGGGACAAGAATTGGAAAGTCTCCTTCTTTAATTGGAGCAGAGGCAACGGCAATGCTCCAAAAAATAAGAGTGAATCATGTGTTCTTCGGGACAACAGGGATTTCAATGGAGCATGGGTTAACGGTTTTAAATCATCTTCATGCTGACTGGAAAAAGCAAATTATACAAATAGCCGATGAAGTGACATTATTAACGGATGCTACGAAGTTTGAAAAGGTTGGATTAATTCAGTTTGCTTCTTTAGCTGAAATAGACGAAATTATAACGGATCATTTAATTGAAGAGAAAATGGTTCAGTTGTTAAAACAACAGGAAATTGCATTGACGATTGTGTCGGTGTAAGCGTAATTAAATTTGCGATTCGAACATAGTGATGCTATAATCAAACTATAACGAACCTAAATGAACAATTTAGAGTAATTGAGGAGGATGTTCGAATGAATTCATCTTTTTCGTTAAAGGGAAAAGTAGCTTTAGTAACAGGAGCTAGTAGAGGTTTAGGACAAGGTATGGTGCTTGGTTTAGCTGAAGCAGGCGCTGATATTATTGGTGCTGGTATTAGTGAAATGTCAGAAACAAAACAAAAAGTAGAA
The DNA here is from genome assembly GCF_001590785.1 of Alkalihalobacillus trypoxylicola. Classification (GTDB taxonomy): domain Bacteria; phylum Bacillota; class Bacilli; order Bacillales; family Bacillaceae_D; genus Alkalihalobacillus; species Alkalihalobacillus trypoxylicola. Next base: position 24,662 of record NZ_LTAO01000038.1, read on the forward strand.
GCTTTAGGTCAAAAATTTTATGAAATTCAAGTAGATTTATCTGAGGATGGAGCTGCTAGTGCGCTTGTTGAGAAAGCGGTTAAAGAAGCTGGAAGAATTGATATTTTAGTCAATAATGCTGGTATTATTCGTAGAGAGAATGCTGCAGACTTCTCAGATGATGATTGGAAAGCTGTAATCGATGTCAATTTAAATTCAGTCTTTAAGCTAAGTCGTGAAATTGGTAAGCATATGATTGAGAATGGTTCAGGTAAAATCATTAATATTGCCTCTATGCTTTCATTCCAAGGTGGACTAAGAGTTCCTTCTTATACAGCGAGTAAGCATGCAGTAGCAGGTTTAACAAAATCACTAGCCAATGAATGGTCTAGTAAAGGATTAAATGTTAACGCTATTGCTCCAGGCTATATGGTTACAGATAATACAGAACAAATTCGTACAAATAAAGTTCGCTATGATTATATTACTTCAAGAATTCCTCAAGGTGAATGGGGCACACCAGAAGATTTAAAAGGACCAGTTGTTTTCTTAGCTTCTGATGCGTCCAATTATGTAAATGGACATATTTTATGTGTGGATGGCGGTTGGATGAGCTCATAAGCTTTAAAAAAAACGGAAAAATAGATTAATAGACATTTAAATTCGAGAGGAGAATAAAAAATGGAAAATAGATATACAACAAACCCAACAGATTTTAAGAATTATACGACAGAAAGAGTGAGAAATGATTTTCTAATTGAATCACTTTTTGTTGAAGGCGAAATTAAAATGGTTTATACCCATTATGACCGTACGGTAGTAGGTGGAGTGATTCCTACAACTAACGCGATTAAGCTTGATGCTGGTGACTTCTTAAGAACTGAGTATTTCCTTGAAAGACGCGAGATTGGTATTGTAAACATCGGTCCTAAAGGTAAGGTTACAGTAGAAGGTGAAGTGTATGATCTTAACAAGCGAGATTGTTTATATATTGGCTTAGGAAAAGAAAATGTAACCTTTGAAAGTGAAGACTCTTCAAATCCTGCTAAGTTTTATTTTGTATCAGCTCTAGCTCATAAAGAGTACCCAACGAAAGTATTACCAATTGCTGATGCAGAGCCTGAGCGCTTAGGAGAAGATGCAACATCTAATAAACGTACGATTTATAAGTATATTCATCAAAATGGTATTCAAAGCTGTCAATTAATGATGGGTATGACATTATTAGAGCCTAATAACATGTGGAACACGATGCCAGCGCATATCCATGATAGACGTAACGAAGTATATCTATATTTTGATATGGATGAAGATTCAAGAGTATTCCATTTTATGGGTGAGCCAACTGAAACACGCCACCTTGTTGTTAAAAACGAACAAGCAATTATTTCTCCTCCGTGGTCGATTCACTCTGGAGTAGGAACAAAAAATTATACATTTATCTGGGCAATGGCTGGTGAGAACTATACATTTAAAGATATGGACTTCGTTCCAATGGAAAATTTAAAATAAGAACCATAAAACCCGAATTGTAAAAAATTCGGGTTTATTTTAACCTAGGAAATTTTAGTTTTTATTGTAATTACTATATTTTTTATTTAGTTTCTTTTGAAAGGATGTTAGAATATGATTAATTTTAATCATTTTATATTCGATTCTTCTACTTCTATTAACTTTGGAATAGAAAGGTCGAAAGCAGTCGAGCATGGGTTATCGATGCTAGCTCGTGATTGGGAGAAAGTATTTGGACAAAAATTATTAATAGACCGAAAATCTTCATACTATATCCATCTTCGATATCCTACTCAAGATGATTTATCTATTTTGGACCCGGAAGGATTTGTAATTGATTTTAGGGAGAAAGATGACTCATTATCCATGGAAATTATAGCCGAGAATGATTTGGGCTTTGTATATGGGCTTTTACATATAAGTAAAACCTATTTGGAAGTCGATCCGTTATGGTTTTGGGCTGATCTTGAGCCAATTGCTAAGGAGAGTGCCATCGTAAAACTAGAAAGCTATCAATCTCCTAAGTATGAAGTGCGATACAGAGGCTGGTTTGTGAATGATGAAGTATGCTTATTAGGCTGGAAGGAAGAATATCCTCCAAATAAAGAAGTATGGCTCCCTGTCTTTGAAGCGTTATTACGAATGGGAGGAAACATGGTTATTCCCGGAACGGATTTGCCGAAAACAGGTGTGCACCAGCAACTAGCTTCGGAAATGGGGCTTTGGGTGACTCATCATCATGCTGAACCGTTAGGCGCTGAAATGTTTTTGAGAGCGTTTCCATACGAAAAGGCTAGCTATAAACAAAATAAGGATTTATATGAGCAGTTATGGAAAGAGGCTATAAGGGAACAAAAGGATGATCAAATACTTTGGGTGCTTTCCTTTAGAGGCCAAGGTGATACCCCTTTTTGGAGTACAGATCCAGAATTTGATACGCCTAAAAAAAGAGGGGAAATGATTAGTAAGGTCATATTCCGACAATATGAACTCATTCAACAGCAAGTTAAAAACCCTGTTTGCTGTATTGCCTTATATGGAGAAATATCAGAATTATATGGAGATGGACATATTGACCTGCCTGAAAATGTGATAAAGGTTTGGGCAGATAATGGTTATGGAAAAATGGTTTCAAGACGTCAAGGAAATGAGAATTTAAGGAAATACGCACTGCCTAATGATGATGACGAAGGCAATCACGGGATATATTATCATGTAACTTTTCATGATTTACAAGCTTCTAATCATTTAACAATGAGTCCGGTCTCACCTGATCTTTTGATTGAAGAATTGAAAAAATCTTTTCAAGCAAGAGCTAATCATTATGTTTTGGTGAATAGTGGTAATATTCGTCAGCATTTGTATACGCTTGATATGGTTGCAGAATTATGGGAAAAGGGTAATGTCAATCAGACAGAGCATTTAGATGAATTCCTTCAGCGTTTGTTTCCAGAAAACACCTCAATGATTAAAAGCTTGTATCAACGCTACTTTAAGGCAACGATACCGTATGGTAAGCACCTAGATGACCGAGTAGGAGATGAATTCTATCATCATCCGGCAAGGAAAATCATTAGTCATTACTTACAAAATAAACAATCTGAATCTTTAGAAAAGCTGCATTGGGCTACAGGAGACGTATCGTTTGAAGAGCAACTCCAATGGTTTGAAAAAAGGTGTAAAGATGGTTTAGATGAGTGGACAGCCTTAAAAGAGGATTCTATGGAAGTGTTAAAAGAGATGGACGAGCTAAATGGAAAACGTTTTTTTGATCAGTTTGTCGGACAGGTCATTCTTCACCAAACTGGATGTGAAGGATTTCATTACTTAACGAAAGCTGTCCAGCTTGCGATTTCAGACCATATGCCACAGGCATTTATCCAAGCAACGAAAGCATATCTGTCGTATAAAAAAGGACAAGAAGCTTTAGAGCAAATGGAGCACGGAAAGTGGGAGCATTTTTATCGGGCTGATTGGTTAACGAATGTTCAAAGCACAGTTGATAATGTGGATACTTTAAAAAGGTTTATAAGAATGCAGGGAGATAGTCCGGACTTTTTTGCTTGGTATAAAGAATATATCATGCCGGAATCAGAAAAACATATTTATTTAGAAAATACTCATCGCCGAGTTAGAAGTGATGAGGAGCTAGCTGATTTATTGGAGAAAGAATTTAAACATCGTGTACCAAGCCGTGATATCCATTAAATTTGAGAGCGTTCTATAGTAAAAGATTTTCGATAAAGGGGGAAACATAGATGAAAATGACATTTCGTTGGTATGGAGAAGGAAATGATACGGTCACTTTAGAGCAAATTAAGCAAATTCCTGGTGTTGAAGGATTAGTTTGGGCACTCCACCATCTACAAGCAGGTGAGGTTTGGTCTGAAGAAGAGGTTATGAAAGTAAAGGAGCAGGCTGATCAATATGGGTTTCATTTAGATGTCGTGGAAAGTATTAATGTACATGAGGATATCAAACTAGGCTTACCAACAAGAGAAAAATATATTGAAAACTATAAAAAGAGTATAGAAAATGTTGCCAAGGTTGGAGCCAAAGTGATTTGTTATAACTTTATGCCAGTCTTTGACTGGACTCGAACCGATTTATTTAAAGAAATGGAAGATGGATCAACGGCACTTTACTATGATAATGAAAAGGTTCAGTCCATGGATCCGCAACAGCTAATAGAGCTAACGACAAAGGATGATTCGTTAACCATGCCTGGCTGGGAGCCAGAAAGATTAAAACATATTGAAAGTTTATTAGAATCTTATCGAAGTGTTTCTGAAGAAGATTTATGGAATCATTTAACATTTTTTTTGCAAGAAATTTTGCCTGTAGCTGAGGCGAATGGAATTAAAATGGCGATTCATCCGGATGATCCACCGTGGTCTGTTTTTGGTTTACCGAGAATCATGACCTCTGAGCAATCAATTGAGAGGCTGTTATCAATATCTGATAGTCCGTCTAATGGAGTAACTTTATGTAGTGGCTCATTAGGGGCTAATCCTAAAAATGATATTGCAAAAATGATTCGACGTTTCCATGAACGAATTCCATTTGCTCATATTCGAAATGTAAAAATATATGAAAATGGTAGTTTTATCGAGACTTCCCACCGTACAGAAGACGGTTCAGTTGATATTGCAGATGTGGTTCTTGCTTATCATGAAACGGGATTTACTGGCTATGCTAGACCAGACCATGGCAGACATATTTGGAATGAGCAATGTCGTCCTGGATATGGCTTATACGATCGGGCATTAGGAATTATGCATTTATGGGGACTGTGGGATGCCTATGAACATGTAAAACAAGGGAGGGAAAGCTAATGTTACCAAAACATTCTTTTTTAGAAAATAAGGTGGCTGTCATTACAGGTGGTAGTGGAGTACTTTGTCAAGAGATGGCGAAAGAGCTAGCTCGACAAGGAATGAAGGTAGCTATCCTCAATCGTACTCTTGAGAAGGGTGAGGCTGTAGCTGCTGAAATCAAAGAGGCTGGTGGCGAAGCTCTTGCAATAGCTTGTAATGTGCTCGATGAAGAGAATGTAAAAGAAGCAAAGGAACAAGTCATCAAGCAATTTGGAGAGGTTGATCTCTTAATAAATGGAGCTGGAGGAAACCATCCTGATGCAATTACCGACCATGAAACTTTTCCAAAAGGTTCATTAAAGGATCAAGAACTAAAAAGCTTTTTTGATTTAACAGTAGCTGGTTTTGATTCCGTCTTTAGATTGAATTTACTAGGTACCGTTATTCCAACTCAAATTTTTGCCGAAGCTATGCTTGAGACTGAAGGAGCTACTGTCATTAATATTTCCTCGATGAGTGCACCAAGCCCAATGACAAAAGTGCCAGCTTATAGTGCAGCCAAAGCAGGTATTGATAATTTTACAAAATGGCTAGCTGTTTATTTTGCTGAGGCAGGTATTCGAATCAATGCTATTGCTCCTGGATTTTTCCTTACAGAGCAAAATAGAAGGCTTCTCACTAATGAAGACGGAAGTTTAACAGAACGAGCATCCAAAATTATTACTCATACACCTCAAAATAGATTTGGAAAGCCGGAAGATTTATTAGGGACGTTATTATGGCTTGCGGATGAATCTACATCTAGCTTTGTGACAGGAATTACGGTCCCTGTGGATGGTGGCTTTATGGCTTATTCTGGAGTTTAATTGATTTTTTATGATATAAGTTCGCTTTTTAAGAAAACGGTTTTAGAATGAGTCCATTTCATCCTTAAATTTTATAAGTGAACGAAATCGAACATTTATATTAAAAAGTACTGAATGTTTGCAAATTCACTCGCTGGTGATTCCAAAAGGGTGAGTGTAGTTTGAAAATCCACTCTGACGACGCTCTTTGAAGTCAGAGTTAGCTGAAGACAAGCCCTTGGGAAAGCAACGTCCTAAAGTGAAAATTAAAAACCAAATCGTTTCGTTTTCAATAAAAGTTAGGAAAGATGAAATCGGTTTAAGTGAATAAAACAGAACATCTATGATAAAAAAGCTTGAATGTTTGCGAATTCACTCGTTGATTGTAACGGTAGGTAGTGACTCCCAAAGGATGAGCGCGGTTTGAAGATCCACTCTGACGACGCTCTTTGAAGTCAGAGTTAGCTGAAGACAAGCCCTTGGGAAAGCATCTACCTAAAGTGAAAATTAAAAACCAAATCGATGAAATCGATTCAACTATTAAAATGGATAAAAAAATATAAAAAAGAAAAAATAACAACGTTTGCATTTTTGTTTCAAGATAGATAAAATAATAGAAGACTACTAGATTAATATCTTAAGGAGGATGATCAAGTGAGTTCATTTATTCATGAGGATTTTATGCTAAATAGTGAAACGGCTAAAACACTCTATCATCAATATGCAAAGGATATGCCTATTTTTGATTATCATTGTCACCTAAGTCCACAAGAAATAGCAGACAATAAGAGATTTTCAAATATATCGGAAATTTGGTTACATGGTGACCATTATAAATGGAGAGCAATGAGAACACTTGGAATTGAAGAAAAATATATTACGGGAGACGCAAGTGATAAAGAAAAGTTTTTAGCCTGGGCTAAAACGGTTCCTTATACAATTGGAAACCCTTTATATCATTGGACCCATACGGAATTAAAGAGATATTTTGGAATCGATAAACTATTAAGTGAAGAGACAGCAGAGGAGATTTGGGAAGAATGTAACCGTCAGCTTCAGCAAAGCGACTTTTCGGTTACGACCATTTTTGAAAAGTTTAATGTGAAGCTTGTCGGAACAACCGATGACCCGATTGATTCTTTAGAATATCATCAACAAATTAAAGAGAACGAAAATATTCATACAAAGGTCGTTCCTTCATTTAGACCAGACAAAGCTATTGAAATCGGTAGAGATACTTTTAATGAATATGTAACACAATTAGAAGAAGCGGCTAATATGGAGATTAACCAATATGAAGATTTATTAGCTGCACTAGACAACCGTGCATCTTTCTTTCATGAGAATGGCTGTCGCATCTCAGACCATGGATTGCAAACGTTACCAAATGAAACGGCTTCTTTTGAGGAAGCATCTTCTATCTTTAATAAGAAAAAGCAGGGAAATGAGCTGAGTAAAAAGGAAGAAGAGCAATATCGTACGTATACAATGCTCCACTTAGGAAAGCTCTACCATTCACTTGGATGGGCAATGCAACTTCATATTGGTGCTATAAGAAATAATAATATTCGAATGTTTAATGAGCTTGGTCCGGATACAGGCTATGATTCTATTTTTGATTATCACTTTGCTGAATCACTGAATGGCTTGTTAAGTGGTTTAGAGCAAGAAAATCAGTTACCAAAAACAGTTATTTATAATTTAAACCCAACTCATAACTATGTGGTTGCCACAGCTATTGGAAACTTTCAACAAGGTGGAGTAAGAGCAAAAATTCAATTTGGTTCAGGCTGGTGGTTCAATGACCAAAAAGACGGAATGCTTAAGCAGATGACTGATTTAGCGAATAACGGTTTATTAAGTACTTTCGTTGGTATGCTTACAGATTCAAGAAGCTTCTTGTCCTACCCAAGACACGAATACTTCCGTCGAACTTTATGTGATTTACTCGGAAGTTGGATCGAGCAAGGTGAGGTTCCAAATGATATGGATTTAGTAGGTAATATTGTTCGAGATATAAGCTTTAACAATGCAAAAGATTATTTTTCAATTCAAGGAGTGGAATAACAGCATGACTAACTTTACAAAAGCAAATAATGTTCAAATCGCTTATATAGGTGGTGGCTCTAAAGGATGGGCATGGGGCCTAATGAGTGATTTAGCTCAAGATCGTGAAATTAGTGGAACCGTTCGCCTTTATGATATTAATTCAGAAAGTGCAAAACAAAATGAATTAATTGGTAACCGCTTGAAAGAGCGGGAAGATGTTATAGCTAAATGGGATTATAAAGCAGTTGATACTTTATCAGAAGCGCTTGATGGTGCTGATTTTGTTATTATTTCCATTTTACCTGGTACATTTGATCAAATGGACTCAGATGTTCATTTCCCAGAAAAGTATGGGATTTATCAATCTGTAGGTGATACAGTAGGGCCAGGAGGCATGGTTCGCGCATTTCGTACGATCCCTTTATTTGTGGAAATGGCAGAGGCTATAAAGACATATTCTCCGAACGCATGGGTCATTAATTATACAAATCCAATGAGTTTATGTACAAGAACTTTATATAAAGTCTTTCCAGAAATAAAAGCAATCGGTTGCTGCCATGAAGTATTTGGAACTCAAAAAATATTAGCGGCTATGGTAGAAGAATTACTAGGAGTTCAAAATGTTAAAAGACAAGAAATTGATGTAAATGTTCTTGGAATTAATCATTTTACATGGATTGATCGTGCCTCATACAAAGGAGTCGATTTACTACCACTATATCAAGAATTTGTGGAAAAATACCATGAAACAGGGTTCGAAGGCTCAGAAGAAGGGCACTGGATGAACGATCACTTTTCATCTGCAGAACGAGTGAAATTTGATTTATATAAAAAATTCGGCTTGATTGCAGCGGCAGGAGATCGTCATCTTGCAGAGTTTATGCCGTTAAATTGGTATTTAGCAAACCCAGACCGTGTTCATTCATGGAAATTTGGTTTAACTCCTGTTGCATGGCGTAAGGAAAATGCAAAGAAGCTTGTTGAAAAAAGTAAGCGTTTAGTAAGTGGTGAGGAGCAATTCGAAATCAATCCTACAGGAGAAGAAGGAGTAGAAATGATTAAAGCTCTTATTGGATTGAAAACCTTTATTTCAAATGTAAATTTACCTAATCAAGGTCAAATGAGTGGAGTGCCTAACGATGTAATTGTGGAAACGAATGCTGTATTTAGTCATAATGGTGTTCAACCTATCGTATCAGGTGAACTTCCTCCTGAAGTCAATAAAATGGTTGCAGCCCATATCTTTACACAGGAAACGACGTTGGAAGCTGCGCTAGAAAAAAATAAAGAAAAAGCGTTCCGTGCATTTTCACAGGATATGCTTGTTCAATCTTTGAATCAAGAGCAAGCGAAGCAGCTTTTTGACCAAATGTTAATCAATACAAAGGACTACTTACCTGGTTGGGATTTATAAAATGTAAAACAAACGTAGAGTAGCGGAGAAATCCTGCTACTCTATTCATATAGGAGGGGAAACATGAAATTTTCTGTTTTTACGGTGATGACTCCTGATATAAGACTAGATGAGATACTTCCGCTTCTTAAAAAAAATGGATATGACGGTGTAGAATGGCGTTATAAAGCGAGTGAAAAAGACTTTAAGGATGAGAAGCCAAGCTTTTGGAGAAATAATCTTTGTACGATTGACCCTAAAGCAAGCGAAAAAGAACTTTTAAAGCTTAAACAATTAACACAATCCCATCATCTAGAAACGATTGCTGTTATCCCTTATTTGGAGGCGGGCGATTTGCAAGCAACAGAAAAAGTATTACAATCAGCAAAAACGATGCAAGCAAGGATGATTAGGATTGGGGTACCAACATTCAATTCAGGTATATCTATACAGCAACAGCTTGCTGATGCCGCATATAAAATCAAGCAAGTAGAGGAGCTTTGCCAGCAATATGAAATGAAGGGCTTAATAGAAACACATCATGATACGTTAACAACTAGCGCCTCATTAGCTTTAAAACTAGCGGAGCAATGTAACCCAGATCATATTGGTGTTATTTATGATCCAGGTAATATGGTTTTTGAAGGATACGAAAATCATGCGATTGCCTTACAAATGCTAGGTCCCTACTTAGCGCATGTTCATGCGAAAAATGCCATGCATAATCGAGATTCTGATCATATTGGCAGCTGGATTCGAAAATGGGCAAAATTAGATGAAGGACTGATGAACTGGCAGGAAATCATATCTACCTTGAAAGATATAGGATATGAAGGTTATATAGGTATTGAGGATTTTAGTCAATCGTTCTCAAGCGAGAAGGCATTAGCCTTTAATATTCAATACTTAAAATCTCTTTATTAAAATAAAAATGAGCTCATGTAGCAAAACTTGAAATAGTGAGTAATAAGATGCATATAGATAACGAATAGAACCGTCCTTCTTACAAGAAGGACGGTTCTATTCGATTAGTAGATTTTCTATGAATTACAGAAATCTAGCGGACACAAGATAAGGAGACTCCAGTGGGATGAGGTGGCGATGCCAAAATACACTTTTGAAAAAAATTAGTTGGGCGTCACCTCACGAACTCGGAGTGTTTTGAGGCAGCGAATTCCTGGACACCCAACATGTGTGGTGCTCCTCATTCATGCGTATGGTCCAAGTGCTAATTTTGCATAATATGGAGATAGGTTCCTAATTTTTATTAACTGAGTGAAATTGATTGTAACGGTAGGTAGTGACTCCCAAAGGATGAGCGCCGTTTGAAGATCCACTCTGACGAAACTCTGCGTAGTCAGAGTTAGCAGAAGACAAGCCCTTGGGAAAGCATCTACCTGAAGTGGAAATCAAACACCTAATCTTCCCGTTTTCACTATAAAATATAAATGATGAAATTGATTCATATAAGAAAATTATTTAATTGCTTTCTCATAGATGGTTCATTTAATTCTTATACTTTTCAACACTAATAAATTCATATTATTATAGAAAAAGAAAAAGTTTATTGTTTTTTAAAACTTATTTAACGTTTTTTATATAGTAAGAAATATGTATTTATTTATAATTATATTTGTAAGCACTTTCATTTATAGGGAGGTCAAAGTAATGCAGAAAAAGAAATGGAATATTTTATTATCATCAATGCTTATGCTTATCTTCATTTTAGTTGGTTGTTCAACAAATAATAATGAAGATTCATCAAGTAATGGAAATGAAGAATCAGAGGGTGGAAGCTCCGATCAGGTAACACTACGAGTTGCTTGGTGGGGTGGTCAAGAACGACATGATATGACACTTGAAGCAATTGATTTATTTGAAGAAGAGTATCCACATATTAAGGTAGATCCGGAATTCACTGCGTGGGATGGATATTGGGAACGCCTAAATACACAAGCAGCAGGAACGAACTTACCAGATGTTATTAATATGGATAATTCGAAATTGAATGAATATAATTCTCGTGATTTATTAAAAGATTTATCTTCATTAATAGAGGATGGATCCATTAATTTAGAAAATGTAGACGATGTTTATCAAGAAATTAATGAAGTAGACGGTGAGGTGTTAGCTGTATCATTAGGAGCTAATTCACTATCTGTTATTACAAATGAAACCGTTTTATCTGACCATGGTATTTCTTTAGAGCCAGGCTACACATATGAAGATTTAATGGAAGCAATGTTACAAATCAAAGAAGCAGAAGAAGCTGAAGGTAATGAATTTTTCGGTTTTGATTTTGCCAACGCAGAATTTGAACTATTCTTCTCTTATGCAAGACAAGCTGGAGAGTCTGTATTCAATGAGGATGGAACAGAATTAGGCTTTAGTGAGACAACATTAGTAGACTTTTTTAGCTTAGTCCAACAGCTTGTGAATGAAGGAGCAGCACCTCCTCATGATGTAACGATGGAATATGTGGATGGTGGAGACTCTATGGTAGGTACTGGCGAGGCAGCTGTATCGATGGCAGCTAGTAACCAAATTATTGGAGTTGCTCAACAAACAGAAGATGAGCTAGGTTTAAATCTTCTTCCTGCACTTGAAGGTGGAATCGATGGAAACTGGATCCGTCCTAGTATGTCATTTTCAATCTCTGCTCATTCTGAAAAAGAAGAAGCAGCTGCATTATTCATTGATTTCTTTACAAACAGTTTAGAAGCGAATGAAATTTTAATGGCTGATAGAGGAGTGCCAATTTCTTCGGAGGTTCGTAATCATTTATCGGATAAAGTAGAAGGACCAATTAAAGAAACATTTGATTTTCTTGAGTTAGTCGCTGATTATACAAGTCCAGCTGATCCATTATCACCTCCTGGAGAAACTGAGGTAAGAGGCTCATTCCTTCGTATTATTGAAATGTTAAAGTATGACCGTATTTCACCAGAAGAAGCAGCTGAACAATTTATGAACGAAGCGTCAAGCGTTTTAAATTAATACCACTTACTAAAGGGTGCTCAAGAAGTGTACTATGTCACTTTTTGAGTACTTTTTTTAAAGAATAGTAGCAAAAAGCTCCTTAAATTTGTACGAAAAATATCTAATTAAAATCGTTGTTTTTGAAAAGATATTTAACTTTTCTTCTCTATGGGAAAGGTGGAAAGTGAATTATAATTAGCAATGAAAGCACTTTCAGTCAGATTTAAGGAGGAAACATCAATGTTGAAAATCAAAAGTAAACTACTCGTTGTATTCATTACCGCACTTACATTAACGATTGTTGGATGTAGTTCTGGTGATACTGATAATGAAACAAGCGAAGAAGCAAGTGGAGACCAAACCGTTTTAAGAGTAGCTTGGTGGGGTGGACAAGAACGACATGATATGACCCTACAAGCGATTGATTTATTTGAAGAAAAAAATCCTGATATTAAGGTTGAACCAGAGTTTACTAGCTGGGATGGTTATTGGGAGCGCTTAAATACACAAGCAGCAGGTAGTAACTTGCCTGATGTTATTAATATGGATAATTCGAAGTTAAATGAGTATCATTCACGAGGGTTGTTATTAGATTTATCTGAGTTAATTTCCGCAGGTAATATTGACTTAGAAAATGTAGATGATATTTATCAAGAAATTAACGAAGCTGGAGAGGAAGTTTTAGCAGTTGCTATCGGAGCTAATGCTTTGGCATCTCTTGTGAACGAAGATGTAATGGAAGACCACGGCATTCAGTTGGAGCCTGGTTACACGTATGAAGAATTACAAGAAGCAATGCTAGAGATGAAAGAAGGAAATGATGATTTCTTCTACGGTTTTGATTTTGCCAATTCAGAGTTCGAGCTTTTTACTTTGTTTGCTCGTCAAAATCAACAATCTGTATTTAATGAAGATGGTACTGATATTGGCTTTACCGAAGATACATTAGTGGAATATTTCGACTTTGTACAAACAATGGTTAATTCAGAAGCATCACCATCACATGACATCACCATGGATTATGTAGATGGAGGGAATTCAATGATTGGTGAGGGCTCTGCGGCTATTCAAATCGGCGCTAGTAATCAAATCATCGGACAATCACAATCTACCGAACATACTTTAGGCTTAAACTTACTTCCTTCATTGGCTAATGGTGAAGACGCAAACTGGATTCGTCCAAGTATGTCATTCGCAATTTCAACAAATTCTGACAAGCAAGAAGCGGCAGCCACATTTATTGATTTCTTCACAAATGATTTAGATGCGAATGAAATTTTAATGGCAGAACGAGGAGTTCCGATTTCGTCAGAGGTTAGAAGCCATTTAGAAGGACTTGTAGATGAACCAACAAGGAAAACATTTGAATTTTTAGAAATGATAGCGGATTATTCTAGCCCGGCTGATCCTTTATCACCAGCAGGTGAAACAGAAGTGCGCGGATCATTTTTACGAATTATTGAGTTAGTCAAATATGACCGAATTACACCAGAAGAAGCTGCAAGTCAATTTATTGCAGAGGTAAGCTCTATTCTTTAATACATTTGGATACAAGCATCAGGCTATTATTAGCCTGATGTACCAAAGGAGGTTCGTAAGGTGAAGGAAAATAATGCAGTAAGTACTGAAAAGTCTGAGCCTTTTGAAAAGACAAAACAGCAGAAAAGAAAAGAATTAAAACAAAATCTAACAGGTTATGCGATCATATCGCCTTGGCTTATTGGATTTCTTTTATTAATAGTAGGGCCGATGATAGCGTCTTTATACCTTTCATTTACTAACTATGATATGTTATCAGCAGCCAGCTGGGTTGGCTTAGATAACTACAAAAATATATTAACGAGTGACCCACGATTTATGCAAGCATTGAAAGTAACACTAGTGTTTGTATTTATTTCAACGCCACTCAAATTAATCTTTGCCCTTCTTTTAGCTATGCTATTTAACACAGGTAGAAAAGGGACAGGCTTATTTACTACCATTTATTACATCCCATCCATTATTGGTGGTAGTGTTGCTATTGCGGTCGTTTGGAAGCAGTTATTTGGAAGAAATGGTGCAATGAACGAAATTATGGCAACACTTGGATTGCCTACAATGAACTGGATTGGAAATCCAGATACAGCTTTATCTGTACTAATTATTCTTGTTATTTGGCAATTTGGATCACCAATGATTATTTTCTTGGCAGGATTAAGACAAATTCCAGCTGAGCTTTATGAAGCTGCTAGTGTTGATGGCGCAGGCAGGTTTAGACAGTTTATGAAAATTACTTTACCAATGCTAACACCTGTTATTTTCTTTAACTTAATTATGCAAACAATTGGTGGATTTATGACGTTCACTCAATCGTACTTGATTACAGGTGGAGGACCGCTTGATGCAACCTTATTCTATGCTGTTTACTTATATGAAGTAGCATTTGAATATTTAAGAATGGGATATGCCTCAGCAATGGCTTGGATATTATTAATTTTAATTGGGGTTATCACTTTAATCTTATTTAAAACTTCAAATCTATGGGTTCACTATGAATCGGATGGAGGGAAGTAGCAGATGAAACACAAAAAAAGCTTAATAGGCAGTATTATATATTATACATTTGTAACAGCATTTGGTTTTGTCATGATTTATCCGATTTTGTGGATGTTTGCAGGATCTTTGAAGCCCGCTCAAGAAATATTTAATAATGCAGCTTCTCTTATACCAGGTATATTCGTTTGGGAAAACTATCCAATAGGCTGGCAAGGGTTTGGACGTACGGGGTTTGATATCTTCTTTAGAAACTCTTTAATCATTACGTCATTAACAGTAATTGGTGCGATTCTATCATCTAGTATTGTGGCTTACGGGTTTGCTAGATTAAATTTTAAATTTAAAGGATTGTTGTTTGCTTGTTTAATGGCAACCGTCATGTTACCCGTTCAAATCACTTTAATTCCACAATATATTCTGTTTCACAATATTGGATGGGTTAATACATTTTATCCATTAATTGTTCCAGCCTTTTTAGGTGGTACTCCGTTTTTTATCTTCCTATTAATTCAATTTATTAGAGGGATTCCTCGTGAATTGGATGAGGCGGCCATTATTGATGGATGCTCGACTTTCGGAGTGTTTTGGAGAATTATTTTACCACTATTGAAACCAGCATTAGTAACCGTTGCAATCTTTGCCTTCATGTGGTCATGGGATGATTTCTTAGCTCCATTAATTTATTTAAATGATATTAACCTTCAAACGGTTACACTTGGTTTGAGAAACTTCATGGATAATGAAGGAAATACGAGTTGGGGTCCTTTGTTAGCGATGTCATCTCTATCGCTACTTCCGCAATTAGTATTGTTTGCATTTTTCCAAAAGTACCTTGTAGAAGGGATTGCTACTACAGGACTAAAATAAGGAGAGTGTACTTGAATGAAACCGTTAATTTTTGATGAAAAAAAGGTAACTGACATTATTGACAAAATGGTGCAAAGAACATTTGAAATGGATTTGACTTGGGATTGGCCGGCAGGAGTTGCTTTTTACGGTGTTTCACGTGCCTATAAGGTGACAAAAAATGAAAGCTACTTAGAGTCCCTCAAGCAGTGGGTAGATGAGTATATTGAGTATGGTCTACCTAACATGTCTGTGAACATTGTATCAATGGGTCACACGCTTCTGTTTCTTTATCAAGAAACAGGCGATGAAGCTTATTTAGATTTAGCGATAAAAAAAGCGGAATATTTAATGCATGATGCACCTAGATTCGGAGAAGGTGTCTTTCAACACACAGTTGGCGGAGGCGTATCAGTCTTTCCTGAACAGGCATGGATTGACACATTGTTTATGGCAGGCTATTTTCTAATTCGATTAGGCGAACAGCTCGAAAATGATGAGTATTTGCAAGAAGGATTAAGACAATTCCACGGACATGAAAAATATTTACAAGATTCAAAAACGAATCTATATTATCATGGATGGGACCATTTACAGCAGAATAATATGTCTAGCATTTTTTGGGCAAGAGGAAATGCATGGGCAGCCTATACAATGGCTTCTGTTTTAGGAATTATCGACGTTCAAGAGCCTGGCTTTATGACGATTAATGGCTCACTTCGAGATCAGCTGAGTGCTTTATTAAAGCTTCAGTCTGAAGATGGACTTTGGCATACAATATTAACGGAACCAGATTCTTATACGGAAACGTCAGGGTCAGCAGGAATTGCTGCGGCATTAATTGTTAATGGAACGAATACACCAAAACGACATAAAGCTGCACAAAAGGCTTTAGATGCTTTAATAAATGAAGTAGATGAAACGGGTACGGTGACGAATGTCTCTACTGGTACAGCTGTTATGAATACAGCTGACGGGTATAGAGAAACGTCGAAAAAACGAATCGAGGGATGGGGACAGGGCTTAGCTCTTGCTTATTTCTCACATGTTTTAGCAAGAAAAAAATAGAATGTTGATCAAATAATTGGTAGGTTGAAGCTCTCAACCTATCAATTATTCATATAGAAAGATTGAAAGAATTGGTTTGTCAACCACGATTTTAAGGTAATTTATAGGAGTGATTTTAATGTGGCGTAGTATAGGAGATGGATTTTATCAATTGTGTGAAAGGTTTATGGCCTTAGCTATACTAAATGGACTTTGGTTCGGCTTTACGATATTAGGATTAGGTGTTTTTGGATGGGCACCAGCTACGTATGCGACTTTTTCTGTAATTAGAAAACAACAAATGAAGAAAGAGGCTGACGGGAAAATCTTTAAAACCTTTTTCCAGGAATACAAAAAGGAATTCTTTCGTGCGAACATTTTAGGAGCGATCTTATTATTAGCAGCCTTTTCTCTATATTTCAGTGCAGGTGCTTTTATAACAATGGATAGCTCTATATTGATAAGAGGTATACTATTAGTAGTGGCGTTTTTATTTAGTATGATTTTAATCTACATTTTCCCTGTATTTAGTCACTTCCAAATTCCTCTTTTAAAATATATTAGGTACTCATTCTTATTAGGACTAGCTAATTTGCATTACACCATTATTTTATTTGGTTTAATGATTTCGATTATTGTATTGTTTGGAGCGATCCCTGTCGTTATGGTGTTTTTCCTTATCAGTTTACCAGCCTCGATTATGATGTTTTTCTCTATGAGGATTTTTAATAAAATTCAACTAGAAAATGAGCAAGTTGTGAACGGCTAAACACAAATAACGCCTATCATCTGTTTCTTTTTAAGTCCATCTCAGATAAGATGATAGTAAATGTCAATCGCAACATTTATTCCTAGGATTACTTTATGGTGGGGGATATGATGAATATCTTTAAAAAATATAAAATCCGTCATATATTCTTTCTGAGCTTTTTTGCTTTTATGATTATTGTTTTTATCATTATAACTTTAATAGCCTATAGAATTACCGTTTCAGAAATGGTCGATTCGGCGACGGATTATCAAAAAGAAAATCTTTTATTAATGAATGAAGATTTGAATGAAACACTCAAAAACTATGAGGAATTATCCATTCAGCTTTCTAGGCAAAATTCATTTCGGGAAGTATTACGAAACAATGAAGAAGGCTATTCAGAGCGAAGACTGTTAAATTCCTTATCACAAGATTTTTCAAATACAGTGTACAGTGTTGCTGGTATGCAATCGATAGAAATTTTTTTAGATAAAGCTCCTATGAGTAGTGATATCCAATCACCTGTTCGTTTTTATTCCATGGATCATTTACAAGAAAAGGAGTGGAGTAGACATTTAAAAAATACGACGACTTCTTGGATTGGAGTACGGGAAGTTTTACACCAAACGAGAGTAGACGAAGTCATAAGTTTTGGTAGAAATGTCTATTCTACCAAAGGAGATTTGGTCGCTGTTTTAGTATTAAATGTCCACACTGATATGATGGATGAGTGGTTAAGCTCTAAGGCAATGCGTTCTAATTTATATGTTTTAGATTTAAATCAGCATGTTATTTCGAGTTCATCAGGTGCACCACTAGATCAAGAGTTACGTCAGATTTTACAGGGACAAGCCCAAAGTATACAAGAACAAAAAGGTGTACATTTTAATATTAATCAGGAATCAAATTATGTAATCGTTGCATCCAGTATTGCAGCCTCTAATTGGACGCTTATTGAAGCAACACCTTATAATGAATTTACAAGTAGTGGTAAATTAATAGCGGCTACATTAACATTAGTAGGATTAATTTCCATCATCTTAGCGTTTTTTGGTACATGGTTTTTAACAAATAGATTTACAAAACCGATTGATCAATTAACCCATGTCATTGATTTATATCCAAAAAGCGACCTATCAAGTTCATTACCTAAGGACTATGAAAATGAGTTTGGTCAGCTATTTAAAGGCTACAGCCAGTTAATTTATAGAAGCAATCTGTTATATGATTCATTAATTGAGCAAAATAAAAGACAAAGAGAGGCAGAAATAAAGGCTTTACAGGCTAATATTAACCCTCACTTTTTATATAATACATTGGACCAATTGAATTGGGATGCTATTGAGCAAGACAATATTGAAATGAGTCGAATGCTTGAGCTTTTAGGAAAAATGCTCAGAATCGGTTTGTCAAATGGCGAAAGTATTTTAAGCATCCGAGATGAATTAACCTATTTAGAATACTATTTGAAATTACAAAAAATAAAAATGGGAGATTCATTTTCATATTCCATTGAAGTACCTGAAGAAATAAAAAATTTGTATATTCCGAAACTAACGTTCCAACCCTTTGTGGAAAATAGTATCATCCATGGGTTTCATCAGCAAATGGGTGGAGTGATTACAGTTAAAGCAAGTATTGAAGATGAGGATTTAGTTTTTATTATTGAAGATAACGGTTCTGGGATTCAGAAATCAACTTCAAAAAACAATCAATATGGTGGCTATGGGATGAAAAACGTTAGAGAGCGTTTTGATGTGTATTTTGGTCGAGAGGCTTCAATATCGGTTGCAAATAGGCGGCATGGTGGAGCAGCCGTATTTATAAGATATCCTTTAGCTCATTCTAAAGAAAGATTTCAATTAGAAGAAGCGATGAAACCTACTATTTTATTTGAAGAATGGAATCAAGATAAAAGCTAAGCTAACTGTTAGGAGTGATTCACCATGTGGAAAGTCGTCATAGTTGATGATGATGAGAAGGTTTTAAGAGGCATGAAAAAAATCATTCCTTGGCAAGAGTTGGATTGTGAATGGATTGGTGAAGCGAGGGATGGCGAAGAGGGCTTTGCTTTAATTAAGCAGTTAAATCCTGATATTGTCATTTCAGATATTTATATGCCTGTTAAAAATGGAATCGAAATGATTAAGCAATTAAGAGAAAATCATTATGATGGGAAAATCGTTATTCTAAGTGGCTATAGTGAATTTGAACATGCTAGGCAAGCTGTTAGGTTAAGGATTGATGATTACTTAACAAAACCAGCATCTATAGATACGATTCGTTCTGTATTCTCTGCAATAGTTGAACAATTAGAAGAGGACCAGATGAATTCTGTGCAAGTCGCAGAATTAAGAGAAAAAGTAAAGCTTTATGAACCTTTAATTGAAAAAGAATGGCTAAAATCATTAATTACTGGAACGGTTGATCATAATCATATTCCACCTGCAGTAAAAAGTATGATATCAAAATGGGACGATCAGGACCATGTCATCTTAACGATTGTTTATGATCAGCAACTAGAGCAATCAAAATTATATCAATCCGATTGGTATCTGTTTCGCTTTGCTGCTGGTAACATCATTCGTGAAACAACCGAGAGGTATGAGGAGAGTTATCAATATGTAGAGCTTCACTCTCATCAAGCGGTCATTTGTCTTCATTTTGATAAAGATAAACAAGAGGAAATAAAAAATAAACTGTATCAATTAGCAGGAGCGTTAGAGGCAAGTTTAAAAATTTACTTAAGTGTCGATGTCACGGTAAATGTTGGTGGGATAAAGAGCGATTGGTTCGAAATTGCTCAATCATTACGTGAGGCGTCTAGCAAAAATAACCATCATTCATTAGGTGATAGTGATGAATTATTGCTCCAAACAACAGAAGGAAAACGCACGATATGGTCAGAATCGATGGAGGCTAACCAAAAACTATCCGAAGCGATTCGTTATGCAGATGAAACCAGCGCTAGACAAATTATTGATGAGTATTTTTCAAAGGTAGACCAGCAATCCTACCAATCAGCTTTAGCGATGCAGATTGGTATCGAACTGTGGACGATTATGACCTACTCTTTGTATGATATTGGCATAAGGATTGATGATATGTTTGATGAATCCTTAGATATTTATCAAGAGATAAATACCATTCAATCGTGGGATGCCCTCTCTAATCTAATAAAAGAAAAAATCGTCACGATTTGTCATCATCAGCAGTGGGATGAGAATTTGAAGCATCGACAACTTGTAGAGCAAATGATCGATTTTGTCCAAAATCGTTTAAATGAGAATATTACACTTCAAGACTTGGCAGATGAACTATATATCTCTCGAAATTATTTAGGACAAATTTTCAAAAAAATTGTCGGAGAATCCTTTAAAAATTATTTAACAAGAATTCGAATGGAAAAAGCAAAAAAAATGATTCAAGAAGGCAATTACTTAATTTACGAAGTCTCAGAAAAGGTAGGGTATGTGAATCCAGCCTACTTTACAACAACCTTTAAAAAATACACTGGATATACGCCTACTGAGCTTATCCATCGCAAGCTAACGAACACCTAATAGCTAGAGATTGTCCCTAAAAAAGCATGACAGATGCTGCCAGAGGACAGTCTCTTTTTTTCCTCCTGCTAAAAACGGCCACTCCTATGTTAAAGAGCGCCAATGTCTCCCAGAAAAGCATCCGAATACCGCCTCTTTAAGTGTGAAAATATCTATAGTTCAGATGAGGTCAGCTTTCATGGAAAGAACTTCAAATAGAGCATGAAAGGCGTCAAATGGAGAACACCTATCCGAATGGGACAACGATAAAAGCAGCACCGCAACCTTTTTCATTAAAAAGAACAAAATCGAGAAGCTTTAGTTTCTCTATTTTTTTATATGGTATGCGATGATGATTATCATTTATCATATATAACGTTCAAGCAGTGGTTTTACAAAAAGGGCTAATCTGAGTTTTAATGTTTCATCGGGGTTTTTCAAGTTTGTACCGAGTAATTCTTCGCATTTTTTGATCCGATAGATAACCGTGTTTCGATGGACAAACATACTCTTTGCTGTATCTGAAATTTGACAATGGTTACTTAAAAAGGTCATTAACGTTAAAACTAAGTCTTCCTTCTCCTTATCATCAGGATTAGCTAATTCCTTCAAAGCTGTTACATAATAATCTTTTAGTTTTTTTAGTGGAATGGTTTTCAAAATCTCCGTTAGTTCCTTCGTTCGATACATCTTAACAAAAGAGGTTTGATTTTCGCGAAAGCCTGACCTTAATGCCTCTAAGGCTTCTTGAAAGGTTGCCGGAATCTCTAGTAAATTTTCATTATGATTACTTATTCCAAATGATAGTGTGACATCGAGCATTTGCTGCAAATCAGATTGAATATGCTGCAATGTTTGAACTAAGTCGGTTTCAATACTCTCACTATAAAAGTCAAATCCGATTATAAGGGTGTAAAGGTCGCCTTTTGTGAAAAGCACCTTTTGATTATAATGATTGTTTAATAAGGTTTCTAATAACTCATAAGCTCTTTTCTTTTTAAATCTAAGCTTTTTTTCCTCTTTTAAAGGATGCTCTGTTGAATGTAAATTAGAATCCGAATCCATTTTACACGTAATACAAACATACTGCTGAAATTGGTCAAGTCCGTACGTTTTTCCTCTATTTAGAAGCTCTTCTTTCGTAACGATTGCTCCATCAACTAAATCGGTAAAATATTCATGCTTTACTCTTCTTTCTTGTTGTTCAATCGCATAAAGCTTCATAAATTCAAATGAAATAACATTAGCTGATTGTTCAATTGCTAGTATGGAAGGATAAGGATAAGTCGAAACTTTTCCCAAGATGACAAGATATCCTTTTTGTTGATTGGTGGCTAAAATGGGGTAGAGAATAAATTGTTCATACTTATGTTCATCTTGCTCATGAGAAAGCGTAAGGTGCTGATGAGTTAGGAAGTCATGCTCATGGATAAGCTCGTGAACAAACCAATACACATCAAAAAAAGAATCTTTGTCTGCATTAGAGGAAGCAGTCATAATATCTAAGCGATCATTCAAAAGGACAACAGGAACCTTAATAATTTCGGAAAGTCTATCGATGATGCGTTTGAAACCCCCACCAGATAAGATAATATCGGTAAACTCCCTGTGTATGGTTAATGCATATTGTAGCTCAGATGTCTGTTCTTTTAAAATATACCCTAAGGCTTCATTCAGCATTTCACCAAGAGGATAATCTAGGGAGAGCTCAATTATAGGGAAAGCGTAGGAATCAGCAAGTTCAATAATGTCTGCTGGAATTTCTTCAAGATACCTCTTCGTTTTAATACCTAAGCCAGCACAGCCTTTTTTAGCCATTTGTTCTACGAGATTATAAAGGTCTTTATGATTCTGAATAGAATAAGCAGTTGTAAGTAAGAGTTGATTTTGATTTAAATAGTGAATAATATCTGGCGCATCCATAAGGTTTACAGATTGAACGTGATGGGAAACACCATCTTTTCCAGCTACTATTTTAGATTTTTTAAAGGTTGAAAGCTCTAAAAGGTCAATCAACTTCAAGGGAACTCACCTCATCATTAGTATCTATCTATGGAATCTAATTTACAGAAAATAAAGCGTTATAGGTATAGATTTGATATAAAACCTTACAGAAAAAATGAGAATTTGTGTAGGTTAAACAATTGGACATTATTACTTCTAGATGAACAAAGGAAAACAAACTCATCTGAATTCCTTTGACATACATTAGCTTAATTGCACAACTTCTAATACGTATTTTAGCGTAGCTGACTAATGACAATCATACATTCGTACCTTATGATAATTTAATAGGGTTTTTCATTAATAAGGAGCTGGGGATATGTTTTCAATAGAGAAGGTTAATGAAATGTCAAAGCCACAATTTGTTAAAGAGATAGGTCATGTCTATGAAAATTCTCCTTGGGTAGCAGAAGCGGCCTGGATTTTTACTGGCTTTAAAGATATTCAGCACTTAAAAGATGCGATGAAAAATAAAGTGATAACCACAAATCACCAAAAACAAATACAGCTATTATGCGCTCATCCTGATTTAGGAGCTAGGCTAGAAATGACAGACGCGTCAAAAAAGGAACAAACACAGGCAGGGCTAAATGAATTAACAGAGAAAGAATACGAAACGTTTCTTAGGCTAAATACAAGCTATGTTAACAAGTTCGGCTTTCCTTTTATTGTAGCGGTAAAAGAGCATAACAAGGAGAGTGTTCAGAAACAAATGGAATTAAGACTGGAAAATAATCAGGAGCAAGAATTAAAAAAGGCATTAAATGAAGTGTGCAAAATTGCAGGATATCGTTTAGATGAAATAATCAAATCAACCTAAATGGAGGAAATCATATGGGAGCAATGACAACACATGTGTTAGATACGAGTATCGGAAAACCGGCAGTAGGCTTAACCGTTGAACTCTATAAGGAGAAAGATGGAGAAAAGATTTTATTAGAAACCTTTGTAACGAATTCGAATGGTCGTGTAGCTCAACCGTTACTAGAAGGCGATGATATGCAGGCAGGAATATATGAACTAGTTTTTGATGTGGGCTCTTATTATAAAGAGATCATATTTCTAGAAAAGGTTCCAGTAAGATTTACCATTCAACAAACGTCCGAGCATTATCATATTCCTCTTCTTATATCTCCTGGTGGATATAGTACATATAGAGGAAGCTAAATAGCAAGTTCCAAAAAAGGCTACCTGAACTCTTTTCTAGAGGTTCAGATAGCTTTTTTTAGTGGATTAATGGGGTTCTATCTCTCTTTACGATTGATTTTTAAAGATGGAAGGAATCAAATAGATGTTTCGCTTCAGAGGAGGGCATCATTTTTTTTATTAGTTATCATCAACAGTACAAAGTATGAATTTTAGTCAGGATGAACAATGCAAGTCGCTGCAATAATCCCTATAATCACTTTTATCAAGAACTGAGAAAGTAAATGAAAAAGGGAGGAAAAGAAATGAAGCGATGGAACAGACGATTTTCTTTACTATTAATAGGTCTATTGTTCTTTATTCTAGCTGCATGTGGAAATAACTCATCAAACGATGCATCTCAAACGGGAGGAACAGAAACAGACAATCCTTCGGCAGTAAGTGATGATTTACAAGAAATTAAACTAGTCTTGAATTGGTTTCCAAAAAGCCAGCACGGTGGAGCCTATGCAGCTGTCGAACAAGGATTCTTCGAAGAGGTAGGACTTGATGTCACCTTAGAGCCAGGTGGACCACAAGTATCAGGTATTCAAATTGTTGCAGCAGGAAATGCTGAATTTGGATTAGCTCACGGAGATCAGATTTTGTTAGCCAGAAATGAGGGAGTAGAAGTAGTATCAATAGCCGGTATCATGCAAACGAGTCCGCAAGGTTTAATGTTTCATGAAGAAGAAGGAATAAACGATTTTGAAGATTTAAACGGACGTGCTACTTTTGTTCAGCCTGGTATAGCCTATTGGGAATTTCTAAAGAGTAAATATGACCTTTCGGGGGTCAATGAATTGGCTTATACAGGTCAGCATGTCAATTTCTTAGATGATTTAGAATCAGTCACTCAAAATTTTGTCACTTCTGAGCCCTATATGCTTGAAAAAGAAGGAGTTGCTACGGAAACACTGCTTATTTCGGAGTCAGGCTATGATCCATATCAAGTCGTTTTATTTTCAACAAATGAATATTTAGAGGACAATGAGCAATTGAGCAAAGATTTTGTAGCAGCCTTTTTAAAAGGTTGGGAATATTATAAAGACCACTCCGATGAAATCAATGAAATCATTCATGAGGATAATCCAGAAATTGCGTTAGATGAACTAGCAGATGAAGCTGAAAAGCAAAAAGATTTTATATTTGGCCATGATGCAAGTGAGCATGGAGTGGGTTATATGTCTGAGGAAAGATGGGCTTTATTAATAGAGCAGTTATATGAATTAGATTTATTAAGTGAGAATGTAGATGCTAGTGAAATTTATCATTCAAATTACCTACCAGACCATTAATGAAGAATAATGGGATGGACCAAAATCAGTTATAGCTCCTCATATACAGCAAAATTTGAAATGTTTAGGTGCATACACTGACAACCAAAAGGCCCTTCCTTCTTTTAATAAGAATGGGGCCTTTTTGAATGGGAAGAACCTATATGTAATGACGTAACTTAGCGGATATAAGACAGGACACCCCAATGGAGTGAGCGACGATGACGATGATGATGCCAATTTTAAAAGTTAGTTTGGCAGCCCACCACTGGAAGTGGAGGTCTTGGGGAAGCGACCAACCGGGAGGTTAACATCTGTGAAGCTCTTCAGTCATACGTGTCAATCTCAGCCTATGCTTGATTGGATGGAGAGACTATGAGGTCATGATTAGTTACTTTAACTAATCCATTCTAAACCTTTTATTCACTATGCATAATGACGGGGCTTAATAAAGTTCATAGAATATGATAGACAGAATAGCAATTGAGAAAGGAGTGCACTGGTGATGATTGCTTTGAAAATAAATGCCAATAGACTATGGGAATCTTTAGATAAAATCAATCAGTTTGGGCGAAACCCCCGATACCCTGAAAAGGGAAATACGAGGTTATCTTTAACGATTGAGGATTTAAAGGCGAGACAATATTTGATCAATCTCATGAAAGAATCTGGACTAAAGGTTAAGGTCGATCCTGTTGGGAATATTTGTGGTAGACTAGAAGGATTAAATAGTCAAGCACCTGTTATTATGACAGGCTCTCATATTGATACAGTAGTCCAAGGAGGAAGGTTCGATGGTACATTAGGTGTGCTAGGAGCCATTGAAGCGGTTCGGACTATCCATGAATTAGGAATCACACCATTGCATCCTATTGAGGTCGTTTCATTTACAGATGAAGAAGGTACTAGGTTTGGCACTGGTTATATAGGAAGCCGTGCTATTTCAGGTCAATTAGATGATTCTGTATTAAAACTGAAAGATGATCAAGGTATTAGCTTGTACGAAGCGTTGAAATTGGCTGGCTATCAACCAGATCTATATAAAGATTGTATGAGAAAGAAAAGTGAAATTAAATCATTTGTAGAATTGCATATAGAGCAAGGAAAAGTATTAGAAGAGAATGACTTGTCGGTAGGAATTGTCACTCATATACAAGGGCCAGTCTGGTTACAGGTATCCCTGACAGGAAGTGCTGATCATGCAGGAGCAACTCCGATGTATATGAGAAAAGATGCATCTCTAGCAATGGCAGAAATGATGCTTGCAGTGGAGAAGGCAGCGATAGAACATAGTGGAGTAGCCACAGTAGGTAAATTAGAAGTTCTACCAGGTGGTGTTAATATTATACCAGGTCATGCTCAATTTTCTGTCGACCTTAGACATATAGATAAACAAAAAAGAACGGAAATGCTAAAGTCATTTAAGAAAGACATGGAGACCATTTCGAGAGAGCGAAATGTTGATGCTTTATTAGAAATAAAAAAAGAAGTGGATCCAGCAGAATGCTCAACGACATTAATTGAGATTATTTCTAATGTATGTAAGCAATCACAAATCTCTACAATGACTCTTCAGTGTGGAGCAGGGCATGATTCTTTAATGATGAATGATAGGACAGAGACGGCGATGATATTTGTGCGCTCACAAAAAGGAATTAGTCATAATCCTCTTGAATATTCTTCTTTAGAGGACTGTGCGAAAGGAACAGAAGTTTTAATGAACACACTTTTGAAGCTTGCCCAATAACTAAGTAAGGGGGAAAAATTTTGAGTATATCGATTCCATTACATATACCTGCTAGAACGATTATGACGCCAGGTCCAGTCGAAGTGGATCCGAGGGTTCGTCATGCTATGTCTCATACTATTTTAGGACAATTTGACCCAGCCTTTACAGATTTGATGAATCAAACGATGGGTTTACTTAGAGAAGTGCTACAAACCAAAAATCATTGGGCTTTTCCTGTTGACGGAACATCGAGAGCGGGGATTGAAGCGATGCTTTGTAGTTTGATTGAAGAAGATGATAAGGTGCTTATTCCTTGTTTTGGACGCTTTGGCTATTTGTTAAAAGAAATTGCAGAACGTTGTGGAGCGGATGTTAGTACAATTGAATGTGAGTGGGGCAAGGTATTTGAACCTGATACCATCATGGATGAGCTAAAAAAGATAAAGCCTAAATTAATCGTTATGGTACATGGAGATACTTCAACAGGTCGTATGCAGCCATTAAAAGAAATTGGTCAATACTGTCGTCAAAATGACATTTTGTTGGTCGTTGATGCAGTGGCTACAGTGGGTGGTACGGATGTCAAAACAGACGATTGGTTTATTGACGGATTAATTACCGGTACTCAAAAATGCCTTTCTGTACCATCAGGAATGGCCCCGCTAACTTATAATAACCGAATTGAAAAAATCATTTTAGAGCGCAAATCTATAGAACAAGGACTAATTAGTGATCCTAGTCAAGTAAATAAAAAGAAAAGAATTAGAAGCAATTACTTTGATTTAAGCCAACTTCAAGATTATTGGAGTCCTGCACGGCTGAATCATCATACTGAAGCTACCTCTATGCTATATGGACTTTATGAAGGTTTACGATTAATTGTGGAGGAAGGATTAGAAAATCGTTTTAAAAGACATCAGTTAAATGAAAAAGCTTTAGTTGCTGGTATCAAGGCGATGGGTCTATCTTTATTCGGCGACCCCCAATACAAATTACCGACCGTTACCTGTATAAATATTCCTGAGGAAGTAAATGGAGACCAAGTTCGTTCTCAGTTGTTAGAAGAATTTGGAATTGAAATTGCTAGTTCATTTGGGCCATTGAGTGGGAAAATATGGAGAATAGGAACGATGGGATATAGCTGTCAAAAAAGAAATATTTTATTTACATTAAGTGCTTTGGAGGCTATTTTAATTCAAGAGGGAGTACGTATTTATCGAGGTGAGGCCTTGCAAGCGGCTTTATCTGTCTATAAAAAAGACCAAGAAAGCGAGTCTCTTAAAAAAAATATTACATGATTAAAACGTCTTTGGAAATGACTTTTTCAAAGGCGTTTTTTGCTGCTTCTGATTAGAAAAACTTGTCAACTCATCATTTTTTACGTTTAATCATGTTTTAAAGAAGGGATAGGTGAATAGAGAAGTTTGGTAAAAGGAGTGAAAAAATGAGTAGAAGAATGGGTGCACTGTTACTTGCTAGTATTGTTTTTATGATAGCTGATCCGATAAGGGCTAATCTTCAAGGTGAACCAATTTCTGATATTTATTTAACGGTTGTTGGTATTCTGATGATGATACTCATTATCACGATTAGTACATTTTTTATCAAGTATCACCTCCGTAAAAAAGAATTGGAGCGGATTAAAAAAGATGATTCTCAAGAAGAATTAAACATAGAGTCACTAAATCAAGGTGAATATGTTTATCAAGAACCATATTGGATCATTCATCATTTTCCTGTACAAATTTTTAACGCAGAAAAGGAGGCAATTGCCAGCCTCCAGATTACATTTAAAAATAGCTATGAAAAGTGGGTTACTTTACTAGGAATTATGAATTACCGAAATATTGAAGTGAAGGACCTTAGAAATGGTGATATTATCTACTTCGAGCATCTACCCATTCGGCAATCATTTTGGCGTGACCGTTGGAAGGTGACCAAAAACGGAGAACGATATGCTGATTTTTCAGTAGCACCTGTATCCAAGAGGCAAGTGCAGAACCAAATATTATGTTTTTATCAATCAAATAATGGAAAGCAATATGAAATAGTAAATCCAAGGTTAAGTTTAGAAACGGAGATTAAACCCGAAAACGGAGAAATGATTTTCCAAGCTAAGCGTTCTTTTTTAGATATCAAGACAAAAGGGAAACAAGGCAACCGCGGTCGCAAGCACCGAATAGATGTAAGCGAGGATTCACCACTATCATTAATCGAACAAATAGGGATGTATCAACAATCTATCGTAAAAGTGAATCAATAGGTTATTAAATAAAATAATTCCTTTTTATAGTAAATATGTTACAGTGAAAAGGAAAAGTTTTCTAAAAAGAGGTGTAACATGAGTGCCATTATTTTAAACGATTTATCAAAAAGTTTTAATCAAAAATATGCCGTAAAAAATGTAAATTTAACCGTAGAGAAAGGGGAGCTTTTTTGCTTCTTAGGACCTAACGGTTCTGGAAAGACAACGACCATTAAAATGATGACTGGATTATTAAAACCAAGCGAGGGTACGGTTAAAATAGCCAATATTAATATAGAAGAGCAGCCTATAGAAGCGAAAAAAAGAATCGCTTATGTCCCAGATCAACCTCTATTATATCCAAAGTTAAAAGGGCGAGAGTATTTAGAATTTATAGCAAGTGTGTTCGAAGTCAATCCAACAGATTATGAGCAAAGAATGCAAAAATATACCACTCTATTTTCAATAAATGACCGCTTAGAGGAACTAACAGAGGGATATTCACATGGAATGAAACAAAAATTATCACTTTGTGCTGCACTTATCCATAATCCTGATATTTTGTTTCTAGATGAACCAACCGTTGGGTTAGATCCTAAAAGTGCGAGGGAAATGAAAAATTTACTAAGAGAGCTTTGTGACAATGGAATGACTGTTTTTATGTCCACACATATATTGGAAATTGCTGAACAAATGTGTGATCGAGTTGGTATTATCAAGCATGGTGAGCTTATTACCGTTGCAACAATGAACGAATTAAAAAAGGAACGAGGATCAGATTCTTCTTTAGAAGAGATATTTCTGGAATTAACAGCAGATGAAGAAGCACGCACATTTATATCTCATATGAAAGAGGAGGAAAGTGGATGAGGCTCCTCTTAAAAAACTATTTCAAAAATGATATGAGAGTTATAAGTTCGAAGCCTTCCGTCATATGGTCCTATATTATACTAGCCTTTTTTAGTGTTTTTCTTTTATTCTTTATAGGAAGTATGGTCGCTCTTTTTGCTCAGCAAATAACGGATGATACCCTTATATCCAGTCATGCTTATGGAATCTCTTTATTAATTTTTATGGTTAGTATCTTTACGATTCCACAAGTGTTTAATCGATTGTTTAGTAATCGAGATTTGGCGTTATTATATACATTACCTATACCGACTCAAAAAGTATACTGGTCTAAATTTATTTATAACTTTATAGGTGCACCCTTACTTTTTTTCCTTCTATCTACATTTATTTTAATCGTATTTGGGATTAGCTCGGGAGCACATTATTTGTATTATCCAATTGGTATTATAATGAACTTATTATTTGTTCTGTTTGGAATGTGTATAGCATACATATTAAATTTATTATTAGTTCAAATTATACCTACGAATAAAGCGAAAGAATTATTTACGGCGCTTACTGCTCTATCAGGGTTATTTGTTTATTTTTCCTTTCAGTTTTTGAATATTAATACATCAAGTGATGATTTAAATGCGATTGATTTCTCAGCTTTCCCAGCCATTCCTTCATGGTTACCTATGCAATGGGGAGGCCGTTTATTAGCGGATAGCTATCATAATCAATTTACTGGTATAACGATACTAAATGTAGCCTTAATCAGCGGTTTGACGATTATATTCATCTTACTTTCAAGCTTTTTAGTGAAAAAGGCGATGCTGAGAGGGTGGATTCAATTTAATGAAACAGCTAGTCGAAGAAGGAAGAAAAACAAAAAAATACATAAGCAGAAAGCAAAAATTAGTGGAAGGATTTATTGGATTGGAAAAAAGGAATGGTTGATGATATCAAGAGATTTACGAGAATGGATGAGTCTTCTACCTGCCCTTTTTCTTATCTTTCCTTTCGTTGCTTTAAATGGATTCGGTAGTTGGTCTGACCTGCAATCGAGCCCACATTTATCTTGGCCAACACTACAATTCTGTTTAGTTTTTGTTTTCACGATAATGACTGGGATGTTTGCAGCTACCTCTATTGCTAGAGAAGCTCATGCGATTCATTTGTTAAAGGTATTGCCTATTAAAAGCTCTGAGATTAGTTATGGGAAATATTGGATGCATATCTTCCTATTCTCTGCTTTGGTCATATTTATGCAAATAGTAGCGGCAATCATTTTTAATTGGTCTTTCATAAGTACCATTCTAGGTTTATTAGCGGTTATTTATTATTTAATAGGTTCGACAGCAATTGGTCTAATGTTTGGTAGTATAGGAGCAAAATATAATGCTGATAATCCACAAAATCGACTTTCAGGCGCTACTTCTTTTCTACTAATGATTACATTATTTTTCTACGGTGCCTTGAATTTGATTCCAACCTTTATCGTCTTCACCCCTAATGAGTTTATTACAATAATGGTTGAAGAATTTAGCGATTTAGGTTTCCCCTCTTTCCTCATTGGATTATTAGAATCTAGAGTTGAATTAGGCTGGCCCGTATATTTATTAGGCATCATCGTTGTTGGGGGGATGATGTATCTCTTTACATGGATATGCCTGAAAATATGCTCAAAAAATGTGGAAAAAGGTGATGTCATTACGTTTGATGACTGAAGTGAGTAAGTGCAAAAGAAACTAGAAAAAGTCATATACGGCTATCGAAGGCCGATATGACTTTTTGATTTAAAAAAAGTTGTTTTCTTCAATAGGTGATGTCTTGTTGGTAATCTTTTTATTCATCATCTGTTTTTCAAATAAATGTAGTTTCATTGCTTCGAGAATGGTGGTATTCATTAAAGTCATTTTGTTGGCAACGGCATATTTTTTAATCATCGGTGTAAAGCCTTGGATAGAGACTAAGAAGGAGCTATTTGAACGAAGCTGTGCCTTCAAATTTTTCAAGTGTTCTAAATGCTTCTTTTCTATATTAGATTGAAAAATCATAACGGCTACTCTTTTTTTACGCTTTTGGATGAGCAGATATTGTGATTCTTCTTTTTCTAAATATTCTTGCGCTATGATTTTATATCCCTGCTTTTTAAAAAGATAAAAGAGAAGTGTACCTATTTCTACTTTAGTTAAATCTTTAATAGGTTTTAATAATAAGCTATTTCGTTCCTTAAGCATGGCTTTATACTGCTTAAGGCTTTTAATCGTAAATGTGATTAGGACAGCAAATAATGCATATATGGAATAGGTTCTATTATAGTGATAAATTTGTACTAAAGAGAAACCGATTAGAAATAAAAGAACTGGCACAAGACGTTTCTTACGTTCTGATGAATCCATCTTGACATATTCCTCCTTGACGTTGTGTATATATATGACCAAAATTTCCCTCTATATTCTATTTTTTCTTACTCCTCGTTTTTTATACACGGTAAATAAACTTCCTATTAAAAATGAATCAATTTCATGCATATCTTATAATGAAAACGGAGCGGTTAGGTTTTTGATTTCCACTATAGGTAGAAGCTTTCCCAAGGGCTTGTCTTCAGCTAACTCTGACTACGCTGGGCTTCGTCAGAGTGGATCTTCAGACGGCGCTGACCCTTTGGGAGTCACTACCTACCGTTACAAAAAGTGAATTTGAAAATATTCAACTTATAATGAAAACGGAGCGGTAAGGTTTTTGATTTCCACTATAGGTAGAAGCTTTCCTAAGGGCTTGTCTTCAGCTAACTCTGACTACGCTGGGCTTCGTCAGAGTGGATCTTCAGACGGCGCTGACCCTTTGGGAGTCACTACCTACCGTTACAATCAACATTCAAGACATTTTTTAAAATGAATGGTCGGTTTCGTTTCATTTATAGAACAATGATGAAATTCACTCAAATACTAAAATTTTAAAAATTCGTTAAATAACCTGCCACAAGAACATGATTTTTTGGATCATTTAGCTATGATAAAAGAAACCAACAATAAGGAGGAATCAAGTGGTGAGTCAAATGGATACGATTATTCAAGAGGTAACGGTTGTTTCAGGGGATGGTGAATATAAGGCGGATATCGGAATAAAGGATGGAAAGATTAAACTAATTACGCTACCTGGTCAACTAGGTGCAGCATCAAAAAATGTGATAAAAGGAAAAGATTTATATGCATTACCAGGCCTAATTGATGTGCATGTACACTTTAATGAACCAGGTAGAACAGATTGGGAAGGATTTGAAACAGGAAGTAAAAGCTTGGCTGCAGGAGGGGTGACAACTTTCTTTGATATGCCCCTAAATAGTAATCCTCCTACTACGACAACAGAGAATTTCCAATTGAAAAATAGTAGAGCACGACATCGCTCACTTATTGACTATCGTTTGTGGGGTGGGTTAGTACCAGAAAACGGGCATCACTTAGATAGCTTAAAGAGTGCTGGAGTTATTGGATTTAAAGCGTTTATGTCAGAAAGTGGTATAGATGAATTTCAATCCTCAAATGATGAAATATTATTACAAGGAATGAAAAAAATTGCGCAA
Source organism: Alkalihalobacillus trypoxylicola (assembly GCF_001590785.1). Taxonomy (GTDB): domain Bacteria; phylum Bacillota; class Bacilli; order Bacillales; family Bacillaceae_D; genus Alkalihalobacillus; species Alkalihalobacillus trypoxylicola. Next base: position 58,317 of record NZ_LTAO01000038.1, read on the forward strand.
TTATCTTCTATACTTGCTGTACATGCTGAATCGAATGCTATGATTCACTTTTTAGAAAAAGAAAAGAAAACGGAAAATAAATGTACGGTTCGCGATTATAGTGAATCTAGACCGATTGCTTCAGAGCTGTTAGCAGTAGAAAGAATTATCCAATATGCAGAGTTAACCAAGTGTCCTATTCATATATGTCACGTAAGTAGCCGAAAAGTCATTCAAAGAATTTTAGAAGCTAGATCAGCAGGAACGAATATTACCGCAGAGACGTGTCCACATTATTTATTCCTATCTCTAGATGAATTTGAAGATATCGGAAGTCTGGCGAAATGTGCACCTCCTTTGAGAGAGCGAGAAGAAGTAGAAGGGCTTTGGTTAGCTCTTAAAAATGGAGAAATAGATATCGTTAGTTCTGATCATTCGCCATCGCCTCCTGATTTGAAAGAAGGAGAAACGATTTTTGATGGATGGGGAGGGATTGCAGGCTGTCAAAGTACACTATCAGTATTATTGACAGAAGGATATCATAAGAGGGGATTTACGTTATCTGAAATTGTTACACTAGTTGCTGTCAATCCAGCTAAAAGATTTGATTTATATCCCCAAAAGGGAGTTATCCAGGTTGGAGCAGATGCTGATTTGACTTTAATAGATGCGCATGAAGAATTCACATTAAAAAAAGAAGATTTATATTATCGTCATAAAATAAGTCCTTATATAAATCAAACGTTCAAAGGAAAGGTAAAGTGGACGATTTCTAAAGGACGGGTAGTATTTAGTGATGATCTATAGGTAATAATTTTACTTCTAAGAGAACTTTCAAATAATCATATTATAGAAAATATTCTAATTAATTGTTGAAATATGGAGAAAGAGATCTTATACTAAAACTACCATACTAGTATAAGTAATGTGTAAGGGATGAAAGTGAGGTGAGAATGATTTCAACAGAAATTAAAAGAACCAATGGTTCAACTAGAGATTTTGTCTATCATACAATAAAAGCTCAAATTATTAATTGGGAATTAAAGCCAGGTACGAAAATTTCAGAAAAAGAAGTCGCAACTCAATTAAAAGTAAGTCGAACTCCAGTAAGAGAAGCGTTTTTGATGCTAGCTCATGAAGAGTTATTAGGAGTGTATCCACAAAGTGGAACCATTGTATCGCATATTGATTTGGCTTTAGTGGAAGAGGGGCGGTTTGTCAGGCAACAAATTGAACGTGCTATTGTTGAAGAGGTCTGTTTAACGTTTAATAGTGAACAACTTTTTAAGCTTGAGAGTAATTTAACGATGCAAGAGCTTTGCTTAGAAAAAGGCTCTCATCAGCGATTATTTGAATTAGATGAAGAATATCATCGAATTATGTTTGAAGGGTGTAACAAAGTAAGAACCTGGAACATGATTCGACAAATGAATAGTCACTTTGATCGGCTTAGAGTGTTAAGGCTTGTTGCTAATACTGACTGGGATGGATTAGTCTCACAGCATAAACGTATTTTTGAGTATATTTGTCAAAAAGATATCGAGTCTGCTGTGCATGAAATGAGCATTCATCTTGAAAGAATATTGTACGAAAAAGATGAATTAAAAAAGCTATACCCCGATTACTTTCTGTAACCCTAAGTGAATCATTATAAAGAGAGTTTCGCTTTATAAAGAAATTCACTCATTAAGAAATGTAAGCGTTTAATATTTTGAAGGAGTTGAAATCATGACTGTTACTAATGAATTGGTATCGACCTATTTCAAGCAAACACCTGCATACAAGTGCTGGCTAAATTATGATTTAATAGCTAAAAATGATCGTTTAGAAGAATATAAAGAAATTTGTGGGGACTTTAACGTTTTAGGTGACACGCTTATTTATAAAAGTATTAAAGAGGAACTGACGGTTGCACTCCATTCTATGTCTCATAAAGAAGAGGTAGCTGAATCCACTTTTGAAGATGCGACATTAATCATTAGTGATTCTGAGAGAGTGAATCTAGAGGACTATGGTGTCGAGCCTAGCTTATTTTCTTCTATAAATGAAGAAGGCTTTCTCATTAAATCTTTTCATAACGGTGAAAGAAATACGGTTCTTATTATCGGTAAGACTGACAAAGGAAGTCTGTACGGAACCTACCATTTTTTAAGACTTTTACAAGGAAACGAGAGCATTGAAGCCTTACATATTTTGAATTCTCCCAAGAATAGAGTAAGGATGATGAATCAGTGGGATAATGTCGATGGTAGCATTGAGCGAGGTTATTCGGGACAATCGATCTTTTTTGAAAACGACCAAATAACGTCTAATTTAGATCGCGTAAAAGATTATGCGAGACTACTAGCTTCTGTAGGAGTTAACGCTATTTCGATTAATAATGTAAATGTTTGGAAGGTAGAAACACACTTCATTACGAATCGGTTTATAAATGAGATTGCGGACATAGCCGGTATTTTCCGTGCATATGGTTTGAAACTGTTTTTAAGTATTAACTTTGCTAGTCCAATAGAATTAGGTGATCTGCAAACAGCTGATCCACTAGATAAAGAAGTAAAAAATTGGTGGAAGGAGAAAGCCGCAGAGATTTATAAAGTAATTCCTGATTTTGGCGGTTTTGTGGTGAAGGCGGATTCTGAGCATCGACCTGGACCATTTTCTTATGATAGAAACCATGCAGATGGTGCCAATTTACTAGCAGAGGCTTTAGAGTCATTTGGTGGAATAGTCGTTTGGCGTTGCTTTGTTTATAACTGTATGCAGGATTGGAGAGATCGTAAGACGGATCGAGCAAAAGCGGCTTATGAAAACTTTAAGCCTTTAGATGGTAAGTTTCATAGTAATGTTATTTTACAAGTGAAAAATGGTCCAATGGATTTTCAGGTAAGAGAGCCAGTATCACCACTTTTTGGAGCGTTGCAACAGACAAACCAAGTATTAGAATTTCAAATTGCTCAAGAATATTTGGGGCAACAAAAAGACTTATGCTTTCTTGTACCTATGTGGAAGGAAGTTCTAGATTTTGATACGTACGCAAAAGGAGAAGGTTCAACCGTTAAAAAAATTGTGGACGGTTCGCTATATGATTATCAGATTAGCGGGATTGCCGCTGTTTCGAATATAGGAAATGATGAGAACTGGACAGGTAATACACTAGCTCAAGCTAATTTATACGGCTATGGCCGACTCATTTGGGATCCAGATTTAACTGCAGATGAAATTGCGAAAGAATGGGTGAGCTTAACCTTTGGAAATGACGACAATGTTCAGGAGCAGGTACTGTCCATGCTTATGGATTCTTGGGGAATTTATGAAAATTATACAACACCTTTAGGAATCGGGTGGATGATTAATCCTCATCACCATTATGGACCTAATGTGGATGGATATGAATATTCTAGATGGGGAACGTATCATTTTGCCGACAGAGATGGACTGGGTGTAGACCGTACGATTGAAACGGGAACAGGCTATACGGCACAGTATTTTAAAGAGAATCAGGAAATCTACAATTCTTTAAGTGATTGTCCAGACGAATTTTTATTGTTCTTCCACCATGTTCCATATACGCACGTTTTAAAGTCAGGAGAAACGGTGATACAACATTATTATAATTCTCACTTTAAAGGTGTGGAGCAAGTGAAAAGCTTAATTGAAAAATGGACTTCTTTAGAAGGAAAGATGGAAAAGCAACAATTCGAAAATGTTCTTAATCGATTAGATATGCAATTAACCAATGCCAAGGAATGGCGCGACCAGGTGAATACGTATTTTTACCGTAAATCTGGTATAGAGGATGAAAAGGGTCGAAAGATTTATTAAGAAATTCTACAAATAAACATTATTTATTAGAACATTTTAATATTTTTCATAACCTATATTGACTTTTCAGAATATTGAGCTTATCATTTATGTAGATTACTAGTATACTAGTTAGATTAGTATATCAAAAAGCTGATTTTGTAGTTAAATGACGAATAAAGGTAGATATTAAAATGTTAACGGTTACAAAATGTGGTTATAAATTTAACCGCTTTCAAAACAGGAGGTGAAGATAGGTTTATTGGTAAAAGGTTAAATACGAATATATATTTTGAGGGGGAGCTCAATTATGAGACAAAGTAAGTATTATATTGTGTTGTTCGTTTTTTCTTTGATTCCTTTGATGGTCGCTTGTTCAAGCGATTCAGCTGCTGTAGATGAAGATGGAAATGCAATCATTACAACTGCGAGAGTACTAGATGATGGAACGGTCTTTAAAGACGGAGAAGATGTTCATAATAATGTTGTGACTGAATGGGCAAAAGAAGAGTTAGACATCAACTTTGTTACAGAGTGGACCCAGCCAAATTCGGAACAATTTGATACACAATTAAGACTTTTAATGTCTTCAAATGATAAATTACCTGATGTATTTTTAGTATCTAATAGCAGCTTAAAAGCTGATTTAATTGAATCAGGTTTAGTGATGAGCTTAGATGAAGCGATTGAAGAGCATGCTCCACCAAGAGTAAAGGAATTGTTTGATGAGTTCCCTCAAGCCTTCTATCCATCTACTAAAGATGGTGAGATTTATGGAATTCCAAGATTCTCAGGAGGAAATGGTTCTGATTCGTTACTTTGGTTCAGAGGAGATTGGTTAGAAGAGCACGGTTTAGAAGAGCCGACGACCATTGAAGAGTTAGAAGCTGTAATGGAAACATTTATTGACGAAAATGCTAGTGGATCAGGTAATACATTAGGTATTACGTTAGCTGCTGGTGATAACGGCTTCAGAGGTGGAAATATTGGTGAAAGTGCTTGGATATTTGGAGCATATGGAGATTATGTGCCAGGATACTGGAGTAAAGATGAGAGTGGTTCATTAGTATACGGTTCTATTCAACCAAATATTAGAGAAGGTTTAGTTAAATTAAATGAATGGTATGAAAAGGGATATTTAGCGCAGGACTTTGCTATTTTAACCGGTTCTGATGCACAAGAAAGCTTTATCTCTGGTCGTTCTGGAATTATATCTGCACCACCATGGGCACATGGATATCCTCTTGGTGAAATTGAGCAGTTAGATGATGACGCTGTTTTGAAACCGCTTCCTCATGTCAGTGGAGAAAATGGACAAGCAGGGAGAAGGGGTGAGGGGTACATTGTAGGCTCCTTCCTATTTAGCAGAGAGTTTGAGCAAATGGATAAATTCTTTGAGTATTGGGATGCGATTTTGAGTTATACACTTGGTGATACAGATTATTTCGAATATGGGTTGTTTGAGGGCTATGATTATGCTTTAAATGATGGTGAACCTGTTTATGATATTGCGGAATTTGAGGAATTAACAGGCGAAAAGCATGTCGATCCAGGTAGATATTTCCTACCAACTAATGTGCCAACGATTCCATTCCAAATGTACAGCCTTTTAGAAGAGTTTTATGAGACAGACCGTGATCCGATTAATGGGTATGAAGCCAAGTTAGCAGGTAACAATCCTACCTATATTGAAGCATCGGCTATTGTTAATAAACAAAACGATATTAGAGTTATTAATGAGTTCTCCGGTCCTCCAACAGATACAATGTCTTCACGTTCTGAGCATTTAGAGCGTTTAGAAGATGAATTATTTGTAGAGATTATCTATGGAACTAAGCCAATTGAAGCTTTTGATGATTTTGTTGAAGAATGGAAAAGCTCAGGTGGAGATGATATTACTCAAGAGGTAAATGAGTGGTATGATTCTGTAACCAATTAAGAGTGGGCGATTGAAGAGGTACAAGCAAATAAGAATATCTTAGGCGTTTGTACCCCTTTTATCTTTTATTGATAGGAGGCGAAAAAAGTGGAGCCAGCTTATAACAATAAAAAAATGAAAAAGACAGCAGATAAAAAAGTAAAGACAAAAAAAGGTTGGGATTTAAAAAGGACATGGCAATTACATATACTTTTAGTTCCTGCAATCGTCTTAGCTATCATTTTCCAGTATACGCCTATGTTCGGAATTGTGATGGCTTTCCAAGATTTTAAACCTTGGTTAGGAATTTCGGGTTCGCAATGGATTGGTTTTGAACATTTTCGTACGATGTTTGAATATGATTATGCTCAACAGGTCATCTGGAATACACTGATCATTTCGACTTTAAAAATTATATTTGGACTTATCGTACCTATTACGGTTGCTCTATTGTTAAATGAAGTTCATAAAATATTCATTAAACGTACGGTACAAACCGTAATTTATCTACCTTATTTCTTATCTTGGGTTATTTTAGGTGGGATATTAATTGATTTGCTCTCTCCAGATGGAGGATTAGTCAATCAGTTCTTAGGGATATTTAATGTGAATCCAATCTTCTTTTTAGGGAGTAATGATTGGTTTAGAACAACGGTTATTATAAGTGATTTATGGAAAGAGACTGGATTTAACACGATTGTCTTCTTAGCAGCCATTACCGCTGTTAATCCAAGCTTATATGAAGCAGCAGTAGTGGACGGGGCGAATCGATGGAAACAAACATTGAACATTACCTTACCAGCGATGCTTCCAATCATTATAGTGGTCGGAACTTTGTCCTTAGGAAATGTATTAAATGCCGGCTTTGACCAAATCTTCAATTTGTATAATCCATTAGTTTATCAAACTGGTGATATTATAGATACTTATGTTTACAGAGTTTCTTTAATAAATGGTGATTTTAGTTATGGTACAGCCGTCGGGCTATTTAAATCACTAATAAGCTTAGTTTTAATCTTTGTCGGTTATCGTCTAGCGTTTAAATATGCAAACTGGAGAATCTTTTAGGAGGGAAGCAAATGAAAATTTATAAAACAAGAAGTTATACCATCTTTTCGATATTAAACTATTCGTTTCTTATCTTAGTGTCCGTTCTTTGCTTACTCCCTCTAGTTCATATTTTTGCCGTATCCTTGAGTGGTAGTTCAGCTGCAGCAGCAAATATGGTTTCTTTTTGGCCAGTAGATTTTACTATTGATGCTTATGAAAGAACAATTGGAAATGACAATTTTATTCGTTCCTTTTTTATATCCATAAGTAGGGTTGTTCTTGGTACTGCTATATCTATGGGAGCTATGCTCTGTGCAGCTTATTCTTTATCGAAATATGATGGGGACTTTAAAGGCAGAAGGATTTACATGTGGTTCTTTGTTTTTACCATGATCTTTAATGGTGGACTTGTTCCAACATACATGGTAGTAACGGGGCTAGGTCTTACAAACTCATTATGGGCATTAATTCTACCAACCGCAATTAATGCATATAATTTAATTTTACTATTGAATTTCTTTAGAACAGCCGTTCCAAAATCACTAGAAGAATCTGCTTTTATTGATGGAGCAAATCATATCCAAATTTTTATTAAAATTTATTTGCCAATAGCGATTCCGGCCATTGCAACTGTATCTCTTTTCACTATGGTTTTCCATTGGAATTCATGGTTTGATGGAATGATTTATAATAATGATGCGAGAAATTATCCGTTACAAACGTTTTTACAAACGATCATTGTCCAGCAAGATTTCAGTCAGATAACGGATGCTGAAACGTTAAGAAACTTATCACAAAGAACCGTTCAATCCGCACAAATCTTTATCGCCGCTCTTCCGATGTTACTCGTATATCCTTTTATACAAAAATATTTTGTAAAAGGGATCGTATTAGGGGCAGAGAAAGAATAATGATGTACTAAAAACATCATTAGATTAATCAGAAAAATCTCCTTAGATTTCGAATTAGAAATCGTTTAAGGAGATTTTTTTTAAACGTTTTATTTCTAAATGATAGAAGGGACGAAAAAATGAATGTCTAAAGGAAATGAAATGAATCAAACAAGACTTTTCAATGAGGGATGGGAATTTGCAAAAAGCGCTTTGGAAGAAGTGAATACTGATTCGTTAAAATTTGAATCTATTGAAATTCCCCACGATTGGTTAATTTATGACACGTTGAATCTTTATGAAGATAGTATAGGCTGGTATAGAAAAAGGTTTTATTATGAAAGGAAAAATCATGATGAAAACATTCTCTTATACTTTGGAGCTATTTATATGAATTCTACTGTGTATGTAAATGAAAAGTATGTAGGTGAATGGAAATACGGTTACTCTTCATTCGAATATGATATTACGAAACAACTGAAAGAAGGAGAGAATGAAATCCTCATTAAAGTACTCTTTCAAAGCCCAAATAGTCGCTGGTATTCAGGAGCGGGCATTTATCGCGATGTTTGGTTAAAAACACGAGGAGAAAACTATATACCCTCCGATGGAATTTATATTTCAACCAAACAAGGTGAGGTAGAGTGGGAAGTTGAAATTGAAACGGATTTGCAGCTTCATAAAGGTAGCTATGTACTATTACACGAACTATTATGGCAGGAAGAGGTTATAGCATCTTCATCTGAAAGTTTGATAAATGGTCCATCTTTACATAATAAACAAAATATAAAAGTGAAGACTCCATTATTATGGGATGTTGAGAAGCCTCATTTATATCAGATAAGAACGAAATTAATCTGCTCTGGTAGTGGAGAATTAATAGAAATGGTTGAACAAAATATTGGTTTTAAAACGGTGGAGCTAGACCCGAATAATGGATTTCATTTGAATGGAAAAAAGATAAAACTTAATGGTGTATGTGAACATCATGATTTGGGTGCACTGGGAGCGGCTTTTAATAAAAATGCCTTAAGAAGAAGGTTTTTACTATTAAAGCAAATGGGAGTTAATGCAATACGAACGGCTCATAATATGCCTTCGAAAGAATGGATGGAATTAGCTGATGAGATGGGTTTTTTAATGGTGACAGAAGCTTTTGATATGTGGGAACGCTCCAAAACCAAATATGATTATGGGAGATTTTTCAAAGAATGGTTTGCGGGTGATATAAAAAGCTGGGTTATGAGGGATAGAAATCATGTAAGTCTAATTATGTGGAGCATTGGGAATGAAATCTATGATACACATGCTGACGAACGTGGGTTAGAACTAACGAAAATTCTAATAGATGAGGTTAAAAAATATGATCCTAAAGGAAATGGGTATGTGACGCTTGGATCTAATTATATGCCATGGGAAAATGCTCAAAAATGCGCTGATGTAGTCAAAGTCGTAGGCTATAATTATGCTGAAAAGTACTACGAACAGCATCACTTAGAGAATCCTGACTGGATTATTTATGGAAGTGAAACGTCTTCAATTGTTCAAAGTAGAGGTATTTATCATTTTCCTTTAGAGAATTCAATTTTAGCGGATGATGATGAACAATGCTCAGCATTAGGAAATAGCTCAACTAGTTGGGGAGCAAAATCAGTAGAGTTTTGTATTATGGCAGAAAGAAATACTCCGTATTCCCTTGGTCAATTTTTATGGACGGGATTTGATTATATTGGTGAGCCTACGCCTTACCATACAAAAAATTCGTATTTTGGGCAAATTGACACTGCGACCTTCCCAAAAGATTCTTATTACATATATCAGGCGGCTTGGACTGATTATAAGAAAAAACCAATGATTCATATTTTCCCTTATTGGGATTTTAATAACGGACAAATTATTGATGTTCGTGTTTGTTCTAACGCTCCCAAAATAGAATTGTTTCTAAACGAACGTTCATTAGGAGTACATCAGATTCAAAAAGGGATCGAGTCGGAACTACTAGGACATTGGAAAATTCCTTATGAGCCAGGAGAGCTTAAAGCTTTGGCCTATGATGAAGATGGAAAGGTAATAGCATCGGACATTAAAAAGTCATTTGGTGATGCTGCTTCTATACATTTAAAAAGTGACAAAAATCAGCTTATTTCAGATGGAGAAGACTTACTATTTTTAGAAATTAGTATGAAAGATAGTAACGGCAATACAGTAGAAAATGCCAATAATCGTGTTGAAGTCAACGTAAGTGGAGCTGGTCGATTGATAGGTTTAGATAATGGTGACAGTACAGACTACGACCAATATAAAGGAATAAGTCGGAGATTATTTAGTGGAAAACTGATGGCTATTATTGCCTCAAAGCTTGAGTCGGGTCCAATACACATTAAAGTATCGTCTACTAGGATGGAAACTAGAGTGCTTGAGATACCTGTATTAGAAGTTGCTACCACAGAGAAAGAGAATGCTTTATCCATATTATCAGCTAACACCCATTTACCTATTGTGATGGGTAATGAAAAAGAAGTACCTCTAAGGAAAATAGAGTTAATTAGTGAACTTGGTTGTACGTTAAATCAAGAACAACCGATTACTGAAGTAAGTGTAAAGCTTCATCCTGAGAATACTAGCTACCGTGAAGTAGAATGGAGCGTTGTTAATGATGTGGGCATTGAATCTAAGTTAGCAAAGTTAGAGACAAAAGGTTTGAATGCTATATTAAAGGCAATGGGAGACGGAGATTTTCGTTTAAGGTGCACGAGTAAAAATGGAACAGCAAAAACGAAGCTTATCTCTGAATTAGAATTTAAAGTAGAGGGAATTGGTACGACCTATAAAAATCCTTATCAACTTATTTCAGCAGGTCTTTATGATTTTAGTCAAGGTGAAGTTAGTAATGGCAATGAGCGAGGAGTGGCAACAAGCCGTGATGGAGAAACAATCGTAGGCTTTAATGAAATTAATTTTGGAGAATACGGTTCTAATAAAATTACACTCCCTATCTTTGCCTTAACCAATGAAGAATATCCTATTCAAATTTGGAGGGGGGTTCCCGGTGAAAATGATACAGAATTACTAGCCGATGTTATTTATCAAAAAGAATCGAAGTGGAATGTGTACCAGAAGGAAACGTATAAATTGTCTAAAAGATTAATAGGTTTGAATTCTATTTATTTTGTTTTAAATAAAAAGGTTCACATTAAGGGATTTTCTTTTGAGAAGCAGGATCGTACGCTAGCAGAGAATAAAGCAATCGAGCATGATGAGATTTATGGTGATTACTATTATGTGAAGGAAGAAACCGTTGAAGAGATAGGTAATAACGTTTCATTGGTGTTTCATCATTTTGATTTTACTAATAAAGAAGTGAGAAAAATAGCGATAACAGGACGTGCACCTATAGACAATACGATTCATCTCTATTTTAAAGGTGAAACGGGGGAAGACCATCGGATTGTTGAGTTTTCCAAAACATCAGATTATAAAAGAAAAATATTTGATTTACAAGAGTTAACAGGTAAACAACAAGTAACATTTGCTTTTTTACCAGGAAGTCACTTTGATTTTGATTCCTTTCAATTTTTACAGTAAAACATAAATATGAAGCCGATAAAAAGCACCTTAGAGGTAAAAGTTTGTCTTTAACCACTAAGGTGTAAGTTTTTCTTTTGTAACGATATCTTTAGTTTCATTCAGTGGTAAAAGGAGAGGCTGGTAGCCCTTCTTTATTGTAAAGGTTGGCAGTGGACGGGTTATCCGACCATCCGTATCTCACATACATCGGTTGAGAAATTTGTTCATGAAAAACAATAACCGAATTCCCTCTAATCTCAGCTTTAGCAGGAAGGTAATGAAGATCCTCACCACAAATAGTAAAAGCTTGGAGTGATTTTCCCTTGCACAGAAGCCCTCCATGAGCATGATCAAAATCTAATATAATCTGCGAGTCCACTTTGTTCACCTTTTTAAGGAGAGGTCCACTATAAACGATGCTTTCTCCGTATGCTAAATGTTTTGCACATAAGGATAGCCTTTTTCCAACCGATTTTTTATCTTGAGGATGAAGGTCATTGTGCTCTCCAACATCAATCGTTACAGCCATCGCTGTATGAGGAATGTCTAAGCATTTTCGTTGCTCCTCTCGTAACATTGCCCAAGTACTATCAGTAGCTGATTTTGAGTGAGTTTCAAAATTAGATAATTGTGTGAAGATGACTGGTAATAAATCTTGCTGCCACTTAGAGCGCCAATTATTTACTAAGGTTTGAAAAAGCTTATGATAGCCTTCAGGAACGTCTGTATTTGACTCACCTTGATACCAGAGAACTCCTTTAATACGTATAAAATGAAGGGGAGCTAATAACGCATTATAAACTCCACTTGGTTTATACTGAAAAAAAGTAGCCGACTTTAATTCCTCCGTAATTGCACCAATATTATAAAGCCACTCTCCGTCTAATGGTATTTCATAATCATGATTTGAAATTTTATAAGGCATATCTGGAACGAAAGCTCCGGTTGTTTCGGTACTTATAATTCGAACTGAAAGTAAATTATCCGTCTTTTTTAATGTACCATTTGGAATATGATATCTTCTTGGAGGATATCGATAACCAGTTTGTCCGATAAGAACTCCGTTTATATAAGTTTCATCGGCATCAATAATCGTACCTAGCTTTAATTGAATATCATCCTCTAACCAACCATTAGGTAAATCAAATTTCTTTTGAAACCATACAGCGCCCCTTGTATGTTCTAATTCTGTTCCCTCCCAAGAATTAGGTACTATAAAAGTTTTGGCTTTTTCCTGAAATGGTTCTGAAGCCCACCTTTTCTTTATGCCCTCATCTATTTTATTCAAATTTTTAAACCACTGGGCTTGTCGATTTCTATCTGCTTCCTGTGTAAATTGTATGAATTCATTCTTCTTACATGCCTCTAAATCATCTTCATAGCCACCTATTTTACGCAAACTAGCTTCTGGAATCCATGCTTCAATAGGAGTACCGCCAACGGCCGTCTGTATGAGGCCAATGGGTATTTGATATTGCTCATATAATTCTTTTGCAAAAAAATATCCAACAGCGCTAAAATTCAAAAGAGATTCCTGCTTGGCGGTTATCCAGTGTCCTTCATCGAGCATTTGCTGAGGATGGTGGAAATTATATTTCATTGGCATAGAAAATTGCCGTATGAAAGGGTTGGATTCATTTTTTAATTCTTGAGAAAATAAATCTAATGTCCTTTTTAAAGGAAGTTCCATATTAGACTGACCACTTAATACCCAAATGTCACCAATTAAAATATCATGTAAATAAATTTGATTTTCTTTATTTTTAATAGTCATGTTATAAGGGCCGCCAGCATTAGATGGCTTCAAAGTAATTTCCCAGTACCCATTTTTGTCACACTTAGTTTCGTACGAAAGATCCTTAAAAAGAAGCTCAATCGTTTCAAAAGGCTTAGCTGTTCCAAATATCTTAATAGGTTGATCTCGTTGAAGAATCATTCCATTATTAAAAATACTAGATAGTTTCATAAGGTTTTCCACTTCCATTATAAAGTTAGTAATGTCATAATTATATTATACACATAAAAAAATGAAAGCGCTTAATGACTCTTGAAAAAATGAAATATTCTTAAATTCTATTGAGTCCATTTCATCATTGCTTTATAAGTGAACGAAACCGAACATTTATGATAAAAATGTACTTAATGTTTGCGAATTTCACTCGTTGATTGAAACGTAGGTAGTGACTCCCAAAGGATCAGCGCAGTCTGAAGATCCACTCTGGCGAAGCTCTGCATAGTAAGAGTTAGCTGAAAACAAGCCCTTGGGAAAGCAACTACCTATAGTGAAAATCAAACACCAAATTGTTCGGTTTTTATTAAAAGATGAATATTTTCAAATTTACTTATTGATTGTAACGGTAGGTAGTGACTCCCGAAGGATAAGCGCCGTTTGAAGATCCACTCTGACGAAGCTCTGCGTAGTCAGAGTTAGCTGAAGACAAGCCCTTGGGAAAGCATCTACCTAAAGTGAAAATCAAACACCAAATTGTTCGGTTTTTATTAAAAGATGAATATTTTCAAATTCACTTATTGATTGAAACGGTAGGTAGTGACTCCCAAAGGATCAGCGCCGTTTGAAGATCCACTCTGTCGAAGCTCTGCGTAGTCAGAGTTAGCTGAAGACAAGCCTTTGGGAAAGCAACTACCTAAAGTGAAAATCAAAGCTTATCGCTCGGTTTTCACTAAAAGATAGGAATGATGAAATTAATTCTATCTAATAGGAATTGATCATTTATAAATATAAATCTTTGAAAGTAGGAGTACACAGTATGAAAATACAAGAAGCTTATAAGATTTTTGATATTAGTAAGGATGCAACAGAAGAGGAAATTGAGAAGCATTATTTAATGTGGATAAAGAAAAACAAAGCCGATCCTTCTATCAATATGGAAGAAAAATCGAAAGCCTATGAAACGATTTTAAACTACAAACGCTACGGAACCGAAAATCCTGAGATAACTGAAACGAAAAAGGATAAAATAGCCCATTTCTTTCGTTACTATAAGCTCCATACAATTGGAGTTATAATAGGTGTCATTATTATTATTTCTGTTATTAATATGGTTGTTGATCACCGTCAGGAGCAAAAAGAGTTAGCGAGCTTACCTCCTTTAGATGTTGAAATTATGTACTATGGTTCGTTTTTCCCCTCCCGATTAAGTGCGAATGAAGAGGCAGAGCAACAAGTCTCTCAAAATATTGAGGATTCTATGCCTACTTGGAATAGAGTCAATACGATATTAAACTATAATACAACCGAATTAAATGAAAGTACGGATGTAGGTATGCAACAAAGAAGTGTAGTCATACTTGCAACAGAAAGGCCGGATATGTACGTAATGGATGAGGGTTCATTTAGACTACATGTTCCAGACCAAGCCTTTTATACGTTTGACCAAGAAGAATTAGAGGCGGTTGGGATTGAAGAGGATAGGCTATACTTTGCACAAGCAGAAGAAGATACTGAAGAAAAAATTTATGGTGTAGAGATCTCCGCTCAAGCCTTTGAGGGACTAGATACAATTGAAGGGGAAAAGATGATCGCTATTATAAGAAATGATGCTGAGAATTTAGAAAATGCTTTAGAATTCGTTTTAGAAATGCAAGATTAAAAAAGGGGGAATTCTTATACAAACCCTTGAAACGTTAAAAATGATCTCAAAAACTTTGAACAAAGGAAAAAATCTAGAAGAAATGCTCCAAGCTGTGTTAGAAGCGTTATTAGATATTACGAACATTGAAACAGGTTGGATTTTCCTAATAGATAAAGAGCAGCAACACCGACTTATTGCCTCTCATGGTTTGCCAGAAGGGTTGCAATATAATGACTGTGAGCCATTAAAAATAGGTGGATGTTGGTGCATGAATAAATTCCGAAATGAAGAATTGAAACATGCTGTAAATATTTTGAACTGTAAAAGATTAGAAATGGCAAAAACCAACCATTGGGGTTGTATAAATGGGATGGAAAGACATGCAACCATACCTATAAAAGCGGGGGAGGAGCCGCTTGGTCTAATGAATATTGCTTCAGTAGAGGTAGACTCCTTTTCTCAGGATGATTTAGATTTGTTAGAGACGGTCGCTTACCAAATGGGGGCAACCATTAAACGATTTCAGCTTTATTTAGAAGAGCAAGAACGTGCCCGGATGTTATCACAATTACAAAAATACATTGCCCAAATTAGTCAAGAAGCCAATATAGATACGTTTTTAGAACATGCTGGAGAATTAGCATTGAAATATTTTGACTGGAAGGGAATACAATTTAAATGGAATGATACTGATTTATTAGTAGGAGAGAAAGCTGTCTATCATTATTCCAGTAGGATTGAATGGAAACCAAATGTATTAGAGATTAGTATTTTTGGTGATCACATATCTAAGGCTTCCTCGATTATTTTAGAGGAGATATTAACGCATCTTTCTTTACAATTGCAAAAACTATATTTACATCAAGAAGAAAAAAAGCTTGTGAAAACAAATGAAAGAGAGCGAATATCAAGAGATTTACATGATTCAGTCAATCAGCTATTATTTTCTTTAATCTTACATGCGAAAGGGCTTGAAAAAAGACTGACGGAACAAGACCATATTTATTCAGTGCAATTAATTAAAGAGCTAGGTGATGAAGCGTTAAAAGAGGTAAAGCAGTTAATTTTTCAGCTGCGTCCTGAGGGCTTAGAACTTGGAATCGTAACGGCTATTAATAGATATTCTGAATTAGTAGATTTGGATATTGAAGTAAATGCGAAGGGATTAAAAAAGATTAGTAGTGAAAGGGAATTACCGATATGGAGAATTCTTCAAGAGGCGATTAATAATTGCAAAAAGCATGCACAAACAAATGATATGAAGATACAAATGACGTTTATAGATACTATGCTTAAGATTGTGATTGAGGATCAGGGAATAGGTTTTAATCCTAACCAAATTCAAAGAGGTATTGGATTAAATAGTATTCAAAAAAGAGTTGAAGAATTAGGAGGAGAATATAGCTTATTTTCCGATGTTCATAAAGGGACGAAAATTTGTTTGGTAATCCCACTAAAGTAGGTTAGAAATGTATGAAAAATAAGGAGTAGTAAATGGACATCAAAATTATGCTAGTTGATGATCATCAAGTGGTCCGAAAAGGCTTAAGGTATTTCTTAGAAACGGATGAGGATTTATCAATTGTGGCAGAAGCTAGTCATGGAAAAGAAGCTTGTTATTTATTAAAAGAAGTAAAACCAGATGTTATTTTAATGGATTTGGTCATGCCTATTATGGATGGCATTGAAGCGACAAAGATTATCCGTGAATCCTATCCAGAGGTAAAAATCTTAATTTTAAGTAGTTATTCAGAACATGACCATGTTATACCTGCTTTGCAGGCGGGAGCTAACGGATATCAATTAAAAGATATTGAACCTGAAGAGCTAGTTGAAACGATTAAAGCTATATATTCAGGTGAAAGTAAGCTTCATGATAAGGTAACAAAGTTCGTATTAACACGAATATCACATCAGCAGTCTGAGGAAGAAAAAAATATAAAGTTATTAACGAAAAGAGAAGTTGACGTTCTTAAGCAAATTGCTAGCGGAAAAAGTAATAAAGAGATAGCACAAGAACTCTATATTACTGAAAAAACGGTCAAAACGCATTTATCCAATATATTTAGTAAGCTAGAAGTGTCTGACCGAACACAAGCAGCACTTTTTGCTATAAAGCATAAAATAGTAAAATTCTAAAGTACCAAAAAAGTACGTTTCAGCAGAAGCGTACTTTTTATTGTATGAGCTCAATTAGTTCTTGATTTGGCCCTTGATAATAAACGACTTTCCAACCATTGCTTAATTGATAAGGTCCTTCACTAGGCGGAAGATTTTTCTTTAGCAGAGACTCATACCAATCTATTACATTTTCGACTTGAAGAGCTGTATGAATAGTAGAAGGGTTTTTTTTATTTTTTTTCTGAGATGAGTGGATCAATTCAATGGTCAGTTCTCCTAATTGAATAAATATAATCAATTCTTTCCCGATTTTAAATTGATTCACATATTTTGCTTGAGAATAAGTTTCATAATAAGCAAGGGATTTTTTTAAGTCCTTTACCTCTATCCCGATGTGGTGCAATTTCAGCATTGTATCACCTTCTAAAGAATTAATTGAATATCACCAAATTCATGCCATAAATACCCTTTTTTTAGAGCGTGGTCATAGGATTTGTTTAGATATTCTGATTTTGTAAAGGCTTTAAGCATGTCTAAATGACTGGCCTCAGGCTCGTGTAACCCTGTGATTATAGCATCAGCCATTTGCAACGTAGTTCCTGAATGAATATATAAATGGGTGTCTCTACATTCAGACATAAAGGATGTTTTTTGAAGAGCAAACGATTCAATAGCCCTAACTACGGTGGTTCCAACAGCAATCAAACGGCCATTATTCGCTTTTAATTGATTCATTAATTGAATGGTTTTATGAGGAATATAATAAGCTTCAGGATGGTTGATTGGGTTTGGCCAAATATGATTTCCGTAATAACTAATTCCCGTATGCAATTCTAAAAATCCCATTTTTATCTTTGCTTTTTGAAGAGAGTGCATAAGTTTCCACGAAAAAGCTCTTCCCGCAGAAGGCATTTCAATAGAACCTGGTGAAGAGGCAAAAATAGTTTGATAGGCATCTAATGGCCACTTTTGATCAATATATTCATATCGAATAGGCTCTCCAAATCGGTACAGATAAGATAAAAGTGGTTCATGAATGTTCTGAAATTCGATGGTCACTAAAGGAAACTCTGAACCACTTCCTACTACAGCTATATTTACATCTTCAGGCAAGTCTAATCGCTCAACAGACAAGACTCTTTCCTCTGAATCCAAGAGAATAGCTTCCCATTTCCTTTCATCAATTTTTCGTGCTAAGCGAATTTCAACATTTTGATCCACTGAAAGAATAGAAGCAGGAATCGTTCGACTGCTATTAAAAATAAGTAAGTCATTCTTTGATAATAGCTGAGGCAGTTCCGTTAATAGATGATCACTTAATTGTCCGGTTTCCTTATTTAACAACATAAGTGAAACTTGTGAACGATGAGTTAATCGGTATTCTGCAGGAACAGTAGCATTTAAGTGTGGAGGGATTTTAAACATATCCATTTGCCTCAAGGAAATCTGGTGCCGAATAACGTTGACCATTTCTGCCACCTTTTAATGATAATAAATAATCAAAAAAAGGAAGCAATTGGTTCGGTTCTAATAATGAATAATCACAATTAGGAACCGCTCTTTCATGCATTTTTGTATTCATTTCACCTGGATCCACCAAGCATAGTTCAACCTCATAATCGGCTAATTCATCTGACCAGGTCTGGATTAATCCTTCTACAGCAAATTTAGAAATACCATAAGCTCCCCATTCAGCAAAGCCAGTAATCCCAGCCTCTGATGTAATGGTGATAACCAAACCTTGATTATGAACGAGCATACCCGATAATACTCGTTTCGTTACTAAGAAAGGATTGAGGACATTGGTTGTTAGAACATTTCTAAAAGCTTGTTCGTCATAATCAGTTAGCTCACAAGGTCCTGGTCCAAAAATAGAAGCATTATTTATGACAATATCAATCGAACCAAAATGATATTCAGTAACACTAATCAACCGATCTACTTCTTTTGAATGAGTTACGTCCACTTCTAGAGCTATAACACTTGCACCTAATTTCTCCGCTTTCTTTTTTACTTTTTGGATTTCTTTTAAGTGACGAGAACAAATGGCAATTGAATAATTTCTTTCAGCAAAGTAGTAGGTTAAAGCCTCTCCTAATCCTCTAGATGCTCCAGTAATTAATACAACAGGTTTTTGTTTTTCCATTGATAAAACCCCTCTTTCTTAATAGATTGTTTAAATTGTAAGACAGAAAAGAAGATAAAAAATCAATTATAGGTTGGAGAGTAAGTAACAAAAACGACTGAGGTAGAAATACAACTTTTGATGTAGAGTTATACAAACGTTTGTTTGTATAATTCTACTGGTTCGTGTATGATAGGGGCATCTTACATTTTTTATAAAGGAATGAAGGCGATGCTAGAAGAGCTGTGGTTATTAGGGATTATTTCCATTATTTTATTAGTGATTGTGATCCTAATCGGTGCTGCGAAGCTAAAACAGAAGAAATATGATTTACAAAAGATTTCAATGAAAGATATCGACCGTATGAGTGGATATGAGTTTGAAGATTATTTATATGTGTTACTCGCCGCTATCGGTATCGAAACCTTATACATAACAAAGAAAAGTCGTGATTTTGGAGCAGATTTAATATTTGAAAGTAACGATGGAGTACGAATTGCGGTCCAAGCCAAACGTTATTCAGACAAGCTTGGTCTTAAAGCCGTTCAAGAAATTCATACAGCTTGTTCTTTTTATCAGGCAAATAAAGGTCTAATTATAACGAACTCCAGCCAAATATCGGATCCTTGCTATCAGCTAGCAGCTGCTACACAAGTAGGGATTATCGATCGCGATGGGTTACAGGCCATCATACAGTATATGAAAAAAGGGAAGATGGAAAGTGCCTATCAAATGATTCTAGAGGCTACATCAGGGCAGCACTACCAGAATAAGGTTGACTTAGAATTGTTTGAAATTGAACAGCGAGTCATTAAGGCAGGTGAGTTTTTTTATCGACGATAATCATTTTATGAATCAGTAAAAAAGGAGAGCATAAATAGGCTATGTGCCTGCTCTCCAGAAAATGTATGAATCTAAATATTGATGTTCAATTAATCTTTTTTAGGAACAATGTTATAAATTTCTTCACTTTCAAATAATTGAATGACCTCTTGTAGCCATTGATAATATTTACGAGCATGAGACATTTTATTTAAATCCGACAGTATCATCGCTTTTAAATGCTCATCTTCCGTATCCACTAATTGAGTAAGTAAATTTTCATGTTTCTCAACGGCTTTTAAATTATTATCTACGGAATTTTTCCACCTTTTCACAAATACAGTAGAAAATGATTTGTACCAATCCATTTCTGGTTGATATAAATCCTTCCTAACCCCTTTTTGCCAACCTCTATCGACCATATTAGCTTCAAGAAGAGTTCGAATTCCTGTACTCATGCTAGTCTTGCTCATTCCAACCGCCTGACTCATATCATCAAGCGTCATAGGTTCATCTGCGAAAAGAACGGTGCCATAAAGCCGTCCAATTGATTGAGTAATTCCATACATGTGAATGTTTTTGGATAGCTCATGAGAAAAAGCTTCTCTAGATTGATATAGCTTTTCAAGGTCTGTTTGACTTGTTTTTTGTATCATTTTTTTTCCTCCCCAATAACAAGCGATTCTTTCAACCCCGTATATTTGAAAATGTTGCTTTTTCCAATAATGTTTTTTTAGAAAAGTGTTTAATATATATAAAGTTAGGGTAAAGTCTATTCGTTCATACTATTTACGCTTACTATACAGAATATTATCAAAAACAAACGAAACAAGAAAGTATTCATATTTCTACCATTAGCTAGGATGAGGTAGGAATACTGAGATAGAACAACATAATCTTTGTACAGTTTAAACTGTACATAATTTATAAACGTTATATACAAAATATAAAGTTTGTTTCAAATTTACCAAAGAGATATAGTAAGTAAGTCGGATGTTAAGTGAGGTGAATCAAACAATGTCGAAAGTAAAAGTAGAAGAATTAACGAAGGTTTTTGGTAAGAAAACAAAAAGGGCGGTTGAGCTTTTAAGAGAAAATAAAAGCAAAGACGAGATTTTAAAAGAAACAGGAATGACTGTTGGTGTAAACAAGGCAAGCTTTGAAATCAATGATGGAGAGATTTTCGTCATCATGGGACTTTCTGGTAGTGGTAAGTCAACGATTATAC
This sequence comes from Alkalihalobacillus trypoxylicola, assembly GCF_001590785.1. GTDB lineage: Bacteria > Bacillota > Bacilli > Bacillales > Bacillaceae_D > Alkalihalobacillus > Alkalihalobacillus trypoxylicola. The sequence goes on from NZ_LTAO01000038.1 coordinate 79,411, forward strand.
GTCTCTTAAATCGTTTAATCGAACCTACGATGGGTAGTGTTTGGTTAGATGGTGAGGATTTAGCTACAATGGATGCGAAGAAATTACGAGAAGTACGGAGAAGAAAAATGGGGATGGTTTTCCAAAAATTCGGTTTATTTCCTAATAGAACCGTGCTATCTAATGTGGAGTATGGACTAGAGGTTCAAGGGATTGAAAAACCGAAAAGAAAAGCGAAAGCATTATCTTCTTTAGAACTTGTAGGTCTTAAAGGCTACGAAAAGAAATATCCAGACCAATTATCAGGTGGAATGCAGCAACGTGTAGGTCTAGCCCGAGCACTCGCTAATAATCCTGATATTCTATTGATGGACGAAGCATTCTCTGCTTTAGACCCATTAATTAGAAAAGATATGCAGGATGAATTGTTAGATTTACAAGAAAAAATGAAAAAAACGATTATTTTTATTACACATGATTTAGATGAGGCGTTAAGAATTGGTGACCGAATCATGATCATGAGAGATGGAGCAATCGTTCAGACTGGTACACCTGAGGAAATATTAACGAACCCAAAAAATCAGTATGTTGAAAAGTTTGTTGAGGATGTAGACCGAGCAAAGGTGTTAACAGCTGAAAATGTAATGATTCGTCCTGAGACGATTACTTTGGATAAGGATGGGCCACGAGTTGCTATTCAAAGAATGAAGGATGCGGGAATTTCTAGTATTTATGTGACAACTCGAGCAAAAGAACTCGTAGGTATTGTTCATGCAAATGATGTTTCTACATTAATAAAAGAGCAGAATAAGAATTTGGATTCAGTCGTAAATCGAGATATACCACAAGTATCATTGGATACTCCGATTCATGAATTATTAGATTCCTTATCTACAAGCTCAGTCCCATTAGCTGTAGTGGAGGATGGGAAGCTGAGAGGAATAATTGTTAGAGGTGCTGTTCTAGGAGCGCTTTCTGGAAATGAGGTGGACTTTGATGGATTTAATACCACAACTACCACTAGCTGAATGGATCCACCACTTTGTAGAATGGCTTAAAAATGCAGGAGGCTTTTTTAACGGTATTCGTTCTGTAATTGATCAATTAGTAACTGGAATTGAATGGTTACTTGATTTTCCGCCTGCATGGTTGTTTATTTTAATCATGGTTGGATTGACGGTTTTATTAAATCGTAAAAAGTGGGGCTTAGCTGTTTTTGTACTTTTAGGATTATATTTAATTTATAACTTAGGCTATTGGGATGGTCTAATAAGAACTTTGGCCCTCGTATTAAGTAGTGGAATTATTGCCATATTTATTGGTATACCATTAGGAATTTGGATGTCCAAAAGTAAAATTGTTGAAAGTATATTCAAACCGATACTGGATTTAATGCAGACGATGCCAGCATTCGTTTATCTAATTCCTGCTGTAGCGTTTTTTGGGATAGGAATGGTGCCAGGTATTGTGGCGTCCGTCATTTTTGCAATGCCTCCAACGGTTCGTTTAACAAATCTAGGAATAAAACAGGTGTCCAAGGAATTAATAGAAGCTGCCGATGCCTTCGGTTCAACGCCAGCACAAAAGCTATTTAAAGTGGAATTGCCAATGGCAAGAGGAACAATAATGGCAGGTGTGAACCAAAGTATTATGCTTGCGTTATCGATGGTCGTTATCGCTGCGATGATTGGAGCACCAGGATTAGGACAAGAGGTTTATTATGCAGTTGGACAAAATAATGTAGGTAAAGGCTTTGAAACGGGTATTGCAATTGTTATTATTGCGATTATATTAGACCGTTTAACGCAAAGCTTTAATAAAGAAAAAGTAGAAGTCTAATGATGCTTAATCAAGTTTTAAACTTTGATTAATAAATAATATTTTAGAGGAGAGGTCAATTATGAAAAAGAATTGGAAACGTGCAGGGTTGGCACTTAGTATGTCAGCTGCCCTAATTTTAGCAGCTTGTGGTGACGATAGTGGAGATACAACCGATAATGATACGACAGATGATGAAGGCAATGGTGAAGTCACTTCTAATATCGGAGAAGATTTAAACTATACGATTACTGGAATTGATGCTGGTGCAGGTGTTACTGCTGGTGCTCAAGAAGCATTAGAAGTATACGGTCTAGATGATTATGAAGTACAAGTTAGCTCAGCTGCAGCTATGGTCAGTGCGCTTGGTGAAGCCATTGCTAATGAAGAGCCAATTGTAGTAACGGGTTGGAATCCCCATTGGAAATTTGCTGAATATGAGTTGAAATATTTAGAAGATCCTGAAAATGTATTTGGAGAAGCGGAAGATATTCACACAATCACACGTTTAGGCTTAGAAGATGAGATGCCTGAAGCTGTTGAAGTATTAGGTAACTTCTTTTGGACAGAAGATGAAATGGGAGTCATCATGAATGACATTAATGGTGGTACAGACCCTGAAGCAGCAGCACAAGATTGGTTTGATAATAACCAAGACCGAGTAGCGGAGTGGACGGATGGAGTATCTTCAGTAGATGGAGATTCAATTACATTAGCATTTGTTGCTTGGGATTCGGAGATTGCTTCTACAAATCTTATGAAGCTGGTTTTAGAGGATGTTGGATATAATGTATCGATTAGTGCTCTTGAGAACAGCTTTATGTGGGAAGCAATTGCTTCTGGTGAAGCAGACGCAATGGTAGCAGCTTGGTTACCTATTACTCACGGTACTCAATATGAACAGTTTGAAGATCAAATTGTTGATTTAGGTGCTAACCTTGAAGGAGCAAAAGCTGGCTTAGTTGTTCCTCAATATATGGATATTACATCTATTGAAGATTTAAAAAGTGAATAACACCTTCTAACCGAATTAGAATTTATTCTAATTCGGTTTTTTTATATTTAAGGAGAAGCAATTCGTAAAGAGCCTATAAGAAATGGTTTTTAGAAATAGTAGAGAAAACGGTTTCCTATATAAAAAGGAAATACTAGAAAAAAATATAAAAAAATTAAAAAAAATATTGAAAAATACGAATATTAGATATAAAATTACTTTTGTAAACGTTTCCTTACATCTATTATGGAAACCGATTTCCTTAAAGGTGGTGAAAACATCTAATTTTTTTGAAGGATGATATTTATTTTATACTAAGGGGGATTTTAGAGTGAAAAAAATTCTAAGTTTTAGTATCTTAATTTTGTTGGCTATGGTTATGGTTGCTTGTAATAACGATGAGGAAGCAAGTTCTGAAAACGGAAATGAGCAAGAGAATAATAGTGGTGAGCAAGTTCAGTTAACTTTTTGGGGGTTCGGTTCAACTAACTATGAAGAGCTAGCAAAAGAGTATGAAGAGATGAATCCAAACATAAAAATAAATGTTAGAATCGCTGAAACAGCCGATCATCATGATGCCCTTTTTACAGCATTATCTGCTGGTAGTGGAGCACCAGATATGGCTATGTTAGAAATTGACCAGCTTGACCGCTTCAAGCAAGCACAAGATCGATTTGCTAATTTATATGATTATGGTGCGAGTGAAGTTCAAGATTTATACTTAGATTGGAAATGGGAAACAGCCGAGAATTTAGAAGGTGATTTCTTATTGGGAATGCCTACTGATATTGGACCGAAAGCTCTTTATTACCGAGTTGACGTTTTTGAAGAAGCGGGACTACCAACGGATCCAGATGAAGTGTCTGCATTAATTAATTCTCCAGAAGCACTAATTGAAGCTGGAACTCAAGTGAAAGAAAATACAGGAAAACCTTTTGTCGATAGTATGGAAATGGCCTACAGAGCCTACCTAGATCCTATCGAGGAAACCTATTTAAATCCAGAAGGTGAATTATTACTTGAAAATGCGGGAAATCAGGTGAAAGAGGCTTATGATTATGCTGTACAACTAAATGAATTAGGTTTAGTAGGGAACTTTGAATTATGGTCAGCTGAATGGTCTAATGCGGTGAATCAAGGAGATTTCGCAGCAAAATTAGGAGCAGGTTGGTTGAAAGGCTGGATGGAAGGGAATGCTCCAGAAGCATCTGGTTACTTTAGAGTAGCAACACTTCCTTCAGAATTTGCAGCAAACTGGGGAGGCTCCTTCATCTCAGTTCCAGCTGAAACAGACCATCCGCAAGAAGCTTATGATTTTATCGAGTGGTTAGTTTCACCTGAAAGCCAATTGAAATCTTCATTAAGTCATGGAATGTTTCCTTCTGCACCATCTGTCTATGAAATGGAAGAGTTCACAGCGAGTGAAGATGAGTTTTTCGGAGGTCAAAATACCGCAGAAGTATTCATTGAAGCTGTAGAGGATATTAATGGAACCGTTTATAAAGGTGAACGATATTTCCCAATACATCAACATATAGTAAATGCTTTAGAAAATGTCCAGCAAGGTGGAGATCCTGAGACAGAATGGGAAGAAGCAGTAAAACGAGCAAAAGATACAATGAGTCGCTAGGCTTAGATAAATATTTGAATGTTGGGTATGTATCATTACATACCCAACCTATATAGAAGGAGGGAGTACGATGGGTCCTTTAAGTCGGAATAAGCGATTATCAGAAGCCAAAAAGGATATGCTCTCAGGTTATCTATACATTTCTCCATTCTTTATCATTTTTGCTATTGTTGGATTATACCCCGCTTTATTCAGTATTTATTTAGCTTTTCAAAGATGGAATGGTCTTGGTGCGATGGAGTTTGTTGGCTTAAATAATTTTAAAATTATTTTATTTGATCCACTCTTTTGGAAATCATTATATAACACGATTATTATCGGTTTGTTAGGAACGGCACCGCAAATCGTGGTAGGGATTATTTTAGCATTTCTACTGAATATCACTTTCTTAAAATTTAAAAATTTCTTTCGCGTAACTATTTTTATGCCTTACATAACCTCTATGGTTGCGGTAGCATTAATTTTCAGTGTTCTATTTAGCAATCATGAAACGGCATTAGCTAATTATGTAATGGGTTTATTTGGGTTCGACCCAGTGAACTGGGCGTCTTCAGAGTGGGGAACTAAAATAGCTATTTCCATAATGGTCTTTTGGAGATGGGTTGGATATAACACGATTATCTATTTAGCGGGACTTCAGTCAATATCACAGGAATATTATGAAGCAGCGACTATTGATGGAGCTAACAAACTGCAGCAGTTGCTTTATATTACGATTCCGTTATTGAGACCATTTATTGTCCTGACCGTCTTTTTTGCTACAGTAGGAGCACTACAATTATTTGCAGAACCGACTGTATTCTTAGGAAATTCTGCTTTTACTAGAGATGAAGCGATGACGGTGGTCATGTACTTATATAGGGATGCGTTTACTTTACAATCCTTTGGAACCGCATCAGCAACAGCGATTATCTTATTAATTATCATAACGATATTCTCTGCTATTAATGTATTCTTTACTTCAGGATTCCGTAGAAGGAGGGTAAGGTAATGGTAGAGACCAATCAAAAAAAGAAATTTTCTTTTAGTAAATTAGGGATGTATTTGTTTTTATCTCTAGCATCCATTTTATCATTATTTCCATTTTATTGGATGTTTGTAATGGCTACAAATCCAAGTGCTGCCTTTAATTCTATTCCACCTACACTTTTACCTGGCAGCTTACTTATACAAAACTTTGAGAAAGTGTTAAGCACGATTAATTTCTTTAAAGCGATGGGGAATACCATTCTATTGTGCTCTATCGTAACAATCGTCGTTCTTTTTATTAGCTCCTTAGCGGGATTTGCTTTTGCTAAATTTAAATTTCCGGGGAAAAATATCCTTTTTATTGCTATATTATTAACGATGATTATTCCACCACAGTTAGGATTAATTCCACAATATTATTTAATCGCTAACTTAGGACTGTTAGACACTATACAAGGTGTGGCTATTTTATTCTTTTTAAATCCATTAGGGATATTTTTAATGAGACAGTATGTCGCAAATTCTGTTCCTGATGAATTAATAGAAGCAGCGAAAATTGATGGTTGTTCCCATTTTAAAATCTATAGAAGTATAGTATTACCAATCATCCTTCCTGCGTTTGCTACATTAGGAATTATTGTTTTTACAGCTGTATGGGGAGAGTTCCTATGGCAATTTACCATTTTAAGAAGTCCGGATATGTATACGATTCAAGTAGCGCTAGCAACTTTAAATAGCACCTACAATATCGATTATGGAATGGTTATGTCTGGAGTGTTTTGGGCTACTTTACCATTACTAATCATATTCTTATTGTTTAATAAATTATTTATTTCAAGTATTACCGAGGGCGCTGTAAAGTAAGAGACAACATGAAGAAGAGATTTTAAATTGTCATTTTGTTTGATATTTTATAATCTAAAGTAAACAAAATTACAATAAAGGACATAGATAAATGAACTTAACGATAAAAGATATTGCCAAAAAAGCTGGAGTTTCACCTGGTACCGTGTCTAAAATCATAAATAATTATGGTGGGATTAGCCATAAAACGAGAGAAAGAGTGCTAGATATTATTTCTGAAACAGGTTATCAGCCTACTTTTTCAGCAAAATCTTTAGCAACTAAGAAATCAAATTTAATTGGGCTGATTCATGCTGGAAAGTTTAATGTGGAATTTACTCATCCATTTTTTAATGAGGTCGTGACAAGCTTTAAAAAAGCTATTGGTATGCTTGGTTATGACATTATTATGTTTTCAAATGAGCATTTTCATAAAAACAATGCGAGCTATTTAGCTCGTTGCTCTCACTTTAATGTAGATGGGTGCCTTATTATTGCGGGTGAAGAAGTAGAAGATTCTATTTATGAATTAGCTCAACATGGTATGCCTTGTGTAGGCATTGACATAGAACTAAATGAGCCTAATTCGAGCTATGTCATGACAGATAACATTAGTATTGCCCGAAAGGTCGTTCAACACTTTTACTTACATGGAATAAAAGATATTGGTTATATTGGAGGCAGAAAAGATTCCGTTATCTCTATGTATAGAGAACGAGGTTTTATAGATGTCATGAATCAATTTGGACTAACGATTAACCAAGAATGGATTGAATATGGTGATTTCCATGAAGAAAGTGGTTATGAGGCAATGAAAAAGATTTTACAAAAAAATTCACTCCCTCAAGCCATTTTTGCAGCTTCTGATTTAATGGCAATAGGGGCTATTAGAGCCCTGAAGGAATATGATTTACAAGTACCAAAAGACATAAAAATCATAGGGGTAGATGATATAGATGCTTGTCGTTTTATTGAGCCAAAATTAACGACTATTAGACAGGATAAGAAGAGGCTAGGGAAATTATCAGCTCATTTATTGGATGATTTAATTATAGGAAAATCACAAATTAAACCTGTATTTATCGATTCTGAGCTTATCGTCAGAGAGTCATGTGGTCATAATGAGATGGAACATTAAATGAATGGTGATGGAGGTATATATGGCAATTATAAAATTTCCAGAGCATTTTAAGTGGGGGGCTGCTACAGCTGCCTATCAAATTGAAGGGGCTGTAAAGGAAGGAGGAAGAGGTGAGTCTATATGGGACCGATTTTCTCATACTCCTGGTAAAGTCATAAATGGAGACAATGGAGATATAGCTTGTGACAGCTATCACCTTTATAGAGAAGATATTGCTTTAATGAAGGATTTAGGGATATCAGTCTATCGTTTCTCTATTTCGTGGCCGCGAATTTTCCCAGAAGGGATAGGTAAAGTAAATGAAGAAGGTGTAAAATATTATCATGATTTTGTGGATGAACTCCTTCATAATGGAATTGAACCGATGTGTACCCTTTACCATTGGGATTTACCACAGGCATTACAAGATAAGGGTGGTTGGGCTAACCGAGAAACGATAGAAGCTTTTGGGCAATATGCCAGCTTTATGTTTCAAGAATTTAAAGGAAAAATTTCTAAATGGCTTACGATTAATGAGCCATGGTGTGTTTCGTTTTTATCTAATTATTTAGGAGCACATGCACCAGGAAATAAAGACCTTCAATTAGCAACGACCATTTCTCATCATCTATTAGTCGCTCATGGACTTGCCGTAAGTCAGTTTCGGAAGATAGGTGAAGGAGAAATTGGCTTTGCTCCTAATTTAGAGTGGCTTGAACCATTTAGTAATAAAGAGGAAGACATTCAGGCGTGTAATAGAGGGATTGCATGGTTTATTGAATGGTTTATGGATCCAGTTTTTCACGGAAAATATCCTGAATTCTTACTCGACTGGTTTAAAGATAAAGGAGTCACACTTTCAATAGATGAGGGAGATATGGAACAAATCTCACAACCTATTGATATTCTAGGAATTAATTATTATACAGGCAGTGTTGGCAGATATAAAGAAGGAGAAGGCTTGTTTGACCTTGAACCTATTGATATTGGATACGCTAAAACCGATATTGGCTGGAATATTTACCCTGAGGGCTTTTATAAAGCATTACATAAGTTGAAGGTCCAGTATGGTGATATTCCGATCTATATAACTGAAAACGGTGCTTGCTATAATGATGAAGTAGAAAATGGAGAAGTGAAGGATACAAGAAGAATAGAATATTTAAAACAGCATTTAATCTCTTTAAAGAGAGCGATTGATTCAGGTGTAAACATACAAGGCTACTTAACTTGGTCTTTGCTAGACAACTTCGAATGGGCTGAAGGTTATGATATGCGCTTTGGATTAATTCATATTAATTTTAAGACACTAGCTAGAACAAAAAAAGATAGTTATTTTTGGTATAAACAAATGATTGGTAATACTTGGTTTGAGAGATAAATCGTATATGATTCATCCATTTTAATGAATAGCTAGAATTGAGGAAATAAGAGCTCTTGTGCTAATTCTCACAAGAGCTTTTTCAAAAGAGAATGATAGAAAGTGGGAATAGTTATGTGGCAAAATAAGATTCAAAGTTTACTTGAAACATTTGGTGCTTTCATTATTTTAAATATACTTTGGCTATTATTTTGTTTACCGGTTGTAACGATATTTCCGGCAACTATTACTTTATTTAGTATAGTAAGAGGTTGGAGTAAAGACGGAATCGACTATCAAATAACAAAGCAATTTTTGAGCGAATTTAAAGAAAATTGGAAGCGGTATTTTTGGATGGGTCTGACATGGTTGGCAAGTGGTTTCATACTATTTGTTTATTATTATTTTGTACTTTCTCTACAAATTCCAGGTAAAAGCGTGTTCATAGGTTTATTATTTATCAGTACATTTTTATATATAGGAATGACGATTTATTGCTTTTCCTTAAGTGTCCATTTTGAGCTATCACATTTAACCGTCATTAAAAATGCTTTTTTCCTATCAATCGGAAGAATAGGATCAACTATTTTCTCGATCTTTATCGTTTTACTCATCGTCCTGTTAAGCTATTTCTTTTCCTTATTTTTCTGGATAAGTGGAAGCGTAGCGGCTTATGCGATTTATTCGATTATTAGTAAAAGAAATGCAGAAATTTGGTTTAAAGGAGAATCAGAGTTAACGGAACCGAATGGTTAGAAGGAAAAGGAGAATCGAAATTAAATAAGAATTAGAAAAACCGATGATATGCTCTCCATCATGTCATCGGTTTTTGTTCGTTATTTGAAAGGAATTCTGTTTACAAATGTTCATTCCTATTCTTTATTGTGTATCTTATTGGCTATTTTGGCGATAATTTCTTCTATTGCACCATCATCGTTCATTAAGTCATAATCTTTTATATTCAAACGTAAAACCGGGCAAGCGTCAAAGCCTTCAATCCATTTATTATAACGCTCGTGCATTTCCTCCCAATAACTTAAAGGGGTTTGTTGCTCCATATCTCTACCGCGTTTATGAATCCTAGAAATAACATCATCGAGATCCCCCTCTAAATAAATCAAAAGATCAGGATGAGGAAAATAAGGAGTCATTACCATTGCTTCAAATAGACTCGTATAAGTCGTATAGTCAGTAACATTCATTGTCCCTTTATCAGCATGCATTTTCGCAAAAATACCGGTATCTTCGTAGATAGAACGATCTTGTATAAACCCTCCTCCTAACTCGAACATTTTCTTTTGCTCTTTAAAACGCTCAGCTAAAAAGTAGATTTGTAAATGAAAACTCCAGCGCTCAAAATCTTGATAAAATTTATCTAAATAGGGATTTTGATCGACCTTCTCAAAAGATGTATGGAATTGAAGTGATTGAGCTAGCTTTTCTGTCATGGTAGATTTACCGACACCGACAGTACCTGCGATGGTAATAACGGATTGATCTGGTATTGCAAACTTGTTTCGTAAATGCGACATGTTTTTCTCCTTTAACCTATTAACGATTATTCATTGAGTATGAGATTTTTTCTATAATTTCAGCTAAAGCAGCTGGGTTTCGAACAAAATCGGCTTCCTCACTATTCAATTCAATGATAGGAATCGATGGATATTTTTTTTGAAAGGCATTCATGTGATGATCGTAATCAATAGACAATTGCTCTAAGTAAGAGGGCTCGATGTTTTGTTCCATTTCTCTTCCTCTTAACTCGATTCGATTTAGGAGAGTAGGAACACTCGCCTTTAAATAAATCATCATATTGGGCATAGGTAATGATTCTAACAAGATATGATAGATGCGTTCATATTTATCATATTGATTAGCTGTTAAAGTTCTTCTAGCAAAAATAAGATTTTTCAATATATGATAATCTGCAACGACCGGCTTTTGCTTTTGAAGTAGTTGCTGGATATCCTCAAGCTGCTTATAACGGTTACAGAGGAAAAACATTTCAGTTTGAAAACTCCACTCCTCAATATTTTCGTAAAATTTACTGAGAAAAGGGTTTTCATCTACAATCTCATGAAGCGTATGATAATGAAATTGTGAAGAGATAAGCTGTGTTAAGGTAGTTTTTCCAACACCTATTGGACCTTCAACAGCAATAAAAGGAGTTGGTTTCATTTGTCGTTCCTCCACTTTCATATGTAAAAGGAAAAGAGAGGTTTCTTTTCCTTATATTCTTTAGACTAATTTGGTTGTCCAATTTTCGCAATTCCAAACATCCGTTACAACGTCACGATAAAATTCAGGCTCATGACTTATTAATAAAAGGCTTCCCTTATATTCTTTGAGTGCACGCTTTAATTCGTCTTTTGCATCAACATCCAAATGGTTAGTAGGCTCATCTAGTAACAGAATGTTCGTTTCTTTATTAATAAGCTTACACAAACGAACCTTTGCTTTCTCTCCTCCACTAAGAACGACAATCTTGCTTTCGATGTGCTTAGTGGTTAAGCCACACTTTGCCAATGCTGCACGCACTTCCGCTTGGGTAAGTGCAGGAAAGTCTTGCCAAACTTCCTCAATACACGTATGATTAGAGCTTTTCGCCTCTTGTTCAAAATAGCCTACTTCTTGATAATCTCCACGTTCAATACTGCCTGATAGTGGTTTGTTAATTCCGAGTAGACTTTTTAATAAGGTCGTTTTACCAATACCATTCGCTCCAACTAAAGCAATCTTTTGTCCTCTTTCCATTCGAAGATCAAGTGGCTTGGATAAAGGCTCATCATATCCTATCACTAAATTGGTCGTCTCAAAGATCGTTTTACTAGGTGTACGGGCTTCTTTAAATTGAAAGTGTGGCTTTGGTTTGTCTTTTGCTAATTCAATTACATCCATTTTATCGAGCTTTTTTTGGCGAGACATCGCCATATTTCTTGTAGAAACTCTAGCCTTGTTTCGAGCGACAAAATCCTTTAACTGAGAAATTTCCTGCTGTTGTCTTTTGTAGGCAGCTTCTAGCTGTTGTTTTTTCATTTCATGGACTTCAAGAAAATGATGATAATCTCCAACATAACGATTTAGTTCTTGATTTTCCATATGATAAATAATATTTATAACACTATTTAGAAAAGGAATATCGTGTGAAATGAGAATAAAGGCATTTTCATATTCCTGTAAATATCTTTTTAGCCACTCAATATGCTGTTCATCTAAATAGTTTGTCGGTTCATCTAGTAACAATATATCTGGTTTTTCTAATAAAAGCTTGGCTAACAAAAGCTTAGTTCTTTGACCACCACTCAAATCCGTAACATCACGATCTAAGCCAATATCATCTAAGCCAAGCCCCCTCGCAATTTCTTCGACTTTTGCATCAATCGTATAAAAGTCATTATTCGTTAAAATATCCTGAATAACTCCTACTTCATTGAGCATTTGTTCGAGCTCTTCAGGACTTGCTTCGCCCATTCTTTCATAAAGCTGATTCATATCCTCCTCCAAATGAAGAAGATATTGAAAGGCAGACTTTAATACATCTCTCATCGTTAAACCTTGTTCTAAAACCGTATGTTGGTCAAGATAGCCAACACGTACTCTTTTGGACCATTCTACTTTTCCTTCATCAGGACTAAGCTGTCCGGTAATAATATTCATGAAGGTAGATTTCCCTTCACCATTTGCTCCAATTAAACCTATATGCTCTCCCTTTAATAAACGAAAGGATACTTGTTCAAAGATGGCTCGATCTCCGAAGCCATGACTTAAATTTGAAACAGACAAAATACTCATTGTAAACACCATTCCTTTATTTCGTACATTTTTTCCTCAAATAATCTTATCATATTATGACAAAATAATCCTTGTTGAAATGAAGAAATCTTGAGGATTGGTCAATGATTGAAAACCCCTTGTTCAGGAAAGAATGCATGAGATTTTTTTTGTATCTGTTTCAGAATTGATTATTCACTATCTCTGTGCACCCCTCGTTTTTTTGTGAGAAATAGTGCATAATGAATGATATTGAATGAATTAAAAGAATAATGTCTTATAAAGGTTCAAATGGATGAAATAGTTAAATAGGAGCAGATGCAATGAAAATTTTAGTGACGCGAAAATTACCAAAAGAAATGATAAAGCCCCTATACGAAATTCCAGATAGCACAGTGGTCATGTTTGACCAAGAAGAGATTCCTATGCCTAAGAAGGATTTATTAAAGGAAATAAGAAATGCTGACGGAATTTTAGCTAATTTAACCGATGATTTAAACCGTGAAGTTCTTAAAGAAGCCAAGCAATTAAAAGTAATAAGTACAATGGCTGTTGGCTACGATAATATTGATATGGAAGAAGCGGAAAAGCGTGGTATCAAGGTTGGGCACACTCCTTATGTTCTTACCGAGGCGACAGCTGATTTAACCTTCGCTTTACTTCTTTCTGTTTCTAGAAATTTGCCTCAAGCGGCGTCTATCGTTAAAAATAATCAATGGAAAAGCTGGAGTCCGTTTTCATATACAGGTCACCAGGTGCATGGAGCTACGATAGGAATAATCGGGATGGGGAGAATTGGTTTAAGTGTTGCCAGAAGAGCAAAAGGTTTTTCAATGAAGGTGCTTTATCATAATCGTTCAAGACATATAGAATCAGAGAATGAGGTAGGAGCTATATATTGTGAAGATATTGATACCTTGTTGGCTCAGTCTGATTACGTGGTTTTATTAGTTCCAGGTTCGAAACAGACCACGCATATGTTTGGGGAAGAGCAATTTAAAAAAATGAAAAATAAAGCCTATTTTATTAATACTTCAAGAGGAACTAATGTAGATGAGCAGGCGTTATTCCATGCATTGAAAGAAGGAGAAATTAAAGGAGCAGGCTTAGATGTATTTGAGTCAGAACCGATTCAGGGTGACCATCCTTTGCTTGAATTAGATAATGTTTTGGCACTCCCTCATATTGGAAGTGCATCAATTGAAACAAGAACGGAAATGGCAGAGCTTACAGTCACTAATCTGAAGAATGGATTGACAGGTAAACCTTTAGTATATGAAGTACAATATAATTAAATGGATGGTAGAGAGATAGGAGATGAGTGGATTGAAAGAACAATTTAATGAAGTAATAAATCGTACAGGAACGAACTCTTTAAAGTGGGATATGTTAAATGAAAGATTTGGTTCAGATGAGATATTGCCTTTATGGGTAGCTGATATGGATTTTCGTGCCCCAGAGCCTGTTTTAAAAGCGTTAAAAGATAAAATTGACCATGGAATTTTTGGTTATCCTGCTCATGCAAAATCATTAGACTTAGCTGTTCAATCGTGGTTAAAAAGAAGATATGATTGGAAAGTCGATGAAAACGCCTTTGTTTATACATTGGGAGTTGTACCAGCATTAAGTTATTTAATTCAGACTTTTACAGAACCTGGTGATGAGATTATTATTCAAACTCCAGTTTACTACCCTTTTTATGATGTGATTGAAAAGAATAATCGTACAATTATAAGAAATCCATTAAAAATGGAGGACCTTCGTTTTGAAATGGACTTTGAGCAACTAGAAGCTTCCATTTCTAGTCAAACGAAAATGCTTTTATTATGTCATCCTCATAATCCAGGTGGGCGAGTTTGGAAGAGAGATGAATTAGAAAAGCTCGTTTCTATTTGTAAAAAACATAATATCTATATTGTTTCAGATGAAATTCATGCAGATCTATTATATAAAGGTCAAAAGCATATACCGATTGCTTCTATTGATGAAGAGATGAAGGATCGTATCTTTACTTGTTTAGCTCCAAGTAAAACCTTTAACTTAGCAGGGATGCAGGCTTCCTATGTAGTCATTGAAGATGCGAAAAAACGTCTAGAATTTAAAAAGCATTTAGCTTTGACTTTCACAGGGATGAACAATAGCTTTGCTGAGGTTGCGATGGAGGCTGCCTATAAAGGTGGAGAAGAGTGGCTACAACATTTAATGGATTATATTGAAGATAATTATAAGCTAGTTGTTGACACATTATCGAAATCAATGCCTAAAATAAAATGGATGCAGCCTGAAGGAACGTATTTACTTTGGCTAGATTTTTCTGAATTAGGTATGACTCCTTCTGAGAGAAAAACTTGGTTAATTGAAGAAGCGAAGGTAGGCTTCAACCATGGGTCTATGTTTGGAGAAGAAGGAAGTCAATTTGAACGAATGAACCTTGCTTGTTCTGCTTCTACTATTAAAGAGGCGATGCAGCGTTTGCAAAACGCATATGAGCAAAAGGGATTATAATTTTAATATTTTTGAATGTAGAGAAGGATTTAGAATTCTTAATGCCGAATAGCTATTATACACAAAAATAGAGTGTCATTATTTGGCAGTAAAGACATACAATAAAATGAGTAAAGGCAGGTTGTCCATCATATTGTTAAGTTAAAAAGAAAAGGAGACATTTACAATGAACACAATGAATCACTTTCTAGAATTAGTCAATGAATGTAAATGGAAGCTTAATCGAAATTTAACAAAGCAAGAATTAGAACTCATCGTATGGATTCAAGATAAGCAATTAGATGCACTCTATGAAAATGTCAAAACATCATAAATCATCCTTCATTCAAGAATAATAAGCGCTTATTGTGATACTCATTATGAGAGTAGCAATGAGTGCTTTTTTTTTGAGAACTAAAAGAAAATAATTTGGACTATGAATCAATATATGATTTAATAAAGATAGATAGAGTGACCGGAGGTAATAAAGGAGGAAAGTGTATGAAGACATTCAAATTGTATTCCATTTCTTTGTTAAAAGGTATAAACGGGAAAGTGCAGCAGTTTCCATTGACGATAGAACAAGGTCTGATCATTAATATGGAAAATTCACGAAGAACCTGGCTTATTGAAGCAGTCGTAGATAAGGAGCATTTAACCTTTTTTAAAGAGGTACATGCTGAGGACAAAGATTTATTAATAAATGTTGTCATAACAAGTAAAGATAACTATCCTGCTACAATGGTAACTAAGGTTTCAGAAATCACAAAAATGTCGAAAGGACTAAGCATTTTAATGAAAGGAAAGCTAGTCCTTGGTAAGGATGAAGTGCTAGATGATGTAGTGAATGATTTGGTTGGTCAAGATTATCATGGTAACCATTTTATCGAAGAATTTAAGCAAAGAAAGTCGAACCTTGCTGCGTATTCACAAAAAACATTAGATGAGGTTTACCAAAAGCTATCAAGGGATGATGAGTATCGCCTTGTATAAAAATATGTCAATTCTTTCTCCGAAAAAGGCCAATGGATAGCAGTTTTGCTATTTGTTCGGCTTTTTTATTTTGGGTAAAAGGTATGCATAGAAATATTCCCTTAACGAATACTTAAATAGAAATACATCTTAAGATAAGGGGAAAAGCGATGCTAGCCAATAATAAAAAATTAGCGATATTATCCATTGCCTCCATTCCATTGGTCATGACCCTTGGAAATTCAATGCTTATTCCCGTATTGCCTATCATTGAAAAGGAATTGGGCATAAGCTCTTTTCAAGTGAGTATGCTGATTACTATTTATTCTGTTGTCGCTATTATTTGTATACCGATTGCTGGTTATTTATCCGATCAGCTTGGTAGAAAGAAAATTATTATTCCAAGTTTGATTATTTCTGGAATTGGCGGATTAGTTGCGGGAGTAGCCTCTGTGTATCTGAAGGAGCCTTATTTTATGATTTTGTTTGGCAGAATGCTACAAGGAGTCGGGGCAGCAGGTGCTTCACCCATTGTTATGCCTTTAGTTGGAGATATGTATCGTGATCAACAGGAGGTGAGTAAAGGACTTGGAATGATTGAGACCTCTAATACCTTTGGTAAAGTGTTGAGTCCGATTCTTGGAGCCTTTCTTGCAGCATTTCAATGGTATATTCCATTTTTTTCATTTCCCATTTTTTGTTTCATATCGATTATTCTTATGCTATTTTTAGTCAAAAGTCCTCCGTTGAAATCAGAAAAGCTTAAGCTTCCGGATTTTATTAAGATTTTAAAAGGGATTTTTAGTAGGGAGGGGCGATGGCTTTACGCTGTTTTTATGATCGGTGGAGTCTGTATGTTTATCTTATTTGGGGTGCTATTTCAATTATCAACCTTACTGGAGACTGATTATAAAATAGAAGGTGAAAAAAAAGGTGTCGTTTTAGCGATCCCTTTAGCTGCGTTATGCTGTAGTTCATTCATGACAGGGAAATATATTGGACAAGATCAGCAGAAAATGAAAAAAATAACGGTTATTGGCTTGGCGATTTTAACCGTTTCAATTTCTGTAATTGCCTTTTCAGAAGATATTTATATATTATTAAGTTGTATTTTTGCTAGTGGAATCGGAATAGGTTTTGCATTACCCAGTTTAGATGCTTTAGTAACAGAAGGAATCGTAAAGGAGCAAAGAGGCTCGGTTTCTTCTTTTTATAGCAGTATGCGATTTGTTGGAGTTGCTTTAGGACCACCAGTTTTTACGCTATTAATTAAAGTCTCACATTTATTCTTATTTTTATTCAATGGCTTTTTAGCACTCGTTATTTTTATCGTCGCTATCATTTGTTTAAAGGGACGTGAAAAGCTTAATCATACTTGGTAGGAATGAACCTCTCTTCCTCTGCTATAATAAAGTTATTACGTTTATCTATAAGATAAGCTTAGAAAAAAATGAATTTTATTAATAAGGGGAAAAAATATGGAATTTCAGTTTAAAGATCTTTCAGGTACTGATATTGATATGTATTTATCTTCAACGCCAAACATAATAAAGGTTGATCATGTTTGGGTCATAAGTAGATATCAGTCAAAATGGCTTTTAACGGTACATAAGGAGAGAGGATTAGAATTCCCAGGTGGGAAAATTGAAAATGGTGAAACAGCCGAAAGCGCTTGTTATAGAGAGGTATGGGAAGAAACAGGTGGAAAGGTAAAGCAATTAACCTACTTAGGCTACTATCAAGTATGGGATAAGAATAAGCCTTTTACAAAAGCGATCTATTATGCGGAGATTGAGCAAGTAACAAACAAAGAAGATTATTTAGAAACGGATGGTCCTGTTTTGTTGGAGCAAATACCACAAAATGTTAGGGATTTAGATGAATTTAGCTATATTATGAAGGATGATGTATGGCGTTTAAGCTTTGAATTTCTTCAAAATCATCTAAACAAATGATCATGTTGAATAAATTAAGTCATTATACTTTGCACGGAGGTTCTTATGAAAACTCATTATTATTTAGGTTGGTTTAACAATTTTTTTCCAAAGAATCTGAGCAGGGCGTTACAGGAGGATATAACGGATAGAAAATCATTCATAATGATAAGTTCAAATCCATTTTCAAATGAAGTTGATGGTGCTATCGAACGCTCTTGGCTTGAAGAAGCGGGCATTATGTTTGATGAATATCATTTAATTGACCATCGCGTAGAGAAGGAGGAGGCCCAAACCTTAATTAGAAATGCTTCAGTGATTTTTTTATTGGGTGGAGATACTCTAAAACAAAATCATTTTTTAATGGAATACGAATTGTCGGATGTGGTTAAAAAAAGCAGAGCTGTTGTGATCGGTGCGAGTGCTGGTGCCATTAACATGTCAGCTAAATGGTTATGTTCGAAAAACCTCGGTTATAAAGTTGAATATAGCTCTGTTTACTCTGGAATTGGTCTTGACCATTTTTCTGTTCTATCTCATTTTGACCTAGAAAATAACATGGAATTGATTCAAGAAGAATTGTCACCATTATCAGAAGAAATGAACATTTATGCGTCAAACAAAGATTGTGCTGTCCGTGTAAAGGGAGACAAAATGGACATTTTAGGCAAGGTTTTTCTAATCTCACATTCAAAGATTAAGAGATTGGCTGAGACCCTCTAATAGAATAGATGACTTTGGATTAAGCTGAATTAATTGCTTTAGGCAAGCTTCTATAATCAATAACAATAAAAGTTGATTATCAAAAGAAACTTGAAATAATGTGTGTGTGGGATGCAAACATCAATAACGAACCATTAACCCTCCTTCTTAAAAAAGGAGGGTTTTTTTGAAAGAGTAGGTAGTGACTCCCAAAGGATGAGCGCAGTTTGAAGATCCACTCTGAAGAAGTTCTGCATAGTCAGAGTTAGCTGAAGACAAGCCCTTGGGAAAGCATCTACCTAAAGTGGAAATCAAAAACCTAATCGTTCGGTTTTCATTATTAGATATGAATTATGAAATTGATTCATTTTAAAAAAATCTGTATTTCTTTAAAAGTGAATGAGTTTTTTCTCTAACATCTCTACTAATTTATACATGACGGTTGCTAGTATAGCAATAACGACTAAGCTCATTAAAACAAGGGTAAAGTTGAAAACTTGGAAGCCATAAATAATTAAATAGCCTAATCCTTGCTTAGAGACTAAAAATTCACCGACAATAACACCAACCCATGATAAGCCTACATTGACTTTTAAAGTTGAAATAATGGTCGGCATACAAGATGGCAAAATAGCATTTGTAAATATTTGAGTCTTTGATGCGCCGAATGTTTGTAATACCTTTACATAATTTTGATCGACTTCTTTAAAAGCACTGTAAATTACGATGGTTGTGATAATAATCGAAATTAACGCGCCCATAGCGATAATAGAAGTGAAGTTTGGACCAAGACCTACTATAAGTAAGGGACCTAATGCCACTTTAGGCATCGAATTCAGAACGACTAAATAGGGATCAGATACTTTTGATATAAAAGGTGACCACCATAAAAGGGAGGCTAACAAAGCTCCGAACAAGGTACCTAAGATAAAACCTAATATGGTTTCAAATAGTGTAAATGAAGTATGAATAAAGAGACTACCATCTGTCATTTGACTAACTAACAAATTTCCAATCCTAGAGGGCATGCTAAAGAGCAAAGGATCGATCCATTGAAGCCTTGCAGCCAATTCCCAAAACAAAATAAATAGTAAGAGGAAGCTTAATTGAACGGTGAGAACAAGATATTTTTCTTTTTTTACATGTTTTATATAATCAGCGTGATGTTTTTTTAGATTCAAGTGACTCCAGCTCCTCCCATATGATGTTGAATTGCTCAGTAAATTGAGGGGACTGCCTAGCTTCAAAGGGTACTTTGTCTCTTAATGATTTTGGAACATCAAAAATACGATGAATACGACCAGGCTGAGAATTTAAAAGGATGATGCGGTCGGACATCGAAATGGCTTCACCGATATCATGGGTTACTAAAATAGCGGTTTTACGTTCTTTTTTTAGAGTGGTAAAAACTAAATCCTCAAGCTTTAGTTTTGTTTGGTAATCTAAAGCTGAAAAAGGCTCATCTAAAAGCATAAATAGTGGGTTAGAGGCTAGCATTCTTACAAGTGCAACTCTCTGTCTCATTCCTCCGGAAAGCTGATTAGGATATAAATCTTTTTTTTCAAAAAGCCCCATTTTCTGTAATAGAAATAACGCTTTTTCCTTCGATTCAGCCGTTAGTGTGTTTTTCATTCTCATGCCTGTCATAATATTATTTTCAATCGTGAGCCATGGAAATAAATAATCTTGCTGAAGCATATAACCTACATTAGTCGTTTTAGGCTCAATAGGATGACCATTTAAAGTAATTGAACCCTTGGTTGGTTCAAGAATTCCAGAAATCATAGATAATAAAGTGGTTTTCCCACAGCCACTAGGGCCAATCACCGAAATAAACTCTCCATCCTCAATCGTAAAGGAGATATCCTTTAAAGCTAATTGAGCTTCCTTTTTCGTCACGTATATTTTGGATATGTGGTCTATGATGATTTGTGACATCGTAATCAGTCCAATACACTTTCAGCGATTTCAGTATTCACTAAATCATTAAAATCCACCTGCTGAGGAAGTTCTCCCGCTTGATCCATAATCAATAGTAATTGCTCCCATGCTTCTTCAGTCAGTACTGGATCAGTTGCATATGAGCCCTGAGCTTTATAACGATCAACAACTTGTGTAATTAATTCTATATGACTATCCTCAAAATAATCGACTATCGTTTCAGCTATCACTTCAGGAGGCTGCTCCTCTACCCATTTTTGAGCCTTGTATAAGGCGCTAGTAAAAGCTTGAAGTAACTCAGGATTTTCAGATATAAAACTTTCCTTAGCCATAAAGCCTGTGTATGGAACTAAGCCAGATTCTTCACCAAAAGAGGCAACAACATAACCTAATCCATCATTTTCAAATTGAGTAGCTTGTGGCTCGAATAATTGCACAAAATCTCCTGTTCCTGATGCGAAGGCACTAGGAATATTGCCAAAATCAATGGTTTGTATTAATTCTAAGTCTTCATGAGGGTTAATGTTATGTTTTTTTAGGACATGTTCACCTACCATTTGCGGCATTCCCCCTTTTCTTTGACCTAGAAAAGTTGATCCTTTAAGGTCCTCCCAGCTAAAGGAATCAATTTTCTCTCTAGAAACTAAAAAAGTCCCATCAGTTTGGGTTAAACTAGCAAAATTAATAGCAGGGTCACTAGCATCCTGTGCAAAGACATAAACGGATGTTTCCGCTCCAACTAAGGCAATATCAGCACCATCTGACATTAAAGTTGTCATCGTTTTATCGCCACCCCAAGCGGTTGTTAATTCAAGGTTAATTCCCTCTTCCTCAAAATATCCATTTTCAATAGCTACGTATAAAGGAGCATAAAAAATAGAACGTGTGACTTCCGCTAAAGATATTGTTTCAGTCTCAGATTTTGAAAGCGAACAACCAATAGGAAACAAAAGAAGTGACAATAGTAACAGCACAGCCGCCCCTCTTTTTATTAAGCTCATTTGTTTCAACTCCTCAAATGATTAAAATTTTTGTAATTGTGATATTCTATGTTCAAACGATCATTTGTGTGTGTTAGCCTAAGGAAATGTTTAAAAAGAGGGGAAATTAGATGCAGACTATTGATAAAAGAAGAATTCCTTCACCGCATTCAAAAATACATTTATATGAAATTACCTATATAAGTGGGCCTTATAAAGTTAAGGGCTTATTAGCTGAGCCTAAGGAAGAAAAGGAATATCCTGGATTACTCTATTTACGAGGTGGAATCCACAATGTAGGAATGGTTCGAATTCAACGTATCATTCAATGGGCGAATGAAGGCTTTATTGTAATGGCCCCTTACTATCGTGGAAATCGAGGAGGAGAGGGTATGGAGGATTTTGCAGGTCATGACCGAGAAGACGCTATTGCTGCCTATGATTTGCTCGCAACCCATCCTCATGTATGCGAAGAACAACGCCATATTATTGGATTCTCAAGAGGTGGCGTAATGGCCCTTTTAACGATGCTTGCTAGAGATACTGTGGCGTCAGCGACCCTTTGGAGTGGAGTGTCGGACATGACACTAACTTATGAAGAGCGTGTCGATTTAAGAAGGATGATGAAAAGAGTAATAGGTGGAACCCCTAAAAAGTATCCAGAGCGCTTTGAATGGCGTGGGCCTCTAAAAAAGTATTCTTCTATTAAAACCCCTCTTTTACTGATTCATGGGGAGAAGGATCACCATGTAACGATTGAACATGCCCTTCGATTACAGAAAGAGGCGCCTAACACGGAAGCATGGTTTTTTTCAAACTACCGACATCATTTTCCAGCAGAAGCACAGCGTATGATTTTAAAAGATGCAGCACAATGGATGAAAAATAAAAATGTGAATCTTGTTTAAAGATTGAAACTTACCTTTTTTTTACATCGTTTTATAGAAAAAAGGTAGGTGGTTCGATGCAAAAAGTCAGCTTAGTAATAGTTGCTTTACTATTTAGTGTCATCCTTTTTAACATTGAAAATGTACCGGAATCATTACTTAATAATCAGAATCCTTTATCTAAGGTCATGATTTCAATATCTAGGGAAGAAGATAAATGGAATTTGGATAACCCATTACTTATATGGGAAGACCATGAAATATTAAAAAAATGGGAAGAAATCATTGCGGAGAAAGTTCCATTACAAGGAAGTATAGATATCAGACACCCGGATTATTTGCTACAATTCTTTTATGAAAATAGTAAGGAGAACTATTTTTTATGGTTAGGACAGGAGAATGGAGAAAGCCTAATAATGGATGGTAAAGATTTTGAACGTGTATATACGGTGAAAGAAAACCAAATGAATGAGCTGAGGGACCTTATATTAAAGACAACACCATAAGTGATTATGGCCCTCAGCCGGACATTTAATGATTAGAATTGTTAATCGTTAAGATATATCCTTTACCTCGAATATTTTCAATCAGAAAGATCGATGATGTTTTTTGACGGATTCGGTACATAAGTGCATTTAACTCTTCAGCACTTGCATCTGGAATGCCGTCGCGATCTAGAGTTCTCTCAGACCAAACGGCTTTTTTTATCTCTTCTTTTGGTATGAATTGATTTACTTCATTTAAAAGCCTTACGATACATAAAAATTCTTTTTCGGAAAAAGTGAAAATCTGATTATTGTAGATAATTTCTTGTTTGTGAACATCTATGGAAACAGAGGGAGCACTCGGCTCGATTAAGGATAGAGAAGTTAATTCTAATGTTTCATCATTAGAGATATGCTGAAATATTAGTTGTATAAAACCATCACTTAATGAAATTTGATCTCCGTGCTTTAAACGATATTCAGATTCCACATCAAGCTTTGTTCCGTTAACAAAGGTTCCGTGTTTACTATTTAAATCTTTTATATAATAAGAATGATTTTTTTGGATAATCGCTGCATGTTGTCTAGATACATAAATATTCTCAAATAAAATATGATCAGAGTTCGATACAATAGAACGACCAATGATATGAATGGTCTTTTTTAATGATATAATATCACCTTTTTGGAAAGGACTACCCTGATTTACAATAAGATAAGTGGAAGTTTGCATATGGACCCTCTCTAAATTTCAATCATAATCTTAACGAATTTATTATTGAATTATTATAAAGCCGTTATTGTTCGTCTAATACTTTTTGTTCTACAATTGATTGTAGTGGTTTTGAGGGGGTTCGTAAAGTGAATAAAAATAAAATTTGGACGATCATTGCTTGCTTTGCTATCGCCATAATCATGTTTCTATATGTGAATCATATGTTATTTTTTGCAAATGTAAAGGCTAATGAAGATGATAAAGGGTTTCAAACTTTAAACATAGAGAAGGATGAGCCTTTTTTAACATTAGAGAATTGTTTAAATAAAAGTTTGAAGGAACAAGACCCAAATAAAATGAGATTTTTTGAAGCAACTATTTATCATAAACCTTTAGATATTAAATTAAAGAATTGGATTAATGATTATTATCCACACCATCGTTGTTATATATCCCAGTACGGGGTCATGAATTACTCCAAAGAAGAAATGCAAGAGCTTTTAAATTTGATTGAAAGTAATCAGGAAAAAAAGAAGGTACGTTTTCAATCATTGAAATGAACTGATTTCTAATCACCAACCTAGTGTTCAGTCGTAATAAATGTTTTAAAACGATAAATGAGATGATTTTAGTCAAAATAGGGAAGTTTATGTAGAAGGAACCTTATTTACTTGGGCTACAATCGTTGACAGAGTTCGGTATCTAGGTTATGATATTTGCCGAACGGATACTCTTATCCCGAGTCGGTGGAGGGACAGGCCCTAAGAAACCCAGCAACCATCATTTCATTGAAAAGAAATGAAAAGGTGCTAACCTGCAAGGTATAATCCTTGGATGATAAGAGGCGAAAGGTAAACACTTCAACCCTTTTCCTCACTGTATGGAAATAGGGTTTTTTATGCGTATAAGTGTCGTCGATTGTTTAACTCCCATTCAATCGGAAATGAGTGCCGTTATTATAATTCGCACATAATCGATTTGTTGTGCAGAGGAGGAATGCATGAAATGGTATTAAAAAGTAGACGTTTATTTACATCAGAATCAGTAACGGAAGGGCATCCAGATAAAATGTGTGATCAAATTTCCGATGCTATTTTAGATGAAATTTTAAAAAGTGATCCAAATGCTCGAGTAGCATGTGAAACATCTGTAAATACTGGCTTAGTATTGGTAGCTGGGGAAATTACAACCAATACATATGTTGATATTCCGAAGGTTGTAAGAGATACGATTAAAGGGATTGGTTATACAAGAGCTAAATACGGCTTTGATGCGGAAACTTGTGCGGTGTTAACATCTATAGATGAGCAATCAGCAGACATAGCTCAAGGGGTCAATCAAGCACTAGAGGCTCGTGAGGGTCAAATGACGGAAGAGGAAATCGAAGCAATTGGTGCTGGTGACCAAGGTTTAATGTTTGGTTATGCAACAAACGAAACGGATGAATTGATGCCTTTGCCGATTTCTTTAAGTCATAAATTAGCACGCCGTTTAGCTGAGGTTAGAAAAAATGAGCTACTTAAATACTTAAGACCAGATGGGAAAACACAGGTTACGGTTGAATATAATGAAGATGGAAAACCTGAGAGAGTAGATACCATTGTTATTTCTACTCAGCATCATCCTGATATAACACTGAAGCAAATCGAAACTGATTTGAAAAAACATGTTATTAATGAAGTAGTTCCAGAAGGCTTGATTGATGACAAAACGAAATACTTTATTAACCCGACTGGCCGATTCGTTATCGGTGGTCCGCAGGGAGATGCTGGTTTAACTGGTCGCAAAATTATTGTAGATACATATGGTGGTTTTGCAAGACATGGCGGGGGTGCCTTTTCTGGTAAGGATGCAACAAAGGTTGACCGTTCAGGAGCATATGCAGCTCGATACGTGGCGAAAAATATTGTAGCTGCTGAGCTTGCGGAAAAATGTGAAGTACAATTAGCTTATGCAATTGGAGTTGCTCAGCCTGTCTCTATTTCAATTGATACGTTTGGAACTGGTAAAGTATCTGAAGAAGTCTTAGTAAAAATCGTTTCAAACCATTTCGATTTACGTCCAGCGGGAATTATTAAAATGCTTGATTTGCGTAGACCCATTTATAAGCAAACGGCTGCATATGGTCACTTTGGTCGTCGTGACCTTGACTTACCTTGGGAAGTGACAGACAAAGCAGCTATTTTAAAAGAGCAAGCGTATTTAGAAAAATAATTGTTCATACAAAAAAGCTAAGGTTATACTCCTTAGCTTTTTTCATGTCATTTAATAAAGTCACTTTCTGTTAGAATCAGCCATATTTAACTTTTAAAATTCCTCCTATAGAAGTATGGTCATTTCATCATTCGGTAAAAATGATACTAGGAGGTGAAGTGAAAATGGCGACAGATGTATTATGTGAAGTGAATAACTGCGTATTTTGGGATGATGGAAACAAATGTAGTGCCGATCGTATTTATGTAGTGAGTCATAAAGGGAAGCAAGCGAATCGCACGGAAGAAACGGATTGTAAAACGTTTGAACCTGAAGGTATTTAAAGATTAAAAAGGGGAAGAGTATCGTCTTTCCCTTTTTTATTATTGAGAAAAATTATCATTTATATACATTCTATTTTTTCTGTAATTTATAATATTGTCCTTTCTCAACATACTCTTCACGAATTCTCTTCATATCTTCTTTATCTTTCTCCGTGAGTTCTCGAATTACTTTCGCTGGTCGTCCGAAGGCCAAGCAGTTCGCTGGTATCTTTTTGCCCTGTGGGACAAGACTTCCTGCACCGATAAAAGCACCTTCTTCAATTTCGGCACCATCTAAAATGGTAGAGCCCATTCCTATTAAGGCGTTTTTCCTAATGATACAACTATGAAGTAAGGCTTGGTGTCCAACGGTCACATCGTCTTCAATAATAAGAGGCAAGTTGGGACTTTGGTGAAGCATTGATTGATCTTGAATATTGACGCGGTTTCCGATAATAGTTGGAGCCACATCTCCTCTTATCACCGTTTGAAACCACACGGTAGATAGCTCACCAATTTTGACATCACCGGTAATCGTCACATAATCAGCAATAAAAGCACTATCTGCTATTTCTGGACTTTTATGATTGTACTTATAAATCATTAATCTATCGCCCTTTCTACTTGAAATGTAAAAGTTATGTTTATTTTATCAAAAAATGTATGGTAAAAGCGCTAATTTTATGAATATGATTGAATTTCATAATTGCTCTATAAGTGAATAAAACCGAACGTTTCTTATAAAATATGTTTTAAACGTTTGCGAATGAAATTCTTGATTGAAACGGTAGGTAGTGACTCCCAAAGGATCAGCGCAGTACTCTGGCGAAGCTCTGCGTAGTCAGAGTTAGCTGAAGACAAGCCCTTGGGAAAGCATCTACCTAAAGTGAAAATCAAAACCTAACCGCTCGGTTATCATGATAAGATATGAATGGTTAAATTGATTCATATACATAAGAAATCAAGCAAAAGCTTTTCTTTTAAGATAAAATTAAGTATGATCAATCAATAAAACCTTTTGTTCTCAATTTTTTTAGAGAAAGGAGAGTCATCAAGATGTGGACATTTAACACCGAGGATGCACGGGCCACAATCATCATGATACATGGTGCTGGTGAACATCATGGCCGATATGAATGGTTAGCACAAAAATGGAATGAACATGGTATAGATGTAATTATGGGGGATTTGCCAGGTCAAGGGAAAACGAGAGGGAAAAGGGGACATATTAATCATTTCTCTCAATATTTAGATACGATTGATGAATGGATGGAAGAAGCGATGAATAAGCCTTATCCGATTTATTTATTCGGACACAGCATGGGTGGACTAATCGCGATTAGATATGTGATGGAAAGAAAGAAAACCCCTGTTAAAGGACTTATTCTCTCTTCACCATGTCTAGGGCTTTACAAACCTCCTTCACAAGGGAAGGAAATGATGTCAAAAGCTTTACATCGGGTAAGTCCAGGTTTAACTGTGCACTCTGGTATAAAAACAGAGCACGTCACTAGAAATGATGAAATTAGAGAGCTTTATCTAAAGGATGAACTTCGAGTGAGTAAAGTTTCAGTTAGATGGTATCGTGAATTGAGTAAGGCGATGCATGTAGCGAATCGATATCCGGAAAAAATGCCTGATCTACCGATTATGGTATTACAAGCAGGCGATGATTTTATCGTTAATAAATATGATGTGAAAGATTGGTTTGATAGCTTGGATGTGAAAGAGAAGCATTATAAAGAGTGGGATGGTTTGTATCATGAAATCTTTAATGAACCAGAAAGAGAAGTAGTGTTCCGATATGCAATAGGACTAATTAATTTACTAGAGCATTAAGGAATAGCTCTTTCGTCAGGGAATTGTTGTTATAACGATTTTATGATAACGTATGGAAGAGCAATTTTTGAAGGAGGCTATACTCTTGAAAGTCCCAACTCACCCTATCCCATTATTAATCAATATATATCGAGATGTATTGCCTACTGTACATAGATATTATAATCAATGGAAGGAACGAGCCGAAGAGATACCAGACCCAGAACTTCGTAAACAAGCGTTAGACGCTCTTGAAAAAAAGGAATTCCATTGCGAAGGCGGCGGGGTTTTTGGGCTACTTGCCCGAGAACGGTTTGATGAACTGATTCAATTTATTATAGCTTATCAAATCATGTGTGATTATCTTGATAATTTATGTGATCAAAGTGACTATCAAGATCCTAAAGATTTTAGGTCCTTACACAATGCCTTGCAAGCAGCGTTAACTCCGGGTGAACCATTGACTAATTACTATCAATATCGTTTAGAGCAAGATGATGGTGGCTATCTACATGAATTAATTGAAACCTGTCAGCAAATTTTGATTTCTTTCCCATCTTTTAGAGTGGTGCAAAACAACATGCTGCTTTTAAGTGAGCTGTACAGTGATCTTCAAGTGCATAAGCATGTAAAAAGTGAAGAAAGACTTTCACGATTAAAAGAATGGTTTGTTCAATATAAAGAGGAAATTCCTACGATGACATGGTTTGAGTTTTCGGCATGTACCGGCTCAACATTAGGTATTTATTCTTTGGCTACCTATTCAACCATGGAACAACTTACGTTAGAACAAGCAAATCAGATAAAAAATGGTTATTATCCCTGGGTTCAAGGGGTTCACTTACTTTTAGATTATTTTATTGATCAAGAAGAAGATAGGGTAGATGATGAATTAAACTTTTTAACCTATTATAAAAGTGAGGAAGAGATGAAGGAGAGATTTCGCTTCTTTGTTCAAAAGGCAGAGGAATCCTTGCTAACTTTACCTGATCCGAAATTTCATCGAAATATATGGCGTGGAATGATTGCCATTTATATGTCGGATGAAAAGGTACAACGAAATAAAGAATTGAAAAAAAAATCTAAGCAATTAATAAAGCTGGGAGGGCTTCCTACTATCCTGTTTTATTTAAATGGCTGGATATATAGACGTGATAAATAAAAAGAGACTGTGACAATACTCACTCACGAAAGAATGATTCCACACCTGATAGGTGACTAGCTGTTCGCTCGCTTACGTATTCCATAGGGAATCTGCCTGTTCAAAAAAACCCTCCTTTTTTCGAGAAGGAGGGTTCGTTGTTTGTTATTGATGTTTGTATCCATTACACACATCGTTTCTCTAATGTAATGATTTTAAAACAGTTTTTGTCCCAGTCCCTTCTGAATCACTTGCTATATCCATCAACTAATAAGTCGAGCTCACCCGTTTCAGGATGAATGACTAAGCCATGAACTGGAACATCATTAGGTAGTAAAGGGTGATTTTTAACCATTTTTACGCTATGTAAAACATTGTCCTCTACATTTGCAAAACCAGATAGGAATTTTTTTACATCAACGCCACTATATTCAAGTGAATCTATTGTATTGACATCTACTCCTCTTGATTTAAGCTTTTCAATCACACCATTGGGCTCTAATCCCGTCATACCACAGCCATGATGGCCGACAATAAGCACTTCTTCTGCTTTTAATTCAATTAAGGCAACTAAGATGCTTCGCATAATAGAACCGAATGGATGTGAAATAACAGCTCCCGCATTGCGAATAATTTTGGCGTCACCATTTTTCAAATCCATAGAACGATGCAATAACTCAACTAATCTAGTATCCATACATGTTAAAATGACTAATTTTTTTTGTGGAAACTTGGTCGTTTGATATTGCTCATATTCTTTATCTTCGACAAATGTTTTATTATACGTAAGAATTTTATCTAAAATGGTTGTCATTTTGAGCACCTCTTCTGTGGAGTTTTTTTAATTATTCTATCTAAACATTTAAATATGTCAAGACAAAGATTCTTATCTTTTTTCGATAGCGATAATAAAAGGAGGATTATTTTCTTGATTGATGAAACCGTATTGAAGGACATGAAATGTTTCTTGTTCAAGTGTTTGAACAAACGGAAGAATTCGGTCCCGCTCTTTTTTTCCTTCTTCATGCCCGTGATAAATGACTAAAATAATAAATGCATTCTTAGGTAAATGATCTAATAAGGATGTAATGGCTTCTATCGTTGTAACTGACTGTGTGACGACAGATTTGTCACCACCAGGGAGATAGCCAAGGTTAAAAACAGCTGCTTTAATCTTTTTCCAATCATCTTTCTGAATGATAGAAGTTAAATCACTATGACTGTGTTGAAAAAGAGAAACTCTTTTTCTATAACCAGACTTGAGAAGTCTTTCTTCTGTTGCCTCAACAGCTTGCTTTTGAATATCTAGACTAAATACATGACCTTTATCGCCAACAAGCTTTGCCAAAGTAAGAGTGTCATGTCCATTTCCAGCTGTACAATCGATAGCATAATCACCCTCATTTAAGGCTTGATCCATTAAAAAGCGTGAGAAGGGAAGGATACCTAAAAGTTTCATGCTCATATCCCTCCTTTGTAGAATTTGCCTTGCCAGCTATTTCGATTTTTTAATTCTGCTTCTATACGGTTTAATACGGACCATTTTCCCATGCTCCACATTGGACCTATCATTAAATCTCCAGGACCATCCCCTGTTAGTCGATGAATCATCATATGAGGTGGTAGAATTTCTAGCTGATCGACGACAAGGTTTACATAATCATCCATTTCCATTAACTCTAAAAGTCCCTTTTCATATTGTTTGGCAAGAGGAGTTTTCTTTAGGACATGAAGAAGGTGAATTTTAATTCCTTGAACATCTAGCTTGGCTACTTCTTTGGCTGTTTCTAGCATCATTTCTGGTGTTTCTAATGGTAGGCCATTGATAATATGTGAACACACAGCAATTCCATGCTTCCGCAGTTTTTCTACTCCTTCTTTATAGCAAGAATAGTCATGAGCGCGATTAATGAATTGAGCGGTTTTTTCGTGAACCGTTTGGAGTCCAAGCTCTACCCATAAATAGGTCCGTTTATTTAGTTCAGCTAAATATTCCACCACATCCTCAGGCAAACAATCGGGACGAGTGGCAATCGATAAACCTACAACATCCTCTTGTTCAAGAATCGGCTCATATAGTCTTTTCAACGTTTCAACGGGTGCATAGGTATTAGTATAAGCTTGAAAATAACCGATGTATTTTCCTTCTTTCCACTTGCGGTGCATTCTGTTTTTAATCGTATGGAATTGTGTAATAAGGTCATCTTCACGGTTTCCTGCAAAATCACCAGAACCTCGTTCGCTACAAAAGGTACAGCCACCATAGGCCACTTTTCCATCTCTATTCGGACAGTCGAAGCCCGCATCTAAAGGAATTTTAAATACTTTTGTACCGAATTCATTTTTTAAATGCTGATTCCAAGTGTAGTATCTCTTCTCTCCAAAAAAGGTTGGTTTATTCATATCTTCTATTTTCATTTTTTCTCATCCTTTTAATACTTTAAGCTTTCTCTATTTTATCATGGCAGATTAAAGAAACCAAAAAACAATCACTCTTTCGACAATGGAAAAATAGTAGCAATCAAGTTTAAATATAGTTGTATTTTATAGTGGCATCTAGTATATTAACTTAGGGAATCGAAATATATGTGATAGGGAGATAACATAATGCCTAAATCACTTTGGTATTTACTCGTAGCTCTAACGATACAAATTACAGGGGCTTCTTTTTTATGGCCACTGAATTCATTAATTATTCATCAGGAATTAGGTAAATCACTAACGGTAGCAGGCTTTATTTTATTTTTACATTCTGGAACGGGTGTAATTGGTAATATACTTGGCGGTCGATTTTATGATCGAATAGGAGCTTACCGCACCATTTTGGGTGGATTATCAATTGCCGTAGTAGCAACCTTTATCTTAGCCAACAGCTATCACTCGATAATTGGCTATACTCTTTGTTTAATGGGAATAGGATTAGGTTCAGGTATTGTGTTTCCGGCTATGTATGCTCTTGCTGGTAGTGTATGGCCTGAGGGTGGAAGAAAACCGTTTAATAACATGTATGTAGCCCAAAATTTAGGTGTTGCCTTAGGCACGGCTTGTATTGGATTAATCGCAACATTACCACTCTATGCTGTTTTTTATGCAAATGCGCTCATGTATACGGTTGTTATCATATTTGTAGCGATTACGTTTAGAAAGCTTTCCGTAAAAAATGAAGCCGTTTCACCTGTCGGATTAACAGAAGTTCCATTGAAAGCTAAAAATAAGCCTACCATTCTAGCGCTTACATTAGTATTAGTTAGTTTCTTTATATGCTGGTTAGCTTATACCCAATGGCAAGCAAATGTGTCTGTTCATACACAAAATATCGGATTAAGCTTAAGAGACTATAGTTTATTTTGGACTGTAAATGGTCTCCTTATTGTCTTAGCACAACCAATACTGTCTATTTTTATAAAAAAATGGGTAAACTCATTAAAAAGACAAATGTTTGTTGGAATCCTATTGTTTTTTGTTTCCTATGCTATCCTAGCTCATGTTGAATTCTTTTCCGGTTTTATGGTTGCGATGATTATATTAACGATTGGTGAGATGTTTTTCTGGCCAGTTGTTCCTACGATTGCTCACCAACTAGCACCAAAAGGAAAAGAAGGAGCCTATCAAGGGATTGTGAACAGTGTATCAACTAGTGGAAAAATGATTGGTCCATTAATTGGCGGATTGTTAGTAGATCTTTATTCATTTCAAATCATGATTTATGTATTATTAGTTTTTATTATAATTGCACAAGTAACGGCTATGCTGTATGATAAGCCATTGCGAAAGGCAAAAAATAACGAAGAGTTAAATAAAAAATCAATGAAAGGTGCTTGACAGAGCCCCTTTCTATTCATACAATACAAATAATACGAAAAGAAGGCATTGAAGAAGGTCTAGTAGCTAATTATATGGAAAAACTAGAGAGCTGACGGTTGGTGCAAGTCAGTCAAAAAGATTAGTGAACTCCCCTTCCAGTCTTAAGAGTGAACGCTCGTTCAAGTAACTCTTAACGGGTCACGGCCGTTATCCGTTTTAAGCGAACAAGTAGTAAACTTGTTAATTTGGGTGGTACCGCGGGAAATATATCAACTCTCGTCCCTTGACTGTATAGTCTTTGGGATGGGAGTTTTTTATTATGTCTTTCCATCATAACGGTATTTAATAGACTTCCAAACAGGTAAAACACACTAATTTCAACATGAAATGAATGGTTTTGATAAGAAGGAGGAATTGTGAATGTCTTTTTCACATAAGGAAATCGAAAAGAAATGGCAACAATTTTGGGAAGAGAATCGTACTTTTCAGACAACTGAGGATCAAGAAAAGGAAAAATTCTATGCATTAGATATGTTTCCCTTTCCATCTGGAGCAGGTCTTCATGTTGGGCATCCAGAGGGATACACAGCAACCGATATTCTAGCTAGATTTAAAAGAATGCAGGGTTTTAATGTATTACATCCAATGGGTTGGGATGCTTTTGGATTACCTGCAGAGCAATATGCATTAGATACTGGAAATGATCCAGCAGAATTTACAAAGAAAAATATTGATACTTTCAGACGACAAATCAAATCATTAGGTTTCTCCTATGACTGGGATCGCGAAGTTGCCACTACAGATGCGGACTATTATAAGTGGACTCAGTGGATTTTTCTAAAGCTTTACGAAAATGATTTAGCTTATCTTGATGAGGTAGCGGTCAATTGGTGTCCAGCACTTGGTACCGTTCTAGCAAATGAAGAGGTCATTGATGGAAAGAGTGAACGAGGTGGACACCCAGTAATTAGGCGCCCTATGAAACAATGGATGCTGAAGATTACGGCTTATGCGGATCGTTTAATAGATGATTTAGAAGATTTAGATTGGCCAGAAAGTATAAAGGATATGCAAAGAAATTGGATAGGTCGCTCTGAAGGAGCAGAGGTGACCTTTCAAATAGATGGATACGAAAAACAGGTTACAGTCTTTACAACGAGACCAGATACCCTTTTTGGTGCTACTTATATGGTTCTAGCCCCGGAACATCCTTATGTCGATCAAATAACGACCGATGAATATCAAAAATCTGTAGCTTTATATAAAGAGCAAGTGGCTGCTAAAAGTGATTTAGAAAGAACAGAACTTTCGAAGGATAAAACAGGAGTTTTCACTGGAGCTTATGCAATTAACCCCGCAAATGGAGAAAAAATCCCTGTTTGGATTGCTGATTATGTATTAGCAAGCTATGGAACGGGTGCTATTATGGCTGTTCCAGCTCATGATGAAAGAGACTATGAGTTTGCTAAAAAGTTCGACCTGTCTATTCAGGAAGTTGTGGCTGGTGGAGATGTATCTAAAGAAGCTTATATAGGAGATGGACCGCATGTTCATTCTGGTTTCTTAAATGATCTATATAAAGAAGAAGCCATTACAAAGATGATTGATTGGTTAGAGGAGAAAGAACTGGGGACGAAAAAGGTCACTTATCGTCTTCGTGATTGGTTATTTAGCCGCCAAAGGTACTGGGGAGAGCCGATTCCAATCATACATTGGCAAGATGGCACGATGACAGCATTAAAAGAAGAGGAATTACCATTAACGTTACCTTTTATGTCTGAAATCCGGCCTTCTGATACGGGAGAATCACCTCTTGCTAACAATAAAGAATGGTTAGAGGTCGTTGACCCAGAAACAGGGATGAAAGGACGGCGCGAAACGAATACAATGCCAAACTGGGCAGGTAGCTGCTGGTATTATTTAAGGTATATTGACCCTAAAAATGACCAAATGCTTGCCGATCCAGAAAAGCTAAAACAATGGTTACCAGTTGATATTTATATCGGTGGGCAAGAGCACGCGGTATTACATTTATTATATGCACGCTTTTGGCACAAATTTTTATATGATATAGGAGTGGTTCCAACGAAAGAGCCGTTCCAAAAATTGTATAATCAAGGTATGATATTAGGCGAAAACAATGAAAAGATGAGTAAATCCAAAGGAAACGTAGTAAATCCTGATGAAGTAGTGGAAAGCCATGGGGCAGATACTCTTCGATTATATGAAATGTTTATGGGACCTTTGGATGCTTCGATCGCTTGGTCAACTAATGGATTAGATGGCTCTAGAAGATTTTTAGATAGGATTTGGCGTTTACTTATTAATGAACAAACCAATGAACTAAGTGATGTTGTTCAAGATTGTATTAGTAACGATGATTTTACTCGCGTTTATCATCAAACCGTTAAAAAAGTAAGTGATGATCTTGAGGGACTAAGATTTAACGTCGCGATTTCACAATTGATGGTCTTTACAAATGAGGCTTACAAGCAAGATAAACTTCCAAAAGAAATAATCGAAGGCTTCGTTAAATTATTAGCTCCAATCGTTCCACATTTAGCAGAAGAATTGTGGCATAAGCTAGGTCATGAAGATAGTATTTCATATGTATCTTGGCCTCATTATGATGAAAAATGGCTAGTGGAAAACGAAGTAGAAGTCGTTGTTCAATTAAATGGAAAAGTAAAAGCAAAGCTAGTCATACCCGCGGATGCAAATAGAGAGCAAATGCAAGAACTAGCGTTAGCAGATGAGAAAGTCCAAGACGCTTTAGACGGTAAATCGGTCAAAAAAATCATTGCCGTACCAGGGAAATTAATTAATATCGTGGTAGGAGCTTAATACAAAGGGTTTGCCCCTATAGTCGAGGAATTGACTTGCAGGGTGCAGCCCTTTTTTTGCTTTATAAAAAAGGCTAAAGGAGTTTGATTGCTGGACTTTTAAAAGAAAGACAACTGAATTAAAAAAGGTCAAAAGGAGAAGCGCTATTCACCCGAAAAAGGCGGTGGACCAAGAAACTGGTCAAAAGGAAGCTGTCATTTAGACTGAAATGACAGCCACAGCTAAGAAAAGCGGTCAAAAGGAAGCTGTCATTTAGACTGAAATGACAGCCACAGCATTAAAAAGGTCAAAAGGAGGAGCACTATTCACCCGAAAAGCGAGCGCAACCAGGAAAGCGGTCAAAAGGGAGCCGTCTATTCACCCGCAAAAGGTGGAGGAACAGGAAAGTGGTCGAAAGGAAGTCGTCTATTCACCCGAAAAAGGTGGAGGAACAGGAAAAGAGTCAAAAGGAAAAGCTCTATTCACCCGAAACAGCGCCTGAACAAGGAAAGCGGTCGAAAAGGAAAGAGGTCGAGACAAAACCGGTCTTAAATCGTAAAAAAGAGTGGGATGAACATTTTTTTGTTCATCCCACTCTTTCATTTTGCTTCTTTTTAAGGTGAATAGAGGCAGTTGGGTGGTGGCTGCGGTGAACTTTCTTAAGTTCACCGCCATAAGGGCAATGCCAAGTTCATTACGAACCTTGGCTTTGCCTCTCACCGAAAAACGAGTGAAACGCAAATTTGCCTTCAAATTCCCAAAAACTGGTTCTACCTCAATCTTGCGTTTACGATAGATGTGACCTGTTTTTTCGTTTGAAAGCCAATCTTGGATTTTCGATTTTTGGGATTCCCATTTTACGTTTCGATAGATTCGTCGATGGTTTCCTTCTTTTGCCGTCGTACATTCCGTACGGAATGGGCAAAGGTGACAATTTTCACATTTATAGACTCGGAAAGTTCTCTGAAAACCTGTACGGTCTTTCTTCTTGGATTCATACTGAAACGTCACACGTTGCTGGTTTGGACATATAAAGCAATCTTCCTTTTGGTGATACGTCCATTGGTCAGCGCGATAGGGATTATTCTGATGTTTCTTTGTTTGCTCTTTTCTATATGTACTATAGGTAATGAGAGGGGTGCGTTGCTTTTGTTCGATAATTTCTTGATAGTTCTGTTCACTGCCATATCCAGCGTCTGCCACAATGTACTCAGGTAGGTCAAAATAACGGCTTTCAATCGTTTCTAAAAAAGGAAGAAGGGTTCGTGTATCCGTTGGGTTGGGATAAATGTCGTAAGCAAGTGTATATTGGTTTTCGGTGGCAATTTGAACATTGTAACCTGGTTTTAACTGACCGTTGTTCATATAATCATCCTTCATGCGCATGAACGTCGCCGCTTCATCCGTCTTGGAATAGCTGTTTCGGTCGCCAAAAATCACACCAGCTCGGTCATATTTATGTTTCCGTTCAACAAACTCACGGAGCTGCTTTCTTATCTGCTTAGGTCCTTTGCGTTTGAAACGTAAGTTTTTCCGCTCCTCGACATCTTGGCTCCCTTCGATTTGTTGATCAAATTCTTCCACCACTCCCTCTACATGGTGAAGAATGGCTTCCATCTCTTTTGTACTCAGCGTATCTGGGTTCTCTTGTTGTATGGCTGGAATGACTTGGTCTTTCACGATCATACATGGACATCGATTTTTCAATAAGCTTCTCACAATAGCGATTCACCGATTTTTTCCATACAAAGGAGAATTTATTGGCGTTCGCTTCTAACTTCGTTCCATCAATAAAAATAGCTTCTTCTTCAATCTGTTTTTCTTGGACCAGTTTCGTACGAAACTGAACGAAGCACTGACGTAAGAGTTCGCTCATACGATCATGTGCACGAAATCGGTTAATGGAGCGGTAACTTGGTTCAGCTCCTTGCGCAAGCCACATCATACGCACACTATCTTTCACAAGAGCTTCAATTTTTCGACCGGAAAACGCTGATTGCGTATAACCACATAAGAGGATTTTTAACATCATGCGAGGGTGATAGCCTGGTCGTCCGGTTTCACGAAGGAATACAGAGAACGCTTCATCTGGAATACTTTCTACTAAGTGGTGAATGGCAAAAGCAATATCAGTTTCTTGAAGTTTTCTTTCTAAATCTAAAGGCAAAACCACTTGGTTCATGTTATAATTTTGAAACATAAGGACCCTTCTTTCTGATAATTGGGTTGTGGTGACTTTATTTTATCAGAAGTGGTCCTTATTTTTGATCCCTAAATTTAAGAAAGCCGCTAAAAGTTCCATGGAACTTTTAACGGCTTTCTTTTTACTTAGAGGAGAGTTTTGTCCCAGCCCCTCTCGATTAAGAAAAGCGGTCAAAAGGAGAAGCACTATTCACCCGAAAAAGGCGGTGAACCAAGAAACTGGTCAAAAGAAGCTCTCATTTAGCCTGAAATGACAGCATCAGCATTAAAACAGTCAAAGGAGAAGCTCTATTCACTGGAAACGGGAGTGTTCGCAGTAGAGTACGTGATTAAGCCAATTTAATCATAATAAAAAGAATCAAGAAGTATACAATTCCTTGATTCTTTAAGCCTTAACTCCTTCTTCTCAAAAAGGGCTAGTGGTTATTTAAGCTTTCTGCGGCAGCCTTTCCTGCTGAATAGCCTGTTGAAAAGGCACATGTAATATTATAGCCACCTGTATAACCATGAATATCGAGTACTTCACCGCAGAAGTATAAGCCGTTTTGTTTTCTTGAATGCATAGATTTTGGTTCAACTTCTTTGACGGAAACTCCACCACCGGTCACAAAGGCTTTTTCGATTGATAATGTTCCATTGACAGTAAAAGTAAAATCTTTAAAACAAGATATAAGATTTCGGATTTGTTCATGTGGAACTTGATTCGCCGCAATTGATGGCTCAAAAGATAAGCGTGTAAACATGTAATCTAATATTCGGTCAGGTAGATAAGCCTTTATCCCATTTCTAAAAGATTTTTTTGGGTTTTCTTTTACAATATGGAGAATATCTTGAAATAGCTCTTCTTTATGTTGATGAGGAAATAAATCGATACTCATTTCTACTTGATTGGTTTTAAATTTCTTTAATGCTTTAACGACAAATTGACTACATCTTAATGCGGCAGGGCCAGAAATTCCAAAATGAGTAAAGAGCAAATCGCCTTCATGACTAATAATCGTTTTTCCCTTTGGATTGATAACCGAAAGCTTGATAGCTCTTAGAGAAAGACCTTGAAGTAACTTTTCCTTGATAAACGGTTCATTGGAAGTAATCGGAACCTCCGTCGGATATAACTCGGTTATCGTATGCCCTGCTTTTTTCGCCCACGGGTATGCGTCACCTGTACTTCCAGTATGAGGAACAGACTTGCCTCCTGTTGCGATGATGATTTTTTTAGTAGGAATCGACTTATTGTTATTTAATAGCACTTCTTTAACAGAACCATTTTCGAAAGAGATATCCTTTACGGTTGTATTGGTTCTAATTTCAACTCCAAGTGTACGAACTTTATTTAATAAAGCCTCTACGACTGTTTTTGCTTTATCCGTAATCGGAAACATTCTTCCGTGGTCTTCTTCCTTTAAAGCGATTCCGAGTGATTCGAAGAATGAAATAATATCCTCGTTATCAAAAACGGAAAAAGGACTATGCATAAATTTACCATTTCCTGGGATGTGTTCTATTAACGTTTTTCTTTCCATTCGATTTGTAACATTACACCGTCCACCACCTGAAATCGCTAATTTCCGGCCCAATTTATCACCCTTATCAATGAGTAAAACTTTTGCTCCATGTTGGGCTGCCGAAACAGAGGCCATTAAACCTGATGGACCTCCTCCAATAACTAAAACATCATACATGACTGATCATCCTTTTTTACGACAAATCTTATTTTCTTTGTCTAGTTTACCTTAAATGATTCTAGCTTACTAAGTTTTTTTAATTAGTATTCATTTTATTTAGGTAGTTTTTTTCTTGATAAGTTCACTTTATAGAATGTACGAAAAATGATAATGAAGAAAGGAAAAAGTAAAAGAGAGTTTAGGAGAGGGAAATAGTAGGTGGGGGATAAAAATGGTGATTATCCATGGTCAAATGTTGAATGAGCGTTTTCGTTAACTAGCAACTATAAAGGCCAGAATTTTTATTGGGTGACAACAACGAGATAGAGGTGCTGTTGGAAACTGAACTATTATTGACTTTGTTGATATAAATATGAATCACACCAAACTTTTCCATTTGGAGTATTAATCTATTAAAAAGAAAAATGACAGCCATATAATAAATAAAACCTGAAATATTATAATAGCAAATAGAGGTATAGAAAAAATAATCATGATCAATCTATACTTGTTGTTCTTTATTAAATAAATCGTAATCATTAAAAAAGGAGTAAGGTAGAAATACAAGGGGGCCAATAAAAAATAAGTATTATAATATGGGATGATGACGACCACTAAATAAACGATTAACACTAATAGCTTAGCAACCTTTTTGAAATTAACGTCTTTTATGTTAATGATCATCACCTTTTCTTATATTTATTAGTTATTCTATTTCATAATTATCCCATTTTTTACTAATTGAATCAAATTTATTATTCAAATCTTAGAATGAAAACCGAACGATTAGGTTTTTGATTTTCACTTAAGGTAGATGCTTTCCCAAGGGCTTGTCTTCAGCTAACTCTGACTACGCAGAGCTTCGCCAGAGTGGATCTTCAGACTGCGCTGTTCCTTTGGGAGTCACTACCTACCGTTTCAATCAACGAGATGATTCATAAACATTCAAGACATATTTTATAATAAAAGTATGGTTTCATTCACTTATAGAGCAATGATGAAATTCACTCCTTTGAAGTTATTATTCAAATTTTCGAAAGTGAAGCTTGAGAACCTATGTAACCTATACTTATTCTGATTTAACGAATGGCGATAAGGATTATAAACATGCGTATCCGGGGGAAAAGTCATTCGCTCGTGCTTTTCGTCTTCGATAAGTTTTCTTTCTGTATAGATTGAAAATGAAATGGGGATTAATATTCTTAATTAAACAAAGGTAGTTAGAGGAAAAATAGAATAGCGTTTAAATAACTAAATAAATGAAAAGGAGGCTTTTCAATGTTTCCTGATGTGCAAACCAATATATGGGATGCTGTTATAGCCGTACCGTTAATCATCGTATTGACTATGGTTTTTAAGTTAATCGTAAAGCCGAAGGATATTTGGGTGCCGACGTTTGCCAATTTCTTAGGCTATGGAATTTCTATTTTGATTAGTCATCGTCATGATTTAGCAGCAGGAATTTTTATGGGCTTTTTTTATGGATCAGCTGCCATTGGAACCTATTCAGCATGGAAAACATCTTGGGTAGCCTTTCGCCAACCTGAGACACAAATAGATGATAAATTGTGACTTTTTTATGAGAGGAACCACCTCGTTTCCTCTTATTACATGATGGACTCGCGAAAATAGATACTTTATACCTATACTTATCAAAACCTATGCTATCTTATCAAATAAGATAGTATTTTTTATTTATTATTTAATTATTACTAGTCGATAATTGAAAAGTCCTATTTTGAGTAGTATAGTCAATGATAGTATATAACCGTAAAGTGGAAGGAAATCGGAGGGAATTATTTATGTTAACAAAAGAATCACTTCAAACGCGTGAGAGAGATCAAATGGTTGATATTACAAAAAGTATTGATAAATATATACAGCAAAGTCGAGTGAAAGATGGTATGGCCATCGTTTATTGTCCTCATACAACGGCGGGGATTACGATTAATGAGAATGCTGACCCTGATGTTAAGCATGATATGCTCATGCGCTGGGACGAAGTATATCCTTGGTTACATAATCAATATCGACATATGGAAGGCAATTCGGCTTCTCATTTAAAAGCAAGTACTGTCGGGAGCTCTCAAACGATTATTATTAAGGATGGTCGCTTGTTATTAGGGACTTGGCAGGGAGTCTATTTTTGTGAATTTGATGGACCTCGTCATCGAACTTACTACGTTAAAGTAATAGAGGGATAAGTTTTGAAGAGTAAGCGAGAACAGTAGGAGGAAGATGATGGGGGATTCAAAATTATTAAGAGGTACATTTATACTCACAGCAGCAACACTGCTTTCAAAAATATTAGGGTTTCTATATATTATTCCATTTAGTCATTTAGTTGGTGCTACAGGAATTAAATTATATCAGTTTGGATATATTCCATATACGGTTATGCTCAGTTTGGCAACGGCAGGAATCCCTTTAGCTGTTTCTAAGTTTGTCTCAAAGTATCAGGCTTTAGAAGATTATCATACAGGCTATCGTTTGTTTCGGTCTGGACTGCTATTAATGACGGCCTCAGGTTTGGTTGCTTTCTTATTATTATTTCTACTTGCACCTGTGATGGCTCCTTATATTTCACCGGAATCAAAGGCTGGTAAAGGTGTTTATTCATTGGAAGATATCGTTTTTACAATTCGTATGGTGAGTGTAGCTTTACTAGTAGTTCCTTTGATGGCAATTATAAGAGGATATTTTCAAGGGTTTCAGTCGATGGGACCAACCAGTGTCTCACAGGTTATTGAACAAATCGTTCGTATATGTTTTATTCTAGCAGCTGCCTTTCTTATTATGAATGTCGGCTCCAATAATTTGGTACTAGCTGTTGGATTTGCTACCTTAGGTGCCTTTATAGGAGCAATCGGTGGATTAGCCGTTCTGATCTACTATTGGTTAAAGAGACGAAGGGGCATTTTGGAACAAGTAGAGAGAAGTAAGGTTCGACATGATATTTCTTTAAAAGAAATGTATAAAGAGATTATCATCTATGCATTACCGCTTTCTTTTGTAGGATTAGCTATTCCTTTGTTCCAATTTATTGATTTATTCTCTGTTGAAGCAGGTTTAAATGCTATTAATTCTCCTAATACGGATGCTTTTTTTGGGATTTTAACAGGTACCGTACATAAAGTTGTCCTCATTCCAATGGCATTAGCGACCGCTTTATCTATTACGCTAGTACCTACGATAACGAGGTCATTTACGAACCGAGATCATGAAACTCTACAAAAGCAAATTACTCAAACCTATCAAATTATCTTATTTATTTCTATACCTGCGGCTATTGGTATGTTCGTTTTAGGTGATAGTATTTATATTTCTTTATATGGATTTGATCATGAGGTGTTAGGTGGGGCTATTTTAAGTATTTACGGACCTATCACAATATTATTCTCCATATTTGCTGTAACATCGGCGATTCTGCAAGGAATGAACCGACAAAAAACAGCGGTACTTGCTTTAATCGTAGGACTAATGATAAAAATGCTAACCAATTATTGGTTTATTATTACGTTTGGGGAATATGGAGCGATTATTTCCAGTTATTTAGGATTTGGAATAGCGATCGCGATTAACGTTTGGGGTATTGGACATTATGCGAACTTCCGCTATGGTTTTATTGTGAAAAGGCTATTATTGATGTCTATATTTTCTATCATCATGTTAATAGGTGTGTGGTTAGTGAATGAAGGTCTACAAACCGTACTACCGCTTGAAAGTAGATTCAATAGTTTCATTGTCAT
This sequence comes from Alkalihalobacillus trypoxylicola, assembly GCF_001590785.1. Classification (GTDB taxonomy): domain Bacteria; phylum Bacillota; class Bacilli; order Bacillales; family Bacillaceae_D; genus Alkalihalobacillus; species Alkalihalobacillus trypoxylicola. The sequence goes on from NZ_LTAO01000038.1 coordinate 122,712, forward strand.
GATTGTTGGAGTTCTAGTAGGAGTCATCATCTATTTCTATTTGGCTGTCCGTTCTCATTTAGCTGGTAAAATTTTAGGGAATCGTTTTACTGTCTTAAAATATAAGAAAAAAAATCAAGAATAAAGAAGAAAAATAGTGTAAAATATCGGGTTGCTTAAAAAAACGCGTATTCTATAAGGGAAATCAAAAGTTGACTAATTACAAAAGGGAATGAAAAGCACTTTTGAATTATTAAATCCTTTGCTATAATGAAAGCAACCGATTGTATTTGAACAAAGCTCGTTTTATGCTCATAAAAATATAAACTACGTTCATTCACCCCTATGCCCCTTATCATAGTTGTTTAAGGGGCTTAGAGACGGTTACAAGTCTTGTAGGAGTATCAGATAATCTGGGGGTTTATATGAAATATTCTTTAAAAAAAGATAATGATTGGATTTTAATCATTACCATATTTATTTTAACGATTTTTGGTCTACTTATGGTATTTAGTGCGAGTTATGTACGTTCATATGCATTATTTGATGGCGACCCTTATCATTTTATTAAAAGACAGTTTGCATGGTTTGCTCTAGCGACGATTGCTTTTTTTATCGTCATGCACTTCCAATACCGTTTTCTTCAAAAACTATCACCACTATTTATTTTGATTTCTATTCTATTATTAATATTAATAAAAGTACCTGGCTTTGGAGAAGAAATAAATGGGGCTGAAAGGTGGCTATCATTAGGGCCACTCACTATACAGCCATCTGAATTAGTGAAGATAGCTGTTATTATTTATCTAGCTCAAGTATATACATCAAAACAAGCATACATAAACCAATTTGTTCGAGGAGTATTACCTCCACTAGTTTTAGTAGGAGTGATTTTCTCACTCATCATGCTGCAACCAGATTTAGGTACAGCGACTTCGATTATGATGGTTGCGATGCTGTTAGCTTTTTTTTCTGGAGCAAGATTTATTCATTTGGCTGGTTTAGTCGTTGTAGGGGGAGGGGTTGTTACAGCCTATGCTTTTTCTGAGTCCTATCGCTTAAGACGACTGATTTCTTATACGGATCCTTTTGCTGATATGGGGGGGCAAGGCTTACAATTAACACAGTCTTATATCGCCTTTGCTCATGGTGGAGTATCAGGAACTGGACTTGGACAGAGTGTTCAAAAGCTTCTCTACCTACCAGAGGCACATACGGATTTTATTTTAGCGATTATCGGGGAAGAATTAGGTATTTTCGGCATTATTTTTGTTTTTGCCTGTTATATTTTGATTATATTTCGCGGAGTAACGATTGGTTCTCGCTGTAAATCACCATTTGGAAGCTTATTAGCCTTCGGGATTACCTTTCAATTGGCTATACAAATAGTCTTTAATGTCGGAGCTGTAACGGGGCTCTTACCGATAACAGGAATCACTTTGCCTCTTTTAAGTAATGGGGGATCCTCGTTATTGGTTACGTTAGTTTCATTAGCGATATTAGCTAATATTGCACGAAATAATATTAGACAACAACGGATGAAAGAGGAACCTAACGAACAGGTTCCTGCCTAAATTAGTTTGTGGTTGTTTGGAGGAGAAAATGAAAGAACATAAATCAAACATGCAACAAATCGATTATACGTTAATATTTTTGTTGTTTGTCCTTATGTGTTTTAGCTTGTTAGCCATACATAGTGCCGCTGGTCAATATTTTCCAAACGACCCAACCTTTTTTTTGAAAAGGCAGGTTGTATTTTATATAATTGGCTTTGGTGTCATGGCTGCCATGATGGTATTAGATTATGATTTATTTAAAAATTTTTCTATTCCCTTATATTTAATAGGAATGGTTTTGCTACTATTAGTTTCCTTTAGTCCACTGGGAGTGCATCATAATGGAGCAACAAGATGGTTAAATCTTTATTTTGCAACTCCGCAGCCATCGGAGTTTATGAAAATTTTTATTATACTAGCTCTTGCCCACCTTCTTTACACCATTACAGTTAAAAGAAGGTCTTATGACTTAAAATCAGACTGCATTATCCTTTTGAAAATTTTAGCAGTAGGATTACCACCATTTTTTCTTATACTGCAACAGCCTGATTTAGGAACGGCACTAGTGATTGCAAGTGTAATTATAACGATTATATTAGTTTCCGGTATTGCCTGGAGAATTATTCTCTTTTTAGCAGCATGCGTTGTTGCTGGAATTGCCGGTTTGGTATGGTTATTTAATAATCACTTTGACATTTTTACTATATTTATTAAAGGTCATCAGCTTGAACGATTTTATGGCTGGCTTGATCCTTATGGAAATTCTACAAAAGAAGGCTATCAATTAGTTGAAGCACTAAAGGGAATAGGTTCTGGTCAATTATATGGAACCGGTTATTTGCAGGGTGTACAAACGCAGAGCGATACTATACCTGAGATTCATACGGACTTTATTTTTACTGTAATAGGTGAAGAATTTGGTTTTGTAGGAGCGACATTGCTTTTAGTGATTTATTTCTTAATTTTTTATCGAATGATTATTATTGCCTTAACTTGTAATAATTTATATGGAACTTATTTAGTAACTGCTGTTATTGGTCTTTTAGTATTTCAGATTTTCCAAAATATAGCGATGACTATTGGAGTTATGCCTATTACAGGATTAGCTTTACCGTTTATAAGTTATGGTGGTAGTGCACTGATTACGAATATGATTGCGATAGGAATTGTTATGAATGTCAGTATGAGAACGAAGCATTACATGTTTGAATCAGATGAAATGGAGTAAGGGTTGCTAATCTCTTAGATTATCAGCTCTTTCTTTATGAGGAGGGAAAAATGTAATGAATGTTATGGTTGGCTCGGGGAAATTAGCCCATGCTTTACTAACCTTTTGGAACCCTTCCGTTCCTGTCTATCTTTACGGAAGAAACGATCAAACGATTGCAAAGTTAATTCAGAAGTTTCCTTTTGTAAAACAGTTAAATGAACATTCGTTTTATCAGATAAAGAATATCTTACTTTGTATTCCTAGTCAAAGCTATCGAGATTTTTTTAAAAAGTTTGAGGCTACTTTAAACTCCGAGGTGAATATATATCATTTTGCAACGGCGCTTATGAAGAGTGATGTTCAAAAATGGTCAAAAAAATGGATCATTCCTTGTAAAGTAGTTGGGCATGCTTTAGAAGCAACGAAACAAAAGCGCCTAACATTGGCCCTCCCTAAGGATGAATGGTCGCAAAAGGAAAAATTGGTTCACTATTTTCAAAGCATCAAAATCGTCATGGCAGATGAGAAGCAAGTCTTAAAATCTAATCAAATCGGAACCGAGATGGCACTAAAAGCGATTATCAGTCTTGAAGAAAAATGGAAACAAGAAGAATTACCTTCTGAATTGTATGAAAGTGTCTTAAGTCAAGTATTAGTTGGAGTTATGAAAGCTCATTACAACAACGAGCATGGGTCATTTGCAAAGAAGATATTACATAAGCTGAAGGAGGAGCAATAGTTTTGAGACTAGATAAATTATTGGCGAACATGGGTTATGGTTCTAGAAAGGAAGTAAAACAGCTATTAAAAAGTAAAATCGTTACTTTAAATGACCAAGTTGTTAAAGATGGTTCATTAAAGCTCGATCCTGTAGTCGACCAAGTAAGAATAAACGGCAAGCTACTACAATATAAAAAAAATATCTATATCATGATGAATAAACCTAAAGGTGTTATATGTGCTACTGAGGATGAAAAGCATCGAACGGTGTTAGATCTATTAAATGACGAGGAGAGAATATTTCAACCTTTTCCAGTAGGTCGTTTAGATAAGGATACAGAGGGTTTATTGTTACTGACAAATGATGGGGCATTTTCTCACTCTTTAATGTCACCTAAAAAGCATGTGGATAAATGCTATCAGGCTAAAATTAAGGGGGAAGTTACTGAGAGAGATGTGCAAATATTTGCAAATGGAGTAACTTTAGAAGACGGATATAAGACAAAGCCAGCCCATTTAACGGTCATCGAATCAGGTCCTGAGTCTTTTATTGAATTAACCATTACAGAAGGAAAATATCATCAAGTGAAAAGAATGTTTCAAGCTGTTGGAAAGTATGTGCTGCAATTAAAACGAGTAAAAATTAGTGTTATGCATTTAGATAAAGCCTTAAAAGCTGGTGAATATCGAGAGTTAACGAATGATGAGTTAAAATCATTGAACGAACGCCAAACACAGAACTAATAAAAGAAGCCAATCGACCTGTTAATGAAAGGTGGTTGATTGGCTTCATCATTTTTATTTATTTAGTAGAGGGAAGAAAATAAGCCCAGTAATCAAATTATTCACTGGGTTTAAGAAAAAATATAGTTATGAAATACGTATCTTCTTTTTAGTGACGCTCCATTTCCCTCTTGCAGGACTCTCAACAAGCTTATTATATTCTAGAACGTTCAAATCTCGTTGGATCGTCCGTTGTGTAATCCCGAACTCTTCAACTAATTCATTCGTCGTGACGGTCCCCCTTTGTTTAATATAGAGGTAGATGGACTTAATACGAGTCAGCATACGATCAGTTGAAGTATTCAAACAATCACTCCTTCTTTCAAAATTAAGTCTAAGTATTACAAAATGTGTATGTAGCAAAGTGCTACTTCATGCAAACTTCTGACTAATTGACCGGAAATTAGTGACAGGGGATCTTTAATTACATAATAGCTTAAATGAAGATTAAAAGCAAAGCACCCTAGCGTTTCATAAAATGAAGCATTCGAAATCGCTTTGATTTATTTATCCCCGTAAAATATATAGTACACCATTTTCTTAAAAAAGACAAAAATCTTGACAAGTTCTTTAACAAAGAAATAAGTAAATGGAATACCTTCTTTAGTCTAAACAGTTACAATTAAAGGATTTTTATCGTTTTTCGCTATGCTCAAAGTCAAATAAATCAGTCGACAAATACCGTTCTCCAGTATCGCATGCTATAGCAATGACAACTGTATCTGATGGTAAATCTTTTGCTACATTTAACGCAGCGAAACAGGCAGCGCCTGATGAAGGACCAACAAGAATTCCTTCTTTCTTTGCCAGCTGTCTACTCGTTTCATACGCATCATGATCCTCTATTTTGACAATATGGTCGTAAACCTCTTGATTTAAAATAGGAGGAATAAATCCAGGACTAGTGCCAACTAATTTATGTGGTCCTGGTTTTCCACCAGATAATACAGGAGAGCCTGCCGGTTCGACCACGTGAATTTGACAGTTCGGATAGTAACTTTTTAAAACCTCACCTGTACCTGTAATCGTTCCGCCAGTTCCAGAGGCAGCAACAAATGCGGTTAACGGCTTACCAATGGTTTCCATAGCTGATTTTATTTCAAGTGCTGTTGTTTTTCTATGAGCATTTGGATTAGCATCGTTCTCAAATTGCATCGGTAAAAAGCTGTTTTCTATTTGCTTATGCAATTCATGTGCCTTATTAATAGCACCAGGCATTTTTTTGCTTCCATCCGTTAGGACCACTTCAGCTCCATAAGCTTTGAGAATATTAATTCTTTCCTGTGACATTGTGTCAGGCATAACAATGATAGCTTTGTAGCCTCTAGCCGCTGCATTCATAGCTAGTCCAATCCCTGTATTCCCTGAGGTTGGTTCGATAATCGTGTAACCTGGCTTTAACAGACCCTTTTCCTCAGCTTCTATAATCATATAAAAGGCAGCACGGTCTTTTACGCTACCACTAGGGTTTTGCATTTCCATTTTTAAATACACATCAGCACCTGAAGCTTTCGGTAACCTATTCAATTTTACAAGTGGGGTATCGCCAATAAGTTCAGCAATATTACCTACAACTTTCATCTTTTTCACTTCCTTCTAGTCAATGTCATTATTGTAGCATAAGAAGGAAATAGATATCAAAAGGCCTTCTAGGAGGAGTTTTAACGAATAAAGTACTAAGTAAATTTTAGAATAAGTGCCGATATAAGAGAGAATGATTGATGTGTCTCGTACTTAATAGGCCATTTTTTAATAAATGAGTGAATTTCATCATTGCTCTATAAGTGAATGAAACCGACCATTCATTATGAAAATGTCTTGACTGTTATCGAATTCACTTGTTGATTGTAACGGTAGGTAGGGACTCCCAAAGGATAAGCGCCGTTTCACTCTGGCGAAGCTCTGCGTAGTCAGAGTTAGCTGAGAACAAGCCCTTGGGAAAGCATCTACCTAAAGTGAAAATCAAAAAACTAAATGGTTCGGTTTTCATTATAAGATAGGAATGATGAAATGGATTGAATTAGCTATTCTAGTAATGAAACGACGTTCATATATAGTTTGATAGATTGTTTAGGAGGAGGAAGGCTATTTGGCACACTTAGTTAAGTTGTCCGATTATGTTTCAAGATACGCTCTTGACTTGAATCATTATCCAAGTCAATTTACTCGATTTAAAAAGGAACGCTGGTATTACTTAAAAAAACAATGGGAACAAACACAGGGAATATCCATAGATGATGATGATTTTTTTGAAGAAGAAACAAATGCGCTTACTATTTGGCAAACTTTAAAAAATAAAATAATGAAACGTATAGTAAAAGCGGATGACCTCTACGAATTAGAAAGCGACGAAAGAACACAAAAGACATTAGCGGATTTAAGAAATGAATTTTTACAAACCATTTTTGAATCACAAGTAATGTGGGCGAGCTCATCCTTAGGAGAAAAATCTAATTTAGATGAGCATTATCTAAAAAATGAGTGGTTATATTTTTTTTGTGTAACAGTTCCAGAAAATTACTTTTTGTTCTTTGAACCTATTGTTTATATTAAAAATGCTGAATTACAATTGGACATTGTTCTTATAAGCCCCTCAGAGGTATTATGTATCACGGTATTGCCTGGCCAAGAGTTAAGTGTATTTGAAGCAAGCTCTGAACGGTTTTGGATCGAATATATTAATAAAAAAAGAGAGAAAAGATTAAGCCCATTACTATCACTAACTAGAATGGAAAAGGTGATACGACAAATTTGTTTGGAGGAAGGGAAAACGAATGTTCCAATTCGAAAAATGGTTCTCTCTCCAAATAGTTTAATTGATAATAAAATTCAAGGAACAAAAGTTGAATTCATTGATAAGAGAAATTTTTCAACATGGAAAGAAAAATTAACGAAGCAGCCATCTCCTGTAAAGCATGACCAATTAAAATTAACAGAATTACTTTTATCTTATTGTCAAACCAAATTAGCAGGAGAGGAGGACTTAGAAGAAGAACAAGAATTTCAGCAAGATTGAAAAGGGATTCATCTTGAAAAGCCTCTCATAAGTCGTTATAATAAGCTAAGTTAAAAGGAATTTAAAACTCCTTATTTTATGAAAATACATAATGTAAGGAGTATTTTTAATCGACTTTAACCATGATTCGGCATGTTAAGTGCGAGCAACAAACCTATTATTAGTTACTTTTGTTACTGTGATAAAGAGAATGCTTAGCTTAGCATAGAGGTGAGGAATTCAAATAGGTGCCTCTATTTTATAAAGATGATTTTGAAAGTGTTTAGGAGGTCCTGCATGTTCGATAATTCAAAACCGATTGAAGTGTACCAGCCTGATTTTTTCTCTTGGACAGTAAGACGTGTCCCTAACTGGTGTGGGGAGACAGAAATAATGTTTGAGATTAATGAATTGGATGGCTGTGTTAGCTTTGGTGATAATGTGAAAGAGGCAAAGCAAGGTTTACAAGAGGCCTTACATTTATGGATTAAAAAAAATGGAGCGCATTTATTACCAGAAGTAAATGATGGCTGTCACTTGGTGTACTTAGAGCCAAACATGAGCCAAGATGAAGTGGCGTATATTAATTCTGAGCTTCAAAGTTTACATGAGGTTTCCTCATAAAGGTATTGAATTAGATTTTTATTATGAAAAAGGTGAAATGGAGTCGACTCCATTTCACCTTTTTCTCATTAAAGAGTTAAGCTATCTATAGATTTACATGGATAGATCATCAGAATCTTAATCCTTCATTAAAGAGTGCGAAGCTTGGAGAGAAGTGTGTGAGTTCTTCTACTGTAATAAAACAAAAACATATGTTTTGAAAGTTTGTAAATTCAATCGATGATGGTAACGGTAGGTAGTGACTCCCAAAGGAAGAGCGCCGTTTGAAGATCCACTCTGGCGAAGAGCCCTGCGTAGTCGGAGTTAGCTGAGTACAAGTCCTTGGGAAAGCATTTACCTAAAGTGGAAATCAAAAATCGTTCCGTTTTCACTATAAGATATGAATGATGAATTGGATTCACCTGTGTTTGATTAAGAAAAAATGACGGTTTTATTTTGATGAACAATAATCTGGTCACTAGTATGCCATTGTACGGCTCTTGATAAAGCAATTCTTTCTATATGTCTACCCGCAATACGTAAATCCGATGAAGTATATTTATGATTAACCCTAAGGACATCCTGTTCAATAATCGGTCCTTCGTCTAAATCATTCGTAACATAATGGGCTGTTGCACCTATTAACTTAACACCTCTTTCAAATGCCTTTGCATATGGATTGGCTCCAATAAATGCTGGTAAAAATGAATGGTGAATATTGATAATCTGATAAGGAAATGTTTGAACAAACAGAGGGGACAGGATTTGCATATAACGAGCTAATACAATAAAATCTATTTGATTTTGTTTCAAAAGATCGATAGCCTCTTGCTCAGCCTCTATTTTAGTTTGTTTCGTAACCGGAATATGGTAAAATGGGATACCATAAGCCTCAACCGATTTTTGATGATCAGAATGATTACTAATCACTAATGGAATATCTACATATAACTCCCCAGATTTCCATTTCCATAATAATTCCATTAAACAATGATCTTCCTTTGACACAAAAATAGCCATTCTTTTCTTTTGGTGAGCTAAGGTCATACTCCATTCTAAATTTAAAGGGCTTGCGATTTCTTGAAAAGCTTTTTTTAATGCCAGAAAACTGGTTTTCTCTAAATTTATATCAAATTCAATTCTCATAAAAAACATTCCCCCTTCAGGGTCTGTCGAGTATTGATCCGATTGAACGATGTTTCCGTCATATTGGAACAAAAAAGTAGAAACGGCGGATACAATTCCGGCCCGGTCTTGACAGGAAACAAGTAATCGTGCGCGATTTTTAGGCATATCTGTTAACATAATCTTCCTCCAATTCCTTCAGTGTCATTTATATGAATTGTAACGAATAATTCTCAGACTTTCTCCATTTTAATGGAATAAAGTGAATTTGCAAAGTCTTAATTTTAGAAGCTAATACTCATTCGCTTTCATATGATGATATATCATCATAATCTTTTAAAGATTCGATAATGGTCATTCATTACACGTTTTTTCTTAGGTAAGGAGGCTTATTAAAATGTCTATTACGAAAAAGCTCAAGAAAGCAAAACTGATTGATTTTAAAAAAATATTACTTACCTTCCATCAGGATAAGATTTCATTCAATAGCGTTCGTTTAACAAATGGAGCTCGAAAGAAATTTGTGATCAATATTCAAAATGCTGCTTCTAATGAACTGTTGCTTGAGTTAGAGGAAGAATATCTTTTGGGAGATGATTATTATGTTTCCGTTGATGAAGAGCAGGTAGTGGTCGATATAGATAGAGATTTAGTAAGAAGTGCCAGGTTTGACGAGCTTTATTATTATTCAGGTGACGATTTGGGCATTGATTATTCTAATCAGCTCACCAAGGTAGCGATTTGGTCACCATTAGCTACAAAGGGTAGAATTTTGCTTTCTGAAAGGTGGAATCTAGAGCCAACTTCAATAATCCCCTTAATTAGAACGGAAAGAGGTGTATGGAGGCAAAGGTTAGAAGGAGATTATGATAAGGTTTTTTACCAATTTGAATTTTTTATCCATTCAAAATGGGTAAAGGTAAATGATCCTTATGCGAAGTTAATGACCGTTAATGGTAAAAAGGGTATGATTGGAAACCCTGCAAAAGTGAATCCGAAAACATGGCCAGTAGCTTGCCAACCTTCATCTATGAATGAGGTCATCATTTATGAATTGCACATACGAGATTTTACAATTGGACGAAATAACGGGATTAAGGCAAAAGGTCAATATTTAGGTTTTAGTGAAAAAGGAACCCATTCAGTAAATGGCTATGTTACTGGTATTGATTATTTGAAAAAATTACAAGTAAGCCATATAGAGATATTACCTCTTCATGATTTTGGTAGTGTTGACGAAACGAATTGGAAAGAGCAATACAATTGGGGATATGATCCGATTTATTTTTTTGCTCTAGAAGGGAGCTATAGTAGTAATCCTTATGATAGCTATCAACGAGTAAAAGAACTGAAGGAGATGATTGCCCAATTACACGAACAGAATATGAAGGTTATTCTAGATGTCGTTTTTAATCACGTTTACATTCGCGAGCAATCGGATCTAGAAAAAATAGTGCCTGGCTATTATTTCAGAGCTCATTCTAACGGACAAATAAGTAATGGAACAGGGGTAGGAAATGATTTAGCAACAGAACGATTAATGGTTAGAAAATTAGTAATTGATTGTGTCAAGTACTGGCTAAAAGAGTTTGATGTAGATGGCTTTCGTTTTGACCTTATGGGAATTATTGATTTAGACACCATGCATCAAGTTGTTGCAACCTGTCAGGAAATAAAAAAGGATGTCGTTTTATTAGGAGAAGGCTGGGACTTACCAACTGCTTATCCAACGAGTAAGAGAACGACCTTGCATTCTGCCAAAATAATAACATCTATTGGTTTTTTTGATGATCAATTTCGAGATTTAATAAAAGGAAGCACCTTTCAATTTAAAGAGCAGGGCTTTGTTCATGGAATTAATATAGAAATGGAGAAATTAAAGGATGGAATTAGTGGAAGCCCGTCTTTATTTTCTCAACCTTCTCAGGCTATTCATTATATTGAAGCGCACGATAACCATACACTATGGGATAAGTTAACTTTAAGTACTCCATCAAATGATGATATTAGATACAAGCAGCATCGTTTAGCTACAGCTATAATTTTATTAGCACAGGGTATCCCATTTCTACATGGAGGACAGGAATTTTTTCGAACTAAATATGGAGATGCCAATTCATATAATTCAGGAGATTTAGTCAATCAATTTGATTGGGAAAGAAGAGAAACCTATCAAGATAATGTTGATTTTATAAGTGGGATTATTTCGATCAGAAAGCATCATCAAGCCTTTCACCTATCTTCCTATCAGTTGATTACAAAACATTTAAGATGGCTGGAATGTGGAAATGGTTGTGTTGCCTATATATTAGAAGGAGTCCATGAATTTGGGCCGTGGAATGATATTATGGTTATTCATAACGCAAAGGATAAGGTGGAGAAGTTAGCGATTAATTTTGGAAATTGGCAGGTTCTCGTTGACGAGTTAACTGCATCTCTGATACCATTATATACATTAAAAGAAGAAGAGATCATTGTACAGCCTATCTCTACAATGGTCTGTATCCGAGCATAAGGAAATTTGGGCAGAGCATAAGCTATAGCTCTGCTCCGTTGTGTCTATTACGTAGAAATTCTCTATTTTAGAATATATTTCTAAAATGACGATATATAAGATATGGTAAAATAGAGTGAGTCAGAAAGAAGATGAAAATGAGGGTGAATTGGTTGGAAATGTTCTTAGGTGACGGCTGGAAAGTAAAACCGGCTGGTGGGATAACTGGAGAAGCGTATATAGCCCAGCAAGGTGACCAAAAGGTTTTTTTGAAGCGCAATTCATCGCCTTTTTTAGCGGTTCTTTCTGCTGAAGGAATCGTACCAAAGCTTCTTTGGACTAAACGCTTAGAAAACGGGGATGTTGTTACAGCACAGCGCTGGGTAGAAGGAAGAGAATTGAAGTCAAAAGAAATGAATCAAATTAGAGTTGCTAAATTGATGTCAAAAATTCATGGATCCTATGAATTATTAGATATGTTTAAACGAATTGGAAATGAACCTCTTACTCCTAAAGTGATTCTTGAGAATTTACGACTTCAGCTTCAATTGTTTAATATTGATGATGACCCTATAAAAAAAGGGATGGACTTTCTAGATGAAAGACTAGATGATATTAAATCAGACCATTATGCAGTATGTCATGCTGATATTAATCATAACAATTGGATTTTAACAGAGGAAGAACAATTATTCTTAATTGATTGGGACGGAGCCATTGTTGCTGATCCAGCCTTAGATTTAGGCTTAATTCTATATTCATACATAGAAAAAGAAAATTGGTCCAGTTGGTTAGAGCAATATGGTCTTGAACTTGGTGATTCCTTACAGGAACGAATGCATTGGTACGTGGTATCACAAACGATAGCGTCCGTTATTTGGCATGTAGGACGTAAAGAATTTACACAAGCAAATCAGTTAAAAAATGATTTATTAGATTTGGTTTATCATTTTTAAAATTGAAATGAGTATTATTGAATGCAATCATCAAGAACGAACCATAAACCCTCCTTACTGTGAAAAAGGAGGGTTTTTTTGAACCATAAGATTTCCTATGAAAGACGTACGCAGCGAACAACCAGGCACCCAACATGTGAGCGAATAATCTTTCATGAGTATGGTTCCATTCCCTTTTTTTATTCTCAATGTATATGAGTCAATTTCATCATTGCTTTATAAACGAATAAAACCGAACGTTTCTTATATAATATGTTTTAAACGTTTTTAATTTACTTCTTGATTGAAACGGTAGGTAGTGACTCCCAAAGGAAAAGCGCAGTCTGAAGATCCACTCTGACGAAGCTCTGCGTAGTCAGAGTTAGCAGAAGACAAGCCCTTGGGAAAGCATCTACCTAAAGTGAAAATCAAAAACCAAATCGTTCGGTTTTCATTATAAGATATGTATGATGAAATTGATTCAAATATTATAAATAGTAATCAACAGCTTGAAAAACGTGTAGAATACTGTCATTTCCGGGGAAATATTTGTTATTAAGAGAATGATTCTTCTTCAATGAATTCGATCCAGCTCTGTATTTGTTGATTAGTAAAGGATTCTGTTTGATTGAATTGTTGTTCATACATATCTTGAAGGAGTAGCTTTGCGTGCTCATTTAAAAGAGGTTCATTACTTAATGTCGATAATAATCGTTCTAATTGTTGTTTTTCATCGTTGGTTAAAAACTGTTCCTCTAATTGGTGGTGTAACAAATCCATTAGTAGACCCATTTTATGTTGTATCGTTAAAGACATCTAAAAACTCCTTTAACTATGTTTTTTTTTAGATTGTCCTTATTCTAATTTTAGTATGCGCACAAGATTTAATTGAAACAATCTATACAAATAGATATTTAAAAGCTATAATACATGTTTGAATGATAAAAAATGAGGTGATGATGATGCGTTTGCGTCATAAACCGTGGGCGAGAGAAGAAATGGAGCGTAATTCTCATATCGTTATAAGTGAGCCGGAAAATTGGTTAGGAAAGTGGCAACAATTATTCGGGAATGACCATCCAATTTTTGTAGAGGTTGGAACAGGTAAAGGTCAATTTTTAACGGGCATGGGCAAGGTGCACCCTAATATTAATTTCATCGGTATAGAAAAATATGAAAGTGTATTAGTAACGGCTATGGAAAGAGTGAGAGAAGCTGAAATTGAAAATGTCAAATTTATAAATGGTGATGTAGAGGATTTACTTAGCTTTTTTGAAGAAAATGAACTATCTCGCTTGTTTATCAATTTTACAGATCCTTGGCCAAAAAATCGTCATGAGAAAAGAAGATTAACCTTCCATGATTTCTTAGAAAGATATGAGAAGGTATTAAAAAGTGATGGAGAAATACATTTCAAAACGGATAATCAAGGATTGTTTGAATATTCGTTACACAGCTTTTCTAAATACGGTATGACATTAAATCAAATTAGTCTTGATCTCCACAATAGTGACATAGAAGGAAATATTATGACTGAGTATGAAGAAAAATTTAAAGCTAAAAATATGAGAATTTACCGTTGTGAGGCGGTTTTCCAAAACGATAAAAAAGGGACAGACAAGCTATAAGCTTGTTCGTCCCTTTTTCTATTATTCGTTTGCTTTAGACATTTCAATAATGGTGCCCGTTTTGCTATCGACTACAAAATCGAACTGTTCTATTCCTTTTTCCGTTTTGGTCGTCAATCCTCCAATATATACTTGATAACTTAATTGATTCTGATTAAGAATTTCTGGCTTCATATGTATCCAAGAACCTGTGATTTGATGATGCTTACTTGCTTCTCTTTTTACATTTTTTAAAGCTTTTTCGGGTGAAACATTTGTGTAGTTTAAAGATTCTTTTAAAGCATAACCAACGACAATACCCAGTCCAAATCCTGCAATAAAACGTTTTATACTCATAAGAAAACCTTCCTTTCATTTTGAACAGTTTCTTAAGACATAATGGTACGATTCCAATAAATATATTGCTTTTGCTTTCTTAATTATACCTAAAAAATAAGCGCCTAACAATTATTGAGGATAGGATGAGTGGTAAAAATTGATTTTTTCAGATAAGATAATAACGATTGAACATTTAACAGCATGTATTCTTGAAAGGAGCTAAACAATGAATCAAGAAACGAAACATTTATTTAAAACATTAACAGAATTGCAAGGTGCCCCAGGATTTGAGCATCAAGTGAGACAGTTTGTTAAAGGAGAGCTTTCGAAATATACTGACGAAGTCGTCCAAGACAAATTAGGAAGTATTTTTGGAGTGAAAAGAGGAGATGAATCTGGTCCAACGGTTATGGTAGCAGGACATATGGATGAAGTTGGATTTATGGTGACATCCATTAATGAGAAAGGATTAATTCAGTTCCAAACTTTAGGAGGCTGGTGGAGTCAGGTTCTGCTTGCTCAAAGAGTTCAAATTATGACCGATTCAGGACCTGTTATTGGAGTAATTGGCTCCGTTCCTCCTCATCTGCTAGAAGAAGCGCAACGCTCAAAGCCAATGCCTATTAAAAATATGTATATTGATATAGGTGCGGATGATAAAGAAGATGCTGTAAAGATAGGGATTAAACCTGGCCAACAAATTGTACCGATTTGTCCATTTACCCCAATGGCAAACGACAAAAAGATATTGGCTAAAGCTTGGGATAATCGTTATGGAGTAGGACTTGCCATTGAGCTTTTAAAAGAGCTAAAAGGTGAATCACTTCCAAACATTTTATATTCTGGAGCTACAGTTCAAGAAGAGGTTGGTTTAAGAGGTGCCCAAACGGCAGCCAATATGATTAAGCCAGATATTTTCTATGCTCTAGACGCTAGTCCAGCAAATGATGCGACTGGTGGAAAGGATGCTTTTGGTCATTTAGGTAAAGGGGCGTTATTACGTATCTATGATCGTACAATGATTACTCATCAAGGTATGAAGGATTTTGTTTTAGACACTGCAGAATCTCATAATATTCCTTATCAATATTTCATTTCTAATGGGGGAACAGATGCGGGTAGAGTTCATATGAGCGGAGATGGAGTTCCTTCTGCAGTCATTGGAATTTGCTCTCGTTATATTCATACAGCTTCGTCTATCATTCATGTGGATGATTATGCAGCAGCAAAAGAGCTATTAGTAAAATTAGTGAAGACGACTGACAATACGATGCTTAATTCTATTCTAAAAAGATAAGTAATAGAGGTGCTAACATTGAAGGTGGCAATAGGAACAAAAAACCCAGCAAAGGTACATGCTATTCAAGAACTATTTATAAAAGATAAGGTCATCATTGAGAGTGTAGAGGTAGAATCAGGAGTAAGTGCCCAGCCATTTAGTGATGAGGAAACCGCAGAAGGTGCTGTTAATCGAGCAAAAGCAGCGCTTCATCAGACAAAAGCTCAGCTAGCTTTTGGACTTGAAGGTGGAGTGACAGAGACGGATGGCGGACTTATGTTATGTAATTGGGGAGCATTAGTAACTGAGGATGAGCAGGTTTGGCTAGCAAGTGGTGCAAAAATAGCTTTACCCTTTGACTTAGCAGAACAGCTTAGAAGAGGCTTAGAGCTAGGTGAAGTGATGGGCGACTATGCAAATGATATAGACGTATCAAAAAAAGAAGGTGCAATAGGGATTTTAACGGGAGGACGTATTTCTAGAAAGAAAATGTTCTTACATATTGCCGAATTACTTTATGGTCAATATTTGTTTCAGCATTCACAATGGAAGCATTAAAAAAGCCGAAAAGGGTTTGTCCCTTTCGGCTTTTTTAGTGATTTGAACATCTCATAATAGGATGAAATCAAGTTGGTATCCCGACCACTTCATTAACATTTGACTTTAATTTTCTTCAAAAACATATGATAATGCCTGCAGAGCTTGTTTGGGTGTTTCGACGACAATCTGCGCTTTGTTGGAAAGTTCTTTTAAGGCATGATGAAGTGATTCTGGTCGAATTAATATCAAAGGCTTTCCCAGAGAGATAGCAGCAGAAGCATCCATCGCTGTATTCCATTGTTTATACTGCTCGCCAAATAAAGCAATGACGACATCTGCTTTATTTAACCATATTTGAGTTCGTAAATTGTTAATGCTAGAAGCAGCTTCATCTTTAAAAATCGCATTAGGCTGACTTCCTAAAATTTCCTCACCAATATGATCAGAGCGCTCATGATTTTCCATTGGACCTTTAAATAATAATGGGAGCTCTAATTCTTTTGCTTGGTTCTTGATTTCTTCTCGCCAATCAGAATGTATCTCACCTGCTAAATAAACCATTAGTTTCATCACTTAATCCCTCCTCTTATAATCCTTCATTTGAAATTATAAAGGAAAAAGAAGAGATAAGCGAATGGAACGAATGGATCTAGAAAAACCTAGTGCTAGAAGGATATGGACACAAACCACTATAAGTAGGACTCTTAAACAATAAAAGATCGGTTTCATGAACTTTTTCTTCATTTAAAGGAAGAAATCGATTATATTGGAGAGTGATAGAAAAGAGAGAAAACCTGTTAACATCTATGGGGACATTAGCAGAAGGGGGATGCGCTGTGAGAGGATTTTTAAAGAAAAAGGGAGTTCATCTATCGGCAAAAACTTATTTTATAGAAGCAATGAGTTATATGGCACTAGGATTATTTGCTTCTTTAATTATCGGTTTAATTATGAAAACGTTAGGAGAACAATTCAACCATTTCTTTGGAGATTTAAGAATATTTGAATTTTTAATAGAGGTTGGAACCTTATCAATGAGCTTAATGGGAGCTGCAATTGGTGTAGCGGTAGCTTATAGCTTAAAGGCACCAAGGCTCGTACTATTTTCAGCTGTTGTTACTGGAACCGCAGGTGCTGTATTAGGGGGCCCTGCTGGAAGTTTCGTAGCAGCTCTTATTTCAACAGAGGTTGGCAAATTGATTTCAGGTGAAACGAAGCTAGACATTGTAATGACTCCTTTAATCACGATTATTTCCGGGTTTCTAATGGCGAGTTTTGTCGGACCTTGGATTCAAAAAGGCATGCAGTATTTAGGACAATTTATTATTTGGGCTACCGAGCAACAGCCTTTTTTAATGAGTATCATTGTGGCAACTCTGATGGGTCTTGTCTTAACAGCACCCATTTCAAGTGCAGCCTTGGCTATTATGCTTGAACTTGAAGGTTTAGCTGCTGGAGCAGCAACCGTAGGCTGTGCCGCGCAAATGGTCGGCTTTGCGGTAAGTAGTTATCGAGAGAATCGTTTTTCAGGTCTAATTTCTTTAGGGTTAGGAACTTCTATGCTTCAAATGCCGAATATAATAAAAAACCCTTTTATATGGATTCCTCCAACAGTTGCTGGAGCCATTATTGCTCCTATAGCTGTTTTAGGTTTTGGACTAATAAGTAATGCTGCTGGAGCCGGAATGGGAACAAGTGGATTGGTCGGTCCGATTATGGTGTTTTCAGAAATGGGTATGACTTTAGAGGTTTTATTTATGGTGATAGTCGTTTTATTTGTTGCACCTGCACTAATAAGTCTGATACTATCAGAATGGCTAAGAAAAATAGGGAAAATTAATAGTAATGATATGAAAATTAATTCATGATGGAGGTATTTTAAATGGAAAAAGTACAGAGTGTAGAGCAGTTCAAGGAAATAGCCGAAAAGGAAACAGCGGTCTTCTTATTTTCCGCTGATTGGTGCCCAGATTGTCGAGTTATAGAGCCCTTTTTACCTCGTATCGAGGCAGATTTCCCAGGATTTTCGTTTTATTATGTAGACCGTGATCAATTGATTGATGTTTGCGTAGAGCTTGATATCTTCGGAATTCCAAGCTTTTTAGTATACTCAGGTGGAGAAGAAGTCGATCGTTTTGTTAGTAAGGATAGAAAAACTCAAGAGGAAATTGAGGCCTTTTTAACTTCTGCAGAAGCAAAGAGTATTTAAGTATGTCACACAATTCTAGCGCTATCTTTTATGGTTCATAATGGATAAAAGTGGAATATAGGATTGAACGAGCATTTTCTAATAGATGAAGATTAGTGGGTAAGGTCATTTCTTAAATGATTTTACTCGCTATTTTTTTAGAAAAAGTATGCCGAAATTTGACTAGATTCTGTGCCTACTCTATGGTTTAACAGTGAGTTTATTCTAGAAGAGTGTAAATTGGAGTTGCCTTAGTAATCATGTTAAACTAAATAAAGATTAAAAGGGAGTGACCATAGCATGGAAATGAGAGAGTTTCGGAAGAAAATAGAGTCGAAGCTATCAAGTGATGAGCGCAATATTCACTATAATTTTAAAGAATCTACTTTAAGGATTGAAGATAAACAATCAAAAAAGGGTGTGACACTCTCACTTAAACCATTGTTAGCAAAATGGGAAAGAGGAGAATTTGATTCTATTGATGAAGTTGTAAGATATGTGGTTGTTGGATTAAATAGTATGAATCAGAAGGTTGATTTAATTGGAAATGAGAAAAGGATATTTCCAGTTATAAGAGCTACTTCTTTTCCAACGGAAACTAAGGAAGGAAAATCTTTAATATATGAGGAGCATACAGCCGAAACACGGATTTTTTATGCGCTTGATTTTGAGGATTCATATACATTGATTGATGAGGAGGCATTAGCTGAAACGAGCTTATCAGCAGATGAAGTGAAAGAAATAGCTTTATTTAATATTCGTTCTTTGAAACAGCCAATGAAAGAAGATATAGTGGCAGGAAATACCTTCTATTTTTTGAGAGCGAAGGATGGATATGATGCCAGCCGTATTTTAGATCAATCATTGTTGGAGAAGATGAATAAAAAGGTAAGTGGAAAGCTTGCTTTAACGATCCCTCATCAAGACGTTCTTATTTTTGCGGATATAAAAAATGATACGGGGTATGATGTCTTAGCTCAAATGGCTCTGCAATTTTTTGGTGAGGGACGAATACCGATTACAGCATTGCCGTTTTTGTATGAAGAAGGGGAATTAGAGCCAACTTTTATATTAGCGCAAAAGAAACCTAAAAAACCATCTCCTCCAAAGGAGTAATATGTTACAATAATGATGTCCTTCTTACAGTATAGGAATAATGAAAAGGAGTTAAGCGAATGAATGTTTTTTATAATCAAGAAGGGGTAGGAGACACACTTCTTCTTTACATAAAGGATACAAGTTTTGAAAATCGAGCTTTTGAGAAAAATGGAGATATTGTTAGAATTTTTGATAAAAAAACGAAAGAAACGGTCGGTTATAATATTTTTTCGGCAAGCTCTTATGGTCCATTTACCGGTAACGGTGCACTTGAACTTGATGAGCCTATCAGAGCGACAATTGTAAATGCTTTTGAAAAGAACAATCAAGAGCTTGAAGGGTTTTCCTTTGAAGAACAAAATCTATTTGTTGTAGGTTTTGTCGAGGAAAAAGAAAAACACCCAAATGCGGATAAATTAAGCGTGTGCCAAGTGAATATCGGTTCAAGCACTCTTCAAATTGTTTGTGGAGCGCCGAATGTTGACAGCGGACAAAGAGTGGTAGTAGCTTGTGTGGGCGCAGTGATGCCAAGTGGACTAAAGATTAAAGAAGCGAAACTTCGTGGAGTGGATTCATCTGGAATGATTTGCTCAGCAAGCGAGCTAGGACTACCAAATGCTCCTCAGGAAAAAGGTATTCTTGTTTTAGATGAAAATTATATCGTTGGTTCACCATTTAAAGCATAAGCTACTTCTATATAGAAGTATAAAATAGGAAAAGAATCATTAAAAGTAGAAGACATTGGAACTGAGCGACAATTAAGAACCACTAGATAGCTAGTGGTTTTTTCTACTCAATTCCAGATTTCTTGGCCAAAGATATTAGAAAGTGAGTGAATGATATGGCTAAATTCCAAGATTGGCTAAAAAAACTACAAGATTATTTTTTTGGACAGTCAGACTCTAGTGTAAATAAACAAACAAATGATCTCCATTATCGTTCAACTCTTACAAAGCCTAAGGAATTACCTCCACATTCAACGGATCGCTCTATAACATCAAAAGTCACCTATCAATATTCGAAACCCGCAAAGTTTCGTTTTCCAGTGATGGATGATTCTCGGCCTGCTAGCCAGAAAAAAAGAGATGGAAGAGTAAAACAAGAAGAAAAGTGGGCGGTTAAGCATCAATCTACTAAGGTGAAAGCTAATGAAGATCAAAGTAAACAACAAGAACAGAAAAACACAAAAGTAGTCTATGAAATGAATAAAAATGAGCAGAGGGTTCGAAATAAAAGAAATCGTGTACCTTCAGCTAATCAGAAGGAAAAGTTTAATAATCCACATTTTAAGCTAACCCAAATTCCTTCTCCGGTTCATGGATTTCAGAAACCGGTTGTTTCAAAAGAGCAAAAATTGACTTCTTCCGAACATTTATCTAATGAGGATACTGACCGTAACCTTCCAGGCGATTTGGAAAAGCCGGCTTTCCAAAGAAGAAATGAACCACAAATGAATCGAGAGCAGCTTAATGGTGAGGAGATTAATGAAATAAACAGAGAGACGCTCGATGATTTTTCTTTAGAGGATAGCCTAGAAAATCTTAAAACAACTGAAATGGATAATTCGGAAAAAACGTTTCAGGAATTTGAAAATGAAAATGAAAAAACGCTCCCATCATTTGAGTGGAATCAACATGAGTTGGGCATTGAAGAGAAGGAAGATTCATTGCATTTGGTTAATGAAGATGAAATGAATCTGAAGCAAGAGTCAGTCCTTGAAGAAGAGAAAGAGGAATCGCTGACACTTTCTCCCAAGCAACAAAGCATGGAAACAGAATCAGCTGAACATGCTGAAGCTCATTCCAATTCTGAACCAAAAGTAGCTGCGGGAGTTCAGAGCAGAGAGAAAACTTCCGAAACTCATACTAAAAGGCCTATTCCATTTAATGTGATGATGCTTCCTCAGGATCGAAAAAAAGTAATGAACCAAAAATCAAAAGAAGCTAAAGTTCAGCAAGTAAGCCAAACTGCTGTTAAAGAGACGAATCATAAGCCAGCTATTCAGCTCTTACATAATCCAGTGGTGGCAGAGGAGCAGGATACCGATTGGATGAATGAGCAGGCTGAGATTTTAGAAGAAACGCTTTTAAGCTTCAATGTAGATGCAAAAGTGGTTCATATGACAAAAGGCCCATCTGTTACACGATTTGAAATACAACCGGCACGAGGAGTTAAAGTAACAAAGGTAACAAGCTTAACTGATGACATTAAGCTTGCTCTTGCAGCGAAGGATATTCGAATCGAGGCCCCGATTCCAGGGAAAAATACAATTGGAATTGAGGTACCTAATCGTAATTCAAAGCCAGTTTTCTTAAGGGAAATTTTAAGAAGAGGCGAATTTATCCATGCATCATCTCCTTTAACCGTTGCACTAGGGTTAGATATTTCAGGTCAACCAATTGTTACCGATTTAAAGAAAATGCCTCATGGATTAGTCGCTGGTGCAACAGGATCAGGAAAGAGTGTATGTATAAATTCTATGTTAATCAGTACGATCTATAAAGCTAGTCCAGATGAAGTGAAGCTACTGCTTATAGATCCTAAAATGGTTGAATTAGCTCCATACAATGGTTTAGCTCACCTTGTAACACCTGTGATAACAGACGCTAAACAAGCGACGGTTGCATTAAAATGGGTTGTTTCTGAAATGGAAAGACGTTACGAACTATTTAGTGAAAAGGGTGTTCGTGATATTGGTCGTTATAATGATATATACTCAGAAGGAAAAAGTAAGCCGGCTATGCCTTATATATTAGTGGTGATAGATGAGCTGGCAGATCTTATGATGGTATCTCCTCAGGAGGTAGAAGATGCTATTTGCCGAATTGCACAAAAAGCAAGAGCCTGTGGAATTCACTTGCTATTAGCTACACAAAGACCTTCGGTTGATGTCATCACAGGCTTAATTAAAGCAAATATTCCAACGAGAATAGCGTTCTCTGTTTCTTCACAAACGGACTCAAGAACGATTTTAGACATGGCAGGCGCTGAAAGACTTTTAGGTAAAGGTGACATGCTATTTCAGGAAAATGGAACTCCTAAACCGATTCGTGTACAAGGTACTTTTGTATCAGATGAAGAAATAGAAGATGTATTGGCATTCTCAAAAAAACAACGAAAACCAGAATATCTTCTTGAAATCGGTCAATTAGAAAAAGAACAGCAGCAATTTGAACATGAAGATGAATTATTTGAAGAGGTATGCTATTTTGTTATTGAACAAGGCTCAGCATCTGCTTCTAGTATTCAAAGAAGGTATAGAGTCGGTTATAATCGAGCCGCACGATTAATTGATATGCTAGAATCAAAGGGAATCATTTCGGAAGCGATGGGGAGTAAACCTCGTCATGTCCTCATTGATGAATCGCAGCTAGAAGGAATTTTTGATATGAGCTAGAAGGTATTTTCTTTGTTCTGCTGCTTTTAAAGGCTGGATATTGAATGCTTTTTACCACTGCTTTAACTAGTTTAGCGATGAGCACAAAAATGGAATCTTATGTATATAATGAGGTAATATCTAAGAGGTGTCTTTACTGAGTTAAAGTGTATATAAACTAAAAATTGAAAACAAAAGCTTTATGACGCCAATCATACGATTAAAAATAGCCTTTCTACGGCATAATGTTAGAAAGCATATCATTCATTTATAAAATTCTCTTTAAAACAGGTCTTGAGAATGAGATAGATTTTGATATAATAAACCGACGGCTTACATAGGGCTACCAATTAGTACTTTATTGATTGGACAATTTTGAAATGATTAGAATTTTGGAGGTCCAACTATGAATACCTATCATTTTATTGGAATAAAAGGATCTGGAATGAGTGCATTAGCACAGATTTTAGATGATATGAATGAACAAGTACAAGGATCTGATGTTGAAAAACGTTTTTTTACTCAGATTCCACTTGAAAAAAAAGGAATCCCGCTTTTAACTTTTGACCCGAATAATATTAATAATAATCAAACTGTTATAGCTTCTGCTGCCTATGGAGAGGAGCACCCCGAAATACAACAGGCAAAAAAGTTAGATATTGAAGTACATCCATATCCAAAATTTTTAGGTGAATTTATTCAAAGATTCACGAGTATTGCTGTAACAGGCTCACATGGAAAAACTTCAACAACAGGCTTGCTGTCGCATGTATTAGGCTCTGCTTTTCCTACCTCCTATTTAATTGGTGATGGTACTGGAAAAGGAGAAGAGGATTCTACTTACTTTGCATTTGAAGCGTGTGAATACCGCAGACATTTTTTAAATTATCAACCAGATTATTGTATTATGACCAATGTTGACTTTGATCATCCAGATTATTTTAAAGATGTGGATGATGTTTTTTCTGCATTCCAAGAAATGGCTATGCAAGTGAATAAAGCGATTGTGGCATGTGGCGATGATGAGCATTTACAAGGAATTCATGCAAATGTACCGGTTGTTTATTATGGATTTAATCCGGATAACGATTTTCAAGCACGAAATTTAGAAAGAACAAACGAAGGTATTAGTTTCGACGTTTATGTTAGAAACAGTTTGTACGGTACTTTTTTGACACCTGGTTTTGGTGACCATAATGTATTAAATGCATTAGCTGTATTGGCCTTATGTCATTACGAGAACATTCCGGCTGAAACAGTAGCACAGCATTTAAAGACATTTGAAGGTGTAAAAAGAAGATTTAGTGAGAAAAAATTCGATACACAAGTGTTAATTGATGACTATGCCCATCATCCAACTGAAATTGCAGCTACCATAAAAGCAGCAAAAAATAAATATCCAGATAAAAATATTGTCGCTATTTTTCAGCCACATACATTTACGAGAACGAAAACGTTCTTAAATGAGTTTGCTGAGTCATTATCTCATGCTCATTATGTTTATCTATGTGATATATTCGGTTCAGCTAGAGAGGATCAGGGACAGCTTACAATTGATGATTTAAAAAGCAGAATTCCTGGTTCGAAAACCTTGGTCGAAAGCGATGTTCATGAATTAAGTCATTACAAAGATAGTATTTTATTATTTATGGGTGCTGGTGATATACAAAAGTATCAGCAGGCTTATGAAAAAGGTGTATAATGCAAGTCCAAAAAGGTCGCTAAAATAAGCGGCCTTTTTATTTTGGTGTGAGCGTAATAGGACATTATTTTATAGGTGTTAAGAATGTCAAAATAGGATATATTAAGGAAATCACTGTATGTTTTTAAAGGGTGTCGGTTGTTTCTTCTCTTTTTTTCACGTAATATGGTACCTATGCAGGATTTTCTCAATCAAAAGAGAATAGTTCTTATTGAGAGTTTATTTTTAATTAAAAAGGGAATGACAATAACTAAAGGGGAGGTGGAGACTTGGATGTACTACTATACATAAGTGCCCTAATAGTTGCCGTTGCTTTTGCTATTTTGGTCATTTATCTCGTTCGCACATTAAAGTCAGCAAATAAAACACTTACACATGTTGCCAGTACGATGGAAAGCTTAGAGAAGCAAATTAATGGGATAACAAAAGAAACTGAACAATTGCTTCATCGAACAAATGCTCTAGCAGATGATATACAAAAAAAATCAGAATCTTTGAATCCTGTTTTCTCTTCCGTAAAAGATTTAGGTCAGTCATTTCAGCAGGTGAATCAATCGATTCAACATGTCTCTAACACGATTACTGCTAAAACGAATCAGCAATCTGAGCAAATAGCTCAAGTTGTTCAATGGGGTCAAGTTGCACTCGATTTTTATGAGAAATTAAAGGCAAGGAAAAAAGCAGAAAACTCGGAAATTAATTAAGGAGGAAATAATCATGGCAGAAATGAACACAAAAGATTTTCTTATAGGTACATTAATCGGAGGTATTGTAGGAGCGTCCACAGCACTTTTACTAGCCCCTAAATCAGGTAAAGAATTAAGACATGATATATCTGAGCAGGCCCAAGCTGCAAAGGAAAAAACAGAACAGTTAACAGCAACAGCATATGAGAAAGGAAATAACTTCGCTCATTATGCAAAAGAGAAATCTAATAATATTGCTAAGACCGTTTCTGAACAGTCTTCTCAAGTGGTAGATAAAGTAAAAGAGGTTGCTTCTAATGTAAAAGGTCAAGCACAGAGTGTTAAGGAGGATGCATCTGATTTAGCTTCTGAATTAACAAATGAAGTGGACCAAGCAAAGGAAGAAATCTCTAATACCGTTAAAAAAGAAGTGGATGATATCCATTCAAAAATATCAGAAGAAGTAGAAAGCCGTAATTAATAATAGAAACAATAAAAAGCCCCGTTAGAAAGGATAATATCCATTCTAATGGGGCTTTCTATATATTGATTAGCTAGCTTTCCTGATGGATGAGTAGTTCTATTTTGTCACCATCGATAATCGAATCCGCATATCCCGTAGAGGCTCCATTTTTGGTGAGTTCAATATGGGCTCTACCTCCAGTAGGAATATTGATTTCTTGAACAGCGAATACATCCTGTAGGATAAAGGATGTTTCTTCACTTTTGCTTACTGAAATGTGATCTCCTTCAGTAAGCAGGCTTGATAATGATAGGGGTTGTCCATTTTTCTCGAAACGATATATGTTCTTTTTTAATGTAATTAATTCGTCATTAAAAAATATTTGAATACTCTTTTCTATTGAAAGCTCTAGCTGTTGCACAAAGTCTGCTAAAGTACAAGTAGGCTTGTTTTTTAAAGTTTGAAACTGAAGGTGTTCGTGCTTTTGAATATGGTCGTCTAGAAAGGCTTGCTTTTCATTCTTGACGATGATTTGATCAGAGTGAAAAAGCTTTATATCTTTATTTTGATATTGAACCGAAATAGGTTCATAGTATTTGCTATTAATTTGAAGTGATTGTAAAACATCTTGAATACTTTTTGGGTATAAAACGTCAATCACATCACGATCCATTACTGTATGTTGTTTGGAAGCTTTTACTCCGTTTTGAGTAAAGCTGGCTGATATTTCGATTTTTTCGTCATTGATGATAAGTGGTAAATTTGGCTCGTCTCCATATAAATCGTAAATGGTAACAGACGCTTGTTTACCATCTTTACCTTGCTTCACCACAATCTCATCATTTGCATAAATCCTTGCATCAAGTGTTGTGGCTTCGCCATTCTTTAACAATGTTGGGGCTTCTCCTAATTCGCCAGGAACAGAAATTAATTTTCCAGAGATCGTTACCATAATCGCAAGACCTGGCTTCCCGTATAATTTGCCCATTTCAATGCCTCGTGCTAATAAGGCATCACCAACAGTTAAGTTTTTTATATCAAACAAACGCACTTTTTGTTCATTAACGGTTATAGACATATATTCAATTGGATTCTCTTTAGCAGCAATAGCAATTCCTACTGGAGTCACTAAATCAGGTCCAACTGGAAGTACCTCAGATTTTTCTAGCTTTTGAATGGCGTCTGCGCCTCTTATCGCTACTCTGTTTTCAGGGAGCTTTAATATTTGGGCTAGATGCTTCGTTAATTCAGGAGTTAAGCTTCCGCCACCAACAAGCATAACAGCCTGAGGTGGTTTTCCGTTAAGGATAATAATTTCATGAGCTATTTTTTTTGCCAGTTGAACAATTTGTTCACGAATGGGTGCGATCATCTCTTCTTTTGTATGTGAAGCTTCAAAGCCTAAGATATCTAAAAATGTGATTTGCTCATTTCCATGTATTTCTCGCTTTACTCTCTCGGCTTCAGGGAAGTCCAATAAAAAATGGTCGCTAATCGCTTCTGTTATTTCATCACCGGCGATAGGAACCATTCCATAGGCAACTACCGTATTTTCAGCTGTTAAAGCAATATCAGATGTACCAGCCCCAATATCTACTAATGCCACATTTAACCTTCTCATTGAAGGAGGGATTAATACATTAATGGCTGCGATAGGCTCTAAAGTTAGTGCTTCTAACTCTAAATCAGCTCGATTAAGAGCTGCTAATAATGATTCTACAACAACTTTAGGTAAAAAAGTTGCAATGACCTCTACCGTCGCTTTTTCACCATTTTGGTCAATCAGGCTTCCGATGATATCAGAGTCTAGCTGATAATTAAGGACGGAATAGCCTACACAAAAGTAATGAAGAGAGGATTGAGATTCATCATTTTGAGCGAGCTCAAATTGCGCTTGCTGAACCGCACTTAATTCTAGGTGTAAAACATCATCATGAGTTAAAACCGGCTTTCCAGTAATAGTCGTTTCATAAGCGGCTCTTTTTGTTTTTAAAGAACGCCCGGCCGCTGCAACACAAACTTTCTTTAAAGGACCATGTTTTAATTCTAGAGAATTTTTCACTTTATTAATCACATGAGCTACAGAAGGAACATCATGAATTTGTCCATCCAACATGGAGCGTTCCTCATGTTCCACAATTTCCATATCTAATAGCTCGAATTTTTCTCCTTTTGGTTTTAAAAGAAGACCGACAACTGATCGTGTTCCTATATCAAGTGCAAACAATGTATTTTCGTTTGATAAATCCATGAAAGCTATTCACCTTCTATCTATAAATTGCTTCTTACAATTATAATGTAAAAAATCGTTACTTAGTCTAGCTTCTATTTTACTAGAAGATAATCAAATAAGTAAGTACTAACTAATAAATTAAACGTTGCTATATTCGTTTTCACTACCTTCTTCATTATAAAGGAGTTATTATTATGAGAAGGTGAATACTAAAGAAAATAATCATCTGCAAGATATCTTTAAAAAAAGGCAGAAAAAGTCTGTTATAATAGCCGTAAATACTTTATTACTTAAAAGCGTTTAATTAATAAAGAAAAAAATAGTGACAATGAGTACTAAATCATTTATAATTACCGTAATTAACAAGAAGTAAAGAGGAGTGGAGAGAAATGAGTAATGATAAAATAGAAGTTTTAAGAACGGAATTAGATGAGGTCAATATCAAGCTCCTTGAATTGATTAACAAACGTGCAGAGGTTGTGCAAGAAATAGGCAAAATTAAAGGCAAACAAGGTGTAAATCGATTCGACCCCGTTCGTGAGAGAAGTATGCTTGATCATATCGCCGAACATAATGAAGGTCCTTTCGAGACTTCAACTCTTCAACATATTTTCAAACAAATTTTTAAAGCAAGTTTAGAGCTTCAAGAAGAAGATAATAGTAAAGCTCTTCTTGTTTCAAGAAAAAAACACCCTGAAAATACAATTGTAGATGTAAAAGGGGAAAAAATTGGGGCTGGCACTCAAAATTTAGTA
Source organism: Alkalihalobacillus trypoxylicola (assembly GCF_001590785.1). Taxonomy (GTDB): domain Bacteria; phylum Bacillota; class Bacilli; order Bacillales; family Bacillaceae_D; genus Alkalihalobacillus; species Alkalihalobacillus trypoxylicola. Next base: position 151,378 of record NZ_LTAO01000038.1, read on the forward strand.
ATGGGTCCTTGTGCAGTTGAAAGCTATGAACAAGTTTATACTGTGGCAAAAGCAATGAAAGAAAGAGGGCTGCGTTTACTAAGAGGTGGAGCATTCAAGCCACGTACTTCTCCATATGACTTTCAGGGACTTGGCCTAGAAGGCTTAAAAATTTTAAAGCGTGTAGCGGATGAATTAGATATGGCCGTTATTAGTGAGATTGTCAACCCTGCAGATGTAGAGCTTGCGGTGGAATACATTGATGTTATCCAAATTGGTGCTCGTAATATGCAAAACTTTGAGCTGCTTAAAGCAGCAGGCTCTGTTAAAAAGCCAGTTTTACTTAAGAGAGGATTAGCAGCGACTATTGAAGAATTTATTCATGCTGCTGAGTATATTATCTCAAAAGGAAATGACCAAATTATGTTATGTGAACGAGGTATTCGTACGTACGAAAAAGCTACTCGCAACACATTAGATATTTCGGCTGTTCCGATTTTAAAACAAGAAACTCATCTTCCTGTTTTAGTTGACGTGACTCACTCAACAGGACGAAGAGATTTATTACTTCCAACAGCAAAAGCAGCGCTTGCTATTGGAGCAGATGCGGTAATGGCTGAGGTACATCCTGATCCAGCGGTTGCTTTATCAGATTCTGCACAGCAAATGAATATTGAGCAATTTAATTCATTTATTGATGAATTACAAAGCTCAGGGTTATACAAGGGAAAGGTAATGAAATAAATTTAATGCGTGTGAAAAATCTCGTTAGATAATCATACAGTTTCATGGTTAGGATTTAAGGTTAGCTCTTATTATAATAATAAGGGCTATCTTCTTTCTTTTTAACTTTTGAAAGGGAATGAATGTAAAAAAATGGCGAACTTTATTCTTAAAGATTGATTTATTTAGAATTAGACATTATCTTAAAGTAGAGAAAGTGTATGAAAATACGATATCAAATAATTTTTATCCTAAAGGGGTATAATAGGACTAATTTGGGAATTAGGTCATTCGTAAAAATTGTGTTGAAAATTATACGAAAGTTGTCGATATAAGTAGTGTAAAGACATTGCGGACCTCCAAATTGTATCGTATGATTACATTACATATTGAATAATGATACGTTTAAAATAAGAGGAGGATGACAGTGAATACAACAATATATGATGTAGCAAGAGAAGCAGGAGTTTCAATGGCTACTGTATCACGTGTAGTAAATGGAAATCCAAATGTAAAGCCAACAACTAGAAAGAAAGTTTTAGAAGCTATTGAACGACTCGGTTATCGTCCAAATGCAGTAGCGCGTGGATTAGCGAGTAAGAAAACAACTACTGTTGGTGTCATCATTCCGGATATCTCAAGTATATTCTTTGCAGAGCTTGCCAGAGGAATCGAAGATATTGCCACTATGTATAAGTACAATATTATACTGTGTAATTCAGACCAAAATAAAGATAAAGAAATACATCTAATTAATACTCTTTTAGAGAAGCAAGTAGATGGTATCGTCTTTATGGGAAGTCAAATTACGGAGGAACATGTTGAGCAATTCAAACGTTCTCCAGTTCCAGTTGTACTTGCAGCAACACTAGATACTGACAAAGAAGTTCCTTCGGTTAATATTGACTATAAGCAGGCTGTATATGATGCGATTAAGTCTCTAACCGAAAAGGGACATTCTAGAATAGGGATGTTATCTGGCTCGTTAGATGATCCAGTTAACGGCTATCAAAAATTTGCTGGCTATCGTGCTGCTTTAGAGGATTCGAACCTTGAGTTCCATGATGAATTAATTGTGATTGGTGACTACACGTACGATTCAGGAATTGAAGCAATGGAGAAGTTTGTAAATCTTGCGGACAAGCCAACTGCTATTTTTGCAGCAACAGATGAAATGGCATTAGGTATTATTCATGGAGCGCAAGACCGTGGATACAGCATTCCAGATGACTTTGAAGTCATTGGATTTGATAATACACGCTTAGCAACGATGGTCCGGCCGACTTTAACAACGGTTGTTCAGCCAATGTATGATATTGGTGCTGTATCAATGCGTTTATTGACAAAGTACATGAATAAAGAAGAGCTTGATAATCATATTGTTGTATTACCACACCGCATTGAATTTAGGCAATCAACAAAACAATAGATTTTGGAGATTAATTCAATCAGGGAGTGGAATATGAAAAAGTTCGATTTAATGACTCCAATAGGATTATTTTTAGGGATAACGGTCCTCCTTGTGGCTGTTTTCGCTATATCTGGACCGACTGGGTTAGGGTATTTTTTTGATGTAGCTTCCGTTTTTATCGTTATCGGTGGTGTTTTAGCAGCACTTATTGTGAATTTCTCATTTAAAGAGCTTTTAAAAGTGCCAAAAATGTTTATGGAAGTGTTTAATACAAAAGATCAAAATATTGGTGACTTAACCCAAACCTTCGTAGATCTTTCTAGTAAGGCTAGGAGAGAAGGCCTTTTAGCATTAGAGGCAAGTCTTGATGAGGTAGAGGACCCATTTATACGTAAAGGGATCCTGCTCGCTGTAGATGGAATTGAACCAGATGTAATCAAGGATATAATGATGGCTGAAGTAGTAGCAATGGAAGATCGACATAATAAAGCGCGCTCGGTTTTTGAAAAAGCGGGTGAATATGCACCTGCATGGGGAATGTCTGGGACATTAATAGCACTTGTCTTAATGCTACAAAATATGGAGTCTCCAGAGACGCTTGGACCTAGTATGTCTTTAGCGATGATCACCACACTGTATGGGGTTGTTTTGGCTAACCTTGTTTTTATTCCAATGTCCTCAAAGCTTGCGAATAAAACCGAAGAAGAAGTATTTATGAAGCAAATTATTATTGAGGGTGTTATCGGAGTTCAATCGGGTCAAAACCCTAAAATATTAGAAGAAAAGCTTAGTGCTTTTCATCGCAGTCAGAATAAATCAAAGACGGTAAGCGGTGATCAAGATGTTGAAGCGTAGGCGTCAACAAGTTGATAAAGGTGCACCTAAATGGATGGTTACCTTTTCAGATTTGATGACACTGATCCTTGTCTTTTTTATCTTATTATTTTCAATGTCAGTTGTGGATGCTCAAAAGTTCAATGCATTAGTAGAATCCTTTAATCAACGGCAGGTTTTTGATTTTATGCCATCGTTAATTGAAAATGAGAATCCGGCTGATGATGCTGAAAATAATCAATCGGATTATGATGAAACTTCTGCAGATGGGGACACCATGGAAATGGATGAACTATTACGAGAAGTACAGGAGTTTATTGAAAGAAATCAATTAAATGAATTTATTTCTGCAACAAGGGATGACCGTGGAGTTGTTTTAGTCTTACAGGAAAGAATGACCTTTGAGTCTGGTGAAGCTGAACTATTACAGGAGGCGGAACCTTTTTTAGAAAAGGTAGGTACCCTTATTGAAGCTATTCCGAATCTTGTAAAGGTTGAAGGACATACAGATAACCGTCCTATTTCAACGGTTCGTTATCCTTCGAATTGGGAATTATCTGGGGCTAGAGCAAGCAGTGTCATCCGTTATTTAATTGAACAATTTGATGTAGATCCGCAAAGGTTTATGGCTACTGGTTTTGGCGATACAAGGCCAGTTGTACCTAATGACTCTAATGAAAATATGCAATTGAATCGACGAGTTGTGATCGTCATATCTGATCCGACCTATGATGAACAAGAAACCTTTTAACGTGAATGAAGTTAAAAAAAGTGATGTAGGGGGCGCACCTTACTATCACTTTTTTTGTATTTAAAATGATAGTATCAGAAGGTAAGATTCATTAATATCCTTCATTTCCCTTTTAACAATTGAAAAAAAAAGTTAAACTTAACTTAGCAAAATGGATTAGGATGCTGTGAGGTGTTAGAAATGAAAATAGGAATAGTCGGAGCAATGAACGAAGAAATTGAGCAGATGAAGCTAGACATGCAAATCGAAAAAGAAGTGATAAAAGCAGATATTAAGTTCTATGAGGGCACTCTTCTCGGAAAACCTATTGTCTTATGTAAATCTGGGGTAGGAAAAGTGAATGCAGCACTTACTACACAAATTCTAATTGATTATTTTCAAGTTACTTCTTTAATCTTTACAGGAGTTGCAGGGGGACTGCTGGAGGAATTAGATGTTGGAGATATTGTCATCTCTACTAGTGCTATGCATCATGATATAGATGGAAGTCCTTTAGGTTTTCAAAAGGGAGAGATCCCAATGTTTGAGCATTCTTCAGATTTTACAGCGAATTCAAAGCTTGTTGAAGTTGCGACAGAAGCCGCGTTAGAATTAGTGGTTGCCGATGTTGTGAAAGGCCGAATTTTAAGTGGAGATCAATTTGTGGCGAATCGTGAAAAGGTTTTAACCCTAAGGGAAGAGTTCGGTGGAGTTTGTGTTGAGATGGAAGGAGCTGCACTTGCTCAGGTGGCCTATTTAAATCAAGTTCCTTTTGTTATTATTCGCTCAATATCAGATAAGGCCAATGGAGAAGCCTCCTTAAGCTTTGCGGATTTTACAAAGCTAGCTAGTAAACAATCTCATGATGTGGTTTGTAAAATGCTAATGAAGCTATAAATACATGTAAAAGGTTGAGGTCAAACAGTCTGTCGGCAAAGTGTCACAAAGTGAGGCTTACGATAGGCTTTTTGTTTGTCAAGATTTCGTTTTTTGCTTCCGCTTCCTGGATGGGGGCACGCTTCCCATAGAAGGTCGTTGAACGAGCCGGCAAGCCGGTGGATTTCAACCTGACCTTTCCTCCAGCATGAGTCGACCTTCCCATCCTGTCGCCTTTTTGTTTTCCCTCAAACAAAGTTAGGGGCACTGGACCATGATGTCAAAAGATAGACAGGTGAAATAACAAAAAAACGCATTTGAGAGACCATCCTCCAAATGCGTTTTGTTTACAACCAGCTGAGTCAAAAAACTCAGCCTTTTCTACTATTTTGATTCTCTACGAATGTAAAGAAGGGCATGCTCCAATGTTTTCAGATTTTTTTCTGTAATTTCCGCTTTTCTAGGGATGTTAGGTAGCTCTTCTTTCGGATCTAGCCAGCTAAATGGCAGAGGAACTGGAGATTCCTTTTGCCATTTTTTGTGCCAGGTATTTGGAAGCTTTTTATCAAAAAGATGAGTCTGATCGGTCATTTCAAGCCAAATGGATGCCCATGCTCTTGGGACGACATCCCATATATCATAACCGCCGCCTCCTACAGCAATCCACTTACCATCACAATACTTATGAGCTAGTTGATGAGCTAGCTTCGGAATAAATTGAAAGCTTTTTTGAGTAACACTTAAATGAGTTAAAGGATCTTTAAAGTGAGCATCTGCCCCATTTTGAGTTAGTATAATGTCAGGTTTAAAAAATTGAACCGCCTCTTTAAAGGAGGTTTCATAGAGCTCAATAAAAGAATCATCCTCTGTAAAAGCATCAATAGGAATATTAATAGAATACCCGTACCCATTTCCCGAACCGATTTCATTCGTTTGGCCAGTGCCTGGAAACAAGTATCTTCCTGTTTCATGGATACTGAGTGTACAAACATCCTGATCATCATAAAAGGCAAATTGTACACCATCACCATGATGAGCGTCTGTATCAATATAGAGAACACGTACTCCATATTTTCTTTTCATATACTCGATGGCAATGGCGCTATCATTATAAACACAAAATCCCGATGCTTTCCCACGAAATCCATGATGGAGTCCTCCACCTAAATGAAGTGCATGCTTAAAATGTCCATTCATTACAGCATCAACAGCAGATAAAGTTCCCCCTACAATTAAAGCAGATGCTTCGTGCATATTAGAAAATATTGGAGTATCCTCCGTATCTAATCCATAACAATCTGCTTCCTCAGCACTCAATTCTCCAGCTCCGGCTCTTTTAACAGCTTTAATATAATCGCTATCATGAATGAGCTTCAGTTCTTCATCAGAAGCTATACGAGGCTTGATTATAAGTTTTGAATCAAGGCTCCCAAGCTTCATCAATAAATCCTGAGTTAATTCAAGTCGCAAGTGATTAAAGGGATGATCATCATTAAAACGATATTTGATTTGGTCTGACGAATAAATAAATGCCGATTTTGAACTCATTGTTTCCCTCCTGGTATGTTGGGCCACAATACGTCATACCCTGAAGAGCGTATTTCATCAACTACTCTTCTTGGATCAATGGTTTGAATACGAAAAACCAGTATTTGATTGGTCGAATGTTTAGCAGGCCTCACGATAACGCTTACAATATTCGTCTTGTTCTTTTTGAAAATAGCTGCAACATCTGCAAGAACCCCTGTCCGATTAGGAACGGATACCTCAATATGTGAGCTAGGCTGATTAGCTCCAATCAATTCAATCAATGAATAAAGAATTTCTTTTTCCGTAAGTATACCTACAAGCTTATTTTGATCGATAATTGGTAAACAACCAATATGATTTTCATAGAACAAAGAGGAGACATCTTGAATGAAATCAAGAGGATGGGCAGTAATCACTTCTTTTTTCATTAACGTTTCGATAGATTGTTCGAGTGTAGTGCTCTCTTTTTCTATAGTAAAAATAGAAGGTCTGGCATCTCGAATGTCTCGATCTGACACAATACCAATCAAAGAAAAGCTTTCATCTACAATAGGAAGATGTCTAATCCTCTTTTCTTCTAACAATTGAATAGCATCTTTAATCGTTGCATCCTTTTTAAGAGTCATCACTTCTTTACGCATAATATCTTCAACAAGCAATGAAGGTCCCTCCTTCTAAAATTAATACATAAAGCGATTTTGAAATCTTAATAAATCAAATTGCTGTACAGTATCAGGCTGAACATTTGCTCCTATTCTTACCATCAAACAATTAGCAGGGTGTGAGCTTATTTCTGGGTCATCCGTTGCAAACCAAACGAGACCACCTGCGTTCATCATTTTTTCCATCATTTTTCTATATTCCCAAACATCTAAACCGCTTCCTTTCAGGTCCCAATGCCAGTAGTATTCGGTTGTAATAATAATATACTCTTCCATGAAAGGATCAGAAATCGACATTTGTAATAACGTTTTTCCGGCTTTAACGCCACGATATTCAGGGGCAATTTCAATCGCACCAAGTTCAATTAAATTCTCAATATTTCCTTCTGACCAACGCTCTAAAGGATCGGGGTACAGAAATGTGACATAACCTACTACTAAATCATGGTCACGGATGATATTAATACGACCTTCAGGTAAATCAGCAATTTCAACTAGCGCATCCTTTTGCTCATGCACAGGACGAAAAGAGGTGAGATCTGGGTGAAAATCGTACTCTTTTAGCTTCTCACTTGAAACAGGGCCTTCTAAGATAAGCGCCCTATCTTTATATGCTAATTGGGTAGAGGAATAGTTTTTTTTATGCTTCATATGTTTATTTAACCACCTTTTAACCACAATGTCCTTATAGCATATCATATCATACAGAATACACATATTATTCAGAATTGATGGTATTTTTGTGACGATTACCACTTTTTTAAAAGTAAATAAAATTGAATTAATGATTTGTCTGTACTATAATAAAAGAATATTATTCTAAAATGAAAACAAGAGAGGAAGATGTATGATGAGTATGCAAGCGCTTCCATCTGTAAATGGAAATTATAATTTAGAAAACTACGATAAAATAAAGAAGGATTTTAATTGGGATACTGCTAATCAAGCCTTTTCTTGGCATGATACGGGTAAAATAAATCTAGCTTATGAAGCGATAGATCGTCATGCACTAGGAGAAAAAGCAAGTAAAATTGCGTTATACTACAGCGATGGAAAAAGAGAAGAAAAATTTACATATGAAGAAATGAAAGTGAATTCTAATAAGGCAGCAAATGTTTTAAAAAGTGTTGGTGTCGAAAAGGGAGACCGAGTATTTATTTTTATGCCTCGTTCTCCGGAGCTTTATTTCTCTTTGATTGGAACCATAAAATTAGGAGCGATTGTTGGTCCTCTTTTTGAAGCGTTCATGGAGGGAGCTGTCCGAGATCGATTAGAGGATAGTGAAGCAAAGGTGCTAGTGACTACATCTGCTTTATTAGAGAGGGTTCCTGTTGGGGATTTGCCTCAATTAGAGAAAATTTTACTTGTTGATAAAGAGGTGAAAGAAACGGAGCAGGTGCTTGATTTTAATCGACGTTTTGCGAGTGCAGAGGAAGAATTAGAGATCGAGTGGGTCGATCTAGAAACGCCACTTATCTTGCATTATACTTCGGGCTCAACGGGTAAACCAAAAGGTGTCTTACATGTGCACCATGCTATGGTCCAACATTATCAGACAGCAAAGTGGGTATTAGATTTAAAAGATGACGATATTTATTGGTGTACGGCTGACCCAGGATGGGTTACGGGGACATCATATGGTATTTTTGGTCCATGGTTAGCGGGAGTGACAAACGTGGTCAAGGGTGGTCGTTTTAGTCCAGAAGATTGGTATGATACGTTACAGCAATACAAGGTGACGGTTTGGTACAGTGCGCCAACTGCTTTTAGAATGCTGATGAGTGCAGGAGATGAGCTGGTAAAAAAATATGATTTATCGAATGTTCGTCACGTAGCTAGTGTAGGAGAACCATTAAATCCTGAAGTCATTCGTTGGGGAATGAAGGTATTTCAATTAAGAATTCACGATACTTGGTGGATGACTGAAACAGGCTCACAGCTTATTTGTAATTATCCAGCTATGGAAATCCGTCCTGGGTCAATGGGAAAACCAATACCTGGAGTTGAAGCGGCTATTATTGATAACCAAGGTCGTGTGCTACCGCCAAATCGTATGGGGAATTTAGCGATTAAAAAAGGCTGGCCTTCTATGATGAGGGCAATCTGGAATAATGAACCGAAATTCAAAAGCTATTTTGAATTGGAAGGTTGGTATATTTCTGGTGATTCAGCTTATATGGATGAAGATGGCTATTTCTGGTTCCAAGGTCGAGTGGATGATGTTATCATGACTTCAGGAGAAAGAGTGGGTCCATTTGAAGTAGAAAGTAAATTAGTAGAACATCCGGCGATTGCAGAAGCAGGAGTAATCGGTAAACCAGATCCAGTGCGGGGCGAAATTATTAAAGCATTTATTGCCTTACGAGATGGATATGAAGTGACGGATGAATTAAAAGAAGAAATACGTATATTCGTGAAAAATGGTTTATCAGCTCATGCAGCACCACGAGAAATTGAATTCAGAGCGAAGCTTCCTAAAACACGAAGTGGTAAAATCATGAGACGTGTTCTTAAAGCATGGGAACTAGATTTACCAACGGGTGATTTATCAACGATGGAAGATTAATAAAAGGAAAAAACAAGCACCAAGGTTGAGAAACCTGGGTGCTTGTTTTTTAAAAAAAAATCTGAGCTAAGGCGGTACGGCCCGAGCTCAGAATAGGGTAAGTGACTTAAAGGATATGGATTAATCGTCGCTATCTTCATCATTTTGATTTTGTTCTTCTTCTTTTTTTCGTTCTTCTTCTTTCTTCTTTTCTTCCTCTTTTTTGCGTTGTTCTTCTTTTTTACGTTCTTCTTCTTTTTTCTTCTCTTCTTCTTTCTTTTCTTTCTCCTCTTGCTTTTTGCGCTCTTCTTCTTCTTTACGCTCTTGTTCTTCTTGTTTTTCTTGCTCTTCCTGCTCCTGTTCTTCTTTACTTATCCAATCAGAGCCACTCGCAATGTCTGATGGTGAAGATTGTTTGCCAGTTGTAGTTACTGCAATGACATAATATGCGTTGGAGCCTCCGTTTACATTATAGCTTGTCGTTTCATTGCCTTTAACGTCAGCAATTTTCTTAAAGTCATCGCTGCCATTGCTTGCTTGGTATATTCGATATCCAACAATATCATTTCTTCCATGCTTACTCCATGATAAAGTGGAGCTTCCTAAGCTAACCCCACTTACTTTACCAGGGCTATCACCATTAGAAGGTGCATTTTGGTTAGGAACGATATTTTTCATGTTCTCTGGCAAATAGGATGAAATATTATCTATGTTCCAGAGATCAAAGGAAACCGATAATCCTTGGTCTGTAAATTCTTTTGGTGTTGAATCAAGTGCTTTATAGTTTTTGCCATTAATCGTAACAAAACGAGCTGCTGTACTATCATCCTGTTTAGTAGGAACAAACTTCGAATTAAATAGCTCTGACTTCACATATCCAGCATCCTGACAAGCTTTGGAAGCAAGTGTTCCTGTTAATGTACACACGGAACGACTGACAATTCCTTCTGGCTGCTGAAAGCGTTCGTTAGGTGCAATTAATTCAGGTCTAATATCATAAATCGCATTAGCCATTCGAGCCCATTGTGCTTGTGTTCGCTGACTATACGTACCTGCTCCAGTTGATTGTAACGTTGCTTTCTCAGCATTAGAAGGATAGCCGATCCAAACACCGAGAGATACATTAGGATTTGTCGCCACAAACCAGTAATCTTTTGCAAATTGAGAGGTACCTGTTTTTCCTGCCCAATCAGCTGAGAATTTTAATTGATTTGGAATACCTCTAGCGGTTCCACCACCGCCTCTTAAAACATCTCTCATCATATCAAGCATTAAATAAGATGTTTGCGGGGAGTACACCTCGACTTCGTCTTTTTCATGCTCAAAAATTACTTCTCCGTCTTTCGTTTCGATTTTTTCAATCATATAAGAGCTGACATGCTTTCCGCCATTAGCAAAGGTAGCATAAGCATTTACATTCTTCTCAACTGAGATATCAATTGGACCTAAAGCAGTTGATTCAGGTAAAGCATCTTCAAAATGTTTGAATTCTAGTTTATCAAATATGTCCTTCGTTACATCAGAAGGAGTAGCCCTAAAGGCACGAACGGCAGGAACGTTTCGTGATTCTGCAACCGAATCACGTACTGTCATTAATCCTTTATAACGGTTATCAAAATTTGTAATGGGTTTACCCCCAGAAACATATCTATCTTCAGTATCTGGAATAACAAAGCCAGGCTGTGCCACCCCTACCTCCATCGCCGGCGCATAGGCAAGTAAAGGCTTCATCGTCGATCCTGTCGATCTTTGTGCTTGAGTTGCATAATTATAATTGTTCGTTGAGTTTTGCTCATCACGACCACCAACAAAGGAAAGGATTTTCCCAGTCGAATTATCAAGGAGAACAAACGCAATCTCCTCCTGCTCCGTATAGCTATTACCACTACTATCAGTATCCGAGCGGTCATTCCCAAATAAATGACTATTATTCATTAATGCTTCTTGCATGCCATCGTATAAATCCTTATCGATCGTAGAATGAATCACATAACCCTTACGTCGTAAATCCATAGCGGCTTTTTGAATATATTGATCACGAACCTCTTGGCGCTCATCGGGATCTTCTATTTCACTTAAAACCACTTCATCTTCTTCCATAGCGGCTTTCATTAAAATATCAACCGATCTTCTCATAATATCATCTGTTAAATAAGGATATTTTTCTAAAGGTGAGGGAGTACGGTCGGTTAAATGCTCGCGTACATCATACTCTAACGCTTCATTATATTCGTCTTCTGAAATATACCCATTATCATGCATATTTCTTAGTACTGATTTCATACGATTAATTCCCGCATCGAAGCTTTCCTTTACAGATCCATCATTATTAAATGGAGTGTAAGCAAAAGGACTTTGAGGCAGTCCAGCAATAAAGGCAGACTGAGGAATATTTAATTCACTAGCATCGACACCAAAAATTCCTTGGGCAGCTGCTTGAACACCACCAATTTGTCTTCCAGACGCATTACGACCAAATGGCACAACATTAAGGTAGGCTTCAAGGATTTCTTGTTTGTCCATGAAATGCTCTAAACGCATCGCGAGTAAAATTTCAGTCGCTTTACGATCAAAAGATACTTCACTTGATAATATTTGTTGCTTTATTAATTGCTGTGTTAACGTACTACCGCCAGTTTGAACACTTGAATTGGCTACTTCCTGAAGCACAGCCCGCATGATTGCTTTAGGAACGACTCCATCATGCTCAAAAAAGTGCTCATCCTCTGTAGCAATGAGGGCGTGGACGACATGGTCTGAAATATTTTCTAAATCCACTTCTTCTCTTTCAAATTCAGTTGGAACCTTTCCTAAGTACGTATTATCTGCAAAGTATATTTCACTTGTTTCTTCGTAGTTATAAATGTCTGCTAGCATATCAGATTCTGAACGTAATGGTTCATCAGCTACAAGAGAAGCGAAATAACCTGCGGCAGCTCCGCCAGCAAAAAAGACTGACATTAGTCCAAATATTAGGAATATCAAAAATAAATTCCAAAAAACTTGATAAGTAATGCCGATTCTTCTTATAATTTTCGTTTCATGTAACCACTCTGAAATCGACCTAATTCGATCGATGAATGAAGAAAATAGTTTTTTCATAGCGAACCTCCTATTTATCAAGCCATATTATAGCATATGATGAGTTCAGTTCCTATCTTTTCTGGATATATTTGTTCTTTAGTTTGACAATTATCTAGCTTTTATGGTAAAAAAGAATCATTATATTTAACGTAATGAAGAGAACAGAGTAGCTTACATATCTGTAGCATTTAGAGAACTGATGATTTGGTGAAAGTCAGTACAGAGTGGTGGCGAATTACATTCTCGGAGCTTTTCTTATGAGTAATAAGAGACGGTAGCGCCGTTATCGCTTTAAGTGGAAGTTTATTCTTAAAAATAAGCTTCAATTAGGGTGGTACCGCGAAGAACCTCGTCCCTTTTTTGGGATAGGTTCTTTTTTTTTTTCAAAAAAGGAGGATTATCAATGGATAAAGTAGTATTAACTTCCGCACAAAAGGAAGAGGTAGAGCGCCAATTAAAGGTATTTGGACGTGGAGTTGTTGAAATCATACCAGAGGATGAATTTCGGAAGAAGATCGAAAAATCTGTAATAACGGGTAAACCATTAAAGGTTAAGCTAGGAATGGACCCATCCGCTCCAGACGTTCATCTTGGCCATACAGTGGTTCTTCATAAATTAAGACAATTCCAAGAATTTGGTCACGAAATTCAAATGTTAATTGGAGATTTTACAGGGAGAATTGGAGACCCAACAGGAAAGTCTGAAACAAGAAAACCATTAACTGATGAACAAGTAATGGAAAATGCGAAAACATATGTTGAACAGTACGGAAAAATTTTAGATATGAAAAAGGCGAAGCTTTACTATAATTCAGAATGGTTAAAAGCTTTATCGTTTGAACAGGTTATACAGCTTGCGGGTCAAATGACTGTGGCAAGAATGCTCGAAAGAGATGATTTTGAAAAGAGATATAAAGGTGGACAATCGATTTCGATACATGAATTCTTTTACCCACTCATGCAAGGATATGACTCGGTGGCACTAGAATCGGATGTTGAAGTAGGTGGAACGGATCAGAAGTTCAATTTATTAATGGGAAGACAGCTTCAGGAGGCATATGGTCAAGAAAAGCAAATTGTTTTAACCTTACCATTAATTGAAGGTCTTGATGGAGAGAGAAAGATGTCTAAATCTCTTCATAATTACATCGGGATTGATGAAAAGCCTAATGAAATTTTTGGAAAGTCGATGTCGATACCAGATGAGCTCATGATCAAATATTACAAATTAGCTACTGATATCCCATTGGAAGAAATTGCTGAGCTAGAAGAAGGATTAAATTCTGGCTCGTTGCACCCACGAGATGCTAAAATGAAGTTAGGTGCTAAGTTTGTCGAAATGTATCATGGCAAAAAAGAAGCAGAAGAAGCTGTACAGTATTTTCAAACCGTTTTTCAAAAAGGATCATTACCTGATGATATACCTGAAGTTAAATGGGATGGCGAAAAACAAATCTGGATTGTTGATTTGTTAGTTGAATTAAAGCTTCAAGGATCAAAAGGTGAAGCAAGAAGAATGATTCAGAATGGCGGAGTTAAAATCAATACTGAAAAAGTAACAGATGTCCAAATGCAGGTTGATATAGAGGCTGGCTTAATCATTCAAGTTGGTAAGAGAAAATTTGTAAAAATAATAGACTAGATGCATGAGGAAGTCGGTAATCAATTCAAGATTACCGATCTTCTTTTTGCTTATGGCTGCGTAAGATCATGGTAAGCAGCTATTAAGGAGGGAGTGGATGATGAGGATTTTTCAAGTAATAATCGCGGTAATTATTATTTATTTATATAATATGGCTGGTGGCTGGATTCAACATCAATGGATTCCGTATATTCCTGGTAGTTTAATAGGGATGGGGATGATGTTTATCACATTGCTTCTAGGTGGAGAAAAGATTTTTCAATGGTTAAATTCAGGGTCTCATCTATTAATTAAATTATTACCTTTATTCTTCGTTCCAGTAACAGTAGGAATTATTCAGTATCGTGAATTAATATCCTGGTTCGGAGTCATTATATTTTTTTCGGTTGTATTAAGTAGTTTGATCGTTCTATGGTTAACCTCCTTTATCATACAAAAAATCATGCTGTTAAAAGAAAAAAAACAACAGGCGTTACACATCTTAGAAGAGGAAAAATAATGGGTGATTGGCTTGCTAAATGGGAGAGGAGTTTATTTAATGGAAGTGGTACTATGGTTATTGCTTACATGCATCATTTTTTGGGGGGCTTTTTATTTATACAAAAAAACAAAATCTAACTTATTACTACCTGTATTTGTTACAAGTGCGGTAGTAGTGATTCTTTTAATTATTTTTAATGTTTCCTATGAAAGCTATTTTCAGGGAGCTCAATATATTGATCAATTTCTAGGACCAGCTATTGTGGCTTTAAGCTTTCCCTTATATGTACATCGTAAAAAATTAGTTAAGCACTTTTTGATGATAGCTGGCTGGTTATTGTTTGCAGCAGTAGCTACGATGACTTTGGGGACCGTTTTCTTTTATGCAAACGGCTACGAGCTTGAGCTATTAGTGTCCCTATTATTGAAAAATACGACTGCACCGATAGCGATTGAATTATCAAATATTTATGGAGGTATGCCTTCTTTTTCTGCAGTAATGGTCACCTTTGCTGGAATGTCTGGGGCCATTTTAGGTCCATACCTTTTTAAGTGGAGTAAAATTGAACATCCATTGGCAAAAGGTATTTCTATGGGAGCAATCTCACATGCCATCGGAACAGCTCGTGTAATGGATGAGGATGAAGAAGCAGGGGCCATTAGTACAGTTTCATTTCTTATTATGGCTATCATGACTACGGCTCTAATGCCTTTATTTGTCTTTTGGTATCAATAATAGCTTTTTAGTATAAAGGTTTGTAAGAAAAATAGCTGAGCATTTTTATAATGTTCAGCTATTTTTATAGAATTTTAAAATTGGAATTTCTTCATCTTATTTTAAGTAGTTGCTAAATATTCTACCTCTAAGAATAGCCGAAATCCTGATATAATAATGGAAAAGAACATTAAATCGTCTTATTCAAAGTTTTTTAATAAAGAAATAAAAAAGTTAATAGTAACATGACAACTTAGCATACTACTATTTGTTTAAAAGTGCCTGTTAAATTCATCATTGTTGTCTTGAATTCTGCAGTAGAAATTGAAGATGAGAACCAGGTGCCGAGAGATAACAGGAAAAAGGCATAGATCTTGGTTTAAGTTCTTATTAGAATACATTTACAAAATAGATGTGCTTGAGGATAACTTCAATACTAATGGACAAGTGATACAATATCCATAGTAAAGAAAACATTATCATGACTGAAACAAATTACTCAAGAAAAGAAATGGAACCTTTATGTAGTGTTTCTAGTAAAGGAAGGAGTTTTTATCGTGACATTGAAGGACAAACTACGTATGCTAAAGGAGAACAACTTCAAGCCCTTTGAAAACACGGATATACAAAAAATATTGCAAGAGTCCTTAAAACAATTAGGTTCAACAGATAGTGAACTAAGAGATGATTTAATATATGGTACAATATCCAATTGGATAGTAGAAGGTTTTCTAACTGAAAGCGAATTAAAACACTTGCAAGAAACATTAATTAGTGATGATTTTTTATTTTATCAAATTGGTGAGCAAGGTACTGATTCAATTTTTAGAAGATCGTTTTCTGTACTTTTGTTAGCTCCTATCATATATATTCACCACAAAAAAAATATATTTTCTACTGAAGAAGTGAGAGTTATCATTAATAAGACTATTGATTACTTAACTCTTGAGAAAGATCTTAGAGGTAACGTTAGCAAGAAGGGCTGGGCACATAGTATTGCTCATACTGCCGATTCTTTATACCAGTTAATTGAATATTTAGATGAAAAAGATATAACAAGGGTTCTAAAAAGTATTGCATTAAAATTTTCTACTCATGATTATATTTTAAAAGACGAAGAAGATGAACGAACAGTAAATTTTTTAGTGAAAAGCATTATGAAAGGTAAGGTAAGAATACAAGATTTTAATGCTTGGTTAAGTAAATTAAGTAAAGTAGATAGTAATCTAAATTATGAAAAACTGTATACTATAAAATCTAATATAAAATCGCTTATAAGAAGTCTCTATTTAAGGCTTAATTATCTTAACAAAGAAGAATTTACTATTTACCTAGTTTCAATAGATAAAGCATTAGAAGGATTAGATTTACATTATTACCAAATTAGTATGGACGATTACTAGCAATAAGGGAGTAGCTTTTATAAATATTTTTGGGTAGTTGTAAAGGAGTTAATACTATGAAGCATATAGTCATTATAGGAAGTTCATCAATGGATTTTGTAGTAAGCGCAGATAAAAGACCTGAAAAGGGAGAGACGATTATAGGCAACCAATTTGTCTCAATGCCTGGTGGGAAAGGAGCCAACCAAGCAGTTGCGGCTGCAAGGCTTGGTTCGAAGGTAACGATGCTAGGCTCTGTTGGTACAGATCGCTATGCTGATGAAATCCTTAATAATTTTAAAAAAAATAATGTTTCAACGGAACACCTTAGAATCATACCTGATGTTTCCACAGGAACTGCACATATAACGATAGCTGAGAAAGACAATAGCATTATTGTCGTTAAAGGAGCGAATGAATATGTGACGGTTTCTTATATTGAGGAAAAGATAAATGTGATAGAGGAAGCAGATATTGTATTAATTCAGCAAGAAATCCCCGCAGATACAGTTGAATATGTGATTGAGCTGTGCGAACAGCTTCAAAAGAAAATCATTTTAAATCCTGCTCCTTATCGAAAAGTTTCTAAGGAGCTTTTAAAAAAGGCAACCTATCTCACTCCTAATGAGCATGAATGTCAATCACTGTTTGAAGAAGAAAATCAATCGGACATTCTTAGACAATTTCCAAATCAGCTTATGATAACGGAAGGTGAAAATGGAGTGCGTTATTTTGATGGTACGAAGGAATGTTTGATTCCTAGTTACTCTGTAGATGTAGTGGATACAACAGGTGCTGGAGATACATTTAATGCGGCTTTTGCTGTTTCACTCGTCCATGGTGAACGTATAGACCACTCCATCGATTTTGCCAATTATGCGGCTGCACTGTCCGTGAAGAAAATAGGAGCCCAAGGTGGAATGCCAACAAAGGACGAGATGATCAAGCAATTTCCAAATCATAGATGCTTTGAGGTTTAGCCTAATCAATAGAAAAACCATTATTTAATTAGAATCCTGTAGATGAGAACTCTGTAAAGGTGGGGAAATTTATGCGCTTAAACAAAGACAATCAATATATAAGAATGATTACTTTATTAAGAGAACGAATAGAAGATTTCGATCAATTTCCTTTTTCATTACCTGCTATCTCTACTTTCGAGCAGCTGCGTTTCCATCCAAATGTCACCTATATCATCGGAGAAAATGGAATGGGGAAATCTACTTTATTAGAGGCTATCGCCATTAATTATGGCTTTAACCCAGAAGGTGGTACCTTAAATTTCCGTTTTTCAAGCTTTGATAGCCATTCGGTTCTTGAGCATTTTATTCGTTTAAGTAAAGGCGTGTATAAACCTAAGGATGGCTTTTTCTTTCGTTCTGAAACCTTTTATAATGTAGCATCCTTTATTGAAGAATTAGATGCTGAGCCAGGTGGAGGCACACCGATTATTCAATCATTTGGAGGGAAATCGTTACATGAGCAATCCCATGGTGAGTCGTTTTTTGCTGCTTTTATGGAAAGGTTTAGTGGCAAGGGACTATACATACTAGATGAACCAGAGGCTGCTCTTTCTCCCATTCGACAAATGTCCTTGCTAGCAAGAATTCACGAATTAGTGGAGGATGGCTCTCAATTTATTATCTCGACTCACTCCCCTTTATTAATGGCTTATCCAGACTCTATTTTATATCAATTAAATGATGAAAAAATAAAGAAAGTAACGTTAGAAGAAAGTGAGCATTATCAAATCATGAAACAATTTTTTGATAATAAAGATCGGTTGCTTCATCATTTGTTTCGGTCATAAATTTTATCAGTTAAAAAAGAGAATGGGAGGTTTTAAGGATGTATGAACAGAAAACGAAAGAAACAGACAATAGTGTCATTGAATTTATCGAAACAGTTGAAAATGAGAAGAAAAGGTCAGATGCTTATCGATTATTAGAAATTTTTGAAGAGGTAACCGGTTATCGTGCTAAAATGTGGGGTCCTAGCATTATTGGCTTTGGTAGCTATCACTATAAGTATGCATCTGGGCATGAGGGGGACGCACCTTTAGTAGGATTCTCACCAAGAAAGGCGAAAATTAGTCTATATTTAGCTTATGAAAGTGAAGAAAGAGAAAAATTATTAGAAGGTTTTGGTAAACATACAAAGGGCAAGGCTTGTATATATATAAATAAATTAGCTGATATTGATACAGAAATTTTAAAGGATCTTATTGTACATACAGTCAAAACTTTTCAGGAAATGTACCCTAATGAATAAAGCTATCGTATAAATAAGAGGCTGGGACCATACGCATTAATGAATTTCTCAACAAATCTTAGTTCTCAGTTGTCCGCTCCCGCAAGACACTCCGCGTCCTGAAGTGAACCCCAAAAGTTAGACAGCTTATGTTTAAGAAAACGGTTGGGCAAGAGTTCGGTACTGTATAGGACTCTTGCCTTTTAGTTTGGTCTTAATACGTTGGTTATTATAGTAATCCATGTATTCTTTTAGTTCCTGTT
>NZ_LTAO01000039.1 GCF_001590785.1 Alkalihalobacillus trypoxylicola
TTTAAACAGGAACTAAAAGAATACATGGATTACTATAATAACCAACGTATTAAGACCAAACTAAAAGGCAAGAGTCCTATACAGTACCGAACTCTTGCCCAACAGTTTTCTTAAACATAAGCTGTCTAACTTTTGGGGTTCACTTCAGTCCGGTGGGGTGGCGCCGAACTAACTTTTTTTTAAAAAGTGGATTTCGGCATGGCCACTATTTCCCACTGGAGTCTCCGTGCCTTGTGTTCGCTAGCTTACGTCTTTCCTTTCATCTCCACTTTTCAAAAAAACCTCCATTATCAACAGTAAGGAGGGTTCATGGTTCGTTCTGATGTTTGTATCCATTACACAACAATTCAATTTTCGCAATAGGATTTTCTTTAAAAGCAACTTCTGTCACAGCCTACATTAAAAACCTTCTTTACTAATATAAATGCATCGGGAGAATAAGCGGTTCTCATTTTCTCATAAACCTGCAAATGAACATGATTTCCATACCATAACTCTCTCTCTTTCTCTTCATATAGCTCGCTTATTTTTAACCTTTCCGTTCTCTTTCCACCACTTCCATCTCCACTGAAAAAATCATCTAGTACAATACGATTCACTAGCTGAGATAAACGAAAAGGGAATTGTTCGCTAAATGGGAGAATCGGGGCAACCGCAACCTGAACAGGAATACCATTTTCCCTTAGCTGTTCAACAGCTTTCATTCTTGCCTGAATAGGCGGAGATTGGGGCATAAACCTTTTTCGTACCGAATCTAAATCTGTTTCAATAGACATACTGACCCTAACTTTATCCTTCAACGTTACTAAAAAATCGATATCCCTTACCACTAATGGACTTCTAGTTTGCAGTAATAGAAAGTCTGGAGGCTGTTTCGCCATTACCTCTAATAGACTTCTTGTTATGTTCTCTTTATACTCTAAAGGCTGATAAGGGTCCGTACTTGATGACATAAAAATAGTAATACTTTGGTCTTTATCTCTAAGCTTAAGGAGCTCTTTTTCTAATAGATTAGCCGCAGTTACTTTTTTGTCTACCCATCTTCCCCATTCTTCACCTCTAAACAAGCCTACAGGACTTTGCCTGACATAACAGAACGAGCATGCAAATTGACAGCCAATATAAGGATTTAAAGTATGCGAATAACGAGACAAAAATCCAGAAGCCGGTGTTAGTATTTTCTTTGGAAAGCTTTCATTTATATTAACGAATTCTTTCATTTCATCACCTTCTTTTTCCCCATCGTATAATGAATCCCTAGTGATAACAACATTTCGCAAACAAGAGGCTGAAACAATAAGCATGAATGAAGAGCTCCACACATGTTAGGTGTACGGCTGTTCGTTCTCCCAAAACACTCCTCTTTCATAAAGAGTTCAACAGAACCCTCCTTCTTTCCAAAAGAAGGAGGGTTCATTATTCGTTATATGAGATAATTTGAAAACAGGCTTTCTTCAATTACAAATTATCTATTCCTCGCAAATTATGCCGATTTATTTTGAATAATGGAATCAACAATCCCATAATCTAACGCTTCATCTGCACTCAAAAAGAAATCGCGATCACTATCTTTTATAATTCTTTCGTAATTTTGACCTGTCCGTTCCGCTATAATATGATTTATTTTCATCTTGTTTCGTAATATTCGCTTAGCCGAAATTTCAATATCTGTCGCCTGACCCTGAGCTCCACCACTCGGTTGATGTATCATGACCTCTGAGTTAGGAAGAGCAAATCGTTTCCCTTTTTGCCCAGCTATCAAAAGGAGCGCTCCCATAGATGCAGCAAGCCCTGTACAAATAGTCTGGACATTAGGTTTTATGAACTGCATCGTATCAAAAATCGCCATTCCTGCAGTGACCGACCCACCTGGGCTATTGATATATAAAGAAATATCTTTCTCTTCATCATCAGCTGCTAAAAAAAGAAGCTGGGCTACGATACTATTACCTACTTGGTCATCTATTTCTGAGCCTAAAAAGATAATTCGATCCTTTAATAATCTCGAGTATATGTCATACCCTCTTTCACCCATCTTCGTCTGTTCAATTACATGAGGAATAAAGTGACTCATATCCAACTCTCCATTTCTCTAAGCTATTTTTAAAAATTTGAAGTGAGACTCCTCTTTTAACTGACACTCATTACGGTTTATTCTAAGTTTGCTCAGTTGCTTCGCACGAACTAAAGGTAAATAATCTTCTTCTGCCGCTAGCATGATAAGCGATTCGATATCTTGGTTTCGCATAAGCTCTATAAATGTACTTACTCTTAAAGCTTGATTACCATCTAACTTGTCATCGTTATTAAAGCGATGCTTTTTAAGTCTCTCACGAGCGCGATATAATGCAGACTTTATGGCTCCTTCAGTCGTTTTTAAATATGAGGCTATTTCAGTACTTTTAAACTGATAAACGTCTATTAATAAAATAAGTAATTGTTGTCGACTCGTAAGATGGCTGACCAAAACAGTCAGTGCTACTTCAAGCTCACTGAAATACTCTTTCTCTTCCTGCTTCAACAAATCTTGGTCTATTGGAACAGTTGAGATTTTTGAATTTTTCCTCCACCTATCAACCCACATGCTATTGGCAATTTTCTTCAAGTAAGAAGTATTAATAGCTTTGGTTGAATCTAGAATAATCCCAGCCTTAAGAAAGGTTTCCTGTGCTAATTCCTCCGCTTCCCACTTCTCACCTACTAAATGCAAGCAATAATGATAAATTTGTGGATAATAAGCTCTGTATGTTTCTTCAAAGCCCATTAGGAAACTCTTTCTTCTCCTTTCTTTTGATTGGTTGGTGCCCTTGATGGAAAGTATTTGCATAGTAACCCTCCTTATAAGCTTTCATGTATATAAACGAATTATATGGTCTCAAAGATACGGTTCAAAAAAAAATAACTGCGGTAATCACACACACAGTTTCGTTTTTACTATTCTCACTAGCGACTTTTAACAAGGAGTTGAATCGCTTCCTCAATCAAATCTTCTTGTTTTGTGGTTGAATCCGTATGCTCTAGTAAGCTATTTTCTAAATTTTTCGCTACAATATAGGCTTTAGCTACATCAAGTGCAGAAGAAGCTGCTGTTAATTGAGTGATCACTGCTTTACAGCTTTTTTCATCCTCCATCATTCTCAATACTCCTCTTAATTGTCCTTCTACTCTCTTCAGCCTATTCATCATCTCTTTAGAATACTCCATTCAACCACACCACCTAATTGTTTTATTAAAGTGTACTACAAAAAAAAGCAGTCATAAAAGCTTAATGGCTTTGCAAAACATGAAAAAGCTAGAGAACAAGAATGTACTCGTATCTCTAGCCTAATATTTATTTATTGCCCATTTTGTAAGGCTTCATATAGTTCCTCTTCTGTTTCTACTTCCATCCAACTAAACGCGCTATCTCCATCCAAATCAGTTAGTGATGGATCAGCACCATATTCTAATAATAGTAAAGACGTATCATACTCATAAAAATAGACGGCTAATACTAGTGGGCTCGTTTCATAATCATTAACTATGTTAGGGTTCGCTCCTGCCTCTAATAAAATCTCCGTTATTTCATAATTGTACACAGAATGATGAAGGGCTGTATATCCATCTTCATCTTGCTCATTTACATCAACGCCAGCTTCAATTAATTGATTTACTTCATCTATATCAAGGTCATTTACGGCTATCATTAACTCTGACATGCCATCGTTAGTTAAGTTCCAACTATTGTAGTCATCCTCTAGTCCAAAATCTAATCCCCAATCCATGCCAACGTCGTCTTCATACCAATCCAAAAGTAACCTCTCATAAAAGGCACCTCCGAATTGTAGACTTCCGAAGAACAGGAGATACGTAACAATCATGCTTAGTACAATTATTAGCACGCCGCCAAACACTTTACCAGGTCTTTCTTTATAGATTGGTTGCTCTAATTCCCCCATAAATACGTTCACAGATTGGATGCGCTTTGGCAGATTAGGGTGTGAGGAGAAAATTTCACTAAGCCAAACGGCCCCGTGAGATTCGCTCGAAATTTGCTCCATATAGGCTCTTTCATTGACATCTTGATACACTTTTTTTCCAACACTTAATATCGTCAAGGCCCGTTTTGCTGCAATACCATTATTCGTAAAATAGGCTGCCTCTCGATCGCATGTATACTCACACGAGCGACTGTAAGCTTGACTTAGAAAAGGAAAAATTTTAGCTGGTGTAATCAAAACGTTTTTCCAAACATGGCGACGCTTCACATGAGACAGCTCATGGGCAATGATGAAATCCAACTCTTCTTTTCCTTGTTCACTTTTAAGGTCAAACACCTCAGAATAAAGAACGACCATATTACGACCCCAAAATCTTGTAGCAAAGGCATTTAAGGCTCCCTCTGACTCTATTACAAAAATATCTGGAACTTTCTCTAGCTTCATTTTAGTTGCTATTTCAACTACACGTTCATATACTTCAGGAAATTGCCCTTCCGTCACTCTGACACCATTTCCACGAATGGATCCAAGCATCATTACATTCATAATAAACACAACTGCAAAAATAAGGACAAGGATTCCGATACCTACAATCGATAAAGCGGCTAAAATATAAATAATAATACTAACTATTAGAGACAATACGAAGTAAACCGTCTCTCTCGATGATGCAATATTCTCTTGTTTCAATACGTTCTTCCTCCACAAATTTAATAAACTCTATAACGTTTAAATTATATGAGAAAGTGAACACATATAAAAGAAAAAAATACAAAATTTAACGTTTATTATAAGAAAGAACTAATTTCTTTATTTAAAATTTGCAAAAGATAGATAAAAGTTGAAAAAGAAAAGTACCTCTTCCGACTAAAATAGGGCAACTACTTTTAAGCTTAATATGGTATGTAATGAATTTATACACAATAAAAAACAGGCCCTTCCTTCTTTTGAAAAATTCTCTTTGAGAATACTTATTCTAGCGGACAGAAGACAAGAAGACTTCTGTCTGATTATGTGCCGAAACTATTTTAATTTGCCGATTCATTCATTTTTTCCTTAAACCAGAAAAAGGTGCTGTCTCCTTATCAGACAGCACCTTTTAAGTAGGTTCCGTTGTTGACCATTCATTCACTTACTCCCATTCAACTTTGAGCAATTCCTTTTGTTTTTTCTTGTACATTACTTTTGATAATAATACACCGAGCTCATATAGCATCATGAGAGGAATTAATACTATGATTTGGGATATAAAGTCTGGTGGTGTGATCATCGCCGATATTACAGCCATAAGAATGTATCCATATTTCCTTATCTCTTTTAATTTTGAAGGGGTTACGAATCCAATGGCCGTTAAAAACATTAATAATAAGGGAACTTCAAATAAAAATCCTAATGGTATGGTCGTCATCATGAGAAAAGAAAAATACTCTTTTGCTGTAATCATGACATCAAAATTTTGTACACCTAAGCTCATCAAAAAGTGATAAACAGTCGGGAATATAACAAAAATGCCAAATGTTAAACCAAGAATGAAGCTCAAAAATATACTTGGAATAAAGGTTAAAGCCATCTTCCCTTCCTGCTCGGTTAAGGCAGGCCTTGCAAATTTCCAAACTTGATAACCAATAAAGGGAGCTGAAAGACCTAAGCTAAGACTTCCAGCAATACCTGTATAAAATCGAATAACATCTAATGGCCCGAGCATGACAAGCTTATGTTCATTTGTTAATAATGGAATGACTTTATTTATATACAATAAAACTCCTATAAAACAAACGACAAAAAAGACGACGGAGTAAATAACTGATTTGCGAAGATCGGTTAAGTGTTCTACTAACGTTTGTTCGGATGAAAGCTGTTCACTCTGCATGTTCTCATTCCTTTTTTGATTCATGCCTCATAAGAAATTTTTTTATTTCTTGCCCTCTTCTGAACTTTTCTCTTTTTCGGAAGCTGTCTCATCAGACATGATATTATTAGCTGACTTTTTGAACTCTGATAACGTTTGTCCAAAAGCGGCCCCTATTTCAGGCAACTTTTTTGGACCAAAAATGATTAAAGTAATCACTAATATTATAATCAATCCCGGAATTCCAATATTGGGTATACCCATATTTAACCCTCCTTTTGAATTAAACTAGACTGCCACCATCTTTTAAGTATCTTAGCATTCCTTCTACCGCTCTATAAGCTAAGGCTCCTACCGTCCCTGTTGGATTATATCCACTATTATGAGGAAAGGATGATGCACCTACGACAAACACATTATCATGGTCCCACATTTGTGAGTAATTATTAACAGCAGATGTATTTGGGTCATCGCCCATAATGACACCGCCTGTATTATGAGTTGTCTGATATGGAACAATATCATAATTTTCTAAATTACTTCTCTCACTTACTTCTGTAGCACCCATTTCGAGAAGGATTTCTTCTATTTTTTCTCCTATATAGCTGTGAAGATTCCGGTCTTGGTCTGAAAAATTATAAGTCATTCTTAGAAGTGGATATCCGTAAGCATCCTTATAGGTCGGATCTAAATCTAAATAATTACTCTTTACAGGCATAGAAGCTCCCTGAGCAACACAGCTGATAGACTTTGTATAATACTTAATCGACTGTGCTTTAAATTCACTTCCCCAGGTCGGGGTTCCTGGTGGGACATTATTCGATGCGATAGGTCTTGCACCTGTTTGTGTAATCGCAATGTTTCCACCATGAATGAAATCTAAATCTACATGATCAAAATTATCGCCATTAAAATCATCAATACATGCTCCTAAAGCTCCAGCTCCCATAAAAATATTAAATTGATCTTCTTCAAAAAACCCTGTTACACCTGGTAAAATTTGATAGCAGTAATTTTTCCCAATTACCCCTTCACCTGTAGATGGGTTATAAGGTTTACCTAAATTAGAATTTAATAATAAGCGAGTATTGGTCATAACATAGCCGGTTACGACAACTATATCAGCTGGTTGGATAAATTCCTCTTGAGTTTTTGTGTCAATAAACCTTACCCCTACCGCTTTACCATCTTCCTGGAGAATTTCTACCACATTTGCAAAGTTGCGTAATTCGAAATTCCCTGTTTCTTTCGCAAACGGAATAACCGCTACAGTCGGATCTCCCTTTGCTCCATATTCGCAGCCAAACCTTTCACAGAATCCGCAATATTGACAGGCAGCTAATGTAGCTCCGTATTGATTCTCGTATGTTTGGCTCATATTAGCTGATGGAACATGATAGGGGTTATATCCTAATTGATCGGTCGCATCCTTAAACTTTAACGTAATAGGTGTATCCTTCATTGGTGGATTCGGATATTCCTGAGAACGAGGTCCTCCTAAGGGATTTTCTTCACCACTAATTCCAGAGGCTTTTTCAAACTCATAAAAATACGGTTCTAATTCTTCGTATGTGATTCCCCAATCCTGAATAGATAAGCCTAGCTCATCTACTTTTTCCTGACCGTACTTTTCAATCGTTTTCGAACGAATTTCGAAATCATATGGTAAAAATCGAAAGGTCTGTCCATTCCAATGAACTCCTGCACCACCTGATCCCTCTCCTAGAAGAAAGGAACCCATTTGTCTCATTGGAAGTGCTCGTTCATCATCGTCATGGCGAAATGTAACCGTTTCCTTTGATAAATCTTGCATTAGTTCATATCGAATCCCATATCTTAACTCGTCGTGAACAACATAGTAATCCTTTAAACTACGACCCTTTCCTCTTTCTAAACCAATAACCTCAATGCCCTCTTTTGCCAATTCTGCCGCAATAATAGAGCCAGTCCATCCCATTCCAACAATAATTGCATCCTTTTTTGGTAATGTCGTTGCCATATTTGTAGCCTCCTAATCTTTAATGATGGTCGGTATAAGAACGTAAACTTGATGGTTCTATCTCGATAAATTCCTCTGACTCAATTTGACCTAAATAACTCATCTGATGGCCAGGGAAGCTTTTCATTTTCCAGCCCTCCATGTTCTTATTACCACCATAGGCTGGATCTGCATAAACTCCTTCTAAAGTCGCTGATCTTAATAATCGAAAGAATACATTCGATGTGACTCCATGCATCTCTATTTCACCACTAGCTAATTGAGTAAGTATTTCATTCTGCTGCTCTTCCTCTAATTCAACAAAAGCGGTATCAAATAGACTCATACTAGTCCTTTCGATAGCTGAAATACCCTCATCGAATACTTCATGCCTTTTTAAAGCCGTTTGATACCCTTGATACTGCGTGCCCGGAAAAAATGGACCTTGCATGTACTCTCTTGCATTATGTCCCCAGGATCCTGCTAGCTGATGGTCGATAAAAAAGGGTACACCTAAACTGATAGCCCCGGGTCCATTATCATCCTCTGGAAAAATTCTTTCACAGGCGGCTTCTAAAATGGCAAACCGTTCTAGATTAGAAAAGTAGAGTGGAGCTTGTTGAAAGTCTATCGATTCTCCCATTTGTTCTCCGCCTGTTTCTGGAGAAACAAGCTCTCCACCATTTCTCGTATTGGAGCCAATTAAGCCTCCTACAATTCCCCCTCCTACAAGACCCCCTGCAACTAAACCAGAGTTTCTTATAAAACGACGCCTAGACATTGTTTTTTGTTTATCTTGCTCTGTCAAAATCATTCACATCCTTGTAATAGTTTCAAAATTAAAAAGTGTTATCCTCAATTTCCCCTCAAATGGCAATTTTATGTAGATAAAAAGTTAACTTTATTTTCCATTTCGAATTCAATAGCTTTCAGAAACAAGAATGGCTTGATTCGAACTACACTCCCCTACCTTTAAGAATCAGGCCATTTATGTTATATTTACAAAAAAGGAGGTCTTTTTATATGAAGAAGGCTGGTTGGATACTACAGGTAAAGAAGGACGAGATATCGTTACAAGAAAAAGAAATATTTCTTTATCAACAAAGTAAAGTGGTCACTGCTGTGGGATCTGATCAAAATAAATATTTATTATTCTTTTATAAAAATCGTTTTCTAAACATCATACCCTCGACCTCAGCAAAGAAGAGTACCTTTCTTTACGAAATAAAAAAGCACGGAAAACGAGTTCCCGCCCTTTATCCACTATTAACAAAATGGCTGCCTGCTCATACAAAAATCAAATCTCTTCCCGCTCAGCCCTTTATCCAGAAAATAAAAGACCATTATTCGCTAGAAGAAGCTATTTTAGTTATAAGCCAATTAGACTGTTGGTTAGATGCATCCTTATTAAAACAACTCATACATGACACGTTTCTTCAATTACGTAGAGGCGGGAAATTACAGGCTGCTTATCGGTTAGGCATGCTACTAGATGCTAGATCCTTTCAAAAGGATTGGGTCCATTCACTCATCAGTCAACCTGATTATAAGAATGCTGCCCAGATTTACCAAAAACCCCTTGAAAGCCTGTACAACGATGATCCCATTTTTGTAGAGCAAAAAAGTTACCTCTTACTTTCAAAATACGATTCTCTTCTTTTTAAATTATATGAAGAACAGCATCGTACGAATGATTCCATTCTTTTACACACCATTCTTTTTTTAGAAAATCCAACAAACCCTAAAGATTTACTTCAAGCTTTAACCAAACACTTAAACAAGATGGAAATCGTCATGATTTTATTAACGATTAAAAAAAGAATACCGACTTCCTCCACCCTTCATTCTGAGCTTCTTCGTTACTTGTTACAGCTAGGAGAAGAAAAGCAAGCTCTCAAGCTTTACTTCGCTAGTCAATTGGAATTAGATCTCATAGAAAAAGAAAAACTGCTCGCTATTCTTGAAGAAACGGATCATCCAAAATATGACTTATTATTAGTTGAGCCAGATAAGCTATCATATTTGATATCGGGGTCACCACGTAAATTCCAAGCTATCGTTGAGAAATATTTACCATCCTATTTAAATAAATATAGCTTAGAGGATATCCATGATTGGCTTGGGAAGCTTTCTATAAAAGAGCCTTTACCAATAAAAAATAACATTGCTAAAATGATTGAGTGGTCAGATAATCCAGAGAAGCAATTAGATTTAGGTCACCTATCTTATCAATTGAAGCTCTACGATAAAGCGGTAGAGTGCTTTAGCTGGGAAGTAGAATTGAACCCTGAAAATAAGGAGCCTTTAAGTTGGTTAATGAAGTCCTATCAGCATTTAGGAAAAAAAGAAGAGGCTAAGTGGTGTAATAAATTATTATTAGAACAACGAAGTTAAAAAGTTTTTTTCTTACAACCTAAAAAAGGCTGTCCATTCAAGTCACTATATGACCTGAGCGACAGCCTCATTTTTAGGATGAAAACTTCTTCTCAATATCCTCATCAAATACAAAAATCGACATTCCAAAATCTCTTTCAATATCAATATCTACAAATAAATGTAAAAACCTGCACTGCAATAGTCTCTCCATCTCTAAAGGAGGATTTTTTCGATACATTCCCTTAACCATTTCTGTCCTAGCAGCCCTTAGCATTTGTTTCCCCTCATCAGCTGTCGCAATAAATTTCTCAACAGGTGAAAGGTTTCCCTCCATTTCACATATCGCCCAATTCTTTGTAAAGGTCGTCTTAATTTGACTTGGCCCTTTTCCCATATGCTTTTTTCGATGAGATTTTACTAAGTTACTAAATTCAGCTTCATACCTTTTTATCATTTTTAGATTCGCTCCCCTCAACCTTTGAAAGCGAATCAACATTCTCTGCTTAGCTAGCTAATTTTTCTTTCACTTTGACCGCTTCCTTTATACTCTTTATATCTATTCTTATCATAAGAGAAACGATTAAAGCAACTACAAACAGTCCACCAAAAATGTACAAAGTCCCTGCATAGCTATTAGTTGCTTCTTTCACCCATGAAGCAATACTTGGTCCAACAAGACCAGCAGCGGCCCACGCAGTTAATATATATCCATGAATAGCACCGAGCTGCTTCGTTCCAAAGATATCACCAATATATGCTGGCACGGATGAAAAACCGCCACCATAACAGGTCATAATTAAAAATAATACCAACTGAAAAACAAGGACAGAACTAATATTGGGTAATAAGAAGAAGGCAACCATTTGAATAACAAAAAAAGTAGAGTATACAAGCGGTCTTCCTAAATAATCTGAAATCGTTGCCCAGCCAATACGTCCAAGACCATTAAAAACACCCATGAGTCCTACCATTGTTGCAGCCACCG
Organism: Alkalihalobacillus trypoxylicola; assembly: GCF_001590785.1. Lineage (GTDB taxonomy): Bacteria > Bacillota > Bacilli > Bacillales > Bacillaceae_D > Alkalihalobacillus > Alkalihalobacillus trypoxylicola. The sequence continues at coordinate 11,169 of NZ_LTAO01000039.1, forward strand.
CAACGGATACCCCTAAAAGCTCTTGTGCCATCGGAGAAGCAATAGAGAGAATGGCAATTCCACAAGTGATATTAATAAAGAGCATTGACCATAGAAACCAAAATCGTTTCGTCTTAATTGCTTGATTAGCGGTTAATTGAGCCAAATCAGCTTTCACAGAACGTTTTCCTTCTTGAAAGCCTTCCATATAACCGACAGGTGGTTTTTCTAAGTATAATGAAGAGGTAATCATAATGCAGAAGTAAGCTCCTCCTAATATAAAGAAGGTAGATGGTATTCCGACTGCATCAATCATAAAAGCGATAACAGGACTAGCGACCATAGAAGCGAACCCAAATCCCATAATGGCTAAACCAGTCGCTAGACCTCTACGATCTGGAAACCATTTGACTAAAGTTGAAACAGGTGTGATATAACCAACCCCTAATCCAATTCCACCTAGCACCCCATAGCATACATACAATAACCAAAGTGATTCAATAGAAGTGGCAAAGCCTGCTCCTAGCATTCCGATCCCAAAAAAACTGGCAGCTACCAACCCTGATATTCTAGGTCCATATTTTTCAACAAAATGACCCATAAAAGCGGCCGATAACCCTAGAAAAAGAATGGCAATACTAAAGGTGAGCGAAACAGCACTCAATTCCCATCCATAAGTTTCTATTAAAGGATTTGTATACACACTCCAAGCATAAACAGAACCGATTGAAATATGAATTCCAACAGCGGATAAAGCAATAAGCCAACGATTTTTAAGCTTTTTCTCTCTTATATCCATCTCCAAACTCCTCCTTTTTTATTGAGATCAATCATATAAAAAAATCGCCACACTTTATTAAAACGAATAGGCAAAATAATGCACATACGCTCTAATGAAGCACGACGATTAGATTAAGCAGGATACGCTACTTAACGACCAATTTTTATCGTAATTTTTTATTAGATTAAGTCTAAACAGGTTCGCTATCTAAATCTTAATCTTATGTTTCCTTACTTACATTTTAAGCTTTAAAAAAAGTGGTTTCAATGGCTTTCACCCTATGTTCATGTAAAAGACATCTATCACTCCCTCATAATAAAACACTTACAATTCTTGCCTCAATGTACGCTTAAAAAGTTCCTCTACTAATGAATTCATGATATTTTTATGTCTTTTTATATGGATTGTTCTCAATTTTGTGCTTTTTTTATGCAAAAAAGACTGAGAGGAAATGCAAGCGGAGAAATCTAAAAGATTTAGGTTTCTTGCTTCCCTAACAAACCCCGCTAGAGTCCATCTTGCACAAAGAATCTATCCGTTCAACAGAAAGAGTCAGGGACAATACCCCATGAATGAATGATTCCACCATTTTAGGTCCCCGCCTGTTCACTTCCACAAGCACACTTTTCCATTTAATCATTCAAAAAAACCCTCCATTTTTCACAGTAAGGAGGGTTTATGGTTCGTTCTTGATGTTTGCATCCATTACACATCATTTCAAATATTGCTATATGAGATGATATAAAAACAGGTACTTTACATTTGCTCTAAACGGGAAATTCTATCATCAATATCTGGGTGTGTGGAGAAAAGACTTCCTCGTTTCTTACTACTAATTTTCATCGTTTGAACAGCAGAGTCATCACTGCGGTCATTTTTCATGGAAGCTCGTTCTATATGTACCTTTAATGAACGAAGGGCGTGAGCCATTTTATCTCTACCAGCTAAATCGGCACCGCCACGGTCTGCATGAAACTCTCTATGTCGAGAGTATGCATTGACGACAAGGCTTCCTAAAATGGATAATAAAATATCAAAGATAATTAAGGTAGCAAAATGAACAATAAAACGATATTGATCAGGTACCGCTCTTGAAGCAACGGTTGCAATAATTCTGGATATAAACACGACAAATGTGTTAATAACCCCTTGCAGTAGCGTCATTGTTACCATATCACCATTTGCGATATGAGCCACTTCATGAGCAATAACACCCTCTACAGCATCATTATCCATTTCGTTTATTAAGCCCGCAGAAACAGCTACTAATGAGCGTTTTTTAGTTGGGCCTGTCGCAAAAGCATTCACTTCTGGCGAATGATAAATCCCCACTTCAGGCATATGCGTTAAACCAGCAGCTCGAGATAAGCGGTGAACCTTTTCGACAATATCACGTTCTATAGCAGATAATGATTCATCAGGATTTAAGATTTTTACCTTCATCATTTTCTTTGCTACCCATCTAGACATAGCAAGGGAAATAAAGGCACCTGTAAAACCTACAAGAATAGAAAATATACCGATGGCTAAAAAGTTAATACCTTGTTCAGTTGAAAAACTTAAGTCCAAAGGTGTTAAAGTAGTAATAGCCGTCCAAACGACTAAAATCGTAACCATCACGGCAACGTTTGTCACTAAAAACATTAAAATACGCTTTCCCATACAAATCCTCCTGTGATAATAATAATTATTATTTTAACACGAAATATCTATTAGGAAGTATCCAATTTACAAAAACATAATTTCACATGAAGTACATTCGCCTATTCTAGTAAGTCTCTCTATGATAAACTTCAAATACAGAATTTGTTTCATAAGAGGTGGTCTCATGACAAAAAGCAAAAAAATACGCAGTGCTGAAGCTGTTAAAAAAATACAATCGATGTTCTCTTGTCCTTATTGTTCTACTTCAATGACTGTAGTAAATCTACAAAGTTTAGTGTGCCAAAATCGCCATACCTTTGATTTTGCCAAACAAGGATACCTTAATTTACTTCGAGCAAGTCCAAACAACCAATATAATCAAAAGTTATTTCTAGCGCGCAAAGAAATGATTATAGAAGGGCAATTGTTTGCGGAATTGCATAAAAAAATTTCTGAAATCATTACTAACTATTTTCAAAGAGAAAACCATATAACGATGCTTGATCTTGGATGTGGTGAAGGCTCTCATCTAGAAATGATCGCCAAGCAAATGATTCAAAATGTAACGGGTATAGGTATGGACATTTCAAAGGAAGGAATTTTACAGGCTTCCAAAAGCTATGATGATTATACTTGGATTGTGGGGGACCTTACTCACTCACCGTTTTCTAATCATAACTTAGATGTTGTTTTAAATATTCTGTCACCATCCAATTATCTAGAATTTTCAAGGTTGCTAAAGTCAGAAGGGCTTCTTATAAAGGTCATACCACGAAACCTCTATTTAATAGAATTGAGACAATTTTTTTATAACGATGAGGACACAAATACCTATGATAACCAAAAAACAACCAAACGATTTTCTGAGCATTTTAATCATTACGAAACGTTCACGATTACATATGAAAAAGAATTAAAACCTGAATCTTTTTCAAATTTAGTTGAAATGACACCACTGACCTGGTCTGTATCAGAAACAAAAATAGCACAATTTCTTCAGGATCCTCCCCCAAAGATAACGGTCGATTTTGATGTGTTAGTTGGCTATAATCATTAACACTGATCTTATACGATCCATTTTTTTGCTGATTTAGCCACTTCTCTTTTCCTCTTTCCTTAGAGAAAAAGGTAGAGCAGTACCTATCAAAGCATAGAACGAGTTCTTTATCATAAAAAGGAGATTTAAATAAAATGAAAACAATGAGCAGTGGACCTTGGATCATTGAGGTTAACCTTGAAAAAAACAAAGAATGGTATGATGAAAATCCTACTATTAGCTGTACTTGTGATTATTGTGCTAATTATAAATTAGCTTGTGATACATTTCCTTCCTCTGTAAAGAATTTTTTTAATACGCTAGGGATTGACCCTCAAAAGGAAGGAGAAGTTTCGCATTATGTTGAAAACGAGGATGGAACTCATCTTTACAGTGTGTTCTATCATTTTTATGGGGCGATCATAAAAGGACCCAAAAAGGAAGGAACTTACCACAAACTCCCGCATTCATCATTTGGGAAGAATGAAAGTATTGACATTGGACTTCATACCGACTTAGAATTAGTCCCTTCATCTATGACTGAACCGGTTATTCAATTAGAAATTGCAGAAATATTGATTCCTTGGCTGTTAAAAAAAGAAGAGGATGTAAACTCCTAGGAGCTACTTCCTCTTTTTTTATAACACATGTTTTAAGCTTTTAGTATTTTTCTTCGACCATAAATGTGCTTGTTCAGCAATGCTCTTTACCATTTGTTGTTTTTTACTTTGATAGTCATCATGACTGTGAGGGTACCGTTTTAGTAAACTCCATTTCAGTTGTCCATATTCCTTTGCCACATCTGCATGTTCAAGTAGATAATGCTTAAAATTCAGATGAGTGACAATTTGTGGGTGACCCTCTTCGAAAATATGAACATGATGGGTTCGATTATTTCCACCCTTTTCGAAGTATCTCCTTCCTTTAATACCGTTCTCTCCTTTCGTTTCATATCCTAAATCATTCATCTCACTATGATGATTTGCAACACATTCAATTTTTGAAACAATTATTAATATGTCAATAATCGGCTTAGCGCAACCAACCGTTGCAATCGATGTACTACCAATATGATGAATGTCTATACAATCTTCTTTAAATATATCTTTCAGTTTTACTTCTTCTAATAAGAATAGAACCTTCCATTCTTCACTCCACGGCTGAATATTTGTTTTTCTCATCTCAACCTTCCTTTCAAGCACATTCTCATCTACTTAAAGTGTATCTGATTCAAAAGTTAAGTTGACTGGTTCTTCATTCATATCAGTTGTATAATCCATATTGGTCGTGGGAACGGTTAAGTCTACTTCCTCAAATTTAAGATTATCGATCCAAATATGGCCCCGACCTGCTAACAATGCCCCAAAAGAAATAGAGCTGCTTTCCGCGGATACATCTAAAATGATTTCATAATAATTCCAATCCGTATCTTCTGTTACAGAACGATTATTCATATTATCAAATTGAAGTACATCTCCAAATCGGCTATCAACCCTCATCCAAAAAGCCGCTGAGCCTTCTAAATCCTTGGTTTTTAAAAAGCCTGATAGCTTTACTCTTTTATTTAAAAATCGCTCTGCTTTAAATTGTTGCATAAGCGTTCCAAATTCATCTGCTGTATGCGACTCTTCCTTTTTTGATTTTAAATAACCTGAACTTCTGCCTTTATGAAAGGTTTGATGATCGATTCCAATTTCATATAAATTTGTGTTGGTTCCACTTAAAATCCACCCTTTTAAATCTTCAGACTTCATTTTTACGTCCTCCTTATGATAGACAATTTTTGAAATAATTTTTCTATACTTTCCTGGGGGAAGGTGATACATCCTTTGGAAAGCCCTCGTAAAAGCTTCCTGTGATTCAAAACCATAATAAAATGCGATATCTATTATTTTTTCTTCTGAAAATAATAGCATTTTGGCTGCATTGGTTAATCTTCTACTTCGAATATAGTCCATTATGCTTTCGCCGATTATACCCTGAAAAATACGATGAAAATGATATTTTGAGTATCCAACATGTTTTGCGATTATATCTACCGTCAATTCTTTTTCTAAATTGCCTTCTATAAATGTAATACTCTCATTTATAGCTTTTTCGTATTTCATACTCTCACTCTCCCCCTCAAAACCATCATACTAAAATGCCTTTGTCTATTTTTGATTTACTTTGCTTTTTTATAAAGAATCATTTCCAAACAAAAAAACCAACAACACTATGCTACAAGTGCTTGGTTTTTGAATGGTTTATCCAATATATATTCAGGGTGTTGATTACATCCTCGATGATCTTCTTTCTAATAAAATGGTATCTCGCCATTTGCCATCTAGCTGAGCAATTTTCTCTCTTCTCCCGACAACACGAAACCCATTGGAGCGATGAATATGTAAGCTTGCTTTATTTTCAGGAAAAATATTTGCTTGCAGAGTCCAGATTCCGTTCTTTTCACTTTCTTTCACTAAATGCTCTAATAATTTTTTCCCTAATCCTTTTCCACCATGCTTTAAAGCCACATAAATGCTTACTTCTGCTACACCTTTATAGACCTCTCGATTAGATACGGGACTAAGAGCCGCCCAGCCTAGAACCTCCAAATCATGAACAATCATAAAACGGCAAAACGTCAGATGACTTTTATTCCATTCTTCCCATATCGGTGCTTTAAGTTGGAAGGATGCATTTCTTGTTTGTAAGCCTTCTTCATAAATAGCGTGAATATCGTTCCAATTCTCCTCATCAAACCTATCAATTCTTAACACATCCACCCCTCCATCCACTTTTATAGATAATTAAATATTCAAAATATAACATAGAAAGTGTCAATTCTCAATGAAGATTTTTATTTATCTAATTGAATCAATTTCATCATTCCTATCTTATAATGAAAACCTAGCGATTAGGTGTTTGATTTTCACTATAGGTAGTTGCTTTCCCAAGGGCTTGTTTTCAGCTAACTCCGACTACGCAGAGCTTCGTCAGAGTGGATCTTTAAACGGCGCTGATCCTTTGGGAGTCACTACCTACCGTTACAATCAAGTACATTTTTATAATGAATGTTTGGTTTTATTCACTTAAACCCATTCATCATTTTTATCTTTTAATGAAAACCGAACGATTAGGTTTTTGAAATTCACTTTAGGTAGATGCTTTCCCAAGGGTTTGTCGTCAGCTAACTCCGCTCCGACTACGAAGTACATCGTCACATACGTAATCATTTATTTAAATTTTTATGAACCTTTTGCTTCTGTTATTTGTATAGTTAGTAAAAAGTAAAAGAAAAGGGGATGTTTTAATGGGTTTCGGATGGATTTTATCTTTAATAGTCGTTTTTATATGGATTGTGGTTATCTTATTAATTGCCATTCCAATGGATCGTAAATATATCGTAAGAACTAATGGGAAAATTGATTATAAAAAAACTACGATCTTTTTACGTTGGAATGTTTTTGATACATTAACTCTTGTTTTGGCTATCTATACGATTATTTGTGTTCAAACACTAAATTTACTAGTTTCTTTTGGCCAGAACGCAGAAAATTCATTTGTTCAGTTCTTTACCAATCAATCACAAGCCTTTGTTATTGTCACCATTGCATACTTGTTCTTTAGGCTTACTAATACATTAAAATCTGTTCAAGCAAGATGGGAACACGAGTAAAATGAAAAGTAATGAAGAGTATATGCTAGATTATATTAACGGAAATAAAGATGCTCTAGAAAAGTTATATGAACAATTGCAAAAGCCACTTTACAGCTTTTTATTTCGTTATACGCGTGATGAGCAACTGAGTATGGATATTGTTCAAGATACATTTGAACAGCTTCAGAAGAAGAAAAACTATTTTGATTCAACTAAAGGTCGGGTACAATCCTATTTATTTCAGATAGCTTATCGCTTAATGCTTAACAAATTAAATAGACGTAAAAAATGGCAATCCATTTTACCCTACCTTACTCCAATGACACCATTATTTACTAATGATGATCAGATGACCATACAGGAAGCTTTACTAAAATTACCAGAAAAACAAAGAGCTGTCATTATCCTTGCTTATTATCATGATTTAAATCAAGAAGACATCTCTTCTATTCTTTCTATCCCAAAAGGAACTGTGAAATCACGCCTTCACACCGCAATATTACGTTTAAAAGAACTACTTAAGGAGGATTACTTATAATGAAGGATTTTATCAATCAAGAGCCAAAAATAAAGAAGAGGTTAGATGAAGATACATTTGAAATCCCAGATTTTTATATGAAGTCGAATGTTCCCAAAACCAATCAACTTTTACAACTTCTCGCTTCACCAACAAAAAATCCTCTTGAGTTGTTTGTTCGGCCTTCAAGAAGCTTTGTAACCGTTCAATTAATACCTGTTTTAATAGGTTTTATAATGACATTAGCTCCTTTCATTTGGATTTAAAACATCAATCCAAACGCCAAAACGACTACCACAAATAGAATTGTAAGAAGATTGATTGTAACAAGAGCGATACTAATAACAGCCACTTTCACATTTCTCATCTCTTTAAAGCTAAGCAAGCTTAAAAGAAAGGAAGGAATAGCAGCAGATAAAATGATGTAGAGTGGATGAAAAGACATTATTTGCTCTGTCCATCCTCGCATATTTCTATCAAAACTGACTGCATATAAGAATAGAAGAACAAGTGCTGTTATTATAACTGAAAATATAGTAATTTTTATTTGTTTCATATGAATCAGATCATTTATAGACTTAGACATTCTCACATCTTCCCCCTAAAAATAATGCGACAACAAAATGATTATCATACTATATTCTCATTCTTTTGCTTTAATCCTCTTTATTCAAAAAAAGCTCTACAAAAAAGTTTTTGTAGAGCTTTCACTATTCTATTCTAGTTGAATCAATTTCATCATTCATATCTTATAATGAAAACCTACTGATTAGGTTTTTGATTTCCACTTTAGGTAGATGCTTTCCCAAGGCTTGTCTTCAGCTAACTCCGACTACGCAGGGCTTCGTCAGAGTGGATCTTCAAACTGCGCTCATCCTTTGGGAGTCACTACCTATCGTTTCAATCAAAGAGTTAATAAACAAAGATTCAGATTCAATACATTTTTATAATAATTTTTCGGTTTTATTCACTTATAGAGCCATTATGAAAAATTCACCCAGTTAAATAAATGTTTAATTAATTGTGTTTTTCTACCCATTTTTTAAATAATGGTATGACTTTATCTAGGTATGCAAGCGTAGCCTCATCATTTATGTAGCCTTCTTCATCAACCTTCGACTGTATCCCAGCAATTTGAACATCATGGCCTTGGAATACAGGAGATAGGACACCCTTAGCAAATAAAATATCTCTTAAATGCAATTGTGCTCTTGCCGTTCCTAGCTGACTAGGAGAGACACCCATCATCCATGATGGTTTCCCTATCATTACGCGATCAACTCTTGATAACCAATCAATCGCATTTCCTAGAACACCTGGAATCGTTCCATTGTATTCTGGAGTAACCCAAATAACTGCCTTCGCTTCTTTTACCTGCTTCTTAAAATGATCGACCTCTTTTATCTGATCGTTTTCCTGGTCTGGATTATAGAAAGGAAGCTTTTTTATATCCAATATGTCTATTTCCAACTCTTTCTGATAACGGTCTTGTAGTAGCTTAGCAAGCTTTAAGTTATATGACTCTTGACGTATACTTCCAACAATAACAGCTATTTTCAAACCTCATCAACTCCATTCTATTTTAACCATTATTTTACCACTATTACGACGATTAAAGTACTAATCCATACGTTAAAAGTATTCTAATTTCCTCATAAATCAAATGTGGACCCTATGAGGCGATTTAATTTCTAATTCTCTTAAAAATCTTGTATATTACTAGAATCCCTAAAGTTATCAAAGAAATTCCAAATAAAAAGGCAACAATTAGTCCGCCAAAGAACAAGAAACTTTCTATATAACTGAATTCCTCCTCAAAAACATATGATTTTATATTTAATACAGGTGAATCTATTTCATCATTCCTATCTTTTAAAGAAAACGGAACGATTAGGATTTGATTTTCACTTTAGGTAGATGCTTTCCCAAGGCTTGTCTTCAGCTAACTCCGACTACGCAGGGCTTCGTCAAAGTGGATCTTCAGACTGCGCTGCTCCTTTGGGAGTCACTACCTACCGTTTCAATCAAAGAGTGAATTCACAAACATGTGTCTTTTAATGAAAACCTAATGATTAGGTTTTTGATTTTCACTTTAGGTAGATGCTTTCCCAAGGCTTGTCTTCAGCTAACTCCGACTACGCAGGGCTTCGTCAGAGTGGATCTTCAAACGGCTCTCATATAAAATTCTCATTTCCCTCTCCCTTTAGAACTGCATAAATAACCCATAAAACGAGAACTTAATTTATATCAAATTTTTCATTCGTATTTTTTAGAAATAGCTAAGCCTCTTATTAATAGGTTTTTAATAAAAAAGCACCTCCGTGAGCAAAACGGAAATGCTTTTAAAATCTCCCTGACTTTATAATTGAATAGAGTAACCAGATAAACATAAAAACAGCTATGATAAAGCCAATTTCTATAGCTGGCACATCCCATAGGAGCGATTCTTGATTAATAATCGCCGAGCCAATAATTAAACCAACCATAATAATACTAAAGGCTAATAACACGATACTAAAAGATAATCGGTTACTAATTTGATCAAGCTTTCTTAGAAAAATATCTACTCTTGGTACATCAACCTCAATAGGTATCTTCCCTTTATTTAAAATTTTACCTAACTCCCTCATTTGCTTAGGAGCATCAACAAAGATGTCCCAAAAATCAGTGATTTGCTCAATGGCTCCTTTGGCAAGCTGATCAGGACGATATTTATCAAATACAAGCTTACGTCCAAACGGCTCTGCTATATTCATAATACTAACCTCCGGATCTAATTTCTCAACTAGACCTTCCATTGTTAGTAAGGATTTTCCTACCAAAGTTAAATCTGACGGAATATGTATAGAATGATGCTGAGCTATTGAGAATAAGTCATTAACCGCTTCACCTAAACTAATATGACTTAAAGGAACATCGAGATATTTATCCTTTAGTAATTCAATATCCGCTTTTAATAATTCCATATCAACATTTTCTGGCACTGCCCCCATTCGAATAATCGCACGAACGACTCCATCGCTATTCTGTCGCATCATAGCAATAATTAACGAAGCAAAATTAGATTTCATTTGCGAAGATAGCTTCCCAACCATACCAAAATCCATGTATACAATTTTATCATCGTTTGTTACAGCTACATTGCCGGGGTGGGGGTCTCCATGAAAAAAGCCTGCTACTAACATTTGATGAAGCATGCTTTCAATAATTCTTTCAGCCAGCTTTTCTGTGTCAAAGCCTTTTTGTTTTAGATGCTTCACTTCATTCATTTTAATCCCATCCACATATTCCATCGTTAATACCTTTTTTGTGGAATAATCCCAAATCACATTAGGAATTTGAATAGTTTGATCGTTTTTGAATTGCTTCGCTATTCTTTCGGCGTTTCTTCCTTCTTTGTAATAATCTAATTCAGCTAATAGCGCCTTTGAAAACTCATCCAATACATCACTCATATGGTAGGTAGCTGCCCATTGTAAGCGTGCTTCGGCTAAGCGAGCTAGCTCTTGTAATATTTCCAAATCCGTTCTCATATCTTGTTCAATATTGGGCCTTTGAATTTTAACCGCTACTCTTTCACCTGTTTTTAATCTTGCTCTATGGACTTGCCCAATAGAGGCTGAACCGAGTGGAATCTCATCAAAGTCATCGAAGATTTCCGAAATCTCATGTACACCAAGCTCTTTCGCTATAATTTCTTTCACTTCTGAAAAAGAGAACGGAGAAACATGATCCTGTAATTTTTCTAATTCAGAAATAATCTCCTGTGAGAACAAATCAGGTCTAGTACTGGAAATTTGTCCTAGTTTAATAAAAGTTGGACCTAAATCTTCTAAAAATAGACGAATTCTTTCCCCTGTTGTTTTAGTGTGTATATCTTTAGGATTTTTTGTAAATAGTCGTTTAGGCAAAGAGATGATTTCGTGAAGACCCAGTTCCTTGATAAAGTATCCAAATCCATTTCGAGAGAAGGCTACAGCAATTTCTCGATAACGATGGAAATGTCGCATTCTCTTTTGAAATATAAAAAGCCCTCCTCTCTTAATGAACTTAGGTAAGTGTATTTCTACTCTATTTCTTTTTTCGCTCTGTCTTCTTTTAAAGCTTTTAATTCATATTCAAGAACTGTTATTCGTTGCTCCAATTTTTTGTAATCATCCATACTTACTAAGTTGAAATCCTGCATCATCTTTCTGACTCTTTCTGCAATCATATCATCTACTTTTTCTTGTCTTTCAGTCCCTTTTTCGATCATTTCATTTATAAATTGCTTCGATTCTTGTCGAGTCATTTCACCCTTTTTTACTAATTCATCTACCATCTTCTCCGCTTGCTCTTTACTAGCTGCAGCTAAGCCGAATCCTAGAGCCATTCCTTTTTTTATTGCTTCTTTCAAGATCATCATCTCTCCTTTCTTCTTTAATGAATTCTTCTTTTTACTATCATGAGGTTTTCCGATTTTACTAGCTATATACTTCATACATACCCTTAATGACCTTTATTCATTCCCTCTTTTTTATAATCCTTTTATAAAATTCATTCTGAAAAATCTTTATGCGTACTGTTTTATAGCTTCGGATAAAAATCCAACAACTTCATTCCCTGCGCGTTCATTGTAATACTTGGTAAAGCGCTGATCGCTTACATAGAGATCGGCTAATCCTTTATGAGCATCTGATGAATAATCTGACCATGTATACATTAGCCACTTCTTATGATACTCAAAAACATTTTTTGCCTCAGTTGATTCGATGTCTTTAGATTCTGCTAATTTTTCTAATTCTAAAAATAGCTTGCTCTCTAATTCTTGCATTTCTTTAAAGTCTTGCTTACTTAGTTTCATCCATTTTTGATTGGATGCCTCTACCTCTTTTTTTCCATATTGGTCCCGAATTTCTTTACCAAAATTTTCTTCATTCTCTGCTATCTTTTTTCTTTTAAATGCTTCAAATTTCTCTTCTATACTCATATGAATCTCTCCTTTATTCGATTTCAATGTTCTTTCTACCGTATCAATTAAATCATCTAGCTGTTTCCTTTTACTTTGTAATTGTTTATAGTGCATATGAAGAGCAGCCTCTATATCAAACTTTGGAGAAGAAATAATTCCTTTTATATCTTCTAACTTCATTTCTAATTCCCGATAAAATAAAATTTGTTGTAGCTTTGCTAACTCTCCTTCTCTATATATTCGATAACCAGATGAATTGACTCGAGCAGGCTTTAGTAAGCCAATCTCATCATAGTAGCGAAGCGTCCTTTTACTTATTCCTGATATTTTTGCAACTTGATTAATACTATATTCCATCCTTTTACCTCCTCTTGATTTCATCTTAAAGGGTCACGTTACGTTAAGGTCAATCATTTTATTTTTATTACTTCCATTAGTCAAACATTAAATACGCTCTACAAGGTTACACTACTGTTATTCCTAAATGAGGAGGGATTTTTCACTTATGGTTTTTGTTCTTTTTATCATCTCTGTCATTATTACCGTATATACGGCAACTAAAATTAGTCAATATGCAGATGCAATTAGTCGCTTATCCGGCTTTGGAACTTTGTTAATTGGTACGTTTCTTTTAGCAAGTGCCACCTCCCTACCAGAGGTCACTACAAGTGTTACGGCCGTTTTCCTAGACAACCCAGATATGGCTGTAGGAAATGTAATGGGTAGTAATTTATTTAATTTAGCTGTACTTGCTTGTTTTGATATGATTTATAGACGTAGGAGAATGTTAACGAACGTCCATAAGCAGCAGCGATACACCGCTTTATTTGGTATTATTATGACCCTCATCATCTCAATTGCACTATTTTATACCATTGAGATTCCATTTATTAAAGTTGGAATAGAATCTGTATTGCTTATTCTTCTATATTTATTAAGTATTTGGGTCATTAAAAAAGCGACTAACATAGGAAAGAAGAAAGTAGATGAAGAGATAAAGGAAACAAGTAAAAAAGAAGAAAAATATACTCTAAAAGGAGCTATAATTGGTTTTATTATATGCGCCTTTGTCATTTTATTAGCAGGTGTGCTTTTAACCTATGCAGGAGACCAAATTGCCATTATAACTGGTATAGGTTCTAGCTTTGTAGGAAGCTTTCTTATTGCCACAAGCACTTCTCTTCCCGAGGTCGTGACTGTCTATACAGCTATAAAATTAAACAATAATAATCTGGCAGCCGCTTCAATTCTTGGCAGTAATCTTTTCAATCTCCTCATTTTGTGTTTATGTGATTTCTTATATCCTGGTTCGATCCTGCAAGCGGCATCGACGGTACATATTACAAGCTCATTATTCCTTTTATTAAGTAGCATCTTAGTTGGATTCGGTGTTTATGCCGTAAATCGTAAACGTTTCTATACATGGCCTTCTTTAATAGTCGTCATCGTTTATGCTTTGGCTATGATTTTATTATACTTAAACGGCTAAGCTTATAATCAGCAGTACCTCCATTTATTGAATTAGTTGGGAATGTAAACACCAAAAGTTTATGATTTATTTAAAGGGAATTTTGAAATCATAGCGAATAACTCAAATAGGTCAATATTCTTTAAATGGAGGAGATGTTTAGGATGACAGAAAAAATCAAATGGGGAATTCTCAGTACTGGTTCTATCGCTAATCAATTTACTGAAGATTTACCCTTTACTTCGAATGGAATCGCTTACGCAGTGGGTTCTAGAACGATTGAAAGTGCAAAGGAATTTGCTAAGAAGCACTCGATAGAAAGAGCCTATGGTAGTTATGATGAATTAGTTAATGATCCTGAAATAGACGCTATTTATGTAGGTACACCCCATCCATATCATAAGGAGAACGTTTTGACCTGCCTACGAGCTGGCAAAGCTGTTTTATGTGAGAAGCCTTTTACTATCAATGCAAATGAATTAGAAGAGCTCATTACTTATGCAAGAGAACATAAATTATTTCTAATGGAAGCAATGTGGACTAGATTTTTGCCTCCTATTCAGCAAGTTCGTGAGTGGATTAAAAATGGCGATATTGGTGAAGTCAGCATGGTAACAGCGAACTTTGGATTTCATATTAATTGGGACCCACAAAATCGACTATTAAACCTTGAATTAGGTGGAGGAGCATTATTAGACACCGGAATTTATCCGATCTCTTTTGCCAGTATGATTCTTGGGTCAGAGCCTGAGAGCATTCATAGCACAGCTAGGATTGGAGAAACAGGTGTTGATGAACAATTCTCTGTTCTTTTATCCTATCCTTCAGGAAAAAGCGCTACATTAAATGGAGCAGTCCAATTGAATTTAAATAACGAAGCCTATATTTATGGATCCAAAGGCTATATTCATGTTCCGAACTTCTTATTTGCTAGAGAGTCTTCTCTACATGTTACTGGTGAAGATGTCGTAAAATTTGAGGATCAACGTGAGTGCAGAGGCTATGCTTTTGAAGCCGAAGAAGTTGGTCGTAACCTCCTCTCAGGAAAATTAGAGAGCGATATTATTAGTTTAGATGAATCGTTAGCTATTATGAAAATATTAGACTCTCTCCGTTCTCAATGGGGATTAAGCTATCCTTCTGAAAAACAATTAACTTAGTAGAAATTAATTCATTTTATTTTAAATAAATGGAACGAGGATGAGACAATACTCATGAACGAATGTTGCCTCACATGTTAAGTGTCCGGCTGTTCGCTTCCCAAAGAAACTTCGCGTCCGGTGGAGTGCTACCGAATGAACTTTTTTTAAAAGTGGATTTCGGTATGGCCACTTATTCCCACTGGAGTCTCCGTGCCTTTTGTCCGTTAGCTTACGCCTTTCATAAGGAACCTAAAAAACCCTCCTTGTTTCCCAGTAAGGAGGGTTCATGGTTCGTGCTTAATGCTTGCATCCATTAAACATCATTTCCATTTTCTCTCATTTGGTGATTTTAAAACAGGTTTTGTACCGGCCTCTTTTTGACTTTATCCACAAGAGAATTATTAATGGCTATTAAAAGCTCAGAGATGAATGAATTATTTTCATAGAAGATAACTTGTCTTTCCTACAACCCAACCTTATTTGACATTACTACGCTAACTCTTTATACTTGTAATAATTTTAATAATAAATTTGATGACGAGAACGAGTACGATTACATTCTTTTCTACAGAGAGTTGACAGGTTCGCTGAAAGTCAACGTTAAGAAATTTTCTGAAAATCCTCTCCGAGAAGTAAAGCCCAAGTTTTGGTAAGCTTTGCCGGTTTCCTACCGATATGAAGGACGCGTATGTTGGTACGTAGTGATGATGACAAGCATGTAAACCACTACTTCTGTATGGTTTTTTCTAATGTCTACTATTGAGTGATAACCCCTCGATCCTGCGACCTGGATGGAGGGGTTTTAATTTTGTAAAGAAGGTGATGACGATAATGAGTGAAACCGCACATGTTCGTGAGCAACGCGTACGCAAGCGTTGGGAATCGAACAACACATTCAAACAATCTATTGAAAAAAGAGAAGGAAAACAAACCTACGTATTCTATGAAGGACCACCTACTGCAAATGGCTTGCCACATGCTGGCCATGCGTTAGGACGTACAATGAAGGACTTTGTTGCTCGCTATAAAACAATGTCTGGATATCAGGTACTTCGTAAAGCTGGTTGGGATACCCATGGTTTACCAGTTGAATTAGAAGTCCAGAAGCAGCTTAACCTAAAAGGAAAAGATGATATAAAGGCTTATGGCATTGAAGCGTTTATCGAAAAATGCAAAGAAAGCGTCTTTACGTATGAGCGTGAATGGCGTCACTTTACGGAAGCCCTTGGTTATTGGGTTGATATGGATGACCCTTACGTTACGTTGCAAAACCCATATATTGAATCCGTTTGGAACATTCTTTCGACCATTCATCGTAAGGATATGCTTTACAAAGGCCACCGCGTTGTTCCGTATTGTCCAAACTGTGAAACATCCTTGAGCTCACACGAAGTTGCCCAAGGGTATAAAGATGTAACAGATTTATCAGCTACGGCAAAGTTTTTAATGGAAGGTACGGAAAATGAATACCTGCTTGGTTGGACAACAACCCCTTGGACTTTACCATCAAACGTTGCTATTGCTGTTAATCCAGATATGACTTATGTAAAAGTAGAAAAAGACGAGGAAGTGTATGTTGTTGCGGAAGCACTAGCGGAGAAATTACTTGGTGAGTCTCCTAAAATTGTTGCTAAGCTAAAAGGCTCTGAGCTTGTTGGTTCAAAATACGACCCTCCATTTGATTATCTCCATTTAAATAGAGGACATGAAGTCATTGGTGCTTCATTCGTTACAGATTCAAGTGGTACAGGTCTTGTTCACATGGCTCCAGCTCACGGTGATGATGATTATCAAGCCATTCGTGAAAGTGGCCTTGATTTTGTAAATGTCGTAGATTCAAAAGGCCGTTATACAGAAGAAATCGGTCCACTTGCTGGTCGCTTCGTAAAAGATTGCGATGTTGATATTGTTAAGATGCTTGCCCACAATGGCCGCTTATTTTCAAAAGAGCGTTACGAGCATAGCTATCCACATTGCTGGCGCTGTGACAGCCCACTTCTTTATTACGCAATGGAAGGCTGGTTCATTGAAACAACGAAAGTGAAATACCAGTTAATTGCCAATAACCAAGAAGTCGATTGGCACCCAAGTCATATGCGCGAAGGTCGATTTGGTAAGTTTCTTGAAAATGTTGTGGACTGGAACATTGGTCGAAACCGATTCTGGGGAACACCATTAAATGTATGGGAATGTGACTCTTGTGACAAACAAGAATCACCTGCTTCAATCGCCGAATTACGTGAGCGTGCCGATCAAGAATTAGGAGAAGACATTGAGCTTCATAAGCCGTTTGTTGATGGAATTACCTTTACCTGTGAATGTGGTGGTAAGATGCATCGTACAAGTGAAGTGATTGATGTTTGGTTTGATAGTGGGTCGATGCCGTTTGCTCAATACCACTACCCATTTGAAAATAAAGAACTTATGAACAAACAATTCCCAGCAGATGTTGTCATTGAAGGGGTCGACCAAACGCGCGGCTGGTTCTACAGCTTACTTGCCGTTTCTACTTTGTTCACTGGAAAAGCACCTTATAAGCGTGTTCTTTCTCTTGGCCATATCTTAGATGAAAACGGTCAGAAAATGTCTAAGAGTAAAGGAAATGCTCTTAACCCCGTTGAGCTCATTGAAGAGTTTGGCGCAGATAGCTTACGCTGGGCATTACTTGCTGATAGTGCCCCTTGGAACAACAAACGTTTTTCCAAAAAGACGGTTAGCCAAACAAAGTCAAAAGTGATAGATACCCTTGCAAATGTGCATTCTTTCTATAAAATGTACGCTGAAATTGATCGGTTCAATCCAAAAACGGTTGAGAATGGCACAGCAACAAAGCTAGATGAATGGATTCTTTCCCGCTTAAACACAGTGATTGCCGAGGTGACAAAAAGCTTAGATGCCTATGATGTTACTAAGGGGGCTAGAACTATTGCATCGTTCTTAGATGAAATTAGTAACTGGTACATCCGTCGTTCCCGTGCACGCTTCTGGGCAAATGGAATGGATGCTGACAAACGCGCTGCCTATCATACGCTCTATGAGGTGCTCACGAAAACAACGCAATTAATGGCTCCATTCGCGCCATTTTTATCAGACGAAGTCTATACTGATTTAGCAGGAAACAGCGTTCATCTAAGCGACTATCCGACAGCTAATACTTCACTTGTGAATGCAGAACTTGAGCACGAAATGGATGCGGTTCGCCAAGTGGTGGAATTGACTCGTTCCATTCGTAACCAAACAAGCTTGAAAACGAAGCAACCTCTTGCACAATTAGCTGTCGTACCATTAAAGCAGTCAGCTAATCTTGAAGCGTACAGAGCAATTATTGCAGAAGAAACAAACGTCAAAACGATTTTGCTTGATGCCAATCAACATCAATACGTATCACAGCAAGTGAAATTAAATTTCCCTGTAGCTGGACCAAAACTCGGGAAATCTGTTGGTCTCGTTCAAAAAATGATCACTCAATTTGGCGACACGCAAACTCAGCAATTTCTTGATGCAGGGAAAATGATACTAAATCTTGAAAATGATCAAATCGTTGAATTAGAAAAAGAAGATATCATACTTGAGAATAATCCACTCCCAGGCTTTGAATTTGCTGAAGGCGATGACTACCTAGTTGTTCTGGACACAAATGTTACGACCGAGCTTAAAGAAGAAGGTTTTGTTCGTGAATTCATTCGTGCCGTTCAAGTTTATCGAAAAGAGCTCGACCTCCCAGTTGAAAAACGTGTACATTTAACCATAAATGCTACAGAGCATGTTCAAGATATTCTAACTCGCTTTGAAAGCTTTATGAAAAATCATGTTCTAATTGACAGCCTTTCATTTGCAAAAACAGATGAAATGAAATACTTCAATGTTGAAGGAGAAGGCGTTTATTTAAATATTCATATGTAATATGAAGCTAAAAAAAGGTTACAAAACAAAAATCTCCGCCATCCCATTATTGGATTGACGGAGTTTTTTTAAAGCTAGAAAGCCTCGTGTTATTTTCCTTCTAGCACTTCTATTACTTCTTTTAATGTTTCTTTTGATCCAACATTTCCTGGAAAAATGACATATGGACCATAAGGAAATTTGCTTTCTGGACCTGTTTTCCAAACTGGGATCCCTGGTTTAACCTGACCAGCCACTTCAGCTCTTTTAACAGATAGCCCTTCAGTACCGATACTACTCGAAGTTATACCACCTTTAGCAACAATATAGCTAGGCTGAACCTTCAAATCATGGACGATGCTCGTTACCGCATCCGAAATTTTGACGGACAGCTTAAGCTCCTCTTCCTTCATATTATCACCTAAGTCTAATCGTTCACGACGCGTATAGTAGACCACTGATTGACCCGATTGAATCGCTTTTTCACAGGCTAATCGTACACGCTCCGTTTCTTTTTTAAATTCTTCATCATCTTTTACTAAATGAACATCGAATTCAATAGCTTCCACTAAGCCACTTTCTAATAATGCTTCTAATTGCTCCGTCGTTTTCTTAACGTGAGACCCTACTGCAATAAGACCACCATTTTCTTCATCTTCAGATATAACCATATCTTCTCGAGTTAAAAGAGGCTTATCTGAAATGCCTCCGAGTACTTTCGTTAAAGATGCAGCACTTCGACAAATAAAATGCTTACCCTCTTTCATTGCTTGTAAGAAAGCTATTGCAAAGACCTCAACATCTTCATATCCAAAGGCGTTGACCACAATTTTTTGAAAATCCTTAGCCGCTACTAATTGGTCTTTGATTTTAGCAATACGTTGATTTCTTAAATCATCTAAGGTTATATAAATCGTATTTTCTTTTTTATAACGACTTTCCGTTTTCTCTTCAATCCATTCACCAAGATGGGAAGCATTGAACCCAAAAGTACGGTCCTTTGCAAATTCTGTTTCTCCTGCTGGAATGAGGGTTTCTCCATCTTGAACATAATGAATATTGTTAATAGTTAATCTTCCACCTTCTTTAAAGAAAGGAATAATAACCTCTCCATCAAAAGTGACATTAGATTCTGATTCAATGGTATTCTTAATTGTTTCAGTTTCCAACGGATAATGTCCTCTTAACGTAGAGTCACCTCTACTAATCATTACGTAAGGAATTCCCTCTTCTACTGATACCTCTTGAACTCTATTGGCAATTTGTTGATGGCACTTCTCCGTTTCGTCTTTTGTGAACCCTCTGGAATTTGTTAGTATGAAAAAGATTCGATTATTCTCACGAAACCCTGCTTCAATTGAGCTTTTTTCCCAGTTAGTATACACAGAAACTCCATGAACCGTCTGAATTCCTGTTGGGTCATCATCTAGAACGACAATCTTATATGGCGAATGGGCTAATTCCTCTTCTAAAGATGCAGTGATCGTTGCTCTATCCACTTCTAGAATCGTATTCTTGACCTTTTGCATATTGAGCGTCTTCATTAGATTTATCCCTCTCTCCCAACTTTTACCTTAGCTAAATTCTCATAATGTAAAACAATACCTGCATGGTCTAAAGCTGCTTTTCCGTCTGCTTTTAAAGAATGGAAAGTTTCTAATAATTGACTAGATAACGGTAATGGTACATCTAGCTCATGAGCTGTGTTCATAACATTAGTTAAATCTTTTAAATTAATATCAATACGGCCACCCGCTTTAAAATTACGGTCTAGCATCATTGGTAATTTAGCATCCATTACCGTACTTCCTGCTAGTCCTCCACGAATAGCTTGATACATTTTTTCAACATCAATTCCAGCTTTTGTCGCAAGAGTTACCGCTTCAGATACAGCTGCTATGTTAAGATTAACAATGATTTGATTAGCTAACTTTGCAGTCGTACCACATCCTGAATCTCCAACTAAAACAATATCGGTACCCATTGCTTCTAGTACTGGTTTTGTTTCATTGAAGATAGATTCTTCTCCACCAACCATAATTGCTAGGGTTCCATCGATTGCTTTCGGTTCTCCTCCACTTACAGGAGCATCAAGGAAATGAACACCCTTTAACGAAGCTTCCTGTGCCATTGATTTAGAATCAACTGGTGATACTGAGCTCATATCAATGATGATAAGACCTTCTTTTGCTCCCTCCATGACTCCGTTTACTCCAAAAACAGCTGCACGCACATGCTCTCCTTTTGGAAGCATGGTGATAATCACATCGCTATTTTCTGCTACCTCTTTAGCCGACGCAGCTGGCTTTGCTCCTTCTTTTGTAATGACTTCGACGGCCTCTTTATTTAAGTCAAAGCCTGTTACAGTAAATTGATTCTTAATAAGGTTCTTTGCCATTGGCAAACCCATTATTCCTAGTCCTATAAATCCTACCTTTTTTTTCATTAATCTCTCCACCTTTTTATTTATCTAAAAAATATTATAGACCTGGTAAAAATGCTGACATAGTACTTAAAATATAGACCACAGCTAATGCCGTTAAACCAGCAATGAATCCACCTATACTCCAAACACGTAGTGTCTCCGAGACTGATAAGCGACCAAATTTAGAGACAACCCAGAAGCCTGAATCATTTGGTAGTGATAATCCAATTCCTCCCGCACAAATAGCTAGACCTAATAAAACTGGAGATACTCCCAAATCAGCAGCCATTGGTCCAAAAATAGTTGCGGTTGTTACAAGTGCTACTGTTGCACTACCTAATGAAGCTCGCAGAATTTGCGCAAATACAAATCCTAATAATAACGCTGGCATATTCAACCCTTGCATTAGGCTAATTAACAAATCACCAATGCCTGTTTCTTGAACTACCTTACCAAATGCTCCACCAGCCCCTGTAATTAATAAAATCATTCCAGAAGCTTCAAAAGCTTGCTTTATAACCGTTGAACTATCTTCTTTAATGTAAGGTTTAAGAATGAAAATAGCAGCGATAACACTAATAAGCAAAGCAATATTTTTATCACCAATTATCGCAAAAATAGTTGGAATAATTGATTCCTGATTATCTCTGAATACTACATTGTTCATGACCGTATTTGATAAAATAAGGACAATTGGTAAGGCAAGAGTCGCATAAGCAAGCCAAGTAGGAATTTCTCTTTTGTTTTCCGTATCTTTTGCTTCTTCTATTTCTTCTTTTGCATCGTCTAAACGGTTGCCATTAGGAATTCTCTTTCCAATAAAAGTTCCATATAAAACTCCACCAACTAATGTAGCAAATATAGCTACAAATAACCCATATAGGAAAAACACACCAATATCTACCATCATCTGATCCGCTACTACAAGTGGTCCTGGAGTAGGAATAATTAAACTATGCGAAACAATAAGTCCGATAGCCAAAATGGTAACAAAGGTAGCTAAAGAAATTTTTGTTTTTAGTGACAAACTAAACACTAGTTTATTCAATATGATAAAGGCAGCATCAAAAAATACCGGAATAGCTACAGTTGTTGATGTTGCCGCTAATGCATAGGGTGATTTTTGGACACCAAAAGCTCTTAACATAGAGCTTGCAATTTTTTCTATTGCCCCAGAAGCTGCTAAGAATTGACCAAAGATAATACCTAATCCAATCAATATCCCTACACCTGTAAGGGTTCCCCCAAAACCATCCGCTATGACTCCCGGAATATTACGGGCAGGAATTTCAGATACTAACCCAATTCCTATAGCTGTAAGTAATAAGGCGATAAATGCATCCCATTTAAATTTAATAATGAGAATAAAAAGAACAATAAGAGCCAGTATAAAACCAACAATTAACCAATTTCCTGTTAGCATAAGCTAATCACCTCTTTGATGTTTATCTAAACTATTTTTTCATGCGAGTTACCGCTAATCGAGAGCGGTTAATATTATTTTTTCCTGTACTTCCTGATTTACTAGCAACACGCGTATATAGCGTATCCATAATGGCTAATTGAATTAATCGAGAAACCATAGCATCGGCCTGTCGTTTTGTTTCGTGAGCTTGCGTTACAATTAGACAATCTGCTACCTGTGCAAGTGTAGCTTTTTGACTAGACGTAATGACAATGACAAAAGCTCCATTATTTTTAGCCATTTCACAAACATTAATCGTATCTATCGTCTCACCAGAGTGAGAGATACCAATCACTACATCATGGTCATTCATATGACTTGCATAAATAGCCTGATAATGGGGATCCTTCACAGATAGGGTCATTCCCCCTAGTCGCATAAATTTATGAGCCCCATCTTCAGCAACTGTTCCAGATAAACCTTGCCCAAAAAAATAAAGTCTTTTTGATTTTATTATTTGCTCGATAGCCAACTCTATACTTTCAATGTTCATTTGCTCTTTCGTTAATGAAACTGCTTGGTAAAATTGCTCACCAAACTTATGAAAGACAGCATCTGCTTTATCATCAGAAACGATGTCTATCGCTTCAGGAGAAGGCGGTTTCATTTCGGCTAGCTCCTGTGCTAAAGCGACTTTTAATTCCTGATAACTGTTATAGCCAAGCTTCTTATATAAGCGAACAACACTCGGCTCACTTACCTCACTTAGAATCGCAAGTTCATTCATTGATAGAAGAAATGGCTTATCGTGTTCCTGTAATTGTGAAATGATTTTATGCTCGGTCATTGTAAGCGATTTCTTTTTGTTCATAATTCGCTCTTGAAAACTATGCATGTTGGGTACCCTCCATTCACTGTAGTAATATTACTACAAAAATAACACGTGTACAAGATGTTTTTTCTCGATTCAACTTGATTATCGTCGTATTCAGTAATATTATTGTTCTGTATTGTAATTTTACTACAGAAATAAAGGAGTTTTGTAATGTATACTACAACGAAAGCTTTACTTGATTTTGCCCAAACTCAAAACAGCGCTATCGCTGCTTTTAATTGCTATAATGCTGAAACTACACAGGCTGCTATAAATGCGGCTCAAGAAACAGAACAACCAGTTATTATCGCCTATGGTGAAAGATACCAGGAATACATGAATCTTGAAGCCTTTGCAGCATTTACACAAGCTTTAGCGAAACAAAAGTCTGTAAATATTAGCCTTCACCTAGATCATAGCTATGAATTCGAAACCATTAAACGAGCAATTGATGCAGGTTTTTCTTCTGTTATGTACGATGGTTCTACACACTCTCTCGAAGATAATGTTCGTCATACTAAGGAAATTGTCGATTATGCCCATAAACATGGAGTTTTTGTAGAGGCTGAAATTGGTTCTATGAAAAAAGGTGCTTTTTCAGACGAAGAAGAAGGAGATGGTCGCCTAACGGATCCGGATGAAGCAGCTCTCTTTGTTAAAGAAACAGGAGTAGACTTTCTAGCAGCTTCTATTGGAACTGTACATGGTATGTATGAAGGAGAACCAGAAATTCGACTTGATTTATTAGAGGAGATTAAAGAAAAATGTAGCGTCCCTCTTGTGTTACACGGCGGTTCCGGTACACCGGAAAATCAGGTTCTTCAGGCTATCGATCGGGGAATTCGAAAAATTAACGTTAATACCGAAATCTCTTTAACAGCAGCAGGTGCCATCGCCTATCAATTAAATAAAAATGCCAATAGCCACCTAAGTACGATTATGGAGTATGCTCAATCGACTATGACTGAGCACATGAAGGAAATCATTACACTTTATAAAAACAGTAAATAAAACGGAAAAGAGCCATTTCAGAAGGCACTTCAGCCTATCGACAAAGAGTTTCGCAACAGCGAAATCGTCGATAGGCTTTTTTATATTTAACCATTCTTATGAGAAGCTCTTCTAGCTCGATTTCCCAATGCAGCACACGCTCTCCAAAAGGAGGTTGAACTAACCCTTCACTCAGGTATATTTCAACCTGTCTTTTCCTCCAGCAGAAATCGCCACTCAGCATATTACTTTTACTCTAAAAATAGACCTTTATTGAATAAAAAGGGGAGCTTAAATGAACGAAAAGGAGAGAAGGGAGAGCCTATCCGACCGTAAGGGGCTGCCATCAATGAATAACGAACGGCAAAAGAGAAAGCTCTATTCGACTGTAATCGGCCGCTCAAAGCAAAATACATTAAACAGGTAAAAACGCCTTTGAGAGTAACTTTTCTCAAAAGCGTTTTCCTATTGTTTGAAGTCCTTTTTTTAAAGACTAGTTTGTTTATGGAGTTTCATAATCGAAGTTATCTAATTCCATCACAACGTTCTCATCAGTTAGTGTATTAAATATAGCCTGCTGCTCTTCATTTAATGGTAACAAAACTGGAACAGCGGAGTGGTCTTCAATTACTCCTATAATCTGCTCTTCTATATGAACGAGTTCATTATCCATAATCATGTCACCATCCGTACTTCCGAGCGTTAAATTTAAAGATATATCTTTTAACGGTTGACCGGTCTGATTAATCGCTAGCATTAAAAGCTGAACATTACCTTCTTCAAAGGTTATCAAATCAACTACCTGCAAACCAAAATCATTAGGATAGCCCCAATCAGGATTTTCCTTTAACAACCGTTCAATTTCTTGGTAGGTTTCATTATTTTCTACCGTGACGCCAGAATCCTTATCCACTTGGGTTACTTGTAATTGTAGCTCTTTCTCTTCTTGCTCTTCTGTATTATTTCCCTCAAAGCCCACTGAAAAACTACAAGCACTCAGCATAAACACTGCCGTTAAAATCACAATCCATTTTTTCATTCCATTCACTCCAACACTTTTATTTATGTACTGATATTAATTGATATCTTGAGTCATTCTCGTTTGACTTTATCAAAGTAATATCATTACACAGAAAAGCGGAATGGGAATACCATTCCACTTTTTATACACTCTTCAGTTAATTTCACTACTAGCAGGCACGAGTTATATTCTTTTAAATAGGGAAAAATTGTTTAACATTCAATTTAATAAGTTAGTAATTTTCGTTGATAACCAATTAATGCTCGCTTTAATGTTCCCTATTAAGCCTTCGGTGCTATAAATTTCATTTTGTAATCTCATTCTTTCATTATTCAGTTCATCGAGATTATCATCAACCTTATTGACGTATTCCCTAAGGCTACTCATATAAATATTTGAACTCATATTGATACGTGACTGGATAAATAAAGTCCCTTTCCAATCATCATATGTTTCATTAGACACCTGTCTAAAATGATTTCGGTGTTCCTGAACGTCTCTTTTAAATTGGGCAAAATCCTCAATAATGATATCTAATTTTGCAATTTTATTATTTAATACCGCCACTTCATTCGTGCAAGCCCTTAGCTCCTGCTGCTTACTACTTCGGTCGGATCTTAGTGATTGCAATTCAGACAATTTACATTCACCTCATTATAAGCAATTTCTTTAATAACTTTACCTTCAATCAATAAAAGCAAAACAACTTTAATCTCAAACATGACGTTTGCTAAATTTTACTAGCTTTACTTGTTTATACCCTCTTTAGTCATTATTTAAGCTAACATTATTTCAATAATCCGTTAATAGGTCTTTTCTCCGCGTTCTAGACGTTCTACAAACTTAACGACATCATTTAGGACATTAGTTTGATTTAACCTTCTCCATAAAAAGGACTAAATGTACTGAATTAAAGGAAAGTCTTCATAAAATGATTAAATCTGTAGAAATAAACGCTTTGACTACTTATAGAGAGAAATAAATTCACTTCATCAGACCTACAACTATCCGTTTAGTAAATGAATCCAAATCATTCATATCTTATAATGAAAACAGAACGATTAGGTTTTTGATTTCCACTTTAGGTAGATGCTTTCCCAAGGGCTTGTTTTCAGCTAACTCTGACTACGCCGAGCTTCGTCAGAGTGGATCTTCACACTGCGCTCATCCTTTGGGAGTCACTACCTACCGTTACAATCATCGAG
Organism: Alkalihalobacillus trypoxylicola; assembly: GCF_001590785.1. Classification (GTDB taxonomy): domain Bacteria; phylum Bacillota; class Bacilli; order Bacillales; family Bacillaceae_D; genus Alkalihalobacillus; species Alkalihalobacillus trypoxylicola. Next base: position 38,129 of record NZ_LTAO01000039.1, read on the forward strand.
TGGATTCACAAAATTCCAAAACATATTTTATAAGTAACGTTCGGTTTTATTCACTTATAGAGCAATGATGAAATTCACTCAATTGAAAAAAATTACTACACTTTTTCCTTCTAAAGCTCATTAATTTATATATATTTTGGTAAGGAGTAAAAATAGTATACTCTTTATTTCTAATTTCTCCTTTTAAATATACTTAGACTTATTACTTTTTTGAAAAACGGGTGCTTCACGAAACATATAGCGAAAATGCATGATTACGACTACTAAGCTAGCTAAAAATAAAATATCGCCTACTATCATAAAAAAAAGATTACTTACGAAAGACGGTAATACATTCGCATTGATAGTGATAAAATTTTGCCAGTACTCAAATTGAGTTAGCTGAAAAATCATAAATGCAGCCCCTAGCATATATAATAAAATCAATCCAACTATATAAATAATCTTAGAATGATTGATAGCATCAAAATCAACCATTGTATCGATTAATATACTTTTATAACCTTTGGACTTCATTTTTCTACCGTACACAATAACACCGTTAAATATATTCGGTAAGATAACCATTAGTAAAATAAAGATGGATAAAAATCCGAGTGGGAAGTTATAAAGATTAACACCATTTCCGATGATGCTAATAATAATGATTGGAATTACATACTTTGCCTTCATTTAGTAACCCCTTTTAAAAATGGATTGAAAACTATTCTAGAGCACCATGTAAATATGGCTTTGATCATGAGCAAAAGAACCCATGTTCCTACACAGATTCTCGGATTTTTGTATCCAGATATACTCAATAGAATACTTTAGAGATGAACCCTTCATTAGTCAGCAGATTCATAATTGAAATTGTCAAATTGCATAACAACATTTTCTTGACTAAGGGTATTTAATAAATCTATCTGTTCTTGTGATGTTATAGGTAAAGCTACTGGAATCGCAGTATTATTTGGAATTGCTCCTATCATTTCTTCATCTAATAAGACTTCAAAGTTATCCCAAACCATATCTCCTTCCGTATTACCTAAACTATAAGAGAACGACACATTTTTAATGGATTCGCCTAATCGATTAAATCCCAAAAATATCATTTGTTGGTTACCCTCAGGATCCTGAATCATGGTCATAGATGTCATCGAAAAATCATTTTCAGTTCCAGCATCTGGGTTTTGCTCAACAAAATCATTTAGCTCTTGAAAGAGTTCATTATTTTCTGTCGTAACCCCTGCCTCTTCGTCAGCTTGAGATAATTTTAATTCAATTGGTTCTTTTCCATTATCGGTCGTATTATCAGCTTCATTATTTGTATCTTCTTCTGTTCCATTATTCGTTTCTTCTACTTCATTATTAATATCTTCGGGTTCTTCCTCGTTTCCATCATCAACATCGACTGAAAAGTTACATGCTGATAGAAACAGTAAACTTAACAGCATAAAAATGATAATCTTTTTCATGGTAAATCTCTCCTTACTTTTTATCTCTTCTCTATTAAGAATTTATACAGTATTTGATCTAAGGATCCTCTCTGTACTTTACCCTCTGCAAATTGATTTACTTTATAAAATCCAACTAGCCCTATAAAAAAGGTAAGAGGAATCATAAATAAAATACAGCAGTAACGACTTAGATCGATAAGTTTTTGTAATTTGGAATCTTTAATTTCCAAATGTTTAATTTCACGAAGAAATGATAAACAAAAAAACCAATTTATGAGATAGAAAATAAGAATGATAGAAAAGCCTATACTAAGACCAATCATTAAATTCCGATTGGCCTCCTCACTGGTACTGGAAAGAAAAACAGCACCTAAAATCGAACCTAAGCCCGCTATAAAAAAAACAATTGGTATAATAACACTTAAACGAAAGCTCTTTCTAGTTGAAGTTTTCAAAAGTGACATTGCTTGATCGTCATCAGACATTTTATACCCACCTTTACTAATTGTTATCTACTTTAATTATTTGGATATCTTCAATTTTACCTAATAATTCGGTTGTTTGATAAACCCTTTTTTCTGATTCTAATCCTTGTGTCGGAACCTTCACATGGACAATAAAACCTTCATTATGATGAAGCTCACCTAAAAATTCAGGTGGAAATTTAAAATCCATTTTTGGAAAAGTGACTTCACTATTTTCCCTCAAAGATATTTGCATACTCCCCTGTAAAGCAGTAATGGTAGAATGAGAGTTATTAACAAAAACGCCTACTAGCATCATTGTTTTATCTATTGGCTCATATAGGCCTCTTAAGACCACATAATTAATAGAATGGTCTTTTAAAGGTAGGTTGTTTTGATCAAAGTATAATTGCACATCTTCTATTTCTTTTAAAACCTCTTCATTTTCAATTTGCTGTTCATGTGCTTTAGCTGGTTTAATTTTTATTTTTTCCATCTCTAACACCACCTTATAGTTAGGTTAATTTAGTAAATTACTTATTTTTGTTGATAACCAATTCATTCCTGATTTAATCGTGCCCATTAAACCTTCCGTACTGTATATTTGATTCTGTAATCTCATTCTTTCATTATTTAATTCGTCTAAATTATCGTCCACTTTATTAATATAATCTCTTAACGTTGTAAACTCTAGATTAGCCCTCATGTTTTGTTGAGACATATTAAATAACCTTCCTTGCCATTGATCATAATTTTCATTCGCAAGTTGCCTAAATTTGTTACGATGATCCTGCATATCACTTTTAAATTGGGCAAAATCTTGAATAATAACATCTAGTTGAGCTATTTTTCCGTTTAAAACAGCAATTTCATTCGTACAAGCATTAAGCTCTTGTTGCTTACTATTATAATCATTTCTTAAAGATTGTAACTCTGACATAATAGATTCACCTCAGTCCTTCGTATTAAAAAGGCCACTTCAAGGATATGGATGGGACTTGAAGGTCTATTTTAACACCTGCAATTAGTGCAACATCAATTTTATATCTATCTGAATTCAATTGAAAATAATCATTCTCATAGGCGGTAGTACTTGAAAATTCCACTTCTGCTCCCGCTTGTTTTCCAACACTCACACTGCCGTCTAACCCTAGCAGCGAGCGCTTCTCTTTCGTACCATCATTAGTATTCTCGTAAGAGCCTTTAGGATCACTTAGGCCAAACAAACTAAAGCCGCCGCTTGCCTCTGCTTTCCATAAAACTCCCTTTGCACCGACTTGCAGTTTATAGTCGCCATTTTCATCAGGTGGCTTAACCACAAAATTAGCATTACCTGATAGAAATTCTGCATTCCCAGCAACATTTCCGTTAAAATTTTCTGTACCTATAATGACATTTCCGTCTATCTTTGCCACATTTCCATGCGCATTTAAATCAACACCATCTTTACCAATTTCAGAATGAGCGCCAACTTGAAGAACACTTCCAGATGCACTAGCTACTGCATACTCTGTCGCTTGCGCATAGCCATTTAGTTCAAAAACAGAAGCACTTCCTTCGTGTCTTGTATTTCCATCTTTTACAACGGTTGAACTTTCATAATTCAAAAAGGCATGGTCGTAGGATCCGAAATATTCTCCATTTATCCCTCCTACCCACTGGTCTTCATAAAAGCTATTTTTACTTGTATCTACAGAGAATGGATCATCCTCTAGCTTCGCTGCAAAAGCTCCTGTATTTTCGTCGGAATACCATTTTTCATTCGTTATTTTACCTATTTTATCATAAGCTAGGCCACCCTCGCCTCTATAAACCGTTTGTAAATCTTTTAATTGTTGTTCTAAGGATTCAACACGGCTTTCTACGTTTCTCAAGTCATTCTTTGCCCGAGTATCAGCTGCTTCTAAATCATCTTTATGGCCTTTTATCTCATCTTCCGAATCTCGATAGGCGGATGTAACAGCAAAATTAGGGAGTGACGTGGTAGCAATAAATTCTGATGCACGGCTCATTAAAAAGGCTGAACGTCCCTGCAACTCATAGAAATCTCCTTTTGATTGCTCTATCTTCTCGACTACACGGTCTAAGGTCGTGGAATCAACAATTCCAGATCCCATACTTTCGTACTCTAAAAAAGTAGATTCCATTTTTTCAATCGCTTGTTGAATTTCTTCAGCAACATTAATCATTTTTTGTGTGAGGTTTAAATGAACAATATTAACATATTCTCTAAAGGAATCACCCGTTTTTCCTCTTAAGCTATTCGTATTCGCTAGTACAGTAGATGATTTAAATTGCTCGTAGGTTGCTTCCGAGATCGCTTCCTTATATTCAGACACTTTACTTTTTAATTCCCTAATTTCTTCATTAACCAAGCGCTGCATATCTCTAAAATGCCCCCCCGCTTCCACTTCCAAATCCAGTGTTATTTGCAATCGTAGAATCTGCATTTACCCACTCTTCTTTTAATCGCTTCATTTCTTGATAGTCTTTTGTAGATAGCTGTACATATTCATCTACACATTGTTTATATTGTTCAATAATAGATTCCAACGTATCCATTGAGCTAAGTAAGGTTTTTTTCTTAATTGCTGCCACATCAATGACATTTCCTGATTCTATTGCTGAGGTAGTGCTCTGAAAAGCGTCCGCCTCTTTATCATAATTCATTGGATCAATAAATATTTCTTTAGACGACATACCTATTCTCCTCCTTATAATAATTTAAATACCCTTCTCTAATTTTATAATCTCTTTCTTTTAGGAATGATAGAATTTGATGATGCTCAAGGGTGGTCATTACTTGCATCCAATCAAAAATATCCACCTTATTCATGTAGAAGGTTCCAGCCATTAAAACAAATTCCTTTTGGTTATTAACGATTAAATGCTGTAGCTTCTTGTTTATTTTTACTTTTGCTTTTTCAACCGATTCCTCTGTTATACATGAATACACATCATGTTTATACTCTTTTATAGGGCTCTTAAAGTAATTTAGAGATACATCCATTGGGTCCACATTTACTTCGTGACTACCTTCAAATAAAATCTCCCCAATCATTGATAGTACAGCGTGTTCAGCTGTTAAATCAGTTTCTGTTGGTGACCTCTCAAATTTAATACTTCCCATTTGATAGTTACCTTTAGAAGCTTTATTTAAGACAACATCCTTCTGAAAAGCCCACTGCACTTGCTCAAATAGTTTGCCAATATCTTTATTTTCATGAGTAGGAATCGTCAGCTGCTCAAGAACTTCTCTTTCCCCATCACCGTGAACAAACAAAAACATACTATTAGGAAAACATAAAGTTTCTCGCATTAAACGTACTTTCTCTTCATCTACTTCTAGCAAGTCGTTAGAAAACTCCTTAAAGTTGAAGTTTTTGTTAGCATCTGTAAATTCCAACATCTTCATCCGGCCACGAAACTCTAAATGCTTGTAATTTTCTTTAAACCGAGTAATAGTCATTTCTTTTTCAGTCATTAATTTGTTTACATCGATATCAGATGTAAGAATTTCGTCTATCACATTCTGTATCTCTTCCTTGTACTTACTAGAATCTGTTTCCCAAAAAAAACTAGAAGTATTTGTTGTCACATCACAATCAATTTGAAAATCGTATTTTGTTTTAACCTGTGATTTTATATAGTTAAAAAACACCTTAACAGCCGCGGAGCCGATTATGACCTCTTTCTCTCCGACTGAAAGTCTATTCGATGAAAAGCCAGCATCAACCGATATTGAAACAAAAACTTTATCTTTAATCGTTGATTCATTTAAACATACTAGCAAATCATTCACATTAAACACGTTCATAAACTTCGCCTCCTTTTTTGGCTGTTTTAATTTTGGTTTGCATGTTGTTGACAATATAATAGGCTTCAAATTGTTCAAGGTTTTTCTCAGATAAGACACGGTTGGAAACACTGTATAAATTTTGATTTTTCAGCTCTGTAAACAATATCGTCGAACCTGAGTCTCTTAAGAATTTAGATAAGTCGTCATATCCTTCAAAGGATGCGATCGCACCTGCAAAAACAACGCCAATTTTATATTCCTTTGCTTGTCGTAGAATGGTTATAAAATCCTCTTCTACTGTTCGACTCAATGTGTTCTTAAGGATTGAATAATCAGTAATCAGAATCACTACAGAGTTCATTTGCGCAAATAAATTTTGGATGTCATCATTTGATGCATTATTTTTTCTCAATTCACTAACAGCGGCTTTTCTACTAGTAAACCAAGAATTAATGTTGTCAAAGATTTGTTCAAAGTAGTCCTTACCAACTCCATAATTGCAATTAGCACTTGAATAATGAGAATAGTTATATTGTTCATTATCAATGAGGATTACCTCAGTATCAGCTTGCGCTATATAGGAATCGATTAGATTTTCAATGGTATCTTTCATTTTCATTTCGTTGTCAGCTATTACTTTTAATGGTGCTTCTTTTTGTAGATTAATAGCGACAGGTTGCACATCTACCATCTCTACTGCAATGGATACTTCTTTTCTAGAGACAATTTCTTGAGTTTTTTCCCATTCCATAAACGTATTAAAATCAAGTACTTCAGGTACCATTGGAATAGGCTCTGGTTTTTTACCCTTCCAGTTATCATCCATTTCCTTAGCTAGATTTCTAATAGAATCAATAATTTCTAGTGATTCCTCACCTTTTTCAGGTAAAATTGTTTGGAACAAGGCCGGATCTTCTAGCTTAATTAACCCTCTTCCTGGAATCTCTTCCGCCTCTATATCCGTTTTTCCAATGATAGAGCGAGCTTCTGATGCTTCAATTAAATACAATGGTATTTGTGTTTTAATATTAGATAACAAAGGCATTCTCATTGAATTCTGTCTTCCTGAGCTGATGACTAGATGTAATCCTACACTAGCCCCTTCTCTAGCAACTTGAGTAATCACTCTCTCAAATTCCTCGACATAATCCATATCACGAACGGATTCATAGTTATCAATGACAATACATATATTAGGTACAGTCTTTCCACTTGCTCTTTCATACATCGAAATATTCGCCACGCCAAAGGAGCTTAGCAGTTGCTTTCTTTCTTTCATATTGCTAGAAAGTAGTCTTACAAATTTCTCAACCTTTTCTGTTTCATCCACTAAAATCGTATCCGCTACATGGGGGACATCTTTTAATGGCAACAAACCATTAGTACCAAAATCTAATAAAAATACATGTAAATGCTCTGGGTTATGCTTTTTGGCTAAACCTAATACAACCGTTTGAAGGAATGTTGATTTTCCATATCCAGGACTAGAGTATACGGCCATATGTCCATCCTTACTTAAATCAACCGTTAAAGGTGTTTGTGATTGCATTTCAGGCTGATCGACCAAACCAATCGTTGCTCTTAAAGGCTTTTTAGGCTCCTGCCATGCATCAAGATAATCAATATCCTCAATATCAGTTGGACAAATTTTTTCAGGAAGCGGTGGTAGCCAAGGTCTTTCTAGCGGTTCTATTTGATGTTCCACTGTATAAGTAGCAATGTGGTCTATGACTGCATCAAGCTCAGTTGGCACCTTTTCGACCTGTTCTTTATGGTCCAGTCCACTTAAGTCTTGTGTTAGAATTTCATATTGTCCTAAATCGTTAATTGCATAAATGGTTGTATCTACATAATCTTGAACTTCTCTGTCAGGTATATAATCCGCTCCACTCCAAGCACTTTGAAACAATTCATATATTTCATTATTACCTACCTGCAAATAGGCTCGACCAGGCAACGTTATTTCAGCAGCATCCGGTGTTTTTAAAATTTCATTAGAATCACTTGAATTCTGAACTTTTAAAGCTAGCTTGAATTTCGAGTTTGACCAAATTTGGTCATCCACTACTCCACTTGGCTTCTGTGTTGCTAAAATTAAATGGATTCCTAATGATCGTCCTATTCGAGCTGTTGATACAAGCTCCTTCATAAAGTCAGGCTGTTCCGCTTTTAATTCAGCAAATTCATCTGAAATGAGGAAAAGGTGAGGCATTGGTTTACTTACCTTTCCTTGCTTAAAGAGCTTTTGATATTGATTAATATGGTTGACATCATATTCACCAAACAGCCTTTGTCGCTTCTGTAATTCAGCCTTGATAGAAGCAAGTGCTCTCATCGATTGAGCTTTATCTAAGTTCGTTATGGTTCCTAACAAATGTGGCATATTCTTAAATAAGTTTGCCATTCCTCCACCCTTGTAATCGATTAACAAGAAAGCAACCTCATACGGGTGAAAATTAACAGCTAAAGATAAAATATATGACTGAATAATTTCCGATTTACCAGAACCTGTCGTACCTGCAACAAGACCATGCGGTCCATGTGCTTTCTCATGTAGATTTAATTGTACTAAATCTTCCTTCCCTCTTAATCCTAATGGGACTGCTAAGCTTTTATAAGTCTCGTTCACATTCCAACGCCTTGATACTTCTAAATCCTCTACTCTTTCCACTCCATATAGCTCTAAAAAAGTAACTTTTTCTGGAATAGAGTTTTTTAGGTTTTGGAGGTGGTTAATAGGTGACAAAGCACGAGAGACAAGCTCTTTATCAAAGTCTTTTGGAAAATGGTCTGGTTTAAACGATTTATTAACTAGCTCACTATCCTCTAAAATAATCTTTCCTTCTTTCGCATCACGAATGTCTATAACCGTTCGTACATGCTCAGGCAACGCTCTTAGTACATCTTGAACAAAAATAAGCGAGACACCATATTCACTTGGATCCTCATTAAAGAATTCCATAATGGTATGGTCTAAAATAAGCTTCTCATCTGTAATCAATACAACAAAATGAGGGGTAAAGTATAACTTTTCCTTACTCTGTCCCTTTTCATCAACTGCTTGTTTTCGTTCTTTCATAATTTGATATAGCGAATATAATACTTGATCTCTTGAGCGTTCGTGATAAACAAAACCACGCACATTGACATCACGCATACTAGCATGAGGTAGCCATCTCATCCAATCCCACTGATTTTTCTCTTCCTCGGGGAAAATCGTAATGAATTGAAGGTCATGATAGCTATGGAATAAAGATAGCTGCATAACTAACAGCTGTAGCTGCTCCAAAACTAGGCTTCTATGACCGATATAACCAACTGGCCCCATATTTAATGAAGTGACAACTGGAACATTTGATACTTTTTTATATTTTTCTAATAGCTCCCTAGCCATATCTATCAGTTCATCTTTTTCTTGACTAAACTCCTCGTCTCGGAAATCGATTTTAAAGCTTGTATCTACTTCCCCTATACCGGCGCGGAAATTTAAGAAATCATGATGATACATTGTTTTTTCATAAATTCTTTCTTGAACATTCACAGCCATATCCTTAACCTGTATAACATCAGGATAGTGGTACTGTAATGAATGCCGTTGCTCCTCTGTCACAAGAAAAAGCTCTTTTTTCTTCCGCTGTAAATATTCCTTATAGGTGACATCTCTTTCCTTCATATCAGCTTTGTACTTTTTTACGCTTTTCACATAAGAAGTTACCGAAAATATAATGGTTGAGATCGTTACAGCAAGCATCGCGATAATAAATATCCCTCTTGGCTGTACTAAGGAAATCACTACCATTGCTGCAATCATAACTAATGGCGGTACTATCGTTCTTGCTAGCTGCTCACTCGGCTTACCTGGTTTATTGGATGGCTTTGCAATCGTTCGATCCTCTTCTGGCTCTCTATAAATAATGCGAGGAGAACGATGATAATCTGGATATTCTCCATCGTATTTTTTCTCGACATAGACCATCTCAACTAATTTCGATTGAACGTTTTTTAAGGTGACAATCTCAATCCAGCCTTCACCGAGAGTCATCAAAACTCCATCAACAAACAACTGATCTCCTATTTTCAGATCGGCTTTTTCATCGATTAGCAAACTATTGTGAAACACATTTCCAGCTTCAACTTGCAGTTGGAAATGATTATCATCGATTTGAGCTATAACTAAGTCTGCGTTCCAGCCTTTAATAGCTATATCATTAAAAGCCTCAGGACCAAGACTTACAGTAGAGTATCTCGTCAAATCTAATATTCTAGTTGAGTCCGTATTCAACAAATAAATGTTCATTTCATCATTAGAAATTTGTAAGGAAAAGGATTCGACAATTTCTTCTTTTTCATAGAAAAGGGAGCTTCCATCCCAGTTCATCGTTAGCTCTCTGTCTAATTCTAAAAAAGTCAAAGAGTTAGACCATGTATTTCCAATTGTAATTAAACGCTCTAGAGATAAATGGCATTTATGTATTTGATTTTTATAATGAATGATTAGTAATTTCATAGCCATCTACACGATCCTCTCTTATCCAATCTATAGGTTGAACGGGATTTAATCATCCTCTTCATTTGCATTTTCATCATCTTCTGGTTCTGATTGCTGGTCTTGGTTCTCATTACTAGCTGGGTCATCTTCTGGAGCTGCCTCTGAATCATTCATTACATCAATCGATTCTGTATCCTCGATTGGTTGATTAAGCTGACCTTCCTCATTCGGCTCTAGCTCATAATCTTCTATATACCGATTTAATTCTGTCTGCAGTTGATTCAATTCTTCATCTCGCTCTGAACCAGTCATGTTAGGATTATTTCTTACTTGTTCTATTTTTTTGATAAGACCATATATAATCAACTGAGGATCATCTAAATACTTAGCCGTTTCTAACGACTCCTCGAATTCCCCTCTACCGTTATAAATCCAATATAGAAGATAGTGTCGATCACTTCTTAAGCTAATATTATTTAAGATCGATGCTCTTTCTTGCTCAGATAAACTTTCAACATTAATATAGGAATGAGCTAGGATATACCTTGAATGATTGGGGAATTTTCCAGGATCCTCTCCGCTCAAAGTAGAAATGACCTCTCCGTAATCAGAAGCTAAATAAGCCCCATGAGCATCAAGTAACTTATTTTGAAAAGGATGATTTAATAGGCCATAGTACATTAAAGGAGCAGCCAGAAGAACTGAGAGTACAATCATTGATATGGAAAGAGTTTTATACAGTCGAAATTTCTTAATTGGAACGAGCATAGTGGTTTCATTCGATTTCTTTTGTTCTTTTTCATAGCTATTTATTAAGAAACCTTTTAATTCAGCAAGAGTCGTAAATTGACTAACAGATTTCTCAAATTCCGTTTCCCAATTATTCTCTAGCGAGCCGTGATAGAGCTCATCAAAGCTAAATTTCTTTGAAAAAAGAGCAATAATATAACATTTATATTGCTTTAAAAACACTTCCTCATCCATTTCAATAGGGGGCACTAAATTACGAATACCTCGATGTACAACATTTGGAAGTAAATTATCATCAAAAACAAGGTTATCAGGATGAATAAAAAACGTAACTCTACTCGAAAGATAAGATTCTAGTTTACCCATGTTACTTAATAGCCTAAGCTTCTCGTTGCGCTCTAACTTCACAATTTTTTCCCATGTTTTTTTACCTTTAACATCATATGAGAATAAAAAAGCATCTTCGTCTTCTTTAATACTCATTGGGACAAATAAATCAGAAGGGTTTATCGAGATATCTAACTGCCTTATATCTCTTACACTCGTTTGTGACTTAGGCATTTTTAATTCCCAATAATCATCATCCATTGCATACTTATAAGTAAGATTGTCAAATTCTATCGTTTTATCGTTCATCTCTAATTGCTCCTTCATCACTTAAACAGCTATTATCTGTTACATTTATAAAACGACGAGAACATCTCCATCTGTTACGGGGTAATCTTTTAGATGGTCATCATCAGTTATTAATAAATTCTTGGTTACAACCTTAATTGAGCATTTCGAGTTGCTATTCTCAATATTTAGCGTATCAGTTACATTTAATATTAATTGCTTAACCGTTAGTTGAGTAGGAATTCTAAGGTCATAAACCTTTCCACCTTCTACTCTTTGGCTAAAATCAATGGTTACATTAATATGAGTATTGTTTACCATCTTTTAACTCCTAATCTAGCATTCTTCTCATCATTAAATAAAGACCAGCGCCTAAAAAACAAGCTACTGCTGATAATGCTATTAAAATAACATTACTCGACATCGAGCCTCCCTCTTCTTCTTCTTGGGAGCTTCTAGATGCAACTGCCGTATATTCTTCTGAAAATAGAGATTCTCTTACCTGTTGGATAGCTAAATTATGCTCTGGCTTTTCTTCAGTAAATAAGGACTGCTGCAATTTAAGTAATTGATCTTCATTTTCTTCCATTTTACGGTCAATTTGTTGCTCTGTTTCTTCCTTAAACAAAGAAGGAAAACGTCTTTCTAACTCTGTTTGTATATATTCCGTTCCTTTATCTCTATCTCTGTTTACTCGGTCGATTTGCCATTGGAGACTACCTCGTTGATTAGACTCATCATTTTCATTACTATCCTCTGCTGATACTGCCATTGGCAGCATCAGCAAAATGATAGTGATTCCAAGCATTAATTTAACTGGCTTCAGCTCGGTTTTCATTACCTAAATCTTCCTCTCTCTTTGAACGAATCAGAACAAAAAGGTTCGTAAAAACTCCTATTACAATTAATACAATGAGTATTAAACTAGCAGCAAATAAACTAGCTGTTCCTTGTACCATATCCGAAAGCAACGATTCTACATACTGTAGAGGTGAGAAACGCTCAATAGCAGAAAGTCCTCTTACACCTACACCTAATGCATCTGTAAAGAATAAGTACATACTCAGTACAACTAATAGAATAAACATACCTATCATCTTCATTTGTCTTAGTAAATAAGTAGAAAGAAGTAGCATGCTTGTAACAAGTAAAACCATCACCATCGTTAATTGCAGCATATTCAAATCACTAATTGGTAAGTAATAGCTTGATACGATTCCTATAACTATACCTTCAAGAATACCTATTCCAGCCGTAATGAGAGTTATAGGTGTATTTCGACCCACTATCGATTTTTCAGCTGCAAACTGGTCGGCACTTAACCTTTTTTGATGAATGGTTGAAATCACATAAGCCGTAAACAGTACAACTATCGAACAAATTAGGACTAAGAAATATGGAGTAAAGGCATTACTAGATGTAATCGTTCCTTGATTACTCGTTCTGACAGGATTAGAAAGAAAATCATATAAATTTTCATTCTGTCTGTCACCAATCCGACTATTATCAAACACATTAGCAAAATTATCGGCAAAAGCTTGATCTTCAAACAACTTGTTTGTTAAATCAATCGACAATGTTTCAGCTTCAGTAACAATGCTTTCACCACTCTGTTGAATACTGTCAGCTTGCTCATCGATCGTTTCAAATGTTTGATAAACTGTTTCAGCCGAATTGAGATTACTTTGCGCCTGATCAGCTAATGATTGACTAGACATCATTAATGGTTGGAACTCACTTCCTAAATTCAGCATAGCTGCTTGTTCCTCGTCCGCGCTTGCTTGAATATCACCCTGTGCTTCTAACAGCTGAACCGTTTCTTCTCTCCACCTTGCTACATCCTCTAAGGTTTGATTTAAGCTCTCATTTAGTACAGAGGCTTGTTGAGAAGTAGCGGCAATTTTTTCTGCCAGCTGATCCATTCCATCATTTGCTTGAACAATTTGCTGACGATATTGGTCAATTTGTTGTTCAAAGGCTGTTAACGGTCTTGCAATTTCCTCCGTTATGCTTGCCACGATTTGATTCGTAATATAATCGGTTAATAATCCAGAAATTTCTTTAACATTAAAAAGGTTATATAAAGAATCTTCTCTTTGCTCACCTATTTGTTTTAATGTTCTCTCTTCCAAAAACCCTAGTAATCTATGATGGCTCATGTTTAAACCAAAATAGCTTTCATACGAGGAAAGAAGCTGTTGATAGGAGCTAATCGTATTAGCCACTGTATTAATTAATGTTCTTGTCGTATTATCTAAGTTTTCAATAGGAGAAAGAATTTCATGAGATATCTGATTATTAATGACGACAACTCGCTCTGGTTCTGGCTCTTCTTCCTCTTCCTCCTGTTCGTCTTCCTCTTCTTCTCTTGGAGGTAATTCGGAGTTGTTATCATCTGAGTCACCTTCTCCATTTCCAGGCTTACCTGGACTTGGATTCTGACCATTTTCACCTTCTGAACCATTTTCGCCATCTTCATTAGGATCAGAACCATTCTCATCTTCATCGACAACATCTTCTACAGGGTTACCATTCTCTGGTTCAGTGCCATTATCGGCTTCATTTTCATTTTCTGGCTCTTGATTATCTTCTGGATCTTCTGATTGTTCAGCAGTCGTATTGGATACTAATAGTGGTGTAACTCCTTGATATGCATATTCATCAGGCTCATCGACATTTGTCAAATCTTCCTGCTTTAAGTTCCAACCCCATTTGATAGGCTTATATATATCATCAAGCTCTTGATCGTTCTTTAATCTCAATGTGACATTAACGGTCATTTTTCCTTTTTCATTCGTTGGCAGTAAAATTTCATTATTGCGTAAATAAGTAAACGTATAATTACCTTCATCATGGCCCGGTAATTGAATACCTAAATAACGAAGTTCATATTTATCAGGAATATTTAAAGTGAAAATCTGACCGTCTTTTTCATTTTTCGGTAATCTGACTGTATCACTAACGCTCAATCCATTACCTCTTAAATGATTAACTAAACGATTGATTTCTTCTCCAAGCACAGGGTCGCCATTTTCAGGACGAATATACTCAAACTCACTGTTATACTTTTCTGTTACCGCAATAACATTCAGGATTTCTCTCACTGTTCTTTCAGGGAGACCATAGCCTGTGAAATCATCAGGATTTAAAGAAGGGAGCTGTTTAATTTGTTCATTAATTCTTCCTCTTACCGTTTGATCTGGATTTTCAAACAAAGAATTAATACTTAATTGCTCATCATTTTCAAATGCATCCTCCAAAATAGCCGTTAGTCTATTACGAATATTACCACTTAAGCTATCAGGCTCTTCTGGATTTAATATATTTTGTACTCTACTTTGCATTTGCTCTACCTGCTGCAAAGACGAGCGTAAGTGATTTCTTAAATCAACCGCATGACTTACAATATTTCGTTCTTGATTAGCGGTGCTTAAAAAAGCTACACTGTTTCTTTGATTATTAGCTTGCATCCCTTGGAACTGTTCATTTATTTGACTGTTAGCCGTTTGTAAATTTTGCAGCTGGCGCTCAACGTCACCCGAGACCAGCCCTTGATAAAATTGATTAAATGAATCTTGAAATGAATAAATATTTGTATTATTGCTTTCTTTCAGTTGTGATGCGTCTTCTAAGCTAGATAAATAGTTTTGGTCAAGCTCTGTGTTTTCAACTAGCTGATTTTCGTAGGATTCCATCAATTCTTCGAATCCACCAAAGCTATCTTTTGATAATTGAGTATTGTCCTTTATATAACCAAATTGATCTGTATAGCCTGCTAATGGCTGATAAATGCTTTCATTGTATGTATTCGTGTATACAGATTGTTGAGCTATAATTTCAGAGATATTATCTTGAGCATCCTGTAAATTACCAATGACACTCGCAAAGTATACGTCAATAATTCGACGATTAAAGTCATTTAGAATATTACTAGCTGTTTTCTCAGCCTCTTCTTTCACTCTGACATTCTCAGAAGCATTTATTTTATATTCAAGTATTACTTGTTCAGGATTTTCAGAATCAATAGATAAAGCTTTATCTGAAAAATCATTAGGAATGACAACCATCATATCGTATGTATTGTTCTGGATTCCGCTTTCTGCGACTCCACGACTTACTACATACCAATCATGATTATTATTACGATTTATACTTTGTACAAAGGCTTCACCAAAAGCCAACGGAGTGCCGTTAAACTCAGCTCCTTGATCCTCATTAACTAGAGCTACAGACATCGTTTGTACTTCAGCTGGCTCTGCAGTATCCGTCTCTTGATTTAAAGCAAGATAAGATAAACCAGATGCTAGCGCAATAATTAACACTAAGAAAACTAACCATCTTTTATCAAATGTTTTCATTTTTCCTTCAACCCCTGCTAATTCAATCTTAAAATAACATTTATGAGCAAAGCTATAACCAATACCGAAATGATGGTAATACTTACAGTCATTAAGCGAGCTACATAACATTTGTCATGTAGCTCAACTTCGACATTCATTCACGATTACTAACTAGTTTAGATAACGTGGCTATGTCTATACCTTTTACTTATCTTAAACCAAAATTACGCGATAACGCTTCATCTTGTTGAGCAACCGCTTCTGCTGTTTTCGTTAACTGGTTCTCAATTTCGAGCATTAGTTGTGAGAAATCTCTAACCTTAGGCTCTAATTCTCTGAACTGGTCGTCAAAGCGTTCAAAAGCGCGACCTTCCCACTCGCCTCTTAGTTCATTTTGAAGATTTGTTAAATCTCTAAGAATTTGGTCAATTTGCTGAGAGCTTTGACCATATCTTTTTGCTTTCGATTGCAGTTGTTCAGGGGTCATTCTAATTTGTGACATGAAATCATCTCCTCAAAAATATAATTTTAGACACCTTTTAGCAGGAATTTGATTGAATCAATTGTTCCTTCATCTACAAATGCTAAGGGAACAGGTAAAAAAATGTCAACGTACAATGGAATATTTTCCAATAATTGATAATTAAGCCCTAAATATTGAGATAATTTCCATCAAAAAACGTTGTTAGTCGGGAAAATCAAACAGGGTTGTTCGGTTCTTTTTACCTAGATACTATTAATCAACCAGAAACCTATCAAAATGATATCCATTCCATTCGTTTAAAACTTTTTGCTTTACATTATTTAGTAAATTTTGTGAAGCTGTTAATTTGATACCCTATTAAAAACCAAATAAAACCAAAATTTTGTATTTTTTTCTGTCTTTTTTTGAAAATATTTTAACTTTCCGAAAAATTGCTTTCTAGCCTTGAGATTCTTGGACTATTGAAAACCATCCCTTACCACCAAAAACTATCGTACAGACTATTAGCGCTAACGCTAAAACTAATAGAATGGGTTGACTCGTAAAACTGCCTGCAAATAGGAAAATAAACGAAACAAAGAATAATAAAATAGCCATCATATTTGTTTTTACTTCAATCGTCTGACCATCCGTTACACTTTTTTCTGGACTGCCAAAAAACCATTGATTTACTTTAACCTTCATTTCCTTACTTTTAGCATCTACTTGGTAAACTTCGTTATTTTTTAATTTAGTCACAAGCTGCCCATCTACTTTTAAATCTATTTTTGAGCCCATCCCAATCATGCCTGTTCTTCTTTTTATTGTAACCGCCATAAATCCTCCCTCATTTCATCTTTTTTATTTATTATTATTTCCTCATTCAACCGTTAAGCATTTCGTCTCTTGTTATAATTTTACAAACACATAGTGTTTACTCTAAAAATAATTGAAAATTATGTCAAACCTTTATACGTATATTTCTATAAATTGAATAGGAAGTCCTAAGGGGATGGAGCGAAAATTTCAATATAAAGTACAGTGTTCCTATATTATAATTAGTAAAATCGAACCTTTTTTTCCGTCTTAAGAATCAGCATCCTTTACGCTTTTAAATATAGATTCTATAATAAGACAAAAAAAGAGCCTTTTGAACAAAACCAATGTTCATAGACTCTTTTCCTTCTATTAAAGTTTTTCAAGGTCTTCATTTACAAAATTCATGACAATTTACGAATTCTCCAATACAGGTGTCATTGCCCACTGCAATCCTTTTTCTATATATTCATTCCAAAAATCCCAATTGTGATCACCTTTCGTTTCATGATAGGTGACATCTATATTTTTATTTTTTAGATACTCATAGAACATATGATTCACATCTAGTAAAAAATCTTCTGTACCGCAGGCGATAAATAATTGTGGAATGACACATTCGTTATTCATTAAATGCTCAACAATTGCTTCAGGGTCTTTATCACTTCCTAACAGCTGAGTGAGATCTCCAAACACCCTTCTATAATAGCCATACTTCGCTATTCCATTATCAAAATCCTTATCGATGTTATGTATTTTGTATGTGATTAAAGCAGAGGACAGTGCTATGATCCGTCCAAAGGTATCATGATATTTTAGTCCATTACGAATCGCACCATACCCTCCCATTGACAATCCCCCAATGAAGGTATCCTCTCTATTCGAAGATAAAGGAAACAGCTGCCGCGTATAATTCACAAGCTCTTTCCCTACATATTGCGCATACATGACTTCCATTTCTTCATCATCTAAATAAAAGTGGTTTTCACCCGCCGGCATAAATACCGCTATATTGTATTTATAGGCTAATTCCCTAATTCTACTATTACTAAGCCAATCAGTATAACCACCATGGTAACCATGAAGTAGGTAAAGAGATTTAAGTGGTAGGGTATTCGTTTTACCATCCGCTGGTTCCAGTGGAATAATCGCTTGGAAGGGAACCTCTCTATTCATCGCTTTCGAAAAAAAGTTTACAGTAATTAAAGCCATATCGATCACCTCGTAAATCATTCTAATAGATTTTTATTAAATAAATGAATTGGGTGAAGCATCATAACAAGAACAAGCTGTAAATACTATCTTAATAAAGATTCGTCATTATTATCACTTAACCTGCTTTTCATTCAAAATAAAAAGACCATAAACGATTATCATGATCTTCCAAAACGCAACTATTCACTTATGCAATCCTTTTTTTAATAAAACCATTTCTTTTGAAAATTCCTTTATTGCTTTTTCAATCGAAAGATCGAGCGAATACTTTTCAATGACACTCCTAATTAATACAGAGCCTAAAATTTTGATAATATATTTATATTCATCTTCATTTTCCATATTTAAATTTCGTTTGTTTATCATCTGATTCAGTTCATTCATCTGTTTATCGGTATCATACCAATGGAAACTACGTTCGAATTCATGCTCAATTCGATGATCCATATTTAAAAATATATTTTTCATAAAATGAAGATTTTGGTCCTGTTCAGTGATTAAATACTCAAACAAATCTGATATGGTTTTAAAAATATCTCCTTCATTCTTTTGAATGAGTTCTACCATCCGTTCTCTATTTTCTTGTATTTTTATATTGAGAAGATAAAAAAAAGCATCACTCTTATCCTCAAAATATTGGTAAAAGCTTCCTCTCGGAATTTGAGCAGCATTTACAATATTTGAAATAGAGGCTTTTGCTAAAGGCACTCTAGAAAATTCCTCTTTAGCAGCATGAATTAATTTATCTTGTTTATCATCTGGTAAGTTAAAAAACGTAACTTTAGGCAAATAGGTTCTCTCCTTAAATAGCTACCTTCGAATTCCAAATCTTCAATACCTAATAATCAAAGTTATTCTTTATCTTCTTATAGTATGTAACAATTTGACAGCGCTCTCATACGAAACTTGGTTCTCGATTAAATATAGTGGTTTTTTACAAATCGATGCATCTACTCCTTGTGCTTGAAGAAGCTTAACGATCTCACTTATTTGCTTTACCAAAATCAGACCACTCCTTTTCATGACACTCTGTCATCTTATATTCTTATAATAAATGACACAATGTCATCAGTCAATTGTTGTGACAACATGTCATAAATTTTACATATTATTTCTAAATCGCTTTAAATCTCTCAATCTAAGTTTATGTAAATAACCAAGCATTCAACTTTTCTATGACATTATTCTGTCACCCTACTTTTATAGTAACCATTTAAAAGAAGATTGAAACTCCTTATTTCTAAATCTTTATGAACATTTCTATGCGTTCTCCCCATAATCCTTCCTTAATCTTACAATTCTTATTGGAAAGTTTTTTCTTAGCTCTTATGAAAAAGCACCTATAGTCTATAAGACAATAGATGCTTAATTATCAATAAAGTTGTCAACTTTCCAAAATCAAAAACACCTGTTGCCTAATGAGACAATCAAGTGCTTATAGTTAATGTTGTAACATACTCCCTAATATTACTGAACTGGTCCCATAAATTCAGTAATAATAAGAATATGTTCCTTCAGTTTGACTTTTTTTAGATTCTCTACTTTTTCTGCTCCACCTAAACCTAATAGAGGGGTGTATCCAAAACACTCGTCATAGTTAGGGGCACTGTATTTACTAATCGCTTCTGGATAAGGCTGCCACATTAATTCATCGTTCATAAAGTCATTATCTTTTAAGTCATCAAAAAAGAATTCAAAACCGGAAGAAACAACATTAACATAACCTTTCCTAAAGTTTAATAAATTTACATACTTATCTTTTTCCATTACTATAATATCACCCATTGAGGTTGTAAAAATAGGAATTGCCTGCTCATACCTTAGATAACTTATCTCTAAAATATCTAAATAATCGTCTGGATTTATAATTTTTAAAAAGTCATTTGCGAAAGTACCAAATCCATATTTTTTCCATGTTTCTATTAATTCTTCAGGAAGTTTATCTTTATATTTTAAAATAACATCTTCATCAACTGTTTCATGTTTTTTAAAATCGCTTAATATAGTGTCCAATTATCATACCTTCCTTTCATTAGTGAGTTAATTTTACATTTAAATAAGTATTCTTTAACTGATCAGGTGACATATTCTTCGCAATTTCCCTAATTTGCTCATCAACAACATCAATTCTATATTTCCATTGTGAGCCTATCGAAGAATTTACTCTTTTATCACCCATACCTCCAATAATGTCTGCTCTTCCTCCAGCTATTTGATCTGGATTATGAAGTGCTGCTTTTGTTTCCAGCCATTCTGAAGCTTTCTTTGTCGCATCTGCTCTGGAAAGTCCTTGTTTTCGCAGTTCAGCAATTTTATCTTTAAGAGCTTCTTGTCTAGCCATTTTTTGAGCTGCATTTCCTTCTATTGCTCTACCTTCAGCAATATATCTGTCCCTATTTTTCAAATACTCGTCAACCGTTAATTCATTCATACCTTTTTCTTGGTCTTTTAATTGTCTTGTAAACTCTTTAGAATCATGTTTATCTTTTCTTTTAAAATTAATTTCAACTTCTTTTATTCTTGGTATATCATCCAAATGATTTACATTACCCCTACCCTTACCAAGCGAAGCTCCTTCAACTGGGGCTGAGCTTCCTGATGGGCTGGTGAGACTTTGCTTTGGTGGTAGTTTGGCATTTAGAAAGTCATCTGCTGCCGTAACTGGTTTGACGTTTCGACTTGTAGTGACTTGAACACTTCCCATGTCCGTTGCAAATGACGGGGATAAAATTAAATCCTTCAATCTATAGTAATTCACTTTTCCAGTGGTCAGCTTGGAATCAACGCCTCTTCCAAAGGCAAGAATGTCATCTATGACCTTGTTGTGGGCTAGTATCGCTTGCTCATTTAGAACCTTTTTAGCGCTGTTTAGTCGTGCGGTTGTTTGAGCAGACGCTGTACGAACCATCTCATCGACTCGTTTAACGGCTTGTTGAGTTACCCCTTTGGTTTGATTGACGATTGATTTTGTTTGATTGGTTATTGATTGAATTGGCGTCGAGTTAATGAGCTTTGTACCCGTTCGAGTCGTCCCACTAAATCGTTTTAGAGCAGCTCCTGCTGGGATGATATCAATTGGGGCAAGCAGGCCTCGAAGCCAGCGTTCTCCTGTGTCAAGCTCTCGTTGTGATATCAAATCTTTCCCTACAATAGCGTTTGTTAATTCATAACTACCATATATTGCACCTAAAGTCAATCCAGCTGGAGGGCAAATTAGCGCTACACCGACAATGACAACTAATGCCCCTATACTAACCCAAAACTCCTTCGTAAGTTGAGTATCCTTAATCGAGGTATATTCAAAAGCGTTCATATTAACAGCTGCTAGTTGATAGTCTTCATAAGCTAATTCTTGGTCAGGATTTAATTCCTGCCACTGTTCAAATTCTAATCTCATCTGATCGCTATAAAAGTTGTCACCCGTAAATAGGTCACTTAATGTCACTTCTTCTTTTTCTCGCTCGAAATTCTCCGTCATTCCATAGCCATAGTGAAGTGTTTCGACAACGGTTGCATTGATTCGATTTGTCGTACTGTAGTTAGAAATCGAGGAATCTCGCATCTTTGCTACAAATTCATCAAAATCCTTATGAAACGGCTGGTCGATCGTTTGATCAACGATTCCGCCCACTCTCTTAGTGAAGTTCTCCAAAACTCTAAAATCCTCAAATAAAGCATCATAATCATGATCACGATTCGTATGATAAAAGGAGATGACTCCATCTGAATCGTATTTTGAAATATTCCTTGCTGCTTTGTCTAAATTTTTAGAGAGACTTTTCAGCTCGTCGATCATTCCTTTTCCCCATACACCTAAACCTATAAGGTTACGAATTCCTTTTCTTGCTTTATCCCAATCATCTTCTCGATATTTAACATCCAATTATATCAACCCCATTGCCTCAAATATTTGTTTAGCAATGGCTTCATCAGTCTCAATCATCGTATTTAAGGTGTCTATTACAAGAGTAGAGGCTCGAACATAATTATCATATAAGTCATTAAATTTTTCATTAGCATCTACATATGCGGTAGCCATTGCACCTTCTGCTCTTCCTGCTTCATAAAACTTTGTGCTTGCTAGCTTCTCTATTGAAGGCCGTGTATTTGTTTCTAATTCACTAATAATATCCAACAATTGATTATAAATCGATGTGATTTCGTCCGGTTTAATCGTAATTCCACTCGTTGCACCACTTCCAGAAACAATCATACTACTGTACCCTCCTTGTAAGGAAAATCTAACTCATCAAATAATATCTTCAAAAACCAATATTGACTCGCGTGATAATATTCTTTTTGAACCGTATCAACCATCATTAGCTTTTCATCCTTCTCAAAAATAAGCCACTGCTGATAATACTCTGGGTTTGTGGCCTCCTTTTTTGATTCATTTAATTGAAACCTTTCAAAATTAATGGACTGATCGCTCGGTTGAAAGGATTGAATGCTCTTTTTCTCTTCAGATGTTAGCTCCTTCTTAAGGAAACCCTTTTCTGACTCATCTGGTTCTCTTAAAATTAAAGGTAATTTATCAGAAAGCATTTTTAAAATAATAGGCTTTGCGACAACATGTAACTTATAAGCCTTCTGCTCTTCCATTTCTGCTAAGATGATTAACTCTTCCGCCTTTTCATCTCGAAAGGCAAACATTAAATGATTGATTCTCACAAACTTTTTACTAGAATAATATTCTTTTAAAACGGAAATAATCACTGCCCCATTTTTGGTTAATTTACCTTCCGTTGATAAAATTCCTTTTCCTATTAACCTGTGATGAGCCTCTTCAAAAATAGCGCTTCCTTTGAGCTGATAGGTTTGCTTATCTGGAATGCCAAATAAAGTATTCCCTTTAAAGGCTGCGGCCATTAGGTATAGCTCGGGTACGTTAAATGTATCATTAGAAGTCGTTACCATAGATTTTTCACTTCTCTTACTGTCGCATCATTTTGGAAGTCATTCTTATGCTTCTCGATATTATTTAATGCTTTCGTTTGTAGAGCAGCTGTTTCTTTTAAATCTTGATGATATTGGATAATAATTTCTAAATACGTTACAAAGCTATCTCTCGCACTACCTTTCCATGAAGACGATTGGACATAAGATAAAAGAGTTTTGCTTTGATTATAGGTCGTATCGATAGATGATTTTAATTTAGTCGCTGCCGCCTTTGCCTCTTGTACTCGGTGATCATGGATTATGACATCTTTAGACATTCGATCACTCCTTCTTTATTTGTTCTTTTCAGCTTCTCTTATCGCGAGATTTTTATAGTGAAGGTATCGATTATATGCTCGATTCTCAGCGATTGTTAAATCACTTCTTTTATTTTTTTCCCGTTGAATATATTGAGAGGCCTTCGCCTCCAATGATTCCTTTGCTTGATAAAATTCCTTTGAAGGAAGCTTCTGAATAGATAAAAATGGCATGGAACTTAAATAAGAGGAATAATCATTCTCTGCTTCAGTTATTCTTCGGTCCAATTCGGACTTTGAATTTTGTAATCGCCGATACAGCTCTAAATAATCATCTCTTTTAATTTCTGTGTCTGTTTTAAACCAATTCGAAAAAAAACTAATCATCTTGCTCTCCTTTCTTCACTTCCGACATCCTTATTTTCATTTCTACTTCCAACAGCCAACAAATTATAAGTTTACAAATTATACATTAAATACCATAATAGTACCTAATTCTCTACTACCATTCAATAAGAATCTAAGATTGTGAATATACACACAAGTCTTTTATACTTGTTTTAAATAGACCTACAATACTTTACTGGTTCATTTTTAGCTTTTATGTCTAAAAGTGTAGTTTTTAACTATTCTCCATGTGTTTTTACTAAGTAAAATGGATTCATTCGTAAAATGTTTAATTACGATTATCTTTTAGTAAGAGGTTTAAATACTTTATTAAGAAAAAACTTATCTAAAAAAGAGCTTTCTATGTTTTAAAAATAGGATATTAGGGTATGGGTATTTACTACTACTAAAATAATAGGTGATGCGTATGTTAACGGCTGCGGAAATATACTTAATTGAAAGAGATTTAGACTTTTTAATGAAAATGAGAGAAGAACTGACTTCTTCTACCTTTGCTTTTTCACCCATATTAGACCAACAGATAAGTGAGCTGTATTCTGTTCTATTGAATAACAAGCCTTTTAATGTAGGATAAGAAGTTTGTTTGATGAGATTGATTTTTACAACCTCATACTCTCTGCCCATTGCTTTTGCGATGCTTTTTGTCGTGCCTCTTAAAAAAAGTATTCGTGTACCTAGTTTCTTCATTATTTAATACCCCTTTTATTGATGAATAATCTTCCAATTTTTAAGTAAAATAATAAATGCCTTCAGATTTTCTATCATTCATATTACTTGCAATCCCTTTTTCGTTAGTTAACTATAGAGATAACATGTACAAATACAGTGTTCATCGAAATTTTGATGACCGATTATATTGGAGGAACTACCTTGATTTTTATTGCTATTATTTTACTCTTTATTGCCTCTAGCTTTTTTTCTGGTAGTGAAACAGCTCTTACAGCAGCGAATAAAATAAAGATTCAAACGAAGGCAGATGCTGGAGACAAAAAATCGCAAAATTTACTAAAGCTTGTCAAAAATTCAGATGAATTTATTGCCGGCATTTTAATCGCTAATAATGTCCCGAATATTGTCCTGCCTTCTTTAGTGACGATTGTTGCTTTAGAATATGGGTTTAATGTCGGGATTGCTACGGGAATTTTAACGGTTGCGATTATTATATTTGCAGAGGTTTTACCTAAATCAATAGCGGCTGCTTTCCCAGACCGAATGGCTTATATTGTATATCCTCTAACAAAGTTCATTCTTACTGTACTAAAGCCATTAACATATATGTTAAATGCTTTGACTCATTTAGTGATTAAGGTTTTAGGGAAAAATGCCGTTAAACAAGCTACTTTTTCCAAAGAGGAAATGCGTTTAATGGTAGACATTGGTCATGTAGAGGGTACTTTTGAAAATGATGAAATGTATCGACTTAAAGGAATGTTAGATTTCCAGCATTTGAATGTTGCGGACGTATTAAAAACACCCCGAGTTGATGTGACAGGCCTATCAGCAAATACCTCCTTTGAAGAAGCACGTGAGATTTTGTTAAGCAGCCAGTATACGAGGTACCCTATTTTTGAGGATGATATGGATCATATCATTGGTGTTTTTCATTCGAAATTTTTTGTTTCATGGTCAAGAGAGCCTCATAAGCAAGTCAAGGAATTTTCTGATTTAGCTCCCTTATATGTATACGAGTCTCAGCTTGTTAAGCATGTTTTCCAAACCATGACTCAGGAGAAAAAGCATCTTGCGATTGTTCTTGATGAATACGGAGGAACAAAGGGTATTATTACGCATGAGGACCTCATCGAAGTAATGATTGGACAAGATATTGAGGATGAGACAGATATTGATGATGTATTAATTGAGTCTCAATCTGAAAATGATCTCATTTGCGATGGGAAAATTCCCCTACATCGATTAAATACCGTTTTTAACACAAAAATTCCGACTGAGGAAGATAATTTAGCAGCCTTTCTTCTTATGCAATTCGGTTATTTACCGAAGGAAGGGGAATTCATTGAATTTGATTCCTTACATTTTGAAATTCTCGAGCTTGAGGATAAAAAAATGAATCGTATTAAAATTACAAAGATGAATGGACAGCCCTTAGAGATATAAAAAGTTGGAAAAGCTTTTAAGATTAAAAGGATACGATAATAAACATCCTATTATCAAGCCATATAATAAGACCATCTCATTTCATGATCATTGATTGTAGAAGCTGAAAATTTAGTATCTAATGGAATTTCCTTTGTATAAACCCTCCTATACAAATCCTGACTCCATTCACTCGGCTTAGGAAAGGTCGCCAAGCAGCACTTATCATAATCTCTCATTTCTCTTACCTCCCAAAAAGATATCAAAAACAGGCCAATCTTTTGACCTGTTTTTTGATTTTTTTAATAGCTAGTCCATGCGTTTCTCCAGATAGACATTCCTTTCTACTCTCACATTATTCTATATTTGCTTTTCTTCTAGACCAGTAGTACATACTGAAACCAGCAACGAGGATAACTAATCCAAGTAATACATACTGATAGACATTTGTTGCAGTCGAAGGTAGTCTTTCGCCCGATTTTCCTTGTTTATAATCTGAATCAGAGCCTCCCGTTCCTCCTGATCCTCCTGGTCCTTCTGGTCCTTCTGGTCCTTCTGGTCCTTCTGGTCCTTCTGGCCCTTCTGGTCCTTCTGGTCCTTCTGGCCCTTCTGGTCCCTCTGGTCCTTCTGGTCCTTCTGGCCCTTCTGGTCCTTCTGGTCCTTCTGGTCCTTCTGGTCCCTCTGGTCCTTCTGGTCCCTCTGGTCCTTCTGGTCCTTCTCGTAATCCCTCAAATACACCATAGACACTAAAATGGTTAACCTCTGTTTCCACTTCAGTTTCTGAGACTATGGTTGTCTCAAATGGCGTCACTTCGAGCTCTTCATCTATATACCATATAGCGACCTTTTCAATATCGGAAGCACTTACTTTAAAAGAAAGAGTAATGTGCTCTTCTCCAAATTCTTTAATATCATCACCTTCAGACGTTACAATTGAAAAATGGTACACTCCACTTACCGCTTTTGCACCTTCCATTTGATAATCGTCTGATACATCTTCTCCAAAGCTAAAAATGACGTATTCCGCTTCTGTTAACAATATTTTAACTGGAACAACGGCCTTAGCTTCTCCGTTCGATATCTTTATTTTTGCTTGGCTACTTAAGCTGCTTAGTAATTCCTTTGTAAATTTAAATGAGTTAGCTATCTCACTTACTTCATACACATTCTCTCTATCCGTTGTAACTAAATCATCCATCGTCACTTCTTTTACAGAATCATTTGGTACCTCAGGTTCTGGTTCTGGAGTAACGGTTTCCTCACCCACTAAAGTTAATACACCAAATACAGAAGGATCTTGAAACCCTTGCCCGCTCAAATCATTCCAAGCAGCGACACTTTGACGCGAACCATTTTGCGCATCATTAATCTGTAAATCAAATCCGATTTTCGTATCATGAGTTGGTGTTATTTCATTAAAAGGAATCTTCAATTCAACAGTATATCCGTTTCCTACTACATGAGTTGCTGACTCAAATCCTTCCGAGATGCCTACTGGGTTAAATGAGGTCTCGTTTTCAAAATTTACACGATACTGTCCATGACCTTCTTGATAAAAGGTAGATTTCGAGTTGTTTTCATCTAGGAATACCTCAACAGAGTCCTGCTCCCATGGATTTTCACTCGACTGATCGAGCTGAGAATCACTTACTTGAATTAATACATATAAATACTCCTCATCCCATAAAACTCGCCCAACACCATTAGCGCCATTCCAAGCGGTTTGATACTGATTAATTTGAAGCTCTGGAGCACTACTCCAAACTTCATCTATTTCACCATCTATTTCTGGAGTTCCATAAAAAGCTTGACCGTGACGTGCGTCTGAATCATCTACTTCATGCTCCTCTATAAATTTCTCTGGGTCAATCACCGCGTAATAAGCTGGCTTTGCTTTCATATTTCGATCAAATAATAAAGGGTTTCTCTCAGCTCGCCAGCTCGTTGCATCATTTAATCCCCAAAAAGTTACTCGCGAAATATGCTCTGCATGCTCTTTATACATTTTAAATAATTGGGCATATAAATACCCCTGTGCATTTGCTTCCTGTTCTGTTAATACTCCGTCATCACCGGCTGTTATATCAAGCTCTGTAACGCCTACTTCTACACCGAGAGAGATGAATTTTTCTAATGAACGCCTAACATTCTCAGGATTTGTATTTAAGTTATAATGACCTTGCATTCCAACTCCATCAATAAGAAGTTCTCCATCGTTCTCCGATGCATAATTTTCATTTATTTCTTTTACCATTTGATAAATAGCTTCTGCTTTATTTTGATTATCATCATTATAATCATTGTAATATAGTTTAATATCCCAGCCATTTTCATCAATGACTTCTTTTGCTGCTCTAAAAGCCTGCTCAACAAAATCTTCTCCTATCGAATGATACCATTCCGATTTTCGAAGCGAAGCTTTCCAATCAGATGGGTTTGGCGGACCATCCATCATTGCCTCATTCACGACATCCCAAGAAATAACACTTTCCCCAAAATGCTCTACGGTTGTCTGCACATGAGTACGTAGATTGTTTAATGCCTCTTCTCGCTCCAAAAGATTTCCATCATCATCCGTATGAAGCCATTCTGCTGACTGTTGATGCCATACTAGGACATGACCATGAATTTTGTAATCATTTTCAAGAGCGGTTGCGACTAACTCGTCCTCTGCTGTAAAATCGAATTCCCGATTTTCGTTATAGGCATACCCTGGTTTCATCGCATTTTCTGCTGTTACTAAATTATGATGCTTTTGAAGAAGCTCTCCTCTAACACCGACAAAATCGGTCATTGATACAGCATTTCCAATTAAGAAATAATCCTTGTAAACATCCTTAATAGGTATCAATTCATCTTCAATTTCAATCGGTTCAGCATCCGTTTTTTCAAAGGTAATATCATCAATATAATAAGAAGCTGTAGCATTATTTGATTCTATATAAATGGAGAGATGACCGTTCCCCATGCTCGTATATCGATAAGTTCCTTCTAACTTTACCCATCCATCCCCTTTACTGACCGTTTTCCCTTGAATATTGTTATAGCTTGCTCCATCTCCGTCGCCTACCTGTGTAGACAGCTGTAATTGTGCGGAATCAGGAGATAATAATTGAACCATTGCTGATATTTGGTACTCTGAACCCGCTTCTACAAATGGCGTAATATCTAGAGATGGACCGTGCCAATTGTTTGCTCGGTCTTCTACCTTTAAGGAATAAGTACCATCTTCTGTATAATTGGCCTCATCTGTCACAGTCAACGTTTCTGTTCCAGCTCTTCCTTCAAATCCACTTAATTCACCATCTTCAAAGGTAATAGTCGTAAACTCTTCTGCAGGTGGCCAAGGTTCTTCAACCTCTTCCTCTTCGTCTACTTTACCTTCCTCGATAATTAAAATATCGCCAATATAAAAAGGTACTTCAGCTCCTGCCCCATTTGTTTGAATACGAAGAGCTCTATCTACTTCTGTATTAACCGTATATTGTCCACTTAAAATAAATGGCTCACCTGCCTGTAGTTCACTAGAAACATACAAGCCTTCATAGCTATCAATATTTTGTAGCAAAGCATTCGCTCCGTCTGGAACGTCTTCTCCGTCATCTACAAAGCCAGTTATAATAATGCTATATTTGTAACTGTCTTCCATATTAACTGCACTAAAAGGAATATCTATACCATGCCAATCATTAGTCCGGTCTTTAACATACACAGCATGACCATCATCATTTCCATCAAAATGGAGGTCAGATACCGCTTCTAGAGTACTACCTGCTTGTGTAGCGATTCCTATTCCACTTGAGAACGTTTCATGATAGGCAACTTTCTCCTCTGTCACAGTTTCTTCTTCGCTCTGTGATTCTACTTTTTCTGTAATCCGTATAGAACCCACATAGAATGACACTTGTTCTCCTAGTTGATTGGTTTGAATTCGAAATTGCGAATCTTCTTCAGCTACCGTATATTCACCACTTAATAAAAAGCTTTCTCCTGCCATTATAGGAGAATTCGTAATCAAAGGATAATTACCAGAAGGTATTTGCAAGTAGGCTTCTGCTCCTTCATCAAAGCTTTCATCCTCTCCTACATAACCTAGAACATCAATAAGATAAGTTTTGCCATTCTCCATATCGACAGTGCTAAACTCTACGTCGATTCCGTCATAATCATGAGTTCTTCCATTAATATAAACAGCTTTTCCATTTTCATTTCCTTCAAAATCAACCATAGACATTTCCAATAAAGCATCTCCAGCTTGCTTAGCAACACCCATTCCATCCTCAAATGTCTCATGATACACCGTTTTGTCAGTAGTCTCTGCTCCTGCTACTAAAGTAATCCAGCTTGACGGTGTAATCAAAAGTACGACAAGAAGTAACAACATTACCTTTTTTAACTTCCTATTCATTTGCGGCATTCCCCCATAAAAAAATGATTTTTGAAGCGCTTACAAAATTAATGAAGAATGGTAACCCTCCTTTCTTCTCTATTATCTCAGTCAATAGTGAAACATGAATGGTAGAAAATAAAGTTTATACTTTAGAAAGTAAACTTTTTTATGGGTTTGTCGAAATTTTTTGTAATAGCTTTTAGTAAACACAGAATTCAAGTTAACTAAATTTGACTAAGAATCGGTTTCTATTCAAAATATAAAATAAAGAGCAATTGGATGAAAGGAGTAATGATTAATGGAAGCATCAGGAGAATTTATTAAATTGAGACCTCTTGAACGAGAGGATTTAAAATATGTACACACCTTAAATAATGATGCAAAGGTAATGTCTTATTGGTTTGAAGAACCATACGAAGCTTTTGTTGAATTAGAAGACTTGTTTGATAAACATATACACAAGCAAAATGAACGTAGATTTATTATAGAAGCAGAGAAGGATATTATTGGTCTTGTTGAGCTTGTTGAAATTGACTATATCCATCGAAGAGCTGAGTTCCAAATCATCATTGACCCAGCTTATCAGGGCAAAGGCTATTCATACCCCGCCACTAAACTTGCCATGAGCTATGCTTTTCAAATACTAAATCTTCATAAGCTTTATTTACTTGTAGACAAAGAAAATGAAAGAGCCATTCATATTTATAAAAAAGCAGGCTTTCATATTGAAGGAGAATTAAAAGATGAATTCTTCGTTCAAGGCACTTATCGAAACGCATTACGAATGTGTAAATTCCAAAAGGACTTCATTCAGCATGAAGAATAATCTTCTTAGGAAAAAGAGTGTGAAGCATTACGTATAAATGAAGAATTCCACATATGTTAGGTGTCCAGTTATCCGCTCCCGTAAGGCAATTCTCGTCCAGTGGAAGTGGGTAGCTGCTGAACTAATTATTTTTAAAGATGATTACGGTCGTTTTCTTGGTCCTGCTTCTGGTAGGGGGGAATAACACTTTTCATTTCGAACTATTAAATGCTGTAGCTGTCATTTCCGGCTAAATGACAGCTTCTATTTGAATTCTTTTTGTCGAATTTTCTTTATTTGGATGAATAGAGCTTTTCCTTTTGACCGTTTTCATGATGCGGCTCTCTTTTTAGGTGAATAGAGCCTTTCCTTTTGACTGTTTTCCTTGTATCGTTCGTCTTTCGGGTGAATAGAGCTTTTCCTTTTGACTCTTTTCCTGGGATCGCTCGCCTTTCGGGTGAATAGAGCTTTTCCTTTTGACTCTTTTCCTTGCTCAGCACTACTTTCCGTCCAATAGAGCTTTTCCTTATGAATGCTTTATGTCTTTTTTTACGCTTCTACCCACAATCTGTTTCACTTTTCTTTTCTTGCTTTATAATCCTTTACGGCACTATTAATAGCATACGGTAAAAGGATAATGGTAAAAATCACCGTCACAACGTTAAGCTGTGGCAAAGTATAGAGGTTAAACCATTCTTCGAAAAAGGTCGTTTGCGCCAATGTTCCTAGAATAGTCCCTTTCAGTTCTCTTAGGTTAGGTGACCAATCAGCAAACTCTATGATAATGAAAAAGATTTGTAATATCGCAAAAGCCCAAATACTAAGTACCCAGCCCTGTATCTTCTTTCTTTTCTTTTTTTCTGCTGCCATACGTAATCT
The DNA here is from genome assembly GCF_001590785.1 of Alkalihalobacillus trypoxylicola. Lineage (GTDB taxonomy): Bacteria > Bacillota > Bacilli > Bacillales > Bacillaceae_D > Alkalihalobacillus > Alkalihalobacillus trypoxylicola. Next base: position 70,290 of record NZ_LTAO01000039.1, read on the forward strand.
CTCCTTACTCTACTAGTAAAATATTAATATACAAAAATACCTACTTTATGTGATAATTGCTAAGAAGAAAGCGAGGATGCTTAATGAACATAAAACCGATATTTGTAATCTATCTCTCTTTTATTGTAGCAACAATTGCCACTATTGTAATCATTGTTATGGATATCGACCACGTGTGGGTCTCTTATTATTTCATTTTTTATGCCATTTTTTCTCTATCATTTTTTCTCTATTTTCTCGTTACATCGCTTTTTCGCTTTAGAAAGAAATCCTCTACTATAAAACGAAAAATACTTACTACCTTTATTCTTTATTTTATCTCCTTCTCTATCGTAGGGATTATTCATACTTATTTCTTTAAAGAACCAGGTTCAACCTATTGGACAAGCTTATCATTGGCTTTAGGTTTAGCTCTCGGTATGTCGCTATTTTCAGTATCATATTTTAAAGAAAAAGAAGAATAACATTTTCTTTTTCAGCACAAAAGGCTTATTACTAGCATATCATCCTTTTTTTTGGTTAACTTTAGAGAAGGAAGTACATTCTTTTTAATAAGTATGAAGATTCCAACGAGGAGGTCTTATTACATGCACTCTATTTCTGGACACCATCATATATCAATGGTCACAAAAGACGCGAATCAAAATAATCACTTTTATAAGAACATACTTGGCTTAAGACGAGTAAAAATGACGGTAAATCAAGACGAACCCTCCATGTATCATTTATTTTATGGAGATCGAACGGGAAGTCCTGGTACGGAACTCACTTTTTTTGAAATACCTCCAGTTGGTCGTACACATAGAGGGACAAATGCTATTACTAGGATAGGCTTACTTGTTCCTTCTGAAAGCAGCCTACTTTTTTGGAAAAACCGTTTTGAAGAATTGGGAGTTCTGCATGAGGATATCACAACATATGGAAATCGTCCTGCACTTCCTTTTGAAGACCATGAAGGATTAAGAATGGTTTTACTATCTTCCAATGGAGTAAAATTAGATTTTTGGCAAAATTGGGAGCGCTCTGAAGTACCTGTGGAGCATCAAATTCAAGGTATGGGCTCGATTGAAATTACGGTGAAAAGACTGGAAAAAATCGCTAATACCCTAACACAAATCTTTAAGTTTAAAGAGGTTCATCGTTCTGAAAATGAAGCGATTTTCCAATCCATTGAAGGAGAAGCATTTGGTGAAATCGTAGTGAAGGAGCAGGATGGCTTAAATGAAAAACCAGGCCGCGGTAGCATTCATCACCTAGCGATTAGAGCAAAAGACGATGAAGAGCTTTTATTTTGGGAACAGCAAGTTAAAGCAAGAGGCTTTCAAACCTCAGGGATTGTCGATCGTTATTACTTTAAAAGTCTTTATTTCAGAGAATCGAATGGCATCTTATTTGAAATTGCCACAGATGGTCCCGGCTTTACCGTCGATAGTGATATAGAGACATTAGGTGAATCATTAGACTTACCACCATTCTTAGAGGAAAAGCGACAAGAAATTGAGAATAACCTTACTCCCATTAAATAACCAGGAAAGGCGCTCAGGACTCTAGCTCTATCACTAGAATCTCAGAGCGTCTTCTTTTATGAGCTTTGCTGACCAAAAGGGCGACGCACTTTACCGTTCGATAGAACGCTCCCTTTTGACTCTTACCCAACTGGTCAGCTCTTTTCCGTCCAATATAGCTTTACTTTTCCTTTTCGTACAAGAAGCACTTTCGTTAAGCCTTTGATAATTTTATAGATAAAATGAAGCCCCATATAAAGAGAATGAAGTAAAAAAGTCTCTGCAATAAGCCTAATGGCATGTAAATAAAGATTCCTAACAGGATTAGTAAAGTAACTACAAATAAAGTTATACAGCAAAAATACGTCCAATACTTACCTCTTGCTAAACTCTTACCGTACAACCACATACCAGGGAAAATGGTAATCATTCCAATAACAACAAAAATAGAATGCCAAAATAAATCAATATTTGCAGGGTAGATGCCTGAGAAAATATTCCCTATCCCTATCAAGAGGATAAACAGAGTAGCCAGTGTATTTCTCCAATTAATCTCTAAGTATTGAGCTAAATAAAGGACACCTATGATAAAAGTAATGCCATTTATGATAAAGAGAATATTCATCCACTCTGCATAAGGAGAACAAATTTCGAAAGATACGGATGGATAGGTATTTTCTCCACAGGCTGTTACCCCTAAATCACTCATTGCTTGATTTAGATAGGAATAAGGAACGGTAGAGGTCCAAATAAAAAGTGGCTCAATGACAAAATATAAACAAGTTAAGAGCCAGCTAGTGATTCCGACTACTTTTGGTATTCTCATAGAATAACCTCCCTTTCTTACATTTTTATTGTAAAAGAAAAACGAATTTTCATTAATAGGCTGAGGACGGTATTTATCTCCTTCTTAAGTCTTATTTAACATGATGGCCTTAAGCTATTCCGTCACCTTCCTCCTAACGAGATTAGGTGATTCCTCTATTAAAGTATTCACGATTTTCATAGGAGATGTATTCTGTCCTCTCCACATAGCTTTTCGCTTTCTTTTAACTACATAAATCAATTTCATCACTCATACCTTTTAAAACCGACCATTTAGGTTTTGATTTTCACTTTAAGTAGATGCTTTCCCAAGGGCTTGTCTTCAGAGTGGATCTTCAAACGGCGCTCATCCTTTGGGAGTCACTACCTACCTTTACAATCAAGAAGTCAATTCACTCACATAAAAGAAAAGACTTTAAAGAAATAAATCTTTAAAGCCGTCATCACTATACGATACCCTCATCTTACCCTTTATAACTTCAAATTCATAATATCAACTCGTTTTACGATAGTATCTATAAGATCTTTTTCATTTCATCTATTACTCTAGCTATGTAGTCATCACTATGAGGTAGGAAATCCTGCTTCTGTACAGAACGCAGAGTCTCTACCATTTCTAAATGCTCGTTTAATATTTCCCCTGCTACCATAATCATCTCAATTTCTTCCATCCATAATTGGATAAATTGATTGATTTCTACTTTAAATACACCCGAAACTTCTTCTACCTGAAATTGATAGGCTGGCAGTGACTGATGAGGTATGAAATAAATAAATACATGAGCAAATTCCCTATCAATTAAGTTAGGTTGTATCATTTCATCTTTTATTTTTCCAATATATTTTAAATCATCAAGCGTCAACGCAATCCCTAGCTCCTCCTGCACTTCCCGAACTCCATCAGAAATCGTTTCATTTTCCATGATATGCCCAGCAGCTGTTATATCGAATACAGAAGGATAATCCTTTTTTTGTTGAGATCTTAATTGAAAATGAATATAGCACTTTCCGTTCTCTTTACTTATAAACCAGCAATGAAAGGTCTCATGCCACAACCCTTTTTGATGAATTTCTTCTCTCGTTTTCACTCCTAAATATGTTTCATTGCTATCAAAATAATGAAGATATTCGGTTTCCATACGAGGCCTCTTTCTAAAATAACGACGATTATCTCTGCTATGTGTAGCAACATTTACTCTTATGTTTTCAAATATGCTACGGAATTCCTAACTTCTTTCATACCCATTATACCAAGATATGGTAGATCGATAAAGAATCAAGGAGAAGTACCATTCTGAAGGTGCAGGAACAGCTAACAGATCATCACCAAAACAGCCCGGGACAAAACCTGATTTATAATCATCGTATGAAGAAATTTGAAATGATGTGTAATGGATGCAACCACAAGTACGGACCATGAACCCTTCTTCTTTTCATAAGAAGGAGGGCTCTGTTGAACGGGTAGATTCCCTATGAAAAATTAGTTCAGCAGCACCTCACCGGACGAAAGCGCCTTGGGGAAGCGAACAGCCGCATTTAACATGTGTGGATTCATTCATGAGTATGGTTCCAGCATTAAAAAATCAACGTTTTTGCTTATTTCCCCTAAAAATCTTCATTTACTAGCTCTGCTACTACTGCCAGAGCAGATTTACTACCTGTACTAGCTGCAATAATTAATTGTGCTGAGAACATATTGGCACTGTCACCCGCTATAAATAGGCCTTCTACATTTGTTCTACCAAAATCAGCTACTTCTAATTGACCATCTGACATTAAAGGAACACCAAGCTTTTCTGCTATATTCGTAGCTTGCACAAGATCGGTTGTAACAAAGCCTCCTTCTCTATTTATTTCAACTCCATTTTTAAAAATGACTTTCTCTAAATATCCATTATCTCCTACTAATTTTCCTATTTCTTGTTCATATAATTGGATTCCTTTTTTAGCTAATGTTTCCTTTTCTTCCTTATCAAATAACTGCTTTCCGTTCGTACAAACCACTACATCCTGACTCCAATTGTAAATCAATTTAATATAATGATGGATATGATCGCTCTCAGATATAACGACCAACTTCTTATCTCTTAATTCCCAGCCATCACAAAACGGACAACTGAACAGAGACGTTCCATAAAGAGCTTGAATTCCATCAATAGTCGGTAGCCTATCCTTCAAACCGGTAGCTAAAATTAATTTTCGAGAATGATAATGCTGTCCTTCTTCTGTTTCAACGACAAATAGATGATTTTCCTTCATGACCTTTTTAATTCTCACTTCCCTTAGCTGTACGGAAGGATATTTACTTATATCGGTTTTGGCTATGCTTCTAAATTCCTTAGGGCTAATTCCATCTCTTGTAATAAAGCCATGCGATTCTTGTACGACCGCATTTCTAGGTTGATTATCATCAAATAGTAACACCTTTTTCCTCGCTCTTCCTAAAACAAGAGCTGCATTTAAACCAGCTGGACCTCCACCGATAATCACACAATCTAATACTGCTTTTTCCATCTCTATTACCTCCATTAAAGATTCATAATGTCTATAATTAGTGTAAAAAAACTCTTTTCAGATGTTTTGCTCAATAATAAATGGTTAGCAAAGGACTAAGGCTAAGCAACGAAAAGCTACAGTCCTTATTTCTTGTCCTCTTTCGCTGCTTCAACCACTTCCGATATTTTTCGATTTTTTAGTTCATTCTTCATTTTCCCTTCACTTTCTAGCATAACCTTCTGAATATAACAGCCTTTATGAAACGTTAAAGGCTCGTGGTCTAAACTAGAACAGCTAAACAAGGTGGTCGTACCTTCTATAGCTTGAATCACATCTAAAAAAGAAATGTCTTCTGCTTGTTTAATTAAACGATATCCTCCATTCACTCCTGGTGTAGATTCAATTAAACCCGCTTTTACGAGCTTCGTTAATATTTTCGAAAGATAGGTAGGAGAAACCTTCTGTTCTTGAGCAAGATACTCCACTCCAACCGCTTTTCCACCCGGTACTAGAGCTAAATGGACCATCGTATGAAGAGCATAATTGGTTGCTTTTGAATATTTCATTCATAACACCTCTTATAAAACTATTATAGACCTTTTATATCTACAATAGAATATACCTTTTCTATTCAAAGATCAAGTCTAAGAATTTAATTAATCAAGCGTTTAATTAACAATGGTTAGCCCCTTCATTAATTAAGCCATTACTACAAATGATCTATCCACCAGCTTGAGCATCTAATTCTGGTCGAAATTCCCATTATTTTTACACTGCTTATGATTTGATTTCTTGACATGCCCACGCATCTATTTCTACTTTAAAAGCAGGCGCTGCCAAAGCTACTACGTATATCATCGTTGTGCATGGTAGGTGTCCATCCAAAAAATCAGTCACTACTTTCCTTCTTTTATCGATATCAAAATCACCAACTAAGTAAAAAACGAGCTTTGTTAAATCTTTTACTTCCATCTGAGCAGCTTCCAGGTTTTTTTTCACATTAAGCAATGCTAGCTCCAATTGCTCTAAAGGAGAATCAGGAATGGTTCCATCTAAATCCATTCCTAGTTGACCAGATAAATTTAACCATCTATTGTGTCCCGACACCTCCATTTGATGCACATAGGCGGCAACAGGCTGATGAATATTATCAGGGTTTCGTGATATTTTCATTTTACAACATCCTTCTCTTTTATTAATTCTCTCTAATCATATATCTAATGCAAAACATTGATCTACTTGAATGAATTTTCATTCATATCTGTTAATGGAAACCGATCGATTAGGTTTTGGTTTTCACTTTAGGTAGATGCTTTCCCAAGGGCTTGTTGTCAGAGTGGATCTTAAAACGGCGCTCATCCTTTTGGAGTTACTACCTACCGTTACAATCAACGAGTGAATTCGCAAACATTCAGTACATTTTTATCGTTACCTTATAAAGCAATGATGAAATAGACTCCTAAATAAAAATTAATTTCAGGCATAGCCTGCTTCTAAATCATCTCATATAGCGAAACAACCTAACCTTTATTTTCTCCAAAAGGACGTGCAATCTGCTTTATCCATGATATTAAAAGCAATGATTTCTTGGAGCAAGGAGTAATGAACTTCATCCGTCCATTTAATACGGATTAATTCCTTCGTATGGTCGTATCCCACTTTTTCTATTTGATCGAGAAATTGATTCATACCTACATTTTCAGGGGCTACAGCTATATGCTTTTTTGAAACACTAAAGCCAATAATAAACGTGCCATGGTCCGTATACATGGGTTGATTCCATTTTATTTCGGGATCTAGGTGAGGAAACTCCTCCTTTACCCACGTTAAAATTTCCTCCATTCTTTGTTTATGCTCCGGGTTGTCAATCTTCTCTAAAAAATCATGAAAGGTACTCATGGTCATCTCTCCTTCTTTATAACTTGGATAAATATCGGTTTTAATCCAGCGATAAAATCACTATCTGTTGGCTTCGATTTCTATCATTTATCCATTTAGCTCATAAAACTTTGTTCACCGATTATATTCTCACTCATATTTTTAACTATACCTCTATATCTCAAGTAATTCTAGATGATGTTTTGAACGTTTTTTATTAGCATCAATGGTTAAGTTATTTAGCTATTGACCATCCTAATACTATGCTCTAAAATGTAGCTAATATCATGAAAGCAATGATGAAGAGGAGTAAACAATTGTAATGTTATAGAGAGCTGATGGTTGGTGTGAATCAGTACAGGATATTGTTGAATGGGCTTCTGAGCTTCTAGATTGAACCTTGTAGTAGGTCTAGCGGAAGGTCTTACCGATAAAAAAGACAAAGTATTGGAAAAGCTTTTTTCCTGTACGGATAAAGCGCGTTTATATACCAATATAAACGAATGAAGGTGGCACCACGGGTTACTCGTCCTTTTTTTGGATGAGTAGCCTTTTTTGTATGTATTTAAATAAGGAGGTATAGTAATGAGAAAAACGATACTAACTGGGATTAAGCCAACTGGGCAAATTCATCTTGGAAATTACATTGGCGCCATTAAGCCTGCACTTGCTCTAGCTAAAGACAAAGAATATCAGCCCTTATACTTTATTGCTGATTATCATGCCATTACTAAAGGCTATGATGTGAGTAAATTCAAAGAGCTTACTTATGGAGTAGCTGCCACATGGCTAGCTCTAGGGTTAGAGCCTCAAGAAGTCATCTTTTATAAACAATCCGATATACCCGAAATTTTCGAATTAACGTGGATTCTTAGTTGTATGGCACCTAAAGGACTAATGAATAGAGCCCACGCTTATAAATCAATAGTAGACGATAATATCACTTCCAATAAAGACTCGGACAGTGGTGTTAATATGGGATTATACAATTATCCCATTTTGATGGCATCGGATATCCTTTTGTTCAAGTCGGATATTGTTCCTGTAGGAAAGGATCAAATTCAGCATATTGAAATTGCTAGAGATATCGCTCTGTCCTTCAACCATCATTTTGGAGAAACCTTTACATTACCAGAATATCGTATACAAAAGGAAACAGCTGTTTTACCAGGTTTGGATGGAAGGAAAATGAGTAAAAGCTACGGAAATACGATACCACTGTTTGAAGAACCTAAAAAGCTTAGAAAGCTTATTAATAAAATAGTAACCGACTCACTCCCGCCTGAAGCTCCAAAGGACCCTGACACATCTTCTATATTTCAGTTATATCAAGAATTTGCTTCTCCAGAAGACACCTTGCGAATGAGAAAGCAATTTGCTGAGGGCATTGGTTGGGGCGATGCGAAGAACGAGGTGTATAAAGTCATGAATCAATTTCTTGAAGAACCTCGCGAAAGATATGTTGAATTAACGTCTTCTCCTCAAAAGCTCGATAAGCTATTAAAAGAAGGAGCAGAGCAAGCAAGAGAAATAAGTAAAGCTAATCTACAGAACATAAAAGAACAGATAGGCTTTTTATAAAAAAATCCCCCCTATTAGAATAAATTTCTGTCTAATAGGGGGAAATCATTATACATAAAGGTCATTCATACTCACATCATAGTCAAGTTGCTTTAAGTAATTAAAAAATTGACCTCTGTGATGGAAAATATGCGAAACATCCTCTATCAGCCAATGTGCTTGTACTTGTCCTTCCTCTAAGTAAAAGGGTTTTGTTTTTTTACTTAGGAAATCCACTTCGGATAGTGATAGCATATAGGTTTTATATAATTGAAAACCCTTATTCATTGCCTCAATCATTTGGTCGACATTTTCTAAACGTTCATAAGCTAGCTCTAAGCGTTGAATCTCTTCATGACTTTTTTCTTTCCATATTTCTAAATCGACTTCTGGAATAGCAATAATGTGATTGGCTAGTTCTTTTAAACTTCTCATCTTCTCATTTGGCTTGTAATTCCAATCTTTATCCTCAACTTTTCTGAGCAGCCCTTCCATTGACTTTATTCCTCGTCCCATTTCTTCTAATAGCGTTTCCCTTAATAAATCAGTCGAATTCATTTTATCCCTTCCTTTCTTTTTTACTATAACCATTAATGATGACAAGTTTTGTCACTATTATTTCATTTATTATTTGAATCAATTTCATCATGCATGTTCTTAAATGAAAACCCATCGGTTAGGTTTTTGATTTTCTCTTTAGGTAGATGCTTTCCCAAGGGCTTGTCTTCAGCTAACTCTGACTACGCAAGGCTTCGTCAGAGTGGATTTTCAGACTGCGCTCATTCTTTGGGAGTCCCTACCTACCGTTTCAATCAAGAAGTGATTATTTTGCAAACATTCAAGACATTTTTATAATAAATGGTTGGTTTTATTCACTTAAACCCACTTCTTCATTTCTTTCTTTTAATGAAAACCGACCATTTAGGTTTTTGATTTTCACTTTAGGTAGATGCTTCCCCAAGGGCTTGTCTTCAGCTAACTCTGACTAGGCTGGGCTTCGCCAGAGTGGATTTTCAAACGGCGCTTTTCCTTTAGGAGTCACTACCTACCGTTTCAATCAGCGAGCGATTTCGCAAACATTCAGGACATTTTTTTAATAATTGGTCGGTTTTATTCACTTATAAAGCAATGATGAAATTCACTCATTTGTAGTATTTTTGTAATTGTAATAGCTTATCCTTAAAGTAAGTAACGGCTTCTTGTGGTTCTTTGATAAAAGCTTCATTTCCAAGATTCCAAATAAGGTCAGCAAAAAATCTCCACTCTGATTTCGGAATGAATGTTTCTATGAATCCTTCCCCTTCTTTATTCACTATAACCATTTTGGCTAAATCTATATCCGAAATCGCTCTTCTTACTCCTTCTTTTGATAAAACAACGGAAAAAGGCACGGGATTTTTCATAGTAGCTTCTGATAGCTGTATCCATTCCAAAACGGATGAATAAGGTAAATGAATCGCTGGTGTCTCAGCCGGCTCAGCAGAATGAATACGATCCGCTCTGAATAAACGAAATTGTTTTCGTAAAAAACAGTAAGCCGGGCAGTACCAAAAGCCATTATGGCTATATAAACCAACTGGTTGAATAACTCTTTTCTCCTCCCCAGCTCGTCCTTCATAGTGAATCATTAAAGTAGATTGCTCAACAGCAGCATTTAGTAACATTTCAAGATAGGTTGTCCTTTGCATTCGGTGAGGGCTCCAAAATACTATACGGTCCTTCATCGCATCCACTCGTTCTTTCGCTTCTTGAGGCAGGTTTTGATACATTTTCTTTAATACATAATCCACTTCAGTTTCATATGGTAAGGCAGCATAATATTTCAAAGACTCATAAGCAAAATAAAGGAGTACAGCTTCTGACTCCTTTAGAAATACCGGTGGTAGCATTCGCTCATTTAAAAAATAATAGCCTCCATCTGCCCCTGTTTCAGAGTAAAGTGGCACCCCCATTGAACTTAGCTCTTCCAAATCACGTAATATCGTACGATAGGAAACACCAAATTCAAGTGCTAACTCTTTTGCCGTAAACTTTCTTCTTTTACTTACCGTCATCATTATTTCTATTAATCGTTGTGTTTTCCTCATGACGCTTACTTCCCTCATGAAATGATTTTAAACTCTCTTTTAAGGATCTAAAGTCATACCATTCCTCTATTCTAAATCATCGTATTCTTTACTCTACCATTTTTTTCATTTGAAATTGTCTCTTTTCATTGATTAATTCAAGTTTTTCAAAAGCTGCCTGACTTTCTCTATTTATGATGACATTATGTAAGAAAACTCGCTCGATTCCACAATCATTTTGGAACTGAGATAAAATCGTTGAAAGATTTCGAAAATAATCCTTTTCAATCAAGTTAAGTTGCAGAATCGATACACTGTTTTGATACTTAGTAAATGTTAGATGGCCTACTCTTTTTGCATGAATATACACTTCTACATTCATAGCTTCTTCATCACGTAACCGACTCTGCCAGGGAGTAAGAAATGACTGCCAATCTATAGACTCCGCTGTCTCTTTTCTCTGCATTTCTAGCTCTTCATCACCAGATGTAATGGGGTTCATGGCCGGTAGCTCAGCCACTATTAATTCATTCTTTATCAAAAAGCCATTATTTTGATAGAGTTGCAAAGCCTTCTTATTTTCTGACAAAACCTCTAATACTATTTCCGCACAATCATTTCTTTTAGCGATATTATAGGCATAGCTTAGCATCTGATTGGCTATTCCTTCCCCTCTGAATTTAGGAATAACAGACATGCCACCAATCCATAATTGCTTCACATTTTGAAAGATTTCGATTCCGATTAAAATAACTCCTGCTATCTCGTTGCCTTTAGTATAAATACTTGATAATGTCCATGATAGCTTTTGTTTCTCGATTCGATTCATGAGCTGCTCATTAGACATTTTAATAGAGACTAAATAATCAGAAAAGCCTTCATTCCACGCAGCGGTTACCCGTTTAGAATCAACGTCAGAAATAGATTTAAACACTTTTTATTCCCCATTTCTAATATGGACGATTATTAAAGAAATAAGATACCGATTCATTGACTCTAATTTCTTTTCCTTGAAGTATTTTTGAATGCGCCTCCCAAGTGACAACAGGAGACAAAACGAGCATCGTACGTGCTATTTTATCTGCCTGTTGTTTTAATTCCTCTAAATTATCTGCTTCTAATAATCTCGAATCAATTAAATCGTCGACCCCATTAAAAAACAAAACATTAGCCTTTACCATACTAGCCACCTCCATCACAGAATTTAAGGTTCCTCTCTTTTATAGTATTAAAAAATACTGAACAAATTCTGTAACTTAAGGAATGAAATAACATATTTTTTTCAAAAGGTGGTGATATTTTTATCTAAAAAAGGTTGATGGTTTCTTTGACTAAGTTCTTAATCTATTATTATTTGATTTTATTTTTTTATCTCCTTATTGGTAAAAAGACCAAGTCATTAATAAAAGTAGAAACATAATAGCCATAACTATAGAAATCAAGGATCTGAATTTTTGCCCCTTTGTTAATGTATTTCTTACTGCATAAATACTAAGTAAAATGATCGATAGGGTGATTAATCCAGTAAATAGATAATTGATAATAAAATGAACCTTTATATCACTATAAGAGCGACTAAAATTACTCAGCATTCTTATAATTAATACGATTGTATTTACTAACATTCCAAAACCAGATAGCTGGATAAAGGTACTCCATTTAACTGTTTTAAAAACCTTTTCCCTACGTATTTTGCTAACTATCCACCTTACAATTAGAACAAAAGGAGATAGTAGAAAATAAACCGAACAAATCACAAACAGAACAGCCTGAATATAAAGAGATGCTTTGCTTTGCGGTAACGGTAAATAATCACTGATTGGTGCAGAGATTTTCGATACATGACCATTCTCAACATGGAAATAAATCTCTTTCATAGTATGATAGAAAGGTGCTCCGGTTACCATCTCATATAGATAGGGTTGTGTTTGCACATAAGTTGCATTCATCCCAGCTAGACTTACATTTATTTCATTGTCATTCAAGCTTGTTACCTTTAACGGAATTAGATAATAATACAAGTTTATAAAACTGTTATGCGTCCTGCGTCCAGACAAATAAGTACCCTCTACAGAAGATGCCTCGAAACCCTCATTGCTGTCTATTGAATGGTCCATTTCGGTTACTAACGCTTCTATAAGTCCTATCGATACATCTATTTCTCCAGCCTGATTAGTCAAAATGACAATTGAAAATTGCTGCTCTGGTACGAGGTGAAAGTTAGCTGAAAAGGCATCGGTGTTTCCACCATGACCAAGACCACGATAGTTACCTTTATATTCCCATAAACCATGGGCATTGATAGCAAAGCCTTCCACAGGAGAATAGCTTGTTGTTAAAAAAGTATTAAGAGTTTCTATATCCTTAAAAAGAGTTAGAGCTTCTTCCTGATTCGTCAAAGCGGAAGCAAGCTTCGCTAAATCCATCGCTGAACCACTGAGGGCACCTGCTGGATATAATGACATGAAAAAAGGCTGATATTCTTGAAACTGTCCAGGCCCTGTCTGGACATAACCCTTTGCCATTTCTTCATGATTGACTACATTGTATTCTGTAGTATCCATACCTAATGGTTCAAATATATGGTCTTTCACATATTCATCAAAGGACTGTCCACTTAAAAGTTCAACGATATAACCCGCAAGTGCTGTTGAATAATTAGAATAAGCGACTACTTCACCTGGTGGATATACTTGATTTGGTTCGGTTTTAATTAACCCTTCTTTTAAACTGACAATTTCAGTAGGATCAGAATAGCCTAAATCAAACAAATATTCTTCAAAGCCAGCTGTATGATGCATGAGATGATACATGGTAATAGGTTCGGAATAGCTAAGCTTTGTTAAAAATGAGTCAGGCAGATAGGTTGATATATCTTCATTTAAATCGATTTTTCCTTCTTCAACCAACTGCATGACAGCAATCCATGTGACCACTTTACTAACCGATCCCCACTCCATCAAGGTCGTGTCAGGATCGACTTCCTTACCATTATCCATATCAGCCAAGCCATAGCCTTTTGAAAAGACAACCTCCCCATTTTTTAAAAGGATAACACTAGCTCCTGTTAAGGTTTCTCCTATATACTCATCCACATATTCATTAATAAATATGTCTAAATCTTCAAATGAAACTCCAGATGGAGTAGTATCATCCAGAGTTTCTGCTAAAACTAGTGGGGTAGAAAAAATACTTAAAAATAATAGTACCGCGGTTAATATCGTGATTGTATATTTCATAAAAAGACCCCTTTTACTCCATAATCTATATGAACTGTGTTTATAACTGATTGGCTTTTTGTTGATAGAAGTAATCTGCTTTTTTAGACGCTAAAAACAAACAAATCCAACTACCGATTATCGCAAATAAAAATAAATCACTTTTTAATAAAGCCATAAGAAGGGAAATGAGAGCTAACGAAATAGCAGGTACGAAGTATTTTATTACTTTCCAATTCTTCATGTTTTCACCTCCTACCACCTTTAATAATCAGCATATTCCTTTTTTCTAACACTATAATAACGCCAAGCTTTAGGAACTCCTTTTATCTCAAGCATACCTTGAAATAGGAGCATTCTCATTCTGTATTCAAAATATAAGTCACCTATATCCTGTTCGATACAGCCTAATAGTTCACCAATTATTCTTGAAGCTTTAATAAAATCCTTTTCCTTTTGCTCATTATGCAAATGGGAAATGACAGCCAGAATATCATCATCATAATAATTTTCGGCGACATGTTGAATACGTTGCTTTGACCAGATTCTTAGAACTTCTGTTTTTGTCGCTAAATATTCCCAGTTGTCTTCGTATACCTTTTTCTCTTCTGCCGATAAAGCAGGAGAATTTTTGTGTAAATCATATATTATACTTAGACTCTCAGGTAGCATCTCACCAATATGTAAAGGAACATGCGTATCACCTGGTTGTATTTCCTGATAATCTTTAGTGGCATGTATACATTGAATTTCATTTGAATGATTTTTCAACGTATAAAGGATGTATAATAGAGCCGTTTGCTCATGAGCGTTATCACCTACCCAGATAACGATCTTAGCTTTTGTTTCTATCGATTTTATTTCATCTATTTTTTTAATAAATGTTTCCTGATAATCTTCTAATTGCTCATTCTCGAGATTAATATGATTCACTATCCAATCTGACCGATGTTGAATCCCTTCATTCTCATGTAGATTCCAAATAGGACCTATCGAAAAACGTTCATCAAAACTAATAACCGCTTCTCTTTCTAGTAAATTCTGATTTTTCAACATTTGTGCGATACTCCCAGCTTGAGTACCACCAAACACAATGTGCACAGCATCCTTATCGTAATCATATGATTTCAAGTTTGTGGATGTTTTATATTTTAGAAAATCTTTATAAATTTTTAGTAAATCTCCGGATAATTGTTTTTCTGATAGTTGATTGTCTTCTAACATTTTTATTCTAATTAAAATCTGAAAAAGGATCGTCTTCGTTTCAGAATCTTCAGTATTTGTAATTAATGATTTTAAATTCTCTATCATAAAATAACCCCCCTCCCTAATACATATTATCATAGAGTAAATTTAATTAAATCTAAATTTTTCCAACTCTATAAAGTAACTCCTCGAACATGTAAATGACACAGTAAAAAACAAAAATAGAAACGTTTTAAAGGAACAAAATGTGGGAATCGAATCAAGATGACTAATATAAAACAGTAGATTGTAAAATATTACATATTGAATGAAATATTTAACATCCTTTTATCCTTAGGGATGTTTTCTTATTGGTGTATTATGCCTTAACAAAAATGACAATAAGTTGTGACTATCTTATGAATTTGCTGTATTCCTCGTCTTTTTTAACCAAAAAATAATACTATTATAGTAGTATATATTGATATTTTACACCTTTAAATAGAGAAGGAGGTTTTAATATATGTTATTCGACGACCCTGTCTTTATGAGTCGAATGCTGACTCTACTAACGTTATCATTTCATATTTTCTATGCCACTATTGGAGTCGGCCTCCCACTTATGATTATGATATTTCAATGGGTAGGGATCAGAAAGAATGACCCTCATTACCTACTGATGGCTAGACGCTGGGCAAGAGGTTTTGTAGTGACCGTTGCTGTCGGTGTCGTAACCGGAACAGCAATAGGATTACAATTATCCTTACTTTGGCCAAGCTTTATGGAACTAGCCGGTCATATTATTGCATTGCCACTATTTATGGAAGTATTCGCTTTTTTCTTTGAAGCGATTTTTCTAGGTATTTATTTATATACTTGGGACAGGTTCGACAATCCTAAGAAGCATTTATTACTATTAATTCCTGTTGCTATAGGTGGAGCGATGTCTGCCTATTTTATTACAGTCGTTAATTCGTTTATGAATTCACCAGGTGGATTTGAGCTTGTAAATGGCGAGCTTGTAAATGTTAATCCAATTGCTGCTATGTTTACTGTTTCTATGCCAACTAAGGTTGCCCATGTTTTAGCAACAGGCTATATGACCGTTGCTTTTGTATTAGCGGCAATAGCAGCCTTTCGTTTATTGCAGGGCGCGAACAAAAATTATCATAAAAAATCTTTGAATTTGTTAATGAAGATTGGTTTTATCTTTGCGATTGCCTCAGCTATTATCGGAGATTTTTCTGGTAAATATTTAGCCGAATATCAGCCTGAGAAATTAGCGGCAGCAGAATGGCATTTTGAAACATCAGATAATGCTCCTTTAGTTTTATGGGGTGTGCTTGATGAAAACAATGAACCACGATATGCGATTGAGATTCCTTTAGCACTAAGTATTCTTGCCCATGGTTCACCTTCGGCTGAGGTGATTGGTTTAGAGGAATTTCCTGAAGAGCATCAGCCGCCTTTAGTCATTCATTACTTCTTCGATACGATGGTTACAATAGGCATGTTCATGCTTGGGCTTTCCTTTATTTATTGGATTGCTCAGTGGAGAGGCTGGAGCTTTGTCCAACAAAGATGGTATCGCTGGCTAATTGTATTAGGAGGTCCTTTATCCTTCCTAGCCATTCAGGCTGGATGGTGGTTGGCCGAGGTTGGTCGTCAGCCTTGGATTCTAAGAGGCATTATGACGATTGATGAAGCAGCTACTACAAGTGACCATGTTGGGATTATGTTTATCTTATTTACGCTCCTCTATCTTATTTTAGGAATTGGGACCGTTGTAGTATTAAGAAAAATGTTTAAAAACAACCCTCCTGAAATTGAATCAAACGAGATGTCAGGAAGTGATTCGAAATGAGTCTAGAAATTATCGGTATTTCAGTGCTATGGCTCTTCTTATTCGGTTATGTCATTATCGGGTCGATCGATTATGGTGCTGGCTTCTTTAATGCTTATAGCTTGCTCACAGGAAAGCAGCATATTGTATCAAAAATTATTCAGAGGTATTTATCTCCTGTATGGGAGGTAACCAATGTATTCTTTGTCTTTTTCTTCGTGGGAATGGTAGGCTTTTTCCCAGAAACAGCCTTCTATTTCGGAACGATTTTATTGATTCCTGGTAGTATTGCGTTAATATTACTGGCGATTCGAGGCTCCTATTATGCATTTGAAGCATATGGGACAAAGGGGCACCGAGGCTATGCCTTCATGTATGGTGCTTCTGGTATTCTTATACCCGCCTCCTTATCGATTGTTCTGACCATCGCAACAGGTGGTTTTGTAACGATTCAAAATGGTGAACCAACGTTAGACTATCTCAGCTTATTTTTAAGTCCATTAACCTGGGCAATTGTTATACTAAGTATTATTGCTGTCCTTTATATTTCAGCTGTATTTCTTACTTGGTATTCACATAAAACAGGTGATGAGGGAGCAACAGCTTTGATGAGAAAATACTCTCTTATTTGGGCCGTCCCGTTAATCATTGCCGCTTCGGGAATTATCATTGAACTGCAGCATCATAATGAAGTTCACTTTAATCAACTTATGGGACTTTGGTGGTTGTTTGCCGTTTCATTCTTAATGTGGATAGGGACCGTTTATTTTATCTGGAAAAAAAGAAAATACGGAGTCGCTCTCAGCCTGTTAATTGGTCAATTTGCTTTTGCCTTTTTTGGATACGGAATTTCCCATTATCCATACTTATTGTATCCTCATTTAACCATTTTTGATGGATTTACAAACGAGGCGATGGCCATTGCATTAATTGTTGCCTTTATTTTAGGAATGCTTCTTCTGATTCCGTCCCTTTATTTATTGTTAAGACTGTTTTTATTCGACGGTCAATATATAAAAGGTAAGAGGGAGTGATTATAGATGTTCAATAATTTCCTTATTTTTATTGCCCCTTTTCTAGTCCTCATTGCAGCTATTGGAGCCGCATTTTTCGTTGCTTTGAAGGATAAACACGAATAATATAAGAACGACAAAAAGAGCTTGTAACTCTCGCATTGCGAAAGTCTAACACAAGCTCTTTTTTTCTAAATTCCTATCCTAACACTACTTCTCTTTCTATCTTTTTCATCTCTTTAAAGTAGCTATCTCGATTCATGAGCTCATCATAAGTACCAACTTCTACCACTTTCCCATGATCCATCACTATAATCTGATCCATCTTCTCTAAGCCGTTCAAACGATGGCTTACTAAAATGAGAGTTGCGCTCTCTGCCTCTTTAAAGACATGTTGGAGCACTTGCTGCTCAGTTACTGCATCTAATGATGAGGTTGGCTCATCCAGTAGCCATAGTTTCGATTTTCTTAGGAATAGACGAGCTAATGCTAACCGCTGCTTTTCACCGCCAGAGAGATTACTTCCTTTTTCCTGAACAATATGATCTAAACTTAGATGAGCTAGCTGAGCGTGCTTTAATGCTTCATAAAGCTGTTTTTCATCTATTGATTCATTCTGTACTAGTAAATTATCTCGGATTGTCCCATAAAAGAAATGGTTGGATTGTAGAGAGATGTTACTAGCTTGCCAAATATCTTCCTCTTTTAAGCTTTCTAATCGATATCCATCCCATTTAATTTCTCCAATTCCGATTTCATATAATTTTAATATCAAATGTAAAATCGTCGTTTTACCAGAGCCACTAGCTCCTACTATAGCTGTTTTAGAACCTTTTGGCAGAGCAAAGCTCACTTCATTAAGAGACGGACGTAATGCTTGTTCGTATTGAAAAGTAACATCATGAAATGAAAGACTAGGAGCGTCCTTTACCTCTAGATCTGTCTTTAATTTCTTCTGCTGCTGTTTCTGCTCTCTCCAAATATTTTGCAATCGATTAAAGGCTTGCTCACTTTCATGAAGATAATTTGGAAATAAAGAAAGTGGACCTGTTTGTTCAAATAAAGTTAATGAAATCATAAATAACAGAGCAATCAATACCCCTTCGATTTGTCCAGTACTCATTTGATGAGCCGCAAAGCCTAATACCACCACGGAAACAAGTAGTGAGAGAAAGCTGACTATTGATTCATTCCAGACTAGGCTAAGGTTCGACTTTTCCTTTGCCTTCTCATATTTCTTCACCGATTTCTCAAGCTGTTTTTCTCGATTAGCCGCTTGCTGATGAATTTTAAGGTCACGATAGCCATATAAAAATTCTGTAAAATGAGAGGAAAGCTGACCCCGTTTTTGCCTAACCTGCTGATCGACCTTTCTTTGTATAATGGTAAATATAGATGGTACTACAACCGTTAAAAAAATCATACCAACTACGATAATCAGAGCTGTTCCAACTGAAAATATTGTCGTAAATAAAATGGTTGCAATTGTTACACTTGCAATTACAACAGGTGGATAAAATACTCTCAAAAAATAATTTTGCAAAGATTCTACATCTCCAACAATGCGAGACAATAAATCTCCACTTCTGTATTTTTGTAAAATCGTCGTCGCTAAAGGTTCGATTTTTTCATAAATATAAATCCGCAAGTTACTGAGCATCGTAAATGTACCACGGTGTGAATAATACCTTTCACCATAGCGACTAATAGCCGAAGTAATACCTAGAAGTTTCACGATAGCCACAATGACCATAAGTGTATAAAGTGGTGGTACAAGTGCGGCCTGTGATATGAGATAACCGCTAGCTGAAAATAATCCAATGGCTGTAATACCAGCAATAAATCCGAATAATATCGATAAAAAGATATCTCTTTTTTCTATTAGCATGATTTTCATAACCGTTCTAAGAGCCTTCATTTCCGCCACCTCCTTCCTGGATAGTCACCATTTTACGATATAGAGGTTCACTAGCTAATAATTCATTATGCGTACCTATAGCTTGTATTCCACCACGATTAAGTAAAATAATTTTATGAGCTGAGCGGATTGTATGAAGTCGATGAGCAACCGTAATGATAGTCGCTGATTTCGCTAGCTTTAGCATTGAATTTTGAAGAAGCTTCTCTGTTTTTACATCTAGACCTGTTGTAGGCTCATCAAATAAAACAAGCTGTGGTTGCTTCAAAAATGCTCTTGCCATAATGACCCTTTGCTTCTCTCCACCTGATAGCCCACGACCTCCTTCTCCAATAGGTGTTTGTAAGCCCTGGGGTAAAGACTGTACCCACTCTAACAACCCCGCTTCTTTTATAGCCGTCCACATTTCTGTTTCTGAGGCTTTCTCCACATGACCTAAGGCAATATTTTCTAAAAGAGTCCCTGAGAATAAATAAGCATCTTGTGCAATATAACTAAGCTTCGAATACCATGATGCTTCTTTAACGTTTTTTTGCTTTATACTATCCATCTCATATTCGCCAGCTTGTATCGGAAAAATTCCCGCTATCACGTTCAACAAAGTGCTCTTTCCTGCCCCGGTAGGTCCAATAATAGCTACTCTCTCATACCGGTTAATAGTAAGGGATATCTCAACCGACTGAAACTGACCTTCTCCATAGCCAAACTGAATTTTAGAAAGGGTTAATGCCGGAGGAACATTATCGTTTAACTCCACTTCCCCCCATTTAGTTGGTTCATTTTCTTCAGCTAATAGCTCTTCGATATTTTGAGCGGCTCCACTACTTTGCTTGCCAGTATGAAAGGCTGAGCCAAGCTCTTTTAATTTCGTGAAAAATTCAGGAGCTAAAATTAACATTAGAAATCCGGTAAAAAAGTTTGTATCCTGGACAATAATCATTCTTAAAGCAATCTCTAAAGCAATTAGTCCAACACTCAGCATTGAGATGAACTCAAGAGCTAACGAATTGGTAAAAGCGACCTTCAAGACTTCCATGGTAGCATCTCTAAAAGAAAGACTACTTTTTTCAATTTTTTGCTTCTGTTCTTTGGATTTCCCAAATAATTTTAAAGTTGGTAAGCCTTGCAAAGTATCTAAAAAGGTACCCGAAAAAGCCGCCATTTGAGAAAGCTGTTCTTTAGACTTTTCCCCTGTCTTTATTCCAATAATCACCATAAAAATAGGAATAAAAGGAGCCGTTACTACTATAATGGCTGCTGTTGCCCAATGCTCGAATAGGATGACTACAAATATCATCAAAGGCACAATAACCGACTGAATCGCCTGTGGGATGTATTGACTATAATAACCGTCCAGCTCATCGACTCCATCCATGAAATGGCTCGTTTTTTGCCCTGATTGACCTTGTTTGGAGGCAAAAGCAGAGCGACTTGTAAAGAATCGTAGCAGCTTTAGACGTACATCCGTCTTTATTTTTCCTGCCATCGCAATCCCAATTTTCTTTATATAAGCACGGAATAACGTCCTTGTTAGCAAAGCTAATACTAAAAGGGCAAATATATGTAACAAATTTGAATAATGGACTTGTTGTAAAAAGACAGCATCAATAATGGTAACAATCAAATAGGCTTGAGCCACAATCGACAATCCTAATACAAAGGAGAAAATGACCATAAATATTAAATAGCTTTTATAAGGTTTCATCCATTCCTTTAACATGCGTCTCCACCTCCTGTTCTCTTATTGTAAGCTTCATAAAAGAATATTACTAATCAGAAGGAAGCCAAAACCAACATGTTAATATTTTTGTAACAAATTACTCCTATCCTAAGATTAAGATATACTCATTTACCCCAAAACGAGAGCACCTTGAAATTCTAGCGTCCATCATTTAAAAAGCTTCCCAAAGACAGTATTTGATTTTTAATAACCCTATGATTCCCCAATTCTTAATGATTTAACGTTGTAAGGCTCTTTTTATAGAGCAATTTATAGAGAGATAGATACTTTTAAATTTAATCTAAAAAAGACTTACTGTTATTCAGTAAGCTTCATAATTTAGTCTTTTACGATGTATTAATGATGAATAGAGCTACCTCTTTTGACGGTTTCAATGCTGAGGCTGTCATTTTGTGCTAAATGACAGCTTCCTTTTGACCGTTTTTCAGGTGCGGCTCCCTTTTTGGGTGAATAGAGCCCTTCCTTTTCACCGTTTTGCTTATTCAACGCGCTTTTCCGTCCAATAGAGCTATCCTTTTTTCTGTCTGTGCTCACATTCATCAGATGGGTTCGCAGCACTGTCTTTTTTATTAATCTCACTCAAAACAAATAAGCCTGCCGACCTTCTCACTACTGCGAGACTTTATCTACAGGCTGAAGGCTTACTATTTTTCCGTAAGCTTCTAGCTATTAACACAATCACTCTTAGTCATTCATTATGGTTCAATGACTACTCTTGTTCCAATAGGCACTATTGATGCTAGCTCCACTACATCTTCATTAAACATTCTGACACAGCCCTTTGAAGCATATGTTCCGATAGAGGAGGGATTATTGGTTCCATGAATTCCGTAATGATTCCTTGAAATAGACATCCACATTGCACCGAAGGGACCACCTGGATTTGGTGCTTTATTAATAATCACAAACTCACCTAGTGGAGTTTCTGTTAACATTCTTCCAACTGCAATAGGATAGGTTTTAACAATAGCTTGGTCTCTATATAAGGTTAAAACTCGATCAGATAGCTTAATATAAATCTCATATGGAATTTGGCTTGGATCAGGAATCCCCGGAATATAAATA
The DNA here is from genome assembly GCF_001590785.1 of Alkalihalobacillus trypoxylicola. Taxonomy (GTDB): domain Bacteria; phylum Bacillota; class Bacilli; order Bacillales; family Bacillaceae_D; genus Alkalihalobacillus; species Alkalihalobacillus trypoxylicola. The sequence goes on from NZ_LTAO01000039.1 coordinate 92,603, forward strand.
CGTTGACCTACCATTATAAAGTTAGGATTAGCCAATTGGTTCGCCTGTATAATAGAACTTAAGGGTACTCTATAATCGAGAGAAATTGAACCCAACGTTTCACCCGCCATTACGGTATGGTAATACATCCTATCACCTCTCACTTTTTACTCATTCATCATTGTATGATGTTCGCCTAAAAAATGTGATAGGAGTTAGGTTAGTAGAAGCGATTTAGCCTCCCAGTTATATGATTAAAGGCTTAGCTTAATCCCAAAAAAGGCCATCTCTGAGCTAAATCTCATTTATCCTTTATGTACGCAGAATTTTCTCCATTTTTTTCCCTCTTGCCAATTCATCAATTAGCTTATCTAAATAACGAATTTCCTGCATAATTGTTTCTTTAATATCCTCTACTCGAACTCCGCAAACCACTCCTTTTATCAGCTCTCTTGCAGGATTTAATTGCGGTGCTTCACTGAAAAAATGTTCAAAATCGGTACCTTTTTCTATTTGTTCCTCAAGTCCTTCCTGATTGTACCCTGTTAACCACGTAATAATATGGTCGAATTCAGCTTTCGTTCTTCCCTTTTTCTCTGCCTTTGCTACATAATGTGGATAGACACTTGCAAAGCTCGTCGTATAAATTCTATGCTTAGTCATCACGAATTCCTCCGTTTTTTATTTTCTACATATTGCTAATCCTACTTTTCGTTATTTATTATGAACCAAAATGCCTGCATCATGAATAGCTTAACGGTACAATAAAAATTAAGAGCACCAGTGCTGCGGTCTGTCTAAATACTCTGGTAGGATAGTATGCTGATTTCCTTGTGCTGAATTTATTTGTGATTGTGTTAAGAAAAGAGCACCCGATAAATTAGCTCCACTCAAGTTAGTATCTCTTAAATCGGCTCCAATAAAGTCAGCATAGCTCATTTGTGCACCACTAAAATTAGCCGCTATGAGTAGTTTCCCTCTAAAGTCATAGCCTTCAAAATTCTTTTTGTTAAAGCTTTTACCAAAAAATGAAGATATTTTTATACTTTTTGTTTTGTGATTCTCTCGATATAAAAGACTGGTTTCCATTAATAACGGATTAATTTTTTCACGATGCTTACTAACATTCAACTCCATAATATCTTTAGGATCATGATTGACTAATGTAGCCGTTTCCTTCAATACCTTTTGAAGCTTATCATGTATTTCATAATTTTCATTAAGAGTCAGAGCTTGTTCTAGGTACATAAGCATTTCATGCATTTGCTGCACCTTTGTAAAAACAGTAAACATCTCATCCTTTATATCGGTGTCTCTTCTCCAATCTAACCCTTTATAAAGGTTTTGGGTAACGTGCTGTCCTGCTCCAAAACACTCATACGAGACACAGCCTCGAAACCCCTTTTTTCTTAATTGATTATGAATACCACAACGATTATTCTCCTGTAAATGAGTACACTGCTGTCCTTCCTTTTTATCTAACGGAAAATCTGTTGACTTTGAATAAGGTAATGCTACACAGCATAATCCTATACATTGAAGACAATCAGATTTTAACGAATCTTTCATTTATACCACTTCCAAATAGATTATTTCTGAGATAGTAACCAATTGACTGCCTCATTGAAATCGTTTGCTACTAAATCTGGATGCACTTGATTCCAACGGCCAAAAAATTGCTTCTGATGATATTTCTTATAAGCTTCCTCACCATTACCTGTTTTCACTAAAATTTTAAAACAGCCAACCTCATCTGCAGCGATTAAATCAGTCCACCTATCTCCAATGACTACACAATTCTTTAAATCAAGCTGATACTCTTTTGCCGCCATTTTTAACATGGATGGTTTTCTGCATAGGCAATTTTCAAAATGCTGGTGAGGACATAGATAGATGTTGTCAAAGCCAAAGCCCGTTAGCTCCTCTTCAAAGCTTTTTAAACGAACTTCCCCTTTTGAAATTCCAGGCTGATTCGTAAAAGCGAAGAGGAGTACACCCGACTTTTTTAATGTAGCAATAGAGTTTAATACATAAGGGAACAATTTGAAATCTCTTGGATAAGTAACCTGTTCATTTCCACCGATCGTACCATCTCTATCAATAAAAATAGCTTCAATCTGCACATTGATCAACTCCTTATCCTCTTTACTGCGAAAAGTCACCTATAGCCTTTTCTTAAAACAGATGACTCGATTTACTTCTTCAAATCCTAATTTAAGATGCATCGCCAGGCTCTGCTTATTGTGTAATTCGCAATCACTCGCAAACTCCACACAGCCTTTCTGCTTCGCCCACTCCTCACAAGCATGTACTAAATTCTTTGCCACTTTCTGTTTCCGAAATGCCTCTTTTACGAATAAACCTTCTAAATATCCTACAGGGGTTGTATCTGTTCCTTCCACATAATCAAATCGTAACTGGCATTGTGCAAATCCAATCACTTCTACCCCTTGATAAGCTAACAAAATGATGGCGTCAGACTGAGAGATGAGCTCCTCCATTTCTTTTATAAAGTCACCTAAAGATTGACCTGGCCAAAGTGATTGAGCAAGACGAGCCGCTTCCTTCGCTTCTGACATCGTTGCTTCTTTTATCATAAGGGATCCTCCACTTTTCATCTCATATTAAAGATTCATATCTCTTTCCTACTAATATATTTATTACTACCTGGTCGAACTTTTACTTCCTTCCATGCTTTTATAGCATCCTCTCTTTTAAGAGATTGATTGTAAGGATCGTCAAAAAAATCTCGAATAAACTGATTATATTCAAACTGTGAACCGATTTCTGTTTTATAATTCGGTTCTTTTTTTCGAGCTTCTTCTTCATGCCAAGCAACTATTACATCTTGATAGGTTTTTTGTGGATGATTTTTAAAGAATTTCTGGATAAACGTTGAAAAATGAAAATTAGGAATATGCACTTTAAAAAACGCTCTTACTGTTTGGCTACATCGGTGATTATCACCTATGACGGTTTCAAGACTTAATTGCTCAGTCGTAGTCTTTTTGCTAACCATTCTTTTCTGTGGCTTTTGAATTTCTCCTGTGGTTAGATACCATTCTATTCGATTGGTTAATTCCTCCTTTGAGCCCGAAGCACTTGCACCAATACTTCTACAAAATTCTTGCAACTCCTTTTTTAGCCAATAGTATTGTTTAAACGGTTCTAACTCTATATTCCGATTCAAATTAGGTCTCAAAAGAAAACACCTCTACCTTTTTTTACCTAATTATAGAACGTATATTCGCTTTTGTATATGGGAATTTGAATATTAGTCATTCTTCGAGAAGCTTTCGTTATGAGACTTAATAAATAAGAAGCTTACAAGAGATGACTTTCTAGATGATGCCGGCTGGGTTATAGAAAAAATGTAAGTCAATTTAATTAGGTAGATTTTTCACTAATAACACAGAATCTGTTAAAGTCCTAAATCCATTTTTTTGATAAAATAAATAAGCTGGAACAGTCTTTTCGGTTGTTAATAAAATATGTTGGATCTCTTCTTCTTTTAGCACATCTTCCATTAAAGAAAGAAAAATAGAACCGATACCTTGTTTTTGATGCTTTCTTGAAATAAAGAATTCCTTAATAAAATATTCTTTACCTTCCCACCAGTTAAAAGTAAGCCCTAGTGAACAGCCGATTAGTTCGTCATCTTCACCGTACAACGCTAAAGATAAAGAGTTTTTATTCGTAGATATGTCTTTCATATACCTATCTACCTTTTGATCATTTTCCCATTTATCAAACCAAGGCTCATTCGAGAAAACATCGATAAATTGTTTCTTCATTTCTTCATAATCTTTATTTAATAATTTCCTTACTTTCATTTAGAAAATCTCCTTATTTATTATTAAGTGAAGAAGAAGCATTAATTGAATGAACTATAGTACTTACAGCAATGTTAGTAGCCATTTCACTTGTTGTTCTTTCAACAATTAATATATGTAATAGACAACAAATCTTAATAAATAATAATACTTTTATTTCTTACGTTTTTTTAATTCTATAATTAACGATTTGTTCTGATATAAAGAAAATGGCTAATCCAACCAGTAAAATAGTTAGTGAACTATTGATTAAAGGTTTTTTTTGTATAATCTCAAAAAGTCCATTTATCAATAAAGTGATTGCCCAGAAAATGAATGTACTTTGAAAAGCTATATTAACACTAGATTTATTTACTTTATTACTGTTTTTAAAAAATAGTTTAAGCATATGAAATCCTCCCTATAACTATTGAATATAGCAACTGAATCCATTTCATCATGCTTATCTTATAATGAAAACGGAACGATTAGGTTTGATTTTCACTTTAGGTAGATGCTTTCCCAAGGGCTTGTTCTCAGCTAACTCTGACTACGCTGAGCTTCGTCAGAGTGGATCTTCAAACTGCGCTTTTCCTTTGGGAGTCACTACCTACCGTTACAATCATCTGTGAATTCACAAACATTCAGTACTTCTTTTAATGAAAACGAAGCGATTAGGGTTTGATTTTCACTTTAGGTAGATGCTTTCCCTAGGGTTGTCTTCAGCTAACTCTGACTACGCGAGCTTCGTCAGAGCGGATCTTCAGACTGCGCTGATCCTTCGGGAGTCACTACCTACCGTTACAATCAAAAAGTAAATTCACAAGCATTCAAGACATATTTATAATGAATGGTCGTTTTATTCACTTAACCCCACTTCACCATTTCACCATTCCCATCTTTTAATGAAAACCGAACGATTTGGTTTTTGATTTTCACTTTAGGTAGATGCTTTCCCAAGGGCTTGTCTTCAGCTAACTCTGAATACGCTGAGCTTCGTCAGATTGGATCGATCTTCAAACGGTGCTTATCCTTTGGGAGTCACTACCTTACGTTACAATCAACGTGTGAATTCACAAATATAGAGCAATATGAAATTCACTCAACTAATAAATGAAGTATGTTATCTTTTAACTCTCACAATTTCCCCTTAGCATGTACAAATTTTCACTCTTCCTTAGCCACATGGATAAAATATAAAAAATACTATCTCCTAAATTGGTAAATATTCTACCTAACCATAATATGATGAAATTTTTGTTTTTTAACACTCCATTCCACTCCAGATTTATCTATATTTTTTAGATACAAAAAATTCTGTAATAGGCATTGTAATAAGCGCTAAACCGATGACTACAACAAGAGGGATATTTTGAATATCATTAAGTGCTACAACCCTTTCAGATACTGCCAGTACGATTACCATTAATGATAGTAGTAAAAAGTAGCTAATTTTTGAGCTCAAGAAGGTAATATGCTTTTCTAATTCATCCTTCTTTCCTTCCTCTTTCCCTTCTAAATCTCCCCAGGTTAATGATTGGAAAAGAAATGCTATTCCTAAAAATAGAAAAAAGATGGTGGAAGCATTAATTAGATTTTTCGCTAGCCATTCATAAAGTCCATAGCCGCCAACGGCAAAAATAACGATTAAAGAACAAATGATACTTATTTTTTTAGCTATATTCATTTACCTCTCTCCTTCATAGTCAAAAATAAATAATTGGTTCATTGGAACATCTAGCACATATGAAAGGGTAAAGGCTAGTTGCAAACTAGGGTCATACTTATGATTTTCAATAGCGTTAATGGTTTGTCGTGTTACTTTACACTTCTTTGCTAAAGCCTCTTGAGAAAAACCTTTAAGCTTCCTCTGCTCTCGTATCATATTATTCATTTTCTTCCCCTTAATATGTAAAGAATGTTTTACATAACTATCTAAACATAAAACCACAATTATGTAAAGAATGTTTTACATAATCGTGGTTTAAAAACGGTCTGTTACATGTATATGTTTATTTTGTTCTTTAATCCCAAATATTTGGCCTAGGAATTTTCATTAATCTCATATAATCTAATATTTGTCCTGTATGAACAGATTCGTGATACCCAATTCTTAATAACATATCCTCTAATATACGAACATAGCCAGCTTCTTCACGGTGAATTTTTGTATACTTCAACTCATCCTCAGATAAATTTTCGATATAAGATAAAAAATCCTTTCTCCATGGAGAGATAAAGTTTAATTCATCCTCAACCGAAATAAATTTCTTAGTATCAAAGGGATTATGTATATTCTCTATATCCTTCGATCCACCTGCTAATAAAATTTTATGATATAGAAATTCACTCTCCACTACATGTCTAATCATCTCTGCACAAGACATGGCCTCTGAATCTGGCCTCCAATCTAAATCCCCTTGCGGAATCGAATGCCAAACCTTAATGCTTCTTCTTCTAATTTCTTTAAAATTCAATAGTATTAATTCATTTTGACTCATTCCGTACAACTCCTTAAATATATTAAAAAAATATGGTATCGTTAGTCTAGCACAAGAAAACTTCGACCATAATCGAAGTATGAAAAAACGATAGGAGAAGTGAATGAAGATGAGTCATTATCCTGATATCTCTTCAGCAGCTAAGCTGATAGCCGATCCTTCTCGAGCGGTAATCCTTCAATCACTAATGAGTGTGGATGGGCTTCCTGCAAGTGAATTGGCACATAAAGCAGGTATTTCAGTACAAACAGCAAGTAGTCATCTAAGTAAGTTAATAGAAGGAAACCTGTTAACGGTTGAACGCCATGGAAGACACAAATACTACCGATTAGCAAACTCTAGGGTGGCTGAGATTATCGAGAGCTTAAGCATCATAGCTCCGGAACCTAAAGTTCATTCCTTCAACAGCTATAACACTGTACACAAGCTAAAGAAAGCACGTAGTTGTTATGATCACCTTGCTGGCCTTTTAGGAGTGAGTATAACCGAAGCCTTCATTAATAATAGATATTTAGAAGACCATCCTAATGAAAAAGAATACAAAGTCACTGAAGCTGGAGTTCTATTTTTTAACGGTTGGGGAATCGATGTTGAGCATCTGCGTACCTTAAACAGGTATTTCGCTAAGAAATGTTTAGATTGGAGCGAAAGAAAGTATCACCTAGCAGGTTCTTTAGGAAATGAAGTAATGAAGTACATGATAAAAGCTCTGTGGATAGAAAAGAAATCCAATCGGGAAATCTCCATCACAGAGCTAGGTATTAAAAAACTAAAAACTGAACTTGGAGTTATAATATCTGAAGAGTAAACTCTTCAGGTTCAAAGCAATCTAGCCTTATGAGCTCTCTATATTAAGCACCATCAGCTCTTCATCATAATATTCTTGATTTATTTTTAAGGCTTTTTTATCAAATCCATATGTTTCAAACCCAAATGATTGATACAGTTTTTTTGCTGGCTCATTAACAGACACGACTGTTAAATGAAGTTGTTCGATTCCGTCTAATTGCTTTGAGGTCTGTATCGCTTCTTTTATTAAACACTTCGCCACCCCTTTTTGACGTTTCTCTTCCGAAACATACATCGCTAAAATATGTATCCGATGCTTCATTTTAATTAACTTCACCTTTTGAAGAGTCACGACCCCGCAAAGCTGGCCCGCGTCAAACGCACCAAGGGTTATCATGTTGGGCTGGGATAATTTTTCTTCGTATTCTTCTAAGGCAAGGTCTTGCTCCTCTTCATAGCTAGAAGCAAATGCTTCTGAATAGAGCTTTAAGCCCTCTAGCCTTAGGCTTCTATAGGAACTTGCGTCAATCCTTTCTAGCTGTCTAACCTTCATCGTAATCTCCTTTTGACTGTCATTTTAAAATAATATCTTCACGCGCATTCCTTGTGTGGCCTTTTGGAAAGCTTCCTGATTTAAAGTCCTAATATATTGAGATAGATTTGAGGATGGTACCAATTGATTATTGTTCAAAATAGAAGGATCAATTAAGCGAAGTTTTGTTTTTCGCTCAATATCGTAATCATCTCGGTCCTCTTTCACCTTAATATTTGTATTCAATTGGTTTAGTAGCATTACTAATTCAGGGTCCTTAGAGGCTTTTATTTTATTCAAGACCTGTTCATCATCTAATAGAAAATCATGATAATTAAGAATTTGTTTCTCTAGGGCACACCTTAATATTTTTGCTAGCTGGTCGTATCCGTAAATATTTAAAGGATCCATAAAGAACCCTATTACTTCTTTATAGTAGGTTTCTACAAACCATTCAGCTGTTTTAATGCTTTGTAAATAGATTTTTCCATTAATAACAGCCAAGTCATTTAAAAATTGATTGATCTCTTTTAAGGTAATAAATCCGTATGCAAACATATCGCGAAGGGTATAGTCAATTCGATCGGCACATAACTCGGGTGCAGGTTGTTCTAGTAAAGTCCATTTCGAATCATCATAAAGAATGTCTTTATCATTATAGCCATGCCTAGCTAAAATATGAGGTATCTCAGAATTTTCAATAACTGACTGAAAGATTTCCTCATGATAATCTTCTTTTGTATAATCCAAAACATAATCAATCACATGAGAAAAGGCAGTATGAGATACATCATGCAATAGGCCGGCTATTTGCTCTTCTAATGAGCCTCCTAGCCTTCTTATTAATAACATCACTCCAATGGAATGGTCATAACGAGTGACATTCCATTTTTCATTAACTAAATAGCTTGCTCCCCCTTGGTGGATAGACATCAGCCTTTTAATCGCTTTACTTTCAATTAATTCTCGTAGCACTTCTTCCACTTTATATTCACCATATAACGGGTCAAATACAATGATAACATCACCCTCTTTTTTATTCCCTCACGACTTCTATGTTATCATTTGAAAAAAATCTTCACTAGACATCGCTTTCGGGATCAAAATCTCCTAACTGTAAATTGAATAAGAAAGGTCACAGTCCGAGAAGAAAATTAAGAAAACCGCAAAAATATACTTAACCAGCGTCTTTGACAAACGGGCAAGGTATGTGGATTCATTTCCTCAGTCTTTCTAGTGTTTCCCCAATCGAAAAAGGGAAGACCTATACCTTTTAGTTGTTTTTTATAGTTTAAATTTACTCACAGAGTTTTGTAATTCTTCTGCGATATTTGATAAATAAGTTGTTGCACTCGCAACTTCCTCCATAGAAGCACCCTGCTCTTGCGCTGCTGCTGCAACTTGTTGTGAATGACTAGCTGCATCGGTAGCTAAATTTGATGCAATTTCTATCTTAGTTACCATATCGACTATATTTTCTTTCACATATACAAATGATTGTGATACCTCATCTATTTGAGTAGAAACTTCATTTACAGCACCAGTAATTTGAGAGAACTCTATTCCTGCACGGTCCACTAACCCCATGCCCCCATCTACTGCTAAATCTACGTCATCAAATGTTTGAATAGATAAATCAATTTGACTGTTAATACGTTCTGTAAGTTCTTTAATATGGATTGCCGACTCTTGAGATTTTTCAGCTAGTTTTCGTACTTCAGAGGCAACAACAGCAAATCCTTTGCCTTGTTCTCCAGCTCGCGCCGCCTCTATTGATGCATTTAAAGCTAACAAACTAGTTTGCTCTGCAACTTCAGTAACCAATAAAATCATCCTACTAATCTCTGTTGATTGATTACCCAATTGTTCAATAACCATTGAAACTTCACCTGTTCTAGCTTTAATTAGTTTCATTTGTGATAAACTATCTTTTACGATCTCTAGTCCATTCTCTGCTTTTTCATTCGTTGCTTTAGAATTTTGATCTACGTTATTTACAAGTTCTTGTATAGATTGTACTCTATGCTTTATATTCTCAGCAGAACTTGTAGCCTCATGAGTCTGTCTCATCTGAATCTCCGAGCCGGCCGCCACTTCTTGAATTACCTGTGTAATTTCTTCTGCAGCTTGGTTTGTTTGTTCTGCGCCTACTGATAATTGGTTAGAAGAAGAAGCTATTTGTTCTGATTTCATCACAACATCCTTTACGAGCGTACTGAGGTTAAGCCTCATTTGCTCATAATGCTTAGATAATTGACCAATTTCATCGTTAACAGAATCTTGAAGTGAAACAGTAAAAATACCTTGACCTGCATTTTCTAATGCATTGCCCACTTTATTTAATCGCCTTTTTAATCGAGCTGTAAAGCCAATAACAAAAAGTGTAGCGAGTACAATACCTGATATAACAATAATGAGCAAACTGATTAGTATTGACGAAGTTGTTTGTTCTACTAATTTTTGTGAAACTCCTGTATACCACATTCCTACAATTACTTCATCTTTGTTTTTAATTGGTTGGTAAGCAGTTTGAGTCATCACTCCTGCCACATTTGCCTCACCATAATAGGTGTCACCATCTTTAAGTACAGCTTGTACAACTTCATTTGATGCACGAGTTGAAACAGCCCTTTCCCCATCCACTTTGACATTTGTCGCAATTCTAGTATCATCTTGGAAAATAGTTACTGTTCCTCCGGTCATTTCTGCAATCTGATCAACTAATTCAAAGTTATTGTTCAGAACCGTTTCTCCTTTATAAAGCATTCCATCGGTAACTTGCCAATCTCCCGGAATTTCTTTATCGATTGCATAGAAAGATAACAAAAGATCTGATTGAGCCTTCTCTAAAGCCATTTCTTTAATACCATCCGTAACCAAATGATAAACTACTACACCCAATACACTTCCAAAAACAATTAACAGCGATAATACTAAGACATTTATTTTAAATGAAAGTCCCAAATTCTTTAACATTTTCATATTTCTCTTCTCCTCAAGTTCATTAGATGTTTTTTTCTAACAATATATCGGATAGAAATAAAAATAATTAACTATGAACGATAAAAGACAATCAGGAAGTGATGCTGGAAAACTCATGGTTGTTCCCTAGCAGAAAAAGGGAGACAACCGATTCCAATATTCCGGAGGGAAATGGGAAACCAACGATATGAAAAACCTTGAATATTTGCATAAATAAACAATTGGAGGGTGTGGAAGATTTACAAATGTGTGGTGGATTATTAATGGATTTAGAAGAACTTAAAATGATGTGTAATGGATGCAAGATTAAGAACGAACACAAGGCATGGGACTCCAGTGGAAGGAATTGGCCATGCCAGTATCTATTTTTAAAAAAGGTTAGTTCGGCAGCATCTCACCGGACGCGAAGTGTCTTGGGGAAGCGGACAGCCGGGCACATAAAATGGGTAGAATCATTCATTTATGTGTATTGTCCCTGCCCCCTAGACCTAGATCTTTTTCTAAAGTAGTTATGTTTTTATTGAAATCTAAACACGGTGATCGATTGTTTTGGAAATTCATATTCATAGAAAGAATTAGATGCTTCAAAATCCTTTTGTTTAGGTGAAATTTTATCTGGCGCTTCAAAGCTATTAACATCCGTTAACTCATAGCCGGAAAGCTCATATACGGTCCCCTTCAGCTTATCCTTTGCATAATCTTGTAAATCGATGGTCGTTAAAACGGCTTCATCTTTCACATTAACCACCTTAATTATCACTTCGTTAGTCAATGAATCGATGCTCGCAGAATAATATAAAGGCTTTATGTTTGGAAGTTTATCTACTGTTTCATTAATCACTTCATCATCAATATAGGTCGTTATTTTCCTACCTTTTATTTCTAGGTCGAGTGAGTATTCTTGGTCGTTTTTCACGGTAAATAATGATTGTGTTAAAACAGAACCTCTTCCATTAACCATGGAGGAAATGACCGAATCTTGATTTTGCCAGCCGCCTATCTCCCAAAACAATTTCTGATTATCCTTTTCTCCAAACATCACCTTAAATCCTCTGGTTCCCTCTAATTTCCTTGCTTTAAAAGATAAACGGTAATGTTTAGAATGGAGTTCACCTAGCAAAAGCTCTATTCCATTCTCAACTAAAGCATTGGGGCATTCCTTGACTTCGCCTGTTTCTAAATTAGTTAAAGTGATTTTATAATATTCCGCTTTACTTTGCTCACCGATTAACTTTATTTGCCCTCCTATTGTAGGAATGGAAGGAGGCTCGCTGGCACTTAATCCAGTCGACTCTGTTTTTAACGTATAATCGCCCTGATGATGCATGAATAGCTTTTGCACATAATAGTTGGCTGTGCCGAACACTTGATGGTTATTAAAATAAATAAGATTAGGTTCCCAATTAATATAGTCAACATTACATAGCATTGGCGCATAACAGGCTAAGCCTACTGCATGAGCATTTTTTTCTAACCCCGTCATAAAAGCTGCTTCAGCTATTGCATTATAATAAGTATTTCCCCACGATGCATATTCTCCTAAAAAGACCTTTGGTTCATCCCTTTTAAAGTCGTCATAGCGGTGATAATGAGCCAAAAACCACTCCGGGGATTGATAATAATGTTCATCAACTAGATCGGATTGATTTTTCTTTGCCGAATCCCAGCCTCTGTCATATTCTCCACCTGCCGCAAAAGGACCGCTTGAATTAATAAGCTTTATATCTGGGTGCTTTTCTTTTATGGCTCTGTGGAAGTATTCATAGCGTTCAAAAAATGGTTCACCTACTTCTTCATTACCAATCCCTAAATATTCAAGACCAAATGGCTCAGGGTGTCCTAACTCACTTCTTATTTTTCCCCATGTCGTAGAAACATTCCCATTGGCAAATTCAATTAAATCAAGGGCATCATCAATCCAAGGCTGCAAATTCTCTAATGGAACGATTCGATGGTGATGAGGATCATACCCCGCAGGTAGAACGGGTATAGGTTTTGCACCAATATCTTCACAGAATAAAAAATACTCATAATAGCCTAACCCAAGTGTTTGGTTATATTTCCAGTTATTTCGGCGAGAAGGTCTTTTTTCAGTATCACCGATCGTATTTTTCCAACGATACATGGAATCTCGAGCACGTTCATCAAGGCTTCCATCGTGTACAAGGCATCCACCAGGAAAACGCATGAATTTTGGCTTTAGGTCGGCTAGTATTTGGGCAATATCACTTCTTAACCCATTTTCTCTATCCATGAAGGTCTTCGCAGGGAATAAAGATACCATGTCCATATAAATTGTTCCTGTTTGATTAGTCGTTAAAATAAGTCGTGCACTTTGGTCATCGCTCTTGCATTGAAGGGTAAGAGAATACTTTTTCCACTCTGAAGAATGTAAAGACAATTCTTCTGAAGCATGAAGAACCCCCTCTTTACTTTCTAAAGAAATAGTCAGCGTTTTCTTTTCTGCCTGGTCAACTCTAGCAAAAAAAGAAAAGTGATAGAATTCATCTTTTTTTAGTGGAATACCTGAATTAAATCCTGTATTTAGTATTCCTGCACCATCTCCAACTTTTTTCGTCTTTAAGGTGAGATAGTTTGGGTTATTTTCATGCAGAGGGAAGCTATCTTCCACACTTATAGTAACCTCAGCTTCTCCTCTTTCAACCTTCTCCCAGGCAGTTAATGCATGATAATCGCTTCTGTCAATGGGGTCAAATTCGAAGGAACGATTTTGTACTAATTCAGCATAAAGCCCGCCGTCAGCGGCATGATTCAAATCCTCAAAGAAAAGACCGTATAAATCACCCAATGGTTCCTTTTTATCCTTTGAAAATACCTTTATTGATTTTTCAGTCAAGCCACTCACCTACCTATGTTCTCTTAGTTTATTTGTTGGTCGACATTTACTTCAGGCTTTCCATTAATACATTCAATCTTACTTATACAAGTTTCACGTAGCTTTGATGTATCTGGGTCGATTAAACGGTGGTAAACTAAATACCAATCTCCGTTATACTCAGTCATTGATGCATGCCCCGTGCCAAAATATTTCTCTGAAGGCCTTGTTACTCTATTATCTTCAGGCATAGTATAAGGGCCAAAAATCGAGTCGCTTATGGCATAACAAATTTGGTAGCGAGGATCACGAGTATCATAATTACTCCAGGTTAATAAGTATTTTCCATCAATTTTTTGCAAATGAGGCCCTTCGTTATATATACCAATATTAAATTGGCTTGGATCACTTTCTCTTTGCTCATAAAGCTGTTTCGATAATAAAACCGGCTCACCTTTAAATGTAATCATGTCCTCTTCAAGTGCGACGATCCAGCACTTTCCTTGACCCCATAATAAATAGGGCTGATGATCGCTATCAATAAAAAGATCGGCATCAATACTTTGACAATCATATTGCTGTTCCTTTATTAATGGTTCACCTAGGATGTCTTTAAATGGACCTAAAGGAGAATCAGCTACCGCAACTCCAATTTGAGCCTCCGCTGTAAAATACATATAATATTTTCCATTAAATTTATTCACTCCTGGTGCCCAAGCTCTTGTGCTAGCCCAGCTGACATCCTTTAAATCTAATGCTAAGTAAGGCCCTTCCCAATTGATTAAGTCTTTACTATGAAATACATGAAACTTTTCATAAATCCAGCCATCACTATCCTTTGTTGGATATAAGTAATAATCCTCTCCATCCTTTAAAATAAAGGGATCGGCCCACTCGCCTTGAATAATTGGCTGTTCTACATTTTTTGTCATACTTTCCACTCCTAATTACTGAATTGAATTTTTAGCTGCTTATATTCTTGCTCTGTAATGGGCAAAACACTTCCATGCCGAGGCTTGAACGGAAAGGATAAAGGTGATAGCATTTTCCATTTCCCTGAGTTTAGGTCAGTTGTTTCTAATGGAAGATATCCTCTTAATCCGTATTCGTCTATAAATAAATACCACTTTTCTTCTATATTCGATTTAAAAACGATTGGCCCTTCTCCACGCTCCATAAACTCTTGTTCTATATTTTCATTAAGAAGAGTAAAACTGCTATCAAAGAACGCAGAGCCTTTCTCCTGAATGACATTTTTCCCTTTACTAAAACGGAAAATTTCCTCATTATGCTCAATCACCGTTGTGTCTATAATCGAATAATCGTAATCTATTAAAACTTCAGGATTTGAAAAATGAACAAAATCTCTTGTTCTAACAGATAAAATTTGATGATAGTCTGTTTCTTCTTTCGTTAACATAGAAGCCCAAAATATAATATATTCATCTATATTTTTATCGTAAAAAACCTCCGGTGCCCAGGTACATCCCGCATCTGGTGGAGCAATTTCAACCATTCGCTGCTGAGACCAATTGACCAAATCACTAGACTCCCAGATCATGATACTACGGCTACCTTGTTTCACTGCTCTTTCCCAATCTCCATTTCCATGAATCTTAAGGTCTGTAGCGATCAGATAAAATCGCTCACCATCAACAGAACGAATAATAAAAGGATCCCTTACGCCTTTCTCACCCAAATGTGAAGTGAGTATAGGCTTTCCGCCATTTAATTCTTCCCACTCTAGAGGATTGTTTCCTTTACTTAAAGCAAAATAAATTTGTTCCCCGTTTGGATAAGGCTCACCTTTAAAATAAGCAAACAAATAACCTGCTAAATGTTTCTCTGTCATATTAAAAAACCTCTCCGATTTCTAGACTGCCTCACGCTCAGCGCTTTTTTTTAAAAAAGATAAATTCACTCTAATTCTCAGCATAGCGAAAAATAACGATGAAAAACATAAGTTTTTTTCCTATGTCCTTGACATTTCTTCCAGTCTTTTTTTCCATACGCAATAACAAAGTAAAATATGGCCCAAAATAAATATGGAATTTTATGTTATTATTATAATACATTTGAGTGAATTTCATCATTGCTCTATAAACGAATAAAACCGAACGTTTCTTATAAAATATGTTTTAAACTTGTAAATTAACTTCATGATTGAAACGGCAGGTATCAGCGAAGTCTGAAGATCCACTCTGACGAAGCTCTGCGTAGTCGGAGTTAGCTGAAGACAAGCCCTTGGGAAAGCATCTACCTATAGTGAAAATCAAAAACCTAATCGTTCCGATTTCATTAAAAAATATGAATGATGAAATTGATTCATTTACCTATCTTTTTTTTAAAAGGAGAATCACAATTATGAAGCAAGGCGTTCTAGAGAAGCTTAATAAAATATATCCAATAAAATTTATCAAAGTTGATGCTGTTACAAATGAAATGTATCGATGCGAGACAAAACAAGGAATTTACTTCGCTAGAATGACTAACTATAAAACGTACGATGAGCAACTAGACGAGGTCACTTATACGAACTTTCTGTATAATGAAGGGCTAGGTGTAACCCCCATCATACCTTCTAGTAGAGGCAAGTTAGTTGAAAAGATTACTCTGGGCGAGGACTTACTGACCGTTCTTTTTAAAAAAGCTCCAGGTGAACATTTACCAAGAAGCCAATGGAATGCAACTGTATTGAAAGAGGTAGGTCGTCAAATTGGGATACTACATCGTTTATCTATAAAATATGAAAGCATGAAAACTGTGACATCTATCAATGATTGGTATAAGAATGAGGAATATGCTTTTCTTAAATATATCCCTAAAGAAGAAAGCACGATTAGAGATGTCGCTCATGAGATTTTGTCTACTATAAAAAGCCTCCCACAAAACGATTCAACCTATGGCCTTTTACACGGAGATCTATGCTTAGAGAATATATTAATGGACCATAACTCGAAAATAACGATGATCGATTTTCAAGATTGTGAGAAGAATTATTATCTATTTGATTTAGCCGTTCCTATTTATAGCGCGATCGAGTATTCATTTGTAGGAAATGGGAATATTGTAGACTATCAACATTCCATTACTAAAGCGATTATAGAAGGGTATCGGGAGGAACATGAACTATCTGCAGAGATGCTAGAAAAACTTCCTCTCTTTATAAAGTTAAAGGAAATATTTGAATATAGTCTCATGCATATGTATGGGGATAAAGACAAGATAACCGAAGAGCAAATACGAATTATGAACCATTTTAGAATAAGAATTGAACATAATCATTCACTTTTGTCGATTTAATAAGCTTTCATCACTTACTCATGTTAAATAAAAAGAAATACTAGAACATTGCCTTTTAACTTAAAGAAGGATGCGTCGTTAAGCGTTTCCTCATTTAAACATTAAGTCACCTGAACGACCTTTTCATTTGAGTAAAGCTTCATGCTAACTATTCCAAATAACACTTACCAAATAAAAGACATGCAACTTTAGGATTTAATCTAAAAAGCTGCATGTCTAAAATTTAAATGATTGAGCTATCTATTTAGTTATTGTTGATAGGCTTCATTATATTCAGCAATTACCTTGTCGCCGCCCTCATTTTTCCATCTTTCTACTTCTGCATCAAAGCCAGATTCATCAATTTGACCAATTATAAAATTATATGTGGCATCTTCTATAATCCCGTCTAATCTTCCACCATCCCTTAAATACGTGTCAGAAGTTAGCGTAAACGTCGGATCCTCAATCAAATACTGATCATTGTCGATGTAAAGCTCTTCAGCCTTAGCTCTAGGCTCGTAGCTATAAAATCCTTCATAGCGGTCATTCGTTGCAGCCTCACCTATTTCAAAGGATGAATATGGTTTAACTTCTATGTCATGCAGATTCTCATACTCTTCTGTTACAGAAGCTTTACCATCAATCACTTCATAGTGCTCTCCTTCTTCTCCCCAAATAATTAAATTTGCTCCTTCAGGTGTCATTAAATAATCAAAAAATGATAAAACCTTTTTTAATTCGTCTTCTGTTTCAATAGCTGATTTTGGAAATAATACAAGACTACCAAATCCAGGATTTGAGAAGACGCCGTATTCTCCATTTGGCCCCTCTATATAATTATGAACATCGAATTCTACATCAGGATTTAAATTTTTAGCATCATTGTACATACTCTGAACGTCACCCATTGTACCAACATAAACCCCACCCGTTCCATTGACCATCATGCCCACCTGGTCATTTTTACTAGTCACTGGAAAGTCTTGATTAACATATCCGTTACTATGAATCTTTCTCAAATACTCTAGTGTTTCTTTATATTCTGGAAACATAAACTCTGGTAGCAATTCCCCATCTTTTTCTCCCCACTTATTTGGAGTACCAAACCAAGACGATACGGTCTTAAATGAACCACCAGTTAATGTAGTTCGATCCACTAATCCCAACGTATCATTACTACCCGTTCCATTAGGGTCTTCTTCTGTAAACGCTCTAATCATTTCATATAATTCATCTGTATTGGTAGGAGCTGATAGGCCTAAATTATCAGCCCAATCTTTACGATAAATGATTCCTGCCCTTGACCTAGGTCTTCCCATGTATATGGAATAAAGTTTATCATCAACTAATTGATTAGCTAAAATATCTTCGTTAAGTTTACTCAAGTTTTCAAACTCATCTAAATAAGGTCCAATTTCCCAAAACTGATCATCTTGGATAGCATCTTTAAATTGGACAAATGTTCCTTGCCCTATAGGTAAAACATGTGGAAGTGTGTCAGTTGCAAAAGCCGTATTGACTCGCTCATCATAAGTGGAGGCTGGTATCCAAGAAATCGTTAAATCAACACCTGTTGCCTTCTCCATTTCTTTTTCGATTCTGTCATTTGGAACCTCAGCTGTGTGCAACGGAACCATAACAGTTATCTCGTATCGCTCATCACCTTCGCCAGTATTATTTTCCGAGCTTACATCCCCTGAGCTGTTACAAGCACTTAAAACAAGAAACATCAAAAATAAAAAAGATAATTGTACAACCAACTTTTTATCCTTCATCTTTTCTCCCCCTTAAATACTTTAATGTAAAAATACTTATAAGCCTTTCAAATACATTTTGTAAACGCATACATTTTTTTGTGTGCTTTTGATGCTTGGTTAGAATAGTATCATTTATAAAACCGTTTAATAATTGTCTATTATGCTCTTTTTATACCTTATGTTGATTAAAGGAGCACATATCTTTTAAAAAGGAATCATTTTGAATACAAAAAAGAACTATCCCTCAAGCTTCTAGGAGAAGGACAATTCTTTCCTTTCAAATATGGATTGTTTTTAAGCAATTAAACGTTGTTAATATGAGTATCGATTATGTAAAACTATTTCTTTAGCGGACAAATTAAACAATAATCCATCTCTTTTTCGCCTTCTATTTGATAATAGAGGCAGCAGGTTTTTCTTACACATTGAGAGCCGTTTATCACTTCACTTTCTCCCTTTAGATATGGAGATAAAGGATTATCAGAAAGTCCAAACAATGTACCACTAGCATTCTTTAAATAGGAAAAATCCTCTAGATATTTTTCTTTTTCCTGCTCGGTCTTAGCAGCATCTATTAGCTTTTCATAAATAGAATTAATTCGAATAGCTGCGTTTTCCCATAATATCTTTGCGGGAACTCTTTTCTTAGAAACAGCTTGAATGAGTGGGGTCAAATGCTCTGAAAGAAACTGCTGAAGAACTTGGTTACGCCAAATTTCTCTTTGCTCCTGTGAACGCTCAATCCAAATGCAGCCCTCTGATAAACAAACCTTCTTAGAATCATTAAATACACAATTAGAGAGCGGTGCAATCAAAGCTCTATTAGAAGATCCCGTGCACATGAGTAATGGTCCCATCATTACTCGCGAGTAATACTTAATGAACATAGAAGCGGCTACTCTTTGATTGGGAGCTTTAATTTTTTCCATATAATCATTTAAAAAAACATCGCATTCTTCAGGCTCTAATAAGGAGGCCATATTCGTTCCAATCGTCTCTGGTTGAAGTGGCTCTATTCCATAAGGTGACAAATCCTCTATTGTAATAGTCATGTATTTACTCCTTTTCTTCTAAACCGGCTATTCTTAATAAAATGCTTTAATATATTTCTTTTCAAAAATTGTGATAATGATAATTATTATCATAACATTAAATCGTTCTATCTTTAAAGCCCTTTCTACTATTCGTGCTTTTTTTCAGCTATTTTTCTGAGTAGTTGTTTAGAGAAAGCGGAATAAACTACGTTCAGCTTTGTTAATGTATCACTTATTTACTTCCCTCCTTGCATCTTAATTTCAGGTTATATTTCCAGTGGTTGTTTGTTATAATATACTTGTAACCATAATAATTACACGGTTGTTATTCAGTCATATTTGAAAGGCGGTTAGAAAATGTCCATTAGTAGCCGATTCTCTGTCGGAATTCATATTCTTTCACTTCTAGAACTTAATAAAGATGAAGTCACATCCTCAGCATTTTTAGCTGCAAGTGTGAACACCAACCCTGCCGTTATTAGGAAACTGATTGGGATGCTGAAAAAAGCGGATTTAATAGAAGTACACCCTGGAATTGCAGGAGCGAAGTTAAAAAGAAATTTGGCTGATATTAGTTTGTTTGATGTTTATAAAGCTGTAAATGTTGTACAAGAGAAAGAACTATTTAGTATTCATGAAAACCCAAACCCTAATTGCTCCGTAGGTAGAAACATTCAAGGAACAGTTGAACAAATTTTTACTGCAGCACAATTTGCGATGGAGAAGGTTTTAAAAAACGTTACATTAGAGGACGTTGTAAAGGAAATATCCGCTAAAGAGGCATCCAACTAAATGAAGAATGAGGTCATGTTAGAAAGAAGTATTAAATATAATGGAAAAACAGTCACTTTAGCCTGCCGACCATTGTTTGTCGCTTATCATCAGAGTGCAATTTTATTCCATGCTATTACTATACCTTTTGAAATGAAGAAAGAGGATTTTCTCTTAAAAATTCCCAAAGGTAGCTATACGATTGCATTTTATTGGAAATCAAAGCCCTACAATATATATCTTTTCAAAGATTATAATCACCAGCTTTTAGGCTTTTATATTAATATAGTAAAAAACACTTCTATCGATCATCAAAGTGTCACTTTCCAAGATTTAATTATGGATATCGCGGTCATGCCTAACGGAGAATATACCATTTTGGATGAAGAAGAGCTTCCTTGTTCTTTAGATGAATATGAGAATGGTACAGTGAAGCAGGCCTTGCTTGAGCTTCAAAGCTCATTACCTTCTTTAATCAATAAAATCAAATTCGAAGCTAGTACGTTCAAAGACTCTATTGAAAAGCTTCATGATCCATAATGGGGTAGTCGTTTTTTTGTGTTAAACGAATTCACATAATAGGAGATGGTTCCGAATGAGAATGAGATCTTTCTTAATGAAGCTATCCTTTCTTTTAGCAGGATTATCTCTAGTATTTCTTTCTATTGTTCTAGGATATGGTTTAGTCGGCTTTATTTCAGCCTTTATATTTGTCATTTTAGCTGCGTTATTTAGCAAACCTCCGAAAGGCGAACCTAATAATGGTAATAATTAGAAAATATTCCCTTTATGCTGAATAAATTTGTTGCCACGAAGCTAGCACTGTTCTTTTTACCAATGTTATACTATTTCATAAAAAAGGACTTTTCTGATGAGCAATCTATTATACTCTACTAACCAAGGGTTAATTTTATACAAAACGATATTTGAGCAAGAGAGTGTCAAACGCTCTGATGATTGCTATAAGCTGATTTTCTCTATAGGTGGTTCAACGAAATATCAATTACCAAACCAAGACATAGAGCTACAACAAAACCAATTGTTATTATTAAATCCTAACTACAATCATAAGCAATTATATGTAGAGGGGCCAAAATTTGTTATTGAATTAAACCCTCAATACTTGCAGCCATACACTCAGCAAAATGACCTGGACCTGCATTTTGCTCAAACACCTATGCAAATCACACCTGTAACAAATTGGGTAGCCTTCATTACCGATTATATTAAAATGGTAGAAGGTGAAGATGATCCTTCATTAGCGTTTTTTTTAGATAATAGCTTTACTCAGCTTACCGTACTTCTTATGAAGATGAGTATTCATTCTCATAACCATGACATTTTTACTGACCATCACCAGACTCATTATCCTCAGCTGTACAAAGTGATACAAGCTTTAAAAGAAAGCTATTCTTCCAATTGGAATTTAGATGATATGGCAAACCTAGCAGAGATGGATAAATATCATTTCTCACATTTATTTAAAGAGATGATCGGTATTTCACCTTATTCATGGCTACAGCTTTTCCGCATACAACGCAGTCTTGAAATGCTCAAATATAGTAACCAAACGATACTAATGATCGCTTTAGCATGTGGCTTTTCATCTATTTCTATTTATAATCGCTTCTTTAAAAAGGTTTACGGAATGACACCTACCTTTTTCCGAAATTCATTGAATAAATAAAGCATACAGAAAATGACCATAGCACTGCCACAAACTACAAATAACGTTTCAATAGTCAAATAGCTAGATAGAAAACCAAATAAAGCTAGTGATAGTATATTTGAAAAATAAAGAATGACCGCATTTACACTAAAACCTCTTCCTAGCATGGCTTCTGGAACATATTTTTGTAATAAGAAAATTCGTGCTAAACCAGAAACGGGCAGTCCCATAGCAGCTACAACAATCCCAACTAGTACAAAAGGAACCTCCGGTAATACTCCTATTACTAATATCCCTAACCCCCAAATCATGGAACCTATTATATAAATTCGTATGGTCATTTGTTTTGCGATAAAAGGGATGAGAATATTCACTAAAATCACAACAAACCCAAACACTCCTAACGAAAAACTATACCATTCCTCACCATTACTAGTGTTTTGGTTGAGTAAAAGAAGTAACCCTACCTGCCATACCCAGGTATGGAAAAATACGATAATGGCTGTGATACATAACAGTGGGCGAATAACTCCGTGCGAATAGCTCCATTTTAAAAATTCAAAAATAGCGATAAAGATACCCTTCAAGCTTCTTTTTTGCTTTTGTTTCGTTTCTTCTTTTAAAGATAATCGTGTTAACAGTAAAGCACTGAACAAAAAGGTTAATGCATCCATTGAAAAAAAGTGGATGACTCCAATTGTCTGAATGAATACTACACTGAAAATCGGACCTAACACGGTAATACCTCTTGTCACCGTATCGAGCAAGCTATTCATTATGACTCGTTCCTGTTCATTCGTAATGAAAGGGATGAGAGCTCTATGAGCTGGATTATAAAAACAGCCTATTAGCTGAATACAAGCACTTATAATGATTAGGTGAGAATAAACTAAAAGCTCAAACTGATATAAACATACGAGTATCAATAGTAATGGAAAGCGTAATAAATCAAAAATAATCATCCAGCGCAATTTTGGAATCCAATCCGCTATCACACCTCCTACTAATCCAAATAATAAGTATGGCAACACTTGAGAAATAGCGACTCCCGTCGTGTACAAATTCGATCCTGTTAACTCGTATGCCATAAATAATAAAGCCATTCCGGTCATAACATTTCCTAAGCTTGAAATGCTTGTAGCTAATAAATAGTATCTAGCATTTCTATTATTTTTTACTAAGTGAACATACATAACAAGTAACCTCCTTCTCTAAGGTTACTTAATAGATCCTTTTTTATCTGCATCAATATTGTGTCGTAGCCGAGCAAGATTGAGCTAGAAGCAATAATAGTGTCATCTCTCTTTTCCCTTTACTATTCTTCGATTGGTATAAATAACCCTAATAACCCTATAGCAGCAAACAAAGTAAAACTAATGGGATAATTAGTCACTTCAATCATCTTTCCTGCAAAAAAAGATCCAACTGATTGACCTAATCCTAATGCTAGAAATGATAAGCTTACCCCTAAAGCAGGTAAATCTTTAAACAGTCTTATAGACCATACTATGAATAAGCCCGTTAAAAATATATAAGAGCTTCCAAATGTAACAGCTGAGAGATAGATGGCGAAGCCTTTAGGAAAGGTAAGAAGCACCATTGAGATTAGTAAAATGAATAATAAAACTCGGTAGGACCAGGACAATCCTCCTTTATGAATAATCCCACCTGCAACTCCTCCTACTATTCCTGCTAAACCCATCACAATCCAAAAAATCACACTTTCATTTGTAGATATTCTATACTCCATGACTAAATAACTTCTTGAAAATGTCCAATAAATTGATGAGCTTATTCCGATTATCAATGATGCTAATAGAAGGTTTTTTGCTTTGATCATAGCGGAAACCCACTCTGTATGATGTTCAACTTTATTTTTTTTGTGTACATTCATTGATGGAATGGAGTAATAATTCCATATCAACACGACGATAGCAAGTAAAACAAATAGAAAGTAGGATAAACGCCAATACTCAGAAAAAAGTAATACAATTGGACCAGTTAAAATCAGACCAAAGCTAGTTCCACTATTTATCCATGTGTTAGCCTGATCTAATTTATTTTTAGGAATAGTATCCTTTGATATTTGACTTAATGCTGGTGACGCTAAACCACTCCCTATTCCAGCTACTATCATACTGATCACTAGATACGAAAAGGCGTGTGCCGTTGCAATTCCTAAAAGGCCGATAACAGCCGTTAGACCAGCAATTATTAGAACATTATGCTGTCCTAGCTTTCTTATCAACTTCGCTGAAAAGAATAGTGCAAAAGAATACGACACATAAGCTGAAGAACCAATCAATCCACTTTCGCCCTCTGATAAATTTAAGGAATTAGCTATGTCAGGTAAAAATAGCCCAAAACTCAAACGAGCGAGAGAATAAGTGACCGCAATCATTGCCAATCCAGGAAATACAATTTTCCACATCTCATTTCACCTCAAATTAAATTTAGATAGAACGATCATTCTATTTTTATTTAAAAAAAGCTCTTCATAATGAAAATAATTTTTTAACCGAATACTTCATTTCATTTGCTACCGTTTCAACATCGAAAACCTCTGATAAAGCAGTAGCACCTTCAAATAACAAAACTACTCGAATCGCTTCGCTTTTGTTTAAACCCTTTTCTAAGAAAAAGCTTACTAAGTCATTTTTGTGCTTTTCAGCAAACCCAACAATTTCACTGTTAGCCTCTTGATTTAAGGAATATTCTTCTTTTGCTCTTAAAAACATGCAACCGTAAGAATTATAGGAACGGATCCAATCCATATGTGCTTCCGCTAATGCCAAAACTAAATCTGTAGAGTTCGTTTTTTTAACTGAAGAATTTAATTGATTTAAGTACCTTGTCTCTCTTCGCTTTAGTACTTCTATTATTAAGTCCTCTTTAGAATGGAAGTGATTATATAAAGTCATAAGTGCAACACCAGATTCTTTAATAATTTGCTTTAAACCTACAGTATGAAAGCCATGGCGATCGAATAATCGCTCTGACTGCTCAAGCAGAATCTCTCTTTTTTTACTCATATGCAATCACTCCTTTTAGATATAACGTTCACTCTATATTAAAAAAGACCATTTTGCAAATTTTATGGCATCTTCTTTCCAATTAGATAAAGGATTTTAAATTTCACTTTAGTTAAGTGAATTTCATCATTGCTCTACAAGTGAATAAAACCGAACATTTATTAAAAAAATGTTTAATGTTTGCGAATTCACTTCTTGATTGAAACGGAAGGTAGTGACTCCCAAAGGAGCAGCGCAGTCTGAAGATCCACTCTGACGAAGCTCTGCGTAGTCGGAGTTAGCTGAAGACAAGCCCTTGGGAAAGCATCTACAGAAAGTGAAAATCAAAAACCAAATCGTTCCGTTTTCATTATAAAAATTTATTGAATGTTTGTTATTTAACTTCTTGATTGAAACGGAAGGTAGTGACTCCCAAAGGAGCAGCGCCGTCTGAAGATCCACTCTGACGAAGCTCTGCGTAGTAAGAGTTAGCTGAAGACAAGCCCTTGGGAAAGCATCTACAGAAAGTGAAAATCAAAACCTAATCGTTCCGTTTTCATTAAAAGGTGTGAATGATGAAATTGATTAAGTTAATAAAAAGATAAGAATTAGTTCACAGATTCATTAGAATTTCTTATTAGACTGAATTCATACATTAAATTTAGTTTCAATGAGGAGGATTTTATAGCATGGAACGTACTTTAAAGACTTTAGGAAAATGGAGTATTAAATATCGATGGGCTTTTATCGCTGTCTGGCTCGTCATTTTTGGTTTGGGAGGATATTATGCCACTCAGGTTGGTGACTATTTAACAGGAGGTGGATGGGGGGTTCCCGGTTCAGGTTCTAATCAAGCATATGAGCTGGTTTCGGAAGAATTTGAATCAAGAGATGCCACATCTTTATCATTTGTCATCAGTCATGAAAAATATGAAGTAGATTCACCACCTTATAGAGAAGCTCTCGCTCAATTAACTTCAACTTTATCAGCAGAATCAGAGATTGATAGTGTATACACATGGTTAGACGCAGAGGAAGGTTTAAAGGATTATTTTATTTCTGACCACCTTCATACAAGTATTGGCTTTATAGAAATGAATGTGGACGAGGGCTTCGCTCAAAAGATTTTGCCTGATATACAAAAGCGATTAACGGACTCACTATCTAATGATTTTGATGCAACCATTTTAGGAGCACCCGCTTTTTGGGGTGAGATGAACCAATTAAGCCAATCTGGTCTTGAAAAAGCACATTTGTATGCTTTACCAATTATTATTCTTGTTTTATTGCTTGTGTTCCGCTCGGTTATGTCTTCGTTAACACCTTTGTTGCTATCAGGGTTTTCTATCGTCGCCTCACTTGGTGTTCTTTATTTTATTGCTCAAATATTTGAATTATCCATCTTTGTACTCGATGCTGCCCTTATGCTAGGAATCGGTGTAGGAATTGATTTTGCCCTTATTTTCATTAAACGATTTCGAGAACAATTAGACACAGTAAGCAATCATTATCATGCTGTTGTAGAAACAATGGCAACAGCAGGTCACGCTATATTATTCTCAGCTTTAACGATTATAGGCTCGATGTCTGCTATTTTAATCGTTGATATTGCAGCTGTCCGTTCAATTGCTTTAGGGGTAATCATCGTTGTCACCTTTTTAATGCTAACAAGTCTTACATTACTGCCTGCTGTTCTAGCGGTTTTCGGTGAGAAGATTAATTCACTGAGAATCCCTTTTATGTCGATAAAAAACGTACCTACTCAACAGGGTAGATGGTATCGGCTTGCACACCGAGTGATGAAGCGACCTATTCTATACTTTGTAGGATCTGTACTCTTTTTAACGGTTCTTGCCTGGCCTGCCTTTGAGCTGGAGGTTTCTACCCCCGATTCACGTATGCTTCCTGAAGATACACAGGTTCGAAGTGGTATGCGTTATTTAGAGGATGGATTTGGTGTAGGTTATTCTGCTCCTATCCAAGTTGTCGTTTCTACTGAAAATGAGAATTTAACAAGTCCAGAAATGATTTCAAATTTACAACGACTTGAAGAAGGCTTACAGGGGATTGCAAATGTTGAAGCAGTCCAATCACTGTTTTCCTTTTTCCCGGAAATGAGCTCTGAAGATATTCACTATCTTCTTGATGAAAATCAAGAATTGCTAACGAATGATGAATGGATGATGCTAAACAGAAATTTAAGTGAAAATCATCAAGTGGTTATATTTGATGTTATTTCTAATAATCATTCCTCTAGTGAAGAAAGTCGAGCAATCGTGCAAGAAATTCGGGAAAATTTCACTATAGATGAGTACTGGACTGTATCGGTAGGTGGTGAAACGGCTGAAGGAATGGATACCAGTCAATCATTAAATGATAGTTTACCCGTGGTTCTAGTTCTCACTCTGACTTTACTCTTTATTGTCCTAATGATTACTTTCAAAAGCCTAATTTTACCACTCAAAGCGATAGTCATGAACATTCTTTCTCTTGGTGCAACCTATGGCGTACTCGTTGCCGTATTTCAATGGGGTTTTGGTTCGAATTTGTTTGGTTTCGGTGAATTTGGCTTTATTCAAAGCTTTATCCCCATTTTACTACTCGGACTCTTATTTAGTCTAAGCACTGATTATGAGGTGTTTTTATTAAGCCGCGTTCAAGAAGAATACGAGAAAGGAATCTCCAATGAAGAAAGTGTTGCTTTAGGTTTAGAAAAAACGGCCCCGATGATTTCTGGAGCAGCCCTAATTATGATTGCTGTTTTTGGTTCGTTTGCATTTGCTGGGGTCCTTCCTATGCAGCAATTAGGATTTGGTATGGCGCTTGCTATTGCATTAGACGCGACTGTGGTCCGCTTGTTTTTAGTTCCAGCAACGATGAAGCTTTTAGGAGCTTGGAATTGGTGGCTCCCCTTTAGACGACAAAAGTTAAAGCCGTCACCAGCTAAAGATCGTTTTATGAATTAAAAGCCATTACTCTTAAAATTTAGCTTATAATGGAGAAGCAAGAAAAAGATAGGAGATTATCATATGTCCATTCGTTTAAAGCTTATTATCTCTTATGTTCTTATGACTATTATTCCAATAGGGTTATTCATTATTTTCCTTCATCTCCTTTTTCATTTATTTTTAAATAACATTGAGGAAATGAGAGATTTTTACCAAGTGGAAGATGGAGCGGTAGAAGCATTTTTTTATGATGAGCTTGCCGCTATAAATGAATTAAAACAAATAGCGTTAACGGAGCCTAATGAATTATTAAAGAAATCATTGATTGAACAATATGAAGCTGTGTTGGAGCACCGACAAGTAAAGATTATCGTTCGCAGAGATGGTCATATTGTAGGGTCATCCCCCCCTGAGGTTTCAGCAATATTAAATCAACTTCCAGCCCATCGTTTAGCCTCTAATCAGCAATCTATGAATCACCAAGGACATCTTGGTGAAGGCGATCAATCTTGGTTGTTTACTGGAACGGACTTTTACTTTGATGATGAGAGTGAAGGCTCATTGTACTTCGCCATCGATGTAGAGCCTGTAGACTCATTTTTGACCAATATGATTCCTATTGTCGTTGCTGGTTTTATTGTAGCCTTTTTACTAACAAATGCCTTAATAACCTATGTCATTTCAAAGCACCTGATTCAGCCTTTAAAAAAGCTTCATGTCTCAGCAGGTGAAATTGCCAAAGGAAATTTAGAGAAGCAAACTGATATTGTTCGTAGAGATGAAATAGGAGATTTAGCAAGGGCTTTTGAAGAAATGAGGCTTCAATTAAAAAAGTCAATTGAAATCCAGAATAAATATGAAGTAAATCGTAAAGAGCTTATTAATAATATATCTCATGATTTAAAAACACCGATTACTTCTATTAAGGGCCATGTTCAAGGCATTATCGATGGTGTTGCTAAAGATCAAAATAAGCTGGAAAAGTATGTACAGGTCATTCATGTAAAGGCCTCCGAAATGGATCAGCTTGTGGATGAACTATTGCTCTTTTCTAAGCTTGATTTAAATAGCATTCCCTTTCATTTTGATCACGTAAACGTCTATGATTATATGATAGACATTGCAGACAGCTTCCAAGATCAATATGAAGACATTACTTTTCAAAAAGACCTGCAAATTAATCCTAACACGCTTATTCATGCCGATCGAAACCAGTTATACAAGGTATTTTCTAATCTTATAGCCAACAGTATAAAGTTCATGAACAAAGAAAATAAAGAAATAACCTTATCTTCGAGTATTAAAAATGAAGCTGTTACCATATCCGTATCAGATAATGGTCAAGGAATTCACCAACAGGATTTACCTTTCATTTTTGATCGTTTTTACCGTGCAGAGGCTTCACGAGGCTCTGACCAAGGAGGGAGCGGAATTGGTCTAGCGATTGTCAAACAGATCATTGACGCTCACCAAGGGTCACTAGGAGTAGAAAGTAAGATGGATAAAGGAACAACGATTTACTTTACGATACCTTTAACCGCAGCAAAGGATAACCGTGTTATGGAGAGTAAGGAGTAATAAAATGAAGCGTATTTTAATCGTTGAAGATGAGAAGAGTATTTCTGAATTGCAGAAGGATTATCTTGAAATCAACGGCTTTGAAGTGGAAACTGAACATACAGGAGATGCGGGATTAGAGCGTGCCTTAGTCGATTACTTTGACCTTATTGTTTTAGATGTTATGCTACCAGGAATGGATGGATTTACAGTCTGCAAAAAAATTCGTGCCCATAAAGAGGTACCCATACTGATGGTTACAGCCAGAGTAGAAGAGATTGATTTAATTCGTGGTCTTGGTTTGGGAGCTGATGATTATATTTTTAAACCATTCAACCCTAACCAATTAGTAGCTAGAGTAAAAGCTCATTTGGCAAGATATGATCGTCTCGTTTCATTAAATGAGCCATCAAACGAACAAACCATTATTGGTCGTTTATCCATTAACCATAGCTCTAGAAAGATTGAATTGGATGGAATTAATGTTGCATTTAGGGCAAAAGAGTTTGATTTACTCGCCTTTTTAGCTCTTCACCCTGGTCAAGTATTTACCAAAATTCATCTCTATGAACGAATTTGGGGTATGGATGCTGCTAGTGATCATACTACCGTAACTGTGCATATCAAAAAAATACGTGATAAGTTATCGATTAATGGAATGGAGTATGACGGAATTGAAACCGTTTGGGGCGTAGGGTATCGTTTTAAAAAAGATTAGTAGTTAGTAACGAGAAAAGTAGTAAGCTTAATGGTTTAGAATAGGAGGTGTGATCGAATAATGATTTCACCTCCTAATTCTTTTTTTATTTTCCATATTTAAATAAACTCCCGTAGTTAACCAATAAATGATCGATTTGCAAGAACATGAGACTGTAAATGCTTTTGTAGTCTCTCTAAACTAGGACTCACTGTTTCTAACCTCATGGACGAGTAGACGGAAAAGGTAGGGAGTTGCTGAAAACCACAATATTCAAATGTCTTGTGAACGGGAAACAAAACCTGTTCCTCACTAAGCCCTTCTAGAAATGTGTTCCTTTCATTGTTGAAAACCGATGATTGAGCTCCCCAGGTAATAGATAGCATATATTTTTTATTTTTAAATAGCCCTCCTTTGCCAAAACTTTTTGCTTTACCAAAAAAGACATCTGGAATAAACACATCATCGATATACTTTTTTAAAATACCCGGTAAACTAAACCAATAGATAGGCGCTTGTATCATAACCACATCTGCTTTTTTAAATTTGTTGATTTCTTCTGATACCTCATAGCCACTTATTACATCTGAAGTCATAATCGTAAACTCATCACTCACTACCTTCTTTATTTCGTTACTTAATCGTTTATTTAATCCTCCTTGCGCTCTTTCGTATTCGTCATGCCCATTAATAAGTAATAAATTTTTCATCGTAAACCCCTCCCAGTGGATTGAAGTAAATGTACTTAAAGGTTACACTACTATTTAACATCACAAAAGATGATTATTTCGATTCTAACAATCGATTTTTCCGATGGATGGAAGGAGAATTATTTTGGATATTAAACACTTAAAAACCTTCTTAGATACATGCGAAACATTAAATTTCACGAAAACAGCTACGAGACTTCAATATGCTCAGTCTAGTGTAACAGCCCAAATAAAGAGATTAGAAAGTGAGCTCGATTTGAAATTATTCGAACGATTAGGAAAAAAAATGATATTGACCCAATCAGGAGAAAGATTAAAGACTTATGCTCACAAGCTTGTTTCCTTAGAAGAAGAAGCTCGAACCTCAATGTTAACTGCACAAGATGAAGGAACACTCGTTATTGGTGCTCAGGAAAGTCAATGTACTTATCGATTGCCCCATTTATTAAGAGATTATAAATTAAAATATCCTACAATTGATTTAATTTTTAAATCTGCCCATTCAGATGAGGAGGCTACTAAAAGTTTAATAGAGGGAGAGATTGATTTAGCGTTTATTTTGGATACGCAAAGAGAACATCCCACTCTACTATCAACACCTTTACTTGAAGAGAGACTTCTTCTAGTCAGTTCTCCTGTACATCGATTTAGCCATCTTAGCCAAATCTCTCCAAATGATTTAACAACAGAAACGATTTTATATACAGAAAAGGGCTGCTCGTATAGAAACATATTCGAAAATGCACTGCTTACCCATCAAGTTCATCCGAAAACAACTTTAGAATTTATTAGCTTAGAAGCCATCAAGAGATGTGTTATGGCCAACCTTGGAATAGCTCTATTACCAGAAATGGTTGTCGATCAGGAGCTCAAAAATGGACATTTAGTCGAATTACCTTTCCATTACAATATGCCTGTCCTTACTACCCAAATGGCTTATCATAAAAATAAATGGATTTCGAATCACCTCAGAGACTTTATAGATATGACTAAGCTTTATTTTAAAAAATGATACTTGCAAGCAATTGAACGGCTTCTAAGCGCTATCTCATGCGCAAAACACGGGTATTAATCTTTTTAATTTATCATTTCCTATTGACCTTGGAGTTTGCTCCAATGTTACATTTAATTTGGGAGGGATCACACATTGAAAATCAAAGAATTTGCTGCAAAGTATCATATGAAGCCAGATACAGTTCGTTACTATGAAAAGGAAAATCTATTGACTCCAAAAAGACTGAATAATAGTTACCGTGAATACGATGAAACCTGTGAAAAACAGTTGCAATTCATTATTGTATTGAAGCAAATGGGTTTTACTATTAAAGAGATACAACAGGTTCTTATGTTAAGAGACCAACCTATATCAACAACATGCAACGTTTCTACTGTTTCGTTATTAGATAAAAAAATGTCCAAACTAGAAGAAAAAATTCATTTTTACCAAAAAGCATTGGAAGTTATAGAACGAATTAAAGCTTTAATCAACGAAGGAAAATACGAACAAAACAAAGAAGTTATCGAGGAACTAATGTTGGGGTTCTTTCATAACATTCAATCGGAGGAATTTAATGAATAATCAACTGATCGTTCGAATCGAAAATGGAATTGCCTTTTTATTTTCATTTTATATTTATGTACAGTTAGATTTTCCAATATGGTTATTTTTTGTCCTTCTATTAGTTCCTGATGTGACAATGATCGGATACGCATGGAATCATAAAATAGGAGCGAGCATTTATAACCTAGGACATAGCCTTATTTTACCTTTAATATTTCTACTTTTCGCTATTTTTTTTAAAGTAGATACCTTACTTTTGCTATCTATCATCTGGCTTGCACATATCTTTATAGATCGTTTCTTTGGATACGGTTTAAAATACCCTGACAATTTTAAGCATACACATATTCAAGAGATTTAAAGAGGATTAAATAAAAGACAAATCTTTTATCTTCCTACTATAAAAACTAATCTGATTGAAACTAACTTTTGAAATCGAGATATTTAGAGAACTTATAGAAAAGAATTCCTGTTACTGAAGTTACAACAAAAGGAATGACCGCATATAGAGTACTTATCGTTAATAAAACAAACAAATAAATACTACACGCAGCTAATAACCAGCTTGTTATCATAAGAAAACTAGAAATAAAGTCCTTCATAGTAGCTCCTTTCGAAATTGAATGGTATTTAGGAAGAAAAAGGAAAACGATAAAATCGATTAATTTTATACAAAAGAGATAGAATTTTTCTGTCAAATCATCGAGTTCCTTTTTCTCAAAATTTAGTTTCGTATTATCAAATGGTATCTGGACTATTAAGCTTATATTCTCTCAATTCATTCCATTTAAATGCCAATAAGGAAACGATAAAATAAGCAGCTCCTGCCAGTAAATATACAAATTGTACACCTATTAAATCGGCTGTAACCCCTATGACTAAAACCATCACCCCTGATAAAGGAGTTAAAAACGAGCTTCTAGCAGCCATAATACTAGCTCTGCGTTGTTCTGGGATTGCGTCTTGTAATAAAGCAACCTGACAAATATCCCTTGCTTGATACATCGGCCCCATCAAAACACAAAGTATTAATGCCATAACAGGATTGGTATTAAGAGCAAATAGGATGGTTAATATCCCCATCGATAGACCACTACAACCTATCATAACACCTATTCTAGATGAGAACCGATCCGCCTTAAATGTAACCAATAAGCTTCCTAAAATAGCTCCTACAAAATAAGCAGCATTTATAAAGCCCCACCATTGCTCTCCTACACCTAGAACGACTTTTGTAAATGCAAGAATTAATGCTGATGTCCAAATAGCATTTGCAATGGCTTCAATTGAATCCATAATTGTAATACCTCGTACTACTTTAATATTCCAGAGCTCTTTCCATGCTGGTGTTGTTAGCTTTACTTTTGGTGTAGCTTTCTGAATACTACTTAAACGAATCGTTTGAATAAGAATACCACTTGAAATAAACAACAAAGCCATCATCCCAATTAAAATTTGAAGAGGAATATATAGACTTAAAACAGCTCCTAACGCCCAGCCCGCGGTTGCTAATAATTGGTCTATCATCACTAAAGTTCCATTTGCTTTTATATACTCATTTTTAGTAACGACTAAAGGTAAAAAGGCAAATCTAGCAGGAGAATACCAAGCATTTAAAAACGACAAACCTACAAGACTTACAAACATTAAAATAAAACCAACAGAAGAATCCAGATACAAAAAATACCCTACCGATATAGCACTTACTCCCTTTAACCACCCTGAAGCATGTAATATTCTCTTCAAAGGAAACCGTTCTATATAATAAGAAGCTAAAATCGAGCTAACAAAAAGCGTTAAAGACATCGTTGCCAGCACTAGTGCAGGCCCAGTTGCACTTTCTGTCCTTTGATACACCTCTACCATTACAATAACCTGTATTAATATTTGAGCTAAAGAATTAAAAGATTGAGATAGCCATAACTTTAGGAAATTTGTCTGTTTAAAAATGGACTGTTTTGTTTCCATACTCCCTCCATAGCTATGTGATTACTTCCTAAATTAACATAAAAACAGAACTTTCTAAACAAAAACATTTAGAAAGTTCTGTTATTTACTTACATGATTAAGATTTGATTTTAGTAACATTAACGGATTTCATATACTAACCATTCAGATAATTGCCCTCCCATTTTATTATAAAGTGATTGAGCAACGAGATTATCCTTTGCTGTTTCCCATATCATAGAAGAAAAATCATGCTCTCGTATGTATGCTAAATTTGTTTGGAATAGTTGCTCACCGATTTTTTTACCTCTTGCCTTAGGAACGACAAATAAATCATTTAAACAAGCCTGTCTTTTCACACTAAGTGTACTGAAAGTAAAATATAATGTGGAAAATCCTAATAACTCATCATTTTCCTCTACTACAAACTGTAAACCCATCCTTTGATCATGTATTAGCTCTTCAATTAATTGTAATAGCGAGTCCTCATTAGGTTTAGGCTGTTTATAAAAATCAACAATATATTGTTCCATTAAATTTTTCAATGCTGGAATATCCTCTACTTTTGCTTTTCTAATTTTAAATGAGCTCATCACTTAATCTCTCCTTTATGTTTTATGATAAAATAATACGAAAAGTTTGTACTTGTTAAAAGTGACAGATTTCATCATTTTTACAGGGACAGTTTAAGGAGCAATCATATGGATTTCACATTCTGGCTTAATCAATCATCTAAAGATCCTTTATATATGCAGCTTTATACCTTTATTAAAACAGAAATACAAAATGGACAGTTAGAGGCTGGGGTGAAGCTACCTTCCATTCGACAGCTCGCTTCCCATTTAAACATAAGCAAAAATACCGTAGAAGTGACTTATCAGCAATTAATTGCAGAAGGTTATGTAGAAAATAAAGAAAGAGTTGGTTTTTATGTAGCAGCGTTTGATGCTGATTTAATTCCTCAAAAGCAATCGAATCAACCACTATTTGCAGAAGTATCAAAAAACGAGGACAAAACATTCACTTATGATTTTAGACAAGGAAAAATTGATTTAGACGATTTTCCTTATTCTATCTGGCGAAGGCTTTCTAATGAAAGCATAATAGCTGAAAATAATAGTACGTTTTTATATGGAGACCCTCAAGGCGAACCGGAATTAAGGGTACAGATAGCCAAATACCTCTACCATTCCAGGGGAGTTCATTGCTCACCTAATCAAATAATTGTAGGCGCTGGTACTCAATCATTGCTTAGTTTATTATGTCAATTAATTGGTATGGATCATCGAAATGTAGCAATAGAGGAGCCTGGATACGATGGAGCAAAAATGGTTTTTAAAAACCTAGGTTTTAATCTCCATCCTATTGAACTTGATGAAAATGGAATTGGGATAGAGCCTTTGAAAAATACCGATGCAAAGATTGTTTATGTTACACCCTCACACCAATTTCCTATGGGCATGATTATGCCTTACTCTAAGCGAATTCAATTATTACACTGGGCGGAAGCATTCAATGGCTACATAGTGGAGGACGACTATGACGGTGAATTTAGATATATCGGTAAACCCATTCCCTCTTTACAAGGGTTAGACTCCACAGGGAAAGTGATTTATTTAGGTACCTTTTCTAAATCTCTTTCTCCTGCTTTACGTATGAGTTATATGGTATTGCCTCCATTATTGCTCTCACAATTCAAAGACACATTTCCTTCCTACGAACCCACTTGCTCTAAACTCCATCAAAAAACACTGCAACTATTTATGGAGAATGGACATTGGGATAGACACATCCGAAAAATGAGAAAGACCTACCAAAACAAGCACTCAGCTCTAGTTTCAAGTATTAAGAGGATGTTTGGGAGCCGTGTTCAAATGATTGGTAGCCATTCTGGATTACATATTTTATTAAAAATCGATAACCAAATGAGTGAAGCGGAATTAATACATAGTGCTAGGGAAAATGATGTTAAGGTATATGCTACTTCAACGTATTGGATGAATGAGACAAACACAGAATCCCCAATGATTTTACTAGGCTTTGGCGGTTTAACAGAGGAACAAATTCGTGAGGGGATTAGCAGGTTATGTAGGGCATGGTTTCAATAATTGAATGGAACCTGTCAGGGCGTATAAATAAAAAGAACGATGACTTTGTAGGCGAGAGCTCAGTTTTTTCTATTGTTTTAAACCCAAGAAAGTGCAGTCAGATTTGGATTTTCAATTTTTTTAAAAAAAGAAATTGAAAAAATTTACTATGTTAAAGTGTGGTTGTCCGCAATAAACGAATCCTATTTCTTCATAAAAAAGGGACTTACCCTATTTTGGTAAAGCCCCTTTAGTGCCATTGTATAGTTATTAATTAAACATGTAACTTCTCATTAACTTTATTCAAAGTGTATTAACAATGATGAACCTACTATATGTTATGTCTTAAACCAAGTCCCTTCTATAGCTGATAAATATCTAGTTATTGATAGATTCACTCGATTTTTAGCGTCATTTTTTATTACTCAATTGAATGCATCATATAAACAATCATATTGTAGTTCGTTTGTTCTTTTATTTATTCTTTTAACCGTTTTAATGGGGAGAGGTATTAAATTGGGATAACTGTACATAAGGCTTACCCAATTTCGATCAGAAACAACCCTTATAATATCACCAGTCAATAATAAACCTTTCCCGTCGGCACCCTTTTTCCACTCTAATATAGTACCACCTTTAAAGTGGCCACCTATCCTTTGAAGAACTAAATTGTTTGTTAACTGTAATGATTCACCAGACCAATAACGTATCTTCTCACTCGACCTAGTAACCCACTCTCTATCATCCTCATGAATATAAATAGGACAATCAAAGGTTTCTGCCCATTCGACTTGACTTGAATAATAATGCGGATGGGATAATGCTATCGCTGCTATTCCTCCTTCCTTTTTTATAGTTTGAATTGTGTCCTTATCTAAAAATGTAATGCAATCCCATAGTAGATTGAAATGATTATCTTTTACTAAATAAGCAGTTTGACCGATACCAAAATTAGGCTCTGTTTTTATACTTAATAAGTTATTTTCTTCATCTTTAAACACATTTTTATAAATACCACTGCTTATTAACTTAGATAATGTTGTCCACTCTTGTCCTTTAACATTGACGTATTGTCTTTCTTCTTCACAAATAGAACATTTACTAGGTTCATTTATGGATTCGTCATGCTGAACGCCACAAGTTTGACAGATATAGTTTGTTTTACTATTACTCATTTCGTCTTTTCATTCCTTTCCTAATGAATTTGTTTTTCTAATTTTTTTAGTTTCTCTAAAGTTGTATATATAAGAATATTATAATTGCGATTTTCTTTAACCACCTCAATCAAAAAATGTATTCAGTCTACAACAATAGTCGTAAAGTATAATGATTTTATGTTACCTTTTATTAATAACCTACCTCCATTAGTTAAAAAGAAGCACATGATTAATTAGTCGTTACCTTTTTAGATGACACCTTTTAGTTTAGGAAATCCATGTCCTACTTTATCATTTTTAAAATTCGCTTTTCTTTTTCCATTTTAATTTTGTTATTTATGGTAAAATAATGAAAAAAGGCGGTGGTTACTTTGACAGTAAAGGAATATAGCTTATCTATCGTATTGAATGCGTTTTTAGCCTATTTGTGGATACTTTTTATTACTCACACTGTTAATATGGTTAATTCAATGAATAACTCATTTTTTGTGGGGATCATACTAATAGGGATAGGTACTGTACTATTTTTTGAAATTTTCCATAGAGTAACACCTTTTAATACATACAAATTCTCGCATCCGCTAAGAATTACAGGTGTCGCTTCTTTTATATTAGTTGTAGCAGTTCACTTTTTGGCGTTTAACTTGGTTTAGTTTTAGATAGAATTTAACCTCCAGTAAAGTTACCAATCTCTACTTTTATTAAAAAGCTCCTATATATATTAAAAAAAGAAATACACTGTGAGGAAAATGATTATTACTAATCCCCAAATGATAACTTGGTACTTTGTTCGTTTGCCAGAAAATAATGAAGCAATTGAACCTAATGCTAAAATAGTAATAAAAATAAACCAATCTGACATCTTGTATTACCCTCCTTAAAAGGATTTATTTCCTAATTTGAGTCAATTTCATAATTACTTTATAAATGAATAAAACCGACCAGCGTCCTTAATGTTTGCGAATTCAATCGTTGATTGTAACAGTAGGTAGTGACTCCCAAAGGAGCAGCGCCGTGTGAAGATCCACTCTGACGAAGCTTTGCGTAGTTAGAGTTAGCTGAAGACAATCCCTTGGGAAAGCATCTACCGAAAGTGAAAATCAAAACCTAATCGTTCCATTTCATTATAAGATATGAATGATGAAATGGACTCATTTAAAAACTAAAATAGATGGACTATTAATCAAAAATATTTGATTTAATAAAAATCTAATGATACAATACTATTAATCAAAAAAATTAGATGAATGAGGTGTAGCCTTATGAATGGCTCTCTTCCTAAAGTTAACAAACTTTCCTCAGAAGAATTGAATACTTTTGAAAAGCAGTTTAAAGCATTGGCAGATACCAAAAGGTTACACTTGCTTAATTTATTAAGTATTAGAGGCGAAATGTGTGTGTGTGATTTAATTGAAGAATTAAAAATGCCACAGTCAAAACTTTCTTACCATTTAAAAATAATGACAGATGCAAACATACTTCAAAAAGAAACAAGAGGAACGTGGAGTTATTATAGCGTCAATGAAGGTCACGTAGATAACCTATTATCTGAACAACTTTGCTGTATCTTAAAACCGTCTAAATAACGGTTTTAATTTATAAATTATATATCAAAAAAAATTGATTAAGGAGAGATTTGTATGATTAATGTCCACATCGGCTTAAATGTAAAAAATATGGAAGAA
Organism: Alkalihalobacillus trypoxylicola; assembly: GCF_001590785.1. GTDB lineage: Bacteria > Bacillota > Bacilli > Bacillales > Bacillaceae_D > Alkalihalobacillus > Alkalihalobacillus trypoxylicola. The sequence goes on from NZ_LTAO01000039.1 coordinate 131,910, forward strand.
AGCAAGGATTTCTACAGAAAACTTTTTAGCATAGAACCCGTTAAAGAAAAGCAAGGCTATGTTAAATTTTTAATGACCAACCCTCATTTAAATTTAACTTTAACAAAAGTAGAAGAAGTTAAAGGCAATCAAATTAATCACTTAGGTGTCCAAGTTGATTCAAAAGAAATAGTCTTACAACATAAAGAACGTCTTGAAAAACAAGGCTTTTTCGCAAGAGAAGAAATGGATACGACTTGCTGCTATGCGGTTCAAGATAAATTTTGGATAACAGACCCAGACGGAAATGAATGGGAGTATTTTTATACAAAAGAGGACATTGAAGAAAAAGATTCATCATGTTGTATAAACTAATTTAATCTACTCTATTTGGATTTTATATAAGTATCTATGCATATAAATATTGACTTATATAAAATACTACTTATATAATCTCCTTTGGAGAGGTGATCATTTTGAATAAAAAACTTAGTTTAGTAGAGTTGTCTTCATACTTAAAGGTTGTTAGTGATCCTACAAGATTTTTAATCATTAAACTTTTAGAAAGAAGAACTTATTGTGTCTGTGAATTCGTTGAAATGCTTGGCATTAGTCAACCAGCGGTAAGTCAACATTTACGCAGGCTAAAAGATTCAGGGCTTGTGTTAGAAGAAAAAAGAGAACAATGGCGTTATTTCTCTATCAATCAAACCTCCCCTTTTTATTCAATCATCGAGGAACTTTTAAAACGTAGTGACAATGGAGATGAACGATTCAAACAAGCCATAGATAAAGAAGGGCTTGCTCAATGTTAAGGGGGAATAAGAATGACATCAGTGATTTTAGCTTCACTCATTTTCATCGTGACATTAGTATTTGTGATTTGGCAGCCTAAAAACTTAAATATAGGTTGGTCTGCTTGTGGAGGTGCTTTACTAGCACTTTTACTAGGTGTCGTTAGTCTCAATGATGTTATAGATGTTACAGGTATGGTTTGGAATGCAACACTAACCTTTATCGCCGTTATCATTATTTCTTTAATATTAGATGAAATAGGCTTTTTTGAATGGTCTGCTCTACATATGGCAAGAGTAGCAAAGGGAAATGCAATTGTGATGTTCATCTATATTTGTATGCTCGGTTCTGTAGTAGCTGCCTTTTTCGCTAATGATGGAGCTGCGCTTATTTTAACACCTATTGTCTTAGCAATGGTTCGTTCGTTAAACCTTAATGAAAAGATGATTTTCCCTTTTATAATGGCAAGTGGATTCATTGCCGATACAACTTCCCTTCCACTCATCGTGAGTAACCTAGTCAATATTGTGTCGGCTGATTTCTTTGGTATTGGATTTATTGAGTATGCAACTAGAATGATTGTACCTAACTTTTTTGCATTAGCTTCAAGTATTATGGTACTCCTACTTTATTTTAGAAAAAGGATTCCAAAAAGGTATGATTATTCTCAGCTCAAAGAACCTGTTCTTGCTATTAAAGATAAAAAAATGTTTCGTATTTCATGGTTTGTATTAGGTCTTTTAGGTGTTGGGTATATGGTCAGCGAATTTGTTCATATTCCCGTTTCTTTAGTAGCTGGGGTGATTGCTCTTATTTTCTTAATCATCTCAAGACAAAGCTCTGCGGTTGAAACGAATGCAATCTTAAAAGGAGCACCCTGGAATATCGTCTTCTTCTCAGTTGGGATGTACGTTGTAGTTTATGGGTTAAGAAATGTAGGATTAACTGACGTATTGGCAGAGGTTATTCTAGTTGTTGCTGATAACGGATTATTTGCTGCTACGATGGGAATGGGTTTCATTGCCGCTTTACTCTCTTCTGTTATGAATAACATGCCGACCGTATTAATTAACGCTATAGCAATTGCTGAAACTGGAACAACAGGATTGACGAAAGAAGCTCTCATCTATGCAAATGTTATCGGAGCTGACTTAGGTCCGAAGATAACACCTATTGGGTCACTAGCTACATTATTATGGCTACACGTCTTATCCAAAAAAGGAGTTAAAATCTCTTGGGGAACCTATTTTAAAACAGGAATAATCATTACAATACCGGTATTATTTATAACCTTGTTTGGATTATACTTATGGCTATTATTAATATATTAAAGGAGATTTTATAGATGTCTAAAAAAACGCTCTACTTTTTATGTACAGGAAACTCTTGCCGTAGTCAAATGGCTGAAGGCTGGGCAAAGCACCATTTAGCTGATGAATGGAATGTATATAGTGCAGGGATTGAAGCTCATGGGTTAAATCCTCATGCTGTTAAAGCGATGAAAGAAGTTGGTATTGATATAAGTAACCAAACATCTGATATCATCGATTCTAATATTCTAAATAACGCTGATTTTGTGGTAACTTTATGCGGTGATGCAGCTGATAAGTGCCCCATGACTTCGGCTAATGTTAAACGTGACCACTGGGGATTTGATGACCCCGCAAAAGCAGAAGGAACCGAAGAAGAAAAATGGTTAATTTTCCAACGAGTAAGAAACGAGATTGGTGAAAGAATTAAACAATTTACTGAAACAGGCAAGTAATGTTAGAAGAGGAAATTTTTTAACGGTTCATAAATCTCCCTTTTTGATAATGGCCACTTTCAACATTCTAAGTGACCTCATCCAGGAAGGGAGCTCGTTTCAATTTGCCCCTACCTAAATCATTCTCTTTATAAAACCATCCCCTTTTTCTCGGCATCGGTATCTAAAGAAATACCGATGGCTAAACCAATGCTCATTCCAATTGGTAATCCTAATGCAATATTATCCATTACGGAAATGCCAAATAATAAACCAAGACTCATACCAATAGACATATAAATGCTCATATAATAACCTTTTGTTATGAGCTTATGTTTCTTTGTTAAATGAGACGTTAAATGATTGATTTTTAGTCGATAATCTTTACTATCTTGTTCTGAGAGTTGACTTCCTTTTTCTTTCATTTGTAAGATATGCTCTTCTAAGTCAACAAAATGCCGGCGACATTCCTCACATTCTGGCGCAAAGGAACTCAGCCTCTGAACTATTTTCTTAAAGCTTTCTATATCAAATTTTACAGCCGTTTTCTTATCAACTTTGCTTCTCATTTCTTCAACGATATTTTGAAGATTCTCCACTCTTTCGCTTTCCATGGGTACACCTCCTTAGTATATAAATGTACAAATCCAATTTATCCTGTCTCTAACCTCTCGCTACTAGTCATTCATCACTATAAATATATCCAAATATTTAGACCTGAGTTGTTTCTTCTCTTTATTCTACGTATCTTTAAACTAAAAGTTTCAGTGACGTTCTTAATCCGTTTTTATCGCTTCAACTTATATGAATATAATAGACAAGGTGAACTCCAACTAGATTCCTCCTTGTCTATTATTCCATTTTAATAAGTGTCTCAAGCTTTAGATTAATGTTTCTATGATGGTCACTAATGCTTAGGTATGTGCCAGAAATCGAATAGTATTACGAGTTTTAAAAAAAACAGATATCTCCATTAAGAAAAGACTGTATACGATGATAAAATAGATAAGTTTTCAATATTTATTTTTAATCACTTGTCTCATTTTCAATCCACTCTTCTATTGTTGTGTTAAATAGTTTAGGGTTGGCTAAAGAAACACCATGACCCATTTTAGTGAATATACGACCTTTACAGTTAGGATTGCTCTCCATAATTTCGTTCATTGAGTCCCTCATGATTTTCCTCTCTTTCTCTCCTACGGTCACTAATATTTTGCTAGTAGAGCTCTCAAAACTACTAGGTATCTTAAATGACATGTTTTCATTCATAATCCTTACGAACGCATCCTTGTTCATTTGACCACTCTCTTGAAAATAAGTGACTTGGTAATCTTTATCTATGTACATTGATTTTGCTTGGATGTTGGAAAATGCTCTAAATCTTACAAGCGGAAATGCAAACATCATTGATTTAATTAGTGCATTAGCAAAAGGAATTTGCTTCACCAAAGCACTGTTAACCATAGCGAAATCGATCAGATGCGGCTTCTTACTGAGCATAGCAATCAATACTTGAGCACCTAATGAGAAGCCTATTACGATAACACGTTTTCCTTTGCCTTTTTCTTCAATAAGTTTATTGATTTCATCAGCAACATCATTAATCGTGAATTGTAGTCCTTTTTTACTTCGTCCGTGTTCAGGCAGATCTGGAACTAAGCAGTGAAATTTCGAACAAAAGTGTTCAATTTGCTTATCCCACATCCAACCACTTACCCCACCACCATGCACAAATACCATCAGTGCAGAATGTTCTTCTCCATATTCTTTATAATACAATTCAAATTCACCTCATATTAAAAGTTTCTAATACTTTAATCATACAATAAAAAAATATATATACTCTTTTTTATGACAAAGCAAAAATATTAACGAAAACCGTCTTCTATTAATAACTTGTAAACGTCAAGGTTTGTATGTACATTTTTGATTACGTAAGAATGTACAATTTCAACTATCGTCCTTTTTTAGATGGTCCTTAATCCTGTAAGATTG
>NZ_LTAO01000040.1 GCF_001590785.1 Alkalihalobacillus trypoxylicola
ATAAAACACCTTTAAGTAGAAATCGGTTATTGTTAACCTAAAGAATACTTGGAGGTGTTTTTTCTATGGGAACTAGAGTGAGCTAYCCTGCAGAGATCAAGTTAAAAGCCATCGAAATGAGGTTAAACGGAGTATCGGTAAAAGAAGTCATGRAGGAGCTTAATATTATAAATTACACGCAATTGAAAACATGGATGAGGTGGTACAAAAACGGTGAAACTCATCGGTTTTATCAACCTGTAGGTAAACAATATTMCTATGGAAAAACAGCTGRTTTCGCCAATGAAACAGAAAAACTAAAAGTGGAGAATCGATATTTAAAACAACAATTAGATGTTTTAAAAAAGTACAAAGAGTTGGAGAGGATGTGGTACCAGAAGTAGCCGTAAATTTAGTGGAAGAATGTAAAGGAGAAATGACGGTGCGAGAAGTATGTAATTATTTAGGGATTGCTAGAACCACCTATTATCGCTGGAGAAAGAATGTAAAATGTCGAGATGAACAGACACAATCGRTTGAATTTGAGGTAGGAGAACTTTGTCGCAAGCATAACTATCGTTATGGCTACCGTAAAATTACAGCCTTATTAAAATCAAGATGGTCGATYAATCACAAAAAGGTRCAAAGGATTATGCAAAAACATGGATGGCAGTGCAGGGTACGAATGAAAAAGAGGAAGCCAACAGGACAACCTTATCATGTCGCTACCAATTTGTTAAATCGCACTTTTCGRTCCGATAGGCCTTTAGAAAAGCTAGTGACCGACATTACYTATTTGCCTTTTAGTCAGAAGACGTTGTATCTTTCGAGCATTCAAGATTTGTTCAATGGGGAGATTATCGCTTATTCCATCAGTGACCGCCAGGATACATCCTTTGTTTTAGACACATTGGTTCAGCTTCCCGAACTGCCCAAAGGATGTACATTGCATAGTGATCAAGGTTCTGTTTATACTTCTTATGAATACCAACAAAAAATAAAAGAGAAAGGCATTACCATGAGTATGTCCCGTAAGGGTACGCCTGCTGATAATGCCTCCATCGAATCGTTTCATTCGACCCTGAAGTCTGAAACATTCTATTTAGACGGGATAAAATGGACTACGACCGCCATCGTAGAACAAACCGTCCACAACTATATTTATGATTATAACAATAATCGTATCCAAACGAAACTAAATAACCAGTCGCCAATAGATTATCGACAACTGATTATTTAAAAAGGTGTTTTACCCTGTCTCAAAAACGGGGGTCACTCCCATACCTCAGTGGCTTTTACAATGTTATATGTATGTTCATATAACGATTTGATATAGCAGCTCATTTAGCCGTTATCTCGAATTAATAAGTAAATCATAGTGATAATAGTGGCTACAGAAAGTATGATTAATAAAATATTAGTCATTCCAAGAGTCGCTGCTTGGGTTACTTCTTCCTCTCCACCTCCAGCAGCTAAAACTGATTGGAAAGAAAACATAAATAACGCAAGGAAAGCTGTCATGGCAGCGATTATTTTTTTGATCATCTTCAACCCTCCTTTTTACGAACAACCGTCAACTATCGTTTCTATTATAGTGTTGCCATTGTAAATAATCAATACGTAAACACTTACAAGTGACTTTAATGTAAAAGAATTGTCATATTCCCAAAAAAACAAGAGGATTTCTTATCTTCATCTCTTATCAAATAATCAATCGTATGATAAGATGTTTTTATTCATAAATTCTGAAAATAATTAAAATTGATAGTAACTTATCGAAATGGAAGGATACGTCATGGAATTTGTACAATTAGAAGATATTATCATTGCCAATCAAAAATTAAAAGATGTTGTCTATCATACTCCATTGCAATACGACCCAGTCCTGTCTGAGCGTTATGATTGCAAGGTTTATTTAAAAAGAGAAGATTTACAGGTTGTACGCTCATTTAAAATCAGAGGGGCTTACTATCAAATCTCATCATTGTCTGAAGAAGAATTAAAAAATGGGATTATTTGTGCAAGTGCAGGTAACCATGCACAGGGAGTAGCATACTCATGCTACAAGCTGAAAATACATGGGAAGATATTTATGCCTTCAACAACGCCAAGACAGAAAGTGGACCAAGTGAAATTTTTTGGTAAAGAATATGTCGAAGTCATCCTGTCTGGAGATACTTTTGATGACTCGTTTAGAGAGGCTATGCAAGTGAAAGAGGAAGAAAGCCGTTCCTTTATTCATCCGTTTGACCAAGAAAATATAATTGCAGGTCAAGGAACTGTAGGCCTAGAAATTATGAATGATATCGATGAAGATATTGATTTTATATTTTCCTCAATTGGTGGAGGAGGCTTAATTAGTGGTGTTGGGACATATATTAAAAGTATAAGTCCTCAAACAAAATTAATCGGCTGTGAGCCAAGTGGTGCGCCTTCAATGAAGGAATCACTCAATCAAGGAAAAGTTGTCACATTAGACCAAATAGATAAATTTGTAGATGGTGCAGCAGTTAAAAGAGTAGGGAATATTTCTTATGAAATTTGTAAGGAACTGTTGGATGATATCATCTTAGTCCCTGAAGGGAAAATTTGTACAACGATTTTAGAGCTTTATAATAAAAACGCAATCGTAGCTGAACCGGCAGGCGCTATGCCTATTTCTGCCTTAGACTTTTACCGAGAGGAAATAAAAGGTAAGACAGTAGTCTGTATTGTTAGTGGAGGAAATAATGACATTGGACGAATGCAGGAAATGAGTGAACGATCGTTAATTTATGAAGGGTTACAGCATTATTTTATTATCCAATTTCCGCAACGAGCAGGAGCTCTTAGAGAATTTATTCAAGAGGTTCTTGGGCCAGATGATGATATAACAAGATTTGAATATACAAAGAAAAATAATAAATCAAACGGCCCTGTATTAATAGGGATCGAATTGAACCGACAAGCCGATTATGCGAAGCTTATTGACAATTTGCAGAGAAAAGGTTTCGGCTATCATGAAATTAATAAAAATGAAAGCTTATTTAATTTACTTATATAGTGCTGAAATAGAGTTAAGTCCAAAGATTGTCTGAAAGTAAGTATAAACAAATAACGCTAAACGGGACCTTTCTTCTTTTGATAAGAAGGAGGGTCCTATTCATTTTAAAAAGCCTCTATTAAATTTTCAAGCAACTTCAAGGCAAGGAAACCCCATTGAAATGAAGTGACCTTACCAAATTTAACTGTCATCACTCCATCGGAAGCGTACTGTCTAAAGAAATGAACGGACAAGGCACTTTCCATTGATGCTCTTCCTCATTCATGTATTGGAGCTTTTCTACTTTTTTCTTTATTTGGAAACATGCTATAATAGATCTAGCAAAATGGAGATGATATAAATGGAACTTTATTTTTTAGGAACAGGGGCAGGGATTCCTTCTTTACAACGAAATGTAAGTAGTCTAGCGATACGATTTATGCAAAGAGGAAGTAAACAATGGTTATTTGATTGCGGAGAGGCTACTCAGCATCAGATTTTACAAACTCCGATTAGTTTAAGTAAAATTGATAAGATTTTTATTTCCCATTTACATGGTGATCATATATTTGGTTTACCTGGTATTATTGGTTCAAGATCCTTTCAAGGAGCTGAAAGTAAACTAACGATTTATGGTCCAAAAGGCCTTCAATCCTTTGTTGAAACTGCTTTAAAAACGTCTAGCACCTACTTGAAGTATCCTATTGAATTTGTAGAGGTTACTCAATCAGGACCTCTTTTTAATGAGAAAGGAATAACCGTTGAAGTTCTAGAGCTAGAGCATGTAATGCCTTGTTATGCTTATAAAGTTGTGGAAGATGATAAGCCTGGAGAATTATTAGTCGAGAAATTAAAAGCCTTAAACATCGCACCAGGTCCTTCCTATCAAAAAATTAAGCGTGGGGAATCGATAACACTTGATGATGGTCGTATCATTAATGGTCAAGACTTTGTTGGTATGCCCCAAAAGGGACGTTCGCTTGTTATAGCTGGAGATACAAAGCCAGTTGACAATATGGTAGAATTTTCAAAAGGTGTCGATTTACTTGTCCATGAGGCGACTTTTTTACAAGATAAAAGTAAACATGCTAAGAGCTATGGTCATTCAACTGCTTTGGAAGCAGCTCACTTAGCAGCACAGGCATCTGTAAAAATGTTAATTTTGACTCACATTAGCTCACGGTATGTAGGAGTTGATGATAAGATTATTAAAGAGACCCATTCTGCCTTTGAAAATACGATTGTAGCTCACGACCTCATGCATTATATAGTCTGATGAATAAAGAAACCTTCCTTTACAAAACCTATTCATTATAAGATGAATTATGGGAAGGTGTGGTTTGCGTTGACAGATCGGAAACAAGTTGAATCTGTTTTAAACAAAGCAGAAAATTCAATGAAATACGCTGAGATGGCTCTAGCCAATGCTAGAAGAGTACAGCCGATTTATAAAGATGATTTACAGAAAGCTCAAGAGGCTCTAATGGAAGTAAGTGATGAATTAATAGGTATAAAAAAAGCAGCCTCTAAACAACAACAATATCAATTGTTACGAACAGAGCAGCAAATGAGACAACTACAAAATCGTTTTATCTTAAGAAGATATCCTCTAAACGATTGAATGGTGCAAAGGAAAAAACATTGCGATATTGATTATCGTAATGTTTTTTTCTTCCTTTTTTATAGAATAATGACTTTCTGCATGATAACGTGTGGATAAATACCATAATAGAACATGAGGAAATCGGGATTTAAGCCAATCGTTTTTTGGGAGGGGAGCTTATTATTTAGGAAATAAAATAGAATTTTTTTTCGCGCATATTTGAGTGAATTTCATCATTGCTCTATAAGTAAATGAAACCGAACATCTATGCTAAAAATGTCTTGAACCTTTGTTAATGAACTTTGTTGATTGTAGCGGTAGGTAGTGACTCCCAAAGGATGAGCGCCGTTTGAAGATCCACTCTGACGAAGCTCTGCGTAGTCGGAGTTAGCTGAAGACAAGCCCTTGGGAAAGCATCTACCTAAAGTGGAAGTCAAAAACCAAATCGTTAGGTTCTTTTAAAAAAGACACATGTTTGCGAATTAACTCGGTGATTGTAACGTTAGGTAGTGACACCCAAAGGATGAGCGCTGTTTGAAGATCCACTCTGACGAAGCTCTGAGTAGTCGGAGTTAGCTGAGAACAAGCCCTTTGGAAAGCATCTACCTAAAGTGGAAGTCAAAAAACCAAATTGATTTGTTTTCATAAAAAGACGAACCTTTGTGAATGAACTTGTTGATTGTAACGGTAGGTAGAGACTCCCAAAGGATGAGCGCAGTCTGAAGATCCACTCTGACGAAGCTCTGAGTAGTCAGAGTTAGCTGAAGACAAGCCCTTGGGAAAGCATCTACCTAAAGTGAAAATCAATCAAAAACCTAATCGTTCGGTTTTCATTATAAAAATAAATAATGAAATGGATTCATTTAACGTAATACTTGTTTCTGTTAGGAAAACCCCTCTATTTAAAATCAAGTACGTGCTTATTACTGTTCAATCTGTTAAAATAAGATCGAAATTAGGAATAAGAGGTATAATATGAATACTGTAACGATTGAACAATTAGAAGAGAATCTTTCCAACAAAAAATCGCTCACTTTTGTTTATCTCTATACACCTTTATGTGGTACGTGTAAGCTTGCTTCCAAGATGCTTGAAGTGATTGAAGCAATGGAACCTTCTTTAGAGATTCTTTCATTAAATATCAATCACGCGCCGAGTTTTGCACAAAAATGGAAAATTGAAAGTGTTCCTTGTTTATATGTTTTTCAAAATGGGTTAGGGGTAGAAAGGGTATATGCCTTTCATTCAGTAGCTCATGTTTTTGAAACGATCAAACCTTATCTAAACAAAATAAAATCATGAATGATAAAAGGGGACTAAAAAATGTCAACAGCGTATGAAGAGTATATGAAACAAGTTGTAATACCGATGAGAAGGGAATTAACCGATTCTGGCTTTTCTGAACTCGTATCTGAAGAAGAAGTTAAAGATTTTATGGATACGGTCAGTGGAACGACTTTAGTAATGGTTAATTCAGTTTGTGGTTGTGCAGCAGGACTGGCTAGACCTGCAGCTATTACGTCTTTACAGCATGATAACACTCCAGATCATTTAGTCACCGTATTTGCTGGACAAGATAAAGAAGCGACTGCTGCGATGAGAGGTTTTTTTGGCGAAATTCCGCCATCTTCTCCGTCTATGGCCCTATTAAAAGGTCAAGAAGTCGTCCATTTTATTCCAAGAGAACAAATTGAGGGACAAGAGCCTATTTCTATCATTCAAAATTTAGCGCAGGCTTATAACGATCATTGCTCATAAAAGAATACAAAAAAACACTGGATGATTCCAGTGTTTTTTTGTATTAATCTTATTGTTTGATTGCATAAAAAATAACTTGTCCCATCGCTTGAATGTTCGGATAGCTTCCTTGCTTATAAAGCTCGACAACATGCTCACGATTATATGGGACACGATTAATTTGTAAACGATGTCTTCCTTCTTCAATCTCGACCATTAAGTAAGAGGCAAGTGGATGTCCATCAAAAGGCATACCTACACTACCCGTATTTGCTACGTTCTTACCAAGTAATGAGCGAATAAAAGGCATATGGGTATGTCCGTAAACAAATAAATCAGCTTCATCTCTTTGCATAATTTGATTTTCAAGTTTTTTGGTTTCATCGGAGTTTACAACAGTTAGTAAATCATCAGGTGTAGCATGGAAGGCATGGATAATAATATCTAAACCATCCTCGATAACAAGCTCAGTAGGTAAACTACTTAAATAGTTTAAATCTTCCTCTGTTAGACGCTGTAAAGTCCAATCTCGCTCTTCATTCATCATAGAAAGCGTCTGTTTCGGTACATCTCCTTTAGAGATCCCATTAACGAGCCACTCATCTGCATTTCCTTTGATTACGGTTGCATCAAGGGAACGAACTAAATCAAGTGCACGTTTTGGTTCAGGTCCACGGAAACAAATATCTCCTAGGATAAAAATTTTGTCTACTTCCTTTTGTCTGATATCATGTATAACAGCTTCTAGTGCGGTAGCGTTGCCATGAATGTCTGATAAAAACGCAAAACGCATGTTTTATTACCTCCCTTTCCTATATTATAACAGAGAAAATATAAAAATGATGTTTTAATTTTATGAAAGATTAAGTAATAACAAAGCGATTTAAGGCGTTGTAGTATATGAATTAGCGGATGCATTCGAAAAATTGGCGAGTGTTTCATGATTATGGTAAGATCCCTATATAAGAATAATACATAAGGAGGCTGGAAAGATTGTATATTCAATCAATCGAACCTACACCTAGTCCAAATACAATGAAATTAACGTTAAGTGAAAGCCTTGGAGGAAATCAAGGAAACAGTTATAGTGTGAAGAACAAAGAAGCAGCACCAGAAAGAATTCAATTATTATTTGATATAGAGGGTGTAAAAGCCGTTTATCATGTAGCTGATTTTATTGCAATTGACCGACATCCGAAGAAAGATTGGAAAGAAATTTTACCAGCAGTTCGGTCTGTTTTTGGTGAAGCATCTGATGAGGAGAAATCAGATGTTGAAAAGGCGTCCGAACATTTTGGAGAAGTAACGGTTCAGTTACAAATGTTTAAAGGAATCCCGATGCAAATTAAACTAGTTGATGGAGAGCAGGAAAAAAGAGAAGGATTACCGGAAAGATTTATAGAAGCCTTAACGAAGGTCCAGTCAGAATCTGATAATGTAGTTTTAGAAAGAAAATGGGTAGATCATGGTATTCGTTATGGAGAACTAGATGACATTGCGAAGGAAGTTCGAGAAGAGGTTTCAGCGGCTTATCCGAAGGAAAGGCTAGATCAAATGATTGAAATAGCTCAAAATGGTGGACAGCTTGATAAAGAAAAGGTGACGATTAACCATTATATGAAAGTTACCTTGGAAATGTTAAATAAAGAGGACTGGAGAGATCGTTACGCTGTTTTAGATAGAATGGATCCTTCTGAAGAAGATTTACCTGTATTAGAAAAAGCATTAGAGGACGAAAAAGCTTCGATTAGAAGGTTAGCAACTATGTATTTAGGAATGATTGAAAAACCGAGTGTGCTTCCTTTGCTCTATAAAGCCTTGAAAGATCCATCTGTGACTGTAAGAAGAACTGCGGGTGACTGTTTATCTGATATCGGTGATCCTAGTGCAATTCCTGAAGTGATTAAGTCTTTAGGTGATAAAAACAAGTTAGTTAGATGGAGAGCGGCGATGTTTCTTAATGAGGTTGGAGATGAACGCGCAATTGAAGCATTGCGTGCAGCTGAAAATGACCCGGAATTTGAAGTGGCATTACAGGTTAAAATGGCCTTGGAACGCATTGAAGGTGGGGAAGAGGCGAAAGGTTCTGTTTGGAAACAAATGACGGATGCTTTTTCTTCTAACCGTGAAAAAAAGGAGTAACGTTTATGAATATTACGGAATGCAAACAGGTTTTAGAAAGTAAAAAGATGGACGATCTTCTCGAGCTTTTGGAGGATGCTGAATCTGGACAACTTGAAGAATTAGAATTAGCTGAATCAGTCGGACTTTGCTATGATAAACAATTAAATGAACAGCTTATAGCACTATTAAAGGAATTAGGAGTTCAAATCATTTACCTGAAAGATGATGAATAAAAAATAGGTTTGGACAATAGCTGATTTTTAATAGCTCATTTAGCGACATTTGAAATGCTGTGTATGAATGTATACGCAAATAACAAACAGGAGCTTCCTTCTTATCAAAAGAAGGAAGCTCCTGTTGTATTCTCTATGAAAGCTAGCGGACATAAGGCACGGACAGTGGGGGTTTCCGAGTGCCATCCCACCTATGTTCTGAACGTGGAGTGCCTCTTGGGGGAGAGAGCAGCCGAGCACCTATCATTTGCAGCCTCATTTGTATCGGCCTTTATTTTTTGTTTATAGAGAGTATTCATTCGTATAAGTAAAAATAGAACGTTTACCATTCTCTGTTGTAAATTCAAACCGATCATATATTTTGTCTTCATTATTTCTAGAGAGAATTCGTTCATAATGATGTAACACCATTGTGATGCCATTTTTATTTTTATACGTTAAAAAGTTAACACCTGAAAACTCATTTTTATGGTCGTGCTCTAGTAGTTGTCGAAGTAATGTATTATGACATTCAATCAAATCTAAATGAGAGAGTTCATAGGTTTTTAAACTTTTTTCAAAAGAACTTAAAGCTTGCGGTTCAAGCTCTTGCTTTAATATAGTATACGGGTCAAATTGCTGCTTATGGATATAGAAATGAGCTCCATTTGTTGGTGTATAGGCTTTTATTGGGTCAGTTGATTCAAATTGTCCATCGCCGATATAGTAGCCTTTAAATTTTTGATTATTAACGACCCATTCTAACTCAAAAGGACAATCATCTAAATCGATTTTTCTGCCGAGGTCATCCTTTAATACATATCGTTCTTTATTTTTAGAATAGGTATATTGGTAGTAATTGACTTCAGAGAATAAAGTAGATGCCTGAAAATTCTTTTGATGAATTTGAGCTATTTTCTCCTTAATAACAACTTGTTCTGTAATATCCGTATCAAGACTAACTTTTTCTAATCGACTCTCTAGTGCTAAAAGTAACGAATGGTCAAAGCTAATCGTCTCAGGTGGGTCATTTATTTCATGAAGAGACTGCCCTGGGCTATTCACTTCTTCCGCATCATTTAATAGCGGAAGATAATCGTTTCCTTCTTTATTTTGTTGAATGAGCGGTAGTTCAACAACGCAACAGATTTCAATTAAAGCTCGGAAAGGCTTCCTTGGCTCAGTCATTATATCCTTTAAATGGGCTAGATATGTACCCTCATATTGGTCTGTATATAGAACTGTTTTACCTATTAATTGTTGTGCTTTTTTACGATCCATAAAAATTCACTCCTACTCTGCAAACTTACGTTCAAAGAGATTATAGTTAATTTGAAAAACAAGGTTGGACGTTTGTATTAAATCATGAATGAATCAAGAAAGCAAATTCTCCTCATTTTTAAGGCTTTTCTCGATTATACCGTAATTCCTGTAAGCGAATGAGATGGTTCATTCTTTCAACCCTTGCTTTTTCTAAAATATTTTGAAAGTCAATGATCGTTAATTCCATTTTAGACAATGCTACAAAGATATTATCTTTTTGATTCAGTTGATTTTTTGTTGAAAGAGATAAATACGTATTTAGTAGCTTTGGAACATCTTCCTTCAACATCCTTCGAACAATATGCTTTTCTTCGTAATCTAATAAGTCAAAGTCAGGGACTATCTTTGCTATTTGAGTGACAAGGCGGTTTAGACGATTTTCAATTAGTGGATCAAGTGAAAAGTGAATAACCGAATCAAAATACCTTTTAGATTCTTCAATAAGATGTCCTAAATTTTCTGATTTAGTAGATTGTAAACGCTCCTCTTGAACGGACAGTAGCTCTAGACTTCCTTTTGCATCACTACTCCCATGAACAAAGGCCTCGTCTAGACGATGAATCCGAAAGAATAAACCGTGAAATGAAGAGGAGTCTCTTATAGATCGCAAATGAGAGCGACCGTCTTTAATATAATGAATGGATGCTTCTTTACAAAAACCAACTCCATTTTTAGATTTTACATATTTTCTGTAGCAAATAATCGTAACACGTTTATGAATGGGTGAGACCGAATATTTCGTATCATTCATATTTAATTTGATATATTTATGATTAACTTTTAATCGAATCGTATATTGTTTATGTTTTCTTCTTATATTACGTTTTTGATTATGATTAGGTGCTTTTTTAATTAGTTGATCTAATACTTTTTCTGCTTCTTGGATAAGCTTGGCTGTCGCCTCATCACGAAGGAGGTGTTCATCTACAGCCCGGCGATGTGCAGGTGTAAAAAAACGCAGCAATGGTGAATCACTGAACTCTTTCATATGGGTCCCCCTCCTTAACGATTGTTTCTTTTATTTACCTAATAACTTAGTACTCATTTCTTTATTAAGTGTGTCTAATTCGGCTATAAATTGTTTACCACTTGATACAATTCGTTCATTTGATGCTTCTGTAAGCTCAATGGCTTCGAATACTTGGGTATAAGCTTTGCGAAAAGCTTCGATAGCAATAGCTGGTTCTTCAAGTGTTTTCAAGGTTTGCTCCGTATTTTCTTTTAGTAATTGTGCATTTGATAATAGCATTGACTCTGTCGCTTCATTTACATTACGTACTGCAGAGATTACCTTTTGCTGATTATTTAAAGCTAGCTGTATAGAGGCTGTTACAGTAATAATGTTTTTAGTCATCGTAATGGCATTAAAAATCGCTTCTTCAAGCTTTTCATTATTATCGATAATTAAGTCAACAGAAGCTAATGATTGTTGAAGAACCATAACTGCTTGAGACATATTTTTAACCCTTGAAATTACTTTGACTTGTCCTTTTTTTAATTCATTCGGGTTATCTTTCCATTCTTCCGTATTCATCTCTTCTTCAAGCATTTGATGAAGTTGATTCCCTTTGTCAATTTGTTGGTTTAAATTCGTTATTCTTTCTTTGGCGACAATTTTTAATTCTTGAAGCATTAATGTATCTTCTTGAAGTTTATCTTTTCCGCTAAGTAATCCTTCAATAATTTGTTCTACCTGTGATTCTACAGTTTGATACTTTTTGGTATACTGTTCAATCGGACTTCGTCTCAATAATTTATTAATAAACTTTTTTAACTGTCCATCTCGCAAATAATCGGGCTCTAGCTGGCTCACCATTTCTTTTAGTTGAAAAAGCTGATTAGGTAACTGGTTAGATTGATCATTCATCATGTCTTTTACTGGACGTTTTAAAGCTTCAAGTGATTCACCTGCTTGCTTTTGTTCGTCTTCACCTAAAGATTGAAGTTTTTCAAGCAGTTGCTCGACATTTTTTTCCTCTTTAAATTGTTCTATGATCGTTGTATGATTTATTTGGTCTTGATTGGATGTTGGATTTGACAAGTAAATCCCTCCTCTAAAATAATAAGGTTATTGATCTATTTACGAAAAATAGGGAAAGAAAGTTTCAAAATCAAAAAACGCTCTTTTTTATTATAAGTGATTACTTGCTATTATGAAGGATTTAACGTATTTTTACAATATTCGTGGCTGTGAATCGCGATTTATAAAAGAGTATACAAAATAATCCTTATAACGGGACGTGAAAAAGGCGAACGAAAAATAGTCATATACCTTGTTATATTCGGTAATAAACAGATGTCCTCTCCGAATATACTATTAGAGTAAAGTAATCTCCGCCGGATAGAATTGTATTTTTATGCAAAGTATATGTAGTATTATACAATTGTTTCTATTGAGAAGTAAAAATGTATAAATATAGAAAACCTATAAGACCTTGATAGAAAGCGTTTTCAATATACTGCATATTTAATTTTAATTTGCCGAAATGTCAGAAAAATGATATAATCCTGTATATTAGCTCGAGAAAATTTGGGGAGAGTTGATTGATTTTATTTTTTGGAGAAAGGTTGATGCCAATGCGGAACGCTGGATACCCGAAGAAACAAGGTCTTTATGACCCGCAATTTGAGCATGACAATTGCGGTATCGGTTTCTTGGCGCATATGAAAGGGAAGAAATCGCATCAAGTTATAGATGATGCACTTCATATTTTACGTAATTTGGAACACCGAGGTGGCCAAGGAGACGAAGTGAATACTGGTGATGGTGCGGGTATTCTTCTTCAAATTCCACATCGTTTTTTTAATAAAGTCAACTTAGCGGATGGGATTGAATTACCTTCTGAAGGTGAATACGGTGTTGGAATGCTATTTTTGCCGCAAAATGAAGAATTGAGACAGAAATCAGAATCTACTTTAGAGAAGATATTAGTAGAAGAAAAAGTAGATTTGATTCGCTGGAGAGATGTTCCTACTGATGATTCAATGTTAGGAAATGCGGCTAAATCGGCTATGCCTTTTATTCGACAATTATTTGTTAAAAAACCAGCAAGCTTGAAAGATACTCAGGCTTTTGAACGGAAATTATATGTAGTTCGAAAAAGAGCAGAAAATGAAATGAATTCATTTATTCCTGATAATGAATCCTTTTATTTTACTAGTCTTTCTAGTAGAACGATTGTTTATAAGGGAATGCTTACAACTGAGCAGGTCAATCAATTTTATTTAGATATTGATGATGTTGATTTTGAATCAGCCATTGCTCTTGTGCATTCTCGTTTTAGTACAAACACTTTCCCAAGCTGGGAGAGAGCTCATCCAAACCGTTATATGATTCATAATGGTGAAATTAATACCGTAAAAGGAAATGTAAATTGGATGCATGCAAGAGAACAACAATTTGAATCTAAGCTATTTGGCGAAGATATGGAGAAAATTAAGCCTATTATTGACCAAAATGGTAGTGATTCATCGATGTTCGACAATGCTTTAGAGTTTTTATCATTATCTGGAAGATCGATGCAGCATACTGCGATGATGATGATTCCTGAGCCGTGGCAAAATGATAAAAAAATGAGTCCAGAAAAGAAAGCTTTTTATCAATTTCACAGTACTTTGATGGAACCTTGGGACGGTCCAACCGCCATTGTCTTTACAAATGGGGCGCAAATTGGAGCCTGTTTAGATCGTAATGGCCTTAGACCTTCGCGCTATTATGTAACCAAGGATGACTATATTGTGATGTCCTCAGAGGTGGGAGTGCTAGATATTGCTCCAGAGAATATCCTCTATAAGGAACGATTGCATCCAGGTCATATGCTTTTAGTAGATACCGAAGAAGGAAGAATCATTCCTGATGAAGAAATAAAGTCACAAATTTCACGTGAAAATCCTTATGATAACTGGGTAGAAGAACATTTAATCCATTTAGATGATGTTTTAGAAACCTCTAATGTAGAAAATACCGATTTCTCACAGCTCAAAGAGCGTCAACTATCGTATGGTTATACTTATGAAGAACTATCAAAGGTCATTACACCTATGGTGAGAGATGGAGTAGACCCAGTAGGTTCAATGGGGTATGATTCTCCACTAGCTGTTCTTTCTAAAAAGCCACAGCTGTTATACAACTATTTTAAACAATTGTTTGCTCAAGTAACCAATCCACCTATTGATGCAATCCGAGAAGAGGTTGTCACCGCAATGGGGACAACGATAGGGGCAGAGCAAAATCTTTTAGAACCAAAACCATCTAGTTGTAGACATATTCATCTTCCATATCCGATCATTAATAATGAAGAATTAGCAAAGCTTCGTCATAACAAGATGATTGGATTTAAAGCTAAAACATTATCTATTTTATTTAAGCCAGAGGAAGAGGAACATTTAGACGTTGCATTAGAACGTTTGTTTAATGAAGCAGACGATGCGATAAAAGAAGGGTACTCTCTTCTTATTTTAAGTGATCGAGGAATTGATTCAGTAAATGCTCCAATTCCGTCTTTATTAGCCATTTCTGGTCTACACCACCATCTTATTCGAGAGGGGACAAGAACAAAAGTTAGTCTTCTTTTAGAATCTGGTGAACCTAGAGAGGTACATCATCATGCAGTACTTTTAGGGTACGGTGCAGAAGCCATTAATCCATATTTAGTGTTTGATTCTATTGACCAGTTAATACAGGATGGTTTAATAGAGGATTATTCTTATATTGAATCTGTTGAACGATATGTAAAAGCTTCCACAAAAGGGATTATGAAAGTTTTATCCAAGATGGGTATTTCAACGATTCAAAGTTATCGAGGGGCGCAAATTTTTGAGGCCGTTGGTATCTCTGAGTCAGTGATTGGAAAATATTTTACTTGGACGACTTCAAGAATTGGTGGTATAGATTTATCTGTCATTGAAAAAGAAGTTCTTACAAGGCATGCAAGAGCATTCTCATTACAAGAGGGTGTGGATCAAACATTAGATCCAGGTGATGATTTACAGTGGAGAAGAAATGGGGAGCCTCATCAATACAATCCTCATACGATTCACATGTTACAGAATGCCTGTCGTTCGAATAATTATTCACTGTTTAAAAAGTATTCAAGTGCTATTAACGAGCAAACAAAAGATCAAACGACGTTAAGAGGTCTTTTGAAATTCAAAAAGCGCTCTTCTATTTCTATTGATGAAGTAGAGCCGGCAAGTGAGATATTTAAACGTTTCCGAACAGGTGCGATGTCGTTTGGTTCGATTTCTCAGGAAGCTCATGAAACATTAGCGATCGCTATGAATCGAATAGGTGGAAAAAGTAATACGGGAGAAGGTGGGGAAGATCCTGCTCGCTTTACTCCAGATGAAAATGGCGATTTACGAAGAAGTTCGATTAAGCAAGTAGCATCTGGTCGATTTGGAGTAACTAGTCATTATTTAGTAAACGCAGATGAAATTCAAATTAAGGTTGCGCAAGGTGCAAAGCCTGGTGAGGGCGGACAGTTACCTGGAAATAAGGTATATCCGTGGGTCGCTGAAGTTCGAGGCTCTACACCAGGAGTGGGTCTAATTTCTCCACCACCGCATCATGATATTTATTCTATCGAGGATTTAGCAGAATTAATTCATGATTTAAAAAATGCTAATCCTACAGCGAAAGTAAGTGTAAAGCTAGTTGCAGGAACTGGGGTTGGTACAATTGCCGCCGGTGTTGCAAAAGGTAGAGCTGATGGAATTATTATTAGTGGTTATGACGGTGGAACAGGGGCAGCTGCAAGAACAAGTATTAAACATACAGGTTTACCTTGGGAAATAGGCTTAGCTGAAACTCACCAAACATTACTTTTAAACAACTTAAGAAGCAGAGTGACATTAGAGACGGACGGTAAATTAATGACTGGAAAGGACGTTGTAGTGGCTGCACTATTAGGTGCTGAAGAATTTGCCTTTTCAACGGCGCCGTTAGTCGTATTAGGATGTATTATAATGAGAGTTTGTCATTTGGATACGTGTCCTGTTGGGATTGCTACTCAAAACCCAGAGCTTCGAAAGAAATATATGGGATCACCAGAACATGTCGTAAATTTCATGACTTTTATGGCTGAAGAAATCCGTGAGCTAATGGCTGAATTAGGCTTTAAAACGTTTGATGAAATGATTGGACAGACGGATGCATTAGAATTTAATGAGGATGTTGAGAACGAAAAAGCGAAAACAGTGGATTTGTCTAATTTATTATTTAAACCATTAAATTCACCTAAACAACCTTACTGTACGGTTCGACAAGATCATTTATTAGATCAATCGTTAGACGAAAGAGTTCTAATGGAAAAAAGTAAACCAGCTATTGAAAAGAAAGAAAAGGTATTTATTGAAAGTGAAGTTAAGAATACCGATCGAGTTGTTGGTACAATTGTAGGTAGTGAAGTAAGTAAACGTTATGGAGCAAAAGGCTTACCTGATGATACGATTAATATTTCATTAAAGGGATCTGCGGGTCAAAGTTTGGCAGCTTTTCTACCGAAAGGAATTAGCATTCAATTAGAGGGTGATGCTAATGATTACGCTGGAAAAGGATTGTCAGGAGGTAAGTTAGTAGTCTTTCCTCCAAAGCAGTCAAGCTTTAAAGCAGAAGAAAATATATTAATTGGAAATACAACGTTTTATGGAGCCACTGCTGGTGAAGCTTATATTAACGGAATAGCAGGAGAGAGATTTGCTGTTCGTAATTCAGGTGCATCAGTTGTTGTAGAGGGCGTTGGTGACCATGGTCTAGAGTATATGACAGGTGGAGTAGTTGTAAATCTAGGTACGGTTGGAAAGAATTTCGCGGCAGGTATGTCAGGTGGTATAGCTTTTGTTTACGATCCTAAACGAAACTTCGAAGCAAAATGTAATCAAGAGATGGTTCTGCTCGAAAAAGTCGAATCTCCAGAAGACAGAGAACTTCTTCATACGTTAATTAGTAAACATGTTTCTTATACGGAGAGTTCTTTAGGAAAACAGCTATTAGAAAATTGGAATGAATTGATTGAAAGCTTCGTGAAAGTTATTCCTAAAGATTATAAGAGAATGTTAGAGGCTATAAATCGAGTAAAACAAGAAGGCCTACCTGATGTAGATGCTGTTATGATTGCGTTTGATGAAAACAAAAATGATAAATCTAGAGTAAGTGGTAAATAAAACTTTCATAAAGCTGGAACAAGAAGGGGCGTTAAAAACGTCCCCTCTCCATATGAATTCAGTACAAAAGAATGCAGTTTGGAGTGAAGTAAATGGGGAAACCAACAGGATTTTTAGAATATAAAAGAGAGAACCCTACTAAAAAAGATCCGTTTGAACGGACAAAAAACTGGAAGGAATTTCAAATTTTAATGCCGGAGTCTGCCTTAAAGCAGCAAGGTGCACGCTGTATGGACTGCGGTGTTCCTTTTTGCCAAACGGGCACGACTATGTCGGGTTCTGGAGAGATAGGCTGTCCGGTTTATAATTTAATTCCCGAATGGAATGACCTTGTATATCGAGGTAAATGGAGGGAAGCATTAGATCGTCTTCACAAAACGAACAATTTCCCTGAATTTACAGGTCGTGTTTGTCCAGCACCATGCGAAGGCTCCTGTACACTGGCAATAAATGATGATAGTGTTACGATAAAAAGTATAGAGTATCATATTATCGAAAGAGGATTTCAGGAGGGATGGATTTTACCTGAAGTTCCGAAGAAACGTACAGGCAAAAAAGTAGCAATTGTCGGATCTGGACCTGCAGGGTTGGCGGCTGCAGCTCAATTAAATAAAGCAGGGCACTTAGTTACGGTTTTTGAGAGAGAGGACCGAATAGGTGGGCTATTAACTTATGGGATACCAGATGTAAAGCTTGCAAACCATATTGTTGAAAGAAGAGTGAAGCTTTTAGAAGAAGAAGGTATTATTTTTCAAACAAACGCTAATATTGGCCAAAATATTCCCGTATCAGTTTTAGAAAAAGAATTTGATGCAGTCATCTTATGTACCGGAGCTACAAAGCCAAGAGATGTTGAAGTAGAAGGTCGCCAATTAAAAGGTATTCATTTTGCGATGGATTTCCTAACAGAGAATACAAAGAGCCTTTTAAATTCCGAATTAAAGGATGGCCAATTTATTGATGCTAATGGTAAAAATGTCATTGTTATTGGTGGAGGAGATACAGGTACTGATTGTATAACGACTTCAGTAAGACATGGAGCTAAATCGATTACTCAATTTGATATTAACCGATTGAAGTCAGAAAGTAGACCGTCTAATAACCCGTGGCCCATGTACCCGATTGTTCATCAAGCAGAGGATGGACATAAAGAATCAAATGCGGTCTATGGTGAGGATCCACGCGCTTATCAAGTAATGACTACTAAGTTTGTAGGAGATGAGCATGGACAAGTTAAAGAGCTTCATACTATTGGTGTAGAAACCGAAATCAATGAAAAAGGTCAAAAAATTAGAAGGCCTATTCCGGGTACAGAAAAAATTTGGCCTGCTGAATTAATATTATTAGCAGTTGGTTTTACAGGTCCTGAAGAAAAATTAATTCAACAAATGTCATTAAAAACAGATGCTCGCTCAAATGTTGAAGCGGCATATGGTAAATATCAAACGAGTGCAGAGGGTGTTTTTGCTGCTGGAGATAATCGTCGTGGTCAAAGTCTAGTTGTATGGGCCATTCATGAGGGACGAGAAGCAGCTAGAGAATGTGACCGTTACTTAATGGGTAGTTCTAATCTGCCGTAATACTTTGTTATAAAATCTTCATAAACTTATTATAGCCTTTTCTTTACTTTCATGAGAAAATAAGATAAATATCTTATTTAATCTAAAGGGAGAAAGGGCGTTTTTCATGTTCACATGGGTTAAACGAAGTTTATTAGTCTCAACAGCGCTTCTTTCAATTGGATTAATTGCGACTAATGAAGAGTTTAAGGAAGTACAAGCTGAAGAACCTTTAAAGCTAGCTGGTGCAAATGCGATAGCTAACAAAGCAACCATATTAAAGCTGAAAGAAAATGATTATGAGTTATTTCATGAGGTTTTACCATCTTCTAGTACGAATAAATATATCCAACGTGATATATCGTCAGCTAAAATATATACAGATTACATGATCCAATATGCTTATGAAAGTAGTATGACCAAATTTGGTCCTTTTATAGGACAACAGATTGAAAAGCCATTTCAAGAAAATATCTTACCGAAGCTTGCAGAGGCTGTTACTGATACTACTAGTAGATTAACGGATGAAGAATGGAAATATGTAAAGCTCTCGGAAACGCCTATAAACGGGTCAGGTGAGAAAATATTTCATCTGTATCATGAATTAAACGGTGAAGACTTTTTAAGATTTCATGTTAGAAGAGACCAACCCCCAAAGCAAGGATATTGGTTTAACTTTCATTATCATACAAATCTTGACCAATATGAGAAGCATCATGAATTAGGGAACATTTATTGGGGTAAAGATCGTCCACCTAAATGGATGGCGTAATATAGTTATAGTTCACTTAAAAGTGAAATGGGATTGCTCCATTTCACTTTTTGTATTTATAAAATCCTTTCTTCACTCTCGTCTCTATTCATCCAACACTCAGATTATAAACATAATTGGAAAAAATGGATGTTAGTTAATAAGACTTAATGACTAGGGAGAATTGTTATGATAAAATAGACCTACAATAAAAGATGGAGGGACTTCTTGATGAGTAAGCAGCAAACATGGTTCTTAAGTATGACTTTTATAGCATTTGTTTTAATATGGGTTTTTGTTATTATTCAATTTACTAATTCGGGCTTCGAATCAGCCGAGCAGCCAGCTGATGAAGAAGTTGAAACACAGGAAGTAGTAGAAGTGGTTATAGAAGAGCATCAAGATCAGAACCAAATGATTAAAGAAAAAGCAGATGAAGAGAAAAAAGAAGAAACAAGCAAAGAATTAGTAGTAGATGGAAATAAGCTTATTGATTTAACGAAATATGATTTTAGTGATATTTCAACACCGGATGGAATTCCAATTGATGGTATTTTAAGTAAAGTGGGATTAGATAAATAAATTCATGATATAGTCAATTTTTTACTACTCATCCATAGATACTTTTTGGTACGATAGATATAGAAAAAATAAGTTATGGTGGATGGGGGATGCTTTGTGGAACTAAGAGAAAGAATTAAAAGCTTTCCGACATGGTTAAAGTGGACATTTAGAATTTTTTTAGGCTATTTATCTTTATTAGCACTTGTTTTAGCAAGTACAATAATTGTGATTTTAGTTACTTTTTCCATGATTATGATTGACTTTTTTAGTGGGGCGGATAGCATGAGAGATTATGCGGAAAATAATCTTGTGCCTATTTCTGAGTATATGTGGAATTTATTTACTTTACTCGTGCCGGGTTTATAAAAAAAGAAAAAGGGTGACGTTTTGATGATGGTCCAAGCGGTTTATAAAACGGGCGTATATATTGGAGAATGTCTAGAGAAAAATGTAGACGATAATAAAGCGTTAGTAAAGGTTCTAGCGGTTAAGAAACACCCAAAGCAAGGAGATTTACATCATCCTAATATGGCTGAAGGAGTTTATTTTCATCAGCGTAAAGCATTAGCCGAATTTGAAAAAGCATGGATGCCTTTATCTTCTATGAAAGACTTTGATGAAACGTTTTTAAATTACAAGGAATCTTTAAAACAAGCATGGGAACATTTATACAACCAACATGAAAATCAACCCTCACCATTTTCACAAAAAACCATTCAATGCTTAATGGATTTAAAAAAGGATTATTCATTTGAATAAGACAAGGAAGCTATCTGGTTAAAGAGATAAACAGGCTCTTATACAGGTGGTTTTTTTATTTGTAAAACAAATCAAAAAAATCGATGAAGAGTTCATCGATTTTTTGGCATTATGTTTAGCTCACGAAATAATTTAAAAAAGGAGCAAGGTAATTTTTCAATTGAGCTTCTTCTTGTTCAGTTAAAGGAAGAAGAGGAAGTCGGACAGAGCCTGTAGAAACTCCATAGTACGTAAGTGCTGATTTTACTGGTGCAGGATTTGGAGCCATAAATAAGGCTTTCATTGTTGGTAACAAATGGCGGTGAAGAGTTGCTGCTTCTTTTACCTGGCCATTTTCAAAATGAGCAATCATTTCTTGTAGTTCTTTTCCTAAAATATGTGAACAAACAGAAACAATTCCATTTCCTCCAATAGACAAAATAGGTAAGGTTAAGCTGTCATCACCACTATATAAGTAAAAATCTTCAGGCGTCTGACTTATAATTGCTGCCATAGCATCTAAGTCACCACTTGCTTCCTTCGTTGCCACGATATTAGGAATTTGAGCTAATTGTATAGTCGTTTCAATAGAAAGGTTTACGCTACTTCGCCCTGGTATGTTATAAAGCATAACAGGAAGGCTAGTTTCTAATGCGATCGCTTTAAAATGCTCATAAAGTCCTTGCTGAGACGGCTTGTTATAATAAGGCGTTACTAACATAATAGCATCTACACCTATTTGCTCAGCTTTTTTGGTTAATTCAATTGACATATGTGTCGAATTTGTACCTGTTCCAGCAATGACAGGTATTCGATGTTTCACTGTATCGACTACGAGCTGATACAGTTTTATTTTTTCATCTGTTGATAAAGTAGGTGATTCACCAGTTGTTCCACCCACTACAAGTGCATCTGTACCATTTGCAATAAGATGTTCAATAAGAGCTTTTGTTGCATTTTCATCAATTTGATTTTGTTCATTAAATGGAGTTACCATCGCTGTAACGACCCGTCCAAAATTCATTTAACTCACCCTCTATGTTTGATTATCTAATATAAACTGGGCTATACAATAAATTTATGATTGAAACACAAAAAGCAACAATGAAGGTACTCATTGCTGCAATGGCAATACTGTGTACACACAATCATTCCAATGCGTGAGATAGCCCTCCATATAGCCAATGCTATATGACAGTACTGTACTTATTCAATACAGTCCCAGCTAAACAAAAGATGAGTGTTTTAATTTAGCTTCGGCAAAATCCCCTTTTAGTATGCATCATAAAAGCTCATCCTTTTTAACATACTTACTCTTGAAGTTTGCGCCTCTACCCTCACTTCAAACTTTGAAGTAAAGATTTATATCACTACTTGTGATTATACCTTATCAAAAGATTTCACTCATTGCAATAATTTCATGTCACTTTTATTAAATATTGTTTCATTCATTTATATTTTCTGTCTTATTTGTGGGAGTTGAATAAGGTTTAACAATTGATCTAATTCCTGACTACATCGGACCGTTTTCTCTGAGTTTATTCCATATTTTTCAGCAAATAATAACATTTGATTTCTTTTTGATTCAATTTTGAACCTAATCATAATCCTTCCACTCCAAATCAGTTATTGTAAATACTTCACGAAAAATGAATCATCCTGATGTAAAAATGAATCAATGAGCATTATTAATTTTTTTCACAAACTATATTATAGGCTATTTTTAGGGAATGAAAAGGCTTTTGCGTAAATAAGTCATAATCAATTAAAAAAAGATCAATCTCGACAAAATGCAGGCATAACTTGTCGATAGTTAAATTTACCTCAACAATTTTATAGAAATTTGTACAAACTATTGATCAAGGAGGTGCAAAATGAAACAGATTATGATGGTGACTTTAAGTCTTTTTATTTTATCTGGCTGCATTTTAGAGCAGCAACAGCCGTTAGGCGCAAAATCTGAACAACAAACCTTTAGTAATTTAGGAATAAAAAAGGCAGAGAAATGGCAAGGTCCACTAACTGACATGCTTGTTCCTGATGAGTCGATCATGGGCTTAACTAAAGGCAAGAATCCCGAAGCATATGACGGCTCCAATAAAAGAAATCTAGGCATGTATGAAAACTCTCAACAACATGGCATGATGAATAACCAGCCAGGCTTGATCAAGGATGATTACCCACCATTCCAAAGTTATTATTTAAATAGGGAGCACCATTCTAAAAATTATAGTACAACGAATGTTCAAGAAGATCATAAAAGTATGATTAAGGGTCGGCTTCTTTCACTTGAAAATATTAAAGATGTTCATGTAATAGAAACGGACAATGAACTATTAATTGGAATAGAATCCAATGAAACATCAATGAGAAAATTAGAACGCTCAGTCCAAATGGAAATTGAGCAGTTAGATATTTCTAAGAAGGTTTCATTTACGACAAAACGTTCTATTATTAATCGGATGGAAGCATTAGAAAATAATATTAATGTCCCACAACCTTTTCAATCCTTCGGAGGTATGATGGGGGAGTTCAATGAATTCATTCGCTCTCAAGATTAAAGGTTGCTGGCAATCTATGGAAATGATTATTTATTATAATCAAAAAGTGAAATGGAATGCCGTCCATTTCACTTTTTTTGATTAAATATGTCTCTGTTTACATATTATATAAATCCAAAACCAATAGGTATTAATACATAGCCTAAAAGTTTAGTGAAATGATTACCATTATGAATACCTTTAAAAAATGCCGTAGTCCTCAGCAATTTGTAGCCATTCTCTTTCTAACATTTTATGAGATATAATGGCATTCTCATAATGCATTCTAGCATCATCATATTGAGAATCATCAATAGGATAGCGCATATCTGATAATACTCGGTCGAGAGCATCTAACTCAACTACAAAATTAAGGTGACCTTCATGAAATCTGTTAAAAGGTTTTGGACGATCCAAATTGATGATTTCAACGGTTTCTTCTCTAATATCAGCCAATGCTTCAATAAATTCTTCTATAGTATGACTAATGTTTACATCATTTTGATTAAAGAAATCGGCTTGTTGTTCTAGTCTTGTTATGGAATTGCTTAAGTATTGAGCTGTTTTATCTGCATAAAAAGATAACTCATGATCAGAAAGTTTCAGCTGTCGATGCTTATCTTTATCACCAGGTACGCCTTGAAATCCTAGTGCTCCTTCATTATGGTGAGAATCCTCAATAATCTGCGTTTCCGAATCCATTTGACACGCTGCTAGTAAAACGATCCCTATTCCAAGAACAAACATCATTTTTTTCAAAAGTAACACCTCTTCATATACTAATAGATTTAGTATGTAAAAATCGTTCACTTTTTATGCATGATTCTCCATGTTTACTCATAAAGTGGATAAAAAGAAATGTGGTGAAAAAGATATGATGTACTTTTTCATTTTTTTAACGGCTTTCTATTTTTTCGGTTTTTTTGTATTTATGGTGGTAGGGAATCGTATGGTTGAAGGGATAGAAGAATATACGTCAAAAGAAGCTAATGAAGAGCTAAAGTTAATCAAAAAATAGCCTGATTTCAAAAACGAATCCGTTTCGTTCAATTGCAAATTGATAAAATTTATAGTAAAATGAACTATATTCTCTATTGCATAAAGGCTTTACACATATTATAAAGGTCTAATATTTTTTATGTTAGTCTTTATAATATGTGAAATGATGATTTACATTAGTAAAGAGAGTAACATATTAAGTACACAAAAGAATGGAGTTATTTTCATGCAAACAGGTAAAGTAAAATGGTTTAATGCAGAAAAAGGTTTTGGTTTTATTGAATTAGAAGAAGGAAACGACGTTTTTGTACACTTTAGTGCAATTACTGGAGACGGGTTCAAAAGCTTAGACGAAGGTCAATCTGTTGAGTTTGAAATCGTTGATGGTGACCGTGGACCTCAAGCAGCTAATGTTGTAAAACTATAAATAATAGAAAAAACACGATCTCATGAGATCGTGTTTTTATTTGCACTAATTGTAGTAGATAGGAGATGCGGGTCCAACATCAATCCCTAGCAGCATCCAAATAATGAGCATGATAGTCCAAACAACTGTGAAGATAATCGCATAAGGAAGCATGACGGAAATTAATGTACCAATTCCCATGTTCTTATCATATTTTTGGGCAAATGCGATGATGATAGCAAAGTATGTCATTAAAGGTGAGATGACATTGGTTGTAGAATCAGCTACTCGATAGGTGAGCTGGGTAAATTCGGGTGAATAACCTAATTGCATCATAATCGGAACAAAGACAGGTGCCATTATTGCCCATTTTGCTGATGCGCTTCCGATAAAGATATTAATGGCCATTGTAATAAACATAAATAATAGAATTAATGGAATCCCTGTTAACTGGACACTTTGTAAAAATTCAGCACCGTAAACTCCAAGTACGATCCCCATGTTCGATTCATTAAAATAAGCGACAAATTGACCAGCTGTAAAAGCTAAAACAATAAACATCCCCATCGATGCCATCGTATCGGTCATTTGATTAGCTACATCTTTATCATTACGAATGGACTTTGTGATGATCCCGTATACAAGACCTGGAATAAAGAAAAAGAATAATAATATAACACCCAATGAGTTCATAAATGGAGAATTTACAATAGGGTTCGGTCCGTCTCCTCTCATAGGACCCCATTCAGGTACTATTAATAATGAGGCTAAAATGGTTGTACAAACTAGAGATATACCAGCCCACCTTAAGGCTTTTTTTTCTATGGTTGTTAAGTATTCAATCTTTTCTTTTTGCTCTTTGTTTGATTTGTACTTTCCTAAGCGAGGCTCGACAATCTTCTCGGTAACGAAAGTACCAGCTAACGTAATAACAAACACAGATACAATCATAAAATAAAGGTTCATAGCAATATTAATATTTTCCGCATAGGAAGGGTCAAATGTTGCAGCGGCTTGTCTAGTTAATTCCCCGAGCATTGGGTCAGAAGATGTTAAAATTAGATTAGCAGCAAACCCTCCAGAAACACCTGCAAAAGCAGCAGCAAGACCAGCAATAGGATGTCGTCCTAAAGCCATAAATAAAAGGGCTCCTAAAGGAGGAAGCACAATATACCCTGCATCCGCGGCCACGCTTGATAATATTCCAGCAAATACTAATGCAGCAGTAATAAGCTTTTGTGGGACCGATGTGACAAGTCCACGTAAAGCTGCACTAATTAAGCCGCTTCTTTCGGCAATCCCAATTCCTAACATAGTAGCTAAGACAATCCCAAGTGGAGCAAAATTAATGAAATTATCCACCATACTTGTAAATAAATAATGAATTCCTTCTGAGGATAAAAGATTGACAATGGTTATCGTTTCTCCAGGCTCTGCAGGGTTTTCTACAGTAATGTTAAAAGCAGATAACACGGAGGAGAGGCCTATTACGATTAATGCTAATATAGCAAATAAAGTGATAGGGTGAGGTAGTTTATTACCAATAAATTCAACAATGTTTAAAAATCTTCCAAACATAGAAGGGTTTTTAATCTGTTTCATATCTAGGTGACACTCCTTTTAAACTAGAACTTATATTATATTAAGATATCAATTTTAAAAAACACGAATTCTATTCTACTATAAAAAAGGTAAAATTTCTTGTTTATTTTAAAATAAAATAAAGTTTGTGAATTAAGAATGATTTGAAAATAAAAAGAACTCCTAATATGAATATAGGAGTTCTTTTTCTCATTTATTTTATCGAAGTTTCCCAATAGGGTTGCATATGATAATGCTGATAAATAATTTGCTCTTGTTCTCGGTCGAATAAAGTCTCTCGTTCATATTCAGGAGCGTTAGATATCAATGACTGATCAATATTACTAACCGTTACAGTCTTGTCTATATGGGAAATTTCTGTAATCCATTCCGTGCTTAAAACAACTAATTCCTTAGACATAAATCCGCCAACATCAATAATAAAGTAACGTATAAAATGATCTTCATAATCAATGATACAATCAACAATTTGTCCTACTTCACCATTTTTAGCATGTAATTCATATTTATATAGGTCATTAAAGCTTTGTAATAAGGTCTCATTATCTTGAGGAACCTGTTGGCGATTAGTTTTCGTTGTTTGATCCCTTTCATCAGGTAACGTTTTTTCATCGTATTCCCTGATAGGTGGAATAATCGGTGATTGTGGAGTTTGACCTACAAATGTAGGACCATGAGTTCTCGGCAATGCGAGCGGGTGTAGCCAGTAATTGTCCCAGCCGTAATGGCTATTTAAACTTTTCTCAAACTCACGAGTTAAGGTGAATTCAGAGGGCTTTGGACTATCCTTTATTTGTTCTTTAGTTAATTGTACGCCTATCGTTTCATTTTCTCTATTCAATTCAGTAAAGGCAGCAGGACTTAAAAATACATGACCACCTGGTAACCATCTTCTTGTATCTGCTTCTATATATCTGATTTTAAAATTTGGACCTTCAAAAATTAAATCATCAACAGCTCCTAATTCGTCATCTAATGCTCTAAGTGAGAATTTCTTTAATGTACTTGCTTCTATAAACATGAAGATCATCTCCTTATTAATAATTTGTAAGCTTAATCATTCTATTACCTTTTTTTTCTTTTCTAAAACCTTTTAAAATAAAGACAGAAATTAAAAAAGTAAGTCACTTACTTTACTTTGGAATAAGAAATGTTTACACTAACGGTATATAAATGAAATATTAAATCGTATCTAAAGGAAGAGGGAATTAGATTTGAAGCATGTATATAAGAAAGGAAATAGTCAAAAAACACTCATAACACTTCATGGAACGGGAGGGAATGAGCATGATTTAATTCCAATAGCAGAAATGATTGACCCTTCAGCAAATGTATTAGGTATCAGGGGTAATGTATTAGAAAATGGAATGCCACGCTTTTTTAGACGTTTAAGTGAAGGGGTATTTGATGAAGAGGATTTAGTGATACGAACAAAAGAACTTTATCAATTCATTAAACAAGCTTCTGTTGATTATCAATTCAAATTAGAGAATTCAGTCGTAATCGGTTATTCGAATGGAGCTAATATTGCTGCAAGTATTCTTTATCATTATAATGATAGTTTTCAAAGAGCTATTCTTTTTCATGCAATGGTTCCGTTAAAAAATGTTGAGCTTCCTAATTTGAAAAACCATCACGTTTTTATGGGTGCAGGCGAGAATGATCCAATGATTCCTAAAAAGGAAACCGAAATCCTTCTAGCTGATTTAAAGCAGGCAAATGCTACAATAGAAACCTTCTGGACTACAAGTGGTCATCAATTAATAAGAGAAGAGGTTGACGCGGCCCAAAAATGGTATGAGCAATTTTAAAAAGACGTACATTCTTTTTAAGAGTTAAGTGAATTTCATAATTGCTCTATAAGTGAACGAAACTGAACATCTATGATAAAAATGAACTGAATTTTTGTGAATTCTCTCGTTGATTGTAACGATAGGTAGTGACTCCCAAAGGATGAGCGCCGTTTGAAGATCCACTCTGACGACGCTCTGAGTCGTCGGAGTTAGCTGAAGACAAGCCCCTTGGGAAAGCATCTACCTAAAGTGAAAATCAAAAAACCAAATCGCTCGGTTCTCATTAAAAGATAGAAATGATGAAAGTGGTTTAAGTGAACGAAGCCGACCTTTCATTATAAAAAATGTCTTGAATGTTTCCGAATTCACTTGTTGATTGTAACGATAGGTAGTGACTCCCAAAGGATGAGCGCCGTTTGAAGATCCACTCTGACGACGCTCTGAGTCGTCGGAGTTAGCTGAAGACAAGCAAGCCCTTGGGAAAGCATCTACCTAAAGTGAAAATCAAAAACCTAATCGCTTGGTTTTCATTATAAGATATGCATTATTCAGTTGATGGAAGATTTCAAAATACAATACTTTGAAACTTTTAGCATGAATGTGAATAATGACATTCCTTTAAAATAGACGAGTCCAATCAAAAAAAGGGCTCGTTTTTTCTATGTACATTAAGGTACTTTTAAAGATAGTTGCAAAAAAAATCTTTAGAAACATCTAGTATAAATATGGTAAAATAAGCATGAGATAAACTGGATTGAAATGCAACAGAAGGAAGGAAGTGGAATGTCAAAATGAAAGGACGTTATGTTTCTTTTATTTTGCTACTTTTATTTTTATGTACAGCTTGCAATGAAGTAAGTGATCCTGAAAGCGTAGCAAAAGAAATCGAAAATGCCTACAAAGAAATGAATTATGATCATTTTTACACTTATCTAAAACAACAAGATTCTGGTGTAGATTCTGAAGAATCGTTTATACAGTGGTTTCACGATGTGGATGAATCTGTTCAAATTTTATCAAGAAACTTAGAATTAACTCAAATAGAAGAAGAGGAAACAGAAGAAAATCAGGTATACTACGAGGCAAATGTTGAAATCGAAACGGTTTTAGGTACACTTTCTAATCGTTTTCGAGTTTCATTTCAACAGATAGAACAAAATGAAGAAAATAATTGGAAAATGAGCTGGGATACGGCCTTTGTATTACCTCAAATTGAAAACGGTGAGTCGGCTGTTTTGCGGGTAGAACACCCGAAAAGAGGAGAGATTTTCGATCGTAACCAGCATCCTTTAGCGATAAATGGTGAATTGCTTGAGGTGGCAATCGTTCCTGAACGGATGGAAGGAAAAGAAACAGAGCAAATAGAATTTTTAGCAGATTTAATCTCAGTAAGCAAAGAATACATAGAGGAAAAGCTGAATCAGGAATGGGTTAAAAGAGATCCAACACAAATCGTTCCGATTAAAGCGATGAAAAAAGACCCTGCTTTAATGGAAGCTCTCGAAGGGTCAAGAGATTCTGGACCAACCTATCGTTTAATTGAAGGACGTGAATATCCTCTCGCAGAAAAAGCTGCACATCTAACAGGGTATATTGGGCCAATTACAGAAGAAGAATTAAACGAAAATGATGGATACACAGCATCATCCTACATTGGTAAAACAGGATTAGAATATCTTTATGAGGGTCGTCTAAAAGGTGAACCGGGCGGATCGATCATCATCATAGGGCAGGACGGAACAGAGAAGGGCATTCTTATTGAAGAAAATCCACTCGACGGTGAAGACATGGTGATTTCTATTGACCATGAGTTACAGCGTGCGGCTTTTCAACAATTGGAGGGAGAAAGCGGAACCAATGTTATGATGGACCCTTCAAATGGACAAATTTTAGCATTAGTAAACGCACCAGCTTATGATCCAAATGATTTTATTGTAGGTTTTACAGGTGATGAATATAAAAAATTAGAGGAAAATGAAGGACGTCCTCTCTTAAATCGGTTTTCACAAACATTTGTGCCGGGTTCAACGACAAAACCAATTATAGCAGCTATTGCATTAGAAAATGGTTGGGATTATTTAGAAAAGATAAATGTTCCAGAAAACAATCGATGGCAATTGAATGAATCTTGGGGAAATCACTATATTACAAGAGTATCAGGAATTCCACTAACCTCACTTAATTTGAATGAAGCGATGATGTATTCAGATAATATATATTTTGCCAAAATGGCTTTAGAGATAGGTAGTTCCTCTCTTATTGAAGGATTGAACGACTTTGGCTTTAATGACACGCTCGCATTTGATTACCCATTAAGAAAATCGACAATTAGTTCAGATGAAGAGTTAACAGAAGTGCTTCTAGCTGATACTGGATATGGACAGGGAGAACTACTCGTCAACCCTATTCATTTAGCTGCGATGTTTACGGTTTTTATTCATGAAGGTGCGATGGTTAATCCTACTTTTTCTTTAGATGATGAAGATCATACCTATTATAATGAAACGATTATCTCACCTGAAACAGCCGAAACCGTTTGGCAATCTTTAAAAGAAGTGATTGAAAACTCTAATGGAACAGGGCACAATGCTCGCATAGATGGAATCGGATTAGCAGGTAAAACAGGAACAGCAGAGCATAAAAGTTCTCAAGAAGAATCCGGTAAAGAAACGGGCTGGTTTATTGCGATGTCAGACTCAAATCCTTCCGTTATTAATTTAATGATGATTGAAGGAATTGAAGACAAAGGTGGTAGTCAATATGTCGTGAATAAAGTAAGAAACTTATTGCTTGAAATAGAATAAACCAACCATTTTGAAAAGAGTCTGAACTTTTTATGACTCTTTTTCATTTTTTTTGAATTTTTTTTAAAAAAGTGAAGAGTTTTTTTATTTTCATACGTCTAATAAATGAGAGTAGAAAAAAGGAGTTCATTTTTAGTGGCTAACTTTTAGTTAATCACCAACAAAGGGATAGGAGAGGATTGTCGTTGCAAAATAAACCAAAATGGGCAGTATGTATTTTAGTGTTGTTTTTCTTATTTGTATTATTTATACCTATAACGTTTGCGCATGCCCAAGAAGAAAGATTACATATAGAAGTTAAATCGGGGTTTGATGGGAAAATAAATGAATTGAAGGGCTTTCCTCTACAATTGAGTGTAAAAAATCTTGGAGAGGATATTTCTGGTGAAATTGGGATTCATATTTCGCCCAGCTATTCTTCAAATGGTTATCTATTAATACCAATGGATTTATTAGAAGGTGAAGAAAAGTCTATTACGGTAAGTGTTCCTGGGAATCAGTATTATTCAAGTGGTGGGAATGCTCAGCAATTATTTTTCTTTGAATCTGGTTATGAAAATGGTAGAAGCGTTTCTTTTTCAGGAGACAAGACGATAAGAGGATCTTATATTGGCTATGAAAAAACCGTCGTGGGACTTCTTTCTAATGATCCTGATACATTAAATTCTGTTAAAAATACGAAGGGATCACTTGAGCTAGAATTTGTCAATGTGGATCCAAATATGATACCAGATGATTTTCTAGGCTTAACCGTTTTAGATTATTTACTTGTCGATCAATTTGCCTTAACGGAATTAACTGAACCACAAATGAATGCATTAACTAATTGGGTTAAATTTGGAGGAACCATTATTTTCGGTGGCGAACCAGGTGTGGCCCAAAAAGCAGGTTCTTTTAGAGATTTACTCCCAATGTCATCTATGATAACAACGATTAATGTAGCGGCTCAAAATTTTGAATCTATTGATGAATTTGAAAATGTAGAATTCCCTGCGGCTACTTTTCCTTTATATATTGGTGAATTAAATGATGGAGCATCTACTGTCTTAGATTTAAAGAATGAAGAGGTTTTAGTTGCATCCAATAAATATGGAACAGGTACTATCAGTCAGCTTTCCTTTTCGCCAAGCAGCTCTATCTTTAACGATTGGGAAGGACATCCTATTCTTTGGGAAAAAATAATCAACTTAACTCAACAATATCAAGAGTTCTCTTATATGTATGATCAAATGGATAACCTACGAACTGTGAATGATTTATTTGATTCTGCAATCATTCCTTTTGGATGGATGTTACTCATTTTTAGTTTATATATTTTAGTTATTTTCCCTTTATTATTTTTCCTTTTAAAAAGATTCGATAAACGAGAACACGCATGGTGGATCATTCCATCGATTTCCATTATCGTCTCAGTTGGATTGTTTTTATATGGAGGGAAAGACCGTCTAGTAGATCCGCAAATGAATGAGTTATCGGTCGTTAAACTAGAGCCGAATGGGGAACAACATGGAATAGCAAGTTATTCATTTTTATCAAACAAAGGTGGAGATTATGAATTAATCGTTCCAAACCAACACTTCTCAGCTATTCCTTTTAATGATCTCTTTATCAACGGCAATGATGTTGCACCTAATGTGGGGGTTTATAAACAATCAGGGCTACAAAAGGTTTTGTTTAAGGATGTAGAATATTGGTCGGTTCGAAATGTAACAGGACCTTTATATAATCAAAGTGATATGAGCTTGAGCTATGAGTTATCAATGACTGATCAAAAGGTAACTGGAACGATTACAAATGAAACGGGAAAAGAAATTGAAAGCTTACTGTTGTTAACAGGTCAAGAAGAAATTGAATTAGGTTCATGGAGTGTCGACGAAAGTAAGGACGTATCTTTTGACGTGAATTCATCCCTGCTTTTATCTCCTATGTACAGCTATAATTGGAATTATTCTAATGATATAGATGAGCAAAAGTTTAACCAGGCAAAAGAAACAGCTCACAATTTCAATCTATTTGATCCTCAATCGCCATCGTTAGTTGCCATTACGAAAGATTCACTCTATGAAGATGTGACATTAAATGGTCAAAGCAATTTAACAAAAACTTATAATATGATGGTACAGCCTATTAAAATACAAGTTGACATGGGCGAAACTTTTGAATTCAAATCGACAGATCTTCTCCCACACGTATATATGCTTGAAGGGGATGGATATTTAGATACGTTCCCTATTTATGAAAGTCAACCAGAATTTTATGCGGGAGCAGGAAGATACTCAATCGATTATTATGTACCCGTTGATACGATTCCTGTAAATGCTATTCAAGAATTTGAATTTACGATGCTACCACCTCAAGTAGAAACGGAAATTTACAACTTTACAGAAAATCAGTATGAAATTGTAGATAATGGGCTTTTATTGAACAATCCAACAGATTATATTAATGAAATGGGAATGTTAAAAATAGCCATTACAAAGGCTGAAACACCAGACAGAGTGACACTCCCTCAAATTACCTTCAAGGGAGTGGTTGAAAATGATTAGGACTGAACAATTAACGAAGAAATATGGCTCATTTACAGCACTCGATGAATTAACTTTAACGATTGAAGAAGGAACGGTGTTTGGGTTTGTCGGTCAAAATGGAGCAGGTAAATCGACAACCTTTCAGATATTAGCTACTTTAATGTCTCCGACCTATGGTACAGCTTATATTGATGGAATTGATGTTTGTAAGGAGCCAGCAAAAGTGAGGGAAAAAATTGGTTACATGCCTGACTTTTTTGGCGTATACGACCAATTTAGAGCCGTTGAATACTTAGACTTTTATGGAGCAAGTTATGGTTTGACTGTAGATGAACGAAAAAAAATCATTCCACAACTACTAGATCTTGTTAATCTTTCACATAAAAGTGATTCCTATGTGGACCTTTTATCACGAGGAATGAAGCAACGTTTGTGTTTAGCTCGCTCTCTTATTCATGACCCTTCTGTTCTTATATTAGATGAGCCTGCGTCTGGATTAGACCCAAGAGCTAGAATTGAAATGCGTGGTATTTTAAGAGAATTAAAGGCGATGGGAAAAACGATTATTATCTCCTCTCATATTCTCCCAGAACTAGCGGAGATGTGTGATGAAATTGGTGTAATCGACCAGGGGAAGCTTGTCGCCAAAGGCTCTGTTACAGATATACAAAAGCAATTAGAGCAACAAAAGCTTATTCAAGTAAAGGTTCAAAAAAATATCGATCAAACGATGATGTTTTTCGAAGATCAATCGCATGTTATTAATTTAAATCAATTAAATGAAACCGATTTTGAATTTATATTTACTGGTGATGATGCCTCACAAATTCAATTGTTACAGCAGGCTATAGCAGCAAACATCCCGCTTTTAAGCTTCCACCTAGTAGAGACAAATATTGAAGATGTCTTTATGGAGATTACGAAAGGAGTGGAAGAAGAATGAAATCCTGGTTCATTAATCCTGTACTCAATAAAGAAATTAAATTACGCTTTCGTTCGGTTAAAAATTATGTAGGGGTTGCTTGTTATTTAGCCTTTTTAGCTTTAATTTCGTTTGGTTTTATTGGCTTACAAATGAGCTATGATGATTTAGGTGTATTTAGACCAGCAGAAAGTCAAATGATGTTTTTATATTTAAGTATGTTCCAGCTTGCCTTAGTAATTTTTATAACTCCGGGATTAACAGCTGGTGTCATTAGTAGTGAAAGAGAAAGACAAACTCTGCCAATCTTATTAACAACCGCTCAAACATCAACAACGATTGTTTTAAGTAAGCTTTTTTCATCCATATCCTATTTATTTTTAATTGTCTTTTCAAGCATCCCTATTTACATTATTGTTTTCTTATTTGGGGGCATATCACCGCAAAATATAATCTACAGCTTTGCTCTTTATATTTTTACGATGTTTGTTATAGGAGCAATAGGTGTGATGGTATCGACTCTGATGAGAAAGACAATCATGGCTATGGTGACTACTTATAGTATCGCGTTTTTCTTAACAGGAGGCATCGCGGTTTTTACCGTTATATTGACAAGTTTTAGTTATGAATTTTCATCACAAGGACAAGATTTTATTTGGCCGTTTTTGTTTGCTTCAGTAAATATTCCGGTGATGTTCTTTTCTGTATTCGAAAGTACTATTTTAGATGATCTTCAACAGTTATCTGGCTTTAATATTTCACCTTGGATCATCTTTTATAGTTTTTATAGTATCCTAACCGTTTTGTCTCTTTTCATTGCAGTAGTAAAATTAAGACCAAAAATGAAAACGAAAAAGACATCATAAGTAAAATAAAGAAAGTTTATAGAAGGAGAGGAACGTAATGTCAACTGAGAATTCGTTCATTGATTTATTAAAAAAGGTGAAAACGAAGCTGTTCAAGCACTTTATCCTTCAAACAGTAGGTTTTGCTTTTTTCTGCTGTTTAACGGTTATTTTGTTTTTTACCTTACTTCAACGTTTTCTAACGATATCGACTCCTCTCGTTTGGTTGGTTTCTTTAAGCCTAGTTACTATAGGAATCACTTTTTTCATTCGTTGGAAAAACAATCCTACTCTAAAAGATGCTGCTGCTCACTTTGATAACGTAGTAGGAGAAGATAGAGTCAAGACAGCATTGAATTATCAAGAAGACGAGCATTGGATAGCTGTTAGCCAAAGAAGAGAAACCGTTCAAAAAATGAAGAAGAATTTCACTGAGGTCATGCAATTAAAAAAAATCAAGGTTCATAAAGGAAAGCTTGCTCTTTCGTTCATTTTTGTAAGTATTGTCGCTCTTTCTCACTTATTTCCTAGTGAATCGATGTTAATCGCTCAAAATATGAATGTGCAAAAAGAGTTAAACAAAAAAACATTAGAGGAACTTGAGGAAAAGGTTGAAGAAGAGGAATTAGAAGAAATAAAAGAGGAACTTCTTGAGAAAGAAAATATGAAGTTAGATGATCATCAAAGTAGTGAAGAATTCCTTAAAGATTTAATGAGTATGGAAAAAGAGCTTGCTCTCGAATCAGGAAACATAGAGGAAATAGTTGATGAATATGAAGAAAAAATGACGAAGAGTGATTCTGATATGTTTTCTGAAGCCCTTGAGTTTGTTTCACAGCAGGATGTAGAAGGTTTAGAGAGCTGGTTAGATTCATTAGAAGCCAACGCTTTGAATGAGCTAGTGAAGGAATGGAATGAATTAGAAAGTGAGCAATTAAGTGAACAGGAGTTAGCCGAACTTTTAGAAGCCTTTCAAGAGGAAATGAATGAGCTGCTTGCAAACATGGATCAATTGGCAAAGATGAAAAGCATGCAACAAATGCTCCAGCAGTTGGCAAGTAATCATCAACTATCGATGCTTGCGGCAGGGATAAGTAGCCAGCAAGCACTAACCTATGATTCTCAAAATTCAAATTCAAGCTCAGCTTCCACATCAAATGGGTCTAATCAAGGACAAAGCTCTGGCTCCAATTCAACTTCGGGCTCACAAGATAATAAAAGCAATAATGCTGATAGTAATAGTGAGCAATCTGATGGGAACCAATCCTCAAATGATGGAGAAGGCTCTGGAAATAGTTCCAATAGCGGCTCAGGAAACGGTACTGGTTCAGGTTCAGGAAATGGAAGTGGCTCAGGTAGCGGAAGTGGAAATGGGGCTGGTTTAGGTTTAGGCTCAAGAGAATTAGCGATACCAGAACGGTTAGAAGGTCAAACAAATATAGAAGAGGATTATGCGGAGCTTGGTGAAGGAGAAAGCACTATACAGCAATCAGAATCTCCAGCATTAAAAGGTAATATTAGACCATACGAAGAGGTATTAGGGCAATATGAGAATTTACTAAGACAAAATATCGATCGAAAACAGTTACCTTCTCACTTGGAAGGGATTATAGAAGGTTATTTTTCAGAGCTTAAATAAAAGGGGTTATGAGATATGGAGAAACAAGAGGAATTATTTAGCCAGTCACAATCTTTAATTCAACAATTTCAGGATGAAATATCGACATTTATAGTAGGTCAAGAAAAAGCCAAAAAACAAGTTTTATGGTCCCTATTAGCAGGAGGGCATGCTTTATTAGAGGGTCTTCCTGGTGTAGGAAAAACAATGCTTGTAAAAGCGATGGCTGATGTCATGTCTTTGAGCTTCTCAAGAATTCAATTTACTCCCGATTTAATGCCCTCTGATATTACAGGAACGATGATCCTTAATCAAAAGAGTCAAGATTCACTTTTTACCTTTCATAAAGGACCGATATTTTCTCAAATTGTATTAGCGGATGAAATCAATCGTGCAACTCCGAAAACGCAAAGTGCATTATTAGAGGCTATGGCGGAGAATACGGTGACGATTATGGGAGAATCCAAATTATTACCGAAGCCGTTCTTTGTATTAGCTACTCAAAATCCGGTTGATTTAGAAGGGACGTATCCTTTGCCTGAAGCGCAGATGGATCGTTTCTTATGTAAAATTGACATGGAATATCCTAACAAAGAACAATTAAAAGAAATTATTAAACGAACTGTTCAAAGAGAAGATATTGCTTTGAACTCCAGATTACAGGAAGAAGATTTGTTACAAATGCAAAAGCTGTGTCGTGAAATATTAGTGGCTGATGAAATTATGGAGTTTGCTATCCTTTTGATTAGTAGCACGCAGCCACAATCAGAGGACGCCTCTGAGCAAATTAAAAGTTATGTTCGCTACGGTGCGGGACCACGTGGACTTCAAAGTCTAATTCGTTTAGCTAAAGCAAGAGCTTTTACAGAGGGACGCTATCATGTTTCAATAGGCGATGTGAAAGAAGTCGCTTTACCTGTCCTTAGACATCGATTATTTTTAACGTTTGAAGCAGAAGCAGAAGGAATGACAACAGATATCATACTCCATAATCTGTTAAATGATGTCAATAAGGTGAGTCTGAGCTAATGGATACCGCATTATTATCCAATTCAATGATTGCTAAATTAAAGAAGTATTCATTCTCCACTTCAAAACGTGTTAGTTATGGCTATCAAGGAAATCGTCAAGCGACTGGTTTTGGAAGAACGCTAGATTTTTCGGATTACCGAAACTATCATCTAGGTGATGATTTACGACAAATCGATTGGAATGTGTATGCTCGAACAAATAAACACTATATCAAAAGATTTCTCGATGAAAAAGATATTCAGGTAACGGTATATTTAGATTGCTCCGCTTCCATGAAGAGTGAGAAATTAAAATGGTTTAGGTTAAAACAGATCGCAGCGATGCTCGGATACATTGCTTTAGTAAATGGTGATCGGCTAAGCGTCATTCCAATTGGTCTATCTGAAAATCCCTTTTTACATAAAAAGGGGGTCGGGTACAGTCATACTTTATTTCATTATTTGACGCAACTAACAGAGAACTCTCACAACGAATATTTTGCTTCATTACTTCAGTATCGTCAAAAGCATACAAATATTCATATTTTGATAACGGATGGTTATGAAAAACGCTCTACTATTTTAGAAAAATTACATCAATTCCAGACCTCGGCAACAACGATATTTATTCAGCTATCGACGAGTGAGGAGATAAGTCCTTCATTAAAAGGAGATAGAAAATTAATTGACAGAGAAACAAGTGAGTTTGTAGATGTAACTTTGCAA
Source organism: Alkalihalobacillus trypoxylicola (assembly GCF_001590785.1). Classification (GTDB taxonomy): domain Bacteria; phylum Bacillota; class Bacilli; order Bacillales; family Bacillaceae_D; genus Alkalihalobacillus; species Alkalihalobacillus trypoxylicola. The sequence continues at coordinate 38,570 of NZ_LTAO01000040.1, forward strand.
AAATCAACGATTGACCATTATAAAAGTTTACGAGAAGAACATTTTTCAGTGATTAAGGAATTTTGTAAACGAAGAGGAATTAGATATATCTCCCTTGATGCTAATGAAGAGCTAGAGGAGAATTTAAAGCGGATAAAAAAAGAGGGCTTTTTTATAATGTAATGTTCTGTCTAGAAAGAAGGTGAGAGAATTGGGAGTGCTCGCCCCTTATTTTGGGGCAATGAGTATCTTTTTAGTAGGACTCGTTGCCCTGTACATGTTTAGAAAGCAATATGAAGAGCGTTATGTCGCATCTCATTTATTTTGGCGTGAGGCATTAAAAGAATATCAAGCATCCAAATGGTGGCATAAGCTACAAAAGCATTTGCTCTTTTTTTTACAATTTATGATTTTATTAAGCTTAATCATCGCCTTAATACGTCCTTTTTTTTACAGTGAACAGAGCTTACAAGGACAGCATCTCATTATGGTACTCGATACCTCTGCCTCTATGGAAGCTGAGGTTGAGGACGGAATAACGAGATTTGAGGAAGCGCAAAAACAAATGCTTCAGTTATTAGAGGAAAAATCTAATACACAACGAGTATCCATTATGACTGTTGGGGAAAATCCCCAATTACTAGTATCACAAGAGAATGATTATTCGATTTTAGAAAAAGAAATTTTAGATGTAGAGATTCTATATTCAGAAGCTAATTTTGAGAGGGCGCTATCATTGGTCGAAGCTTTATCAGTTGAAGAAGAGACAACTGTTCATATATATAGTGACCAACTACAACAAGAAATTGTGGAGCAGTCCCTTTCTAGTGTCACAAACGTTTATAATATTGGGAATGAACAACCTTTCATGAATGTCGGGATTTCTAGCTTTGTTATAAATCATGAACAAAGTCATGCATTTATTCAATTAAATCAAGAAGGAATGGAAGAGCAGCAAGTAGATTATCAGTTAACTATTGATGGAGAAGTGTTTTTGGAAGACAGTTTTGTTTTGGATAATGAACCACATTCTTTTATATATTTAGAAGATTTACCTGCAGGTGATACGTATCAAATCGAGCTTATAGAAAACGATGATTACAAATTGGATAACATCGCGACCTCTTTTTCCCAACCATCTGAATCTCCAGTAATTTACGTTATAGGAGAGAGTAGCCCCTTCTTAAGTCTACTACTAGAACAGATAAGTGAGGAAATTATATTTGCTAATACGTATTCAGATATAACGGAATGGGAGGACCATTCTATTATTATTAGTTTTTCAGATGAGAATTTTATACCAGAAAAACCAACATTATTTATGGCTCAGGATGCAGGAACTCCACTTCAATTTAATGAAAAGGTTCCATTAACCGAAAGACCTGTACAGTTCGATGGAGAATCCTTACTTCAGTTTACAGATTTTAGTCAAGTATTTATTTTAGAGGCATGGAATGTTGAAGAAAATTCCTTGGATGTTTTAGTTCAAGCCAATGATATCCCACTTATTAGCAAAGGATACATAGAAAATCAACCTGTTTTGGCCGTGCATTTTGAACTGGAGCAATCCGATTGGCCCTTACATTCTGATTTTCCAATCTTTTTCTATCAAGCGGTTGAAGAACTTTCTGGGAATGAGCGTTCATTAGGTTATTTTGCACCTTTAGAACAGAGACCACTTCCTTTGCCAGAAAAGGGCTTGTATCAAGTTATTGATGAGGATAATCAAATTATTGATGAAATAGGAGATGATGAGAGTATTTTTGTAGCTCCCTCTAAACCAGGGCTATATCGTCTCAGACATATGGAAACGAATGAAATCTCTTATTTATCCGTTTATCTACCAGAGAGTGAACAATTTGTTAAAGCTTTTGAATCTTTTATGGTTGGAAATGGTGAAGCGCCACAAGAAGGTCACTTTACTTATAAAAATGAGTTTTGGAAGATATTTGTTTTGCTAGCATTTTTAGTTCTTTTGGTAGAGTGGGAGGTGTTTAGACGTGAGCTTTGAACTACATACACCTCTTTATTTACTCTTATTTGTTCCGGCTGTATTTGTTGTCATTCTATTTATAAAATCAAACATTCATTCGAAAAAGTCAAAACAGCGTTCAGTAATCCTCATTTTACGTTCGCTCGTATTTTCTTTATTAATCCTAGCCTTAACGGATCCATCGCTTGTATTAACTTCGAAAGTAGTGGAAACCGTGTTTGTTTTTGATCGGTCAGAATCAATGAGTTTAGAACAGCTTGAGGTTGAACAGAATTTAGTGAAAGCAATCGAAAAGAAAAAGGAAGAAGATTCCTTCGCAATCGTTTCAGTAGGTGAACAGGCAATCGTTGATCGGCTAATGGGAACTCATTCTCAATATTCACTCCAATCCGAATTAAATTCAAATCAAACGAATTTAGAGGAAGGTTTGCAACTGGCAGCTAGTTTGTTCTCTCAGTCAACAGGAAGAATCGTTTTAATTAGTGATGGTCTTGAAACGAAGGGTGACAGTAAGGTTCAGACCGAAATGGTGAATCAACAAGGAATGACTGTAGATACTTTCTTTGTCGATCGCCAACTAAAGCAGGATGTGGCGATCTCAGAATTAAATGTAACCAAACAAGCTTATGCAGGAGAAGAGATTATTATATCTACAGAGATAAATAGTACAGAGAATATGCAAGCAGCTATTCGTATAAGAGCGAATCAAGAATTAATTGTGGATCAGCAAATTGACTTAAAAAGAGGTGTGAATACTTACCCCTTTTCTTTTGTCACTCAAGAGCCAGGTCAATTAATAATTGATGTAGAAATTGAGGGAGACTATGACGAAATTCCTGAAAATAATCATCTTACAGCTCTTTCACAGGTTGTCGGTGAGCCGAAGGTTTTAGTTGTAGAGGGAGAAGACGAGGCAGCGAGTAATCTGACGAAAGCTCTTGAAGCTAGTGGTACTTCTTATGATTTACTGTCAGCAGAACAATTACCAACACGATTAAATCGTTTCTTGAATTATCAATCGATCGTTTTTGCAGATGTTTCAGCTACAAATATTTCTCAAGCACAAATGGACCTACTTGAAACGGCTGTGAAGCAGTTCGGAGTTGGATTTATTATGACAGGAGGAGAGAGCAGCTTTGGTTTAGGGGGTTATTTTAAAACACCTATAGAAGAAATATTACCTGTTGAAATGGAAATAAAAAGTGAAGAAGAGCTTCCATCGTTAGGGATTATTTTTGTCATTGATCGCTCAGGTAGTATGCTAGGAAATCGAATCCAACTTGCTAAGGAAGCGGCAGCTCGATCTGTAGAATTATTAAGAAATGAAGATGTTGTCGGGGTTATTGCCTTTGATGAACAGCCGTGGCAAATTGTTGAGACTGGTCCACTTGGAAATCCAGATGAAGTGGTCGAACAAATTTCCTCTATCACAGCTGATGGAGGAACCGATATTTTTCAAGCATTAGATATGGCCTATCCACAGCTAGCTGAGCAAGAGCTTCAAAGAAAGCATATCATTTTGTTATCAGACGGTGATTCTGCATTTCAAAGTCAATATCAAGCTCTCGTTGAATCAGGTTTAGAGGAAGATGGAATTACGTTATCCACTGTTGCTATCGGACAGGATGCTAATCATGCTCTTTTATCTCAAATTGCCGAAATGGGTTCGGGTAATTTTTACTCTGTTTATGATGAAAGTACGATTCCAAGTATCGTTTCAAGGGAAACGATTTTAATGACTAAGACATATATCGTAGATGAACCCTTTTATCCAACGGTCGTGCGCCAAAATGAATGGAATTCTTTTTTTGAGAGCGGATACCCTTCATTAAATGCTTATATTGCAACGACTAATAAGAATACAGCTGAGCTTATCCTCCAAAGTGATAATGAAGACCCGATTTTAACTAGGTGGCAATATGGGTTAGGTAAAACGGTTGCTTGGACCTCCGATCTAAAAGGAGAGTGGTCTGGAGAATGGGTAAATTGGCAAAATTGGTCACCACTTTGGAATGAAATGATTAGTTGGACTTTACAAAATATCAACGATGAACCATTTTTTGTCACTCAAAATCAAAAAGGCTCTGAAACCGTTGTGGAATTTATAAGCGAGGAAGCATCCACAGAGTTTTTACAGGCAGAGGTAGTCGATTCTTTAGGAGAATCTATAAAAAGTCAGTATAAGATGGTAGAGCCTGGTAAATACGAAGTTTCTTTTGAAGGAGAACCAGGCATTCATTTCATTCAACTGACCAATCCGTTGAACGACGAGCTTGTTTATCAAAGTAGTGTTTCCGTTCCTTATTCAGCAGAGTTCTCATTAGAGGAAGCCAATGAAGCAATGATGACTGAAATAGCACAAGCAGGAAGTGGAGAGGTTCTAGAGGAATTATCACAGGCTTTTCGTCCGTTAATGAGTCCACTTCAAGAAAAAAAATCGATTGCAATTCCTCTTATTTTAGCAGCTTTTTTACTGTTATTTTTAGAAATTACCATTAGAAGGCTTGGGTTAATATCACTGACTTTCTTTAAACGACAAAAACAAAAAGAGGTAGTATCGAAAAATTCAGTTGTATTTGAAAAGGTGAAAAAATCAATCCGTAAAAATGAGAAGCTATCAAAACGAGAATCGAAAAAAATGAATCAAGCGAATGGGTCGATTGAAACAGACGGGCTCAAAAAAGAAGCGAAAGAAAAATTGAGTAAACTAAGCTCCTCTTCGTCTAAAGGGAAAAAGGAAAAATCAAATAAGAGTTTAAAAAATAACGAACAAGGGGCATCAAGTCAAGAAGATGTGAATCCGTCGAGTCAATCTGGAAATGACGAAAGAATGAAGCGTCTATTAGAGGCTAAAAAAAGAAATAGAGGAAGATATGAAAGATAAATGAACGAAAATCCGAACTTGGCTTATAGCGTTGTTCGGATTTTTGTTGCCTCATGGCAAGTCTGCTCTTAACAATCAAAAAGCTATAAAGCTTTATGAAGATCATTTAATAAAAAGTGATGAAATAGAAAGATTGGCATAGATTTATGTAAGGGCTTACATTATAATGGTAGTATTCAATGCAGAATCATTTAAGCTGGTTTATTTTTTACAATTATGGGAATAGAATTTAAAAGAAAAGGGTGTGTAAGCGATGGAAACCAACTTTAACGATTTCACGGTACACATGTCAAAAGAACAATTAAATGAAATGGTTTATGATGTAATGAGTAATAATTACCGAATTTTTTGGGGCTTCAATGATGGAAAGATGATTCTTAATATTTATAATAAACATGTTAACAATAAACTGATTTTTGTGAAAAATCATGGAATTTTAGAGCTTATTGATATGGATCTGAATAGCATTCACGTAGAAAAAGCTTTATTAAAGAGCGCTGATGGACTACTACTAACGAAGGCTAATCATCCCTTTAAAAATAAAACGGAGCTACTGAATGAAATTGATTTACAGCTTGAAAGGTTATTTTGGTATCAAAAACAATCGGATGAGCCAGTGATTCAAGAAATTAAAAAGAAACTAGCGCAAATCGTTCAAGAATATTCCACATGGTTAAGTGAGAACCCTTGAAATTCTGATTTTCGAATCAGAATTTTTTTTGAGGTTAAGATTAGTAGAACTTTTCTTCAATTAACCTTATAATAATAATCAGATAAATAAAAGAGTATGTGATAAGGAGAAGATAGTAGTGGGAGATATCAGTCAATTAAGTAAAGAAGACTTAAAAACGAAATTAGAACATTTACAAGAAACGTATACGAGCTATCAAGCTAAAAATTTATCTTTAGATATGTCTCGAGGGAAGCCTTGCTCTGAACAAGTTGATTTGTCAAAACCAATGTTAAATTTAGTAACTTCTGAAGATGAGTTAAAAACGCCAAATGGAATGGATGTAGGCAATTATGGCGGAATTGATGGAATTCAAGAAGCAAAGGTATTGTTTTCAAAAATCTTTGAAGTTGAGCCTAAGCAAGTCATTATTGGTGGAAACTCAAGCCTAACTTTAATGCATGATAGTATTGCTCGAGCTATGCTTTTCGGTGTGAATGGTGAGAAGCCTTGGTCCCAGCAAGAAAAAATCAAATTTATTTGCCCTACTCCTGGCTATGATCGTCATTTTTCTCTATGTGAATGGTTTGGTATTGAGATGATTACGGTTAACTTAATTGAAGGTGGACCGGATATGGACGAGGTAGAGAAGCTTGTTCAATCAGATGAGAGCATTAAAGGAATTTGGTGTGTACCAAAATATAGTAATCCGACTGGACAAGTATACAGTGATGAAGTGGTGGATCGATTAGCCCAGATGGAAACAAAAGCAACTGATTTTAGGATTTTCTGGGACAATGCTTATGCAATACATCATTTCTCAGATCATCCAAACCAATTGAAGAATATCGATCAAGCTTGTCATGAGGCTGGTCATGGAAACCGTGTTTTGCAATTTGCGTCTACTTCTAAGGTGACATTTCCGGGAGCTGGTCTTTCCGCGATCGCATCGAGTCCTGAAAATATCGAAAGCATTAAGTCGCAAATATCCTTTCAAACGATTGGACCAGATAAGATTAATCAATTACGTCATGTTCGCTTTTTTGAGAAAGAAGGCTCACTAGAGGAGCATATGAAAAAGCATGCAGACATTATCCGTCCTAAATTTGAAAAAGTTTTTGAACGGCTGGAGCTTCATCTACACGGAAAAGAAATAGCCACTTGGTTAAAGCCAGAGGGCGGCTATTTTATTAGCTTTAATACTTTAGAAGGATGCGCCAAAAAAGTCGTATCATTAGCAAAAGAAGCAGGTGTCATCCTGACTGGAGCTGGAGCGACCTATCCATATGGGAATGATCCATTCGACCAAAATATTCGAATTGCTCCTACTTATCCGAGTTTGGAAGAGCTACATGTTGCAATAGATGTGTTATGTATTTGTGTTGAAATAGTAAGTATTGAGAAATTATTAGCTTAATACTTTTAAATAACATCAATAAGGGGCTGGGACAAAGCCTGTATTAAAATCACCACATGAGAGAAATTTAAAATGATCTGTAATGGATGCAAACATCAAGAACGAACTATGAACCCTCCTTACTGTGAAAAAGGAGGGTTTTTTGAAAGGCTAGAAGGAGTAGGTTAGCGAACACAAGACACGGAGACTCCAGTGGGATAGAGTGGCCATGCCGAAATCCACTTTTTAAAAAAAGTTAGTTCAGCGTCACCCCACCAGTCGCAAGTATCTTGGGGGAGCGAACAGCTGGGCACCTAACATTTGTTTTGTGAGTATTATCTCATCTTTATTTTAGGAGGAAGGAAGAGTCGATGGATGATTTGATAGAATTCTCAGAAATATTGAAAACAAAAGATGAATTAAGGGAATATATTGGTGAACCGAGTGCATTAGCAAAGGGAAAGGTTATCGAGCATTTAGATGAGCATTGTTTGGATTTCATTAGTAAGTCTCCTTTTCTTATGCTTGCCACGAGTGATAATAATGGAAAAACAGATGTTTCACCACGTGGAGACAAAAGAGGATTTGTGAAGGTGTTAAATGAGAAACAGCTTTTAATTCCTGAACGACCTGGAAATAAAAGAATCGATTCCTTGATGAACTTGCTCGAAAACGCCTCTATCTCTTTAATTTTTGTTATTCCAGGATTAGGTGAAACTTTACGCATAAAGGGAACGGCAACGATTATAAAAGACCGTGAATGGATGGAGCGGCTTATCGAGAACCAGCATATACCTAAGTTAGCGATTGCAGTTGAGGTCGAAAAGTGCTTTATTCATTGTGCAAAGGCCATGATTCGTTCGAACATATGGAAGGAATCGACCTGGTTAAACAAGGAATCCTTGCCGAAAGCGGCAAAAATATTAAGAGATCATGCTCAACAATTAAACGTATCAGAAGCGCGAATCGAGAGTTCATTACAAGAAGGCTATCAGAAAAGATTATATTAATCTACTAAAAGTACATAATTTCACGTACCGTATTCAGTTTTAAAAAATATATAAAATAATCAAAAGCAAAAATAGAGCAGGGACAAAACGTCATTTAAAACATCACATTAGAGAATATAGGAAAAATATGTAATGTTAACAAACATCCATAACGACTTAGGAACCCTCCTTTTCAAAAAAGGAGGGTTTTTTGAACGGAATAAATTCCCTATGAAAGACGTAAGCTAGCGGACAGAAGACACGGAGACTCCAGTGGGAAGTAGTGGCCAGGCCGAAATCCACTTTTTAAAAAAAGTTAGTTCGGGCGCCACCCCACCGGACGCGAAGTGTCTTGGGTGAGCGAACAGGGGGGAACTAGAATGGTATAATCATATATTCGTGAGTTTTGTCCCGACCTCTTTACTTTTTTTAATATGTCGATGTCATTTCTTAAATTTAGGTAGAACTATAGAAAAACAAACAAACATTCGCTACAATAGGGGTTAGTAATCTATGGTTAATCACTAGAAAGTGGTGATACTTTGTTTAAAACAACGTTATCAGAATTAATACAACAAATTTCAATGGATGAAAAATTTGCCGATCATATTTCCTACTGGCACAAAATGAAGGAAGTGGAGGCTAAAACTCTTCCTTTTCCTGCTGATATTCATAAAAATATTCAAGAAGCTTTAATTCTTAGAGGTATTTCGCAATTATATACTCATCAAGTTTCAGCCTATCATTATGCGAGTAATCAAAAGCATTTTGTAGCGGTAACACCAACGGCTTCTGGAAAGACATTATGCTACAATTTGCCTGTATTGCAGCAAATAATAAAGAATGAAAATAGTCGTGCGCTCTATTTGTTCCCAACTAAAGCATTAGCACAAGATCAAAAGAGTGAATTAAATGAATTGATAGATGAAATGGGTGTTTCATTAAAATGCTTCACCTATGATGGAGATACTTCGCCGACAATCAGACAGGCCGTAAGGAAAGCGGGTCATGTGGTAATGACCAATCCAGATATGCTGCATTCAGCGATTTTACCTCATCATACAAAGTGGGTTTCTTTTTTCGAGAATTTAAAATATGTCATTATTGACGAGCTTCATACGTACAGGGGTGTGTTTGGTAGTCATGTAGCCAATGTGATTCGGCGCTTAAAGAGAATCGCCGCTTATTACGGAAGTTCTCCGGTGTTTATTTGTACTTCAGCAACGATTGCTAACCCTAAAGAATTAGGAGAAATGTTAACAGGAGAAAAGATGCAATTGGTTGATAATAACGGGGCTCCAAGAGGAAAAAAACACTTTTTATTTTATAATCCTCCTATTGTTAATCAATCTTTAAATATAAGAAAAAGCTCAACCTTTGAAGTCAATCAATTAGCTAAATACTTTTTGAAGAATAAAATACAGACGATTGTTTTTGCTAAAAGTCGTGTACGAGTAGAAGTCATTTTAAGTCATCTTCAGCAATTAACAAGAAAAGAGCTAGCTGCAAAGTCGATACGAGGTTATCGAGGTGGGTATTTGCCAAAGCAAAGAAGAGAAATAGAGCATGGTCTCAGAGCTGGTGAAATTCTAGGAGTTGTTAGTACAAATGCCTTAGAGTTAGGAGTCGATATAGGCCAATTGCAGGTTTGTATAATGAACGGCTATCCGGGAGCGATTGCATCTGCTTGGCAGCAGGCAGGGCGTGCAGGTAGAAGACAATCAGAATCACTTGTCATTATGGTAGCAAGCTCGAATCCAATTGATCAATATGTGATTCAGCATCCTGAATATTTTTTTGAACGCTCACCAGAAACAGCGAGAATTAATCCGGATAATTTAATCATTACGGTTGATCATTTAAAATGTGCTGCCTATGAGCTTCCATTTCGTAAAGGTGAAATGTTTGATGGGGTAGATGTGGAAGACATTTTAGAATTTTTAACAGACGAACAGGTTTTACATCAAAGTGGCGATAAATGGTATTGGATGAATGATGCCTTTCCAGCTCATGGTATTAGTTTGCGATCGGCCTCTCAGGAAAATGTCGTTATTATTGATCAGAGTGAGCAAGGAAAAGCAACCGTTATTGGAGAGATGGATCGATTTAGTAGCATGACCTTGCTTCATGATGAGGCCATTTATATGCATCAAGGGATTCAATATCAAGTTGAATATCTAGATTGGGAAGAAAAGAAAGCTTTTGTAAGAGAAGTGTCTGTTGAATATTTTACTGATGCGAATCTTGCAGTTGAATTAAAAGTGTTAGAAGAAGATGAGTTACAGCAATCGGCAAAAACAAGTTTATCGTTTGGAGATGTTATGGTCCATGCGAAAGCGACGATTTTCAAGAAGATTCGTTTGTCTACCTTCGAAAACATTGGTTCAGGACCTATTCATCTTCCTGAGGAAGAACTACATACGAATGCTGTTTGGCTTAGCTTTTCAAAGGATTTAGAAAAGGTTTATGGAGAGGAATCCATTGAGAGGGCATTAGTTGGATTAGCGAATGTTCTTTCACATGTAGCACCTGTTTTTGTCATGTGTGACTCTTCTGATATCCATGTAGTTCCACAATTAAAGGCTAATCATTCTGAGCAGCCAACTATATATATGTATGATCGTTATCCTGGAGGAATTGGTTTAGCAAAAGAGCTTTATAAGCATTTTTCCTCATTATTAGAGCAGGTTAAGCATTTAATTTCTTCCTGTGGGTGTGTAAAAGGGTGTCCTGCTTGTATTGGAGAACAGGGATTGGAAAAAGAAGGTTCAAAAGAAATGGTACGGACATTATTGAGGTTTGCTGAAGTTAGAAAGGGCAATCAAGATGATAAAAAATAAGCTGAATCGAATGAAAAATCACCTTGGTATGAAACCGAATCAAAAAGAAAAAGCACAGCCCATTGAAACGGCTCAAAAAAATGTGATGCCCGGTCTAGTCGAGCTTGACGAAAAATGGTCTAAGCTTGGCTTTAGCCCAAAATATTTTGAAAATGAAGTAACATTCATTAAAGAAACTCGATATCCAGTCGATTCCATTCTCGGGCCCTATGCTTTTTTAGAATTAGAAAAGGTCGTAAAAAAATGGTCAGCTGTTACTTTCAATCATCCCCTTTCAGCAGCAAATGTTCCGGTTGAGCAATTATTATTTTTTGATATTGAAACAACAGGATTAAGCTCAGGTGCTGGACATTCTATTTTTTTATTAGGGTATAGTAAAATAGAAAGAGATGAAGTACTTGTTCGACAATACCTATTGTCTGGACCTTCCTCAGAAGCGGCGTTTTATTATTATTTTTTGAATGATATAGAGGCTCATCATAAGCTTGTAACGTATAATGGAAAAGCGTTTGATTGGCCACAGGTAAAAACAAGGCACACATTTGTTAGAGACCAGGTACCGAATCTTCCTAAAATCGGACACTATGATTTACTTCATGCTGCAAGAAGGTTTTGGAAAGACACATTGCCTTCCTGCCGATTATCAATCGTAGAAAAAGAAATTTTACAGATTGATCGAATAGAAGATACACCAGGTTATCTCGCACCCATGCTTTACTTTGATTACTTAAATGAGCAGGAACCTTTGTATTTAGAAGGAATTATTAAGCATCATGAAATGGATGTGATGAGTCTTATTCCTTTATATATTCATATAAGTAGGATGATTTTAACAAATGAAAATGATGAATGGACTGAAAAAGAAAAATATGAAATAGCACGCTGGTTTTATTACTTAAAGGATGATGAAGAGGCGTTGCTTCGATTCCGAGCTTTAACAACCTCTAATGATCTCCTAATCAAACATAACAGCCTGCTTCATTTGGCACTCATTTATAAAAAGAAAAAACAATTAGATCAGGCTTATGAGCTTTTTCAAATCCTAGCTCTATCTGGAGAGCATCAAATCGTAAGTTTAGAAGAGCTAGCAAAATTATCGGAGCGAAAAAAGGATTATGATATCGCTTTGCTGCATTGTCAGAATGCCCTTAAGCTTATAAAAAATAATTCTTATTCTATAAAGGGAGAAAAGGTTAAAGAAGAACTTTTAAAACGTCAAAAAAGATTGTTTGTGAAGCTAGATGGGAAATAGATGATGAAACAGAACTATTTCCTGGGGAAGCGCATAAAATGAGGTTGTTTGCGAAAAAACTACAGAGCAATCTCTAACAATTTGTCGTATGATGTTTCTTTCTCGAAAAAAATGTCAAATATAAATGGTTTTAATTTGAACAAAAAGCTGAGTTTTTTGATGTAAATGGACGAAACAACTAGTACAACTGGCAGGCTTTAATCATAGGTTAATAGTGACTCAAATAAAAAGGAGGAAATACCCTATGCATTGTCATAAACCTATGCATCACTGTCAACAACCAGTCAATATGTGTCAAAAGCCTACAACAACGAAAGTAATGCCTGCAGTTGTTCATCCAACTAAACAAAATATTGTAGAGAAAACGTGTGAGTACATTGTTCCAGAAATACATCCAACTCATACCACTAATGTAACGAATCATGTTTATAAGCATGTTCATAGTTTCCCACACACGACTTCTAATCAACAAACGATTTCAAATCAGCAATTTGCAAGTGGACCAGGACCAGGACCAGTTGCTGGTGCAATGATGCCGCCACGTCCCCCTATGTATGGTGGCCAAATGATGGCACCGGGCTACGGTGCTCAAGCTCAAATGCCTTGGAATATGGGTGGAGGAAATTGTAACTGTAAAAAATAATAGGTGAAGGAAGTGAGTATAGAACTCGCTTCCTTTTCAATAGGAAGCAAATAAAACGAAGTTAAAGGAGAACAGTATTTCATGTTAAAAACGGTCGCTATTACTGGGTACAAGCCTCATGAGCTTGGGATTTTTAATCGTAAGCATGAAGGGATTACATATATACAAAAAGCATTTGAAAGAAAACTAATCCCGCTAATCGATGACGGGTTAGAATGGGTCATTATTAGTGGTCAGCTTGGTGTTGAACTTTGGGTTGGAGAATTAATATTACAATGGAAAAAAACACGCTTTCCTCATTTGAAATTAGCTGTATTAACTCCTTTTTTACAGCAAGAAGAGCAGTGGAAGGAAGAAACGAAGAGATATTATCAAGAAATAGTCAACCAAGCTGATTTTATCGATAGTATTACAAAAAGACCCTACGAAAACCCTAATCAGTTAAAGTTAAAAAATCAATTTATATTATCGAAAGTAGACGGATTAATTGCCTTATATGATGAGGAAAAAGAAGGAACGCCCATTTATTATATAAATGAAGCTAACATACAGAAAAAAGAAAGAAATTTTGAATTATTGCTAATAACGCCAGATGATATTAATATGATAGTAGAGGATGAATATTATCAAGAATAATGTTGAATAACGGAATTCCTTTGCTGATTAAAGAAAATCATTGGAATATCGTGAAAAATGCACAATTGAAATTGACAAGCGAGATAAGTTTTGAAAAAATAAGAATACTAACGTTTTCGGTACAGGGGTGATTGATTTGAATAAAAATGAAGTGCGATTTACGGCAGATGAAATTTTAAATAAAGAATTTAAGTCAAGTATGAGAGGCTATAATCAAGATGAGGTGGATAAATTTTTAGATGCTATTATTCAAGATTATGAAGCATTTAAGACAACCATTGCAAAGCTTGAAAAAGAAAACGCTCAATTACAAAGAGAATTAAAAAAAGCAAATGAGCGTCCACAAAAACAAGTAGCAGCTCCGACTGTTGGTAGTACAAACTATGATATTTTACAAAGACTATCTAATTTAGAAAAAGAGGTTTTTGGAAGTAAGCTCTATGAATAGGGCGATTATGAGTGTTTTAACAAGGAGATAAGATGGTAGTAGAGGTTTATATTGACGGAGCAAGTGCAGGGAATCCAGGACCTTCAGGTGCAGGCGTACTGATTAATTTTAAAAATGGAAAAGTTGAAGAGTTTTCAAAATCACTTTCTATCATGTCAAACCATGAAGCGGAATATGAAGCCTTACTTTTTGCTCTAAACCTATGTTTACAAAAAGAAATCAAGATGGCTTCTTTTCGAACGGATTCTCAATTGATTGAACAGGCTATTGAGCGAAGATATGTAAAAAATCGTCAGTTTCAAAAATATTTAAATGAAGCACTCATTATGATTGATCAGTTCGATTTGTTTTTTATCAAATGGATTCCTAGTCAATCAAATAAAAAGGCCGATCAATTAGCCAAGAATGCCATAAAAAGATAGGATTTCCTTCTTGGAATCCTTTCTTTTATATGTAGATAGCTTGGAAACTAGGTTGCAATAAGTGAGTATACACTGTATAATGAGTGAGGTCGCTTTAACCAATAAAGTATTTAGGTAATCGCTGCACATTTGTGTAGAGGAAAGTCCATGCTCGCACAGACTGCGATGTCTGTAGTGTTCGTGCCTAGCGAAGTCATAAGCTAGGGTAGCTTGGGTTCATAGCCTGTGCTAACGGCAAGATAAGCACCTAAGTCATCCGATATGGTGTGAAGTCTTTGAAAGTGCCACAGTGACGTAGTCTGATTGGAAACAATTAGAGTGGAACGCGGTAAACCCCTCGAGCGAGAAACCCAAAACATGGTAGGGGCATCTTCTCTTTCGGAAATGAACGAATCAGAAGAACAAGAGTTGACTCTCTTGTAGATAGATGGTTACCACCGGAGTACGAGGTTCATCACCGTTTGCAGTACAAAGGAACAGAACATGGCTTATCAAATGCTTTCGAGATGAAATAAAGTGACTGAGGAAATCCCTTTTAAGGGGTTTTTTTTGTTTTTAACTAGGTGAGCGACTAAAATTTATATTCCTCTATAATATTAATAAAATGAAAATGGCTATTTATCAATAAATATCAATACAAAAACGCTTTAAAGGAATAAATTTTTTTATTTACATTCTAAGATTATTGTTTTAAGATAATACATAACTATTAGAAAATTAAAACTAAAGGGGCCCGTAAAAGAATGAACAGAACTTGGAAAAAAATATCTGCAATCGCCATCTTAGGATTAGCTTTAACTGCCTGTGGTAATTCTGAAAATTCATCAGAAGGAGATAGTGATTTCACGGTAGGAGCAACACAAATAGTGGAGCATCCATCTTTAGACGCTGCTTATGAGGGATTTCAAGAAGCATTAAAGGATGCTGACTTAGAGGTCGACTATAAATTTTATAGTGCTCAAGGAGACCCGAATAATTCACAGGCCAATGCGGAGAATTTAGTTGCTGATCAAGTAGACTTAATCTTTGCCAATTCTACACCTAGTGCTCAAAGTGCTCTTCAAGCGACAAATAGTATTCCAATTGTTTTTACATCGGTTACGGATGCTGTAGCAGGTGAATTAGTGACCTCAATGGATGAACCAGGTGAAAATATAACAGGTGTAGTTGACTTACATCCAGATACCATTCAATATACCGTTGATTTTATCGAAGAATATTTTCCGGGTTCGAATATTGGAATGATATATAATGCAGGAGAGGCCAACTCTGTCACACAAATAGGTTTAGTTCATGAAGCGGTAGAAGGTACTAGCTTATCCATTATAGAAAGGTCGGTTGCTTCCTCTGCTGAGGTTCATCAGGCAGCTACTTCATTAGCGCCTGAGGTCGATGCTTTTTATATCATTACAGATAATACGGTTGTTTCAGCGTTAGATTCTGTTGTTCAAGTAGCAGATGATGAAGGTAAGCCGTTGTTTGTTGGAGAGCCAGATTCATTAGAAAAAGGTGGTTTTGCAACATTTGGAATAGATTATTTTTCAATTGGATATCGTTCAGGTGAAATGGCTGCACAAATATTAAAGGGTGAATCAACAACCTCAGATATCCCCGTAGAATATCCTCAGGATATGCAGTTATTTATTAATAAAACAGCCGCAGAAGCTCAAGGAGTAGAGTGGAATAGTGATTGGGATGAATCGGCAGAATTAGTAGAATAATAAGGAAACCGACCTGTCCGAGCTATGTGACAAGTCGGTTTCATTTGTTCCCAAAACACTAAGGAGGATTATGTTATGTCTTATGCAATTTTTAGCGCAATCGAATCAGGACTTATTTATGCCATTATGGCTTTAGGTGTATATTTATCTTTTAGAATATTAGATTTTCCAGACTTAACGGTTGATGGAAGTTTTGTAACAGGGGCAGCAATTGCTGCTATCTCAATCATTGCCGGTTTTCCCCCTCTAATCGCTTCTTTATTTGGTTTTTTAGCCGGTTTTTTAGCGGGGATGATCACAGGTATCATTCATACAAAGGGAAAAATAAATGCTCTTTTATCTGGAATTTTAATGATGATCGCTTTGTACTCGATTAATTTGAGGATAATGGGTCAGCCTAATGTGCCGTTACGTAATCAAGAGAACCTCTTTGCTCAGTTTGGTCAAGTGGTAGAATCACTAGGTATCAACCAAGCATTATATTCCTTTTTTGGATTATTTGGATTGAGTGAGGTTCAGCTTCCAAGGACATGGGCCATTATTATATTTATGATTATTGTTATTATCTTAATTAAATTTGCGATGGATTATTTCTTGAAAACCGAAATTGGCTTAGCTTTACGAGCGACTGGAAATAACCAAAAAATGATTCGCAGTTTATCAGCCAATACAGATTGGTTAATTATTTTTGGATTAGGGATATCAAATGGTTTAGTCGCGCTATCTGGCTCCTTAATTGCTCAGCACGGTGGATTTGCAGATGCAGGAATGGGTGTAGGTTTAATTATTATTGGTCTTGCCTCTGTTATAATAGGGGAAGCTTTATTTGGTACGAAAACGATATTCCGAGCAACCCTTGCGATAATAGGAGGAGCGATTGTTTATCGTATAGTGGTAACATTAGCTCTTAGAGTGGACTTCTTAGAAGCCGGGGATGTTCGATTAATAACAGCTATTCTCGTAATTGCAGCTTTAGTAACACCTAAAATGATTCATACTCATCGAGAGAAGAAAAGAAAAAGACAAAAACGTTTAGAACAAAATGAGGTGAAAGGGCATGCTTAATATAGAACAATTATCGATTACCTTTAATGAGGGTACACCAGATGAAAAAAAAGCTCTTGCCAATATCAACCTTTCTTTAACACCAGGACAGTTTGTCACGATAATAGGAAGTAATGGAGCAGGCAAATCCACTTTAATGAATATGATATCAGGATCTCTAATGCCGGATGTTGGAGATGTGAAAATTGCTGGTAACAAGGTTACCTTTGAGCCAGAATACAAAAGAGCCAGATTAATTGGTCGTGTTTTTCAGGATCCAATGGCAGGAACTGCTCCCTCTATGACGATTGAAGAAAACTTAGCACTTGCTTATTCAAGAAATAAAAAAAGAACCTTAAAATTCGGTGTTACAAAGAATAGAAAAGATTTATTTGTAGAACATTTGAAAACCTTAAATTTAGGATTAGAGAATCGTTTATATGCAAAGGTAGGATTACTATCCGGTGGGGAAAGACAAGCATTGTCTCTTCTAATGGCAACCTTTACTGAGCCTAAAATTCTTTTATTAGATGAACACACAGCTGCACTAGATCCTTCTAGAGCAGAGCTTATTACTAACTTAACAAAAGAGATTGTAGAAGCCCATCAATTAACAACCTTAATGGTCACTCATAATATGCAGCAAGCCTTGGATTTAGGAAACCGCCTCATTATGATGGATAAAGGACAAATTATATTAGATGTTAATGAAGAGGAGAAAAAGGGGCTTACGATTGAAAAATTATTACAGGAATTTCAGCGAATTCGCGGAACACAAATGGAAAATGATCGAGCGATTTTAGGTTAAATAAAAGCTAGGCTTTGAGAGGGTAGGACAATCTGCATGAAAGAGCAACTGCACAAATGTTAGGTGCTTCCGAACTAATCGACTGGAGTATTCATGCTTATGTCCGCCAGATTTCATTTTCTATAAAGAAGCTACAATTAATTACAAATAGAACCCTCCTTCTTTTAGATAAGAAGGAGGGTTCTATTCGTCCATAACACACCCTTTCAAGTTTCGGCTAAATGAGCTATTTAAAAAAATTTTATATGCATTAAATAAGGTGACATAAGATTAATTATGTAAACTTAAGTTTTTAATATATATTTTATTATATATTTTACATTTTTTGAAATACTAAAATGAAAACAAAAAGGAGGTATGAGATATGGCCAATAAAGACGACCGCTCAAATAACGCCGAAAGAATAGAAAAAATCATTCAAAACACAGAGGAAAATATGAAAGAAGCCGAAAATTATCTAAATAGCTTTGAAGGTGAGCTAAGTTCTGACGAAAGAAAAAAATTGAATGAGAAAAAACAACAGCGTGAAGAAAGCTTAAATGTTTTACGTGAAGAATTAAAAGATGAACAATCTTTTCAGGCAGATCAACATGAGTAATGTGAAATAATGAATAGTAAAACGATGAACGCTTCCTTATGGGAGTTTTCATCGTTTTATTTTGACGCTCCTTAGGGGCAGAGCTAATCTTGTACAAGCCAAATTAGAATTGGAAATCTCCATCTTTCATTAACAGGACTTCAGTTTCATCTTCTTTTATACCTACTACTTTCATATCTTCACTACCAAAGGTCACATTAACTAACAGGAGTGAAGTATTAAGTCCAGCTTCTTTCAACTCTTCCTCCGTAAGGTTACTGCCATTTTGAAGGTTAGAAGGGGAGGCGTTTCCGATTCCAATATGGCAGGCCGTATTTTCATCAAACAAGGTGTTATAAAAAAGAGTATTTGTTTGAGAAAGAGGTGAGTGGTTAGAGACTAAGGCAATTTCACCTAAATAATTTGAACCTTCGTCTGTTTCGATGATATTTTGTAACGCTTCTTGCCCTGTGGTGGCGTAATAGTCAGTAATCCGCCCATCTTTAAAGGTTAGGTAAAAATCATCGATGACACTTCCACCATAGATAAGTGGTTTGGTGGCTACTAATTTGCCATTTACCTTATTTTTTAGGGGAGCGGAGAATATTTCTTCAGTGGGAATGTTCGGAAAGAACGAGATTCCTTTTTTATCAATAACTCCGCCGCCGATATAGAGGTGATTATTAGGCATACCGAATAATAAATCAGTTCCTTGGTTATTCGTAAAATGCAAGGCTTTAAATTGGCTATCGTTTAGGAATTTTTTCCGTGATTCAAAGGCTCTGTCATGATTTATCCAGTCTGTTAGAGGATTTTTCCCATCAGCTCGAGCTCCCTGTAAGATTAATCTCCATAAAGAATGTAGGGCTTCTTCCTTATTTAAGTGAGGAAAAACTTTAGTTGCCCATGAGAAGGATGGAACAGCAAGAAGACACCATCGTACCTCGTGAGATCTAATCTTTTCATAATAAGCCTTCAACTTCGTGCGAGACCCCTTTTGAAAGCGGCTCATTCGTTCTGGGGAAACCTCTTTAAAGTCATCAAAGTTTTCAGAGATAATACGGATATAAGCGGCACCTGCATCATCCCACTCCTTAAAGCGGGCAGCCTGCCAGTCCGGAAAGTAATCGATGCTATCATCTGAAGCATGTAAATAAAACTCTTTGGTCGACTGTTCATCTGTCCAATCCATCACCACATTGGAAGCTCCCGCCTGATAGGCTGCTGTTTGAATGAGACGTGCAAATGTTACATTTTCTATATCACTATGAATAATGACTAATTGATTTTTTTGCAAATTCACACCAGCCCGTACCGCAAGCTCTGCATACTTTTTCAATTGTTCTTCACTAACCAGCTCATATTTCCCTTTAGTCATTGCCTATCTTCTCCCTAACTTTTTATTCCATTATAACATTAGGTACATCATAACAATTTGCAGCCACGCCGATCCACCTTAACTCCTTTTGGTTGTGATAATTTCATGTACCATAATAAATATAAAAATTATTTTTTTAAAGTAACAGGCATTTAGTTGTAACATGTAGCAATTATCTTTATAATGAAGCGTATGAAAAAGTTCGGAAATTGAAGGAGAGTTTTATGAATAGAGTTACGTTAATTGCAACAGCGACTATGGGTTTAGAATCAATCGTTGCCAGAGAGGTTAAAGATTTAGGTTATGAAGATGTACAAGTAGAGAATGGAAAAGTTATGTTTACGGCTGATGTTTCCTCAATTGCTAGAGCTAATTTGTGGATTCGTACTGCTGATCGTATAAAAATAAAAGTAGCAGAATTTAAAGCATTTACTTTTGATGAGCTATTTGAAAAAACAAAGGCGCTAGCTTGGGCTGACTATATTCCGGTAAATGCTGAGTTTCCAGTAATCGGACGTTCCGTCAAATCAAAGCTTTTTAGTGTATCTGATTGCCAAGCTATTGTAAAAAAGGCTGTAGTTGAAAGCTTAAAAAAGAAATACAAAACCACTTGGTTTGATGAAACTGGACCACTATATCGAATAGAGGTTGCTCTTCATAAAGATGTTGCTACATTAACATTGGATGCTAGTGGTGTAGGATTACATAAGCGTGGCTATCGTTCTCTACATAATCAAGCACCTTTAAAGGAAACGATGGCAGCTGCGATGATTATGCTTACTTCATGGAAAGAAGACAGACCACTTGTTGACCCATTTTGTGGCTCTGGTACGATACCAATTGAGGCTGCGATGATTGGTCAAAATATTGCACCAGGATTCAATCGTGATTTTGCTTCCGAGAAGTGGTCTTGGATCGGGAAAGATATTTGGGATAAAGCGAGACAAGAGGTAGAGGACTTAGCCAATTATGATCAGCCTCTTAATATTTTAGGAACGGATATCGACCACCGGTCTGTTGAATTAGCGAAAAATAATGCATTAGAAGCCGGTTTCGGTGATTTAATTTCTTTTAAGCAAATGCAAGTTCGAGATTTCAGTCATAAAGACAGCTATGGAATTATTATAGGGAACCCACCGTACGGAGAACGATTAGGAGAAAGAGAAGAAGTTGAAATCATGTACAAAGAGATGGGACAAGCCTTTTCCAGCTACGACACATGGTCTGTTTATATGCTTACTTCTAATGAGTCCTTCGAAACTATATATGGTAAAAAGGCCTCTAAAAAAAGAAAGCTATACAATGGAAATATTAAAACCGATTATTATCAGTTTTTTGGACCGAGACCACCAAAACAGACGACATGATATAGAATTTGAACAGTAGAAAATAATCATTGATGATAACTCTGACTATTTGTGTATTTAGCCATATTCTTTTTTCATTCATTATAAATGAGAAAGGTATGGCTTTTTGTTTAATTATTAATTTAACGGAGACAAAAAACATGAATCAGAAACTTAAGCAATTATTCGAGGAGGATCAATATGACCTTCGTACAATGCCTTACGATAGAATTAAACGTGATAAAGAAAGGCGTATGGAATTAAATATTCACCGTTTTTAATCTTAATTATAATGAAGCAGACATACATATTATGTTATGTTTTAAATTGAAAGTATTAAGAGGTGATTTGCTCCCCTCATTCAATCATATTACATGGTATTCCATCGTTGATATTAGGGCCATTCTCAGCTCTACAAGAAGTACAATGACTTTGAATACCTTCTAAATTATTTTGGTTCTGGCGGTGAATTGTTTTACCGAAAGCGTTATTTGAATAATAAATGTGGATGTTTTTTGAATGATTTTGTGAACATCTCGGACATGATTTTAGTCTTAAATCAGAAGAATATTGGGATATCTTAAGTGGTTGTCTACAATGTGTGCAATTCATAATAGCCTCCTCATTCTGGGGATAATATAAACTTATAATTTTAATAATACTAATTTAGTGAATTTCATAATGGCTCGAGAATGAAACCGAACGTTTATTAAAAAATATGTCTTGAATGTTTGTGAATTAACTTGTTGATTGTAACGGTAGGTAGTGACTCCCAAAGGATGAGCGCAGTGTGAAGATCCACTTTGACGAAGCTCTGCGTAGTCAGAGTTAGCTGAAGACAAGCCCTTGGGAAAGCATCTACCTAAAGTGGAAATCAACAACCTAATGCTCGGTTTTCATTGTAAGATATTCATTATGAAATTGATAAATATATAAGTTTCATAACAAAATGCTCTTTTTGATAGCGTTATATGCAATCTAAGAGTTTTTAAATTCAATGGTATGATTTATTCTGTTTTTTGGTTTTTATTTAAAAATATGTTATTCGATATTTTTACGACGAAAAGTGATAAATAATAAACAATTAAGATATTAAATAATATACCTAAAATTTGAAAAGTAAATAATCCATGCCCCATATATGAAAAGGCAACTGCAGGGAACCCAAAATAATAATAGTTAAAAGGACCTTCCTCAATTATTAACCCTACATTAGG
This sequence comes from Alkalihalobacillus trypoxylicola, assembly GCF_001590785.1. Classification (GTDB taxonomy): domain Bacteria; phylum Bacillota; class Bacilli; order Bacillales; family Bacillaceae_D; genus Alkalihalobacillus; species Alkalihalobacillus trypoxylicola. The sequence continues at coordinate 60,813 of NZ_LTAO01000040.1, forward strand.
TAAAAACCCAAAAATAATAGAGGCAGCGACGCTAAATATAAGTAATTTTTTATTTTTAATCAAATTAAAACCTCTCTTTCTTGATTACTGAATTACTTGTTTTACATAATGAAGGAAATTACTTTGAAATAAGCTAAATAATATATATAAGTACCTTCCTTGCTCACTTATCTTAAATAATAGAAAGATGGCTACATGATTTAATAGTATATAAAAATACCTACTTAGTTGATTCGATCATAGTAGTGAAAGGTTTCGATCCATTTATAAGTGCTTTCCTCTTCATCCCATTCAAAAACATGTAACTCTCCATAGGAATTAACGATAAATCGATTTTCTCCTAATGCAGTAATTTGACCATCTGATACCATCTCCATTTGAATAGGGAGGTTATAGTTCTGTTCGCTAGAAGGTTCAGAGTTACTAAATAAAATGAAAATTAAGCAAATTAATATCGCAATAAGAATGCCTCTGTTTGGATTTTCTTTCATCAGATATTTTCTCTTCCTCTCATTATAGTTGGATTAAAATAGTATAATAGCGCTTACTATAAACATAATAAAAAAAGTGGTATAAAAGGATATGTTTATTTTTTTTCTGGACTCTATATGCTTGGTAGTGAGCTTTTTTACTATTAATTTGCTTAAAAAGACTAATAGACATGAGATTAAGAAATTAGTAAGGATTAATATAAGGTTGGAAGTAGGAAATGTAAATGAAAAAATAATCAAGCATATGAGAGCAAAAAATACAGCTACTACTCCAGTTAAAAGGTACTTTTTCATGGAAACCCCCAAAATATTGAACGAATTGTAAATAGTATACATTTAAAAATGAGCGTTTAAAAGCATAATTTTTGAAATATTTGGATTTTTGGTAGCATGAAAGGTTAAATTAAAAAACGACCTGAGATTGTCAGGTCGCTAAAAATGAGTACTCTATTCTAATTCTAAATCGTCTGGAAAGACCATTTCACTAAAGGTTTCCCCAGATGCTTCATCCTCTAAATTCACTGTAACTTTCGCTTTTTCACCATCTTGCCCATCAAAAACTTGATAATACATACCTAGTATTCCTAATGAAAATAACATAAATCCATCGAATGAATTCTCAAATTGCTCTCGATCGACTGTAACTGTAAATTCAGAATAAGATTTGTTATTCGTTATATTTTTAATCGATGTGATTTCTTCGTCATTGATGATTTCTTCAAGAGCAGTTTGAATGTTTGCTTCCATTTCATCCAGTAATTCTTTATGCTGTGCTTTAGATACTTTATAAATAACCGTTCCATTTTCGTTCACTGTTACATCGTTAATTCCTTCTTCTTCTGCACTTGCTTTAATTTCGTCTTCTGTCATATCTTCAAAGAACATAGCGGGCAATGTAATTTCAACGTTAAACAACCCTTTATCGACATTTGCCTCTTGCTGCTCTTCTTCCTCATTTTCTTCAGCCGGATTTTCGCTTTCTTCGGCCTCGGCAGATTCGTCAGAGTTACTTACTTCGTCATTACCCCCACAAGCCGTTAAAATAAGAATTCCAATTAATAATGCTAACCATATAAGGTTTTTTTTCATGATAGTTCCCCCTTTAAGTACAAACAACTTCTTGATTATACATAAAAAACCAAATAAATGCATCTATTTTTCTAGGAATATATACTTATGTTTAACAAATAAAAGTTTACAAGGACGTTCTTAATCGTTATATACTTAAGGAAGGGAGTGCAGGTAAATGACAAATTTAATAAAGGATTGATTATGATGAAACTTACTATAAAAAGAGCTCTACTTCTCATTCTATTTTTATCTATTTTGGCTTCTTGTGGTGAGAGTGATCCGTCCAATGACCAAGCAAGTCAGGGAACTGATTATAAAGATGGTTGGTGGATACAAGGCTATGTAAGCGATGTAAAGGAACAAAGTGTCTTACTTGAAACGGAATCTACTGGGTTAGTTTTCTTTAGTGAAGTTGGAGGAGCGGAGGTAGGAGATTATATCAAAATGAAAGTAGAAGCAATAATGGAATCCTATCCTGGCCAAGCCCATGTATTAGATTATGAGATTGAAGAACCAGAGCTTCCAGATGCTATGAATATGGATGCAAAGCAAGCCATTCAAGAGGCGTACCCGCTTGTTCTTGAGCAATTGGATATGGAAGCAGTATCTGAGGAGCTTCATTATGTGACTGTTCGAGATGTGGTGTTTAATTCAGAGCATCAAAGTTGGCAAATTATTTTTTTTTCAAATGAAAGTGGAGAGCTAACGATTGAAATATCAAATAAATAATCTATCTGTTTTTAACTTAAAGGAGGTATCTATATATTATTTTTTTCAGGATTGTTCGTTTTTCTTATTACATTTGTTCTATTTATCGTTTTATTGGTAAAAGTAATGAAGAGTTACATAAAAAAGAAGCCATTTCCAAAGAAAGTATTTTACAGTTTTATTTGTAGCCTATTTTTGCTTTTTACTCATTATGTATACGTACAATATTTTTTTACGTTTGATTTTATTAATAAGGGAGATATGCAAATAGGTCAAGGACCAATCCTATCGCCAACGGAAAAATATAGTGCTAATGCTTATTATGAACTTTATGGTGGAGCTGCTGGCGGTGTGAATGTTTGGGTAGAAGTTACTGACCATCAAGAAAACAATTCAGTAAAAACCGTATATTATAGTGATGCAAAAACAAATTTTTTTCTTAAATGGGTAGGGGAGTATACACTAGAAATTACGAATAAGCATTTTAATTATCCAGATTCTGACCGAAGTATCGAGCTGGATGTAACAAATGAGATATATCATGAGAACGGAGCTGCATGCAAAAGCTTGTTATTAGAATTTACAACCTGCTATCAGCATTATTAGTTTAAAGATGCCCAAACAACATCCAGAAAGCGAGTTTAAAGCTTTTTCACGTGACACATTACCCCAAATAAATAAGCCTGTCGAAAGTCTCATGTATATGAGATTACTATCGACAGGCTGAAAACACTTATATGAGCATTTTATATAGTCTAAAAAAAGAAAAGCTTATCGTTCGAAAGGAACCCAACCTTCTCTATTTTCAATCTTCTTCCATAAATTTTCGGGAAGTTGATATTTGTCCTTCTCTTTTAATTGTAAAATATATTCAATTTCTTCTAATTGGTCATTCATTACTAATTGACCCCATCTAGGTGCAATCAGTAGCTCTCTTCCAAAAGCGATGAGCGGAATATTTTTCTCGCGAACCTCTAAAGCTTGGTCAGGAGTGTTAATACTACCAACAGCTATCAATGGAACACGCTCATTGATTACATCCCTAATGAGCTCCACTCTAGACAAATTCGTCTGCGCAGCTCCTCTATGTGGAGCTGATAAAGCTTCAGCTAATGAAATGTGAAGATAATCTAACGGTTTATTTGCTAAAGCATCCACCAATGCAAAGGTTTCAGTCATCGTCAGTCCAGGGGTACTAGGTTCCTCTGGAGAAAATCTATAACCAAGGATAAACGGTTTATTAGCGTATTTTTCGATGATTTCTTGACAAGTATCCACAATCTCTAAAGGAAATCTCATACGATTTTCATTCGTGCCACCCCACTGATCTTCTCTTATATTGGAGTGAGGAGAATAAAATTGCTGAATTAAATAGCCGTTAGCACCATGTATTTCAACACCATCAAACCCTGCATCAATCGCTCTTTTTGTAGCGTCTCCAAACGCCTTAATAATTTCTTTAATTTCATCATGCTGTAAGGAACGAACTCCTTCTTTAGTAGAAGAAGCAGAGACAACGTCACGATTTGGAACTAACTCTGGAGGACATTGAAAACCGCCATGATGAATTTGGATATTCGCTTTTGCTCCTTCATTTTGGATAGTCTTCGCTAATTTTTTTAAGCCTGGAAGCATTTCATCACTAAAAATACCGGGCTGACCATAAAAGGCTTTACCATTTTCCGTCACATTGGCACATGCGGTTATAATCGTTCCAAAATCCTTTGATCGAACTTTAATATAAGCTAATTCCTCTTCGGAGATGGTACCATCTTCATTTGATGAATAGTGAGTCATTGGTGCTAATACTAGACGATTTTTAATATCAACTCCGTTTGGGAAGGTAAATGTTTCAAATAGCGGTTTGTATTTCTGTTGCATGAGTATCCTCCTCTAGAATATATGTAATATCTTATATTATAAGAAAATGGTTAGAACGTATGCAAAGAAGATGCTCTAATTTTAATTAAACTGAATTAATTTATCTCTTCTATCTTTTTATGAAGAACGATCGATTAGGTTTTTGATTTTCACTATAGGTAGATGCTTTCCCAAGGGCTTGTCTTCAGCTAACTCTGACTACGCAGAGCTTCATCAGAGTGGATCTTCAAACGGCGCTCATCCTTTGGGAGTCACTACCTTTCATTACAATTAACGAGTGGATTCGCAACTATTCAGATGATGAAATGGACTCAACTTATAAAAATTTAATAGTACGAAACTTTTCAAACCCCTCATCGTATATGTAGTAAGTGATTTTCTATGAAAATAGGAGGTGTTAATAATGTATGAATATAAATTTGTAAAAATTGAGCTTAGTAAGTGGAATCGAGTTCCTGATGGTGATTATCAAGATATTATAGTAAAGCATGCGAATGAAGGGTGGAGGCTTGTGCAAATATTTGCTCCGTCCACACATGGATATGGTTCAGCTGCTTATTTTGAAATCATCTTTGAAAAATTAACATAGTTTTTTATTTATCTCATGATGGTCGTACATGGTTTAAAAATAGTTGTTCTTCCTCGTTATAATGAAAATTTTTAGATTGTATAAGCTTTAAAAAGGAATCCACTTGTGGAAGTTTTTGAGAGTAAGAGGAATACGTTAACCATGTATCTCTTAAAATCATTTTATTGGTTTTCATTAATGGAATGAGCTGATATTGAGCTAAATCCAAATCATAAATAGCCGTTCTAGGTAAAACCGTTTTTCCAATTCCGTTTTTCAATAATTGTTTCGAGGTTTCGATTTGATCGACCTTAATCTTTGATAAGGGCTTATACTGTGGTGTTTGCGAAAACCAATCGTTTACAATTGATTGAAAGCTAGAGTCTGTTTGAAATTCGATATAAGTAGAAGATGGCTTTCCTTCAATAGAATCAATCAGGTATAGAGGGTCTTGAAATAATAGAAATGATTCCTCTATACCCAATTTTTCCCCTCGTGTAATCGATAGGTGAAAAGAATGCTGACTAGAATGAATTTCACTGGATAATCCACTGACTAATTCAAGCTGAACCTTTGGATAAAGAGATAAATATTCCTTTAGAATAGGTGGAAGAACATATTGACTAATAATAGATGATACTCCTAAGGATAGGGTTCCAGAAATGACTTCTGAATCACTTAATAAATCATGTTGAACAAGCTTATGCTCAGCTATCATTTTCCTTGCAAAATTTACGACTTTTTCTCCATTTGGTGTCAAAATTAATTGTTGTGGTGTTCTTATAAAAAGTTCTTTTCCCCATTCTGATTCGATATTTTTTAAACGTTGACTAACGGCTGGCTGTGAAATAAGGAGCGCTTTTGCTGCTGCTCTTATCGTTTTTGCTTCTTCTAATGCAACTAGAATTCTAAAGTCATCTACTTTCATTATAACCTCCTATAAGATTTACTTATCGAATTTGATAATTTTTATGTATTATTCTTATTGTTGCATATTCGATATACTATTACTAGTAGTTGGAAATTTTTTATGGAAGGAATGAAAAAAATGACGGCTGATAACAGAATCATTAATGGAGTACAACATCAATTTGGAAAAAACGCTCAAAAATATGTTGAAAGTAGTTTACACTCAAAGGGGAAAGATTTAACCAAGCTAATAGAAGGGGTTAATCATTCTGGAATTGAATGTGTATTAGATATTGCTACAGGAGGAGGTCATGTAGCCAACAGTCTCGCTCCAATTTTTAATAAGGTTTACGCTTTAGATGTGACAGAGCCGATACTAAAAGCAGCAGAACAATTTATTACCAAAAACGGTCATCAGAATGTAGAGTTTGTACTTGGAAATGCAGAAGAACTACCCTTTCCTAATGAATATTTTGATACGGTTACTTGTCGAATTGCAGCTCATCATTTTGCTAATATTGCAGCCTTTGTTCAAGAGGCACATCGTGTGCTGAAAACAAACGGCCAATTATTGATCATTGACAATGTCGCACCAGAAAATGATTTTAGTGATTATTTTTACAATGAAATGGAGAAGTTGAGAGATTATAGCCATCAGCGAGCGCTGAAAAAATCCGAATGGATTCGTATGATAGAAAGTACTTCCTTTGAGTTGCTAGAAATGAACACCTTTAGAAAAATCTTTTATTTTGATGATTGGTGTGAAAGAATGGATGTTTCTGATTCCTTAAAAAAGGTTATAGAGAAAAAAATGCTAAATGCTAATGATGAAATTAAAAACCATTTTCAAATTAAAATTAATGCTCAAAATAAAATCAATTCCTTTCAGGGACAATCCGCTTTTATTCATGTGGTTAAATCTTAATTAAAAAATCTATAAAGAGGTTATTTAAATGACTTACGAAAATGCACTAAAGCAATACATAGAGGCAACAAATACTCATAAATTTGAGAATGTAAAGGAAATGCTTCATCCTCATGCTGTTTTTTGGTTTACAGATAAGAGTTGTTCTAATTTAGAGGATATAGAGAGTTATTTTACGAATGCGTGGGATGTCATAAAGGACGAGGTTTATCGTGCGACTGATGTAAAGTGGATTACTACAAATGAACAGAGCGCAACTTGTCTTTATACTTACCAATATGAAGGCTATTATAAAGGTCAATATGTAGAAGGAAGCGGAAGAGCAACCAATGTTTTTATATGGTATAAAGGTAAATGGAAATTGATTCATGAGCATTTAAGTGCCGATACTTCGTTATAAAATTTATTTCAAGGAGGTCGTGATTTTGTTAAGTCAATATGATATTTTAACGTTACCTAGCTACCGAGCGATGGGAATGAAATGGACAGGGAAATATGAAAATGTAAAACAATTAAAGGAAATTATCGATTACATGGAGCAAAAAGGAAAGGAATTAAAGTATGCCATTAAGCCAGATATACAGCTCGGACTTTCTTATCATGTTATTCCTGATGGCTTTGAGCATTATTCTGTCTTTGAGGTAAGTGATGAACAGCCCCTACTGGAGGGGCTGGTTGAGTTGCATGTTCCAGAATTAACGTATCTAATAACCGAGCACTTAAAAGGAGAGGATATTGGAAAAACGTATGACGAGATTGCAAGTGTACTAAAGGATAGTGAATATATTCCATATAAAGCACCTGCTATCGAATATTTTGACTCTCTACCAATTAAGCATGAGAGATATCCTGTTAATCGTGATAAATCGGATCCGCAGTTCCAAATTTTGATACCGATTATGAAAAAATAAGTTGGTTGTGGCAGTTTTCTTATTTAGTTTAGTGGGTCGTTTAATCGAAATATTTGGCCATTAACACAGTATGATATAACTCGCCATCTGAAAGCAGTTTATCATTAACTAACAAGCCTTCTTGTTGAAAGCCAAACTTTTGATAAAGCTTTATCGCTTTATCATTTTTTTCTAGCACCGCTAAGCTCATTTTCTTAATATTGGTCGATTGGGCCCAATTAATCGACTCCTTAAGAAGGTTTGAACCAATTTGATAGCCCCAGTAATTTTTCAAAACAGCGACTCCGAAGTCAACCTTATGTGAAAAGCGTTTTAAAGAGGAGCCTTCACATCTTGAGAAAGCAACAATTTTCTCATTGATAGCTGCGACTAAAAATAGATGATTTTCTTTTTTTTGGTCTGCTTTTATTAATTTTAGGAAATCACCAGGAGATAAATAGGCTTCTCCTTTTTCTCTATCTAAATTCTCGGTTTCACCATCAATTTGTAAACGGATTTGAGATAATTGCTCTGCATCTTCAACGTCCGCAACTCTAATTTGATAGTGAACATTTTTTTGTACATAATCCATTTGAATATCCCTCCCATAATGAAAACCTCAAATGTAATGATACATATAATTATATTTATTGTACAATGTATAAGACAAGATAAAATGAACTAATCATAACTAAGAATGTATGAAAAGGAGATCGATCAACTATGACGAAACAAAAAGTTCGAGTTGGAATCGTATTTGGTGGAAAATCAGCAGAGCACGAAGTTTCCTTGCAATCTGCTAAAAATATCGTTGATGCGATTGATCAAAGTAAATATGAAGTCGTGTTATTGGGAATAGATAAACAGGGGAAATGGCATTTAAATGACCAATCTCAATTTCTTTTACATGCTGAAGATCCTAAAATGATCGCTTTAAACAAAACGAATGAAGGAATTTCCATCATTCCAGGTGAGGAGAAAAATCAGGTTGTTACGATGAATCAATCAGAATCATTAGAACAAATTGATGTTATTTTTCCAATCATTCATGGAACATTAGGTGAAGATGGCAGTATTCAAGGTATGCTCCGAATGGCAAATATTCCATTTGTTGGTTCCAATGTTCTTGGATCAGCTATAAGTATGGATAAAGACATTGCTAAACGTTTATTAAGAGATGCAGGACTAGGTGTTGCGAAGGGATACACCTTCACCTCGGCAAAAAGAAGTCAAATCCAGTACCAAGCAATAGTCGAAGATTTTGGCTTGCCACTTTTCATTAAGCCAGCTAATCAAGGATCTTCTGTTGGGGTGAGTAAGGTGCTAACAGAAGATGAATTTTATGATGGAGTACAAGAAGCTTTTAAATTTGATTCGAAAATATTAATTGAAGAAGCGATCATTGGTCGCGAAATCGAATGCTCTGTTTTGGGAAATGAACATCCAATCGCATCTACTGTTGGTGAAATTATTTCTACTGGTGAATTTTATTCCTATGAAGCCAAATATATTGACGAAACAGGTGCGATATTAGAAATACCTGCAAAGCTTTCAGAAGAGATGATTGAAAAAATCCAAGACGTTTCTTTAAAAGCCTACGAAGCTCTAAATTGTGAGGGTTTAGCAAGAGTAGATGTTTTCTTAACTGAAAACAATGAAATTATCGTGAATGAAATTAATACTTTACCTGGATTTACTAAAATTAGTATGTATCCAAAGCTATGGGAACAGAGTGGGATATCTTATAGTATGTTAATAGAGAAATTGATAGAATTGGCGATAGAGAGGCATCAAAGAGATCAAAAATTGCAAAGCTCCATTTATGAGGAGCTTTAAAGTCAACCGTTTCATAAAGATGGTCTATTAAAAAAGATCATCTTTTTTTATTGGAAGAAAATTGGAGTAATATGAATTATGTTTAATATAATATTATTATGTAAACTAAAAACAGGTATATTCCTTCTTGAAAATACATAAAATAGAAAGATTGGTCATTAAAGATTCAAGGAGGTCCAAATATGAAAAGGTTTATGGTTAATCAGGGATACACTGATTTAGTGCAGGTCGAAGGTGCTATAAAGATGGCCCAACAACTTATCGGAGACGCAAGTATGAAAATGAATGAAAATCAAATAGAGGCGGTCAATCAAGCAATGCTGCAGGCAAAAGTCCAATATCAAAAGGCATAGGCTTTTGAAACAGGGGCAGATTCTACTCATTTTCACTCCTCTTTAAATTAATAGTAAAAGAGAGTCTTATGAAAATATCATTCAGTGAGAGCAGGAAGGCCCACTGAATGATTGTATTACCTATCAGGATGCTCAATGTTTTCAAATTTAAGATGCTCCATCTTTAAAAAGCCTAAATCCTCATCATAATCAATGCTCATTTCATTAAAGTACCAAAAATCATCTTCTTCTACAAAGAAAATTCTGTTATCATGCTCTATTTTTAAAGCTCCATCTGAAGGTTCTTCTTTCATAACTCCTACTGAAAAACCGCCAGAACCTACTCCACCAATTCGGACAAAAAAACGTAAGCTGTCTCCTTTATTTAACGTCATTTCTTTTATATATAAATTAGCAGCTGAATTTGATAGAATAAATGTCATAACTCTCCTCCTTACCATTTAACGTACTAACTATAACACGAAAAATTTCGTTTCAAAAGTGATATATAGGGAGGATTAAAACTTCGGATGTCGAAATATATGGTAAGGACCCATTTTTAGATAGAAAGGTTAGATGTTTATGGAAAAAGTACATAATGAAACAGAAGTTCAATTTTTAAATTTAGTGAAGAAAATCGAAAGCTATTCTGAAGCATTAGCGTTATTAGCCTGGGATTCAAGAACAGGTGCGCCTAAAAAAGGAATGAAGCAGCGTTCACAAGTAATCGGAACGATTTCATCTGAAGTGTTTCAGCTGTCTACCTCAAAGGAAATGGCTCAATATCTAGAAGACTTGCAAATTCCTGACGTGTTTCATAGTCTTTCTGAAATTACTCAAAAAACCATTCAAGAATGTCAAAAGGTGTATGATCAAAATGTAAAAATACCTTCTGAGGAATTTACTGAATATGTCATTCTACAATCTGAATCAGAAACCATATGGGAAGAGGCAAAAGATCAAGCAAGCTTCGCTAAATTTCAGCCTTATTTAGAAAAATTAGTGAATTTCAAAAGAAAATTTGTTGAATACCGTGGGTACGAAGGACATCCATATAATACATTATTAGATGATTATGAGCCTGGCGTTTTCGTAGATACACTTGATACAGTGTTTGGTGAATTAAAAGAGAAATTAATTCCACTAGTCAAAGAAGTTTCTAATTCCAAACATCAAGCCAAAACCGACTTTTTGTTTGAGCATTTTCCTAAAGAAAAACAAAGAGACTTAAGTGAATCGGTTTTAAAGGAAATAGGCTATGATTTCGAAGCGGGTCGATTAGATGAAACGGTACATCCTTTTGCAATTGGTCTTAATCCTGGGGATGTTCGAGTGACTACGAAGTATAATGAAAAGGACTTCCGTGTTTCTTTATATGGAACGATTCATGAGGGTGGTCATGCTTTATATGAACAAAATATATCCGAAGATTTAATAGGAACTCCTCTTTGTGATGGTACTTCAATGGGAATCCATGAGTCACAATCTTTATTTATGGAAAAATTCGTCGGTCAGAATCCAAGCTTTTTAGAAAAAAATTATGCTTTGATTAAGTCTCATTCTAACGGACAATTCGATGATGTTTCCATCGAGGACTTCTATTTTGCGGTCAATGAATCGAAGCCTTCACTCATTCGTATTGAGGCTGATGAGTTGACATATTGTTTGCATATCATTTTACGTTATGAATTAGAAAAAGCCTTAATTGGCGGAGAAATCGAAGTGGCTGATTTACCTCGTTTGTGGAATGAAAAAATGGAGGAGTATTTAGGCATTACTCCTGAAAATGATGGTGAAGGGGTATTACAGGATGTTCACTGGTCTTTTGGTGCCTTTGGTTATTTTCCATCTTATGCTTTAGGTTATATTTATGCGGCACAAATGAAGCAAGAGATTGTAAAAGAAATACCTCAATTTGACCAGCACTTATTAGAAGGTAATTATACGGAAATTAGACAGTGGCTAAAAACGAATGTTCATCAACATGGAAAATTAAAAAAGCCATCTGAAATTATTCATGATATTACTGGAGGCGGAATTGATTCCAAGCCTTTGGTTGACTATTTAACGGAAAAATATAGTCGATTATATCAGTTAGGCAAATAAAAACGTTCTCTAAACAAAACATGCAACCCGTAAAGGTTGCATGTTTTTTATTTCTCCTGTAAATTGAAAGGATAATAGTATATAAATCATGACTTGAAAGAGAGCGTTCAAAGGGGGATGTTTTTTGAAAAATATCCGATTATATATATTATTCTTTATTGGTTTGTTTGTAGTCATTTCTTGTTCCACCAATGATACACGTAATAACAATAATCAAGAAAGCCCGTTTAGTACGATTGATCAAAAAGAGCAAGATTATGGTGATGAAGAGCATGTTCAAATCTTTAAAAGAGAAGAAATTGATACAGGCTTAATTATTCGAGCTACGACTTTGATGACAGAAGAACGGGAATTAATAGATGCAGCTGAGGAGTTAAATGAACCTCATAAGGCTTTTACTAAAGTTTACTTTCATACGCCTAATCCAGCGCAACAAGGGTTAGGAGATATGTTTATGTTAATTTTGTTTGGTAACACAGAGCAAGGAAAAAAAGAAATGGATATTCCTGAGGATCAGGATTATCGAATCGTTTTGACAGCGGATTAAAAATCTGTTGAAAAGACAAATGAATTGAACGATTAGAAAGAAAGAACATTCCAAAAAGAGGAATGTTCTTTCTTTGTTGTTAAGCGCAAGGGAAAGCCGAAGAGTAACAGCGGTTGTCTGAGGCTTTGTAGTATTGAGTTTTTCTTCAAGTAGCTGCTTAACTCAACCTTCATTCTAATCAAATGATAAATGAGCTATCGCTTTTTCACGAGCTTCTTGTTGAACATGGGCATAAATTTGAGTAGTTGAAACCGATTCATGACCTAATAAACTTTGAATAGTCAGAACGTCCGTTCCTGATGCTACAAGTTCAGTCGCGAAGCTATGTCTAAGCTTATGAGCGCTTATGTTTTTAAATAGTAGAAATGGAAGGTCCTTTTTTGCGTCATCCATCGTTCGTTTAATCATTTTTTGTAGTGAGGAGACAGAAACGCCATTGACTAATTTCTTTTTCGTAAAATCGTAGCCAATGAGTAGGTAGTCAGTTGGCTGGTTTGGACGAGAATGAGTGGGTATTGAAGAAAGAAAAGAGTGTATGAGATCCATTGTTTTAGTAGAAATAGGAACGACTCTTTCTTTATTACCTTTACCATTAATTTTTAGCTTCTTTTCATTAAAATCAATTTGTTTCAGTGAAAGTGAAGCTAATTCTGAAATTCGTAAGCCTGTGGTCATTAGTAAATAAAAAACGAGCTCATCTCTTAATTTCAATTTCCCCTGATAAAAAGCTTGTTTTTTTGAACTAGACGTTCTTTCTTTCAACCAATGAAATAAAGCAATTATTTCATGTTTGGTTAAATAAATCGGTTCACGTTTTCCATTTTTAGGTCTTTGAACAGAACGGACTGGATTGGAAGAGGTAGCTCCTTGTTTGACTAAATAGTCAAACAGAGATTGTAGAGCTGAAATTTTCCGATTAATCGTTGTTCCCTCGTTTTCAATTTCTATCGCTAAATACGAAATATAATGTTGTATTCCTTCTTTATTTAGCTCTAAAAAATCAGATAAGGAGATATCTGAAAAGAGAAGAGTGCTTTCTCCTGAAACACGTTTTATGAAGCTAAAGAAATGATAGTAATCATATATATACCTTTGTATCGTATTTTTTGAGTATCCAAGTGAGAGTTTACTCATGATATATCCCTGAATGAAGCTAGGCATTTCGTTTATTTTATTAAAAGATTTTAATGAATGATTTTCATCTGTATTAATAGGGTTTGCTGCTAAAGAGCGTTTATTAATTTCTGCAAATAGTGACACCTTATTCACCTCTCATCTATTTTAACGTAAAAATAACGTTCTGTGAAATACATATTTCATGGAACGTTATTTTTGAAAATAAAAAAAGAAAGAGCTACTCTTTCTTTAAAGGTGCACTTGTTTGGCGCTCCAATCCCATAATAAAGTAGCTAATTCTTCTTTGTTTCCTTTTAGTTGAAGTGTTTGCGGTTTTGTTTGATAAAAATATTGACCACTCATGCTTGTAAGATTTGGCTCTGTTGCTAAATAAATAGCGGTCTCAGCACCTTGTTCAGAGGTAAGAAAAAACGGTCGTAACAGTTTATGAATCGTTCGACCAAAGCCATTTTGACGGTTCACCCCCAAGCTAGTTGATACCGCTCCTGGGTGCAGGCTAAAGGTTGAAATAGTCGGTTCTCTTTTAGCCAATTCTTTTGTGAATAAAATATTGGCTAATTTCGATTGACTGTAGCCTTTAATGACATTAAAAGAACGATGGTGAAAAAAGGGGTCTTCTAAAGAAATTCTACCCGCTTTATAAGCACCAGATGATACATTAATCACTCGTGGGTCACTAGCTTTTTTTAATGAATTTAAAAGTAAGTTCGTTAAAAGGAAATGTCCTAGGTGGTTTACTCCTAGCATCATCTCAAATTGATCATCTGTCATTTCCTTCTTAATCGTCACGACTCCAGCATTGTTAATCAGTATATCTATGCTCGGGTATTTTTCTTTAACCTCTTGGGTGAAAAGTCTAATACTCTCCATAGAACTTAAATCACACGGAAGCATGATGATCGAATCAGAACCACTTTCTTTTTTGACTTGATCTAAGGCCTCTTTTCCTCTTTCGATAGAACGGCAAGCCATAATGATCGTAGCTCCTTTTTTAGCTAATGAGATCGTTGTGGCCAAACCCATACCAGAATTGGCTCCTGTAATAATGATGACTTTTTGATTCATGGTTTGACCTCCTCATAAAGGGAATGGTAGTTGGTAACTGAATAAATTATAGCATATGTATAAACAAACGTATCCATTAAACACACTTGAGGTTTTGATTTTGCCTTTTACGGGAACAAAAAAAAGCAATCGCTTGAATAAGCGTCTCATTTTCCTTTTGTCATATACAAAAAGAAATGATATAGTAAAACGACCTTATATTTCTCATTAAAATGGAAAGATTATAAAAACCTGCTCACATTTATTGTACGACCTCAAATGGTCTTTCAAAATTGACTCAGAACAAAAGCAGGAATATCTATTCAGTTTATCGAATAGGTTGAAGAGTTTATAAACCATACTATTAAATGCTTATTGATTAGGAATGAAAAAGGAGTGTAACAATATGGCTTTCACTAATCCATCGAACGAACAAATAAAAGAAATTTTACATCAATATAAAAATGTGGCGGTTGTTGGTTTATCGGATAATCCAGAAAGAACCTCGTATATGGTAAGTCAAGCCATGCAAAAAGCAGGTTATAAGATTATTCCTGTCAACCCTAATGTTTCAGAAGTACTAGAAGAAAAAGCCTATTCTTCTTTGAGTGAAGTAAAAGAAAAGGTGGATATCGTAAATGTTTTCAGAAGAAGTGAATTTTTACCTAGTATCGCTAAAGAGGCAGTTTCTATAGAAGCGCCCGTTTTTTGGGCTCAGCTAGGAGTTGTAGACGAAGAAGCTGCTGCTTATTTGCTGGAAAATAAGGTAAAGACGGTTATGGACCGTTGTATAAAAGTGGAACACGCCAAATTTAAATAGAAGCTGCTAGCACTTCTTCTGGTCTAGAAGAGGTGTTTTAAGTGTCTGTTTTATCGAAGAATATCCAAAAAAGCCCTACAACTTTTTGGTTAGAAAGTTGCGTTGTTATAAAAACTGTTGCGATTCTGATAATTATCGTTAAAATGAAATTAAACTTGGTTTGTTTATACACCTTATGTTTTCAGCACTTTTATATTTTTTGATAACAGTAATTGTAAACTTCCTTATGTAAGTGGTTAGGATAAAAGTAGCAAATGCTGTCATACAATTAGAACAAAACCGACCGTTTTGTTCGTTAAATAGAATACATATATGTAGTCGTTTTGAAGGGAGTTTCTGTACGTGGCAAAAAATAAGCAGCTTGAATATAATGATGATTCGATACAAGTTCTAGAGGGTTTAGAAGCAGTTCGAAAAAGACCAGGAATGTATATTGGTAGCACAGATGCAAGGGGACTTCATCACTTAGTTTATGAAATTGTAGATAATGCAGTAGATGAAGCTTTAGGAGGCTTTGGCTCTTACATAAATGTAACGGTTCACCCTGATAACAGCATTTCTGTTTCAGATGAGGGACGTGGAATGCCAACTGGAATGCATAAATCAGGAAAACCAACTCCAGAGGTTATTTTTACCGTTTTACATGCTGGTGGTAAATTTGGCCAAGGTGGTTATGCGACGAGTGGTGGTTTACACGGAGTGGGTGCTTCTGTGGTGAATGCTCTTTCTGAATGGCTCGTGGTCGAGATTATGAGAGATGGAAAAAAGTATCGACAGCGTTTCGAAAATGGAGGTAAGCCTGTAACCGGTTTAGAAGCAGTAGGTAATACAAGGCGTTCAGGAACTATTGTACACTTTAAGCCGGATCCATCTATTTTTAGTGTGACTACTTATAATATTGAAACATTAGCTGAAAGATTAAGAGAGGCTGCCTTTTTATTACAAGGCATCAAAATAGAGCTTATTGATTTAAGAAATGAAACCTCGAGTGAAACCTTTTTATATGAAACAGGGATACAAGCCTTTGTTGAATATTTAAATGAAGACAAAGAAACATTGATTCCGATTGTTTATTTCCAAGGAGAGTCTAATGAAATAGACATTGAATTAGCGTTTCAATTTAATGATGGATATACAGAGAATGTTTTGTCTTTCGTTAACAATGTTCGAACGAAGGATGGAGGAACACATGAGCTAGGTGCTAAAGCAGCTATGACTCGTATTATTAATGAGTACGCAAGAAAAGTAAAATTACTCAAAGAAAAAGATAAAAATTTAGATGGATCTGATATTCGGGAAGGGTTTACGGCTATTATTTCCATTCGAGTACCAGAAGCAAAACTTCAATTTGAAGGACAAACAAAAGGGAAATTAGGGACTCCAGAGGCTCGCTCAGCTGTTGATAGCCTAGTCTCTGAGAAGCTTTCCTATTTCTTAGAAGAAAACCCGGACATCAGTGCTTTATTAATTAAAAAAGCGATAAAGGCATCTCAAGCGAGGGAAGCAGCTCGAAAAGCAAGAGAAGACGCAAGAAATGGAAAGAAAAATAAGCGAAAAGATGTTCTCTTAAGTGGGAAATTAACACCTGCTCAATCTAAAAACCCAAAGAGAAATGAGCTTTATTTAGTAGAGGGTGATTCCGCAGGTGGTTCAGCTAAGCAAGGACGAGATCGGAAGTTCCAAGCGGTCTTACCGTTACGAGGTAAAGTAATAAATACCGAAAAAGCTAAAATCGATGATATTATGAAAAATGAAGAAATTCGAACGATTATTCATACGATTGGAGCAGGTGTTGGAGCAGACTTTGAAGTAGCCGATGTGAACTACGATAAAATCGTGATTATGACAGACGCCGATACAGACGGTGCTCATATCCAGGTTTTACTATTAACGTTTTTTTACCGCTATATGCGGCCACTTGTAGAAGCGGGCAAAGTATATATTGCACTTCCACCTCTATATAAAGTAAGCAGAGGCTCTGGAAAAAAAGAAGTAATTGAATATGCATGGGATGAGCGTAGCTTAGGTGCGGCTATGAAAAAAGTTGGCCGAGGCTATATGCTGCAGCGTTATAAGGGTTTAGGTGAAATGAACGCGACTCAGCTGTGGGAAACGACAATGGACCCTGAGACACGAACGCTTATTCGTGTAAAAATTGATGATGCTGCAAGAGCTGAAAAAAGGATTACTACACTTATGGGAGATAAGGTAGAGCCGCGTCGTAAATGGATAGAGTCCCATGTAGCATTTGGTTTAGAAGAAGAAACGAACATATTAGAAAATGAAAACTTAGCTGTAGTAGAAGAGGGGGAATAAGCGATGTCACAAGTCGAACGTTACTTAGATCTTCCCTTAGAAGAAGTAATTGGTGATCGCTTTGGTCGATATAGTAAATATATTATTCAGGAACGTGCTCTACCTGATGCGAGAGATGGCTTAAAGCCGGTTCAGCGTCGTATTTTATACGCGATGTATAAGGATGGCAATACGGCTGATAAACCATTTCGAAAATCCGCTAAAACAGTCGGAAATGTAATCGGTAACTATCATCCACACGGGGATTCTTCGGTTTATGATGCGATGATTAGAATGAGTCAGGATTGGAAGGTTCGTCAACTGCTAGTGGATATGCACGGGAATAATGGTTCAATTGATAGTGATCCGCCTGCAGCAATGCGTTATACAGAGGCTAGACTGTCAAAAATAGCGGCGATTCTACTAAATGACATTGATAAAGAAACGGTAGAATATATTCCAAACTTTGATGATTCAGAAATGGAGCCAGTAGTTTTACCTGCAAGCTTTCCGAATTTACTTGTGAATGGTTCTACAGGTATTTCTTCGGGGTATGCTACTGATATTCCTCCGCACCATCTAGGAGAAATTATTGATGGTGTTATTATGCAAATGGAAAGACCGAATACGACACTTGAGGATTTAATGACCGTTATTCAAGGTCCTGACTTTCCTACAGGTGGAACTGTTCAAGGAATAGAGGGAATTAAACAGGCTTATCAAACCGGAAAAGGCAAAATTGTTGTTCGTGCCAAAACGGAGGTAGAAGAGCTCCGTGGTGGAAAACAGCAAATTGTGATTACTGAAATCCCTTATGAAGTAGTAAAGGCTAATCTAGTGAAAAAAATGGATGAGCTTCGTTTTGATAAAAAGGTCGATGGTATTGCTGAAGTACGAGACGATACGGACCGTACCGGATTAAGAATTGTTGTAGAGCTAAAAAAAGAAGCAGATGCGACAGCCATTTTAAATTATTTATTAAAAAATACCGATTTGCAAGTGACCTATAATTTCAATATGGTCGCTATTCATAACAAAACACCAAAGCTGATGGGTTTACAATCATTAATTCAAGCGTATGTAGAGCATCAAAAATCAGTGGTTACTAAACGAGTTTCTTTTGATTTGCAAAAAGCTCGTGACCGCCATCACATCGTTCAAGGTTTAATCCGAGCGGTCTCAATCTTAGATGACGTAATTACGACGATTCGTGCCTCATCAGATAAAAAAGATGCTAAAAATAATTTAATCGAAAAATATGAATTTACTGAAGCTCAGGCTGAAGCTATTGTCACCTTACAGCTTTATCGTTTAACCAATACGGATATTACGACACTAGAAGAGGAAGCAGCCGATTTAGAGCGTAAAATTCATGAACTAGAAGCCATTTTAGCTAGTGAAAATAAGCTAATTTCGGTTATTAAAAAGGAGCTTCTAGCTGTTAAAAAGCAATTTGCTGATGCGAGAAGAACGGTTATTGAGCATCAAATTGAAGAATTGAAAATTAATATGGATGTTTTAATTGCGGCAGAGGATGTGATGGTAACCGTCACTAAAGAGGGCTATGTAAAGCGTTCTAGCTTACGTTCCTTCTCTGCATCTAACGGTGAGTCTCCTGGTATGAAGGAGGGTGACCGTCTATTATCAAGGCTAGAGATGAATACAACTGATACGCTTCTTCTTTTTACAAAGTTTGGAAATTACTTGTATATTCCTGTTCATCAGCTGCCAGATATAAGGTGGAAGGATAATGGCCAGCATGTCGCCAATATCGTCAGTATAGATCGAGACGATGAGTTAATAGGAGCGTTGTCCGTTTCAAGCTTTAATGAGGAAGAATCTCTATTATTTATTACAAAGCTAGGAATGGCTAAACGTACTCAGCTCTCGTTATATCAAGCACAAAGATATTCTAAGCCTTTAATGGCAATTAAACTAAAAACGGGCGATGAGTTAGTATCGGTCATTAGAACAAAGGGTACCAATGAATTATTTATAAGTACTCACTTAGGTTATGGATTATGGTTTAGCGAAGAGGAAGTCACTCTAGTAGGTCAGAGAGCCTCAGGTGTCAAAGGAATTAATCTAAAGGAAGATGATTATGTCGTGGATGCATGCACCTTTAGTTTAGATGAAAAGGTTGAGTTTATGATATTTACACAGCGTGGTGCTGTTAAGAGGATGTCTATTTCGGAATTTGACAAATCATCGAGAGCTAAAAGAGGTTTGGTCATGTTAAGAGAATTAAAATCTAATCCACATCGTGTCATAGCATGCAAAAGAATTATGAATTCAAAACAAGTATTTTGTGCTGTGACTGAGAATGGACAAATGACTGAAATTGAAGTTAGTTCATACCGTAACAGTGATCGATATAGCAACGGTTCATTTGTTATCGATACAGCTGTGGAAGGGTCATTAAAGGAAGTTTGGTTACGACCAGAATAAAATAGTGAGTACAGTAATCCTTATAATAGATTGCTGTACTTTTTTTATGTTCCATGTCATATAAGGAAACCATAATAATATTATGTAAACTAAATCATATTTTATAAAAGAGGAATCTCGACTATTTTATAGAATAATGTTTAAGGAATGGAACAAATCTAGATTAGACGAGACGAGTAGAGAAAGGTGAGATGAATATGGCACAAATTAAAATTTATGGACTTAAAGCAGCATTAAATCCGATTAAGAAATCATTGTCTGAAGTCATTCATGACTGTATGGTGCAATCTTTAAAACTTCCAGTGGATAAGAAGTTTCATCGCTATTTTCCTATCGATAAAGAAGATTTCTATTTTCCAAATGATAAAAGTGAATCTTATACCATCGTTGAAATAAGCATGTTCCAAGGTCGAACTGTTGAAGCTAAAAAACAATTAATCACACAATTATTTCAAACGATAAAAAGTGAAGTGGGAATTTCTCCAGAAGACCTTGAAATCACCATCTTTGAAACACCAATGTATCATTGGGGAATAAGAGGCTTACCTGGGGACGAATTAAAATTAAACTATGTAGTCGATGTGTAAGTAATAAGTGTTAATTAAGGTAAAAATTAATTATAATCATTCTTTCACTTGTTAGTGTTATACATTATATGAGTTAATAAGAGTGTCGGACCGACATAATCTTCGGAAAGGAGGCTGATAGAAATGATTAAGCGATATGAGGTGATTTCTGCTTAGCAGAAATCCAAATCAACGGGCCGCAAGCTTTTTGCGGCCTCTTTATTTATTAGCTTAAGAAGCTTAAGAAGCTTAAGACTGTTTTTCACTTAATGTTCAGATTATAATAATAGAAATGGATTGAAAGGAGTTGTTCATATTGATAAACGTAAATACTTCATGTAATGGGGTTATAAGACGGGTTATTCAAAAGGAGGACGCTTTATTTGTCATACAAAAATGGAAAAGAGGTACTGCCCCCTAAGCTATTAAAGGAATTACAAAAATATATTGACGGTGAATGTATTTATATCCCTAAAAGAAATAAAGAACGTGCGGGCTGGGGAGAAATAAATGGTTCGCGCCAATTAATTGCTAAACGAAACGAAGAGATGTATAAGCTTTATCATCAAGGCTGTTCTATTGAAGATTTAGAGAAACAATACAATTTAAGTGCTGAGAGTATCCGAAAGATTGTGTATCAAATTCGCGGAAAGTTAAAATCCGTTAAACTTTAATAAATAGATGAACATGTGTGAATTTCAAAAAAAACGTAGTTATCGTCATTGTTAATCGATAGACTACGTTTTTTTATTATTTCGAAAAACCATCTCTTATAAACCTTCCTAAATCATGAGTAACCTTAATATCATGTAAAATCATCATAAGCACTAATAATACAGGACCAATAAATAAACCGATTGCACCAAATAATTGTAATCCAGCAAAGAAGGAAATTAAGACAGCAACTGGATTTAAATCTAAACTACTAGAAAGAACTTTGGGCTCAATTAATTGTCTAATGACCACTACAATTCCATACAAGATAACAATACCAACCCCTAAGCTAATATTTCCTGTAATGAACAAATAAATAAACCAAGGAATTAAAATAGTTCCAGTACCAAGATACGGAAGTAATTCAGCAATTCCAATAACAACGGCTAATGTAAAAGCATAATCTACTTGAAGAATAGTTAACCCAATAATGACAATAATCGCTGTTGCGAACATAATGATTACCTGAGCACGAACAAATCCAAATAAACGATTTTTGATAGCGCGATTAAAATCCTTCACTCTTAATCTAAAGCCATATGGAATGGTTTTTTTGAAAAAATTTTGATATTGCGCCCAGCTTTTGCCCATAAAATAAATACTTAGTAAAAAAAAGATAAAAGCTACAAAGAAGGTGGGCAATCCTAATAATAAGTGCGTAAAACGGTCGACAATCCCTTGTCCTAATTGACCTAGTGTAGAAGCAAGCTGAGTACCTAATTGTAAAATACTTTGCTTAAATGCTTCCTGTTCTTCTATACTAAAACGATTAAATAATCCCAATGCTTCTTGCCAAAAAGGAAAAATGACGTTATTAAAATAATTTTGAATGCCAATTGAAGCCATTTCAACCCAACTAGGAATTTGCATAAAGAAATTACGTAGACTATAAAACAAAAGGAAGGCTATACCAGTCAAAATCCCACTTATAATGAGGACTCCACCTAATAGGCCAAATAAGCTTGCAAAACCAGATGAAAGTCTTAATTTATTTTGAAGAAATCGCACTAGTGGCTGCAAAAACCAAGCGAATAGTGCAGCAAACCAAAAAGGATATGTAAGTGAAAATAATTTAAGAAACAGCCAGCATACAACAATAATAATAGCTGCTAGTAAAACAGCCCGCAATGCCATCCATGCATGAGCTTGAGTCATCGTTTATTCCTCTCTTTCTCTAAAACGAAAAGCTTAACATTTTACTTTGATCATTTTTTTATGTTTTCATTATATTATATACATTATATTCAAAATAAATCGTAAAATCACTTTATTATAGACAAAGCAAATTCCAACAAAATTTGGTAGTAATTACATCATAGCGTTGATTAAAAAAATAAGCAATTTATGTGATTATTTTAAAAAGTTATAGAGATAATAACCAAAAGAAGGGAGCGATGTAAAGGTGTTATATGAACAATTTTTAATAGAAGTTGCGATTGATTTTAAATCTTTATATCAGGACTTTGAAACAGAGTTGCTAATTACAGGAGATGTGAGAACCTTCGAAGAATATTTCCGAAATGTTGTTAATAATGGAGACATGATTGAAGAAATTATCATTGAAGCAGAAAGATTTGGTGTTAAAAATGATTTATTTAAAAAGGAATTGTACAATAAAGTAAAAAACTTTAATGGATTAATCGAAAATCGAATCAATCAATTACAATCTCAAATTGATGATGGATACGATAATAGTGAGCAATTATTTGAAGCAAAAACGGCCAGTAATTTATTAAAACAGTCCTTATCATAAAAAAATCTTTTTCCGTCTCAAAACTATGAGTATACTCATTTAATGAGATTAATTTCTCTTTTTTTATTTTGGATCCGATAATATATATTATGTAAACTTATGAAATGAATTTTTTAATTCTCTCATTTTTCATTATGCTAGACAAAATTTCAATAATCGTGCCCCCTTTCTTTTCATTAACTCATATAAAAAAACGACTTTAACAGCCGCTTTCTTTTTATTTATGATGAATCATTTCTTAATCTGTCAGCGTTATTTCTATCTCTAAACCTGCATCTTTTGAGTGGATAGCTTTTATGGTTCCGCCTTGACTCTCTATATTTCTTTTACTAATAGCTAAACCGAGACCGATATGTCCGCTGTTACTACGGGATGGATCTGTTTGATACAGGGGCTTAAAAATGTGCTCGACTTCAGATTCTGCTATGCCAGGTCCCTCATCTTTTATAAAAATTTTTACGAAATGGTGATCCTTTTTTATTGAGATATAAATAGAACCTTCCACTGGGCTAAATCTAATAGCATTAGATAGGATATTCTCCATAGCTTGATATAACAGAAAATGGTCTGCAGAGATTACAATACGCTCCATTTTTTTAATGACTTTTACCTCTTTTTTGTTTTTTTGATAGTCTAAATCGTCTAGAATATCTTCAATTAACTGGTTCAAGTCTATTTTTTCTTTTGAGATATGCTCACTAAGGTAAGATGAGCGGTTATAGTTTGCTAATAAACTTAATAATTGATCCATTTTTAATGCTTGATTCGTAGCTTTTAGGATATACTTTTCTCGTTTTTCTTCATTTGTGGCTAATCCATTTGTTAAACCTTCCAAATAACCCTTTAAACCGAATAATGGAGTTCTTAAATCATGGACAATGGATGAAACGAATAAATTTCGATCGTTTTCATACTGATTTCTTTGTTTTTTAAGTGTGGCTAAATGTTGATTCATTTGCTCATATGCTGAAGTTAAATCATTAATTTCTCGTATTCTTGAGTCTGTTATTTTTATAGAATGATTTTCATTAGCTATTTCTTTAGACGCTTTATTTAATGCTATAATAGGCTTTATCATTTCATTTCTGACTAAAAACAAAAAGATAAATAATATGATAAGGATTACAATTATTAGTATAAACATCATAACTGATTCACTTGAATTAGAATTTTGCATTGAAAAATCCCAATTATTTGGACTTGTGTAAATATAACCTAATATTTGGTTATCCTTATCTAATACGGTTGTCCTATAGGAGGATTCTGTTATTAGCTTCTCTTCGTTATCGATGATGGATTGATTCTCATGACGCATGTTTCGATAAATTAACTGATTCGAGCTATTAAAGATTTCAACATTAACCCCTTCTTCTTCTACTACATGATCTAAATGCTTTATGTTTTCTTCAGAGTCATTAAAAATTTCCTCAAGTAATAATTGCTCTTCCAACCAAATGTTTGGGTTATCAAAGTAATTAGGTTCACTAAAATAATCAAATACTACGTGATCATATATTTTGAGTAGGAGAAGTGGGATGGCAATTAAACAAATTGAAAAAAAGACTAATAGCCAATTAATTGGGAGCGACTTCTTATTGTTCATCGTCAGTTACCATGATTAAGCGATAACCTAGCGTTCTAATATTCTTTAATTTCAAAATATGATTATATTCTGCTAATTTATCTCTTAATTTTGTTATGTATACTCTAATAATTTGCGGATCATAATAATCGTCTTTCCATACTTTTTGTAAGATTTGGTCATATGAAAGAACATTCCCTACATTTGAATATAAGTAAGAAAACAATCTAAATTCATTAATACTCATATCCACCTTATTCCCTAAAATGTAAATTTCCATGGATGAATGGTCTATATGTACGGCTCCAGACCCGCCTCTATGTTCAATACTATCTTCTACGTTAAATA
Organism: Alkalihalobacillus trypoxylicola; assembly: GCF_001590785.1. GTDB lineage: Bacteria > Bacillota > Bacilli > Bacillales > Bacillaceae_D > Alkalihalobacillus > Alkalihalobacillus trypoxylicola. The sequence continues at coordinate 85,784 of NZ_LTAO01000040.1, forward strand.
GTTGTCGCCTATGTATAGCATTAACTCGAGCTACTACTTCTGCAGGATTTGAAGATTTCGTTATGTAATCATCTGCTCCGATTGTCAAACCTCTTATTTTATCAATATCCCCTTCTCTAGCACTGAGAAATAAAATCGGAGTAGTACTAAATTCACGTATTTTTTTACAAAGTGAGAATCCATCCTCTCCAGGCATCATCACGTCTAACAAAATAATGTCTACTAAACTTTTATTTAGAATAGTTATTGCTTCGTCCGAGTTAGACGCAGTATAAATGCTGTAACCTGCTGCTTCTAAGTAATCACTCATTAACTCCAAAATATCTTGTTGATCATCAACTAATAATATATTCTTTTCGAACAAGCTCTTCCCCCTCCTTTTCCAATTTCAGTATATTATGACTGATTACTGAATTCAATTAGTCATTTATAAACGTTTTTTAATTTTTCTTTTATAAATCGCTTATAAATAAAATATAGTTCATTTATTTTTCCTTGTTAAAGTGTGTGCAAGGAGGTTTTATTAATGAACATATTAACAGGTAAATCTATTACGAAGAAATTTGGTAATAACGAAAAGAACAGTGTATACGCATTAAAATCAATTGATGTCACTTTCGAGAAAGGATCATTTACGGCTATTATGGGAACGAGTGGCTCAGGAAAGTCCACCCTTCTTAATATGATTTCAGGTTTAGATACACCTACGAAAGGTTCGTTGTTTTTTAAGGATATAAATTTGAAAGAACTTGATGATGATGAATTAACTTCATTGAGAAATAAATATTATGGGTTTGTCTTTCAATTTTTTCATTTGATTCCAGTTATGAATGTAATGGATAACATCACACTACCTAATTATTTTACTCAAGAAAAACGAAATGAACACTCTTTAAAAAAAAGAGCACGGAGCATTCTGAATGATTTAGGCATCGAACAATTAGCCACATCCTTCCCTTCAGAGCTCTCTGGTGGGCAGCAACAACGTGTAGCCATTGCAAGAGCTTTAATCAATCAGCCTGAAATATTATTAGCTGATGAACCAACTGGAAGTCTCGATTCCAATACTTCAATCTTAGTAATGGAGCAATTACAAAGATTAAATAGTGAACATAAACAAACAATCATCACGGTTACTCATGATGCCAAAGTGGCTGCTTATGCAGATAGAGTCTTAATGATGCATGATGGTTACATTGTTGAAGAGCAAACTCTTTCAAAGTTGGATCATTATGAAAACAAAGTAATGTATCTGTCACAGTTACTTAATAGTATTGGAAGGAAAAACAAATGAAATTAATTAGACTAGCTTTTAAGCTAATATACGAGCAGAAATTACGCAATCTCCTAATGATTCTAGGGGTTAGTTTAGGGGCGATGATTATTACAGCCTCTCAAATATTCATTGCATCGATCGAAGAATCGAATGAAGCTTCTGTAAAGGATCTTTTCGGAGAAATTGATTTATATGTTGGACATCAACTAAATCTTTCACACGACTCAAGGATACCAGTTTCCGATGATGATTTTAATCAAATAAGAAGCCTTGAACAAGTTAAAGAGCTTACCCCCGTTTCCTATCCTTATCTTGGTATGGAAATTGAATATGATTTGCATGACGAGATTTATGTTGGCTTTAAAAATGAACCGCTCGCCTATGAAACGACGATGGTTGAGATTGGGGTTCAAGAACTCCCCGGAGCTGCAGAAGTAATTGTTTCTCCTGCTTATGCAAAATTAAATAATATTAATGTGGGAGATGTGATCAAACTTCCTTTCCCACCAAAAGAAGAGCAACAAGTAAAAGTGGTTGGCTTATCAGACGATAGAGAGTATTTAAATCGAATATTACTTTTTAATTATGACTGGTTAGAATCCGTAACAAGAGAAGGTCCTAATATGTTAATGCTTAGTTTAGACTCTTATCGTTCTAAACAAATGGTTGCTGAACAGATTCATTTGATTAATCCCGATTTAAAAATAGATTTCTTATACGAAGCGGATGAGCAACGTGAAAATATAGGGGGTCTTTATCCAATATTAACCGCACTTAATGTAACTATCCTTATTGTTAGTGGGTTACTTTTAATGAGTATCCTTCAAATTTCTATGCAGAATCGCCAACATCAATATGCTGTAATGAGAATTATCGGTGCTTCTAAAAGCAAGATATTTCAATTAAGCTTAATAGAGTCATTTATAATTGGAAGTATAGGACTGCTAATAGGTATAGTTGTAGGAATGATTGTTCCATTATTAATACTTATGAACTCAATTTCTTTTGCGGATATAGAGGTTACGAATATTTCAATACCTTGGTTCACTATCATCTTTTATAGTGTTATTTACGTGGTGCTAATAATAGTCTCAGCATCTATTCCAGCTATGAAAGCTAGCCATTCACCACCTATTGAAGCTTATCAAAATACGAGTAAGAGTCATGCAATCTACCGAATTAAACATATGTATTTCATGATAGCATTCATAGTATGTGTGTTGATATCACTATTTAGTATTTTAATCAATCATGCCATGTGGCACATCGTTTCAATGATAGCTCTTTTTAGCTCTATGATCCTGTTCACCACTTATTTTTTACATTACGGTTTAAAGATTTCTATCTTTTTAATCGAGAAATTCAGGAATGACCATTTTTTAAAGCTCATTCCACTTAATGCACGAAGACAAATGCAAAAAAATAAGCAAATAGCAGTTATCTTATTAGTAAGTGTTTCAATTAGCATAATTGGGTTTACTACTTTAGATAGTATGAGGAAAACATCCATTGAACAGTTATTCAACCTCAATCCAACCGATTATAAATTGACAGAAATGGCTTACGGAAATGAAAGGATCCATTCAAATGGATTTACTCCTGAATTATTTAACCGCTTAATTGAATTAGACAATGTTGAAGAGCATTCGTTGTTTTTTACTAAGCCTTTAATGTGGTTGACTGTAAATTTGCCAAATCAAGCAGCTGGGTTATATCCTATTGAACATTCAGATTCATTACAAGCCTTAGTTAGAATTACTGGTACAGATATAGAAAGGTTAATGAAAACTTCTAGCATTATAGAAGGGCAGGAAGATATAAATGCTCTAACGGCCAATGAAGTTATCATTACTTTAAGTGCAGCGAATGCAATGGGCTACAACATTGGAGATACAGTCGAAGTACTTAATGATGTAAATAATGAAATTTATTACCTTACTATTGGAATGATTATTGATCATAGTATGATGCTTGGAGATGATAGTGAGTTTACTTTACTATTAAACCCTACTCAAATGAAAGATTTATTTGGTGTTGTCAATCATTCAGAATTACTTATTGATTCTACAGATAGTAAGTTAATTGATCAAAAGACGCTAGAATTTGTCATTAATGATCTAAATCTTCAACAGGAAGTTACGATTTACGATCGCTATGAGGCAGTAAATGATTTCTTAGCTCAATATAACCAACGTATGATTATATTATTTTTAGCGACTGGCTTTATGATAGGCTTATCTATCATCGGCCTAATGAATAACTCAATCAGTAGCATAAAAGAAAGACTACCAGAATTATCTATCTTAAGAGCCGTCGGCTTAAGTAAAAAGCGACAAACCTTCTCTTTAATTATAGAAGGTGCATTAATATCGATTATTTGTGGAGTGGTTGCAGTAGTGATGTCACTATGGATTTCTGTTCACTTAAATCTGTCGTTAAGTAGCGAGATTATTTCTCTTCCATTTCAAACCTCTTTCGTGATGCTATTGTTATCACCGTTAATTGGCTTAACTGCCTTCATCGTTCCAGCTATTTGGGCGTCGAGAAAAGATATCCTTTCTCATATTAAATAGTTATAGGATCAAGAACCTAACTTTGGTTTTTGATCCCTTTTAATATGAAAATAACCAGATTCTTTTACGCCTTGTTACAAATATTACCTACCCTTTATTTTATTTGTTTTTTCTTTTCACTATGGATTTCTCTTAAAAATAGGAATAATGGAAGACCAAATGAAACACCCACTGTCAGTGTTCCTATTATAGGAAAATATAAATGTTTCATCCCCTTCTTTTTTCCGTCATATAAAATAAATCCAATTAGCACTATGGCTGCTACGATAACGTCCAACCATGCAAAAGAACTAATGTTCGATTGGGAGACTTCATTAATTAATTGTGTTACATTAAAACCATTTTCATATAACCAAGGAATGAATTGTGAATACGGTAAAAGGAAACCTAGTATTGTTAATATTCCATAAAAGTACTTCATTCTTACCTCCTTATTTTTACAAAGACGTTATGGTCCCTTCCCTATCTCAATTAGAACGCTAAGAATATTTTCTGCAATCATCACTTAATCCGTAACATCCTTTATGTCTAGATTTCGCAGTATTTCAAAAATCGCTAAACCATCACTTACATGCTTCTCACTGTACTTAATTGGAAGTAACGCAAAAAAAGCATAATAAACAGAAAAATATCCGAATTGATAGAAATAGGTGGCTTCAGGAAGAATATTTATTGAAATCATCACATTTAATACGATCATCGTACCAATGTTAAAGATGATTCCTCCTGCATGTACTAAAATATGAGCTATTTTATGATTCGTTTTTAATCCTCTATAGCTACAGGAAGAATCGGCAATATAGATTCTTTTTATGGAGATAGAGCCAATAGTAAAAATCGTTTTTCCCCTGCCGATAACCAGGTTTGAAGTTCCCCCAAAAAATTTAGCCATCGACCAATGACCTAACTGATGAATAAGAGAAACCAAAGGAAGAATGAGGAAAAACGCCCAAAATGCTGTGATTAAATCACTCCACTCAAACATGTTAAATCATCTCCTTTTACCATTTTCTGTTCCCATTTTGAATGAGGTAAAACGTAATCAAAGGGTTTTATAAACATTTGTCATAAAAATGTTATGATTTTGAAAAAATAATAAATGACTAGTAAACTAAAATGCTATTGGCATAATAACAAATATTTCATAAATGATTAATAATAAAACTCCCAATATAATATATTTATACATAAAATCATCGTAAGAATAATGCTCATAAACCAAATGCTTTTTTCAAACCTGGAAATGCTTTGATTTTTTAAAGTGATACTAAATACCCACAATTAATCATAGATAGAGCAATATAAATAAGGTTTAAAGTTAAAAATGGTTGGAGAACGGAATAGCTGACCATCGATAAAATTTTATAAATAATCCAAACCATGTTCTAGAATTTTAGAAACAGATGCCCATTCAAAAATAGTATTCTCGTCTACAAGAATTTCTTCTTCTATATTTGCATAACCATGCATTTTGGAAATGACTTCATCATCATTTATGATAATGGTCGTTAAACCAGCCATATTTTTTTGGTGTGTCTCCAAGTAATGATCGATTTTATTTTCAAGTAAAATCGAATCTTTTGCTGCAAACGTAGTTGGTGAATGATAGCCGAATAAAAACGAAATAAATAAAAGGCAAATAAATGTCTTTATAAACTTTTTGTTAAGCTGATTCAATGTATGTTAGACCCCTTTTTATCTATTAAACGGTTATTAGTGTGTGACATTTGATAGATGGTTTCTTAGTATGGATGGTATTATTATGCGTATGTCCTATAAAGTTGAAAATGATGGTTCTCGTGTATTCCGATTAAATCTACACTCTGTATTAAATTTGGATAATGGGCAATTGGGTCAGGGAATTTAATTTGACCAGCTTGATTTTCTTCATAGACTGCTACCATTTTTTCAAATAGAAGAGTTTCATTATTTAGCTCAAGTAACAATTGATTGAATGAAATCTTTCTTTCAATATTTTTAGGTGGAATTAAAATAAACGGAGCCTTCATCGGCTTTTTATGTGTTTTTCTATATTGACTGTATATGTCATGGCTATTCTTTAAGTAGATTTGATTAGAATTTTTTAAAAAAATCTTAGATATAGGCAAATAAAAGATATTTAATCTCCTAAACCACTTAATCAATAAGTATAGGTGATAATACGTTTCTCCTAATGACCATTTATCATCGTGGATTCTGTGCCATTCTTTTCCTTTGTAAAGATCCAAAATATCTTTCATCGTATTTCTTTGTTCATATATTTTATGGAAATGTGCTCTCATCGTTTCACTTTTCATGACTTCCTCCCTTCTTAGTAGGTTCAAATATCTTTGTTTACTTATTTTGTTAATGCTGTCTTTTATTATAACGTTCTTGAAAGAATCGTTCTATCGCTTTTCATATAAATAAAAAGCAAAAACTAAGAAGGTCCTATTCCGTTTGTAATAATGATCGTATACAATTTATTTATAATTGATAATAATTATCATTTAGATTCTGGATAGTTTACCTTTACACTCACTGTGGTATAGTTATGTAGAGAATAGAACTACTCAATGTCACCTTTTCAGCAAAATGGTTATGATCGTTCAACCAACTGTAAATACTAGTATAAATAGGAGTGATTTTATGTTATCAGAAAATCTTATTAAAGCATTAAACCGTCAAATGAATATTGAATTTCAAGCTGCGCATGATTATATGGCAATGGCTGCTTATTGCGATCATAATAGCTATGATGGCTTTGCTAATTTCTTTCTAATGCAAGCTACTGAAGAGCGCGAACACGGAATGAAGGTTTATACGTATTTAAACGATAAAGGTCAGCAAGCTGTTTTTTCAGAAATTAAAACACCAAAAGCAAACTTCGGTTCACTTGTTGAAACCTTTGAAGCGGCATTAGTTCAGGAGCAAAAGGTGACAAAAAGTTATTATGAAGTATACGGTATTGCTCAAGACGAACGTGAATACCAAACTCTTTCTTTTCTGAATTGGTTTTTAGATGAACAAGTTGAAGAAGAGTCAATGTTTGAAACTCATATTGATTATTTAACAAGAATTAAAGATGATTCAAACGCTCTTTATATTTATGAACAAGAATTAGGAAAACGAAAAGTAGGAGAATAGTGAGATATTGATGACCTTCTTCAATCTCATGTAAATAAAAATGAAGCCCGACTCCATTTAAACTCAAGTAAATGTGTCGGGCTTTTTTTTTAATAAGTATATTGAAATGATATGATATGATTATTTAAAAGGGATGGCTTAAACAGATGTTGCACCTTGTCCCCCATCAATACGATAATAAGAACCTGAAATGAAGGAAGCATCATCAGAAGCTAAAAACATCATTAACTTCCCAATTTCCTCGGCAGTAGCATAACGATTCATTGGTACACTTGCTTTAAATTGTTTTCTAGCTTCTTCAATGTTATCAGGGCTTGCATTTTTCTCTATTGCGTGAACCATAGCTGTATCTACTCCAGATGGAGCAACAGCATTGACACGAATTTGATGTGGGGCTCCTTCTAATGCCGCAGATTTTGTCAAGCCTATTACAGCGTGTTTAGAAGCAATATATGGAGCCATGCCAGGTGAACCTAATAACCCTCCGTTAGAGGCTGTATTTACAATCGCTCCAGATTGTTGTTCTTTCATGACCTTCATAACATGTTTAAGACCTAGAAATACCCCAGTAGCATTAACGTTCATGACATTTTGGAAATTTTCAATGGACTGTTCGGTAATGTCGCCAAAATGACCATTAATCCCAGCATTATTAATAAAAACATCAATTCTACCAAAATGATTGACTGTTTCCTTTACAAATGCTTGTACCTCGTCCTCACTACCAACATTTCCGGACAACAGTAAACTTTCTGATAGGTTTAGTCCTTCTTCTTTAGCTGAATTTTCTAATCTCCCTTTATCTAAATCAACTAATGCTAGCCTTGCTCCTTCATTCTCAAACAGTTTAGCCGTTTTTATTCCTATTCCACCTGATGCTCCTGTTATTAATACGACTTTATCTTGAAATTTCATTTGTAACTTCTCCCTTCACTATATGAGAATAATTATTAACTTACAAAATGTATTATCACTTATTTTTAGTAAGAAGTAAAGTATTATGCTCATCAGCGCTCTCTGTTGATGGTCACTTCTTTTGCCACTGTTTTATAAGATTACCTATATAACTAAGATTATTCTTATGATAGAAAGGTATTTCGTCTATAACGGGTATAAGCTTATACATTTTCTAGAGCTGTTAATACATTAATTATAGTTAGTGATGTGCTTAAAGGAGTGTTGACATGAAATATCAAAATCGAACAAACAGTTCTTGTCATGCTGTTCCTAATATAAATCTTTCGCATAAAAAGCCATTTTTCCCTAAGGTGGGACCAACCGGTCCTATCGGGCCAGCAGGAACAACTGGAGCACCAGGTGTAACGGGTCCAACTGGAGCCACAGGAACAACAGGGATAACTGGAGCACCAGGTGTAACAGGACCTACAGGCGTAACAGGGATAACCGGACCTACCGGTGTAACGGGAATAACAGGTGCCACAGGAACAACAGGGATAACCGGCGTAACGGGTCCTACGGGACCAACGGGTCTACAAGGAATAACCGGACCTACCGGTGGGGCGGGTGGCCCAACTCCTTTTTTTATACAAACGACTACAATGGGCTCCATTGAGACGGAAATACCCTTTAATGCAGGAGCGGGAAACAATCAAGCGATTGGAGCGCTTGTATTTATTCAACAGTCAACGATCGTCACCGAAATGTCCGCTTATATCATTCAGACTGGGACCGCTACTGGTGACTTTCAAATGGCTATTCTTGAGCCTGAAACGAATACAACAGCAACAGTAATCGCTGTAACAAGTATGATGGCTAATATTACAGCGGGAATTTTTACATTACCTTTAGTGTCGCCTGTTCTTTTAAATGATGATTCTATCTATTATTTAGCTGTTTATAATCAAGTGAATGGTTCAGCCATTGCAGGTAAAAACAGTGGATTTGGTAGTGTTCAAGAGGTCCCACCTATAAATTTCAGGGCACAAAATTTAACGGGTTTTACAGTTGGTCAATCAATTAATACGAGTGATGTATCCCTGCAATTAAGTCCATGGTTGGCTGCTGAATAAAAGAAATAAAAAAGCAAAGATGCTCTAAAATCATCTTTGCTTTTTGGATTACATTTTTATAAGTATCTTACTGTTTTTTTAATGTAATGACATGAAAGCTTTGAGCGGGTAGCATTGCTTGTAAATGTCCATTCTCTAGCGTAGCATTTCCATTTGCATGTGGAGTGACGTTATTTGGATTCTCTTCGGTATTAACTGCTTTAAGGTCGTCATGCACTAATACAACATGTTTATCAACTATATAGTTTTCAAATTGACGTAAATCAGCTGAAAGCTCCATCTCTTCGGAAGGTTTCAAATCTTTGTTAACAGCAAAAATGGTGAGCGTCTCATACTCCTCATTCATGATCGCTACTGAATCTAAAAAAGGCGTATCTCCATGCTTAGATTCATAGAACGGAACTTGAATTTCCGTATTTAATACTGTTCCTCGACCGAGGTTACTAATAAGTTCAAAAGGATAATAAATGGTTTGCTTCCAAGCTCCAGTATCAGAGGTCATAATCGGAGCAATAACATTGACCAATTGAGCTAAGCATGCAATTTTAACACGATTTGCATGACGAAGAAGGGTAATCATCATCCCAGCCACTAATAAAGCGTCCTCGAAATTATAAACGTCCTCTAATTGATGAGGATGCTGACTCCAAGGCTCGATTTTTTGATCTTGTTCATTTGAGTGATACCAGACATTCCATTCGTCAAAAGATAGGTGTATGTCCTTTTTACCACGTTTTTTAGCTTTTACCGCGTCACAAATGGAGATTACTTGTTTTATAAATTGATCCATCGCTACAGTATTGGCTAAAAAGTCTGCTGAATTATTTTCACGATTTCCATAGTATTGGTGAAGTGATAAATAATCTACTTGGTCGTAACATTCCATTAAGGCGGTATCTTCCCAAGTTCCAAAGGTAGGCATCGTTAATGAAGAGCTCCCACAAGCAACCGTCTCTATCGTCGGATCTAACATTTTCATAGCGCGTCCAGCTTCGGATGCTAAACGACCATATTCATAAGCGGTTTTATGTCCTTCCTGCCAAGGTCCGTCCATCTCGTTTCCAAGACACCAAAGCTTTACATTATGAGGCTCTTCCCAACCATGCTTACGGCGAAGGTCACTATAATAGCTACCACCTTTAATGTTGCTATATTCAAGAATATTTTTGGCAGCTTCAATTCCACGAGTACCTAAATTAACGGCCATCATACATTCTGTTTTTGCTTTTTTTGTCCAATCCATAAATTCATTGAAACCAAATTGATTAGATTCAATGACACGCCAAGCTAAATCAATCGTAGAAGGACGCTCTTCTTTCGGACCGACACTATCTTCCCAGCGATAGCCTGATACAAAGTTCCCCCCTGGGTATCGAACAACAGGAACATTTAACTGCTCTACTAAATCTAGAACATCCTTTCTCATTCCTTGCTCATCTGCAAATGGACTGTCTGGCTGATAAATACCTTCATAAACGGCTCTTCCTAAATGTTCAATAAATGAACCATAAATTCTGTTATCTACTTCTCCTATTTGAAAGTGCTTATTAACGTGTAAGGTTGCTTTTTTCAAGATCATCTCTCCTTTAATATTCTGAAGGTTTTTTATGATAATTTTTTAAGCGTTTATACTCTTCATTCGTTATGTTTAAAATAGTGCCATGCTTAAACCCATATGGAAACGAAAAGGAAGATTCACTACGGATAAAATGAGCACTTGCCAATTTATCCGCTATAAAAGGAACATAGCCTTGCCCTTCTGCTCCCGTTCCATAATAATCTAAAAATAAACACCAGCGGCCATCGTCTGCTTTTACTGCTGTAGGAGCTTCGTAAACTCCTGATTCCAAATGAGCCATACTTTGATCAAAATTTTCCATTCTTTTAAAGGGACCTGTTATATGTTTAGATGTTAAAAGTATGATATTATCAGGAGCTCCCTCACTTTTAACAAATAAATAATAGAGTCCATCCTCTTCATACATGGCAGAATCGATTACACCACTATCTTCTTTGTTATAAAGAATCTCTGGCTTTGTAAATGAGTGAAAATCTATTGTACGTGAATAAAATATCGCTTTATTTGTAAAGTTGTTTCGAGAGTAAGAAGACGACCAATGAATAATGTAGTCTTTTTCAATGGAATCATAGATAATATCAGGTGCCCAAAGACAACCTAATTCTTTGTCTCCTAGTTTTATGAGTTCTTGACGCTCCCAATTGATTAAATCTTTGGAGCGCCATAATACTAATGATTTACTACCATTTCTTCCGATTTCTGCCCATGAGTCATTATATTGATTCAGCATCCCATAAGACAGACTTAAATCTGTGGCCATTATGATAAATTCGTTATTTTCTGTACGTATAATCGTATGATCTCGAACACCCTTGTCCCCAAAATAGCTCCAAAGAACAGGGTGCCCGTTGTTTACTTCTTCCCAATGATAGCCATCTTGACTAACACCAAAGTAAACTTGTTCACCATCTGGAGTTCGCTTTTCTTTAAAGTGAACAAACAAATACGCTCCCATACTATTCCTCCTCTCTACTTATCGATAGAATACAGTAAAAACGCTTTCAAAAAAAGATGGTTTCTTCCGATATTCTTGACACTTCTTCCAGTATTGATATACTAAAGTTTGGAGGGGAATCTATGTTTCTATTAGATTATTGTGATTATAGCTGCCATAACCCGAATCATGATCGTATTTATAGACCGAATGGTTTAGGTTTTTATTTGTTTTTAAGGTTTTATAAGCCTATGAGACTTGTTTTAAATGATAAAATCGTAATCACTAAAGCAGGGGCCTGCATTTTATATACACCTACAGCTCCACAGGATTATGAGGCTATTCAAGAATTTCAAAATAGTTATGTTCATTTTAGTACAACGAAAGAGCAAGTCGAACTATATGAAATTCCATTAAATAAGGTCTTCTACCCTTATCATTTAGAAAAGATGGATGAGTTATTTCAACAGCTTCAATCTGAATTTTTATCACCATCTAAATTGAAAAATGAAATGATGGATGCTTTATTACGCCATTTATTTGTGGAATGCTCTAGGCAGTTGGATCAGCCACTTGAGTCCAAGGAATTTGGTGTGCTATATCATTCCTTTTTAAAACTACGCTTAGAATTAATTACACAATGTGAGAAGGATTGGAAGGTTTCTGAACTTTGTAAAATGGTACATCTTGAAAAGAGTCAGTTTTATACGTATTATGAAAAGTTTTTTTTCATTTCACCGAAAGCTGATTTATTAAATGCGCGGATGAATAAAGCGAAACAGCTACTAAAGAATAAAGCATCTATCATTCAAATAGTGGCGGAGAGCTGTGGCTTTTTTAGTGCAAGTCATTTTTCAAGACAATTTAAAAGAAGTACAGGTTTTACGCCAAAGGAATATCGAGAAAAACAGCTTCTCTAACATAGACAGCATATAATTTAAAAAAAATAACTATAATCTGAAATGCTACATACATGAACAACAAACGGGACCCTTCTTCTTACTAGAAGATTGGGTCCTGTTACATTTGATGATGGGAGCGAATAGCATAAACACTTTCATTATAAGTTGATTCTCTTTTTTTTGCCTGTCCTTCCAAATGATTAGGTACCTTATGTCTTGGAGGAATTTTTCACTTCGATCATTTATATATTTTTAGCATCGTGTTTGCATTTTTTTGAAATTCGTATGGAACGGCTAACTCTTCTACTTTCCAGCCTTGTTTTTGTATTGTATCCATCAACCTTTTTAAAAATGGAGGTCTATTTCCTATAGAATCAACTAAAGGAAAGATCCGCACTTCTGCTGTAGATACCCTTAAAAGCTCATCTATCACTTTTGGATGAAAAGCAAAATCTAGTTTATCACTATACATAAAGAGAAAATGAGCCGACAAAGTTATATCAAATTGTTCATCTTTAAATGGTAATGAAGGTAAAGTAACAGGAATATAGCTTTCTCTATTAATCTGCAAATCTTTTATAAATTCTTTTAAAGCTTTTATTCGATATTGCTTTAGCGCTTCTAAGTCCTTAAAATAATCCCATCTATAATTTCTCGGTTTTTTTTTCATATGTTCTGTGACATGACTAATATCATTTAGACCCTTTGTCTCTAATTCTTCTGCCGAAAAGCTGTATGCAATATCACCTGCTGTAGCATTTACCCCTAATTGCTTAGCGATAGCTGTAAATGAACAAGCACCTGCGGGACAATCAAGAACTCGCTTCCCTTTTAAATCGTCTATAGAAAGGGAAAATATTTTTAAATATTCTTCGTATGTTCTACCTATGAATACGATTCGGTCTAAATTCAACTTTCTACCTGCCTCATCTTTTCTCATCTCCGCTCACCTCACTATAACATTTCAATAAAACATTCAATTATCCTTTAAATATGTAACACTTCTTGAGAGTATTAGGCATGGATATCTTCCGTTCCTGCTTCGAGAGCAGAATGATAATGGGAAAGTTTTAGTTGAATTTTAGGGTGGATTCTTTCGTATACTTTTGACTAGTATCGACATACTATCACAGAAGTCTAACGATTAAAAAAAGGAGATTATATCATGAATATAATGCGTGCTAAGGAAATTGCTGAATCACCTATTATGGCCAATGTTACTTATGATGGAACACCGATTTATATTCAACATGTCAATGAAGGAAGTAAGACAGCAAGGGTCTATTCCCTTGAAAATCCGGACAATGAACTTGAAGTATCTTTGAATAGTTTGATGGAACATTTTTAAGGAATAAGGAATGGTTTAGAATGAAAAAGGCTGTTTTTTTGGATCGAGATGGAGTCATAAATGAGGTTTTGACTAGAAGAGTGAAATTTGTGAATAATCCCAAAGATTTTCATTTAATGAAAGGTGTAGGAACAAGCATAAAATTATTAAATGATGCAGGAATATTGGTTTTTGTCGTGACCAATCAAGGTGGTGTTGGCTTAGGGTATTTAAAGGAAACAATGTTACAATCGATTCATGAAAAAATGAAGAAAGATTTATTAAAGTATAATGCTACTTTGGACGACATCGCCTACTGTGCTCATAAGCCTAATCAAGGTTGTCTCTGTCGAAAACCAGAAGCAAATATGCTTCTTCAATTAGCTGAAAAATATCATATTGACTTACCTTTAAGTATTATGGTTGGCGATCGTGAACCAGATATAAAAGCTGGGAAAAAAGCAGGCTGCAAAACGATTTTAGTCCATCAAAGAACGTCAGATTGCTTTGGTGCAGATGCTAGTTTCCCTTCCCTACATGATGCCATTCCGTGGATTCTAGAACAAATGATTGAAGCTTAGTATTTAAAGGAACGTTTGCTTTTTCTGTTGTATTAAAAGTTGCTGGCGATTTTCACCATATAAAATCCAAGGAGTAGAAATAGTAAAAGTATGCTCAGCTGGTATAGATAATAGTTGTTGATCGCTTAAATCGAGCCAAATCTGCGTATCAGACTCTTTGTGTATGGGTTTGGCATCATAAAAAGTTTGTATCGTTTTCCATAAACCAGGCTGTGTCCAAATATCATCATAAGGATAAATGACATGGACGATAGGCACCCCTTTTACGTCATTTTTTAAAAGCAAACAGCGGGTTTTAGACTCATTTTCAAAAATAGTCCATTCCTTTATCTTTTCGTTAGAAAACAAAGCTTCACTTGCTGGAAATGGGTAGTAGCATTCATAACCAAAGAGATTATTAGAATCGGAATAATTTTCTAATAACCATCTCTTTTTTTCAGTAAAATCATTTATTTTCCTCCATAACTCCCCTACCCTTTTTAAGGACCCCACGTCATTAGTCGTAGCATGATAAATGAGGGGATACGATTTGAGACCTAATTTATTTAAGACCTTCATAGCAGATGGATTGTCTTTTTGAGTGTTGCCACCTATCCATTTCACTTCCGGCTGTTTTAGGGCCTCATTCATAACAAATTCCAACAATTTCGAAGCATAGCCTTTTCCTCTATAGGAGAGGTCGCTTCTTAAGCGGCCAAGCATGGCGTATTCATCAGCAAACATGGTATACCCACCGATACTAACTAATTGGTTTTGCTCGAATAAACCATATAAAAAATGAGGTTCTTCCATTAGTTGATCGTAAATATGTAATACATAATCATCTTCTATTCCTGTGTTCATTTGTTCAAATAAAAGCTTGTCTTCTTTGTATAAACGTCTAATTTCCATAATGATCCCCCTAGCTGGATGAAGTCTTTTCTCTAAATGATCATAAAATTATTATAAAGTCTCAGATTAAAATAAGGAAACAGAAATTATTATATTAATTAATTTCATCATTCATATCTTATAATGAAAACCGAACGATTAGGTTTTTGATTTTCACTTTAGGTAGATGTTTTCCCAAGGGCTTGTCTTCAGCTAACTCTGACTACGCAGMGCTTCGTCAGAGTGGATCTTCAGACTGCACTGATCCTTTGGGAGTCACTACCTACCGTTTCAATCAAGAAGTTAATTAACAAACATTTGATTTTTAATAAAAACCGAACGATTAGGTTTTTGATTTTCACTTTAGGTAGATGCTTTCCCAAGGGCTTGTCTTCAGCTAACTCTGACTACGCAGCGCTTCGTCAGAGTGGATCTTGATCCTTTGGGAGTCACTACCTACCGTTTCAATCAAGAAGTTAATTCGGTTTATAAGAAACGTTCGGTTTTATTCGTTTATAGAGCAATTATGAAATTCACTCATATAAAAAAATTTTATAAGTTTTACGGGTAAATTGGTAAAAAAATACCATAATTGAAAGGTGGCTTTTCATTACTTTACTGAGCTTTTTCCACTCATACTAGACAATTACCCGCACATCTTGCTCATTAAAAAAGAATAAAAAAACGAATCCGAAATGAAACGGACTCGTTTTACTTTTACTTTTCTTGTTAAACTTCTTTTTGTTTCTGAGGATGACTTTTATCTTTTTCAAAAAACAAAATTAGTGATGGTAATAATAATCCTCTTACTAAAAATGTATCGATTAATACTCCGAGTGATACGATAAAGCCAAAAACAAACAAATCGGCGATAGGCATAGTCATGAGTGCAGCAAATGTAGCAGCAAGAATAACACCAGCAGAGGAAATAACACCACCAGTATGAGTAATCGCTTTTTCAAGAGATTGTTTGACTGAATGCTTTCTTCTTTCTTCTAAAAACCTCGATACTAAGATGATATTATAATCGATTCCTAATGCAACCGAGAATATAAAGGTATAAATTGGAACTCTCGTACTTATAGCATCATAACCAAAAAGGACATCTACAAGGAAAATACCTAAACCTAAAGCAGACAAATAGGAGAAAATAATCGTTGCCATCATATAGCTGGCCATTCGCAACGAGCGCGTCATAAATACAAGCAATGCCAAAATTAATAACGTTTCTAGTACAACAATAAGAACAATATCACGATTATTGACGCTTCTTTCATCTGCTAACTGTGCAGTTGTTCCCGCAAAGTATTGTTGTCCATTAATGGAAAGGGATTGTAATTGAGCCTCTGCTTGATCTCGTATCTCATCAATAAATTCAATCGCTTCAATCGAGTATGGATTAATCTGAAGAGCCATGCTGAGTTTAATTGACTTTGCATCATCTGAAATATTTTCCAGTGAAGTAGTGGCTACTTCTTCTAAGGATGAATAGTCATTAATGATATCGTCAATTTCTTCTTCTGTCCAACTGTTATCATTTTCAATTAATAAAGTAGTTGGAGCAATTTCCCCTTTATCATAGTTATTTTCAACTATTTCATATCCCATCCTTGAAGGCATGTCTTCTGGGAAGTTCTTTACGAGATCAAACTCAAATTCCATATTAAAAATATTTAGAGATGTGATTAACAATAACAATGTGACAGAACCACTAGCAATACCGGGCTTCTTAATCACAAATCGGGCAACTTTATTCCAGAAGGTATGTTTATTTTGGGACGTATCACCGTAATTTGGTACTTTTGGCCAAAAGGCTTTACGACCAAATACAGTAAATAGAGCAGGTACCAAGGTTATCGATGCTAGGATAATAAAGACGATCGCCACACCAAATATAGGAGCAAAGTTTTGATATTCTCTAAAAGTAGCGAAAAACAAGATGAGCATCGCTAAAAGAACGGTACCTCCTGCAATAAATACCGGTTCAGCTGTAGCTCTCATCGCTAAGCGCATGGCGTCATATTTACTATTATGTGAATAAAGTTCTTCTCGATATCTTGAAAAGACAAATAAAGAATAATCAATGACTGCAGCAAATAAAAGAATGCTCATAATGGAGGTCGTTTGATTATTGATTTCAAGACCACCTGCTCCAAGAAAAGCCAAACTTTGATTAGCTATTTGGAATACAATGCCTGTTGCAAGCAATGGAATGAAAGCTAGCAATGGCGAGCGATAAATGCTTATTAATAAAAATAATATAATAATGACAGTAGCTATTAACAGAACAAAATCAGCTCGTTCAAACAGTTCTACCGTTTCTCCCGCTATCCCTGCTGGTCCCGTAACAAATAATTGAATACCACCAGATTCCGCTAAAGCATGATCACCTATTTCTGTTATTTCTTTATTAATTTCTAAATAATCCTTACTACCTAATTCTGCCTCCAATTGAAAAGGAACAATAAATGAAGATTGGTCTTCTGAACGAAATTCCTCCAATGCCGGTTCTGGAAGTTGGGAAATATCTAAAACAGAATCAACTCCTGCTATCTCTGCATCCATTATAGCTGATACCGTGTCTTGCACTTCCTGCCTTTCGACACTGTTGTCTGCCTGATAAAAGACTAAAATACCTGGAGTCCCTTGCTCATTAGGAAAAATAGTTTCAATTTTATTAGCAGCTATAATCGAATCCGCATCTTCTGGTAAGGGTTCAAAGTTAGATACCTTATAATCGTTAACATTTGGTCCAAAACTTAATAAAATCATGACCAGCAACCAAATGGAAATGGTAATCCAAGCCCCTTTTTTAGTTGAGACGCGGTCTGTAATAGGATGTAAAAACTTGTTCAAATTCAAGCCCCCTTAAAAAAATAAGTAACTAATTAACCATAATTATGTTCCCCTAATAATGAAAAATCAAACTTAAGCTAAGTAGAAACACCTAATTTTTTCCATCATTCTGTATAAGCCCTGTTTTACCCAGTTTAATTAAATCTTCAGTTTTCGGGGATATTGTTTTAACATTGGATTTGATTGCTTATTTTACTGCTCACTCAATAGACTCTTTCCAAGACTGCACGGCTCATTTATATGTTGTCCGATGGACCGGAAGCAACGGTTTGCCTTTCAAATGTAAGATGAAAAGAAATTTAAGACATTAATTAAAGCGATAACAAACCGCCCATCGCGGTAAAAGATAAGTCTTATTACTGTTTGAAGGATTTTCTACACGTAGTTTCTCACTCTTATTATGGTCGATAATGACCTGGACGTTTTTTACATTTCGCTAGCATAAGTGCAGCTGTTTCACGCATTTCTTGTAATCCTGAGATTTCTGCATATTCTGCTACAGTAATGCCGCTTGTTGTTAGAAGTTCTACAATGTGCTCATCCATTCTAGACCATGTTTTTCCGCCAGCATTATCATAAGCTTCGATTAACTTTGACAGTCCATCACTCCCAAAAAGAAGCTGATGGGCCATGAAATCAACAGATACATCAGCAATACCAACTTCTGTCCAGTCAATTAAGCCTGTTACTTGATGATTTTTGTTGATGAGTATATGGCCTGGATGTAAGTCGCCGTGCTTTACTCCTACATGGGAGGGCCAGAGAGAGTCAGTAGCAAGCCAGGTTTGCCAGCGCTCCCATAAATTTGTGTTGATTTCGTATTGTTTCCTCACCATTTCCATTCGTTTTTTCATGGAAGCTCTTAACTCCCTGGCATGAACAATTTCAACTCCGATATGTTGGAAGTCTGCTTGAGGCAATGAGTGTAATACGGCAAGGGATTTCCCTAATGATTGATAATAGTCAGATGGAACATTGGATTCATCAAAATTCCAAATATACTTTTGTAAATCAATATCAATGGTTGCTGCAGGAAGTCCGCTTAATTGCTTATAAGCAATTAATTCTTCAGAGAAGATAGACCAATCCGGAACTTGAAAACTTGAATGACGCCGGATAATATCTAATGCTTTTTTCTCTTGGTGTGCATGTCTCATTGACTGCAGTCTACGTGGAATTCTTAAAATCCATTTATCGTTATGCTGGTCTTTGGCGTAGGCTACTTGAAAGTCAACACCTGATTCATTGATTTTGATACTGTTTTCTACAATATCCAATCCTTTATTTGTTGCTAATTGCTTAATTTTAAGTGTATTCATGCTTTTTCCTCCATTAATCTTTCTAATATAGTGGTTTCATTCTTTTTTCTTGTATTTCATTTTTTTAAAGATTTAAAGGAATGTAGTCAAAAAAAACCACAGACGGTCTGTTGTCTGTGGTGAAGAGTAAACGAGGTATAGCAAAAAACGTCATACTGTATATGAGCGTACAACTGACATACAAAAAAGACAGATGAATATCTGCCTTTCTTCACGTCAAAAGTATAGACTTCTCCGTAGAAGATGATTAAAAATGTGCAGACTACTCCCGAATACTCTGCTTAATGAAAACAGAGCCTTTGAACATATTCAGTTACTTATTGTTCAAAGTTTTCTGGCGTAATCTTCCTGATAGCATCATTTTTAATAACCCTCCTTTTCGTAATCTAACAAAAACTATACATTTACTTATAATCATTGTCAATAAAGATCTTCAGTACATATTCTCATGCTGCGGGGCAACATATTGCTTTCACCAAGCTCTGTCACCCTGTCGGGCAATAATCCGTCGTAAATTTCTTTTACTTCTGTGTAGCTATATGTTATCAAATCCATCATGTTATTTTGCTTGATAGTAGCTTATTTTAAGGCTACGTACATTTTAAAATTAAAAGTAAAATTCCCTAGTGTTGAGAATTTTACTTTTTTATAATAGCTAATTCATTTGTCATTCGATTTCTAAATTCGGTATCTTTTAAAAATTTCAGTTTAAAACCATTTAAATTTCGAGATAATTTTGTTTGTTCTAATGAAGTTAAATCATTTGTAAAAAAAGCCATTTCAGTTTGGTTACCTTCTTTATCTGTAGCGTACATTGCTGTAGTCAGAATAAATGCCGTAGAACCACCCTTCTCCCCTGCGTGCATTAACCATTCACGATTAGTTGGATGTGACATCAGTTGTTCCATAACAGGTTCTAGGTATTTGTATATATCATCATCAAAGTATGTTTTACTGTTTAAATTATCCATAATATCCACATAGGTAGCAGTAGTAGATCGAGGTAATCGGTCGGACCATATTCTTTGAATATTCAAGTCTAGATTTTTTAGTATTTGTTTTTTATCTTGATCCGTCGGTGGTTGACTTATCCATTTTTTATGGATGTTAATGGCCCTTTTACGGTACTCTGAAATATCCATATTTTCCAATAATTTAAGTAATTCCTGTCTGGTTACATTTTTTTCATTTAATAACTGTGTAGGTATAAACATCGCACTAACTAACGGATATAATGGTTCGTGATTAGAAATATTTAAGTCTACTAACACAGTATTAATATTTTCAAGTCCTAGCAATTGCATTAAGTACTCAGTGTTAGCATTTGAACTGTAGGTAATCATTCCCTTAGCTACATCACTTAAAAAAACTGTCTCCATCCCTTTCCCATCATCTAAGCTAGCAATCCACGCTTCATGTGCACCACCGTCTGTTTTAGGAATGTAAAAGGTGTTTAACTCATCTAAACTAACTTTTTGTAACGAATTAATTTGTCCTTTTGATGCTTGTCGTGCATATTCAATTGCTACAATAATTTTGACCGTACTTGCTAAAGGTAGTAAATTTTTAGAATTAATATTTACCCATTCTTGATCATTATAATTGATTGAAAGCGCAACTTTATCGCTTTCTAAATGCTCTTTCACAAACTGCAAAATATATTCTGGATTATCTTTTTTTATTTTCTTCTTAAACATGTATATTCCGGTTCCTAAAATAAGGATAAGAGAAATTACAGCAATCCCTATAATCCAAATGATCATTTCCAAATTAATTCTCCTCCTCATTTTTATTAATAATATTCCTACGATTAATGAGTTAATAAAGTTTCAATTTAGAATATATCCATAGCTTTTCTAAGAACTAATATTGTCATTTTCTTACATTTATAAATCGGCATTTTCAGACACAAACGTTTATCAGCTATTACTTTGCCAATGGTTGGCTACGCTAGACATACATAGAAATAAAAACATAAAAAATACGACCACTTTCGAAGTAATCGTATTTAATGTCATTAATTATTTCCAATGGATAGAACCACCTGAGGTTTGTTTAATACCACGTATTTTAGAAAGCTCTTCTATCAATTGATGCATAGCTAAATTTTTTTGCTTTGCTTCTATCATAATATCAAAATCTTGGTTTAGTGTTTTGGCCATTTCAAGAAATGGCCAGATAAAATCAAGGGAAACATTCGATGCATGAGAACGATATTCTCTTTCCGTTTTAGGCGAAGAAAGGTGAACTTTTGGTCGTCTCTTTGAGTCTTTCCAAGTGAGAAAAATGTCCTCTAAGTAATCCACTAAATTTCCTTCCATCTTATTTGCCATATGATGATGATAATCTAATATCATTGGAATGTTTTCTCGTTGACAAACAGACAGCGTTTCAGCAACATTATATGTTTTATCGTCATTCTCTAAAGTCATTTGCTTTTTAATAGGAGAAGGAAGCTTCTGCAAATTTTTATGAAATCGTTCTAATGAAGCTGTTTTATCGCCATAAGCTCCTCCAATATGTATGTTAATAAAGCTATTATCTAAAACTTCCATAGCCTCTAACATTTGATAATGATATTCCATATCGATAATAGCATTTGAGGTTACTTGTTCTCTTGGACTGGTGAATAAAGTAAATTGATTAGGGTGAAAGCTCACTAATAATTGATGTTTTTTTATAAGGTTGCCTATTTCTAACCACTTTTCTTTAAACGGACTAATATAATCCCACATTACTTCAGGATGTGTAGCAAGTGGTACTATAGAGCTGGATAACCGATATAAATTGATTTCATGTGCAATATTATAATGTAAAATTCTCAATGTATGGTTTAGATTTTGTTCCGTAATGTCATGTAATTTTTCTAGTCTTTCATGACTTGGTAATTGAGTATAGCGCTTAAACGTTACGGTTTTTGCAGGACTTGCTTCCCACAAATCTAATGCGTGTGCAACATAACCAAAATGTATTTCCATTTATAAACCTCATTTTTCTTTTATTATTGAATTAAATCGTTTTTTTAAACCGTATTATATGTCTTATTATTAATAATAACCGTATATCTAATTTAGATATACGGTCTAATAGATTTTATTGAGGAATTCCTAATATTGATTTCACTTCTAAAAATTCTTCGATACCGAAATCTCCCCATTCTCTTCCGATACCGGATTGCTTAAATCCGCCAAATGGAGCAGAGAAATCACCTTCAGCATCATTTATCGTAATCCTTCCTGCTCGTAGCTTGGATGCAATTTTCTTTAATGTACCTGAATCATTACCAAACACATATCCAGCCAACCCGTATTTAGTGTCATTGGCAATATTAATCGCATCATCAATACTATCATAAGTAATGATGGACATGACTGGACCGAATATTTCTTCCTGTGCAATGGTCATGTCATTTTGTACGTCACTAAATACCGTTATTTTAGAATAAAACCCTTTATCTAACCCTTCTGGTTTGCCTAAACCACCAGCAACTAGTGTAGCACCCTCTTGCATACCTTTTTCGATATAAGATTGAACCGTATTCCATTGATCATCTGAAATTTGTGGTCCCACATTTGTTTGTTCATCATACGGGTCACCCACTTTATAATGAGATACTTGCTCTTTTACTTCATCAATAAATGCAGATTTCAATTTTGCAGGAATTAATGTACGTGTAGCTGCGGTACATACTTGTCCTGTATTATTAATGACTCCTTCAATCGCCGATTTAGCGGCTTCTTTTAGATCCGCATCTTCTAAAATAATCATTGGTGATTTACCACCTAATTCTAAGGAAACTTTTTTAATATCCTCAGCACTCTTTTTCATAATATTGCTTCCCACTCCGCCTGAACCAGTAAAGGATACAAAGTCAATGTCAGGATGGGAGCTAATCGCGTCACCTACTGTCGATCCACTTCCGTTGACTAAATTGAACACACCTTTTGGAACACCAGCAGCATCAAAAATCTCAGCTAATATGATGGCCGCAAAGGGTGTCTTAGAAGCGGGCTTCAAGACGACCGTGCTTCCAGCTGCGATGGCACTAGCTAATTTTGTAGCGGCTTGATTTGTTGGAAAGTTCCAAGGAGTAATTAATCCAGATACACCGATTGCATCTTTTTGAATAACATGTCCTCCTCTATCCTCCACAAACTTAAAGGACTTTAGTTCTTTTACTGCCTGTTTAAAATGCTGTAACCCCATTTCATATTGAACAGATTCAGTAAAGGTTATAGGTGAGCCTAACTCATCGGTAATCACCTTTATCAAGTCATCTTTTCTTTTTTCATATTCTTTAACTATATTTTCTAGTAATTCAACTCTTGCTTGTTTAGGAGTTTGAGAGAATGATTGAAAAGCATTTTTTGCAGCTTCAACAGCTCGATTCACATCTTCTTTTGTGCCGTCTGCAATTTTTCCTAATACTTCTTCATTTGCAGGATTAATCACTTCTATTGTTTTTTCTGAGGTTGAATTTGTCCATTCACCATTAATATACTGCTTGGTATTTAGAATCATTGATATCCTACTCCTTTATAAATTGTATATAGCTTAATTACCTTCTCATCACAAAAATTAAACTTCGTTTTATCTAAAACATTTATCAATTTTAATTAGATAGATAGTAGAATTGCTTTTTATAGAAAGCTAGAACTTAATTTAATAGTAAATATTCATGCTATAATAATGATATTTACTTTAGTAAATCAATCAATTTCATCATTCATATCTTATAATGAAAACCGAACGATTAGGTGCTTGATTTTCACTTTAGGTAGATGCTTTCCCAAGGGCTTGTCTTCAGCTAACTCTGACTATGCAAAGCGTCGTCAGAGTGGATCTTCAGACTGCGCTCATCCTTTGGGAGTCACTACCTACCGTTTCAATTTGCAAACATTCAATGCATTGTATAATAATCGTTCCGTTTCACTTATAGAGCCATTATGAAATTCACTCAAATACAATCATAAAAACAAGGGAGATAACCGAATGATTTTAGGTAAACCAATAGCAAGCGGAAATACTTCAAAAATTTATCTTTCTGAAAACAAAATAGTAAAAGTTTTTAACGGTTATTTTCCGGATACCGAATCTTTAAAGGAAGCAAATAAACAAAAATATGCTTATTCATGTGGACTTCCTGTACCTAAGGTGTTAGATGTAACTAAGTTAAACGGAGAACAAGCAATCATAATGGAGTATATAAAGGGTGACACATTAGGAGATTTAATGTTTAAAGATAAAAATCAAACAGAAAATTACCTGAATATTTCAATTAATACACAAATGGAGATTCATAAAATTATTCCAAAAGGAATCGAATCAATGAAGGATAAATTAATCCATCAAATTGAGAGTGTGAATGTGCATCTATTAGATAAAAGGAAAAAAAGTTATTTAATAAAGAAATTAGAGTCATTTTCATATGAAAACAGACTCTGCCATGGTGATTTTCATTTATTTAATTTGATCAAGACAGAAAGCAAAGTAGTCATAATAGATTGGGTTGATTCTAGTTCAGGCGATATTTGTGCTGATATATATCGTACCTACCTTTTATACTCTCAAATTTCTTTAGAATTAGCAGAAATGTATGTAAATCTTTATTGTGAAAAGAGTGGACTTACGAGGTCAGATATTTTCCAATGGGCTCCAATCGTCGCGGGTGCAAGATTATCTGAAAATGTTACATCTGAGAATTCAATACGGCTTATGAAAATCGTTAATTACTACTGCTAACTTTAATAAAGAAACCGTTATTTTGGACTTTTTTCTGAATTAACGGTTTTTTTACTCTTGAAAATATGATCATGAGTTTTATTATTTCCTAAAATGTTCTTGCTATTTAGTGTGATTTATCATTAAACTAGCTTAAGTATGTAAAAAACTTCTCTATCCATTATGCAAATAGGATCGATTTAGAAATACTAAAATATATATATAAATTTATGGAGAGAAAAAAATGAGAAAATTTATTTGGATGCTTGGCCTAGCCTATTTATTAACTGGTTTCGGTCATATTATTATTGGTTCGGTTTTAGAACCTATGCTTCAACACTATCAATTGGATTACCGTGATGGTGGACAATTAATTATGAATCAATTTTTTGGTTTTTTAGTTGGGGTTTTATTTGCTCCTAAAATAATCAAAGCATTAGGAAGAAGAAATACACTGCTGCTATCTTTGTTTTTATTTGCTTTCTCACAACTTAGTCTAGGTTTACTACTTCATTGGGAATGGCTCCTATTTATTATTCCACTTGGTGGAGCAGGTATTGGACTTATAGAAACAACTTTAGCCGGGCTAATCATTGGTAAATTAAAAGAGAAAAAGGCTTCTATCATGGTCTTAACAGAGGCACTTTTTGGTGTAGGTGCCTTAACTGTACCCATTTTTGCGGCGATTTTTATTGCTACAGGTAGCTGGAATCATGTTTTTATTTTAATTAGTGTTATTGTTAGTTCAACTTTACTATTATGGGCATTTATCCGCTTCCCTGAATACGAATTTCTTCTGATTAGGGAGAGAAAGTCAATGAATGAACCAAAAAAAGACGGAGCAGCTCGCTTCCCTAAAATGACGTATCCGATGGTGTTTCTTGGCTCTTTCTTTTTTTTCTTGTATGTAGGGGTAGAAATGACCTTTCCGAATTACTTACCGTCTATTTTAGGAATGATGTCAAATTTATCTGATTCGGTTTTAGCTTTAAGTATCACCGTTTTTTGGGGGGCTATGACCATTGGTCGAATCATCATGATTTTTATTATCGATAGAGTTGGATTTCCAAGGCTGTTCTTCATCACAACTTTAGGTCAAACCGTCACATTAGGTTTATTTGCACTGTCTCCCCACTATATCATCAGTTTTCTTGTAATTTTCGTTGCTGGTTTACTAATGGGAGGAATTTTCTCACTAGGGTTACTTGTTGTCAATGAAGGAATTCCCGGACTTGAGGATCGTACAACAAGCTTAATGATTGCAATGGGTGGTTTAGGTGGTGCCCTACTTCCACGATTATTTGGTGAAATGCTTGATCGATATTCGGTTCACCTAACATTATGGACCATTTTTAGTTTGGCTATTGTTATGTTTATCCTTACCGTGATGATTTTTATGTATCGCAAGCGATTGCTTCATTCTCAAATCCATTATCATAAATGAGAAAAAAAGAAGACAATACTCATGAATGAAGAACTCCACGTATGTTAGGTGCCCGGCTGTACGCTCGACAAGGCACTTCGCGTACGGTGGGGAGCTGCCGAACTAACTTTTTTTAAAAATTGGATTTCGGCATGGCCACTTAATCCCACTGGAGTCTCCGTTCCTTGTGTTCGCTAGGTTTCGTCTTTCATAAAAAATCTACCGGTTCAATCAGGTTTACCCTCCAAAAATCAACCCTCGTTATTGATGCCAGCTTATTAGTTGGTGGCGTATGAGGATAAAACGTATGTGTCGCCGTTTTGCTCATAAATAAACTCTAAAGCGCTACTATTTATTAAAAAGCCAACCACTATCGAACCATCCTCTTCTGCATGGTGGTAGCTATAATCAGTCGTATTAAATTCAATATTCTGTAAAAACGCTTGATCATGCTCTTCAAAGGTGAAGCTATTGTCGTCTTGATTAATTGTAACATTTGATGCTGTGACTGATTCTAGGTAGTCATAGTCTGTTTCTAACATAGCTTGTATAATTTGCAATGATAGGTTCATCGTTTCTCTGAGTTGGTCGCTTGTAACATTCGGCTTTTCTTCAAGTTCTTTCATTAATTTCTTATTTTCTTCTTTTAATTCACCCTCTGTATTACTTGTAACAGATGTATCATTTTCCTGAATTTCCGTATCGGTAACTACCGAACCGTAATCTGAACAACCAACTAGTAAGAATACTAGCGAAGCTACTTGTAAAAAACGTTTCATGTTGCACCACCTTCCTTTTAATGGATTTTAACACAAAAAAAGTTACGGGAAAATCCCCATAACTTTTTGTTCAAACGTTTTGTTTCGATGGATTTATCTATTGCTCGATTGGTTGCTGTGGTTTCCTAACTAAACTCATAATTCCTGCTATTAGGAAGAATACAGCACCGAACAGGGCAGCTCCTCCTGTCACAATTGTTGAAATAACGGCAGAGCTTAGAAATAATATACCAGCAAGCTTTGGTTTTTTATTTCCTTTAAGCACAATCATCGCAATAATTCCACAAATGACCGCTAAAATGATAATCGCTAACCATAGACCGCCTGAAACACTATTTAAATCTGCAATCATTTGATCAATTGATCCTGTCACTTCTATTGATGGTTCTGAAGCAAGTAAATCTCTAAATGCCTGTTCATCGGTTTGTACAAATATGACTAGAAGTGCTATTAAGCTTGCTAACCCATATCCTAAAATCCCTATAATTCCTAAAATAACTTCCCCTGTTCTTTTAATCATTGTGATTCTCCTTTGTTTTTAATTTCCTGCTATATCTCTTTTGGTGAAGGCAAACCATGAAAGTGCTAGAAATGCCACATAATATACAATTAAAACAATGACAGAAAATGTTAATGTCATTCCCTCTATAATAGGTCCATAGCTATTAAAGTATTGATTTAGATTTGTATTAGCGAATAGAATATATTTAGACCATTCATAGGAAGATAAAGAATTGACGATAATATTGCCCGAAAACATAAGGAAAATGGCGATCCCAATTGCCATACTACTGCTTCTAAAGATCGTCGATATCATAAAGGCAAATGTAGCCATCATAATTAAATTTATACTATTAAATCCAAATTGTTTCAATACTTCAAGTAAAAAAGTGCTTTCTATTAAACCTTCTGTCGTCTGAAGCATATAAATAGGATTGATTCCTTCTAAACCAAATAATAAACCGCCTATGATGAGTGAGCTGATCATTAAGAAAAGTAGCAAAGACAAGGCAAATATTAAGACAGATAGATATTTTGAAAGAAGTATTTTCGTTCTTGATACTGGGCGAATAAGTAATAGTTTGATCGTGCCCCATTTAAATTCATTTGCGATTATTCCTGCTCCGACGATAATCGTAAATAAACTAATTAGCGAAGAGAGTCCCGCGTTCTCTAATAAAAAGGCCCAGCCGTCATAGGATGGAGGTGCAATATCCTGATCTAAATAGTAACTATTAATCTCAATTTGATCATAATTGTAATCTATTAAGTTAATAAAGAAGGAATCTTCTTCACTTTCAAATTCTTCTATTTCTTCTAGAAGCATCTCATTTTCTGTTCGTAATTCTTCTTGCCAGTTATCAGAATAAGTGTTGGAAACTAATTCCTCGTTAAATACTTTAAGAACTAGACCCATCCCTACTATAATAACAAATAATAGTATATACATAGCCCATGTTGACTTTAACCGATATAATTTAATTTGTTCATTTTTTATTAACTGAAAAAAATTACTCAATCACATTCTCTCCAATCAAATCAAAGAATTTGTCTTCTAATGTTGTGCGCATCGTTTCAACCTCATAAACTGCAATATCTTGATTGAGCAGCAATTTTAAAATAGCCGGAATCTCTTCTCTTACTACCTCAAGTAATAGATGATTCTCTTTTTGGGTTATATTAGGATAATCATTCTTGAGAATATTTACAGCCTGTTCAAGTGGAGTAGCTACTAGCTTTACAACGGTTATCTGTTCGTTGTTTTGGCTTTCCTCCTTAATGTCTTGTATCGCTATTAAACTTCCATTCTTTATGACGCCAATTCGATCGCACATTAATTCAATTTCTGATAAAAGATGGCTTGAAACGATGACAGACACCTGTTCTTTCTCAGCAAGATTACGAATGTACTGGCGAATTTCGCGAATTCCAGCTGGATCTAATCCGTTAGTAGGCTCGTCTAAGATTAGAATAGAAGGATTATGTAATAATGCTTGTGCGATCCCTAATCGCTGCCGCATCCCTAATGAGTACCTACCTGCTTTTTCATGAATGGCTTTCTCTAAACCTACAAGACTTATAACTTCCTTAATTCGTTCCTCTTTAATATTAGGAATCATTCTTGCAAAATGCTTCAAGTTTTGCCAACCACTCATAAAGGGGTAAAGTTCAGGGTTTTCTACAATCCCCCCAACCTCTTGAATCGCTTCTTTAAAATTTGTTTTTATACTTTTTCCTTGTATGAGTATTTCCCCTTCGGTTATACTCATTAATCCTACCATCATTCGGATCGTTGTCGTTTTCCCTGCTCCATTTGGTCCTAGAAAACCAAATACTTCTCCTTTCTTAATATCAAAGCTTAAACCTTTAATAATCTCTTTTTTTCCAATTCTTTTTTTTACGTTCTTAAGTTGCATAGCTGCGTTGGTCACTTATTTATAAACCTCCCTTTATCTCGTACTTTTATATTTTACGAAAAAAGAGTAATTGAGTTTCAAAATTTTATAAATTATTTATTTTTAAATTAAAAACGAAGACAAACAGTTGATTCTACTGCTTCAACAGTAGAACCCAGAAAAATAGAAAAGG
Organism: Alkalihalobacillus trypoxylicola; assembly: GCF_001590785.1. Taxonomy (GTDB): domain Bacteria; phylum Bacillota; class Bacilli; order Bacillales; family Bacillaceae_D; genus Alkalihalobacillus; species Alkalihalobacillus trypoxylicola. The sequence continues at coordinate 115,669 of NZ_LTAO01000040.1, forward strand.
TGAAATGGGATTTTTTCCATTTCACCTTTTTAAATATGAGATTTATTCTGTAACAGTCTTTAGGGTTTACTTATAATCTACCTTATTTCTAGATAGTCTAAATAAGCATCCCATGTTCCGTCATCAGCTGTTACAATGAGCTCGACTAATTGATTCCCTGTTCCATGGTTGACGTTATTAATGGTATAAACGGCCGGATAGTGGTCTCCAAAGTAAAAAGTTCCCCTATTTTGTCCACCTATCCTTAAATCAACTCTAGCCATGTTTGAGTTATTGGAGGCTCCCCGTAATGAAAAACTACTGTTTGCTTTAGTGAATGAATGATTAAAGCTCACATTATCACCATTTGCATATAAAGCAACTCCGTTAAAAGGAGAAGTAATATTAGAGGTGTAAGGCCCACCCTTTGTCATACTTTCTGCTTCTACTCTAGTTGCTTGCTCACCACCAGATTGTCCTCCTATAGTTAAGGTATTACTATAAACATTTGCGCTCCCGCTACTTTGGTAGCCCTCGACCGTTAAAGCAACCTCGTACATATTCCCCATATTCATACCTAAACTTTCCCAAGCTCTAAAGTGCTCGCTCACAGAAATCGTTCCACTTGTACGTTTTGAGGTTCTTACGCTCCAGTATTGCTGAAAAGTTGCCGTTCCTTTTATAGATGGTTGGTTATAACGTGTGGTTTCATATATTTGATAAGTTCCACCATCCACATTAATCGTTCCTTTCGGTGTTCCACCTGGTGGACGCCACGTTCCCCAGCTATCAACAATATAAAATTCTACTAAGGGATCTACTGTCCAACCATATACAGTTAAATAGGAATTTCCATTAGGATTGTAAGTGGCACCATAGTTAATGGACATATTTCCAATTTGTTGATGAGTTTGTGTCTCATCAAACTTTTTTCCTTTACGGAATAAAATGTTGTTCACATTACTCCATTGAGCACTAAATGTGCCTCCACTATTTAATGTCATACTTCCAGAACCACCGCTGTCCTTCCAAAATTCATAGTCATATCCGTCATGTGTGCCAATCTCATTAGAAGTAATAGCTGCCTCTGCATTTTCAGAGAAAAATAGCAAACCAATTCCTAAAAACATCGTCATTAAAAACATGATTTTTACTTGTTTCAAACGGCATACCTCCTATCATTTTTTACGGTTTGGATCATAACGAAAATTCTAGAATACCTCCTTTAGTTAATATTTGTAAACGCTTACATTTAAATGTTATCAAACTCTTTTCCTAATATCACTTTAACAAGTATAGATCATACTGTAAAAAGCTTAGATGTTTTTTAAAAAAAGTGTCGAATTTGATATTCTTGAATAATTTAAAAAACACAAAATAAACCACTCTGATTCAACAAAGTGGTTTATTGTATTAAATAATCGTTTTTTCTTTATTTGTTATTACAATATTAATAAAATATTTATGGAGTCTAATATCTTCTGTTAGCTCAGGATGAAACGAGCATGCAAGATAATGGTTTTCGCGAACAGCAACGATTTCATTCTCAAAAGTAGCTACTATTTCTGCACCTTCACCAATACTTTTAACAAGTGGAGCTCTTATAAAAACAGCATCTACTTCCTCACCGACATTTTTAATAGAAAGTTTAGCCTCAAAGCTCTCTTTCTGGCGACCAAAGGCATTTCTTTCAACATTCATATTAATGAATCCAAAATGCTTCGTTTCATCACCAGAAATAGATGTACTCATTAATATTAAACCCGCACAAGTTCCAAAAATAGGTTTACCCTGTAGACCAAATCTTTGAATCGGCTCAAAAAAATGATAGCGATCAATCAATCTTCTCATTGTCGTCGATTCGCCACCTGGTAAAATAAGTCCGTCTATTTCGTCTAATTGTATAGGGTCTTTAACGGAAATAGCTCTAACTCCTATTTTTTCTAATAGCTTAATGTGCTCTCTAACAGCACCTTGTAATGCTAAAACTCCAATGGTTACCATTACCAACCACGATCCTGCATTCGTTCGGCTGGCTCGAGACTAGAAATTTCAATGCCTTTCATTGCAGTTCCTAAATTTTTAGATAATTCTGCTATTAACGAATAGTTCGTGTAATGAGTTGTTGCTTCTACAATTGCTTTCGCGAATTTTTCTGGATTTTCTGACTTGAAAATCCCAGAACCAACAAATACTCCATCGGCACCTAATTGCATCATTAAGGCTGCATCAGCTGGAGTCGCAATTCCTCCCGCGGCAAAATTAACGACCGGGAGCTTTCCGTGTTCTTTTATTTCTAAAAGCAACTCATAAGGTGCACCGATATTTTTAGCTTCTGTCATTAGTTCATCTACGGACATATTTACAACCTGTTTGATTTGAGCTTGCATCTTCCTCATATGACGGACAGCTTCTACAATATTACCAGTTCCTGGCTCACCTTTTGTCCGAATCATTGATGCACCTTCACCTATTCTCCTAGATGCTTCGCCTAAATCTCTTGCTCCACAAACGAACGGTACGGTATAATCGCGTTTATTTAAATGATATACCTCATCAGCAGGAGTTAACACTTCACTTTCATCAATATAGTCTACCCCCATTGCTTCTAATACTTTCGCTTCCACAATATGCCCAATTCTAGCCTTCGCCATTACAGGGATGGAGACGGCTTTCATCACTTCATCAACAATAGTAGGGTCAGCCATTCTCGCTACTCCTCCAGCTGCACGAATATCTGAAGGAACTCTTTCTAATGCCATAACAGCAACTGCACCGGCGGCTTCGGCAATCTTTGCTTGCTCCGCATTTATGACGTCCATAATTACGCCACCTTTTTGCATCTCCGCCATCCCTCTTTTTACGGTATCACTTCCAACTAATGACATGTTCATAACTCCTTTTGTATGATTATTTTGAATATGTACTAATTATAAAATAGTATGGTAGGATTAAAAGTGTCAGTTTTTAATTAAACAATGAGGTCAGATAGAGGTGTATGAAATGGATGGACTTTTTTGCGAATTAAACAAACAAAGCTCTGTACCTTTGTATGAGCAATTATATTCTTATATAAAAAAAGAAATTATTGAAGGTCGAATAGAGTTTGGAACGAAACTTCCTTCTAAAAGAAAGCTCTCGGAATTTTTAAAAGTTAGTCAAAATACGGTTGAAACCGCCTATGAACAGTTATTAGCTGAAGGATATATAGAAGTCATAGCTAGAAAAGGTTTTTTTGTACAAACCTATGAAGATTTACAATTTGTCTCCCCGACCATACAGCAGCGTAATACCGACAAGCTAGAAATGAAAGAAGTAATCGACTATCATTTTCATCCAAGTCAAATAGATTCTACTTTCTTTCCTTTTGATAAATGGCGGAAGTATATGAAAAATGCGCTAACAAAATCACAGCATCATTTATTGTTATTAGGAGATTATCAAGGAGAATATGAATTAAGATATGAAATCTCCCAATATATCTATCATTCAAGAGGAGTTATTTGTAAGCCCGAGCAAATCATTATCGGTGCAGGTGTGGAGGTTTTGTTACAGCAGCTCGTATTATTATTAGGACCTAGTCAAATGTATGGTGTAGAAGATCCAGGTTATCATGTTATTTTAAAAATATTAAAGCACTACCCAAATAAAGCAACTGCTTTAGAAATGGATGATAAAGGGATTAGTATCAAACATTTACTTCAATCTAAGTTAGATGTTCTTTATTTAACCCCCTCTCATCATTTTCCTTACGGGACGGTTCTGTCTATTAACCGCAGAAAAAGGATTTTAGAATGGGCAGAGGAAAAATCTCATCGTTACATTATTGAGGATGATTATGATAGTGAGTTTCGTTATAGTGGAAAAACGATTCCATCCTTACATAGTATGGATCGAAGTGAAAAAGTCATTTATTTAGGTTCTTTTTCAAAATCTCTCATGCCTTCAGCTCGAATAAGCTATATGGTATTGCCTAATACATTGCTTCATTTATATCAAGAGCAATTCAATTACTTTCATCAAACGGTTTCTCGTATCGATCAAGTCGTATTAGCTAAATTTATGAAAAATGGTGATTTTGAAAAACACCTAAATCGAATGAAAAAGATTTATAGACGTAAATTAGAAAGAGTAAAATCAATTTTAAAGCCATATGAGGATGATTTAACGATAGTCGGAGAACAATCGGGCTTGCACATTGTATTGGTTGTTCATAATGGATTAACAGAGAAGGAGTTAATTGACAAAGCCAAGGAGAAAAACTTAAAAATTTATCCACTCTCCTCCTATTCAATGAAAAATGCTTCAACAGCACCGCCAAAATTTGTGATTGGATTTGCATCCATACAAGAAGCAGAATTAGAGGTTGCTTTTCATTCCCTTCTAGCTGCTTGGGGGTTTCTAGAATAGCAAGAGTTCAGCCGATTACTTTAATCCTTAATAAAGTGGTCGGTTAATTTGGTTTTATATGATGCTCTCTCCTCTTTCATTAAAGAAATTCAATGTTTGAATCAATATAGTGGAATAACAAATGTATGAATGTTACTTTACGAAAATTCTTACATGGTCTCTCCCTTTTTTACAAAGATAGAAAATATACCTCATCTGAAACATACTTTCCATGTTCTCGATTTTATAGAGTTCCTAATCAATCATTTAAACATGATTTTAAAAAAAATGGACATGATATACGGTAGTAAATAAAGGGAGGGAAATTTCGTGAAAAATACCCCTTTTACACCACATTTAAATGAAAATACCCTTATGTTTTCTGATTGGATGGGCAAAAATTCAGATCTTATTTCTCGTTCCTTCTCATTAAAAAATAATCAAAAAGCTTGCTTATTTTATTTTAAAACAATGGTTGACGCTCAAAATATACAAGAAAGTATTATAGAGCCACTATTAAGTCAAAGAATTGAATCAGCTTTAAATTTTTCATATAGGGGTAGCCGTCAGGAAAATGCGGATTTACAACGTTAAGCTAATTACAACATAAAAAAATCGATTCCTTTACAACGTTTTGGAACCGATTTTTAATTTGGCTTCTTCAGCTAAAGCCTCCCTTTGTTTAAGTAGAATCCTTCACAATCTTTTCTACACCATGTACTATCGAATCCCTTAGATTTGTTATCTATAAAAAAAGACGCCTTCTTATTAAGAAAAGCGCCCTTTCGCCTGTTAATGGAAAACGAAAAATAGTGAGTTAAATTTTTCTACAACTACCGCCGCCATTATTATCTTTTAATGCTTACTAAAATAAATAGTTTTGGTTTTGAATTGCTTTACTTATCTTTAAGTAGCTTTCCACCAACACTGTAACGGTTAACACTTATTTCTTTAATCATTATGTGTACGGCATCGACAGGTACTTTGGTACTTTCTGAAATAGCTTTTGTTACCCCTTTTACCATTTCTATTTATGCTTCTTCATTATCTACTTGGAGAAGCTCAGGTACAATATTATTATTGACCACAGGCATTATTAATCATACTCCTTGATTACTTTTCCATTTTTTGTTTTTATTTGCTGTTTACTCTTTGTTGCTGGTTAAACCAGACTAGAAAATTATTAACTACTGAATCAAAAAATTTTACTGTTACTTCGTCTATTAGCTCCCCGTCATCATTAAATTTTTGATGGACAGCACCAACATATACTTCATTTCCTGGTAAGAGTGGTGATGATAGTGAAAATAGAATTTCACGTAAATGTAATTGAGCTTTTACCGTTCCTAAAAAGCCGGGAGTAGCACCAACAATCCATGATGGTTTACCAAACATTACCTCTACACGAGACAACCAATCTATAGCGTTCCCTAGCACTCCTGGAATTGTCCCATTGTATTCAGGGGTTACCCATAGCACTGCATCAGCTCCTGCCACTTTTCTTTTAAATTCTGTAACAGCAGAAGGGGGATTATTTTCAATATCTTCATCAAAGAACGGTAGTTCTCGGATATTTAAAATTTCAAGAGTAAACTTTCCCTGATAGCGTTTTTGTATAAAGTGAGCAAGTTTTAAATTATATGATTCCTTACGAATACTTCCTACGATTGCTACAACTTTCATATTTTTTTGCCTCCTAATTTTAGATAAATGTTGTATTTGCTAAGATGAATCGAAGTTGTTTATTGTCGTTTTCTTATATAAGATGAACTTTGACACCACCTCCTTTACAAAGTTCTCCTATTCCCTTTCCAAAGATTTTTTTTTTGCGATATGTCCGAATTGCACATAATAAATAACTGTCATCACAACTACCAAAATGGCAAGCACTAGAAAAATGTTGCTGTATATGATAGCTGCGCTATTTTGCGGTATCGGATTTAATTGAACGTTTGGTTTACCGAAGTCAAGTACCTTGCCAAGTGTAGCTGTCGATGCAGCTGCAGAAATGAAATTAAGCATTGAGAAGAAGCCCATCCCAATCCCTGTTTGCTCCTTAGGTAAAGTTCGTGAAATGATGTTTGACATGGCAATCTGCATAAATGATTGACCCAGGACACCAAAAATAAGAAAGATCGCAATAAAGACAGAAGACAAGCCAACGACTGAAGATAAAAATATGAAACTAATAAAAAGAAGTGTTGAGGCTGTATACAACAGAACCGAATTCCCTTTCTCATCGGCTATCTTTCCACCTTTGCGTCCCAATAGCGCGGTCATGAGAGCTGACGGCAACATAATGATTCCCGTTAAAGCCGGTGACATATGGTTTACGACCGAAAGTAACTGCGGCGCAATGTATGGAATACCGAAGCCTAACGCGGTTATTACGAATGTAATCACAAGACCAAGTGAATACTGTTTGTTTTGAAAAATATCCGGTTTTACAAAAGGATTCTTAGCGTAACAAATTCGAAATACGAATAAAATCAATAAAACAACCCCAGTCACTAAAAACCAGGCATCCCCTTGTGTTAACGCCAACAACAGAGTAGCTACTGTTCCTGCTAAAAGCGCACCACCGATGAAATCAATTTTGCCAACGTCTCCTTTCTCATCATCCAAATATCTACGATAAAAAGGCAACGTAAATAGCGACAGAAGTGGAATGATAAATAAAACCTGCCAGCTCAACGCGGTGGTCACGAATCCAGCAACGATAGGACCAAGTGCCGTCCCCAGTGCTAACCCGATTGCAGATGTACCTAACGCACGACCACGCTTCTCAGGTGAAAAGTAACGAACTGGTATAATCACTGCTAATGCAGGAATGACTGCTGCACCGGACGCCTGTATAATACGTGCGACTATAATCATCCAATATTCGGTAGCCACTAAGCCTATAACCGAACCTAAAGATAAAAACAAGAGACCAAAAGTTAGCAAATCTTTCAAACTGTATTTATCTGTTAGTTTTCCGAAAGTGACTGTGCCAATCGCATATACAATCATATAGCCAGTTATGACCCAGCTAACTTTCGATGGCGAAAGTTGAAACTGTTTGCTGATAACCGGCAGTGCAACATTGAACATCGTTGCATTCATGACTGAGATAATAAGTGTAAAGGCAAGAACACGCATTAGTAGCTCTCCGGAATTCTTATAAGTTCTATGGTATGTTTGCATTTTAATTTCCTCGTTTCTAATGGTTACTCATTAAGACTTTCCTCAAACCATCATATTAGTTTGTAATAGACAGTCAGTACTGACTGTCTTAATTTGATGAAAAATACTAGGGGGTTAAAGCCCTAGTAAATGTCTGCACACTCTCCATTATAAATTCCTCCAGTGACACGGATGGAAAGTCAGAAACGCTATCTAAGTTGTTTAGAAATGCCCCATAATTCATCGCCATGAACGAAAAAGCCTGCACATCTGGGTTTGTTTTAATCAATTTTCCTTTCGCGAACATTACAGTGAAATAATCTGTTAAAATTTCGAATAGTTGTAATGGAGGCTTTTTTTTCCTTTCTCGAAATCCAGGTAAATTGTCTTCCTCCTTAATACTAATCAAAATCATTTTTCGGTTTTTATTCATAATTTCATGATATGTTCGACTGATAAGCAACAAGTCAGTTTGCAAATCCCATACAAGCTTTTCGTTAAAAAGTTTCGTCATCTCCTCAGTATAATGAAAACGGTCAAATGCTGATTCGAGAAGGTTTTGTTTGCTACCGAAGTGACGAAATAGAGTTTTTTCGCTCAATCCTGCGGCGATTGCGATTTCCTGGGTAGTTACACCTTTGTAGCCTTTTTCCGCGATTAGATCGATCGCTGCTAATAACAATTTATCACTGGTGCTTAAATTTTTACTGCTACTCATTTGCACTCCTCATTTCTTAAGACTGTCAGTAATGACTGTCATATAAGAAGATATCTCGTTTTATATAAATTGTCAAGCATAAACATCTCTTTAATCTAAAGTAACCTAACAGTTTTCTTAATAAGGCCTTTCCATTAAACTGCTCCATTTAAGTGATAAGATTCACAATGTATTGTGGTTATTATGGTGATTCTTATCTTCTGATAATTTTCTATATAGCGAAGCTCTAGATACATTTGTGATTTCACATATTTGATTTATAGTCATATTCCCCTCATTATACAACTTTATTGCATAGTTCATCCCTGCATGGTTTTTGTGATATTTTTTAAACGCCCTTTAAATTTTCCTTCTTGTTAGCAAGTTCAATATCTTCTCTTTGACGCATACGAATAAGATCTCTTTCAAATTGATTAACGCCAGCCATGACAGTAATTAAAAATTAACTGTAGGGATTTCCTTCTGACAAATCGAGCCATGTATCTTTAAGTGATTTGAGGTTAGCTCTTCGTCTCGAAAATGTGCTTAGCGTTGTAAATCCGCATTTTCTTGACGCTACCCCTATATATATACAATCATCGTTAAACAAATGCACGGCCAAACATTTGTCCATTACCTTCATACTATATTTGGTACATATGCTGCAAAAATTAGTTTATTTGTTTTCGTTATTTGTTATCCATTTATCATTTTTTTAACTACATTACGTGATTTAGGTGATTTTTTAGCTAACTCTTTTCTAACGATTACGCCAATAGAAGCGGTTTTGGTGATGATGCTTCTTCCTGTCTATTTTGTTCTTCGTTCAGGACTTAATACCATTGGAAGAGTAGCTGAAGTGTTGTTTTTTATTGTGATTCTCTTATTTTGTACAGGATACTTTCCACTCCTACCCAAAGTAGACTGGTTTAATATTAAACCTATTTATGAGTTCGGTTGGAAGCCCATTGCTGCAGGCTCCTTTATTCTGTTCTCATTTCCTTATTTTGAAAATATTTTTATTCTTTTTATAATTGAATCAATTTCATAAAGCCTATCTCATGAATCACGCAAGAATCCAATTTTCATTTTATTGATTTTTGAAAATGAATTTAAGCTGCCTGGGTCATCTC